>DIAM01000017.1:0-97904 GCA_002416505.1 Gammaproteobacteria bacterium UBA5078
GGGGAACCTCAGAGTAACTTGATTTTCAAGTTACTCTGACCCCTTTGATCGCCCCCTTTGATCACTCTGACCCCTTTTGATCGCCCCCTTTGATCCCTGCGATCGTTATCGACTCAGCTAACAAAAGGTCCACATCTGATGAACACACTCGGTAAGCTACACAATGACTGGCGTATTTTGTGGATCACGCTGCTGGCGTTCGGTCCACTCGCAGCGGGATTTAGCGCACTCGCGCAGCCTTCAACCGCGCCCTATGTGGTGGACCTCGATGAGGTCAACTGGGGGCCTCCCGGAGGTGGTAATGGATCTCCCGTAGGGGTGCGCACGGCGCAGCAAGGCGTAGACCCGGTGACCGGTGGCATTACCTATTACGCCATGTTCCCTGCTGGGTCACACTTCGATCTGCACTGGCATAGCTACGATGAGTTCGTGGTAGTGGTCAGCGGTGCCGTCACTCTTGAGTTAGGCGATAGCACGCAACTGGTCAGCACTGGAAGTTACATCGTAATTCCAGCCAGCATGCCGCACTCTTGGGACGTTCCACTGGGTGGGGATGTCGTGATTCTAGTACGCCGCGCCGGACCAGCGGACTTCAACTATGTTGAATAGCGTCAGAAGATGGAGAATTTGGTTTTAGTTGTGACTTCCTCTAAAACTTTCATGCCTTTATAGGAATTCCCGTTCTTGTTTAGTTTTGGGCTCCACACCGCGATGCAGAATTTTCCTGGATGTACCGCCACAATACCTCCGCCTACACCGCTTTTGCCGGGCAAACCGACTCTGAAGGCAAACTCACCTGCCTCGTCGTAGAATCCGCACATCAGCATGAGTGAATTGATTCGTTTGCTGCGCTGTGGATTGATAACCACCATCTTAGTCATTGGATTTATACCGTCTGCGGCTAGGAATAAGAAGGCTTGAGCCAATTCTCTACAGCTCATCTCTATCGAGCATAGATGGAAATACAGATCCAAAACTACTTCTGCATCGTTGTGGATATTGCCAAAATCTTTCATGAAATTAACGAGGGCAATGTTTCGAAAGCCCATTCGTTTCTCCGATTCGGCTACCTTCGAGCAGTAGTCGATAGTGGGAATTCCCGATGCTTCCCTAATGAACTGAAGTAATTCAATCTTTGGATTGTTTAGGCAGCTCACCAAAATATCACAAACAACAATGGCGCCAGCGTTGATGAAGGGGTTTCGCGGGATGCCTTTTTCATACTCTAGCTGTACTAGTGAATTGAACGCGGAACCGGATGGCTCAACCCCAACTCGGGTCCAGATATCCTTGCCTAGAATCTTTAGGGCTAAGGTGAGTGACAAGACCTTCGCGATACTTTGGATCGAAAATTTCTCATCTGAGTCGCCAAAGCTATGGTGAGTTTGGTCTACGGTCGTAAGATGTATCCCCAATTTTCGCGGGTCAACTTTGCCTAGTTGCGGAATGTATGCCGCGACCTCACCACAGTTATCGGCGCGATCAAACTCGGACACGATCTCACGAAATATTTCTTGATAATCTATAGCATCAGTCATCTATTCACCGGCCTGAAACAATGTTGTGGAAGGTCTGCCCCTAATACAAAGGGGGCAGAGTTAGATCAAAGGGGTCAGAGTAACTTGAAGATCAAGTTACTCTGACCCCTTTGATCGAAACGCGCAGTTCAGCAATGGCGGTAGTGGTGCTCCACGAAGCGATTCCAGCCCTTTTGGGTGCGCGACTCTACTGCCCAGCGAAACCCCTCTTCTGGGTCGGGCCAATACACTTGGCGGGCAACTCCCGCAGGCATGGCGGCTTGAAAGGCGAGTGCGGCAGGGTGGATGTCGCTCGCCTCCACGAGCACGCCCGTCGAGCGTTTGCCATCGGAGGTGAAGGACCAGAAGTTGAGTTTCTTGTCATCGCCCACACCGAACAATGCCAACTCGTCGTAATGCGACTCATCGAATTGCCAAGACGCCTGCAGCTCTATGAATTTTCCGCCCAGGGTCTTGCTAAAGGTGCGCGCTACCTTAACGGGGCCCCTAGGAGAGTCGGATTCGCTTAACCAAGACCCTAGAAGTGGTGCGAACACACCGAGGTGTCCGCGGCCTTTTTTCCATTGCATCTTCGCCCTCCTAGAAATTAGTTGTTGTACTCTGAGAGCACGTGCTCGATGCGTGCCGCGTTTGTCAGCCGGTGCGCATATACCTCACGAGGTGAGAAAAAATAGTCGAGAGAAACGTTTATTGAATCTGAAACGATACTCGAGTTCTGTTTCCCCTATCTTGGCTCAATTGGCATCGAAATATTGATTAATTTCATCGTGAGGCCATTGTTCCGCCATATAGATTGGGTATCAAGTGGAATCGATATGCGCTAGCTAGAGGCGCAGTTCCGTCAACTATGCAATCGCGGCACAGACACAGGGCGTGCGGCGCAGCTATAATTGTTGCTCGCCCAGTAGCCTAACCCGGAATGAGAGAAGTACATGAATCCCCAGATCTACCACAACCCGCGCTGCAGTAAGTCCCGCGCGACCCTCGCGCTGCTGCGTGAGGCGGGCATAGAGCCCGACATCATCGACTACGTAAACACTCCCCTGAGCAAAGTGGCCCTGCGTGACACGATAGCGGCTACAGGGCTTAGCGTGCGCGACGCCTTGCGTAGTGGCGAAGAGGCTTATAAGAGCCTTGGCTTAGCGGATGAGAGAATCGGCGATGATGCCCTGCTCGATGCGATCATCGCCAATCCGATACTGCTCAACCGGCCCATCGTCGTGACAGACCGCGGCGCGCGGCTATGTCGCCCCCCAGAGTTGGTGCAGGAGCTTCTGGCGTCGACTTGAGTGCTGCTTATGCCTAGACGAGGTCGGTGAACTGGGCTACCAATTCTTCCAACTTTTCTTGCACGGGGCGGTCCAGCTCAACTCCTCGCAGTTGATCGCTAAGCGCGCGAATAAATAACTTACTGTTGTGTAGCTCGTTCAGGCCAGCCGCACTACCCAAGGCCGCGGACCAAGTGCTAAGCGAGTTTGGTGAGTCAAAGCTTGCCAGCCAGTTTAACCATGCACTGCTAGACAGTGCGCCGCGGCGCAACAGAATCGCAATCGGTCTGGCCAGCCTATCGCCCTCATTGAAGTGATAGAAACTCTCTGCCGTGCTCGCCTTGCCGCGCACCGCGCTCAGGATGAGTGTCGCTTGAGCCTCGGTCAGTGTCGGGTGTAGCGCGAACCTCCACATCACATCTGCCATATGGGCGATGGGGTGCACCCAGCCTAGCCCTTCTTCCCAGCCCCGAAAGTCTCGCTCCACGCGCAGGGCTTGCACACTTGTCTGCAGCAGTTGTTCGCGCTGGCTTGGCGTCATGAAGGCGCGTAGGGCGTCGGCACGCAATAGTTCGCTGATGATCAAGGCGGAGAAGGAGCGTTGCAGGCTAAGCTCTGCGCTAGCCGAGCCTAGGTTGGCGGAGAGTCGTTGCAATAGAAATTGCTGCCGCTCGGCGGAGAGTTGCTCATCGCGCAGCCAAGTGCTGAAAAGGCCGTAAGCGATGTCGTCACGCAATTCGGAATTGGGGGAGTTCAAGCATTGTAGGAGTGGTTGTGCGAGGGCCTCCGCGTCGGCACTGCCAGCCGTAGCGGCGATGGGCCGCCAAAACTCAAGGGCCGCCGCCGTATCAAGGCAATCTGGCGCCTGGGCGCTGACTGTGCTGGCCAGGCCAAGGGCCCATGCGGTAGTAACGGCTCTGCCTAACTTGGCGAACATGGCGTCATCCCTATTGGCTAATTTGGCTACCCAGCCACTTCTCGCGGAACGCCTTTGCCTGTGCTGCCAAAGGCCGTTGCACGCTCTCGTCGGACACGATTATCAGAGCGGGATCGGTGATGAACGTAACCTCGCTAGTGCGTGTCACTCCACGTTGTTCATACTCGATGGGAAGCGTGTCTCCCGAGCTTACGCGTTGCAACAAGCGCTCCCAGCCCATCTCGCTGCGCATATTATAGCGCCCAATCTTGAGTATGTGGTCGCCATGCTCAAGGCCGGCAATGTAGAGGGGGGAGCCCACAAGAGTAGGGCTATCCAGGGTCGCTCTCTCCTCTGCGAATTTTATTTCGATGCTCCCTAGGCTAGCTAACTCGGGAGATTCCAGCTGCAGTAGCAGGCCCGCATTGGCAAGAAGCCGCGCATAGTCTGGTAATTCGCTTGAGTAGACATAGCGTTGGAAGAAGTCGGCGGCGAATGCCGCGTCGCCAGTAGTGCTTGCCAGCGTGCTCTGCAAGTCCTCTAGTGTGTAGGGAATCTCTGTGCGGCCAAAGTCGCGCCAAAGCGTGCGCATATAGTCGTCAAGGCTTAGGTCGAAATCGCTGCGCAATGTAAGGTCTAGCGATAGTGCAAGGGCGGCGCCATAGGTGTAATAGGTGAAGAAGGTGTTGCGAAAATTGGTGGGGTCTAGTGCCGTTGCGGCATCCACGAACGGTGCCTGCATGCTCATCTCGACTGGGCTAAAGTACTCACGACCCGTGGAGTGAGTGATGGCATTGACCAGGCGCTGCACGATCTCTATATACTCCTGCTCCGTGCGCATGCCGCTACGGCGCAGCAGCAGGTTGCCATAGTACTGCGTGAAGCCTTCGGCTAACCACAGTTCGCCGGAGAGATTAGCCTCCTCGAAGTTGAAAGGCTGAAGGGAGAGAGGCCGAATTCGTTCGACATTCCAGCTATGGAAAAATTCGTGCGAGAGTGTACCGAGCATCGCGGAGGCATTGTCAGTCAAGCCATTCGAGTTCGTCAGAATCGTGGAGTTGCGATGCTCCATGCCATCACCGTTGACATATGGTAAATAGTCCGCGATGAACGTGTAGGTGCCGTGGTCGAAGTCGGGGAGTTCTCCATACACTGCGATGTGTTCGTATACGAGCTTCTCCGCCATCTGCGCTAATTCATCGACGTCCTCTTCGCTGGCATCGTGGTGTACTGCAAGGCGTATTAGATAGTCTTCACCTTGCGAGTGCACGCTGAACTCTCTCAAACTGAAGTCGCTCACTTCGGTGGGGCTGTCGAGGAAATATTGTAGGTCGGGCGCAGTAAACTCATTCGAGCTGGGGGTAGGTACAAGTTGAGTCGCTATTTTCCAGTCCGCATTGAAATCGGAGAAGCGCACACGAAGTGGTCGGTGGTCGAAATTGCGCGCCCACATGAAGGTGGCCGGCATGTTCAGGTGCGCGTGGCTAAGGTCGATCTGCGAGTAAGTACCATCCGCGCGATCGGCGAACAGCGTGTAGCTAAGCTTCACATAGCTGCCGGGGTTGGCAATATTCCATTGATAGGGCGAGGGGCGGGTTATCGCCAATGGGTTTCCCGCGCGATCCACGGCGCTGACTTGATACACATTCTTCGCGAACTCGTGCAATGCATAGCGACCGGGGGAGGAGCGGCTCATGCGCATCTCCAGCACCTCGAGGTCTGCGGGGAGATCGTTATAGGTCACGCTAATGCGCGCCTCGTGATGCACCGCGTTGGCGAAAGACACTTCGTAGAGAACGGTTTCCTGAGCCTGGCTCAAAGGCGTGCACGCGACGATGCTCGCGATCAGCAACAAAATAAAGAAGGATTTCATAGTCTTTGGGCTTCACTCACCGGGAAAAAGAACGAAGCCGAGAATAGCGGTAATGCCGCTGCTTGGAAAGTCTCAAGAGCAGACAGCTTTAGCGAGCCAATGCCTATTGAGCCTGCTCAAGTCTCGCGATGCTAGCGTCCACGGGCCAAACATTCTCGGCCCAGAGATTATTGCGGGCCATAAAAGTCTCATGCTGGTAGTGCGAATAGGCCGTCTCGCTGAGGCCGACACCGGTGACACCCTCTAGGAGCATTACACCTTCCATTAGGGTGCGCTGCCAAGACCCGCCCACATCCAACTCCTCTAATAAGTCCGTGTATTGCTCGTTGGCCAGTATTCTCGCGGGAAAATAGATCTCTTGTGCGTGAGCGAGATTGAGCAACCAACGTTTCTGCAGCGGATGAATCTGACTCCAATAGCGAGCGCCGGCGTCGAAGTCCCCCAGCATGAAGCTAGCAACGCCATTGGCGTAGGCCGAGTCTTTATCTTCATCGAACTCACGCAGGAAGCTAGCGTTCTCACGGTTAAGTGCGCCTCTGGCGGCGTCTACAATCAAGGCCGTGAGTTCGGCGGAGGGGCCTTGCTTGTCCGCAAGGCTCTGGCGCTCGAGAAAGGGAATTGCCTCCTGGTAATTACCGATAGCGGTAAGGTCCCGCGCGACGCCTCCTAGCAAACCCACATGCTTGGGTCTTTCCAGCAATTGCAATTTGCGCGCAGGTATCGCTTGGGCAGGAGGAAGCAGGGAGATGCGATAACTCCAGATCTCGTCGGGAGATATCTTAAACGGCCCAAGTTCTGCGGCCTTGTCCAGGAATTGTTGAGCCTCGTCGTAGAGTCGTGCGCTCATCAGCAATAGTGCGTAATGGGCCATAGCGAAGTCGGGCGGTGTGCCAGAGAGTATTTGCTGGCGCAATACACTCTCTTCTTGGCGAAACTCATTGCCGGCCATACGCAACTCGATCGCTCGAATTGAGTCTAAAACCGGGTGTTCGCGATCGACGCTTGCGATCGCTCTATGGGATTTCGCGACCTGTTCGATAAGGCGTTGTTTCTCGGCTATTTTCGCAAACACCGAATAATTGTTCGCAGCGGCGCTTAGGCCAAGGTGAGCGTTGACAAAGGCGGAATCGAGCTCGATGGCTTCGCGATAATACTGTATGGCAAGCTGCCAGTCGTCGGGGTTGAACTGCGAGTTATGAAACTCGGCCTTCATGAAACGGTCGTAGGCGATGGCGTCACTAGTGCCCCAGTCCAGCATATTGGCCCGATGTTCATCGTCTAAGTGGATCGCCAGTGCCCCCACAATATTGGTGACGATGGTGTCTTGGATGTTGAACAACTCTCCTTGATTCATGTCGAAGCGGCCCGAGTACTCGTACACGCCATCGGCGCTGCGTACCAAGTTGATGATCACGCGCAGGCGATCGTCCGCCTGAATTAAAGTGCCTTCTAGAACGTGTGTGATGTGGGGGGGGAGTCTACTGATTCCAAAACGTGTTGAGTCAGAGGAGGAGTCGGCGTCGCTAATGGCCAGTACCTCCATAGGACCTAGGTTGGAGAGTCCGTTGATTAGGGTGCTGGTCAGGCCGTCGACCAAATAGCGATTATTATCCACACCATTGCTTTCGAATCGAAATGGCGACACCCCTACCACCAACTGATTCGCTCGTCTTTGCGTGCGCTCGGAATCGGCTAGCCATCCTAGCCCTGAGAGCACTACGGCGGCAGTGATGCCCACCAACCATTGCCTGGTATTGACCAAGTCGAGTTTGTGACGCACGCGGCTCAACAAGCTAACAGGTTCGGTAGCCTCGGTAGCGCTGTCAGTCTGGACTTCGGCTATGAGTTTATAACCGCGTTTGGGTACGGTCTTGATATAGCGCTGTTTACGCACGCTGTCGCCCATGGCAGCACGCAGTTCGGCAATCGCTTTGTGAATAGCGTGGTCCGATGCCACGGAGCTCCAGAACCTATGCAGTAGCTCCTCGGTACTCACGATGCGGTCGGAATTTTCAATCAAATAGATCAATACATCCATGCAACGAGGCGAGATTTTTTTCTCCACCTCCTCGAGCGTTATGGTGCAACTGCCCTTCGATATCTCGAACGGACCTAATGTAATGATGCGATTTATCTCAGCCCCGGTCATGCCCTCTCCAAGATTGCAACGTTATGCGCCTTATTGGTGCGCCCGCCTTCAATTGGCTCATCTGTTCTCATGATTTCAGCGCGCAAGCCGCAATCCTTGGTTTTTGCTGCACCGTTACGGAAGTAGTGCAATTTAGATACCAGCCATAGGCGCTGGCCCTGATTCTCCCGCGCTTCCTCCCCGCTATGGGAGAAATTGGGGACTAAGTAGGAAGGAATTTCATGCGCTAGAAGGCCAATAATTCGCACCGTCCTGCTGCCAAGAATATCGTCAGTTACATCAACACACTTGGCCAATAAGGCGAGGAGCACTTTATGAAGATGAATCCATTTTTGAAATTCCGCCCACTAACACTAGCAATCGCGTTGCCGAGCGCAATGCTGTTGAGTGCATGCAGCGAGCAGGATACAGAGAGTGCGGCGAGCGACATGCCTGCGCATATCGAACGCTTCAACGAGGGTCGCAATTTATATGGAGTGATCTCTATCCCGCCCGGTGCGCAGACTCTTTATCTTAGCGGCGCGGGCGCGCAGCCGAAAGCGGACGGCAGTTGGGGCTCGATGGAAGAGCAGGCTATCGACATCTTCTCAACTTTCCAGGGCACCTTGGAGGGCATGGGCTGGTCGCTTGAGGATGTCGTACAGGTGCGTGTGTTTGCCATCGCGGGCGAGGATGGCACGCTCGATTTCGCGGGTTTCAACAGCGGTTATCAACGGTTCTTCGGTAGCGATATTAATCCTATGAAGCCTGTGCGCACATTCGTTCAAGTAGCGGATCTGGTGCGTGATGGCTGGTTGGTAGAGGTGGAGGTTAGGGCGGCGCGCATGCCGGAGTAAGGCTGCGGGTCGCTATTTTGTTGGACGTGAGTAGTAAAGTCTTGTGGGGAAGTATTGACGTGCTTCCCCATTTTTTTATGCCGAAGTTGGGGCCCAGACAAACCGATTCTTACCCTCGTTCTTGGCCTTATAGAGCGCCTTGTCTGCGGCGCGCATTGCGGTTTCGATGTCAGTGTCGTTGTCCCACTGGGTAATGCCAATGGACATCGACAGCTCGGCAGTACCGAAACTGCCTCGCACGGGTTTGGCCATCTGCTCGATAATTCGTCCGGCGATAAACGCAACGGAGTGCGAGTCGCTATTGTCGAGAAGGACGACGAACTCGTCACCTCCAATACGGGCCGCGGCATCGCCATCGCGTATGCAGGCACTGAGCCGAGCTGCCACCTCGATCAATACCTCGTCGCCTGCTAGATGACCGTATTTATCATTGATGGGTTTGAACGCGTCCATATCACAGATTAGCAGGTGGAGGGGCTTATCCGCTTGGCGACGTTGACTCGAGTTCTCGACGCGAAAGCTCAGACCGGCGCGGTTATAAAGGCCTGTCAATTCGTCGCGATGGGCCTGACGCATGAGGCGTTTCTCATTGCGTAATCCTTGGATCAAGTCGTGAGTCAAGGCCGCAACCACAAGGGCGGTGGAAGATACGATGAGTAGTCGTACCTGCATCATGGTCACGCCTTGGACCTCATTGAACAGGGGGGCTTGGAAGGGGACATAGCCAAAGTTTATCGAAAGAGTCGCGGCGGTCGCGATGAAGAAAATAGTCAGGACTGTGCCCTGAAGGCCAAAGCGTAACGCCGCCCATAGGGCAAAGGGCAGGAACAGATAGGGCAGCACTATGTCGAGGAAGTTGCTCCAGTTACGCAGGACCAAGGTTCCGGTGATGAGCAGGAGCATTGCGAAGACTATTTTCTC
Organism: Gammaproteobacteria bacterium UBA5078; assembly: GCA_002416505.1. Taxonomy (GTDB): domain Bacteria; phylum Pseudomonadota; class Gammaproteobacteria; order Pseudomonadales; family Pseudohongiellaceae; genus UBA5078. Next base: position 9,502 of record DIAM01000017.1, read on the forward strand.
TCGCGACCATAGCAGCGGATTGTTTACTTGGAAACGCGTCAAAATTAGAGGGGCTACCACTAGCACCCCTAGAGAGTCTCCAATGAACCACTTCGGCCAAGTACTCAAGATCGGGGTGCCGAAAACCTGAAGGGTGCCTATAGAGCCAATAGTGGCGCCTATGATTGGCGCCACGACTACCGCATAGGCGATGAAGCGAAACATATTGCTCTGTGGCGCGAGCGTCCCGGCTGTGTTGCCCGAACGGCGGATTAAGGCGGCCCCTAGGAGAGGTTCTACGCAGTTGCTGCTGGTCCAGAAGATATTGGCCACGATCGGGTAGGTATGTAGCTGGTTAGTGACGGTCTCGCCGATGGCGACAGCCGCAATTACCCAGAGCCATTGCCGGCTCGGTAGTACCAGCAAGAGCCCAAGGATAAAGCCAGCACCTGGCGAGAATGTGCCGGCATGGGTCGCTGGGTTGAAGAACTGGTTCGATATCTGGACTAGGGCAAAATAGGAGAAAAGCGTAACGAGAAATATAACCGCATTGGAGTAATGCAGGAGTTTCTCTGCCGGTGCGGGGCTGTTGGTTTTGAGGGAACTAAACATAAGGGCGATTGTAACTTTCCCATTGTAGGACGCATATGTAGGACTGCAGTTGAGTTTAGGGCATTCGCGCTAGGATTTCTATGTATGAAAAGCCCCGTTGGGCGGTTCTTATTTGCAGGTGCATTTACTCGCGGTGAAATCCCTCTATAAACAGTATAGTTGTCCTAGTGGCGCCGAAATATTGCGGAAAAGGCCGAAAACATTGGCAATATCGCTGATATTTCTACTATTATGCTGGCCTGAGAAGGTTCCTCGTACATGGTCAGGGTCTGATAATTACACAATAAATATCAATAGCTTAGGAGTTGAAATCGGGTTTTTATGCGATTTCAGGTAGCTAAGGGATTGAGTAGCTAAGATTCGACTGAACATCAGCAAGGGTTAATATCTAACCCCCAAAGAAAAAGGTTTTAAGGAAAAAATTTATGGCTTCTACATATAGTCAGGCGTTTTTGAAGAATTTTTTGGGTGCTTCGCCCGATTGGTACAAACTGACCATCGTCGGTTTCTTAATACTAAACCCTATCCTATTTTTCCTGATAGATCCGTTCGTCGCAGGGTGGGTCTTGATTCTCGAGTTTATATTCACGCTCGCGATGGCGTTGAAGTGTTACCCGTTGCAACCAGGGGGGTTGTTAGCATTCGAGGCCATTGTGATGGGGATGGCATCGCCAGAAACCGTCTATCATGAAGCCGTAGTTAACTTTCCTGTAATCCTACTATTAATCTTCATGGTTGCAGGTATCTCCTTCCTCAAAGAGATGCTGCTGTTCACCTTCACCAAGATTCTACTGCGTGTACGCTCCAAGATTGCGTTATCTATGCTGTTTGCCTTAGTCGCAGCGGTACTCTCGGCATTCTTGGATGCGCTAACCGTAACGGCTGTGGTTATCGCGGTGGCCACTGGTTTCTACGGGGTTTATCACAAGGTGGCCTCTGGTCTGAAACACGACGCCGATAATCATGACGCGAGCCAAGATGCTAACGTACAAGAGCATCGTCGCGATGACTTGGAGCAGTTCCGTGCATTCCTGCGTAACTTGATGATGCATGCCGCTATTGGTACAGCATTAGGCGGCGTGGCGACTATTGTGGGTGAGCCACAGAACCTATTGATCGGTAGTATCATGGGCTGGGACTTTATTGAGTTCTATCTGCGCGTGATGCCGGTTTCATTGCCTGTTCTGTTTGTAGGCTTAGCCACGACGTTCATTGTTGAGAAATTCAAGATCGTTGGTTACGGCACCGAATTGCCCGAGCATGTGCGCTCTATCCTCGAGACTTACGACGCGGAGCAAACCGCTAAGCTGACCAAGCGCGATATCATGACTATGTGGGTTCAAGCCGCAGTGGCTGTGTTCCTGGTAGTTTGTCTGGCCTTGCACCTTGCAGAGGTTGGTATCATCGGCCTTGCGGTAATCGTCTTGGCAACAGCCTTTAACGGCATCACGGATGAACACCGTATTGGGCACGCATTCCAAGAGGCGCTACCCTTCACCTCGCTATTGGTGGTCTTCTTCGCCGTGGTGGGTGTTATTCACGAATTACACTTGTTCACCCCAGTGGTTAACTTCGTTCTGGCGATGGAAGGGCATGCCCAGTTGTCAGCGTTCTATATTGCGAACGGTGTATTGTCCATGGTCTCCGACAACGTGTTTGTGGCTACGGTCTATATCACTGAAGTGCAGCAGGCTTTCGAAGCTGGCCGCATCTCACGAGAGCAGTTTGAGTTATTGGCGGTTGCGATCAATACCGGTACGAATATTCCTTCGGTCGCCACGCCCAATGGTCAAGCAGCCTTCCTGTTCCTGCTCACTTCCGGTGTTGCTCCGTTAATACGTCTATCCTATGGTCGCATGGTGATCCTCGCCTTGCCCTATACGATCACGATGTCTATAGCCGGCTTGTTGGCAACAATCTACCTACTCTAGCCTCTAAGGCAGGAGAGTACTCAAAGGGCCTGGCAGCTAGCTGCTAGGCCCTTTTTTGTGGCTGTAATAAAAAATTTCATTTCTTATGAAATTTTTCCCAGGATTTCGGATAGACTCCGCTTGCGTTGCGTGGGAGGCATTCCCGGACGTGACTTTCACAAGAAGCCACGCCTCGGGGGGCGCTTATTGTGGATAGTTAAGAAGTATTGAGGAATGCTCATGACAGCTTCGTATGGCCAAACGTTTTTAAAGAATTTCTTGGGTGCATCGCCCGATTGGTACAAGCAGACAATCGTCGGCTTTCTTATCCTGAATCCAGTGCTGTTCTTCTTCGTCGACCCGTTCATAGCGGGGTGGACCTTAATCGCCGAGTTTATCTTCACCCTCGCGATGGCATTGAAGTGCTATCCGCTGCAACCTGGCGGCCTACTCGCCCTCGAGGCAGTGGTGATAGGGATGTGCTCAACCGAGGCGGTATACGAGGAAGCGCATACCAACTTCCCCGTGATCCTGCTGTTGATCTTCATGGTGGCGGGCATCTCTTTCCTAAAGCAAATGCTGCTGTTTACCTTCACTAAGATCCTGCTGCGCGTGCACTCCAAGACCCTACTGTCCTTGATGTTTGCGATCATGGGCGCGGTCTTGTCGGCATTCTTAGACGCCTTGACGGTCACCGCGGTGGTGATCGCGGTGGCCTCGGGCTTTTTCGGGGTCTATCACAAGGTGGCCTCGGGCTTTCATCACGACAAGGAGAATCATGACGTCACCGACGATCTCAGTATCAAGGAAGCTAGCCGTGCCGATCTAGAGAGTTTCCGCGCCTTCTTGCGCAACATCATGATGCACGCTGCCATCGGCACGGCATTGGGTGGGGTTTGTACCATCGTTGGCGAGCCGCAGAACCTGCTGATCGGGCACATCATGGAGTGGGATTTCGTGGAGTTCTTCCTGCGCGTAGCGCCTGTGTCGATGGTGGTTCTGGTCACCGGTCTGACTACCACGGTACTTGTGGAGAAATTCAAGATCGCGGGTTATGGCGCTACCTTGCCGGACACAGTGCGCGAGATTCTGCAGACTTTCGATGACGCGCAGACCGAGAAGTTGACGCGCACAGACATTCTCAATATGTGGATCCAGGCAGGGGTCGCGGTGTTCTTGGTATTCTGTCTGGCCTTCCATTTGGCCGAAGTGGGCATCATTGGACTCGCCGTGATTGTGCTGTCCACGGCTCTGACGGGCATCACCGACGAGCATCGCTTGGGGCACGCATTCCAGGAGGCCTTGCCATTCACGGCTCTATTGGTGGTGTTCTTTACGGTCGTGGCAGTGATTCATGAGCTGCACCTGTTCACCCCTGTGGTGGAATATGTGTTGAGTCTAGAGGGTTCTACTCAGTTGTCGGCGTTCTATATCGCGAACGGTGTGCTCTCGATGGTCTCCGATAACGTCTTCGTGGCCACGGTCTATATTACCGAGGTGCAGTCGGCGTTCTTGGCGGGCAGTATCGATCGTGCACAGTTCGACCTGTTGGCGGTGGCGATTAATACGGGGACCAATATTCCTTCGGTCGCGACCCCGAACGGCCAGGCGGCCTTCCTGTTCCTGCTAACCTCGGCGATCGCTCCCCTGATTAGGCTCTCCTACGGTCGCATGGTGATTCTGGCACTGCCATACACGATTACCATGTCTATCTCGGGCCTGCTCGCGACGATGTATCTCCTCTAAATCACGCTGCCCGCATGCCGTCGAGCGTTTTCGGCGGCATGTTTGCGGCAGATCAAATCCCGTCGATTTATCCATAGCCTACGCCGTGTGTTCATTGTGAGTGTGCGTTGCAGAGCCTATGATGCAAGCTCAAGTCGAGAATCGACAACGGGCTAGATCACGAGGGAGAGTTCTATGAGTCACTATAAGCATGTCATGGTTGCTATCGATGGGTCGGATGAGTCTGCACGAATCGTAGAGCGTGGTGTCGCGCTGGCCGCTGGCGCAAAGGTCAGTGTTGTCCAAGTGTTTGATACGCTAGTGGGCAATTATAGCTATGAGCTAAACATGGGGGATTTCGAGAAGGCGCAACGCGACTTCGAGGCCGAAGTGGCGAAGAATACTCGTGCAATGCTCATGGCGAAGTTTCCCGGTATCCACGCCGAAGACGTCCATTTCACTCGCGGCAAGCCCGCTAGCGAGATCAAGCGCTTGGCTGAGAGCACTAAGGTTGACCTGTTAGTGATCGGCAGTCACGGCCAAGGCGCGGTGAAGGCCGCAGTGTTAGGCTCCACCGCCAATGCCGTATTGCATGGCATTCACTGCGATGTGTTCACCATTCGCGTCTAAGACGAACTCTACATCGGTTTGCGCAGCGAGATAGCGCCGCGAATCTGGCCCGCTTGATACCCAATGGCGAGATCGTTTGGGTATTTTGCGCGAATCGCGCTCAGTACTTCCTGACTCACCTCGCTGCCGTGACAGGTCAAGCAAAGCGGTGCCGTGGGTTGGGCTTGCATGTAGCGGAAGTCGCCATTCACAGTTTCGGCCACATTCAATGTGGCCGGTGCTTCCCCTGCCTGTTGGCGTTGATCGAACATATGCAACACCTGCGTCTCCCAGGAATCGGGCACGGCGGTGTCGTTGCGGGCCTTCAGGCTGACTCGCGTCACTTCCCATCCGGACTCTTCGCTCAGCTGCTGAGCAATTCTCGGCGCCTCGAGTGCGCAGACATCAATCGCATTCAGTGGCCCGCCTGCCTGCAGCGCGGATTGGAGGGTTGGCAACAGAGTGCCCGCGAAGCGTTGCGTTAAAGCACTAGCCTCGTCAATGAGCGCCGCAGGCGCGAACTGGGGAATGCCCGGCGTGCCGATGGCTAGCGGCTGATCGTTCGCGCTAGTGTTAAGCTCGTCAGGCGCCGACACCGGGGTGCAGCTCAGCAGCAGGCTCGTTGCCAGAGCTAGGCCTAAAAGCGAATAGGGGCGCGATTGCATGGGAGTTCCTCCGTTTAACACTAACTCGAATTGAGGGTGACATCATAAGATGCCTGCGATTAGTCTGTCAGCAATAAATGCCTCACTCGCGAGAACGAACGGCGACTCGGGAATGCCACGATGAACGACGCACAAGCGATAGATCGAGATGACTCGACGGCAAGGCCGGTACTGCGTGCCACGGGACTGTCCAAGGTTTACGAGATGGGCGAAGTCCGGGTTCAGGCGCTGAAAAATATCGATCTCACGCTACACGAGCGAGAGCTCTTGGTCTTGCTAGGAGCCTCCGGTAGCGGTAAATCCACTCTTCTCAATATCCTTGGGGGCCTCGATGTGGCCAGCAGTGGCAGCCTGTTTTATGGCGAGCAAGAACTCAGCGGAGCGAGCCAGACCGAATTGACCTATTACCGGCGCGACCATGTTGGTTTCGTGTTCCAGTTCTATAACCTCATCTCCAGCCTGACTGCGCGCGAGAATGTGTCCCTAGTGACCGATATCGCGGTCTCGCCCATGCGTCCGGAAGAGGCGCTCGCCCTGGTCGGCCTCGAGTCGCGAATGGACCACTTTCCTGCCCAGCTCTCAGGTGGGGAGCAGCAGAGAGTCGCCATCGCCCGCGCGATCGCGAAGCGGCCTCATATATTGCTCTGCGACGAACCCACTGGCGCACTGGATGTCGGCACTGGGCGCCTAGTGCTCAGCGTGCTAGACCGGGTCAATCGAGAGACGGGAACCACTACGGCGATCATCACCCATAACGCTGCGATCGGGCGCATAGGCGACACCGTGCTGCGCATGAGCAGCGGCGAGATCGTGGAGCGCATGCACAATGCGCAGCGCGAAGACGTGGAGCGGATCGAGTGGTAACGCGCGCCAGTCAATGGGCGGCACTATGGCGAGTGCGAACGCTGCAACTCAAGCTGCTGCGTGAGTGCTGGCATCTGAAGGGGCAGATTCTCTCCATCGCCTTGGTGGTGGCAACTGGCATTATGACGGTGATCACCATGGGGGGCAGCTATGAGTCCTTGGTCGAAGCACAGCAGCGCTATTACAACGATATGCGCTTCGCGGATGTGTGGAGCAGCCTGCGTCGAGCACCCGAGTCGATGCGTGAGCGCATTCAAGCAATCCCCGGCGTCGCGTTGGCCGATACACGAGTAAGCTTCCTGGCGACACTCGACCTAGAGGGGCTAGATGCACCGGCGCAGGGGCGCTTCGTCTCGCTGCCAGAGAACTCGCGTCCCATACTAAATGACATCCTGATCGTGCGTGGACGCTATGTGGATAGCAACGCGTCCGATGAGGTGATAATCAGCGAAAAGTTTGCCAACGCACGAGGCCTGCATCCAGGCGATGAGATTCGCGTCATCATCAATGGTCGTGCGCGCAGCCTAGACATCGTGGGGGTGGCGATCTCTCCTGAGCATTCCTACTCGGTCCCTCCTGGCTCACTTTTGCCAGAGGATGATCGTTATGGTGTGCTCTGGATGGGAGTGCGCGCACTCGGTCCAGCCTACGATATGGATGGCGCATTCAATGAGGCCTTTGTAAAACTCTCCCCTGGGGTCAATGAGCGAGCGGTCATCGCAAGCCTCAACGATCTGCTCGAACCCTATGGTGGCTATGGTGCCTATGCGCGGCGCGACCAGCCCTCCCACATGATGCTGCAGGGTGAGCTGGACCAGAACAGAGTGATGGGAACCGCGATGCCCGCGGTATTTCTTGGCGTAGCGGTATTTTTACTCCATCTGGTTTTGGGGCGGCTTATCACCACACAGGGTGGCGAGATCGCCGTGCTCAAGGCCTTCGGTTACACCGATGCGGAGGTGGGTCGCCACTTTTTGATGTTCGCTCTGTTAGCGGTCTTGCTCGGGACTCTCATCGGGACCGTTGGCGGGATGGCGCTAGGGCGGGGTTATATCGATATCTACCGACAGTATTTCGACCTGCCGGACTTGCAGTATCGGCTCAGCCCGGGCTTGTTGCTCATCGCGCTACTGGTCAGTGTCGCCGGTGCCATAAGTGGTGCGATGGGGGCGGTACGTAAAGCGGTACAACTGCCACCGGCCGAAGCCATGCGGCCAGAACCTCCGGCACGTTTTACGCCCGGCTTTCTGGAACGCTTGGGTATTGGCCGCCTGCTATCGGCATCGGGTCGCATGATCCTGCGCAATGTAGAGCGCAAGCCTCTGCAGGCGTTCTTCTCCTCGCTTGGCGTAGCGTTCTCTGTTGCCATCTTGATCATCGGCCTGTTTATGTATGATGGCGTCATCCAGTTAATTGACCTGCAGTTTAGGAAGATTCAACGCGAGGATATTACGGTGTCCTTTCTTCAGAACGTGCCCGCCTCTACCCGTTTCGAATTGTCACGCATGACGGGTGTTACGCGGGTAGAGACCTATCGGGGCGCCCCCGTTCGCTTGCGCAATGCGCACTGGCATCGCGAGACGGCTATCCAAGGCCTGGAGGGCGATGGCGTGTTGCGTAGGCTCGTGACCGCACAGGAGACAGTACACCCTATTCCAGCCCAAGGCTTGGTGTTGAGCAAGGTCTTGGCCGAGCGACTGCATGTCGGGGTCGGGGACTGGTTGACTGCGGAGATGCTGGAGGGGAAGCGGCAGAGTGCGCAGGTCCAGGTGGCAGGGATTTTCGAGGATTTTCTCGGCGTTACCGCCTATATGAATCTGGATGCTCTGGACCGACTCAGCGGCGAATACGATGTTATTTCCGGCGCCTATCTTTCCGTGTTGGAGTCCGAGCGCAACGCACTGTACCGCGCCCTCAAGCGAGTGCCCGCCGTGGCAGGTGTCGCCTCGCCCGCGTCGATGCTGGTGTCGTTCGAGCGAGAGTTGGCCCGTAATATTTTTATCTCCGTGGGTTTCCTCGTCGGTTTCGCTAGCGTTATCGCCGTGGGGGTTATCTATAATGGGGCCAGAATCGCCCTGTCAGAGCGCGGCCGGGAGTTGGCTAGTTTGCGCGTGATGGGCTTTCATCGACGCGAGGTGGCCACCTTATTGTTGGGAGAGCAGGGAATTATCACCCTGTTCGCCATCCCCCTTGGTTGGGCCATCGGCTATGGGCTTGCATACTTAATGGTGTTGGGACTGCAGACAGATACGTTCCGAATACCTTTCGATATATCACCGCGAACCTATGGGGTCGCAGCATTGATTACGGTGCTGGCAGCAGCCTTTAGCGCGTTGGTGGTGCGTCGCCGGCTCGACTCACTAGATCTGATAAGCGTATTAAAAACTCGCGAATAGAGACTGCCGCAACGCGTACTACGCGTGCGCAAGGAGAGAGTAAAATGACAACAACTACGGAACAGCGAGGCGGGAAATTGCGGCGTTGGGGCGTAACTGCGCTAGTGCTAGCGGTACTGCTGGCGATTCTATTCTTCTCTATGGGTTCGGCGAAGGTGAGTGTAGAGACCGATCTCGTGGCATTTAGGCCTTTACTGGTGACGGTAGAGGAGCAGGGGCGTACCCGTGCTAGAGAGCCCTATATCATCGCGGCACCGGTCTTTGGGCAACTGCTACGCACCGATAGAGTAGAGGGGGATTCGATCGAGGCGGGTGATGAGTTGGCGCGGATCGCTATCGCGCCAGAGAATCGGCGAACCCAGGCCGCGTTGGAGGCCGCGCTGGCGGCGGCTCAGGCACGACTCAGTGTCGCACAGGCAAGCCTAGGCGAGGCGACAAGCTTACGCACGCGTGCGGCCCAGGAGGCACAGCGCCGCGAGCAACTCTTTGCGCAACGCGTAATCGGGCAGGAAGAGCGTGATGTTTTTCAACAGGCAAGTGAGGCGGCGCTCAGCCGGGAGAAGGCTGCGCAGGCGAGCTTGCTAGCGGCCACAGCAGAGGTCGAGAGCGCTAGGTCGCAGTTGCTGGGAATTAGCGCAATCGAGCCGGGCAGTGTGCAGACGATCCTAGCTCCGGTAAAGGGCACCATTCAGCAGGTGTTCGAGAAGAGCGAGCGTATCGTGGCAGCTGGCACTCCATTGTTTCAACTCAGCGATGGTGACCGCTTGGAGTTGATGATTGACCTGCTCACTCAAGAAGCGGTGAAGGTTAGTCCCGGCGATACCATCTTAATTACTCGTTGGGGTGGGACGCAGACATTATATGGTCGGGTGAACTATGTAGAGCCTCAGGCATTCACGAAATACTCGGCATTGGGTGTGGAGGAGCAGCGTGTGAATGTGATTGGCGAGCTCACGCAGGATAATCCGGGCCTAGGCGCTCAGTATCGAATAGAGGCGGCCATCATCATCGACGAGTTCCCCGATGCCTTGACCGTGCCCATTAGCGCCCTGTTCCGCAGGGGAGATAGTTGGCAGGTATTCGTCGTCGAGCAGGAACGCGTGCGCCTACAGCCGGTGCAGATTGGCGCGCGTAGTTCGGAATATGCCCAGGTATTGGAGGGTTTGAGTGATGGCGATCAAGTGGTCATTTTTCCATCCGATCAGATTGAGGAAGGACTTGCGGTGCAAGTCCTAGAGTAGGCCGCCTAAGCTCTTGCTTGTAGGGGGCGATCCCGACATCTTTTCGTTCAGTGTTTAAACAAATAACACCTAGCCGAGAGCCCGGTTGCCCTTTGCTTGACTCGGGTCAATGAATTCGACGAGATGTTCAGGCAATGTGAGTCTCTAGATGTGACGCTAATGGAGAACGGTACATGAGTGACAATAAGGCAGTATGGCTAGCCGGTTATGGCGTCATAGAACACCGGCCTGAAACTGTAAAGGCAGTGGAGGCGCTAGTGGAGACACTGGCATCTGCGGGCATCTGCGAGCAGGAGCAAGCGTGGGCTTTATTGGTCGCCGCCGATAGGGTGTCGAGTATGGGGCTGTGGTTAACCGCGCACATGACTTATGCGCGCGAAGTCCATCTTGATGGGCGCATCCTAGTCCCGCAGGACTTTAAGATAACGCCTGAGGGACACACCGGCGGGGCGCTCAACATGGTGCCAGCCTACGTAGGCTATCTGCTTGCCAATGCCTTGAGTGGCACAACACGCGCCTGGATGATGGGGCAAGGCCATTGCGTAGCGGCCATCGATGCCGTGAATATTCTGATGCGCAATCTCGAACCGGAGCAGGACGAGCGTTATCCGCGTTCCGACCAGGGTCTTAGTCGACTCTGTCAGGATTTCTATAGTTATGAGATTGGCGCCAACGGGCGGCCCATTGCCCCCTTAGGAAGTCACGTGAATGTGTATACGGCCGGTGGCATCAGTGAGGGCGGCTATCTAGGGTTCGCTGGTCTGCAATATGTGCATATGCCGCTGCCAGGGCAGGAGTTGGTGAGTTTTCTAAGCGATGGGGCCTTCGAGGAGCAGCGCGGCAGCGACTGGGCCGCACGGTGGTGGCGTGGCGAGGATACCGGATTGGTGATGCCCATCATGATCGCCAATGGTCGTCGTATCGATCAGCGCACCACGATGTCGCAGTCTGGCGGAGTCGATTGGTTTCGCGATCACTTGCGCCTCAATGGCTTCGAGCCGGTCGATATCGATGGGCGCGATCCGGCCGCATTCGCATGGGCGATTCTGAACATGGCGCAGCGCCTCAAGGCCCAGCACGAGGAGATCGGTGCGGGTGAACGCCACTATCCTGTCTTGCTGCCCTACGCGATTGCGGAGACCGTGAAGGGATATGGCTTTCCTGGGTCGGGTACCAACGCCGCGCATAATCTGCCGCTACCGGGCAGTTGCGCCACCGATGAGAAGAGCCGCGCACTTTTTAACGAGGGCTGTGAAAAACTATTCGTAGCGCCGCCGGCCTTGGATGCGGCAATCGGCACTCTGCAGACTCATCATGCGCAGCAGCGGGTGCAGGAGAAGGATCACTGTCTGCGGCAGTTGCAAGTGCAGACACCTGTTCTTCCATTTCCCGAGCGAATAATACCGGGTACGGCCGTTGCCCCGATGGCGGCGATTGATGTGTGGTTCTGCGCATTGGTTAGAGCGAATCCCAATATGCGCGTGCGTGTGGGCAATCCCGATGAGATGCGAAGCAATCGCATGAACAAGAGCCTAGACCTTCTTCAGCATCGCGTCACCTCTCCCGAGGACGGGGTCTCCGAATCTCTGTACGGGTCCGTGATTACGGCACTCAACGAGGAGGCCGTGGTGAGCGCGGCGCTTGGGAATAAGCAGGGGCTCAATCTCGTCGTCAGCTATGAGGCCTTCGCCGTCAAGATGCTGGGCGCGATGCGACAGGAGGTGATCTTTGCGAGGCACATCTTGGAGACGGGCCGGCGTGTGCGCTGGTTGTCTGTGCCTGTGCTGGTCAGCTCCCACACCTGGGAGAATGGTAAGAACGAACAATCGCATCAAGACCCCACGCTATGTGAGGCCTGGCTGGGTGAAATGGCAGACGTGGCACCTGTGTATTTTCCTTTCGATGCCAATAGCGCCGTTGCCCTGATGGGGACGCTCTATAAACAGACCGGTCGTGTGGCCACCGTAGTAACCCCGAAGAATGTAACCCCGTATTTCTGCAGTGCCGCGCAGGCACAGCAGGCGGTGCAGGATGGAGCGATGGTTTTGCAGCACGATACCGATGCGATTCTGCAGTTCCTTGCGGTAGGGGCCTATCAGGTGGAGGCGGCCAACAAGGCAGCGCAGGTGATGCGTGAGCAGGGCGTAGATTGTTCGGTCGTGGCTATCTTGGAGCCAGGCAGATTCCGCATCGCTCGAGACGCGCGCGAGGCAAACTATGTGCACTCCGATGCGGATATTGCGCGCATCATTCCCTCGGTCGAGACGCGTCTTATCGTCTGTCATACTCATGCGGAGGTTATGACCGGCGTGCTGCGTCGTCTAGATACAGGCATCGCCCAAACCCGTGTGCTCGGCTACCGCAATCGTGGCGGCACACTCAATGTCGCCGGCATGCAGGAGGCCAATGGTCAGTCATGGCAAGCCATCGTCAGCGCGGCAAACGCAATACTGGGTCTACCCAACTAGGAGAGAGCTGTGAACTCAAACAAGGCCGCGCCGGTCGCTTCGGAAGAAAATTTCCTCTATCTCACTAAGGCGGGCATCGATACTCACCAGGAGCCGGTGCTGTTCATGCGCAGAGACTGCCATGTGTGTCGCTCCGAGGGGTTTAACGCGCAGGGGCGTGTGCGGGTGTGTGTTGATGGGCGCAGCATCATCGCGACTCTGTATATCGTGACCGGAGATCTACTCAGTCACCAGAAGGCGGGTTTGAGTGATAGCGCCTGGAAACTATTGAAGGCAAAAGAGGGTGACAAGGCTACTTTCAAACATGCATTGCCAGTCGAGTCGATGAGTTTCGTGCGCGGTAAACTCTATGGCAAGGTGCTCGGTGACGAGGCAGCTAAGGCTATTATCGGTGACATAAGCGAGGCGCGGTATTCCGATATTCAACTGGCTGCCTACGTGACGGCCTGTGCTGGCAATAATCTAAACCTCGACGAGACTATCGCCATCACAAAGGCCATGGTGGAGTGTGGGGAGCAATTCCATTGGGGCGAGGGCGTACAGGTATTAGACAAACACTGTGTCGGCGGCCTGCCTGGCAACCGCACTACCCCCATCGTCGTTGCGATTGTCGCGGCCAACGGTTTGATGATGCCCAAGACCTCGTCCCGCGCGATTACCTCGCCTGCGGGTACGGCCGACACCATGGAGACCCTCACATCGGTTACGCTCAGTTTCGAGAAAATGCGCCGCGTGGTGCAGGAGCAGGGGGCCTGTTTGGCATGGGGTGGCTCGGTGTCACTGAGCCCTACCGACGACATCATCATCCGCGTGGAACGCGCTCTGGACTTGGACAGTGAGGGGCAGCTCGTCGCCTCGGTTATCTCGAAAAAGGTGGCGGCGGGTTCGACCCATGTCCTCATCGACATCCCCGTTGGGCCCACCGCAAAAGTTCGCAGCATCGAGTTGGCCCAAATGCTGGGTCGCCTCTTGATAGAGACCGGTGCGGCACTGGGTATGAAGGTGGAGACGGTCATTAGCGACGGCAGCCAGCCCGTAGGGTACGGCGTCGGGCCAGCACTAGAGGCGCGGGATGTATTGGCAGTGCTGCAATGCACTAAGAGTGCTCCCGACGACCTACGTCAACGAGCGCTTTCCCTGGCGGCGACCTTGCTTGAGATGGGCAATGCCTGCCCCTCGGGGCAAGGTCTAGCGCTAGCCACCCAGACGCTGGACGGTGGCGCGGCGTGGAAGAAATTCGTCGCCATTTGTGAGGCGCAGGGTGGCTTGAAGACACCGCCAGTCGCTCCCTTTCAGCATCCTATTACGGCGCACAAGGCGGGCATCGTTGCCTTGTTCAATAATCGTGTGATCTCTCGCCTCGCGAGTCTGGCTGGTGCACCCAATGCCGTCACTGCCGGCATCGATTTGCATGTGCGCCTTGGCGATAGGGTAGAGAAGGGCCAAGTACTAATGACTTTGCATGCAGAGGCGAGGGGGGAGATGGAGTATGCGCTGGACTTTTATCGGGCTCACCTCGACGTGTTGCACATCGAGGAAGAGGTAGTATGAAGCCAATAGTATTTGTAATGCCAGGGCAGGAAGCTCTAGGAGAGTCGTTGCTCGCGGGCGGTGATTTTGAGACAGGCGTTTTGGAGCTGCGCCACTTTCCAGATGGAGAGAGTTATGTTCGTGTACTAGGCGATGTAGCAGGCGCGCAGATTATAATTCTCTGCCAACTGCACCAGCCGGATGCGAAGATTCTGCCACTATTGCTGTTGGTGGGAACCCTGCGCGACCTAGGCGTGGAAAGTATCGGTCTAGTAGCCCCTTATCTTGCCTATATGCGTCAGGACAAACGCTTTAATGAGGGCGAGGGCATCAGTGCACACTATTTCGCGCGCCTGCTTAGTCAGCAATTCGACTGGCTTTTGACCGTCGATCCGCATCTGCATCGCATCCATGCACTTAGCGAGGTGTACAGCATTCCGGCGCTAGCCCTAAGTGCGGTGCAGCCAATCGCTCAGTGGCTACGCGGGCAGGTCGATAAGCCAATTATTATCGGGCCAGATGGGGAGTCGGAACAATGGGCTGCCAAGGTGGCGCAGGCTGCCAACTGCCCCTTCGAGGTCTTGACCAAGGAGCGCTTCGGCGATCGCGACGTGCGCGTCTCTTTGCCTCACGTTGAGGACTTTCTCGATCACACGCCAGTGCTAGTGGATGACATCATTAGCACCGGGCAAACCATGATGCAGGCCGCTGCACACCTGCGTGACAGCGGCATGCGTGCGCCGGTATGCATCGGTGTGCATGGCATCTTCGCCGCTGGTGCGCTAACGCAGATGCAAGCGGCTGGCCTTCGGGTCGTAACGACGAATAGCATCGCCGAGGCTAGCAATCAAATCGATCTGGCGCCTCTCATACTTGAGGGTCTGCAGCAGTTATTGCGCTAGCGCTTTTGCGCCTCGCTAGCGCTTTATCTAACTCCACTAATACCAATACCACCATCGCGCTGCCGGTCACGAGTCCCCAATCGAACAGGGAGATCGCGCTTACCTCGAAGATGCGTTGCGAGATGGGCAGATAGGTGAATGCTAGCTGGCCGAGCAGCACCAATGCGATAGAGAGCAGAACGGGGCCGCTGCCGCGACGCATGTCGGCGTGCAGAATACTCTGCTCGAAGAAGCGTGAGCTAAGCAGGTACAAGGCCTCGATCATCACTATCGTGTTCACTGCCATGGCGCGTGCGCGCTCGATGGAACCGTGGTGGTCGAGTATCCACAGGAACAGGCCGAACACAACTAAGGCGCCACTTATGCCGACTAGGAGTAGGCGGCGCAATAGTAAGGGTGTTATGAGACCCTGGCCATAGGGGCGAGGTGGGTGCTGCATCGTGTCGCGCTCGCTCAACTCGAAGGCTAACGCGAGTGACAGGGTCACCGTAGTCACCATATTGATCCAGAGGATCTGTGGCGCGGTGATGGGAAGCTCCCATGCGAAGAGGATCGCCAAGAGCACAATACTGGCCTCGGCCAGATTGGTTGGCAGCATGAACAGAATAGACTTGATGGTATTGTCATACACCGTGCGGCCAACCTCTACCGCTTGAGTGATTGTGGCGAAGTTATCGTCGGTGAGTACGATGTCCGAGGCCTCTCGCGCAGCATCGGTGCCCTTCATGCCCATCGCGACGCCGATATCGGCCTTGCGCAGAGCGGGCGCGTCGTTGACGCCGTCACCTGTCATCGCTACGACGTGTTTACGCCCCTGCAGCGCCGCTACTAACTGCAGCTTGTTAGCGGGGCTGGTGCGTGCGTAGATGTCGACCTGCTCGGCAGCCTCGGCCAATTGTTCGGCGCTCATCTCGTCCAGTTCCTGCCCGGTCAAGACCTTCTCCGTATTCAGTCCTAACTCCTTGCCGATGGCCGAGGCTGTGATCGGATTGTCCCCAGTAATCATTTTTACGCGGATGCCAGCGCAATGGCAGCGGGCTATCGCCGCTATGGCCTCCTTTCGAGGCGGATCGCTGATGCCAAGTAGCGCTATCATTTCCATCTCTTGCGCAACATCGGCATGGGTCAGACTCATTTGCTCGGCGGCGATGATCTTTCGCGCGACCGCAATGACGCGCATGCCCTTCGCCGCCATTGCCGCGATCTTGTTCTGCCACATTATCGTATCGATGGGCTGCGCACCGTTCGGGCCGGTCTGAGTGCTGCACATCGGCAACAGACTCTCGGGGGCTCCCTTTAAGGCGATCAGGCCACCTTGGCCGGCAGCGCCGTGGCCGGTTGCCATATAGCGCCTCTCGGTCTCGAAAGGCAGTGCGTCCAAGCGTGGATAGCGGGACCTAGTCGAGCCTTGGTCGAGCCCGAACTTAAGGGCAAACACTTGCAGTGCACCCTCGGTAGGGTCGCCATTGACCTGCCACTGGCCCTTGTCGTCGTGACTGATACTCGCGTCGTTGCAGAGCATGCTGACCAGCGCGGCATCCTCGAGCATGGGTTGCCACTGCGGGTCATAATGACTGAATTCGCCCTTCGGCTCATAGCCCTCGCCGCTGACACTGATGTCTAGCCCCGCGGTGGCTATCTCTCTTACCGTCATCGCATTAGCGGTGAGGGTGCCGGTTTTATCCGTGCAGATGATATCGACGGAACCGAGGACCTCGACCGCGGGCAGGCGGCGCACCAGTGCATTACTGCGGGCCATGCGCATGACACCGAAGGCGAGCACGATGGTGACTATGGCGGGCAGTTCTTCGGGAATCGCGGCCACGGCGATGGCGATGGCGCTCTGTAACATCTCGGCGAAACTGTAGCCGTGAGCAAGCATCCCGAACGCGACGATGAGCGCGGTGAGCCCTAATACGGAAAGCGTAAGATTGCGCGCTAGCGCTGTTAATTGGCGTTGCAAGGGCGTCGGTTGGATCGACACGCTGTTCACGAGTGTGTTGATAGCGCCTATCTGTGTTGCAGTTCCCGTTTGGGTGACGAGGCCCAGAGCTGTGCCGGCGACAATCATGGTGCCCATAAAAACCATGTTATGGCGTTCGGCTAATGGGCAGTCTTGTGCAAGCACATCACAGCGCTTGTCGCTGGCAAGGGACTCTCCGGTCAGGGCGGATTCATCGCTGCGCAGATCCTTGCTGTAGAGCAGGCGCAGGTCGGCGGGGACACGGTCGCCAGCCTGTAGGGACACGACATCGCCGGGGACTAGCGCGGTGCTCGCAACGCTGAGCAGTTCGCCGTCGCGCAACGCGAGGCAGTGAGTGGTACTGATGGAGAGTATGGCGTTTAGTGCCGCCTCCGCCTTGCCCTCTTGAATGAAGCCGATGAGTCCATTGATCAGGACTACGGCGAGAATAACGCCCGCGTCTACGTAGTGGCCAAGGAAATAACTGATGAGTGCGCCGGCGAGCAGCACATAGATGAAGAGGCTACGAAATTGTCGCAGTAGCCTTTTCCATGCGGGAGTGGTGCCGGCAACGGGGAGTAGATTGGGACCGTAGCGCAGTGCTCGCGCCTGGGCTTCGCTGCTACTCAGTCCCGCGCGCTGGCTACCCAGCGCGGTCAAAAGTTGTGCCTCGGAAAGGGCGAAGGGGGTGCTTACTTGCGTCGTAGACTCGTCAAGCCCCGATTGCTCCATTGCTGTGCTCATAGCTTCGCTCAAAAGTTAATGCATTCACCCAGGCTAGGCACGGTACAGCGAATCTCATGGTCTTCCCAAAACTTAAGTGAGAGGGCCTCCAGTGCGCTCGCCTCGCCATGTACTAGGATCAAACGGGGTTTGTCTTTGAACTGCGTCGCCCACTCTATGAGTTCGCTCTGTCCCGCGTGAGCGGAGAAGCCCCCGAGGGTTTCGATGCGGGCACGCACGATGTATTCATCGCCGAACATGCGGTAACTCTTCTCTCCGTCGACGAGGCGGCGGCCGAGTGTACCGAAGGCCTGGAAGCCAATGATCAACACGGTGTTCTTCTCATTCCAGATGCGATGCTTGAAGTGATGACGGATGCGTCCGCCCGTGCACATGCCGCTTCCGGCAATGATGATGGCGCCTTTCTTGATCTTATTGATCGCCATGGACTCCTCTGAACTATTGGTCAGGTTCAGTGTGGGCAGGAAAAGCTCGAGCGACTCTTTGCCAAATTTGTCCAAGCAGTGTACGTCTTCACTGTCTAGAATCTTGAGCCAGTGATCGTAGACGGAGGTCACCTCGATCGCCATTGGGCTGTCGAGGAATACCTGCCAATTGTCCAGTTTGCCAGCGTGATACAGGCAGCCAAGGTGATAGATGATTTCCTGGGCCCTGCCGACGGCGAACGATGGGATCATGACGTTGCCGCCAGCCTCCCAGGTCTCGTGCAAGATCTGCTCTAACTGCTCCACGGTGTTGTCTATGCTGCGGTGATTGCGATTACCATAGGTGCCCTCCATCAAGAGGATATCCGCATGTTCGACAACCGTCGGATCGTTCATTAGGACTGAGTCGGATTTGCCTAGGTCGCCTGAGAAGACAATGCGCCGAGTCTGCCCCTTCTCAGTCAAGTCCAGCTCGACTATTGCTGAGCCTAGGATATGGCCTGCATCTTGGAAACATAGCGTGGCGTCGGGTGTAATTTTAACTGCTGTGCGGTAGGGGCTGCTCTCGCAGAGCTTTAACACTTGTGCCACATCTTTCTCGGAATATTCTTCTTTCAGCTGGGGTCGCCCGCTGCGTTTGCGGCGCAGGTTCTCGTGCTCCAGGTCGCGGTGGTAAAGACCAGAGGCGTCCTCGAGCAGAATGCGCAGGAGGCCTTTGCTCGCATGGGTGCAATAGATCGGACCACTGAAGCCAAGATTAACTAGAGTAGGCAGTAAGCCGGAATGGTCTAAGTGGACATGGGAGAGAATGACGGCATCGATGCTGCTGGGCTCGAAGGGGAAGCCCTCGTCCTGAATGCGATTCAATGCATCGCCGCCTTGGCGCATGCCGCAATCGAGCAGCACTCGGCCTATTGCAGGAGACTCCACTAGGTGGCACGAGCCGGTAACCTCTTGTGCGGCTCCGTGAAAGGTAATAGTTCCCATATGTCTCTCCCTGTGTGCAATTCTTACTATGAAACTTCAGGGCGACGCACTGAAGTGAATGTCAGCGTACCAGCTGCGGGCGCTGCCCCCAGCATTGTCGGTGTCGGTCATCAGGGCGAGTCCGTCGAGACTCTCGATGCGCTCCCCGAAGGCTGTGAACCAGTCTTCCCTGATGTCTCGAACATGGGTCTGCCATTGCCCTGCCTTGGTCAAACCGCTATCCAATGCCCACATCTGCACGGCCTCCCCTGCAAAGGGGTTGGGCCAGCGGCTATCACTGGGCTGAGCGTTCGACCAGACATAGTTAATGGCCTGCGTCCGCCAGAAGGCCCAGCCATTGCGGCGCACGACGTAGACGCGGACGCGGTAGTCGTCGCCGCTCTTACTGCGTTCATCTTTGTCTAGCGCTTGGTTTTGTTCAATGCGCCAGCGCCAATGCAGATAAGGAGTCTGTGTAAGGTCGACGCGCTGGCTGCGATATAGGGCGCTGGCACTATCGTTAGCGACGGCTTGCAACACGATCTCGCCCTCTAGATTGACCGCGCTGTACTCGGTCGTTCCTTCGAAACTACGGCTGTCCCAGCTCAGCATTGCCACAGGCTCTTGGGCGGCTAAGCTGCCGACTGCGGGTATGCACAAAGCGAGCAAAGCAAGCATGGTAATCGCTATGGCTTTTGAGAAGTGCATCATTTAGGCTTTCGGTCAGTCCGCTGGATTCGAGGGGCAACATTAGCAGCTATTCATTTTCTTCACCAAGTGCAGCATGAGGTTCTCATGAGCGAAATCAATAATCAGAACAATAAAGAAAGTTTGGAGCATGTGGCGGCAAACGGCTTGATCAATCGGCGCCATCTGCTTGGTTTAGGCTTGGCCGGAGCGGGAGGCCTTATCGCTAGCTCTGTAATGGCTGCCGATAGCACTAGAGTCGAAATACCGGGCTGGTCAAAGGTGCCTGGGCGTGACCCCTCTGGGTATGGCAGCCCTTCCTCCTTCGCCAATTCCTATCAGCGTCTGGCCGGTGCGCCTAGCGCGGTCCTGCCAGGTTCGGGCGTGTCGCGTACCCCTTTGCACCTATTGCAGGGCAACATCACTCCGAACGGCCTGCATTTCGAGCGGCATCACTCTGGGATTCCTGCTATCGACCCTGCCCAGCACCGCTTAGTGATTCACGGCATGGTGCGCCAGCCGCTAGAGTTTTCCTATGAGGACTTGCTCGCCTATCCGATGCAGACCCGCATCTACTTCCTCGAGTGCTCGGGAAATAGTGGTGCGAATACCGGGGCGACGGCCGGGGACAGCAGTGCTGCGGCCATTCACGGCCTTCTTTCCTGCTCTGAGTGGACGGGTGTGAGCCTCGCCTCATTGCTAGACGAGACGGGCATAGTGGACGGGGCGACGTGGGTGACCTCGACCGGCGCCGATGGAGCCAGCATGGGGCGCTCGATACCCCTGAACAAGGCGCTTCGCGATGTGTTTATCGCGCTGTATCAGAATGGCGAGCCCATACGCCCGGAGCAAGGCTATCCCATGCGCCTGTTCGTGCCCGGCTGGGAGGGCAATGTGAGCGTTAAGTGGCTGACACAGATCAAGCTCGCCGATGGGCCGGCCAATTTCCGCGATGAGACCTCCAAGTACACGGACCTATTGCCGGATGGGAAGGCCTTGCAATTCACCTACCCCATGGGCGTGAAGTCCCTGATTACCTCGCCCTCCGGGCAGATGAGCCTGCGCCGACAGGGCCTGCACGAGGTCACGGGCGTGGCATGGTCAGGCAGTGGGGCCATTACGCGGGTCGAGGTCTCCGCCGATGGGGGGCGCAGCTGGGCCGATGCGCATCTGGACGGCACCGGGCAAGACTTGGCGCTGACGCGATTCCGCATCCCGTGGCTCTGGGAGGGCGGCCCCGCAGTGCTGCAGAGCAGGGCGACGGATTCGACGGGGCAAGTGCAGCCGACCCGGGCCACCGTGTTAGCCAATTACGATGCTGTAAATCGTTACCATTTCAATGGCATACAGAGTTGGTCTGTATCCGCGCAGGGGGAGGTGAAAAATGTCTATGCCTAAGCGCAGAGAGTTGTTCGCCCTAGCCTGTAGTGCCTTGCTCAGTGCCGCGCTAGTCGCGCAGGAGACGCCTTCCTTGGGCACGCCTGTCAGCGAGGCACAGCTGCAGGGGTGGGATCTTATCGTTAGCCCCGATGGCCAGGGGCTGCCCAGCGGCAGCGGAACGGCTGCTCAGGGCAAAGAGGTCTACATACAACAATGTGCGGCCTGTCACGGGCTAGAGGGGCAGGGCGGGGCAGGAGTGCCCGGACTCGTCGGTGGCTCTACTACCTCGAGGCCTGCGCTGCTCACGGTGGGCAGTTACTGGCCCTACACCAGCACGCTGTACGACTATGTGCGCCGCGCGATGCCACCGACTGCGCCCAAATCCTTGAGCGATACGCAGGTCTATCAGGTCGTCGCGTATATTCTTCATTTAAACGGCCTCGTGGACGAAGACGTCGTTGTCGATAGTGCCAGCTTGCCAAAGATCGAGATGCCAAACCATGCGGGCTTTATCGATCGCAGCCAAGTGCAATAGGAGTTCAGATGCCAAATTCAGAACCGCAACTTAAAGACATCAAGCTGTTTCGCCAACGCTGTTGCATAGACGGTGTGTGGGAGCGTGCTGTCAACGATGCCGTTTTGGAGGTGCACAATCCAGCCACCGGAGAGCTGCTTGGCACCGTGCCCAGTATGGGGGTGGTGGAGACGCGCCACGCGATCGAGGCGGCACAGCTCGCCCTCCCTAAGTGGCGTGCCAAGACGGCGAAGGAGCGGGCGGTGATCTTGCGGCGCTGGTTCGAGCTCATCATGGAGAATCAGGACGATCTGGCGCGGCTGATGACGCTCGAGCAGGGCAAGCCGCTGGCTGAGTCCAGTGGCGAGATCGCCTATGCTGCCTCGTTCATCGAATGGTTTAGCGAAGAGGCGAAACGGGTCTATGGCGATACCATCCCAGGCCATCAGCCCGATAAGCGCATTATCGTGATCAAGCAGCCGATTGGAGTGACCGCGGCCATTACGCCGTGGAACTTCCCGGCAGCGATGCTGACGCGCAAGGCGGCCCCTGCGCTCGCCGCGGGCTGCACCATGGTGGTGAAACCCGCCTCGCAGACGCCGTTTTCGGCGTTGGCATTGGCAGAGCTGGCCCTGCGCGCGGGGATTCCCCCCGGCGTATTGAATGTGGTGACCGGTAGCGCCAAGAAAATAGGGGCGGAACTCACCAGTAATCCAGCGGTGCGTAAACTCTCCTTTACCGGATCCACACAGATCGGCCGCGAGCTGATGGCGCAGTGCGCCCAAGACATAAAGAGAGTATCCCTAGAATTGGGCGGTAATGCGCCCTTCATCGTCTTCGACGATGCCGATATCGACGCCGCCGTAGACGGCGCTATCGTCTCCAAGTTTCGCAATAACGGGCAGACCTGTGTGTGTGCGAACCGCTTCTATGTGCAGGTGGGCGTCTATGAGGAGTTCGCTGACAAGCTGCAGGCTGCCGTTAATCGCCTAAAAGTGGGCTATGGCCTTGATTCGGAAGTGAATCTTGGCCCCTTGATCAACACCGAGGCGATGGAGAAGGTGGAAGAGCATATTCAGGATGTGCTCGATAAAGGGGGCAAACTGACCCTTGGGGGCAAGCCCCACGAGAAGGGCGGCCTCTATTTTCAGCCAACAGTCCTCGTAGATGTGCCCCAGAGTGCACTGCTCACTAAAGAAGAGACCTTTGGCCCCGTTGCCGCGTTAATACGCTTTGAGAATGAGGCGGAAGTTATTGAAATGGCGAACGATACCGAATTCGGCCTGGCCTCATATCTGTACTCGCGAGACCTCGCGAGAGTGTTCCGGGTGGCCGAGGCGCTGGAGTATGGCATGGTCGGCATAAATACCGGCCTAATTTCCACGGAAGTCGCGCCGTTCGGGGGTGTCAAGGCATCTGGGCTAGGCCGAGAGGGGTCTAAATATGGCATCGAAGAGTACCTCGAGCTGAAATATCTATGTCTGTCAAATATCTGAAACAATTCAATAGGGGTCAATAGTCCCTGTCTAAAGGGGTCACATACCCGCCATTGCTCTGTCAAGCAATAAATGCATTTTTAAAGAATGTGTCTTTTTTGCTTTACATGAACTCCTCCAATGTTATATTCAGCGCCCGGAATACCTACGCCTTGCGTTTGGGTCTTTTCGAGGGAGAGTAAAAATCGATTTAGAGCTATAGGCCCGTCCACAAATATACGGTTCTGGTGTCGCATAGGATGAGATTTCTAGTAGTTGTGACGTGTTACAGGCAGCCTTTGTTCTAAATCAAACGACCACCCGGCGCCGCAAAGGATTTTTAAACAGCGGAGATCGAGATCGGGGGGCCACAATAAAATTTTAGAGGTCGCAATATGAAGTTTAGCAGTCCATTTCCACAGAAAAAGTTGCTTTGTGCAGCCATTTCCATTTCCTTGCTGCAAATCAGCGGCGCTGCACTTGCCCAGGCACCCGAAGTTGAAGAAGTAGTTGTTACTGGCTCCTTCATTCGTCGTACTGAAGGTTTCCGCGCAGCATCTCCAATCACTCAGATCACTGCAGATGACCTTGCAGCTGAGGGTACACCTAACATGGGCGACGTGGTCGCCAACCTGAGTTTCAACCAGGGTTCATCGGTTACTCAGAACTCTTTGACTGGCGCATCTAGCACTGCAACTGGCGTCAACCTGCGTGGCCTTGGCGAGGGTGCTACTCTGACTCTAGTCGACGGCATGCGTACTATCAGCAATAACGTCAACACCTTCCTGCCACAGATCGCGATTCAGCGTCTCGACATCGTGACCGACGGCGCCGCGGCTCTCTACGGTTCGCAAGCGGTAGCAGGCGTTGTTAACTTCGTGCCTCGTACTTCTTACGATGGCGTGAAGGTAGAACTCTATCAGCAGGGCGATAGCCGTGGTGATTACAAAGACACTACTATCAGCTTCTTGGCCGGTACTGAGTGGAACGGCATCAACATCGTTGCAGCGGCAGATTGGCGTACTAACGGTCGCCTGAAGATGATCGACCGTCCTGATCAGATGAATGCAGGTCTTACTTCTTCATCTACTCCAAACCCAGGTCGTTACCTAGTGCCAAGACGCGATGCGGCTGGCAACTTGACTGGTACAACTGCGCTCAAGTCGGATCCAAGCTGTGGCGGCACGCGCGAAGATCCAACGCAAGTTGGCAACAACCCAAATGGCTTCACCTTCGGTGGCCAGTGCTGGTATGACTTCGGTGAATTCTGGGACTACCGTGTAAAGCAAGACACGGGTACAGCATTCCTCAACTTGTCTTATGACGTAAGCCCAGACTTGAGCATCAGTGCTCAGACTAGCTACTTCTCACGTCGTAACTATAACCGTGGTTCACCCTCTAACCCAGGTGGTCGCGTAAGCGAGTTGCCAGGTATTCGTGGCGAGTTGCCCGGTAACCCTTTCCGTGCAGTATCCTCAACTGGTGCTCCATTGTTCGCAGCTGATGCGAACGGCGACGGCGTTCCGGATCGCAATGCTTCAGGTGTGGTAATTCTTGATCCTGCCGGCATCGCGTTCAACGAAGACGTGACTTTCGGCGCGTGGCGCCCATGGGGTAAGCAAGGGACGTTGCCTTCGCAGTTAGGTGCTGATGGCGCTACTGTGGGCGATGCCTATATCCGCGGTGTGCGTCAAGCATTCAAGGCTGACTTCGCAGTACCCTACCTGAACGACTGGCGCGGTAATGCGACATACACCTTCTCTTATCAGCAGGATAAGAGCATGGCGAACAACTTCAGCTTGGCTGCACTGACACAAGGCTTGAACTGTGACGTGGTCAACGACCGCGAAGCCTGTTTCAACCCCTTCGTTTCTGCCGATGGTTCAAACTTGAACACTCAGGCAGTTGCTGATTCTACGTATGTACAGAATCGTGTTAACGACGAAGACAAGCTGCAGACATTCGACTTAGTGTTGAACGGTGTAATCTCTCCAGGCGGCTTCGAATTA
The DNA here is from genome assembly GCA_002416505.1 of Gammaproteobacteria bacterium UBA5078. Lineage (GTDB taxonomy): Bacteria > Pseudomonadota > Gammaproteobacteria > Pseudomonadales > Pseudohongiellaceae > UBA5078. Next base: position 34,566 of record DIAM01000017.1, read on the forward strand.
CCAGGCGGCACTATCGGTGCAGCATTCGGCTATCAGCGTCGTGAAGACCGTTTCAGCAACGTGCCTTCATTGCACAGCTTGACTGGTGACGTGTTCATCGGCGCGCAACTGTTCCCGAATAGCGATGGTCGTTCTGTAGATGCATACTTCGCAGAGCTTTCATTGCCACTTCTAGACAACTTAGAGTTGAGCTTGGCACTTCGTGACGAGTCTTACTCTACTGGTCAGGGCTCTACCGATCCTAAGTACGGCATCGTGTACACGCCAATCGACCGTCTGACACTGCGTGCGAGCGCGGGCTCCTCTTTCGTTGCGCCTTCATTGTCGCAGTTGAACGATCCAGAGTCCTGTGGTCTGACAAACGTGGCTGACCCGTTCACTTCTTTTGCGGCATTCACTGCAAACTGCTCGAGCGGTAACCCACTATTGGTGCCTGAGTCTGCCGATACATTGAGCGTTGGTTTCGAGCTAGACTTGATCGAAGGCATGATGGTGTCTGTTGACTATAGCGAGACTGACTTCACCGATCGTATCATCGCCTCTACAACTAACGATGTATTGAGCGCTGACTTCTTCAACTTCAAGCAAGCCACTGGCTTCAGCGGGACTGATAAGCCAACGCTAGCACAGGTTGCTGCATGGAATGCTGATCCACGTTCGGACAAGCGCATCGTGCGTGACCCGAACAACATGGCACAGATCGATCGCATCTACTCAGGTGACTCGAATGCGTCAAGCATGCTAGTGAAGGCCTATGACTTGAATTGGTCTTACCGCTTCTCTGTTGGCGACATCGGCATGTTCAATCTCGGTCTGAATGCGACTTATGTCGATTCATACCAGTACCAGTTGTCAGTTGACCGTCCTGTTGTAGAAGGCAAAGGCCTGCAGAACGATAACACTGGCGCAGTACCTCCAATGCCAGAGTGGAAAGCAAACCTGAATATGGGTTGGTTGATGGGACAGCACAGTGCAAACGTCACTGTACGCTACATCGACGACATGGTATTCGACGCAAACCCATTCTCCTTCCAGCGTGCGTTGCCATTCAGCAACTACCGCGCTACTTCTGAGTTGCATGCCTCTACTATCGTAGATGCGTCTTACAACTTCAGCCAGTTGGAAGCTTTGGGCGGCGAGTTCGCGTTCACTGTTGGTGCACGTAACCTGTTCGACCGCTTGCCACAGAAAGTGCCAATGCTAGGTGGTATGGAATCGACTCTATATGACCCAACAGGCCGCATGGTCTACGCACGTGTCACTTACGAGATGTAAGAGCGATACGCGCATGCCGGTTTATCCGGTGTAGCAAAATCAAAGGGCGTCTCCCTCGGGAGGCGCCCTTTTTTTATTGCCCTAAACGAAGCAAATTCTATGAGCCTCACCGGTGCCGAGTGTTCCAAGGCATGGCGCCATGGCGCATTGTTTGTTCGGAAGGCGCAAGGATTCATTCAGCCCCCCACAACGCGGGGTGGTGCAGTGCCACCGACCTAACTAATATCCTCTCGACCCAGTGCGCTGGGAATCTTCGATTTCGTAGTGAGGGCTTGGTGATGTTGTCAGTGATGCCGTTGTGGAGAGGCTTTCTGGGAATGATCGTACTTTGTGTGGCGGTCAATGGTGTGGCGCAGGACCTACCGGGTTCGGCGGTGAGTGATAGCGTTGTCGGCCAGAGCGCGACTAGCTTAGTGGGCCTCGCACAGCAGCGTTACCCAGAGCTCTTCACGGGCCCCACGAGCTGGCGTACATTCGACGGTTTCTTCTATAAATACTATTCAGCAAGTGGCGTTTACCTAGGCATAAATGGACCCGATCTGTATCTATTGGGCGGCCCGTTCGGCGCGACGGTACAGTATCAGGGCAAGGTGGCCGATGCGCTTATCACGTTGCAAGGAGGCGGTACAGGTAGCGGTGGCGCTAGCGAGTTGTTTAAGAACGTCACTACCGGCAATACGCTGCTCGACCTGCTTGGCTATTTCAGTTCTATCACCTTGAGTTACGGGACGGTGAGCTCCTTCGCCACTGTCCAGGCAGCGGTTGCGCTCGAAACACAGGGTCAGGAGCCGGTGAATGGCGTTACGACAGATGTCGTCGCCCTGACTCTGTCAGGTAGTAACCTGTCGGCGCCTGTGGTCTACAAGATGTGGGTGGATGCGCAGGGCACGATTGTTAAACTACGCCAGAACGGCTATGACTTCGTGATGCCCGCATCCAATGCGGTAGGTGCTGGCCTTGTCAGTGGCATGTTGCTCGCGCTGAGGGCGGCCGATGCCCCATCGGTACGGGCGGCGCTGAATGACACTCTACAAGACCGCGCCGCCGTTACCCAGAAGACACAGGCACGTGTGATCTCTGGCTTGAATGTGCAAACCCTCGCGCTGCAGATAGGCGATGGTGCAAGTACCACGATCCTGCTCGAGGTGAGCGACTTCGGGTCCTTCGCGATGGCCACGAAGATGTCGTCGACGCTGGGTGGCAGCACCAGCAGTTTCGAGATTACGAGCGCGGCGCTACGCTAGGCTTATCCTTCCCTGTGCTATTCGCCCTCAGCAGCAGGCGGACCCCCGTCACGCTGATGAGGATCAAGAGTAATAGGCCGCATACCCCCAAGACCTTGTCTAGGGGTTTGATGCCAGTCCACTGCAGGTAGTGCACGCGATACATGCGGTCTATCCACCTCGTATCGAGACCATTCTGTTGCAGGCTTAGGGTGTTCCATTGCAGGCTAATTGTGGCGCCAGTACTAGTGAGGTAGGGCGCTGCGTTGGAGTCGAGTAGCTCGCCGTAGCGCTCGGTCTTGAGTGCGATGGCGTCGTTTATCAAGGCGCGGCGTTGCTGCTCGTCAGCCTGGAAAGGCGCTAGCGTGGCGGCATCCAGATTGCGCCAGCCGGCGGCGCTGCGCACCAGCACATGAGTGCCTAAATTGCTGCGCAGGACCCTATATTCGAGCCAGCCCTCTTGCGGACTAATCGTCAAGGGCTCGGTCAAGGCATAGCTGCGCACCGGCAATGCCTCATAGGCGGCGCCATAGCCTGGCTGGATGAGGAATACTAAGCCCGTTAGGCACCAGGCCAGCAAGGGTGTCAGGAGTGCGATTCCGCTCCAGCGGTGCACTCGGTGCTTGGGAAGTGCCACCTCTAACTCTTCGCTTCTTTATTCATGTTGTAGCGCAGCAATAGGTATCCAACGATTCCCGAAAGAAGCGAGCCGATGAGAATGCCTAGTCGCTCGTCGAAGATCCTATCCACACCGGTGCTCTCGAAGGCAAGAGAGCCGATGAATAGACTCATCGTGAACCCGATGCCGCATAAGATGCCGGTGCCATACATCGACACCCAATTCATGCCCTCGGGCATGTCGGTTAGTTTCAACTTAATCGCTATCCAGCACATGCTAAACACGCCGATCTGTTTGCCCAAGAAAAGTCCTAAGGTGATGCCTAGTGGAACGCCATGCATGACCTGCTCTAGGCCGACACCGGCAAGGCTGATGCCCGCATTGGCGAAGGCGAACACTGGCAGTATGACGAAGGCGACTAGGGTGTGCAGGTCGTATTCCCATTCCTGCAATGGCCGCGCGTCGGGATCGGCTTTGTCGCGCATGGGGATGAATAAGGCCAGAATCACGCCAGTCAATGTGGCGTGGACACCCGATTTGAGCATCGCGACCCACATCACGATTCCCACCATGCGGTAGATGCTGCGCGATGTGACGCCGGCGCGATTGAGTGCAAAGAGGATAGGGATGCAGACGCCGGCGATAAGCAGCGAGAGCAGCGATATCTGCGCCGTATAGAACGCCGCGATGATTATGATTGCGCCGATGTCGTCGAAGATGGCCAGAGAGGTTAGGAATATCTTCACGCTAATAGGCACGCGTGAGCCCAGTAAGGAAAGAATGCCAAGGGCGAATGCAATGTCGGTCGCCGCCGGAATTGCCCAGCCCGAGGTGGCAGCGTCGTCGCCGCGATTGATAAAGAGGTAGATTGCCGCCGGGAATAGCATTCCGCCGATCGCCCCGAAGCCGGGCAATACGACTTTGCGCATGTCCGATAGTTCGCCCTCCATGACTTCCCGCTTGAGCTCAAGCCCGACGAGGAAGAAGAAAATCGCCATTAAGCCGTCGTTGATCCACAGCAGCAGCGGCTTGGCGACGACGAGCTCGCCAAGACTCACCTGTACTGGGGTGTCGATTATCAGGGCATACCAAACATCGAGAGGGGAGTTGGCCAATATCATCGCCAGCGCCGCGGCGAACATGAGTAAGATGCCACTCGCCGATTCCATGCGAAAGAAGTTGTTGATGCTGGTCTGTGCGGTCTGGATCATATTCGGTGGGCCCTGTCTGTGAATCAAAAGGCCTCGAAGAATAGCCTATTTCCGGTGTCGACATCTAGGCGATGGTCAGCTGTTTGCAAACTCACTATCATGTTCATTCAATACGAATGTAAAAGGGGGGTAGACCAATGTTAATGAAAAGACGAATGGGTTTTGCGGTGTTAATCATGTCGATGTTCAACTTCGCAGCGCCGAGTGTGGCGCGTGCCGATATCTGGGATGAGGTAGAGCACGGTTTTGCGGACAGCGACGGGGTTAAGATTCACTATGCCAGCATAGGTGAGGGACCGCTCGTCATCATGATTCATGGTTTTCCGGACTTCTGGTATAGCTGGCGCGAACAGATGACGGCCTTGAAGGGGGACTATAAGGTCGTGGCGATCGATCAGCGCGGCTATAATCGCAGCGATAAACCCGAGGGCGAGGAGCAGTACGCCATGCCTCTGCTGATCGCGGATGTCGCCGCGGTAATCCGTCATTTCGGGCAAGAGAAGGCGATCATTGTGGGGCACGATTGGGGCGGAGCGGTCTCCTGGCAGTTCGCGTTCAATTACCCACAGATGGTGGATAAGCTGGTCATTCTGAATCTACCCCATCCAGTGGGGCAGCTGCGTGAGTTGACCATCAACCCTACCCAACGCGCCAGCACCGCCTATGCGCAGCGCTTTCAAGCGGGCTCTCCTAGTGATCCAGACATCTTCTTCGGCATGCCGATGACGCCGCAGACACTGTCCGGTTGGGTGACAGATCCCGAGGCGAGGAAGCGCTACATAGAGGCATTCGAGCTTTCCGACTTCGACGCCATGCTGGCCTTCTACAAACAGAACTATCCGACCTTGCGCGAGGCCAGCACCGAGATCCCCGCGCCCCCACCCGTGCCGCATTTGAAGATGCCCGTGCTGATCTTCCATGGCCTCGCCGATACCGCCCTGCACTCCGACGGCTTGAACAACACCTGGGACTGGATCGACGCGGATACCACGATCGTGACAGTGCCTAGGGCAGGCCACTTCGTCCAGCAAGATGCGGCCCCACTGGTCTCATCGACTCTCTACTGGTGGTTGCAAGCGCGGCGCTAGGCGCTGCTGTCGAGCTCGCCGCACTGCAAAGGTCAGGCATCGCTGTGAGCCTGACCTTCGCAGGCTCACGATAGTTTTGGGATTCTGATCACCACTGCAGAGTCCGATCTCTCGGTCTGCATTCCCGTGGCATCCACCGGCGAGTTGAAGGGAATGGCGCGCGAGAGTTGACGCATACTGGTGCTGCTCATCTGTCGGCCGCCGTTGTTGTTCTGCACCTCGGTGCGGACCTGCGCAGAGATCGAGAGCGTGTTGTCGTCGAGCTCTGTCGCCAGCTCCACATCGCTGTCCTGAGTAAGTGAGATCACCACCCGGTACTCATCTTTGGACTCTTCCACTTCTATTAGAGCCGGGGGAGTATTCGCGAAACCTGTTCCTAAACCAATACCGCCGAGATTAAATAGCGCAGGATCAGTGCCAATGCTCCCGAAGAGTTGATCCATGCGCTGCTGCATCTGCGTGAACGGATCTAAGAGCGATGGCTGGATTTGTGCCTGCTGCGCTGCAGACCTCTCGAGCTTGTCGAGGATCCTCTGGCGACTGTCTTGCGTGTAGTCTTGTGCTTGGGTATTGAGCAGAACTGGAGAGCGCCCCAGCGTTATGCCGATCCAGAGGCTGCCAAGCAGGGCAGAGCAGGTCAGTGCGGTTGTGAGTAAAGCGCGTTTGTTAAGTTGCATCTGTTCACCTCATTAAATTCGTCACGAAATGAATTGCCGGATGCGGGCCAATGGCTCCGTGCTCTAAAAAATAAGGGAGGTGGTGAAAAATTTCAAGGGCCAGCAGCCAGTGCTATTAGCGTTCGACGGTGTACTTAATATCGACACTCTGGCTACTGCCGGACTTCGCCTCGAGTTTGATGCGATCGCTAATGCTGTAATCCACCGCGAGCGTAGACTCCGTCTCGAAGAGGCCGACACCGTAGCGAATAAAGATCTTAGGCGTGAGGTATTTGCCTAGGGTGAGGCTGCTATTGCTGGTGTCTCCGGTGCTATTGATCGCCAGGGTGTCGAGGCCCAGCTGCGAGCGCACCTGGTTGGTAAAGGACTTGCCCTGATTGATCCCGAGGCTCGTGATTGCCCCGGCCAGCGCGTTGCTGTCTTGATTGCCCATCTCGGCGAATGGTTTGCCGGTAATTAGCACCGCCAAGATGTCGCTGTCGGGCAGAGAGGGGGTGGAGAATAGCTGGCTACGGATGTTGCGCAGCGTACCGTTCATCTGCACACCAGCCTTCACGTCCTCTGTCTCGCGGACCGCGCGAATATCGAGGGCGGGGTTGCCCATGCTGCCGAAAAACAACAATTTACCGTGTTCGATATCGAGGCGGCGGCCATAGGTTTCATAGTAGCCCTCGACGACTGTCAACTCGCCATAGGTGAGCGGCGATCCAGTATCGCGCTGCGTGATCTCGAGGGCGCCGGCGAGTTGTGCATCCAAGCCGAAACCCCTGAAGCGTGCCTCATCTCCCAATTTAATGGAGACCTCGGCAGTCATGTCTAAGTTGCTGAGAATGCCGCGGTCCGCCTGCGCGGCGTTGCGCACAGTAGGGCTCTGCGGGCCGTTGTCTACGATGACGGTGTCAGTAGAGACATCGATAGCCGACTCTGGTAATTCGGTGAGTTGCACATCGACCACCGGAAGTGTGAGCGTGCCAGTAATATTCAGGCTGCTGGAGTTACCGGTGACCCGAAGGTCGGGAGAGATCTTGACTAGAATCTCCGCGTCATTTGCTAGGGTAAAATTATCGCCGTCGATGCTGATCTCGAAGCTTCGCTGCGGCGTTAAAGGCGTGTTTATCTCACTGAAGAATTGCAGCGTGCCGTCGCCCGAGGTGGCATGCCCCTGAATCGCGACCGTTTGGTTGATATCGCTGGTGACATTCGCCGCAATATCCCGCAACTCTAGGCCCAGTCCCGGGATATCGACAGCGGCATTAGTGAGCGCAAGATTACCGCCGAAGCGAGGGGCGGCGATAGAGCCGGAGATCAGGGTGAGGCCCTGTAATTGCCCTTGGGTGTTCTGCAAGGTGGGCAGGAAGGCTTCTATCCAGCTTAGGTCGTCGAAGGCAAGGTCGACGCGCCCGTCCAAGCTCTGGTCCGCGCGCACAGTCAATGCAGCGTCGGCATTGCCCTGCACGGACATGCCGCTGTCGGCGAGATTGGGCTGATAAAAGTCCAGGGTGCTCGTGATCTGCCACTCGTTGTCGTTGCGCGTGCCATCGATCTGGGCATTGCGCCAATGGAAGGTCTGAGGCTCTAATGGCTCGGCCTCGACAGTGGCCAAGTCGTCTACTTCTGCGACTACTGGCTCTACGTGAATCATGCCTTCGCCGGCATCCACATTGAAGCGCAGGGTAAGAGCGGTCGGGTCAGCGGAGAGCGTGCCGGTTGCGCTGGCCTCTACGCGTAGGCTGCCCTCGGCGCGGCTACCCTCTGGTAATTGCGGCAATAACGCAGCGACCATTTGATCGGTCTGTACGCCGGTGATCGGGGCATTGAAATGACTCAAGGGGTAGTCAAGTAATTGAAGGTTCGCGGTGATTGCACCAGTGCTGGCCCAGAGCGCGTCTAGACAGAGTGTGCTCTGTTCCTGCAGCCAGCATTGCTGGCTTAGCGTGACAGACTCTGCGCTTATGGTGAGGGTCGGTTCGCCCTCTAGTTGCCACTGACCGAGGTCGCTGAGAATGCGGCCATCGCGCATGCTCCCGCTCCACTGTAGCGGCTCTTCGAATTGCACCGCTCCCCTTAGCGCTAGATCAAACTCTCCCAGAGGTGCGCGGACAGCGAATGTGACTTGATGGTCGGCAGGTGTTCCCTGTGCCGACAAGGCAACGGAGTCGATGCGCTGTGGGTTCTCGCCGCTAGTCTCGATGCCGATGGCGTCGATCTCGACCACATTACGATTGTTGAGGTACTCGCCATTGGCGCGGAAACTGTCGATGCGAGTGCCCGCGAAATTAAGCCCATTGCCGCGCGCGTCGAGGTTGATCTGCGGTGCCTCGGGAGTGCCGCGCAGCGTGCCGGTAGCATCGATGCTGCCGGAGAGCAGGGGAGAGAGTGTGCCAAGGTCGGAGGCGTCAATTTCCCAGTTCAGGTAGATAGTCTGTGACCAATTGCCGGTGAGCGAGAGGGTAGTGCTGCCGCTGGCGGCGCGCAGATCGTCGACCTGTAGCCCGTCCTGGCCATAGACGAGGTTGCCTTGCGCGCTGAGCGGATAGTTATTGAGTTCGCCGGTCACGTCGATGATGCGCAGCTCGCCTTCGAAACCGTTAGCGCTTTGCTGCAAGTGTAAATCGCCACTACCGTTGAGTGCGCCAATGATTAGCCCCTCTGGTAGAAAGGGCTGGTACTGCTCGCCGTTGTGTTCCTGCACGTCTAGGTGCGCGTCTACGCTTAAGCCGTCCTGCCAACCCAGCATGCCGTTCACGGCGATGCGACCAGTGGCGCTAGTCACGATAAGAGTCTCTACCTCTAGACTCTGCCCTGACCAGCGAGTCGCCCACTGTAAGTCTAGGGGCGGGACGATGTTCTGGCCGAGTGGGTCTTCGGCGGTGACACTGGCATCGCCCGAGAATCGTATCGCCTCGAAGCTGCCATGTGTCGTGATTTGCGCGGAATCTATGCGCAGGCGGCGCCCTCCCGCTAGGCCGGCGGAGCTGAGGACTTGGGGGTCGATGCGATGGTTTAATTCGAAGCGTCGTTCCGTCGTCTCACTGTTTAGCAAGTTTAATGCTAGCTCGCCACGGCTGCTGATTTGCGCAGGCGTAATCAGTTCATGATTCAGGCGCAAGCGATTCAGGTCGCCCTCAACGCGTAATTCGCCACTGGCCTCCTCGAAACCTTCTAGGAGCGGCCCGGTATATAGCCAGTTTAAGTCGAGCGTTAGCGGGACGGCCTCCTGTAGGTCTGCCGCGATGGAGCCAGATACCTGCACGGGAGTTGCGGCAAACTGCAGGCTGTCTAGCCTTAGGTGGCGCTGCGTGAGGCGCGCATTGAGGGTCAACGCATCGACGCTATAGGCTAGGTCATCGAATGCGATACTGGCATTGCGCAGCGCGAAGCGATTAATCGCGATATTCAATGGCAGCGGCAGCAGCCCTGCAAAGGGGTCGGTACTCACGGCCTCAGCCGTCTCGGGCTGGGGCGCGCTGTGCCAATTCACAGCCACGCCATCGAGGCTGAGTTGATCGAATACGAACTCGCCGGAGAGCAGGCTCATGGGGTTCCAGCTGCTCTGTAGGGAATCAACAGACAGGGCATTCTCGCCATCTCGATAGCGCAATGCCTGAATGCGCATGCCGGAGAGTAGGGTGCCCTGGCTCTGCTCGAAGCTAAGTTCTCGCGTTTCACTCTGTAGCTGTGCAAAGCCAAAATTCAATAGCCATGCGCTGCCGCTATTGGTTCCGACCAGCGCGCTTATGAGTGCCAACACCGCCACCAAGAGAATCATCAGCAGCGCAACAGCGATAGCGCTATAGCGGATGAGGCGGGCTCGCCAGGTCGGCGCCACGTCCTGCGAGCGTTGTTCCATCTCGTCCCCGCCACTCATAGATCGGGGCCCATGGTGATGTGGAGACGAAAACCGCCGCCGTCGTCGAGCCCGTTTGCGAGGTCGACGCGAATAGGGCCAATGGGAGACTGCCAGCGGATGCCGAGCCCGACGCTCGATTTCAGCACTAGATTATTGTAGTCGGCGAAGGAATTGCCCGTGTCATAGAACACCGCGCCACGCCAGCCGGGCCGTACCTGGAAGTCATACTCTACGCTGCCGGTAAGCAAGTGCTTACCCCCGATTACTTCGCCGTCATCGTTCTCTGCCCCGATGCTGCCGTATTGGTAGCCGCGCACGCTTTGATCGCCGCCGGCGAAATAGCGAATCGACACCGGCAGCTCCTCTACGCCGCCGACGATCGACGTGGCGACCTCCGAGCGCACGAGAAAACGCCCGATGCCGATGTCATACACAAACTTGCCGCTGGCATACAGCTGCAAGAAGCTAAGATCGGAGAATAGCGCGTTCGATGCACCACTGACTTGAGTGAAGAGGCGCCAGCCGTGTGTTGGGTAGATGGGATCGTCCGCTTGCGTCTTGGTCCAGTTAATGCCGTTAATGGTGAGGTTGTAGCTCTCGACCACATCGTTGATCTCGGAGGTCTCGTGCTGATAATTGGTGAAGATATTCTGCAGCCAGTCATCCCCTAGAATCCAGGCATCCACACTCGAGCGATAACTGACCCCAATCTTGAAGGTATCGGTGGTGAAGGTATCGTTGTCTTGGCCGACGAGGCCGGTCGAGAAGCTAATGCTCTCGGTGCTCGGATCGCGCAGTGGAATGTTGTAGGTGAGATTGCCCCTCTGATCTAGCGGCGAGAGCGCCGCATCGCCACTGAAGCGATGCCCAGAACGATTAAGGTAGCGATCCTCATAGGCCAAGGTCACACGCGGGCCGATATCCGTGGTGACCCCGATGCCCGTCGACCAGCTGCGGCGTGGGCGCATGCTCAAGTCGATATTCACAGGCACGTCGCGCGAGCCCGTGGCGCCGGTGACTAGGGACGCGTCCAGTTGGGGAGTCACCGCTACCTCGCTGAAGTATTGGCTGTCGTTGAGGCTGTCGCGCAGCTCGATGAGAGCGTCGGTGGAATAGGGCGCGCCAGCTCTGAACGGCACAAAGCGGGCGATAAATGGTTCCGAGAGTGCCTCGATCGGCGTGATGCGGATCGCGCCAAAACGAAAGCGCTCGCCGGGGTCGAACTCGATCGCGACATCGGCGAGATTGCGCTGCAAGTCGACGCGCAGCTCCGAGCGGATAAAGCGCGCCGAGAAGTAGCCATTCTCCACCGCAATCGCGCTCAGAGAGGACTTGAGATTCTCGTAGTCGCTATGCACGAGTTGGCTGCCCGGGCGTATTGGGAATTCCTCTAGGTAAGTCGCGAACGGGTCGTTCTCGGACAGTGAGCGGGTATCATCTGGCGCGATATTGACGCTAACTTCGCCAAAAGAGACTGGTTCTCCCGGATTTATCGCGATATCGAGCGCCCAGCAGGCATTCGCCTCTATGAACTCACTACTATAGCTAGCGCCGTAGTAACCCAGCGCTTGTGCCGCCCGTTCGATGTCGGAGTTAATCTGCGGCAAGAGACGATTGAGTCTGCGCACCTCGGTGCTGCAGCGCTCGGTCTCGACGCTGAGATGGGCGCGGATGTTTTCCTCAAGGCGCTCTCCCACCCCACTGATCCGGATGCTCGGAGCGGGTGCTTGCGCAAACACGGGCTGCACAATCGCGATGAAGGCGATAGACAGCGCAGTGCGAAGGACGGGAACTCTCGATATTTTCTTCATCGGCGCGGATTGGCAGTGCTCTGGCGATTGTGGTGTCACATGCATAGGGTGATTATCGCACCTAGCCCCTGCTAGGGTATACTCTTCGTTGAATGCGATTCGCTCAATGTCCCCTAAAAATAGGTGTTTCATAATGGCTACAAGACCGGATTCACGCGCTAAAACACTTCAAACTTCTGCCGCAAAAGAGTCGCCTCTAGACACACTGCGCACTCTGCGCGTCAACGACATCGAGTATGACTATCACAGCATAAACGCGCTCGATGAGTTGGGCTTCTCGGGATCTAAACGCCTGCCCGTCACGCTGCGCATCCTGCTTGAGAACCTGCTGCGCCGCCTAGGCAGCGCCTCGGTCACTGTCGATGATATTAAGGCCATGTTGGCGTGGGCTGATACTCAGAGTTCAACCCACGAGATTAGTTTCATGCCAGCGCGCGTGCTAATGCAGGATTTCACTGGCGTACCGGCGGTAGTAGACCTAGCGGCGATGCGCGATGCGGTCGCGGCGCGAGGCGGAGACCCCACGCGAGTGAACCCGCTGAGCCCCGTGGATCTAGTGATCGACCATTCGGTTACCGTCGATCACTTCGCGATGGATTCGGCTTATAAAGACAATGTGCTGATCGAGATGGAGCGCAACCGGGAACGCTATGAGTTTCTGCGTTGGGGTCAGGAGGCTTTCGCCAATTTCCGCGTGGTGCCTCCGGGCACGGGTATCTGCCATCAGGTCAATCTCGAGTTCCTCGCCAAGGCTGTGTTCTCGACCGAGGTGGACGGACGCCAGATCGCCTATCCGGACACACTGGTGGGCACCGATAGTCACACTACGATGGTCAATGGGCTCGGCGTATTGGGCTGGGGTGTTGGCGGCATCGAGGCAGAGGCGGCGATGCTCGGCCAGGCCACTGCGATGGTGATCCCCGAGGTCGTTGGTTTCCGTTTCGACGGGGCGCTTCGCGAAGGGGTTACGGCGACAGACCTTGTGCTGACGGTCGCCGAGAAACTGCGTGCCCACGGTGTCGTCGGTAAGTTCGTCGAGTTCTATGGCCCAGGTCTGGATTCTCTCTCTCTCGCCGATCGCGCCACGATTGCGAATATGTCTCCTGAGTATGGTGCCACGTGCAGTTTTTTTGCGGTGGACGCCGAGACGCTACGATACATGGAGCTGACCGGGCGCGATGCGCAGACTATCGCGCTTGTGGAGGCCTATTGCAAAGAGCAGGGTCTGTGGCGCAGCGACAACGAGGAGCTTGTCTATAGCAGTACCGAGTCGCTCGACCTCGATGAGGTTCTGCCCTGCCTAGCGGGGCCGGGCCGGCCGCAGGATCGCGTGCTTCTGCCCAAGATTCCGAAGCGTATCGAAGACCTATTGGAGGGCGATATACGCAAGTCCATCACCGTGGTGGGCGAGGATTACAAACTACACGATGGCGATGTGGTGATCGCCGCGATCACCTCTTGCACGAACACCTCTAACCCTGCCGTGATGATGGCGGCGGGTTTGCTCGCTCAGAAGGCGCTTGCGAAGGGCTTGCAGTGCAAACCTTGGGTGAAGACCTCCCTCGCCCCTGGGTCTAAGGTGGTCACGAGTTATCTACACGCCGCCGGGCTACAAGACGCGCTCGACGGTCTCGGCTTTAACCTAGTGGGTTATGGTTGCACGACCTGTATCGGCAACTCCGGGCCACTGGACAAGGACATCGAAGAGGCCATCGAGGTCGCGGGCCTCACTACTTGCTCTGTGCTCTCCGGCAATCGTAATTTCGAAGGGCGTATCCATCCGAAGGTGCGCGCCAACTGGCTGGCCTCACCGCCCTTGGTGGTCGCATACGCTCTGGCCGGGACGATGAATATCGACATCAGCTCCAAGCCCCTCGGGCATGATAAGCAAGGCAACGCGGTGTATCTAAAGGATATTTGGCCCAGCAGCGCCGAGATCAGCGCGGCGATGGCCATGGTTAGCCGCGAGATGTTCACCAGCGACTACGGCAAGGTTTTTGACGGCAATCCCGAGTGGAATGCGCTGCCCGTTAATAAGTCCAAGACTTACCAGTGGGACCCCAAGTCTACCTATATTGCGCACCCCCCATTCTTTTCGGAAGACATGGCCCCTTTGCATGGAGACATCATTGAGGCTCGCGTGCTGGCGCTGCTGGGAGACTCTGTCACCACCGACCATATCTCGCCAGCGGGGGCGATAGGCAAGAGTAGCCCGGCGGGGCGCTACTTGATAGAGCACGGAATCAAGCCGAAGGACTTCAACTCCTATGGTGCGCGGCGCGGTAATCATGAAGTAATGATGCGTGGCACCTTTGCCAATATCCGTATTCGCAACGAGATGCTTAGCAACGTCGAGGGTGGTTATACCCAGATATTTCCCGAGAAGGAGCAGGCAAGCATTTACGAGGCCGCGATGCGTTACCAGAAGCGGGCGACGCCTCTGGTGGTGATTGCCGGCAAGGAGTACGGCACTGGCTCTAGCCGCGACTGGGCGGCCAAGGGCACGCGCTTGTTGGGCGTCAAGGCGGTGATTGCCGAGAGCTTCGAACGCATCCACCGTTCCAATCTCGCGGGGATGGGCGTGTTGCCCTTGCAGTTCGAGGAGGGCACTAATCGTAAGAGCCTTGGGCTCGATGGCACTGAGACTATCAGCATTACTGGGCTAGCCTCTCTCAGCCCCGGGCAGATGGTGCAGATGGAGATAGTGACGAGCAAGGGCGAGAAGACCCAATGTGCGTTGAAGTGTCGCCTAGACACCGAGGACGACTTAGCCTACTTCACGCGCGGAGGCATCATGCCCTTCGTGCTCGATCAATTGCTCGAGTAGGAGTCTGTGATGAGCGAGCTCCATAAGTTTCGCATTGAGCACGACAGTATGGGTGAGGTTCGCGTGCCCACCGCAGCCCTATGGGGCGCACAGACTCAACGCTCGCTTGCGCATTTCGCAATTGGGGACGATAAGTTCACGCCGGATTTCATCAAGGCCTTCGCGCTGGTTAAGAAAGCGGCCGCCCAATGCAATCTCGGCCTCGGTGCCTTGGATGCGACACACGCTAAGCTAATCGTGCAAGTGTGTGACGAGATTCTGGCGGGGCAGCATGCCGACCAGTTTCCCCTGTGCGTCTGGCAGACCGGTAGTGGCACGCAGACCAATATGAATGTCAACGAGGTGATAGCTAATCGCGCGAACGAGATCGCAGGTCAACCCCGTGGCAGCAATTACCCGCTGCATCCCAACGATCATGTCAACAAGGCGCAGTCGTCCAACGATGTATTCCCGACGGTCATGCACGTCGCCACTATGCAATTGTGGCAGCGTGTTCTGGCGCCTTCGCTGCAGGCCTTGATCGACGAATTGGGCAGCAAGAGTGAGGAGTTTGCCGAGCAAATCAAGAGCGGCCGTACCCATATGATGGACGCGACGCCGGTGACGCTCGGCCAGGAGTTCGGGGCCTATCAGGCGCAATTACATTATGCCCAAGCGCAGCTCGATGCGGTCATGCAGGGCGTGGGACAGCTCGCCCTAGGCGGCAGCGCGGTGGGCACTGGGCTCAATACCGATAAGCGCTGGGCTACTAGTGTGGCACTCCTGATCGCGGAGCTGACGCAGTTGCCATTCGAGTCGGCGCCCAATAAGTTCATGGCGCTGGCGGGCCATGATGCACTCGCGGACTTGCACGGGCGACTGACGGTATTGGCCACTGCGCTGTATAAGATGGCGAGCGATGTGCGCCTGATGAACTCCGGGCCACGCTGCGGGCTCGCGGAGATTCGCATACCCGAGAACGAGCCCGGCAGCTCCATCATGCCGGGCAAGGTGAACCCCACCCAGGTCGAGGCCTTGACCATGGTCTGCCTAAGGGTGATGGGGAATAATACGACTGTGGGCATGGCTGCCAGCCAGGGGCAGTTCCAGCTAAATGTCTATAAGCCACTGATTATTCATACATTACTGGAGTCTATGAGCCTGCTGGCCGATGCGATGTCGAGCTTTCGCAAGCATTGCCTGGTGGGCATTGAGCCCATCGAGGAGAACCTGCGTCGCTCCGTGAAGCGCTCCCTGATGCTAGTGACCGCATTGAGCCCTGTCATAGGCTATGATGAGGCGGCAAAACTCGCCAAGTACGCGCAGGCTCATGACGTGAGCCTCAAGGAGGCCGGGCTGGCACTGGGGATGCTGGATGAGAAAGAGTTTGATGCCCTGTTAGATGCACGTAAGATGCTGTTTCCGTTGGCGGGTAAACCCAGCTAAACTCCACCTCCCAGTACTAGTGATAGAGGAAGTATGGAATTCCTGTTAGATCCGTCGACGTGGATCGCGTTGATTACCTTGATTATTCTCGAGGTAGTTCTCGGTATCGACAACTTGGTTTTCATTGCCATTCTCGCGAATAAACTCCCGCCGCATCAACGCGATCGTGCCCGAGTCCTTGGACTCTCGCTCGCCGTGGTCATGCGCCTCGGATTGCTGAGCGGCGTCTCCTGGCTGGTGACTCTCACTACTCCTCTTTTCACCATCTTCAGACTCGATTTCTCAGGCCGCGACTTGATCCTCCTAGTCGGTGGCTTCTTCCTATTATTTAAAGCGACTACGGAGCTGCACGAGCGGCTCGAGGGCAATATGCGTGGGCAGGTCGAGAATCGCGTGTACGCGGGTTTCTGGCTGGTCGTCTCGCAGATCATCGTGCTCGATGCGGTCTTCTCCCTCGATGCGGTAATCACCGCGGTGGGCATGGTCAACAACCTCGCGATCATGATGACCGCCGTGGTCATCTCTGTAACTTTGATGCTGTTGGCCTCCAAGCCGCTGACCGAATTCGTAGACGAACATCCCACCGTAGTAGTGCTATGCCTTAGCTTCCTCCTGATGATTGGTCTGAGCCTGATTGCGGACGGCTTTGGTTTCCATATTCCGAAGGGCTATCTCTACGCCGCGATTGGCTTCTCGATCACCATCGAGTTCTTCAATCAGGTCGCTAGCGTGAACAAACAGAAACATGAGGCGCGCATGCCGCTACGCGAACGCACCGCGGCAGCAGTATTGAGCCTGCTTGGCGGGCGCGCCTATGACCAAGCCGAGACGCTGGAGGAGAAAATCGCGACCGAAGACTTGGCCGCTTTTCATGTGGCGGAGCGCAATATGGTGACGGGCGTGTTGACGCTCGCCGAGCGCTCTGTGCGCTCATTGATGACCCCGCGTACCGACATCTCCTGGGTCAATCTCGACGATGACATCGAAGAGATTCGTACTTTGCTGATCGAGACTCCCCATAGTTTCTTCCCCGTCTGTCGTGGCAGTCTGGACGAGATAGTGGGCATAGGTCGCGCCAAGGACTTGGTCAATGACCTGTCAGTTAACGAACAGATCACCGTGATCGAGAAGCTGCGTAAACCGATATTCGTGCCAGACTCGATTGCCGTGCTACCCCTGATCGAGACCCTGCGGCGCTCAAAGGGGCAATTGGTATTAGTGGTGGATGAGTACGGCACCATACAGGGCCTGATAACGCCTATCGATGTCTTCGAGGCGATCGCCGGCGAATTCCCCGACGAGGATGAAACCCCGGCCATCGAAGTGATCGGCGACCATGAGTGGCGCGTTGCGGGACACGCGGACCTGCACGAGTTGTCACGTGTGCTGGAGACCAGTGTGTTCGACGACGATATCGAGAACTATTCCACGATCGCAGGCTTCTTGATGAGCAAGTTCGACCAATTGCCAGATGTTCGCGCGAAGCTGGAGCTGCGCGGCTTTATCTTCACGGTTATGCAGGTGGAGGAGCAGCGCATTGCGGAAGTGGAAATATCGAGAGTGTTACAACAAGACCTCTACGTGGGTTAGTAGAGGCCTTGTTGTGAAGGCCGCACTATTGCGGCGCGGCGACGATCTGCAGCTCAACGCGGCGGTTCTGCGCACGCCCAGACTCGCTGCTATTCGACGCGATGGGTTGATCTGGGCCCATGCCCTGAGAAATCATGCGATTCTGATCTACGCCCTGTGAGGCGAGATAGTTCGCGACGCTTGAGGCGCGACGATTGGACAGGTTGTAGTTGTAGTCGGCGCTGCCGGTAGAGTCGGTATGGCCAAAGACCTGCAGGCGCGTGTCTTTGTACTTGTACAACACGGTGGCCACCGAATCTAATACGGGCTGAAACTGGGGTCGCAACGAGTACTCGTTGGTGTTGAAGGTGATATTGCCAGGCATTATCAGGTCGAGACGATCGCCATCGCGCTGCACCTGCACGCCAGTGCCCTGCAACTCCTGCCTTAGCTCTGCCTCTTGCACATCCATATAGGCGCCAACTCCGGCACCTATGGCGCCACAACCCGCCGCCGCATTGCGCGCGTGCTGGCCGTTCTCGATGGCGCCTACCAGACCACACACCACTGAGCTGATTGCGCCGTACTTCACGGCTCGGCTGGTTTGTTGCTGGCCAGTGTAGGGGTTAATGGTGGTACAGGCCGCAAGCAGGGTGCCCGTGGCAAGTAATGCGATGGCTAATTTCAAATTCGCTCCGTTCATAATCTATAAAACTCCTTTATTGCGAAACACGACGCCTACTTTAGACAGGGGTGCGGGTCGATGTACACCTTTGTCGCCATCATATCGATTGCAATGTGAACTAGCGCTGAATATCGCAATTATTCTCTCTAGATTGCATTCGTGCTGCCGGGCTTGCCGCGTGGATAAACCCTAGGTTGCGACCGAAAATTGCTTTAAGCTCGTGATTCCAGTTTTTTCCTCCAAGGCCCGTGTGTTATGAGCCAAGCCGACTACCAGGCACGTGTAAAATTATTATCCGATCGTTTAATCGCGTTGCAGCAACCTATCCGCATCCTCGACGCGATCAAATGGCCTGCCAGTTTTGAGCGCGACTTCTTAGCCTGCGGCGGCAGTAAATTGCCCCCAGTTGACCGGGACTATTACGAACGTATCACGCTGAATTTTCAGCCGGAGACCCTGCGTGGCCAGTTCAAAGAGTTACGCGCAGCGGTGCGCCGTGAGCTAGGGCGCAGCGATGGCCTCGGCAGCATCATGAGCGCGACAATAGACCAATACCTGTTGGTGATCGACCTGCTGGAGGCGCGCGGCACGCCCCAGTTCGGAGCCGTCAGTCGGGAGCTCTATGGGTCCGCCTCGGACAAGCTGCGCGGGGACAGGCAAAGCTTGCGCAAACTCGGCGAAAAGCTTTGTCAGATTTTCTCTCTACCCGCGGCACAACACATCAGCCGGCCCTATGGCAAAACCATCTCCGCGAGTGACGCGGTGCAAATTCTGCAGCAAAAGCTCAACCCCTATTTCCCGCCCGGCGACATCCGCGTGATTCTCAGCGACGGTATCGTCTCTGACGCTGCCGCCGGTGGTGACTATATCAAGATCAACCAGGACTCCGAGTTCTCCGAGTTCGACCTGCAGATCCTCGAGGTGCATGAGGGCTGGGTCCACGTGGGCACTACCCTGAACGGCCGGAAACAGCCCTATGCCACTTGGCTCAGCGTCGGCTCGCCCCGCGTGACCGCGTGTCAGGAGGGCTTGGCCGTGTTGATGGAGACGCTCACCTTTAGCTCCTACCCCAAGCGCGCCTTAAAGGTGAGTGATCGCGTAATCGCCGTGGACATCGCCGAGCAGGGCGCCAATTTTATCGAGGTCTATCAGTCCTTTCTCACGCGCGGCCTGAGCGAGCGGGAGAGTTATCGCATCACCCAGCGCGTGTTCCGCGGCGGCACCCTAGATGGCGGTTCGGTATTCACCAAGGACCTGTCTTATCTGCGCGGTTTCGTAGAGAACGTGAACTTCATCCGTAGTGCGATCAACTCCGGCGTGCCGGAGATAATTCCCATGCTGTTCGTAGGGAAGGTAACTCTGGACGACGTGCCGATTCTGTATCAACACTATCTTGAAGGCACCATCACCGGGCCACAGATCATTCCCGCAATGTTTCGCAATATGAATGGTCTCTATGTTTGGTTCGGTTTCTCCAGCGGCATAGGGCTGGTGAATATCTCGCGTGTGCAAAAACACTTCGACTTAATGTTTCGCAAAATGCCCAAGAGCGACCCCCTATACGGCGCCGAAGACTCCATCGCCCAGCCCTACCGCGATGAGTCCTCCGTGGACTAGTCTAGCTAGGCGGCGCACGAGCGTTGCCTAGACCTTCGTGCGCTCGCGGACACTCCACTAGGCCGTGCTAGCAAACCTGACTCTGCGGCTTGTGTGGCGCAGCTGCGAGTGCGCCATAAAAACTCCTTCCCTTGCACTAATTATCGCTCTCGATCCGATATTGAGCCGGCGATGACACTTGTCTGAGCTAAAAAACTGGTCGAATTCCAAGTCCTGAACTACATATTAATTGCAGTCTGCGAAAACAAGTCAATTCAGAGAAATCCAAAGGAGGAAACCCAAAATGCGTGAATTAAGTATGGAAGAAGTAGAGCAGGTGAATGGAGGGCGGTTCTTGGATGCGATGCCTGGTTTTACTGCAGCTATAGGAATTGCTGCGGCGAGATATGGGAAAAATTGGGCTCTTGTGCCAATTAGGGCCGCATTCATGGCATCTCCGATTGTGTTTGGGGCAGTGGTAGGTATTACCTTAGCTGCTGGAGTAGTAATGGCAAGGGATTAGCAAGTCCATTCTCATGAGACAAGTATTGTTAACTTTGACGAGGTAGTTGGAACGTAGCTATCTCGTCTAGTTGTAGTTTTCTAAAAAAGAAACGAGTGGCAGGAAAAATTATAGGTGAAATATAGATAAAAATGGAACTTGAAAACTGGTCGAAAAACTTCTCTCTTAATCAAAAAGAAATGGAGTCTAGAGTTAAAAGTACGATAGTGCTTTTCGGTATTGCTATTCTTATTCTGTTTTCTATAAATTTCTCTAACCAATCAGAAAAATACGTTGATCAACTGTCACTTCCATTGTGCTTAATTTTGTTGATTTTTCTATTTTGCATAACGATTAGTTTTGCGCTGTCGAGAATAAAACTAAATATAAGTTTTGTCAGTGGTAAGTTAAAGTTTCCATACTACTATTTTTGGCTTTCTGAAGTTTCCTTAACCCAGATATGCGGTCTCGAAGAGTTGCGGATGAATGGAGAGGTGGTAACTTTAATTATTTTTCTTGAAAGTGGAGATGTTGTTTATTTTGACAAAAATATATTCACTAACAAATTACAATTTTACGAGTTTCGAGAACAGCTTTCAGTTTTGGTGGGCTTTAATATTGAAAGCAGCAAGAATGCAAAACTCATTATTTCTGAAAAACATACATTTCATAATATTCTTCTATTTTCAATCGTTTTAATTTGGGTTTCTGCGTTTTTTTTAATCTCATCAAATAGTGTTCAAGAAATGGAGTTGGTTCTTGAAAAAGGGGCTATTTCAAGAAAATTTGTCTTGGATGGAGAGTTTTACAGGTTGTTCTCCTCGTTTTTTCTACACTCTAATCTTCTGCATATTGCTACGAATGTCTTAGTATTTACGGTGCTTAGCCAATTTCTCGTTAAGCTTGTAGATGTTTATAGATATATAAACATTCTTTTTATATCTGCTTTTTTTGCATCTATTATTACGCTTTTAGCGCATCAAGAAGAGTTTGTAATAGGGGCTTCAGGGGGGGTGTTTGGTCTTTTTGGTGCGTTCTGCGCAATAAAAACAACTGAAAAATTATCTGGCTCGGTCGGAAATTTATCTGGGGCTTTTGTCGTTTTTCTGATTTTTATCGAAGTTTTATTTGGCTGGCTAAATGAAAGAACGGATTTTTATAGCCATTTAGGAGGATTCGTTTCTGGATTTCTAATTTCGAAGATGTTTTTGATTAAAGGATCTTCCAAGTTGATTCACTCTTCAGCTTGCTTTGAGAAATTTGTCTCTATTGTTTTGATTGCATTTTTCCTAGGTGGTTTTTTCCGATTTTTTCTGCGCGTCTATTTTCAATCGGGATAGATAAAATAGACGTTGCTAAAACGTAAGTAGTTGGCTTTTGCTGTTTTTCACGAAAGTCTATGCCGCTCTATAAATAGTCTATAGGGCTAGCAGGATTGAAGAGAGAGGCTGCATCTTCAATCCTGCCACTATCGATCAGCGATTCTTATAGCGCATATCTAGGGTATAGGGATGCGCCTCGTGGGGTTCGCCTAGGTCGAGATCCATCTCGCCCTGGGTGTGGCCGTGTTTCGAGAAACGCGCCACGCGCCTCGCCTCGGCCTCATTGCCGTTCACGGGGAAAGTATCGTAGTTACGCCCGCCAGGGTGGGAGACATAGTAGGTGCAACCACCCAAAGACCTATTGTGATAGGTGTCCACGATGTCGATCACTAGGGGGGAGTGTACGTCTATAGTCGGGTGTAGTGCTGACCATGGCGCCCAGGCTTTGTAGCGAATGCCGCCAACGAACTCGCCCTCGGTACCCGTGCTGCGCATCGGCACCTTGCGCCCGTTACAGGTGACGATGAAGCGATTGCCCGTCATGTTTCGAGCGCGCACCTGTAGCCTCTCTACCGAGGAGTCAACATAGCGGGCAGTGCCCTGACCTGTGGACTCTTCGCCGAGGACGTGCCAAGGCTCAATGGCGCGGTGCAGGTCGAGCTGGATGCCTGCTGCATGGATGGTGCCGTAATGCGGGAAGCGGAACTCCTGGAAAGGCGCAAACCATTCTAGGTCGAACGCGTAGCCTGCCTGTTTAATATCATCGATCACCCAGCCGAGATCTTCCCACACGAAATGGGGCAGCATGAAACGGTCGTGCAGCTCCGTGCCCCAATTGATGAGGGGCTTGGTGTAGGGAGTCTTCCAGAAATGCGCTACGAGCGTGCGAATCAACAACACCTGCAGTACGCTCATCTGCCAATGGGGTGGCATCTCGAAGTTTCTAAACTCGACGATACCCAAGCGGCCGCTAGAGCTGTCGGGGGAGTAGAGCTTGTCGATGCAGAATTCGGCGCGGTGGGTATTGCCGGTGAGGTCGACCAAGAAGTTGCGCAGTATGCGATCCACTAGCCAGACCTGATCGCCGCCGATTCCCTCTAGTTGTTGCAGGGCGATCTCTAGTTCATAGAGATTATCGTCGCGTGCCTCGTCTACTCTCGGTGCCTGACTAGTAGGGCCGATAAACTGGCCCGAGAACAGGTAGGAGAGGCTGGGGTGATTCTGCCAGAAACGAATCAGGCTGCCCAAGACATCCGGGCGGCGCAGGAAAGGGCTGTCCTCTGGTTTAGCGGCGCCAAGGGTGACGTGATTGCCTCCGCCGGTGCCGGTATGGCGTCCATCAAGCATGAACTTCTCGGTGCCAAGGCGGTTTTGTCGCGCTTGCTCATAAAGAGTGTGCACAAGCTTAGTGAGGTCTGGCCAGTTATTCGACGGCTGTACGTTGACTTCGATTACACCCGGGTCTGGCGTAATCATCAGCTTCTGTACGCGCGGATCTTTCGGCGGCTCATAACCTTCGATAATAATAGGGCAGGTTAGCTTCTCTGCCGTGGCCTCTATAGCCGCAATTAGCGCAACATAGCGTTCGAGATCGGTCTGCGGAGGGAGGAATAGGTATAACCTGCCATCGCGGACCTCGGCACATATGGCCGTGTGGAAGATGCGCGCGCCTTCCGCAACTTCGGCATCGGTATCCTTGCCTTCGACTTTGCTCTTTGGCGGATAGGCCAGCGCTTCGCGTGGCGCGAACGGGTCGCGCGCGTGCTCATCCTCGCTCGTATCGGGCACCTGCCAGGGAAGGCTGTTCAATGGCAGGCGAAAACCGATGGGGGAGTCACCAGGGGTGAGCGCGAGTTGCTCTTTGCGGAAATACCAGAGACAGCTAATCCACTTGATATCGCCTTCATTCTCTTTGGAGGAAAGTGGCAAGACATAGCCACTTTCCTTGTCGAGTCCTTGGGCGAAGACGCGTTTTATGCGGGCCGCCTCTAGGGGGTCTACTATCTTGTTATCCCAGAGCGATACGTTCGCCGGCAGTTCTGCTTCTCGCTTTAAATACCAGGCCGAGTCTTCGAAGGCGGGCAGGATATAGCTCGAGTTAATGCCGAGGCGTTTTGCGAGCGCGGCGACAAAAGTCGCGGCTTGCTTTGTCGTGGCCGTGCCACTGGTGCGCTCGTCAGCTAACAGCTTAGGATTATGCCAGAGTGGCTTGCCATCGGTGCGCCAGAATAGGCCCAGTGCCCAGCGCGGCAGTGGTTCGCCTGGGTACCATTTTCCCTGCCCAATGTGGATTAGACCTTCGGGTCCATAATGCTTCTTAAGTGCGTGCAATAGTTCGCCCGCTAACTTGCGTTTCTCTTTGCCTAAAGCGGCCGTGTTCCACTGCTCACTCTCCATGTCGTCGATGGAGATGAAGGTGGGTTCGCCACCAACGGTGAGGCGCACATCTTGTTCTTCTAACTCTTCGTCAATCGTCAATCCCAGCGCATCGATGGTCGCCCATTGTTCTGAGCTATAGGGTTTGGTGACGCGCGGGTCTTCGTGGATCCGCGTAACGCTATTCTCGTGAATAAACTCGACTTCGCACACGCCGGTAGAGCCGGTGATTGGTGCGGCACTTACTGGGTCCGGCGTGCAGGCTAGGGGGATGTGTCCCTCTGCCGCGAACAAGCCGGAGGTGGGGTCCAGCCCGATCCAGCCGGCGCCGGGGATATACACCTCGGTCCAGGCATGTAGGTCCGTGAAATCCTCGGTCGTGCCGCCGGGGCCGTCGATGGAGCGCACGTCGGCGGTGAGCTGAACTAGGTAGCCGGAGGCGAATCGCGCGGCGAGTCCCATGTGACGAAGCGTCTGCACAAACAGCCAGGCGCTATCACGGCACGAGCCATATTCCGTGGTCAGTGTTTCTTCGCAGGTCTGTACCCCAGGCTCCATGCGGATAACATAGTTGACTGCCGCCTGCGTGCGGCTATTCTCTGTTACGAGAAAAGTCACGATGGCTTGGTGACTCTTGTCGACCCCTTTTAGCCACTTCTTCATCGCCGGGCCGTTCTCTTTTACTTCCAAGTATGGCGCCAGGTCTTTGGCAAGTTGGGGGTCGTATTTAAACGGGAAATGCTGGGCGCTATCCTCGACGAAGAAGTCGAATGGATTGATCACCGTCATGTCGGCGATTAGCTCGACGGTGACCGATAATTCCTTCGCCGGTTCGGGGAAAACGAGTCGCGCCAAATGGTTCGAAAAAGGATCTTGCTGCCAGTTAATAAAATGGCTGCTGGGTTCTATCTTGAGCGAGTAGGCATCGATAGGCGTTCGACAATGTGGAGCGGGTCGGAGGCGAACGACGTGGGGTAATATTTCCACCAAACGATCAAAACGATATGTCGTTTGATGGCGTATTGCTACTTTAATGCTCATAAGGTAGTGTTGCTCACTATGGAAATTAATTGGAATACTTATAACCCTGGCGCTTTTTATGATGAACTAATTAGTTCGCCAGGGCACGCTCGCAAGTCAGGTAAAATTCTGGCTCAGTACCTAAGCTCGCTAAAAAGTGAAGATCTACAGCAGCGTAAAACCGCTGCGGAACTTGCCATCAAGGCTATGGGTATTTCGTTTACTGTGTACAGCGAGGCTGGAAATATTGATCGGGAGTGGCCGTTCGACATTATCCCTCGAATCATTACAGAAACACAATGGCAGAAGACAAGTCAAGGTTTGGAGCAGAGATTGCGCGCCTTGAACTGCTTTATCGACGATATCTATAACGAACAGAAGATTCTAAAAGATAAGGTTGTGCCCGCCGAACTTATCGCCAAGTCTGTCAACTTCCGCAAAGAGTGTGTCGGCATGAAACCTCTGCACGGGGTTTGGGCGCACATCTGCGGCACGGATTTGATCCGCGATACTAACGGCCAGTTTTACGTGCTCGAAGACAACTTAAGGGTGCCCTCTGGCGTGTCCTATATGTTGGAGAATCGCAAGGTAACCAAGCGCGTTTTCCCGGAGCTATTCGAGAACTATAATATCCAGCCTATTACCGATTACCCGTCACAACTGTTCGACATGTTGGCGGCAATCTCGCCTCGCCCGGGGGATTATCCCGAGGTTGTGGTATTGACCCCCGGCATCTATAACTCTGCTTATTTTGAACACTCTTACTTAGCGCAGAGAATGGGCGCGGAATTGGTAGAAGGTGGCGACCTTGTCGTAGAGGCTGATGACTGTGTCTATATGCGCACCATCGATGGGCTCTCCAGAGTCGATGTCATTTATCGCCGTATTGACGATCTCTTCCTAGACCCTGAAGCATTCAACCCAGACTCCGCGCTTGGGGTTCCCGGTTTGATGCGCGCGTGGTTGAAGGGTAATGTGGCATTAGCCAATGCGCCTGGCGCGGGCGTGGCCGACGACAAGGTTATCTATACCTATGTCCCCGCTATGATCAAATACTATTTGGGCGAAGAGCCCTTGATAGAAAACGTCCCGAGTTACCTCTGTGTCGACGAGAAGCAGTGTCAATATGTACTAGAGAATCTAGACAAGTTGGTCGTCAAACCCGCTAATGAATCGGGTGGTTACGGCATGCTGATGGGGCCGCAGGCTAGTAAGAAAGAGCGCGCCGAGTTTGCCTTGAAGATTAAGGCAAATCCACGTAATTACATGGCTCAACCTTTGATTGCACTCTCTACGGCCCCAGTTATCGGGGAAAAAAATGCGGAGCCTCGACATATCGATTTACGTCCCTTTATTCTCCAAGGGCGGGAAACCTATGTGACACCCGGCGGATTAACCCGCGTGGCGATGGTTAAGGGTTCTTATATCGTCAACTCGTCGCAAGGCGGTGGCAGTAAGGACACCTGGATCGTTTCAGAAGGGGGTGATGAATAATGTTATCGCGAGTTGCAGAACGCATTTACTGGCTGGGCCGATACCTGGAGCGCGCAGAGAACACAGCGCGCTTGCTTACAGTCTATTCAAACCTCTTGCTGGACTTGCCACGCGGAGCGCGCGTTGGCTGGCATACGCTGGTCGATATCACTGGTAATCAAGAAGGGTTTCGCGAGAAGCACAAAGAAACGGATGAGCGTTCGGTTAACCGCTTTCTCATCTCCGATCAGACTAACTACTCGTCGATCATTAGCTCGATCTCCCTAGCCCGTGAAAATGCGCGTACCACTCGCGAGATCATTCCCACGGAAGCCTGGGAGCAGATAAACAATCTCTACCTGTTTACCCGGGACAATATGGGCAAGGCCACTGCCCGTGGCACGCGTCACCAACTGCTTCAGGATATTATCGCTCATTGCCAACAGATCACGGGTCTGCTGGCGGGCGCGATGAGCCATAATAGTGGCTACAATTTTCTACGCATTGCTAGAAGTCTCGAGCGCGCCGACATGACCACGCGTATCGTCGATGTAGGATCCCTAACGCTTGTGCCTAGCCTAATGAATCCTGGGCTCTCGATAGAGCCCGCATCAAGACCTTATTCGAATATGATTTGGATGAGTGTCCTGCACTCGCTCAGCGCTTATCAGATGTATCGTCAACATGTGCTGGATCGCGTCAATGGAGAGGACGTGGTGACCTTCCTCTTGCAAGACACCCAGTTCCCACGCTCAGTGCAACACTGTTTGTCGATATTGCAGAGCTGTTTAGAGTACTTGCCCGACAACGACGCGACCAAGCGTCAGGTCTCGGCAACACAGAAATATGTGCAAGACGCTAATATACCCGAGTTACTGGAGAGCGGCCTGCTTGAATACATAGACGATTTACAAATTGAGATCGGCAATATCCACGCCAATATCGCCGATACTTGGTTCCTGCCTGTCGTCAACGAACAGCAGCAATCTGCTTGATCCTAAAGCCAAAGAGTTATTTGCATGAGAGACTTTAAGTGCGCATGCGGTCAGACGCTGTACTTCGAAAATACTGTTTGCACGTCTTGTAAACGCCCCCTCGCCTACGATCCGTTCCGAGCAGACTTGCTGGCGCTAGAGCCAGTCGAGAATCTCGACGCGGACAGTTTAGCGATGTGGCGGGATGTGAAATCGGGCGCAGAGTATCGTCGCTGCTTCAATGACACCGAATACCAAGTATGCAATTGGCTAGTGACCACTCCCCAGGAAAACTTCTGCCTCGCCTGCAATTTGAACGATACCATTCCCGATGTCGACTCCAGCTATCGAGCGAATCGCCGCCGCAGATGGTGGGGGCGTATGGAGCAAGCCAAGCGACGCCTGATTTACACATTGCTTGCGCTGGGTTTGCCTGTCGATGGCAAGGCGGAGGATAGTTCCGGCTTGGCATTCTCCTTCCTCGAAGACCAGCGCTCGAATCCCATGGCCGACGAAGAGCATGTATTGACCGGCCATCTACAGGGCTTGATAACCGTCAACTTGGCGGAGGCCGATGCCATCAATCGCGAACAGGCTCGCCAGGATCTCGGCGAATCCTATCGCACCTTATTGGGTCATTTTCGACACGAGAGCGGACACTACTACTTTGACAAATTGATTTTCAAGCCGGCCCACTTCAAGGCGTTTAGGGCGTTGTTCGGAGACGAGCGCGCCGATTATGACGAGGCCTTAGAGCAGCATTACGCGAAGATGGCGGAGATGAAAGGGGAGAGCGATCGCGTCAGTGCCTATGCGGATATGCATCCCCATGAAGACTGGGCGGAGTGCTGGGCGCATTACCTGCACATGACCGATTGTTTGGAGACGGCTTGGCAGGTTGGATTGTTGCAAGAGCGCCTGATCAACCCGGGGACAACGCCAGATATCGAGCGTTGCCTCGAGCTGTGGTCTACTGAGGTGTCCGTTGCGATGAACGCGCTAAATCGTAGTATGGGCGTGCGGGATTCTTATCCCTTCATACTCTCGCCCAATACGCTAGCTAAGCTCCGCTTTGTTCATCGGCGGATTTATCCCAGCTAGCAGCCCACGCGAAGGGTGGCATCTGACGGAAGGCGTCCTTGAGGCGCTGATCCCAGCTGCGCTTTAGCTCACGCAAGAATTCACTGTCTTCATTAAAGCGCAGAGGATCTGTCAGGGTCAGTGTGTCCGTGCGGTAGACAAGCGTCTCGATGGGCGGACCGACGCTCAGATTACTGCGCATCGTCGAGTCCATGGACACCATCGCGCAGAGCGCGCAGGTATCGAGGTTTAGATCTGGGGTAAGAATGCGATCTAGGATCGGCTTGCCGTATTTACTCTCGCCAATCTGCAGATAGGGTGTGTCTTTGGAGCTCGTGATGTGGTTGCCCTGTGGGTATACCAGCATGATGCGATGCTTACTATTCGCAATCTGCCCGCCGATGATGAAGCTCGCTTCGAAAGAATTGCCAGTCTTGGCATGCTTCTCCTGCTGAGCGAGGCTGATATCGCCAAGATAATCCGCAGCGTCTGCCAAGGATTCCACCGTAAGCAGGCTGATATTAGCCCGCTCTTTAATGTCGCGCTTAACTTGTGCGATACAGGCTTGGGTAGTTGCGAGATTTCCAGCGGTAAGGATGACGAATTGGCGTTGACCATCCACACCGAAACGATACATTTTGCTATAAGTGCTTACTTGGTCTATGCCCGCATTGGTGCGTGAATCAGAGCAAAAGACCATGCCCGCATCTACGGCTACTGCCACACAATAGGTCATGATTTTGGGAACCAGGTTACAGAAGAAAGACCACTAAACGGGCTTGTTAATGGCCGAAACAGTACACTAGTTCCGACATCAGGTGAACAGAAATTTAAATTCGTTTGGCATGACGAAGATAAGCTCCTCGCGTTAGTCGAGTTACTACAATAGGTTTGTGATGTAATCGATTGGCAGGCTTAAAAATTCGGGACTAGGCGTCCACGCCCCCTTGGAGAAAGGAGGCGCGGAGGAATGAAGGGCAACGACAGCTTAGTGCTCGTCTATGTCGTCATCGAAGTCGTAATCGTCTACTTCGGCGCTGCTGCGAAGGCTAAACTCTTCGTTATCATCGTCGAATTGCGAGTCGCCATACATGCGTTTCCAATCGAGGCGTTCCTCGGTTCGGCGGCGCAACTCGGTCAGTCGACGCTTGTTGATGTGCTTGTCATTGCTCTCTTCAAGTTCTGTCTCTGGCATGAACGCAACAGAATCAAAAAAGTCTTTTGACGTATCGGCTATATCATCCCATTGATGACTTTTCATGTGATTAATCTCTTGTTTAATCGCGTTTAGTCGGACTTGCTGGTTAGCTTTGCGTGCGGCGGTGTTTGGCGATTTCGTCGGCATTCAGGGCTGCACCTTCCACTCCTCCTTTTGCCTTTTGTCAAGGCCTTCCGGCGGGGTGTTTACGATGCGAATTATGGTTATAAAATCGCAGAATGCAATAGGTAGGGGAAATATTTTTCAATTTCGCTCTAAGCCAAGCGCAGCAAGGTTTGCGGCGTATTTTAAGCTGCAACATAGCAGTGCATCGTGACGCTCTTGTGACAGAAGCTAGGGCGTTTATACTGTCTATCCACTAAAAGCCTAGGAGAGCACATAGATTGTTTAGAGCATGCCTAGAATGCGGCATGGCAGTGACTGGAAATCTCACCCACTGCCCAAAGTGCGACTCGGACCTGGCGGCGCAAACCGATGGCTCGGTTCTGCATGCCGATATTGCGCATCAGCGTGAGACGATTCCCGTCGCCGCGCACAAATTGCAGCAGGCATTGGACGAGGCACGTAGTGGCCACGCGCGTGCGATTCGCTTGGTGGTCGGGCGGGGCTTGATACGCGATGAGGTGCTTCGCCACCTGAGTTGGCTAAAGCATTCGGGCGAGATCTTGGACTTCGATCATGATGACGGCAACACTGGCGCGATTGTGATTCAACTGCGCCAGGGGGCTAGGAGGGGCTAGTCGTCTGCAGCGCGGCGATTACCTCCTCGCGAATGAGCTTCTTGGCGATCTTGCCGCTAGCAATGCGCTGCAGTTGCTCGCTTTGGATGCGATAGAATGCGGGGAGTTTGAATTGTGCCAAGCGCTCCGCTAGGAATGCGCTTAGCTCCTGTTCACTCAGTGTCGCGCCGGGCATGATCATGACTGCGGCGCCTACCACTTCCCCCAACCTCTCATCGGGCAGCCCGAAGACCGCCGCCTCGCAAACCGCTGGGTGTTCGGCCAAGGCATACTCGATCTCCGCACAGGCGATGTTCTCGCCTCCTCTAATGACGATGTCCTTGGCCCGATCCTTGATGACGAGGAAGCCGTGCTCGTCCAGCAAGCCGATGTCGCCGGTATGGAACCAGCCATCCCTGATAGCGGCCGCGGTATCCTCGGGGCGTTTCCAGTAGCCCTTCATGATGGTGGCGCCTTTGATGCAGATCTCGCCTATTTCGCCGTTGGGTAATTCCCGTCCTTGCGCATCTTCTATACGCATGGCGGTCACGGGAGGCGTTGGACGCCCGGTGCTATGGGGTTTGCTCAGATAGAACTTGCCGGTAATCAGTGCGCCAATGGCGTTGGTCTCGGTCAATCCATAGCCGAGTCCCGGAAGGACTTGTGGGGAGAACTTCTTCTTCATCATCGCAAGATGCTCGGGCGGGCGAGCGGCGCCGCCACTCTGTGCGCTACGCAAGCTACTCAGGTCAAACTTGTCAAAGTTTGGGGAATTCATTACTTCCCAAGTCATCGTGGGAACCCCGTGGAGAACCGATAGGCGTTCTTGTTCGATGAGTTGCAGGGCCTGCTCCGCATCCCATTTGTACATCATCACGAACTTGCGTTGGTATAAGAAGCTGGAGAGGAACTGCGCGTGATTGCCGGTGACATGGAACAGCGGCACATTGGCGAGGATGCCGGCTTGATATTCTGGGTTAGCCTCACATAGCTCTGGTCGCAGGATCTCGTTGATCTCCTTGGCGAACTTCCAGGTATAGATGGCGTTAATGATGGCACGATGTGTGGACAGCACTCCCTTCGGGTTGCCAGTGGAGCCGGAGGTATACAGGATCGAGGCATCGTCATCGGGCGCTACGGGGTGGGCAGCGGGGTCAAATGCAGGACCGTACGCTGCGGCTTCGATCAGCGCATGAATCTCTGGGTAGGGGCTCTGCGGGCCGGGCTTGATGGCGATGATCTGCGCATCCACTGGCGTCTTTAAACTTGCGAGTCGGTCGATACGCTCTTGGTCGGCGAAGATGAGTTTGCTACCACTATCTGCTATCCCGAAACTCATCTCGCTGCCGCGCCACCAGGAGTTCATAGGCACCACGATAGCCCCAAGCATGGTGATCGCCATATAGGCCATGCACCACTCGGGATTATTGCGGGAGCAAACCGTCACGCGGTCGCCTTTGACTATGCCGAAGCGTCGCTCGAGGCTAGTCGCTAGCTGTCCCGCCATGGCATAGGACTCGCCGAAGCTATAACGCTGGTCCTGATAGACAAGAAAGGGCAGTTGCGGGTGCCGCAAGGCCGCGGCACGATAGATGCCGCCTAGATTGTCGGGCACTTTGCTAAATACGGGGGTCTCGACACCGTCAATGATCGCCGTGCCGACGGCAAGCTCTGCCTCTGGCGCCTTATGGCGCAGAGTGATTTCTTTGAGAGATTGAAGATCCTGCAAGATTTCTTCGTGGCTGAGCATGTAATCCCGTGGCGGCTATTGTTCGCGCTAACTAGTGACGTAGGCAGAGGCAATGATCGGCGCTCCAGGCATGCTTGTAGGCCCTACAGCAGCGGTTCCATTGGCTCAAGTGACTCAGACATTATACGTTCACGGGGTGGGAATCAAGAAGTCGAGCAAACGTTCGGAGGATCGGCCAGCCTCCGCGTTGCGAAGGCTGTTTAGAGGTTCTGATCGATTAGGCGGTAGTCCGGGACGATGACGGGGACGAGTTCCTCCTCCTCGGGGATCAGCGTCGAGGGAGGCGCCGCATTGGGTCCGAAGGAGAAGCTGAAACTGCCGCGAGCCACGAGATTGGATGGGTCGATCGCGGTCCACTCGACGGTGTAATACGGTGCCGGCGGTATCTCTGGGAGGTCGAGGAAGAAGACGCGACTCGCATCAGGATTGTAGCGAAACCCGATGTTCACTAGCTTCTCTTCCGGGTCTAACATGGTCAGTTTGACTAGTTTTACGTAGGTACTAAAACGCAGCATCAGCTCCTTCGGGGCTGTTTCAAATACCTCGTCGTCGACGGGGGATGACTCCAGCTCAACGTCGCTGTTGGAGTTAATCGTCATGATGTGCTGCGCTTGGGCAAACTGTGCGCCACCAAAGGCAAGGCAGAGTGCAAAAACGAGCCGAGATACGTGTCGGGTGAACAAGTGGTGTGTACCGAATAAGCTATCCATGAGTCCTTCTTCTATGAGTAAAACGCAGGTTTTATAGCACGAGCCAGCCCCAATTTGTAAGAGCTAATCGACTTACTTGCCCCAGCTTAGCCAAGCTCAGAGAAATACTAAACAGGCATTGACGAATCTTGTCCATATGGCCGGGAATTCGTCCGCGGATTTCACTTTGATTCGGCCTGATGCAAAGT
Source organism: Gammaproteobacteria bacterium UBA5078 (assembly GCA_002416505.1). GTDB lineage: Bacteria > Pseudomonadota > Gammaproteobacteria > Pseudomonadales > Pseudohongiellaceae > UBA5078. The sequence continues at coordinate 67,755 of DIAM01000017.1, forward strand.
GAAATAGGCGAATTTGCGATTTTTAGCTATAAAATTTCGCTATGCGGGAGACCTAATAGCCAACGAAGTGCTTAGATTTGACCCGCTTACAATAATCAGAAAAAAAGTCCACGAGGCTTTCAGGGAGTGAAGTAAATGCAGTTTGCAAATAGCGCTTATTGTCGATCTATGCGAGGCGCCAGTTGGGCCCTTTTCCTAATTGCCTGCTTCTTAGTGTCGTCGGCGTTTGCCCAGGACAGTTATCGCAAGGGCCAGTATATCGAGCCAGCCTACGAGGGTTGGGAAGAGAATGCCGATGGTAGCTTCTCTTTCATCTTTGGCTATCAGAACGAGAACTGGGACGAGGAGTTAGATGTGCCGGTTGGCAGCGATAACTTTTTCTCACCGGGCCTTGAGGATAGAGGGCAGCCCACTCACTTCCTGCCGCGCCGCAATCGCTTTACTTTCAAGGTGCAAGTGCCCGCCGACTGGGGTGACAAGGAGTTGATGTGGACCGTCACCGCCAATGGGGTTACCCGAGTTGCTTACGCGACACTCGCGCGTGACTATGTGGTCGACAGTGTCGTCATAGCCTCTGAAACCGGCTCCCTCGGCGCGGGCACCAGTAGCCCCGAGTCGCGCTCGAATATTCCTCCAGTGGTGACCGTGCAAGGTGATCGCGTAGGCAATGAGATCGTGCGCAACATCCGCGTGGGTGAAGCACTGTCCCTAGTCACTCAGGTGGAGGATGATGGGCTGCCTAAGCCTAGAACGACACAGGTGCGGAACTTGCCAGGGGAGTCAGACACACAGTACCTATTGAGACCCCCCTCTCGTGTCACCGTTGGCAAGACCAACGGCTTGTTCCTGTCGTGGAATATGTACCGCGGCGAAGGCAATGTGCGATTCGACCCTCCCCAGATCAAACCTTGGGAAGACACTCGTAATTCCGCGAACTCCCCATGGGGCCCGCTCTGGACTCCTCCCCCCGTACCCGAAGATGGCATGTATACAGTCACTGCGGTGTTCGACCGTCCGGGCACTTATGTGCTGTGGGCGCGCGCCGACGATGGTGGGCTGTTCCACGATCAGTATGTCACGGTCAATGTGACTCCTTGATCCATCCGAATTAAGCGGGCCTCGTGTTCACCTGCGTGGACACGAGGCTCGGTTGATAGGTCGTGCGTGCCGCAGCAGGCGCTCGGCAGTAGTCGTACAACACAATAACAATAGAGGTACTACTAATTCTTCGGAGACCATAAATGCAAGAAGCGTATAAAGTCACTAGAGCTTTGCGTTTGCAACACACTTTACTATTTTCGGCGCTGGCTTTAGCTGGCGCATTCCCCAGCCTCGGCTATGGCCAATCTAGCAGCGACGACACCGATGTAGAGGAGGTCGTTGTTACCGGCACCTATATTCGCAACAGCGCGTTTGCCGGTGCATCCCCAGTCGATACCATCGATCAAGAAGCATTGCTATCAACCGGTTCCGTGAGTACGGGACAATTCATGCGCGACCTCGTCTATACCGACAACGTTGACGCGGTATCCAACGTTCTTGGCGGGCCTGGCGGGGGGCAGGACGGTAATACCTCTGGCTTTAACCTGCGCGGGCTCGGCTCGAGCAGTACGCTAACGCTGTTCGATGGCAAGCGCACAGTGAACAGCGACGAGGTAGGCTCCTTAGTGCCCGACATTGCATTGAACCGGATGGAGATCGTTCTCGATGGCGGCTCCGCACTATATGGTTCCGACGCAGTCGCGGGTGTTGTTAACCTAATCCCTATTAAGAGCTATGACGGCGTTCGCGCACGCACCTCCTACGGGCGTGATCAACAAGGCGGTTTCGAAGAATATTCTGCGGGCGTCCTGTTCGGCAAAGAGATCAACAACTTCAACGTAGTGGCGGCCTTGCAATATAAGAAGAACACGCCCCTGATGCGCTATGAGCGGCCGGAATACTTGCGGGCCGACAACGATATTTTTACCGATGGACCTCCGGGCACCTTCCGCAGTCTGACCAGTGCCGCCCCCCTCGTCGATCCTTCCTGTGGCACGTTCGGCAATGATCAGAATGATAAGGGGCAGTTCGATAGCTTCCCCAGCGGTATTAAGCTGGATAGCGGCGCGCGCTGTGCGATTTTCTTCGGTCAATGGATTCAGTACAACCGTCCCAATGAGCAGTACACGGGCTATGTGAATGTGACTCACCAGACCACCGATTGGCTGGAGCTCGAATATCAGGGGGCCATCGACAATAATCTATCTGTGTTCATCACGGAGGCGTCCTCACCCATGAATTCGACGCGCGCGGCTAGCATGGTAATCCCCGCTGCGCACCCGGCAAACCCCTGGGGTGTGGCCGTCATTCCCGTGGCCTTTCGTACTTTCAACGGCCGTTCTCAGGCGCCCCAACCTAGCTATTTGAAACATGGCTCGCAGTGGGACGACACGGTGCTGTTGACCGATCGCCATACCCTCAGTGCACGCTACGAGCTGGGCAATGACTGGTCCGGGCAGACCTCTTATAGCTACCAGACGCGCCGTAACCGCTATACGACCTATGAGGAGATCGCTAGCCGCGTGCAAGCGTCCTTCCAGGGCCGTGGTGGCCCCGGTGGCAATGAATGGTTTAACCCCTTCATGTCATCGGACCCGCGCTCGCCGTTCTTCATTGCGGGGGTGACAGAGAACAGCCAGGCGCTAGTGGACTGGCTCTCAGAGGAGGCGACCACGGAGGATCTGACGCGTTATCAGGTGTTCGATTCGGTTGTGACGGGACCGATTCTCGAGTTGCCGGCTGGGTCAATGCAGATGGCCTTCGGAGCGCATATTCGCGACCAGAAGGACATAGACAACCCCGTTAAGGCGCGCGCACGTGGCGAAGATTTTAACGCGCCAGCAGCTCTGCAAACCCAGTCAACCGCAGAGTCTACGGTACGCGCTGTGTTCTTAGAGTTCGAGGCACCGATCCTCGATTCCTTGTCGATTCAGGCGGCTGCTCGTTATGAGAAGTTTGATGACCTCAATCTGCGCACCACAACTCCAAAAGTAGCAATGCGTTGGGAAGCACTGCCTACGCTAGCGATTCGCGCTTCTTGGGGGGAAGGGTTCTTAGCGCCACTGGCTAGTCAGGTAGGGGCTGTTAACTTCAACGCCTGCTCAAGTGCGCGAGATGGCACGGATCAGTTAACGGGAACCTCGTTCATCGGTGTGGATGGGTGCACGACTTCGAACCCAGCGCTCGATGTAGAGCGCTCTACGCTGCAGAACATCGGGTTCACATGGGAGCCGCTCGACGATCTGTCTATCGGCATCGACTATCAGGAGATCGAGTATACCGGGCGTATTTTCACGCTCACCAATCAGGATATCGGCACGCAAGATTTCTTGAATGTTCTCGCAGCGACCGGCAACACTGCCGCGAGCTTTAGCCGCGTACCAGGCTCTCCTTCTTGGGAGGCCGCGCGTGCCTATGTCAATGCGAATCCGAATCCCGCGATCGTGCGTGATCCGGTGACTCTGAGGCCCTCGCGCATTCTGCGTCAGCCACAGAATGTAGACCAAATGGATGTGAAGACCATCGATATGCAGGCGCGTTATCAGTATGGGGCGGGTGATCTAGGTGACTTTATTTTCGCACTCGACGCCACCTACTATACCGAATATCTGTTGACGGAGTTCGATGGGACAACACGCGAAATGGAAGGGTTCAACAATGGCGATACCGGCAAGGCACCTCCGCTTCCAAAATTGAAGGCGAACTTCACGATTAGCTGGATGCGCGATCAACACTCGGTGCGCATGATTACCAAGTACACCGACGATGTGGACTTCGGCACCCTAGCGCCGGTTACGCTGCGTAATTCACCTGCGACGACGGGAGGCTTGCGTATTCCGGTTGTGAAGGGTGGCTATCGTGCCGACTTTAACTATGGTTACACCATGGATAGCCTTTTTGGTTTTGGGCGCTCTGCCAATGTGAGTCTCGCCGTGCGGAATATGTTTGATTGGATGCCGACGCGCCTGCCGATTCAGGGCGGGCTGGAAACGCGACTCTATGACCCCTATGGACGCACGTTTACGATGAGCCTCGATATGGAAATCTAAGCTCAGCTTTGCGAGCGGTTGCTCCTTCGTGTTGAACTCCTTTGCGGAGTCAGGCGCGAGGGAGCGACCGTAATCGTAGCTTTTAGCGAAGGAGGCTTAAATTTCCACTGTTCGTGAAACTTTGCTATAAATGAGGCGCTGGTGAATGGAATGCTGCATTGCTTGCAAAGCGCGAGGCGCTCCATTATCTTACTGAGCGCATAAAACTAGAAAAAGTGAATCGCTTATGCAGTTGCTCCAATACGCCACAAGTTTTCTTGCGATCTCTCAGCTAGTCTTCATGGCGTTGTTTTACTTAGTGTATTACCGTCGTCAATTGCTCGGGCGACTCATGGCGCTCTATGCGTTCTGCTTGATTGCCTATATAACCTCGACTCTTCCCGAGGTCGATAATGGGCCACGCCTGTTCGAATTTCCCCTGAATATGCTCGCGATTACCTCTCCGGCGCTGCTGTGGATTATCACGCGTTATTTATTTGTCGATGAGCCGAAGATAGAAAAGCCAATCTGGGCCATCATCGTGCTGTATATAGGCCTGCGTGGCTTCGGCAATATCACCGGCCCCTATACCGATGTGGGCTTCTGGCTCATCTATGTTTCCACGCAGCTGATCATGCTCATTTTTGCCTGCCATGTTGTGTATACCGCCGTGCGTGGTTTGGGCGGGGACCTAGTGGAGACGCGGCGTCGTTTCCGCGTTCCGTTTGCGATCACGATGGGCTCTATCGTGGCCATTATCGTAGGGTCTGGTTTTCTCAACACCAATGATCTGCTGGACAGCCTGTATATCGGCAGCATTTTCTTACTCATATTGTTCTTCAACCTCGCCACCTTCAGGCTACATGGTGACTCCATGCAGTTGATCGAGCCGGCAGCGCAGCAGTCGCTACCCTCATTGAAGAGTCGCGTAGGCGATAAAGACAAAGATCGGCCACTCGTGGAGCGCATCCACACGGTCATGGAGACAGAGCGCCTATACGCACAGCCGGGGCTGACCATTGGGATGCTGGCCGCGAATGTGTCTATGCAGGAGTATCGTCTGCGTAGGTTGATTAATCAGAAGCTGCATTATCGCAACTTCAATCAATACCTGAATCAATATCGGATTGCGGAGGCTGCGCGCCGCCTGCAGGACCCGGCCGAGACGCAAGTGGCTATCTCGACTATTGCACTGGATGTGGGCTATGCCTCTCTGTCTTCTTTCAACAAGGCCTTCAAGGAGTTGCATGGCGTGACGCCCTCAATCTACCGCAGTAGGGCGTCTCAATAAGCCATCATTCTTGACGAATCTGTAACACGACCTTGCCCATTACGCGGCGTTCGCTAAACACGTTAAAGGCTGCGACATACTCTTCCATCGCGAAAGTCTGGGTAATGATCGGTTTGAGCTTGCCCTGGCGATAGAACTCCAGCAATTGTGCGAAGTTCTTTTCGTACTCCTCGGGCTCTTCTTTGCGGAAGCGCCCGAGGAAGACCCCGACCATAGAGGCCCCCTTGAGTAGCGCGAGATTGGCCTTGTACTCGGGAATCCGGCCGCTGGTGAAACCCACCACTAAGATGCGTCCATTCCAGTTGATGCAGCGAGTGGCTTGATCGAAAAGATTGCCGCCGACGGGGTCGTAAATGACATCTGCCCCCTTGTCGTCGGTTAGGGCCTTGACCTTGTCCTTGAGTTCACCGTCGCCATAGTTGAGCAATTCGTCTGGGTCTGCCTGGCGCACGAATTCGAGCTTCTCGTCGCTACTGGCGGCGGCGATCACGCGCGCTCCCATCAGCTTGCCTAGCTCTACTGCCGCCATGCCTACTCCGCCACTAGCGCCCAACACTAGGAGCGTCTCTCCAGGCTTGATGTTCGCGCGCTGTTTCAGGGCGTGATAGGAGGTGGTGTAGACCATGGCAAATCCTGCCGCAGTCTTGAAATCCATATTGTCGGGAATCTTACGCACTCCAGAGGTGGCCACCACTACCTGCTCGGCCATGCCGCCGATAGAGGGAGTCGCCATCACGCGATCCCCAATCTGGAAGTCGCTAACCCCGGCACCCAGTGCCCGGACGATGCCGCCGACTTCCGAGCCCGGAGTGAAGGGCATTGGGGGTTGGAACTGGTACTTTCCCTGAATCTGCAATGTGTCAGGAAAGTTTAAAGATGCAGCATAGACTTCGACTAAGACCTGCCCCTTGTCGGGAACAAGATCGTCTACATTCTCTAGAACGAGATTTTCGGATGTGCCATAGCTATGGCAAACGAGCGCTTTCATATATCCCCCTTAACGTTTTTACCTGCAGGGATTCAAGCATTTTTGATTGCCCACTACAATCGTCGTGACATGCTAGGAAGCCTTTCCCACAGCTTTGGCATATAATCGCGGCTTAGCAGGGTTAAACGAGTTGGATGGACAGATGGTCGCGAGTGAATCTCAGAGAATGGCTTATCTTAAGGTAATGGGCGTGCAAGCCTATTTCCCGCGCCGGCCCTTGCCGGGAGCAAGGCCTGTGCATCACTACGCCGAGGCCTTCCTAAGCCATACCCCGTCTGCGCAGGGTGCGCCTAGCCCCGCGCCTGCCAATGCCCAAGACGTTCTCAATATGCTCGTGGCGACGCCGCCCATTGAGCGAACTGCACCAGTGCAGCCGCCCGCGCAGCCGGCCTCTCTGGCTCGTGTCGAATCGCCTACTGCCGTGCCCAGTGCAGTTGATGTAGTGACAGAGGCAACCGCCTCCAGCCCGCAACCGGCATTAGAAGGGGAGGAGGTTCGTTTCGTTTTCGCCTATTTCCCCATCAACGAGCATTTCGCGGTGATCAATGAATTGCCGTGGAGCAAGACGGCGAGCGTATCGCCAAGTTGCCGCAAACTGCTAGCCGATATCTTGAAGGCGCTCGGAGTCGAGGTGCCTGAGCGTAACTTAAATCCTATGGTATTTACATGGCCTATCTTCGAGGGTGCGCCAGCGGATCTAGACAGTGAAAACGCTCGTCAGACACTCGAAGGCTTCGTGTCCAAACGCTTGCGCTTGCTGCCTGTTAAGACGCTTCTAGTACTTGCGGAGCAGTCGGCGCAACTACTGTTCCCGCGCGAATTCCTAGGCGCCCAAGGGCCGCGTATAAAACACCCTCGCCACGAGGTCGATGTCGTTCTAACCCATAGCCTGAATGCGATGGAAGCGGTGCCCGATCTCAAGCGTGAAGTGTGGAAGACATTACAGCCATTGCGCGGTCAGCTCACGGGCTCGAACCCAGAGCCACAGGACGGCGTTGCCTGATGCTCGTCTCTAGCAATCCACAGCCAGCGCTCAACGTATTTGTTCGTGTGATGCGCGCCAGCGATTTGGACTTAGTGGTAGCGAGCGAGAATCTTTCGCTGCAAAATCCTTGGTCGAAGCGAGTTTTCAGCGACTGTCTACGTTCGGGCTATGAGTGCTGGGTGTTGGCGACTCGCGACCGCATCGTCGCTCATGGCGTGTTGTCCGTCGGTGCGGGTGAGGCTCATGTTCTCACCATCTGTGTGCATCCCGACTTCCGCCATATGGGCTACGGACGACGCATGCTCAAGCATCTGTTGGACAAGGCCGCGAAAAAATCCGCGAAGGTTTGTTTCTTGGAGGTGCGACCCTCGAATAAAGTCGCAATCGCCCTCTATCTCTCATTGGGCTTCGTGCAAGTTGGGGAGCGGCGCCATTATTATCCCGCCAATCCAGGCGAGCAGGTGCGTGAAGACGCGCTAATTCTCTCGCGCCTGCTGCCTCTTTAAAAGCGTTTTACTCTTGCTTTTCTGCGGCGTCTTTTGCAAAAAGGCGCCGCACTATCTTCTTAACCCCATAGATTAGCGCCACCACACAAACCGCACCGAGCGCGATAAGCAGAAGCAATACGATCGTATAGAAGAGGAAACTCAATAGATTTTCGCGCGCCTCATCATAGGCCATGGTGAGGGCCCATAGTGAGGCGACACCGATCATCAAGCCGACGAGCGTCGCACGGGTATTCTTGCTAATCTTTAAACGAGGTAATTTCACTTTTTAAGTTAGCGCCGCGTCTCTTCTTTAAAGACGGGCTCTCCATTCATGTCGGGCCAGGTGTGTCGACATTCGGGGAACTGACTACAGCCCCAGAAATATCCGTTCTTCGACCGCCTGCGTCGTAACAACTGCCCACAGGCAGTGCAGCGAAATGCTTTGGCGGGCATGCCATTATCGTCCTTGAGGCGAGTCTTGCAACCCTTGTCGAAACCAGTGCAGAACCAATACAAACCGCGACTGTTCTCCGCACGCACCATGGCCCGGGTGCAAACTGGGCAGCGAAAGCGCTCGTCGGCCGTCGTGGAGGGCTTGCCGTCTTTGTCGAAGAGGGTCGCTTTACAGTTAGGGAAGTCGGTACAGCCCCAGAATGGTCCCTTCTTGCCTAGGATCCGACGCATAGGCTTATGACACTCGGGACAAGGGTGTTGCCGCGTCTGGGCCGGGGGCTGCAGGGGAATGTCGCCTAACAAGTCTTTGGCCATCGGGGCCTCTCTAACTCGGACGCAGATAGGTCGCTAATTGTTGCAGTAGCCGGTTGTTCTCCTGCGCTGTGCCGATTGTAATGCGCAGCTTGTCGCGCAGGCGAGGCATATCGAAATAGCGCACCAAGATGCCATCATCCTTCAGGCGTTGGTAGCATTCGCGGGCCAGTATCTCGGCGCTCTCGTAGCGACTATCTGTGCTCGGTAGCTGGGCCAGCAGGAAATTGCTTTGGCTGGGAGCGCAGCTCAAGCCGAGCGCCTGTAGTGCTAATTCTACCCGGGCGCGTTCCTCGCGTACTTTTCGCCAGCTCTGCGCGGCCTCTGCGCGATCGCGAAGTGCGGCGGTGGCCAATGCCTGCGAGATGAAGTCGGTATTATAGCTGTCCCGCGTCTTGTACAACATCGGCGCCACTAGTTTCTCCGACCCGATCCCATAGGCAAAACGCAGGCCCGCGAGCGAGTAGCCCTTACTCATGGTGCGCAGGATCAGCACGTTGTCGAACTCCTTCACTAGGCTCACCGCGTTATAGTCTTGGGCCGGGTCGACGAAATCGACATAGGCCTCATCGATCACCAACACGCCTGTGAAGCGCTGCGCGATTTGGCGCAGAGTGGCCACCGTTGTCAGTAGCCCGGAGGGCGCGTGTGGATTGACGATAAAGGCCAGTTTCGCGCCACTCGCATTCAATGCGTCGGCATAGTCCGGCCCCATCTGCCAGTCGTCTTGCAAGTCTATCTTGACGACGGGGCAATTCTGAATGGCGGCCAAGACGGGATAGAGCGAGTAGCTCGGCTCGCCGATGGCGATCGACTCGCCCGGGTCGACGAATGTGGTGATCGCAAGACGGATGAGTTCATCGCCGCCATTGGTGGCGAGAATATTCTCGATATCAAGCTGATGGTATAGTGCGGCCTCGTGGCGAAAGCCATTGGCATAAGGCTGCGGATAGCGGCGCAGATCCTCAACCCGGATTGCCTTGAGGGCTCTCTCTACCGCGCTGGTCGCGGGGTAGGGGTTCTCATTGGTGTTGAGTTTTATCACGTCGGCTTGGCGAGGTTGTTCTCCTGAGCTGTAGCCGGTCATGCTCTGGATGTTCGATCTTTCGTAACTCATAGGATAGGCAAGGCTCTTAAGGAGGATTGTCGATGCGCTAGTGCGCAGCCAAGGCCGCCAAGGTTACTGCTTAATCCTATCCCGTTCAATTGTCGCGCAGTGTGCTCGCGTAATTTTCCCTTGCTACACTCATGTCGCTCATCGCATCTAGCTCGGTCTTGTACTCCTCCCACCAGCCCCCGGAGTGAGGAACCATCATGTGGAAATTGTACATGCCGTCCTCTAGAGAGCCTACGAAGGCTTGAAAGTCCTGCTCTTGTTTGATGAGGAGTCGCTGCATGCGGATGATGACATTGCGCTCGTCATTCACATCGATCGCGGCAACTTGGGTCGAAAGCTGCGCGAGTTCGCCTTGGGTCAGTTCGGTGAGCGCGAGGACTTCCTCGATGCGGCTGGACATGCTTTGAATTCGGACATCGAGTTGGCGCGCTACTGTGTCTTGGGGCAGGGCGGGGGTCTGTGTTGCTACTTCTGCTTCGCCGCCACTGCCTAGCGACAATACGATAGCAAAGACTGCGCTCAGCAATGCTATAGCGCTAATCGCCATAGCGATTAGCAAGAGCTTCTTCTGCCCCTTTACCGTGGCACTAACATGCTCGACGGTCTCTAATGGTGGCGGGCTTTGTGTCGATTCTGCGCCTTGCTGGCTCATATATACCTCTGTATCGAGAGGTTCATCGGGAGCCCACCAGAGAACTGCGTCCTAGCAACATGGAGGGGGTTGTAAGCAATATCGGCCGCTTTTCTTTAAAAATCAATAAGATTGCAAATTTAGGACGATTTTTTTGTGAGTTTAGGGCTGTGCTTCATAGGTGCGGGTGCGATTGTTCCAGCCCTCGAGCCAACGTTGTTCGTTGCGTTCGCTGGGTGAGTTGGCCACGCGTCGGGCTAGAACCGCGCGGGCTGCGCTTGCAAACTGCGCCATAAGTGGCGATTGGTCACGGTTTTTGGAAAGGGTTTCCAGCACCTGTAATAGCCCCCAACCCTCGCCGTCGTAGCGCTCCGATAGCGCCGCGCCTTCGCCCTTGAAATTGACATAGTCGATTAAGGCATACATACCCATTGGCGCATCCGTGTTCGCAATTTCGTAGAAAAGTGATTGAATTTCCTCGGGTTTTTCAGTGTTTGCTAGAAGGATTGGGAGGCTCGCTTGCATGCGTCGAATTATGAACTTCACTTGTACATCGCGGGTGTCATAGAGGAAGCTGCGTAGCGATCGCAGGCGCTCGCCATCTTGGTCTGCTAAGAACTGCGCGCGGCTTTGCCATGGGGAATGCTGGCCGGGTAGGGTCTCTAGCCATTGCGGTAACGGGACCGCTGCGCTCCTGTAAAAGTTCAGCAAAGCGGGAAAGCTCTCGACAAAACTATCTTGTTGGCCGGCCCGATACCAAATGAAGTGTCCGATTCCGAGGGAAGGGAAGTCCTCGCCCGCGTTCCAACTGGTTAAACACGGTAATTTCAGGTTACACTCGTTAGCGAATATGCGTTCGCCTAACCATAGAGTTTGCGGCGCCGTAAGGGTAGGCATCGGGTTCTTAGGGGCTTGTGAGCAAGCCGTGAAGAATGTGAGTAGCAATACAGTAAAATAGGCGAGTTTGTACACGGTGTGTGGTTCATCTTTAGTTGGGCCAAGTCCCGCCACTAGATTTGACTCTATTTGCGGGGTTAGAAAGCTTGCAGCGGGGGATATTAGCATACTGGTCGGCAATGCCAGAGAAAGCGATTTATAAGTACTTCTTATCAGGCGCTGTATCGAAAACTCAATTAAATCACCACGGTCGAGCAATTTGAATCAAACAGCAGAAGTGGTTGAAGCGAAGGAGGCAGAGCCTCAGGACGAGTTTGTCCGCGGCCTGTCGCTAGTCTATCAACGGCTTAAACAGAGCAAACACCTCAAAAAGGCCATGAAAGAGGTGGAGCAGTCTCTATTGGACCTGTTGGGCGTGCGGCTGTTCACGATTTACCAATGCGTGCAGAACGGCAAAGAGGTCTTGGCCAGCTTTAAAGGGGGCGATCCCCTAGATGACAACAGCACCGAGATTCGCGTCCCCTTTAGCCCAACCTCTCTCGCGGGCTATGTTGCCCTAAGCCAGCGCGCCCTAGTCATACGCAACGTACTCGATCAGCAAGAACTCCTCGATATTCACCCACGCCTAAAATTCGACCGCCGCTTTAGCGATGCGAAGGGGTGGGCGGTAAAGTCCATGATCGTAGTCCCCATCAAGGACGGCATTCTCCTTGGTGTCTTGCAGCTGATTAACTTCGAGGGCGATCGCGACTTCAGCAAGACCGATTTGAAACACGCGATGATGGTGTCGCAGATGTTGGCCAAACAATTCCGTTCGGAGTTGCAGAGCACCCAGGGGCCTTATGATTATCTGGTGCAGAAGAATAAGATTTCCAGCCAGGAGTTGGAAGACGTACAGAACAAGGTAGGACTGTATGGGGGCTCGGTGTCCCGCATCCTCATGGAAGACTACAGTATCGAGGCCGATGCGATTGGCGCATCGCTCGAGTTCTATTACCGCGTTCCGTACATGAAATATCAGTCCGGAGTGACACTGCCTGCCGAGCTGTTTGAGAGCATCGGGGTCAGTTATCTACGCAAGAATCTGTGGCTGCCTATCGCAGGAGACAAGAATGAGGCCGTAATCCTCATCGACGACCCGAGCGACTATCAACGCATCATGGAGATTCAGGGCATACTCAATGCTCGCAACTACGCCTTCCGTGTCGGCCTGCCCGAACACATTCTCCAGTATCTGCGCGACGATGACGGTTCGGATATGGAGGCGGGCTTCGATGACGTGTTCTCACGTCTCGAGGAACAGGGCGCTGTCGAGGTAGAGTCCGAAGAGGAGAACGAGGAGGAAAGTCTCGCTGCCACCTCTGCCATTATTCAGTTAGTCAATCGCATCATCACCGAGGCGGACCGTCTTGGGGCCTCGGATATTCACGTAGAGCCCGGCAAGGATCAGTCCGCAGGCAATGTGCGAATTCGTGTCGACGGCATTTGCCGAGAATTATTGAAAGTGCCCAAGGAACACACCTCGGCGCTGATAGCGCGAATCAAGGTGATTTCGCGGCTCAACATCGCCGAGCGACGCCTGCCTCAGGACGGCAAGTGCAAGCTCAAGGTGCGTGGCAAAAAACTCGAGCTGCGCGTGGCAACTGTGCCGACCGTCAATGGCGAGAGTGCGGTGCTGCGCCTGCTGGCCGCCGGCAGTGCAATGCCTCTGGCGAAGCTGAATCTTTCCAAGCCAAACTACGACAAGATCGTTGAGCTGTCCGCCCATCCCCACGGCTTGCTATTGGTAGTTGGCCCCACAGGCTCTGGTAAGACCACCACGCTGCACGGGGTGCTTGGCTATATCAACACCCCCGATCGTAAGATATGGACTGCTGAGGACCCCGTGGAGATCACTCAGCCGGGATTGCAGCAGGTACAGGTGCTGCCTAAGATTAATTTCACCTTCGCGACGGCGATGCGCGCGTTTCTGCGCGCGGACCCCGATGTGATCCTCATCGGTGAGATGCGTGACCACGAGACGGCGAGTATCGGCATCGAGGCCTCGTTGACCGGTCACCTAGTGCTCTCGACTCTGCACACGAACTCCGCGCCGGAAACGATTACACGACTGCTCGATCTCGGCCTCGATCCGGTTAATTTCTCGGATGCTTTGCTAGGCGTTCTGGCGCAGCGCCTCATGCGCACGCTGTGCGGCGCGTGTAAGGAAGAGTACACCCCTGATCAACATGACCTCGATCACTTGATTAATGTCTATGGCCGAGAGCAGTTCCCGGAGCTGGGAGTGGATCTAGACAATGTCAGGCTGTTCCGCGCGGTCGGCTGCGATGATTGCGGGGGTACCGGATATAAAGGGCGAACGGGTATCCACGAACTTCTCACGGGCACTCATGAGCTACGCAGCATGATCTACAATAAGGCCGACCTAGACGACTTGCGTAAGCAGGCGCTACGCGATGGCATGCGCACCCTCAAACAGGACGGGATTAATAAGATTTTCATGGGCTTGAGCGATTATAAGCAGTTGCTAAGAGTGGTCGCAGAGTAAGCATCCCAGCAGTAAATCGGCAAAAATTCGCCTTCCTTATCTGCATTTCATGACGCCGTTCAAACTTTCGTACTTTCCCTCTAAGTAACTTCTGGGCTTGCCGCTATATTCGGTACTCGACGAATATTCTTCGTTGGACGGAGGTGCCTGCCATGCTTAAGTTCGCGCTTTATGCAGCTATACTATTTCTTACCCTCGGGGTGACGATTGCCAGAGAAACCCTAGCCCGACTGGGCTTGGATTCGAACTATCTGGTGATGGGGGTGCTGGCGCTGTCGGTGACAGCGCTGCTAGCGCATCGCAATTGGTTGTTAGTGGGAGTTGTCGCGTTACTGTGTATCGTCATCAATCTGCCGCCGGAAATGCTTGGTGGTATACGGATCGATCATGATCTGCTGATCGCGATGCTCCTAGGCGTGACGATACTGCCCGTGGTGCATCGCTTCATCGTGCGCTAAACGCTATGTAGTTTGCTCCTAGGCCTCTGTCCTCGTAAGAGGGGGCTAGGTAGCTCCTCCCAGTCTGATTCCCGGACCATTCCTGGCTACTGCGCGCTAGGACCCTGAATCACCTCGTACTCGCGAATGAGCCACCTACCGTCGCGGTAAACCAGCGCCGCACGCACATCCGCGACACCACGGGAGTAGTGAGCGCGAGCGCTAAGCCGCGCCTGGGGAGTCCCTTCGGCATAAAAAGATGGGACCTCGATACTGCCTACCCAGGAGTCGAGTTCAATCAAGGGCAGGTATTGTGTGATGAACGACATGCTCGGGCTTCTCAAGTCGATCCCTGCATCTAGTTGCCCGAACAGCAAGGTGGGATTGCCCTGTTCTAGAAGAGGAATACTGATCTGGCTCAGGGTGTCGATTGCTGCGCGTTCAATGCGGCTGCGATTCGTATAATCGATGACCAATAACACGATGGCGAGACAGGCCGCGACGGCGACACCAGAAAAAATAGAAAATCTGACTGATTTCAAAATGCACTACCTCGTAGCAGAGCGCTCTCAATAAGCTTCTCGAATGGCAATTATAGAGTAAAAAACCCCAATGAAAACAGCGCTCAAAGGGGGGCTTTTTAACTAAAAATTTAAATGTGCGCCCTTTTTATGCACATACATTCCCCAATTGTCACTATTCTCCTATAAATATAGCGTTTTTCGCTCTGGGAACGTTCGATAGTTAACTATATTGTTGATTTTTATAGGTATTACTATATGGTTAATAAATGATCAAGTTGAGTCTAAGTGCTAGATTTTCAGCGTTTCCGGCGGTTATTTTCAAGTTATCAACGGACTTATCCACAGAATCTGTGGAAAACAATTCGCATTGCTTCCCCTTCATACTTATAGGGGGGCGTCAACCATCTGCGTGAGGGATCTGGCATAAAATTGATGGCGGTCGCTTTCTTAAAACTGCGCTGTGCAAGAATGGAACAAATTAGAGGCTTTTCTGTTACCAAAAGTGTCCACCTAGCGGGGCCGGTTCCAGATTTACACTTTATCTACTATGGGCAAAGATGCTATCGTACGCGCGTCTCATCACTCTAAATCAGTAGCAGGCAATGGTTGAACTAACTGGTAACATCCCTTTTTTGTGGCGACTCAGTCCGGAGTCCAGCGACGGACTTTGTGCTGTCTCTATGGTAGTCCCATACGAATCCGAAGATGATCGCCGCGATCTCACCATTGAGACAAGCGTCGTGAGCTTCGCGTCCGACAGCACCCGTGCAGAAACCGAGGAGATGTTGGAGTGGAACCAGGACGACATCAGCCTGTTCCTCAAGCTGGTTGCCCATGAGCAGGATGATAAGCGCGTGGTCGCAAGTGATACGGTTCGCATAGACCTCACCGACCCTGCCATCATCGACATCATCCATGTTGTCGCCGCGGCTGGCTTCGGCATGGCCTACAGCTCGTCTTCCATATTGAAAGCCTCAACTGGGCTTTACCCGGCTCACGATTGCGATATTGGCAGCTTCGCCTCCCTGAACACATTGATTGGCTTCAAACGCTGTGTAGTGGTCGATATCGATGGCGAAGAGGTGGTGTGTGTTCTACTAGAGGATGTCGACGTCGAATCTATCGGCGAGTTCGACACACTCAACCGTCATGATCTTCTCCTCGTAAAGCGTGCGGATCTATTGCATCCCGATTTCGCGATCACTACCGGACGCCCAGTCTCGGCAACAGTGCATTAGCGACGCTCAGCCATGCTGCCGCTATGCTGTGCAGCGCCTCTCCACCCGGGTATAATTCGCGGCTTTGCGCGTTCTAGCCTAGGCACAAAAACAAGCTTTGTAGGGGACCTCTAGCGCCATTAGCGCAGTGCCCCGTATAGGAATCCTCAACATGAATCACAGTGCACTTGCTGCCGATATCAAGCGTCGCCGCACCTTCGCGATTATCTCTCACCCCGATGCGGGTAAGACGACAATCACGGAGAAGCTATTGCTGCTTGGTAGGCTAATCCAGAAGGCCGGCACCGTTAAGGGCAAGAAGTCCGATCGCCATGCCACCTCTGACTGGATGGCGATGGAGCAACAACGCGGGATCTCAGTGACCTCCTCGGTGATGCAATTTCCGTATCTCGATCGCATGGTTAACCTCCTCGACACGCCTGGTCACGAGGACTTTTCGGAAGACACCTATCGCGTACTGACGGCCGTGGATTCGGCCCTCATGGTCGTAGATGGCGCCAAGGGCGTGGAGGAGCGCACCATCAAGCTGATGGATGTCTGTCGCCTCAGAGATACGCCGATCTTCACCTTCGTCAATAAGCTCGACCGGGACACTCGTGACCCTATCGAACTGCTCGACGAGATCGAAACAATCCTCAAGATACGCTGCGCGCCGATCAATTGGCCGATCGGCATGGGTAAGGACTTCAAGGGGGTCTACAACCTCTATACCGACACCATCCACGTCTACCAACACGGTCAGGCGGATCATCTTTACGACGACATCCGCATCCAGGGACTCGACAGTCCCGAGGCGCGTGAGTTGTTGGCGGACGACTTCGACGATGTGCAGATGCAGATCGAGTTAGTCCGTGGCGCGAGTAATCGCTTTGAATTGGATGAATACCGTGCGGGGCGCATGACGCCAGTGTATTTCGGCACTGCGCTCGGCAATTTCGGCGTGCGAGAGATGTTGGACGAGTTTGTGGAGTATGCCCCATCTCCAATAGCGCGCAAAACCCAGACGCGCGTGGTAGAGCCTCTAGAGGATAAGTTCACCGCTTTTGTGTTTAAGATTCAGGCCAATATGGACCCTAATCACCGCGACCGCATCGCCTTCCTGCGGATCTGCTCGGGGGCCTATACGCGGGGCATGAAAGTGACCCATACCCGATTGGCGAAAGAGATTCGAATAAGCGACGCGGTGACCTTTCTCGCAGGCGAACGCGAGCAGGCCGAAGAGGCCGTCTCTGGCGACATACTAGGTTTTCACAATCACGGCACTATTCAGATCGGGGACACCTTCACCGAGGGCGAGATACTGCAGTACGTGGGTATTCCGCATTTCGCGCCGGAACTATTTAGGCGCATTCGCTTGAAGGACCCACTCAAGACCAAACAGCTACAGAAAGGGCTGAAGCAGCTCTCCGAAGAGGGTTCTGTGCAAGTGTTCATGCCGGCCAAGAACAACGACCTGATCGTGGGCGCCGTGGGCGTATTGCAGTTCGAGGTCGTGGCCTTCCGCCTAGCCGACGAATACAAAGTCGACTGCATCTATGAGCCGGTGAGTGTTTACAGCGCTAGGTGGGTGACTAGCAAAGACCGCCTTAAGTTGGATGAATTCCGCAAGAAGGCCTATGACAATATCTCGGTAGATGGTGGCGACCATCTTACCTATCTCGCGCCGAGCCGCGTGAATCTGGCGTTGATGCAAGAGCGCTGGCCCGATATTGAATTCCACGCAACGCGGGAACACTAGAGTAGAGGCTATATGCAATTTAATTTACACAGCAAAGACGGGCTAGCGCGCCGAGGGACACTGAGTTTTCCCCGGGGCGAAGTGCAGACGCCTGCGTTCATGCCGGTGGGCACCTATGGCACGGTGAAGGGCATGACCCCTATGCAGGTCGCGGATACCGGCGCGCACATTCTACTGGGCAACACCTTTCATCTGATGTTGCGCCCGGGCACGCAGATCGTGCGCAAGCATGGCGGGCTGCATGAGTTCATGGGCTGGGATAAGCCGATACTCACGGACTCTGGCGGCTTTCAGGTTTTCAGCCTAGGCGATATGCGCAAGATAACCGAAGAGGGCGTGCGGTTTCGCTCGCCGGTGGACGGGGCGCAGGTATTTCTCGGGCCCGAGTCTGCCATAAAGGTGCAGCAAGAGTTGGGCGCCGACATCATCATGCAATTCGATGAGTGCACGCCCTATCCCGTTTCGGAGCGTGATGCCGAGACCTCCATGCAGCTATCGCTGCGTTGGGCGCTGCGTTGCAAGGAGGCTCATGCCGATCACCCCTCGGCCCTTTTCGGCATAGTGCAGGGCGGCATGTATCCAGAGCTACGCGAGCAGTCCTTAAAGGCCTTGGCCGCGATGGACTTCGATGGCTATGCGATCGGGGGCCTCTCGGTAGGTGAGCCAAAAGAGGAGATGATCAAGGTCTTAGACTTGATCGCCGATAAGATGCCATCCGACAAGCCTCGTTATCTGATGGGAGTAGGTACTCCAGAGGACATCATCCAGGCGGTGCAGCGTGGCATCGACATGTTTGACTGCGTAATGCCGACTCGCAACGCACGCAATGCCCACTTATTTACCAGTAAGGGCTTGGTGCGCTTGCGCAATGCTCGCTATAAGGATGATACCGGACCGCTGGACGCTCAGTGTGACTGTTATACCTGCAAAAATTTCAGCGTTGCCTACCTTCATCACCTCGATAAGTGCAAGGAAATGCTGGGCGCTCAACTCAATACGATTCACAATCTGCACTATTACCAAAAACTGATGCAAGGTTTGCGTCAGGCTATAGAACAGGGTAGATTGAGCGCCTTTATTGAGGGCTACTACGCGAATCAAAAGGCCTGCGAGCCCGGTGTAAGCGAAGAGTGAAAAGCGCAAAACAGAGCGTTTTAGTGTCTTGAAATCGCCCCAACTGGCCCCACATAAGTTCATCACAAGAACACAACACGAGAGAGTATCAGCATGGATTTTTTCATCAGCGCCGCTTACGCACAGGATGCTGGCCCCCAGCAAAGTGTCACTTTCAATATAATCTTTATCGGGGGCATGTTTGTCCTGTTCTACCTAATCCTTTGGCGCCCACAATCCAAACGCGCGAAGGAGCATAAGGAATTGGTCTCAGGCTTGGCGAAGGGTGATGAGGTGCTGACCAGTGGCGGATTGCTGGGCAAGGTCACCAAAGTGACTGACGACTACGTGACTTTGCAAGTCGCCGATGGCGTAGAGCTGTGCATGCAGAAAGCCTCTGTTGCCGCAGCACTGCCGAAGGGCACTATTAAGTCAATTCAGTAACCGCTTCATAGGCGCCTTGTGCGCCTCTCACAAGAGTTTAGATCGATGCTGAATAAGTTCCCACTCTGGAAAAACCTGCTCGTTTTATTCGTGGTGTTGATGGCGGCCATTTACTCCGCCCCCAATCTCTACCCTGACGACCCGGCCGTACAGATCAGCCATGAAAACGACGACATCTCCGAATTCGATCTAGGCACTATTACCGACGCACTGCGCGCGGAGAATGTGAGCTATTTCGGCGACGAGATAGACGGTCGTACAGGGCTGGTGCGCTTTAGTAATCTCGACGATCAATTGCGTGGCAAAGCCATCATCGAGCGTACTCTTGGCAGCGGCTATTTCACGGCTTTGAACTTAGCGCCCACTACGCCGGGTTGGTTGCAGGCGATCAATGCCGGCAAGATGAGCCTTGGCCTCGACCTGCAAGGCGGCGTGCATTTCTTGATGGAAGTCGACATGGATGCCGCGCTGCAGCGTCGCATGGAAAACAATGTCAGCACCATACGCCAGTTACTGCGCAGTGAGCGCATCCGCTCTCGTTCTCTATCCCTAGATAATTCCAATCTCATCGTCGCCCGATTCGACGACGAGGAGGCACGCTCCGAGGCGCGCTCCCTGATCCGTGAGAATTTCGCTGACCTGCAGAGCATTAACCGCGAGCAGGGCGGTAGTTTCTCTCTCGAGATGAGCCTATCCGACGCCGATATCCTGCAGTTGCAGCGCGATACGATCGCCGCCAACAAGACCACGATCCTGAACCGCGTTGACTCCCTTGGCGTGTCCGAGCCGGTAGTGCAACAGCAAGGCGCGAATCGCATCGTGGTGGAATTGCCCGGTGTGCAAGACACGGCGCAGGCCAAGCGTATCCTGCAACGCATTGCGACCCTGCAATTCCATTTGGAGGCTGCGCCAGGTGCGCCCTCTACCTCCTATACTACCTACGAGTATCAGGGGCAGTTGATCGATGTCAGCAACGACGTGATCCTGCAGGGCGACCGCGTGAGCAATGTGCGTTCGGCTCTAGATCAGTCGGGGCTGCCACAAGTCGTCATCAATCTTGATGCCCAGGGCGGCGAGCAGTTTAGTCGCGTAACGCGCGAAAACATCGGCACCCTCATGGACATCGTCCTGAGCGAGACGAAGACCCGTAGTACCTTTACTACTGGCGCCGATGGCGAGCAGATCGAGAATCAGGAAACCTATGAGGAGAAACGCCTCATTAGCCACGCGACAATTCGAGCGGCCCTAGGGCGCGAGTTCGTCATTACGGGTCTTTCGACTACAGAGGCGAACGAGCTGTCCCTGCTGATCCGCTCCGGAGCATTGGCTGCGCCGATGTATTTCGTCGAAGAAAGGACACTTGGCCCGAGCTTAGGGGCCGAGAATATTCGACAGGGCACGCAGGCGGTCTATCTCGGCTTCGGCTTGGTATTGATTTTCATGGTCTTCTATTACCGCATGTTCGGCTTAGTCGCCAATGTGGCCCTCGCGGTGAATGTGCTAATTCTGATTGCGGTAATGTCGATCATTTCGGCAACCCTCACCCTGCCGGGTATCTTCGGTATCGTCTTGATCGTGGGCATGGCCGTGGATGCCAACGTCCTGATCTTCACACGGATACGGGAAGAACTCGCCTCGGGGCTCTCGCCGCAGGGCGCGATCTCGGCTGGGTTTAACAATGCCTTTAGCACCATCGTCGATGCCAACGTCACGACTCTGCTGGTGGGCATCGTGTTGTTCTCTATCGGTACGGGACCCGTGAAGGGTTTCGCGGTGACGCTGATGATCGGTATCGCGACCTCGATGTTCACGGCGATTATCGTGACGCGTGCGCTGATCAATCTGCTCTACGGCGGGCGAGCGGTCAAAGAGCTCTCGATAGGAAAGTATGAGTGACAGAGCCTTCGGGACGGGTCACGAAGTATCGATATTTTAAAGCGCAGGTGCTGGAGTAAAGAATGGCGATTTTTGGAAGACAATTTGATTTCTTGAGTTTGGCGAAGCCCTTCGGTATCGCCTCAATAGCCGCTATCGTCATCTCTATTGGCTCATTGCTCATCAATTCTTTGGAGCTAGGCTTAGACTTCACAGCCGGGTCCTTGGTGGAAGTCGGTTATTCGCAACCGGTTGCCGTTAGCGAGGTGACTGAGCGCATGCGCGCCGCGGGTTATGCCGATGCACAAGTGGTGGCTTTTGGTTCCGAGCAGGATGTCCTGATCCGATTGCCTGTCGACGATACGGTCAGCCAGGAGGAGATGGCGAACTCACTGGTCTCGCTGGGTGACGATATCCTCGCGGCGCTCGACGATGGTTCTGGCGTTGAACTCACTCTCAACCGACTCGAGTTCGTCGGGCCTCGCGTTGGCGAAGAGCTCGCCGAGAGTGGCGGCATGGGCCTTTTGGTGGCCTTGGGCATCGTCATGATTTACGTGGCGATCCGCTTCCAGTCCAAGTTCGCTATCGCCGCGGTTGTCGCGCTGTTTCACGATGTCATCATCACGCTGGGCATATTCTCACTGTTCGGTCTGCAGTTCGACCTCACGGTGCTGGCGGCGCTGCTCGCGATTATCGGTTATTCGATCAACGATACCATCGTGGTGTTCGACCGTATTCGTGAGAACTTCCGCATCATGCGCAAGGGCACGCCCTACGAGATGATTAACGTGTCCCTTAATCAGACCCTCAGTCGTACGATTATCACCGCGATGACCACCCAATTAGTAGTGTGTGCGATGTTGTTTCTGGGGGGCGAGTCGATTAAGGGCTTCGCGATCGCACTGACTCTGGGTATTCTGATTGGTACTTACTCCTCGGTGTATATCGCCTCCAGTCTGTTGCTGTACTTGAAGGTCAGCAAGGAAGACTTGATGGCGCCGGTCATCAAGGAAGGTTCTCAGGATTCCATGCCCTAAGGGTAAGCCTACACCTTAGCCGCGCTGCAATGAGGAGAGAGATTGAAGCTCCTCTTGCATCGCTTGGTCCGCCGCGATCGAGCGTTGCTCCTCTAGTATATCTCGCAAAATATCCATCGTTGTCAACGGGTTAGCCAATACTACACGAAACACCACTACGGGCTCGCGGTCATAGCGTTGCGGGTTGAGCTGTGTGCGCGACACGAAGGACAGGCCCAGCGCGCGCTGGGTCTTCTGGATGAGTCTGGTAATGCGATTGAGGATCACATTGGCGGCGCTGCGCTGCGCGCTATCGCTACTTGCCAACAAGGCCTTGGCCGCCTCGGGCAGGTAGCGGTAAGTCAGGATATTGAGTTCGGGTTCGCTTATTAATTCGAAGTCGCTCGCCGCCTCGATTATCTCGGCGAAGGCCTTGGCCTTGGCAATACCCTCATCGATCAAGAGCTCATAACCGCTGCGGGCGATGATATGCAGCCCTGCATGCACGAGCACCGCCATGCCTGGCCGAGAACCCTCGACGCTATGGCTGCCTAAGTCTTTAGAGCCTTTGCGAATGATGTATTGGGCATGGTGCTCGACGCTCGCCAGTGTCTCCGGCCGCTTGAATACGCATAGGCCTGCGCCCATGGGCACATACAACTGCTTATGGGCATCGATGGTCACCGAATCTGCACGCTCTATTCCAGCGAGCAGTTGGCGGTGCCTGCGAGAGAATAGCGTTGGGCCGCCCCAGGCCGAATCCACGTGGAAATGTATGCCTCGCTCCTGCGCAATATCCGCCATCGTATTGAGAGGGTCTATGCTGCCTGTCTCCGAGGAGCCAGCGACCCCAACGATCGCCATCACTCTTGTGCCAGAGCGTTGTAGCTCATCGCAACGCTGTGCGAGCAGTTCTGGGCGGACGCGGTTGTGCGCATCGGTCTCGATCGCGACGAGGTTACGGCGTCCGATGCCTAGGATGTCGGCAGCCTTGCCGAGCGAATAGTGGCCACGCTCGGAGACTAAGACCGCCAAGGCGCGATAGTCGTAGTGTTGGAGGCCCGCTGCGAGGCCCTCCTGAGCGACGCCGGCGAAATCCTTGCTAGCTGGCAGCACGGTGTTGCGAGCGGCCCATAAAGCCGTCAGGTTCGCAATGGTGCCACCGGAGCAGAAACTGCCGATGGCATGGGCAGGGTCATGCATCCATTTGTCGTAAAAGTCACCCTCGCGTTCATATATCAGGTGGTGAATCATGCCGATGACCTGGCGCTCGAGAGGCGTAAACGCCTTAGAGGTCTCGACCTTTACGAGGTTTTGATTGAGCGCGGTCATGATGCGCGAGAGCGGCAGCATGAAATAGGGTAGTGCGGACGCCATGTGTCCCACGAAACTAGGGGAGGCGATGTGCACAGACTGCGCCACGACCTTGTCGAGCACGAAGTCGATCTGATCGGATACGAAACTGGGCTGCTGCGGAATAAACGGGTTCGAGAAGTCTTTCTCGATAAGGTGCAGCTCGCGTTCTGCGGCGACTATATGCTCCTGGAGAAAGCCCGCGAGGTTCTGGGAGATCGACAGGTCGATCTTACCCAGAGTGGAATCTGGCGCTTCTGGGACAGTGAAAATGCGGTAGAGGCTGTCCAGGCTAGCCTGCGCCTGTTTCTTAATCTCGGTCATTGTCAACGCTTATCCGGGCAAGGGGGACGCAGTATAGAGCAAATGTTTGATCAATAAAATCCGCCTATTTGGGGCGCTGTTTAGTGCTTTCACAAACGCGGTTCCTCCTTTAGTATAGGCTGCACAACTGTGGGAATTAATCGACGCAAACCGGGTCAAATTTGCAAACCATCAAGAAAAACATGTTATGAGTCTAGTGTCTCTACAGAGTCTGCGAAGATGCGCCTTGCTGTGTCTGCTAAGCCTATCGTGCAATCTCATGGCGCAGGCACAAGAGCTATTGCCCCGTCCCGCAGCCCTAGAGCCCGCAATCAAGTTCTGGACTAGGGTGTATACCGAGGTCGATACCGATAGCGGATTCCTACACGACTCCAACAACCTCGCCATCGTTTATCAGCGCGTCGACTATGATCGACCTGAGATCGAGCGTCAGCGCACCCAGATTCAAGATGCCCTGAAGGTCTTGGCAAGCGGCAAGCGCAGCGGGCTCAGCGCGTTAGAGCAGCGTGTTCTGGCCCTGTGGCCGAGTTCGGTCAGCAACAGCACCTTGTCTACCGCCGCCACCAACGTCCGCTTCCAATTGGGCCAGTCAGACCGCTTCGTAGAGGGTTTGATTCGCTCGGGCGCTTATCGTAGCCATATCGACAGTGTGGTGCGTGCCAAGAACCTGCCCATCGAGCTCGGTGCCTTGCCTCATGTCGAGTCCTCTTTTCACCCGGGAGCCTATTCGAGCGTGGCCGCCGCGGGTATGTGGCAGTTCATGCGTGCCACCGGGCAGCGCTTCATGCGCATAGACCATATCGTCGATGAGCGCATGGACCCCTATACGGCCACCTATGCGGCAATGAGTTTGCTGGAGTATAACTACCGCATCCTCGGGACTTGGCCCTTGGCACTCACTGCCTATAACCATGGCACTGGCGGCATGAGCCGTGCGGTGCGCGATACCGGCAGCAATAAGATCGATGACATCATCGCCAATTACAAGGGGCCGAGCTTCGGCTTCGCCTCGCGCAATTTCTACCCGCAGTTTCTTGCCGTCTTGGATGTAGAGCGGCAAGCGCAGACCCTATTCGGCGTCCTGCAACTGGACGCGAGCCCGCAGTACGAAGAGTTTGAGATGGACGCGTTCGTCGAGGCGCAGACACTCGCCGATGCGCTTGGGGTAACGCTCGAGCATTTGCGTTTCGACAATCCCGCGCTGCGCCCCGTAGTGTGGGAGGGCGGCAAACGCATTCCGAAGGGTTTCGTGATAAAGGTACAGAAGGAACAGCTCAGGGGGTCAATCGATAGTTTATTGGCTAGAGTGCCTAGTAATGAGCGTTTCCCCATTCAGACACCCGATATTGCCTATGTTATTCAGAAGGGCGATAGCCTCTCTGCCATCGCCAGAAGATTCAAGACCTCGGTCGCGCAGCTGACCTCTCTGAATCAGATAAGCGACAGCCATCGCATCTCTATTGGCCAGCGCCTGCTCCTTCCCCAAGACACCGCGGCGGCCACTGGGCAGTCCTCCACACAGATTGCCGCGTCCGCGCCCACGCGTGGCAATGACGACAGTTACTCCGTGCGCCGCGGCGACACGCTCTCCTCGATCGCCAAACGCTTCGATGTGAGTGAGCTAACTCTATTGCAGGCGAATAATATCGATCATCCAGACCGTATCTATCCGGGTCAGAAGCTGCAGTTGCCGGGCCAGTCGCCTTCTACGGTGCAACCCGTTGTCTATGTGAGCTCTCCGCAGCCCGAGGTGAAGCCGGTGCCAGTGCCGGTTGAGATCGCCATGATCGAGGAGTTAATGCCGCCTCTGAACGCCGATGAGATGACCCTAGAGGGTAGCGATGAGGCGGGGGCAGAGGCCTTAGCGCTGAGCTTCGAGGACACGCGCAGCATCGCGCAGCGCAATGAGCAGCTGCTCAACGAGCTAGCAGCAGATCCTTCGGATTACGGCGTCGCAGAGAATAATACTATCGAGATTCAGGCATCCGAAACTCTCGGCCATTATGCCGACTGGCTAGGTCTGGTCAGTGCCGACATACGCCGCCTTAATAAGATGCCTAGCTCGCAGCCCGTGGTTATAGGGCGGCGCCTCGAATTAGATTTCTCTAAGGTAAGTTCTGCGGAGTTCGAACTAAAGCGCAGACAGTATCATCTGGAGGAACAGCAGGAATTCTTTCGCCAATACCGCATCGAGAATCTCGATGAGTACAAGGTCTCTAAGAACGACAACATCGCCAATCTAGCGCGGCGCAAATACTCGGTGCCGATGTGGTTGCTACAGCAGTACAATCCACAGCTCAATTTCAGGCAAGTCCAGATTGGCGAGACCGTGGTATTCCCAGTGCTCGCGCCGGTGTCGGCGCAGAGCAATAGCGGCGCTTGAATCAGTCTTCAATATTCGCAATCGCATCGGAAAGCAGGCTGACCCCAAGTGCATACTTGAAAGAGGGGTTATAGCGCAATAATGAACAGAAATTGCGGTAGACCAAATAGCCCTTATCGTCGCCTTCGTCCCCTATAATCAATGCCGCCGCCAGCGGACGCGTTGGCAGATCGCTGCCGTCGGCCTTGCGCACCCCTAGTTCTTGCCAATCATTGAGGTCTCGCCACACGCCCATGGTGGTGTAACGACGGCAGGTAGCGTCGGGTGCAAGCCCTGTGTTTTGAGGGGCAGGCAAGGATTGTTCGCCACCCGGTGGCAGGCTAACGACTCTGCCCCAGGTTTGATTGTCCTGCCAGTCAGTGGATTTCAAATAGTTTGCGACCGAACCAATTACATCTGGCCCCATAGTCCACAGATCGCGCTTGCCGTCACCATCTTGGTCGACAGCGAGACGTAAATAACTCCCCGGCATGAATTGCGGGGCACCAAGTGCGCCGGCCCACGAACTCTTCATCTCCTCGGGGCTCGCATAGCCTTTGTCCACTATCTCGAACGCAGCGAATAGCTCGCTGCGGAATTGATCACCACGGCGCGAATCGAAGGCCAGTGTTGCGATCACATTGAAAAGTGGTTCGGTGATTGGGAAGGTGCCGTAGTTGCTCTCCATGCCCAGAATCGCGGCCACGAAGCGTGGCTGGACGCTATAGGCGCGGGCCGCGGAATTGATCATGTCGCCACGCGTGGCTAGCAGTTCCTGGCCCATCTCGATACGACGCTCGCTAACACGGTCTAGATAGTTAGCATAGGTCTGCACGAACTCGGCTTGATTGCGATCGGCCTCGATGACGCGGCGCTGCTGTTCGATGGTCGGAATAACCGCATCTAGTGTCGCGGCACTGATGCCGCGTCCAAGCGCCTCGGTGCGAAATTCGGAGAGCCAAGTCTGAAACGCGGCCGCGTTTTCGGCGTCGCTGGTTTCCTCTTGTGCGTAAGTAAACGCAGCGGCAAGTGTGCTTAGTGCGAACAAGGTACTGCGAAAAGCTTTCATGCGAACTCCATGGTCTTAAATTCTGGCGTGGCCACCCAATTACTTGGCGAGACTTTAGCCTCGATAGGATTGACAGCACAAGCCTTTTCTCCCCGTTACGGGCTTGCTAGGCCTGCGGGGCTATTTTACAAGGAGTGATGAGAAAAGGCTCTGGTATTCACCCCGCAATCTGCCCTGCCGAAATTGATCCAGTGCCGGTCTTGGCAGGGCATGACCTTCGTGTTTGAGGCTCGCCCATTCTTGTAGCCTATCCGCTGCGCTGATGCTGCTCACTAGCAGGTCTGCGGAGTCTGTGAACAGGCACTCGCTCGGGAGGTACTCCGGATAGACCAGGCGTCCTGGCGCTAGAGGTGCGCAGCCCAGTGCGCAGGCCTCAAGCAGAGAGAGACCCTGGAAGTCGTGGGCGGCAGTGCTTAGTACGACATCGGCATCGCGCAGGCATTGGTAGTAGTCGTCTTGTTGCTCAACGAAGCCGCTGCGCCCTGCGACGATTCCCAAATGCGCGTAGTGGCTATCGAGAAGTTGCAGTAGAAGCTCGAATTCGGGCGGCGCCACTCGAAAGCGCTGACCTAGTAGATGCAAGCGAAAGGGCAGTTCACGCGCGACCAATTGCCGAACGATGGCCAGCAAAAGCTGCGGCCCCTTGTCATACTCCCAGCGGTGATTCCAGGCGATCTCTAGTGTCGCGCTTTCTTGTTTGCTCGGGGCGCTGCGAAACAGCTCGTCACTCAACGGGACGGGGATGACGCTAGCCTGTTCGATGCAGCGCAATAGGCCCTCCGGCACATGATCCGGAAGTTTTTTAAGTAAGGCGTTAGCCCCTGCCAAGAAGCTACTGCGATTGTATTCGCTATTGAATACCACGGCGTCGGCACACAGCGCGGTATAGAGGCTAAGTATCTGCGGTTCTACCATATTTACCGGTCGTGCCAGCGGGTCGGGATTGCTCGGGTAGGCGAACTGATTCTCGTGGAAGTAAACGATGCTTGGAATGCTGCAGATTTGCGGAACGAAGCCGCGCAGTGCCGACAGGTCGGTCATCGAGGTGCTGAGCAATAGATCATAGTTGTCAGTCAGCACATCGCGATGGTTAAATGCCCAGCTCAAGCTGTTACCGCGAACGCGCCAAGGGAAGTAGCGCGCTGGCAAGAGCAGTTCGACCCACTCGATATTCGGAAACATTGTCTTGAGATTATTGCGCCAGACGCCATGGCTTTGCGCGTCATATGCCGATAGTAACAATGCTTTCATAATGGATGATTCATGCAGGAAAAAATGCAATCTAGCGATCTCGCCATGCTCGGTCAATCAGTAGAGCAATTACTGCAGGACTTACCCGAGCGAATCAGTGACCCTGTGCGGCGCGCGCAGCGCGAGCGGCCCGATGCCCCGGCGCTTAGCGATCATCTGGGCACGCGGTGTAGCTTCGCCGAGTTGGCCCAGCGCGTCGATGCCTGCAAAGACCTCTTGCGAGAGCAGGGCGTGGAGGCAGGGGATCGCGTCCTACTGATCAATGAGAACTGCATAGCGGTACTGGTGTGGATCTTAGCGCTTAGCGAGATCGACGCAATCAGTGTGGTGGTCAATGCGCGTCTGGCGCAGCCCGAGATCGCGAGAATCCTACAGCACTGCGAACCCCGTCTGACGGCGTGTTTTCTCGACTCCAGCGCCGCGCAGACTCATTGGGCAACGCTGCGTGAGCAGGGCGAAAGTGTTCAAATCACTCAGCTCGCAGCCCCCCTAGGCTTATTGCGGGGCGAGGCCAGCGCGCCACTGGATGAGTCGAGCCGCCCGGTGTCCGAGCGCGTGTGTGTGATGATCTATACCACCGGGACGACCGGGGATCCTAAGGGCGTGATGCTGAGCCATCGCAATATGCTCTTCGTGGCCGCGGTAACCAGTGTGCTGCGCGGCATGACGAAGGAGGATCGCATTTATTGTGTGCTGCCAATCTCCCATATCTTCGGTCTCTCCGCCGTGTTCCTTGCGACGCTCTATCGCGGCGCGGAGCTGGTGCTAGCGGATCGCTTCGAGGCGCAAAGCTGCCTGCACACACTGCGCGAGCGGCGCGTCACCGGCATGATGGGCGTGCCCACCATGTTTGCGCGGATCATCGAATATGCGCGCGCTAATGACCTTGGCCGCGACGACATGCCCCATCTGCGTTTCCTCTACTCCGGAGGCTCTCCCTTGGACCCCACCATTAAGCGGGACACGGAGCAATTGCTAGGGCTTACGCTTCTCAACGCCTATGGCATGACCGAGAGTGGGCCTACCATCTGCCAAGTGCGCTGGAACGAGACGCTGGACAATTGCAGTGTTGGACGGCCGTTGCCGGGCATGACGCTGCGCGTAATAGGAGCCGACGGTAAGCAGGTCCCGCTTGGGGAGGTCGGAGAGCTACATGTGCGCGGCCCCAATGTGATGCGCGGTTACTATAAGAACCCAGAGGCTACTGCGGCGGTAATCGACGCAGGGGGCTTCTTGAATACCGGGGATCTAGTGCGCTTGGATGAGGCGGGCAATGTGCATATTGCCGGGCGCAGCAAGGAGTTGATCATTCACTCTGGTTTCAATGTCTATCCGCCTGAGGTGGAGGCGGCAATCGCCAAGCATCCCGATGTAGTGCTCTGCGCGGTCGTAGGCGAGACCATTGACGGCAATGAACACGTGATCGCCTATGTGCAGCGCAAGGCCCATAGCACGCTCACCCAGAGCGCGCTGCACGCCTTCCTCAAACCGAGCCTGTCGGCCTACAAGCGACCGGCCACCATTATTTTCTTGTCGCAGTTACCGACCGCACCGTCGGGCAAGGTGCTCAAACATCAGTTGCGAGGGGTGCGCGGCGACTAAGTGTTATTCAAGCGGGGGGGGGGG
>DIAM01000017.1:98049-143466 GCA_002416505.1 Gammaproteobacteria bacterium UBA5078
TTCAAGCGGGGGGGGGGGATGAATTATGAAGTTGCACGGTTTTACGATAAGCAATTACTACAATATGGTGAAGATGGTGCTGCTAGAGAAGGGCATGGACTTCGAAGAGCTTGTGACCAAGCCCTCGCAGGAAGCTGACTATTTGGCGAAAAGCCCGATGGGTAAAGTGCCCTGCCTAGAGACCGAACGGGGTTTTCTAACCGAGACCAGTGTGATCATCGATTATCTCGAAGAGCTAGGGTCTGGGCCCTCGCTCTACCCCAGCGATGCCTTCGCGCGGGCGAAGGTGCGCGAGTTCATGCGTTATCTCGAACTCTATGTCGAATTACCGGCGCGGCGACTCTACGGTGATGCCTTCTTCAATCGCCCAGCCACCGATGAGCTCAAGCAAGAGGTTCGCAAGAGTCTGGAGCGCGGTTTCAAGGCGGTGGCGACTCTCCTCCACGAGGGTCCCTATGTGTGTGGGGCTCAGCTCACTTACGCCGATATCTACTATTACTTCACCATGAGTGTCGTCGCACGCCTTACTAAGATATCGCTGGGATGGGATACCTATAACGAGCTGCCTGGACTTAGAGAGCGCATGGAGTTGTTGGCGCAGCGTGACTCTATCAAGCGCATCCAGGCCGATCAGCGCGCCGCGAGCTAATGGACCGCTGCCGGGAGGGTGTAGCGCAATGATGCCAACCCCCGCAAGCACTGTCGTGGTGGCGCGACAGGGGCTCGAAGACATCGAGGTATTGCTGCTACTGCGCAGTGCCGCACTCAAGTTCAATGGCGATTGCTGGGTCTTCCCAGGGGGGCGCATCGATCCCCAGGACTATCCGGATACACAGCGCCAGCAAGAGTTTC
Organism: Gammaproteobacteria bacterium UBA5078; assembly: GCA_002416505.1. GTDB lineage: Bacteria > Pseudomonadota > Gammaproteobacteria > Pseudomonadales > Pseudohongiellaceae > UBA5078. The sequence continues at coordinate 98,902 of DIAM01000017.1, forward strand.
AGGCGGCACAGCGCGCCGCCGTTCGAGAGACGCAGGAAGAGGCCGGGCTGGATATCAGCGGCACACCATTGTTGCATATCGCCCATTGGACCACCCCTGAGGGCATGTCTAGGCGATTTTCGACCTGGTTCTTCCTATGCGTTATTCCTGCCCCAGCGCCCGTGCAGGTCGACGCGCAGGAGATCCTCGCGCACCGCTGGCTCAGTCCGCGTGCTGCATTGGCGCTGCATCGCGCCGGCGAATGCAAATTACCCGAACCGACCCTGCAGACGCTCAAGGGGTTTACTGCCTTCCGAGATCTGTCGGGCCTTGTCGAGGGCGTGGCAGCCCTGCCTATTCATGTGTTTCCCAAGGACTCGCCTTTCTATCGTCTTGAAACGATTGAATACTGAGGAAAGACTTGTTGCAGCACTGCGGTCTAAGCTTGTGCAGTAGGTAATTCCGCATAAATTGGGTATCACTTAAAAGCACTCCACATATGTCTTGGAATTGACTCATTGCAGCGCTTTTGGCAGGTAGATTGACTTGCTTTTGTTGCGTTGTTAATGGGATAGTTGGGCCGTCCATGGGTCATCTAAACCCAGTGTCTAGGCGTATCTAAGAAGGCAGTGGGGCATACATCAGTTAATGACGCTCATCTAAATTGCACAGTTAAGAAGATTCTTTATGGCTTCTCCAACTCTCGAAAATTTGCGCCAGACTCTCAAGACAATTCGACGTCGCCGAAATCGGCTGTTCGTTTTGCATCACGTCAGTATTGCCACCCTGTGCACTATTATCCTCGCGCTTGTCCTCAGCGCCGTTGAGCTGTGGTGGAGTCCTACTCGCACGGGCGACATCTTCCTCTTTGGCCTTATGCTTGTCGGCGTTGTCGTGGCAATCGGCTATGTTAGTAAGCGCATCGCGCGCATGCAGTCCGATGACCAAACGCTCGCCCACTTCGTGGAAGGTAAAATACCGGACCTCGAGCAGCGTCTGCTCACCTCTTTAGAGTTCGGCAACGATGAGAGCGCCGCCGCGGGGCGCGGCGTGTCTGCCCAGTTTGTCCGACAGCTATGGGCCGATGCGGAAACGCATGTACAAGAGCAGAAGGTGCGCGTCGACCAAGTCACCGCGTCCGGTCGTTCTTGGGTATCCTTGAGTGCGGCGGTGGCCGTGATGGGATTAGCGGTTGTTGCACTGCTAGTGTCCGATCTCCTTTACTCTGCCGCGGGCCGTCTCTTCTGGCCGTTCGGGCTTGAGCCCGAGGCGCCAGTGGCGGTCGTTGAAGCCCCGCGCGAAATTCTTATCAGCATAGAGCCAGGCGACATCGCGATGCAGCGCGGCAACTCCGCGACCATCGTGGCCCGTGTGAGCAACGCCACGCCTAGTGAGATCGCCTTGCGCGTGCAGTCCGATAACGTGAACTGGCGCGAACTTTCGATGCAGCAAGACGGTAGCGGTAGTGACAGCGCAAGCTATAGTTACTTCTTCCCCTCGGTGCAGGAAGACCTCGTCTACTACGTTAACTTCGAGCAGAACGGCGAGCAACGTTCCGAGCAATTCCGCATAAGCCTCTACGATCTGCCCAAGGTTGAGAGGATCGATCTCGACTACAAGCATCCGGCCTATACCGGCATAGAGGATTTTAGTGAGGAAGATAGCGGCGACATGCTCGTCCCCGAGGGAACCGAAGTAGAGTTGTTAGTTAGCTTTAACAAAAACGTGGCAACCGCTACTATCGAGTTTCAGGACAATGATGTTTATCAGTCCATCCCTCTCGAGGTGGATGGCGCTACCGGACGCGCCACAATCACCGTAGCAGGCGATGGTGTGTACCGAGTCAATGCCATAGACTTCGATGCGCTCGAGAGCCAAGATCCCCTCGACTATTACATTCGCTCCATCGAAGACCAGCCCCCAGAGTTGACCTTGAAGAGTCCCGGACGCGACCAAGACGTGATGCCGCTGGAGGAGGTCGTCCTCGCCGTTGCCGCTAACGATGACTATGGCCTGAGTCAGTTTGCCCTGCATTACAACGTAGTGGGCGCCGATGAGGTGGCGGTAGATTTTCTGCCGCCACAGCAGACTCGCAATATCGACGGCAATGAGATGATCTATCTCGAAGACCTCAATGTTGCCCCGGGCGATTTCGTGAGTTATTACCTCACGATTGCAGACAACAATGGCCTGAGGGGGCCGGCAGAAGTCGTGTCCGATATCTATTTCCTTCAAGTCATTCCTACCGATCAGGAATTTCGGCGCGCCGGCGGCGGTGGCGGCGGTCAAGGTGGTGCGCAAGGCGGAGAGAGCAGCGCCCTGGTTACGCTCCAGAAAGACATCATCGCGGCGACTTGGAAGTTGCGCAATAAAGTGACCGAGTCCGATCCGGCACAGTTGACTAACGATGTGCGCATCATCGCCGAATCTCAGGCGGAGGCGACTACACGCGCCCGTCAATCCATCGAACGACTCTCCGAGCGACTCAATTTCTCGGACGATAGCTATGACAACGCTGTGATGAATCTGCAACAAGCGATCGAGCAAATGAATGCAGCGATCACCGAGTTGCAGAAAGAACAGATCACCAGCGCCCTGAAGCCTGAGCAGGTTGCCCTACAGTTCATCCTGAAGGCCGAAGCCGATATCAATCGCACCGATGTTAGCAGCCAGCAAGCCGGCGGCGGTGGCGGCGGAGGCGGCGCTCAACAAGAGCGTGAAGACCTGCGTGAATTATTCGAGATGGAAATGGGGCAGTTAGAGAATCGTTACGAGACACCGAAGAGCCGGTCCGGTGGCGGTGGCGAGCAAGCCTCTGCAGAGGCCAATAAACTCGAGGAGCTAGCGCGTCGCCAAGAGGGCCTAACCCGTGCCCAGCGCGACTTAGCGCGTCGCCTCGAACAGATGGATGAAGAGCAGCGCCGCCGCGAACTCGAGCGCTTACAGCGTGAGCAGGAGCAGTTGAGTCAAGAAGTTGCCCAACTCTCGCAACAACTCTCTAGGCAGCAGGGTCAGCAGGGTCAACAAGGCCAGCAGGGTCAGCAGGGCCAGCAGGGTCAACAAGGCCAGCAGGGTCAACAAGGCGGACAGAGCGGGCAGTCCTCACAAAGTGGGCAGTCGCAGGTAGCCGGCGGTGGTGCTGGACAGCCAGCAGGCGAGCAGAGTCAATTGGAGCGCGCGGCACAGCAGATGGCCGAGGCAGCACAGGCTCAGTCTCCTGCCCAGGCAGCGGCACGCAGTCAGCGCGCACTAGAGAGCCTGCGCGAACAGCAGAGACAGATGAACGCGCAGCAGAATAGCTCCGTTAATCAACTGGCTGAGAATGTCGTGCAGCGAGGCCAGCAGCTAATACAGGAGCAGCGTGAACTACAGCAGAGTTTACAGGCCGCCAACCGGGAACAGGGTTTAGGGCAGACTCGTCAGACCGCGCGCGAAAGTGAGGAGTTACAGGATTTGCTCTCACAACAGCAACAGCAACGCAGAGAGTTGGAAGAGATAGAAAAAATGCTGCGTGCAATCATTGCCCGTGGCGAGAGCGAAGACCAGCAATTGCTGAGCCAAGCCCAGCAAGCCAGCCGCGCTATTCGCCCCATCCGCGAACAGATGGATACGAGTGGGCGCGTGCTCAGCAATGGCATGGTGAATCTCGCCGTCGATATCGAGGACGAGATAGGCGATTCACTGGAAGAGTTAAGCAGCAGTCTGCAGGCAATGAATAGTGCCAACAATCCTACGGTAGACGACCCAGTACAGCAGGCGGCTCGTAACGCAGCCGAGCTTATGGAGCAGATGCAGGACCTGCAACGCCAAGCCCAAGCGCTCAGCGAGGACCAGCAGAGCGATGCCTCGATCGCACAGATGCGCCAGCAATTGGCGCGGTCGCAGGAATTGTCGGAACAGCTCGCACAGCAACTTCAGCAACAGCAGATGGACGAGCGCATCGCTAACCAGCGCGGCGGCAATGCTCAGGCGCAGCAACTGGCCCAGGGCGGACAGAGTCAACAAGGCCAGTCGGGCCAGCAGGGTCAAGGACAGTCGGGCCAACAGGGGCAGGGTGGCCAACAAGGTCAAGGCGGCCAGCAGGGTCAACAAGGCCAGCAGGGTGGCAATCAGCAGGCCTCAAGTCAGGGCGGTGGCGGACAAGGCCAGGCACAGGCTGGTGGCGATGGGCGACCTGGCACTGGCGGGGCAAATGCGCTGGGCAACGCGCGTTCTATTCGCAGCGAGATTACGCGTCAAAGCATCGAAAACTTCCTGAGCCAGCCCGAGCTGTTTACGGCGCTGCTGCAACCGATTATCGAGCTGGAGGCCGAGCTGCGTGCCAAGGCCGAACTAGACCGAATTAATGAAAAACTCTACGCCTCCTCTGACGAAGACGTACCCGATCAATATAAACGCCTTGTCGAGGAGTACTATCGTGTGCTGTCCGAGAACAACGGGGCAGGAAACGCGGCCCCATAGCGATGAACTACCTTCTCGATCAACATGCCATCGACGCGATCCAAGAGGGACGCTTCTCCTTTGCTTATGGCATTAGCCCTTGGCTCGCCGCGCTAATCGCCGTTGCGTTGATCGGGCTGGTTTGGCTCCTGTATCGAAAGACTACCCGCAGCTTAAGTCCCGGCTGGAAAGGCTCCCTCATTACCCTGCGCAGCATGGTCTTGCTGCTGTTGCTGTTCTGTCTACTGCGGCCAGTGGTCACGACGGAACAAGTCGTACCGCAGGAAAGTTATCTCGCCGTATTGATCGATGACTCGCAGAGTATGTCGATCGAGGACCTCTCGGGTGGGCGTTCCAGGGCAGCCGCGGTAGAGCAACTGCTGTTTGAGGATGGCGGCATATTAGAGCCCCTGTCCGACTCCTTCCAGGTGCGCACATTCCGTTTCGACAAGGATACTCAGCGCGTAACGGATGCCTCGGGCTTGAGCTCCGCAGGCACCGCCTCCTCTATCGATCAAGCCCTAGAGTACATCGATCAGCAACTCAGTGGTCTAGCCCTTGGCGGCATTTTGCTGTTGAGCGATGGCGCCGATAACGAGGGTGTCGATCCGGTGCCGCGCGCGGAGAGTTTCGGGGCGCGGCAGATTCCAGTGTTCACCGTTGGCGTAGGGCAAGAGAATATCCCCCGTGACGTTGGCATCGTGGATGTCGCTGCAGCCAAGACAGTCCTAGAGGGCTCTGTGTTCAATGTCGACGTGGCGCTAAGTAATCAAGGCTATGCCGGGCAAGAAGTCGGCCTTACAGTTTTCGATGGCGACACCTTGGTCAGTACCGAAAGAGTCTTGCTCGGGCCAGATAGTTCTACCCGGCGCTTCGCTATCGAGCTCACGCCCGAGCGCGAGGAGGCCATACTCTATCGCCTAGAAGTAGAAGAGCAGGAAGGCGAGATAGTCTTACAGAATAATCACTATAGTTTCCTAGTCGACAATAGCGCCAAGCCCGCCCTAGATATCCTCTATGTCGATGGCCACCCGCGCAACGAGTATAAATTCATCCGCCGTGCGGTCGAAGAGGATAGCTCTATACGCCTTGCGACCTATCTGCAAACTGGCCCAGGCAAGTTCTATCGACAGGGCATCAAGACGCCGCTGGAGTTGAGCCGCGGTTTCCCCGAGCGCATGGACGAGCTTTACCAATATGAGGCGATTATCTTAGGGGACGTCGACAAAGACTTCTTCACCGATGGGCAGCTCACTATGCTGCAGGATTTTGTGGCCGAGCGTGGCGGTGGTCTCTTGGTTGCTGGCATGCTCGACGACCTCTTTGTAGATACGCCACTGGCAGACATCCTGCCCGTGAGTCTCGTCACCAGTAATCTACTGCCACAGCCCTTGCGCGGCGGCATCGCCCGTGGCAATCATCCGACGGGGCAATTGTTTACGCCGCAACTGACCACGGCTGGCGAGTATTCCGAGCTGCTGCGCCTGCATAGTGATGACAGCGAAAACCTGCGGCTGTGGCGTGAAATGCCTCAGCTGCAGGGCATCTATGTGACTGGTCGCGCCAAGCCAGGCGCCACGGTGTTGATGGAACACCCATTACTGCAGTTCCAGAATCAGCGTCTGCCCCTTATCGCGACCCAGCGCTATGGCAGTGGCCGCAGTATGTCGATTACTAGTGCTAGCACATGGCGCTGGCAGATGATGATGCCGGCCGAGGATCAGTCGCACGAGCGCATCTGGCGGCAGGTGTTGCGCTGGCTAGCGGTGTCTGCACTCGAGCGTGTGACCGTGGATTTCGATCGTGAGTTCTATCATGTGGGCGATCGGGTCAATGTCACTGCGACTGTGCGCGATATCAATTATCTCCCCGATAACAACGCCTCTGTGTGGATGCATCTGAGCGACCCCGAGGGCGGCGCAATCGACAATGCGATGGAGTGGGATATCGACCGCGACGGGGTCTATCGCAGCAGCTTCGAAGTGCAAACAGAGGGCGTTTTTAATTTAATGGTCGACGTGGCCAGCGCGGCAGGGGAGGCGGATCGTAGCGACACCGAGCGCAGTGCGGCATTCGTCGTGACGCCGTCCTTACGGGAATTCTCATCGGCAGGGCGCGATACTGCGCTGTTGGAGCGGGTCGCCGCCGCCAGTGGTGGTCGCTATTTCGATCTCGAGCAGACCTCTGCGTTAGCCACCGATATAACGTATACGCCGAATGCGTACTCCAAAGAGGTTCAAGAGGATCTCTGGGATACGCCTGCCTTACTCTTACTGCTCATATTGTTGCTGTGTGCCGATTGGATGCTGCGCCGCTTCAAGGGGTTGTCGTGAACACGATTAAGCAATGCAGAGAACTCTTTCGAGCCAGTGGCGCCACGCGCTGGTGTGCGCTGCTGTGTCTATCGATGCTCAGTGCCATGGCGCTTGCGCAGAGTCCAGCCCAAAGCAATGAGGACGCCTATTTTCTCAATGACAGCGATGCCAAGAAATATGTCCTGATTATCACGGGTGCGGCCGCCTCCGACGAGATTCGCGAGCGCTTCTGGCAATGGTCCTTATCCCTCCATGACACCCTAGCGCGAGACTATGGTTATACCCGCGATAGCATCACCTTACTCTTCGACGACGGGCCCGATGTGCAGAACCCTAACTTCCGTGTCGATGGCAGTTCGCGTCGCGAAGATATTGAGAGTCATCTGGCGCGTCTTGCTCGAGAGATGGATGGCGGCGACCAGCTCAGCATCATCATGATCGGCCATGGCTCCAGTTCCGATGCCTCTGCAAAATTCAATATTGTCGGACCGGACATCACCGGCGAAGAGTTCGCCATTTTGCTCGAGCCTTTGAATCAACAGGATCTGGTCATTATCAATGGCGTTAGTTCCGGCTATGAGTTTGCAGCGGATCTTTCCGCGCGCGGCCGCGTAGTACTCTCTGCCACGCGTTCAAGGGCAGAGCGTTATGATCCGATGTTCATGCGCTTTTTTATCGAGGCTCTGGACAGTCGCAGTGGCGATCGTGATAAGAACGAGCGCGTGTCGATCCTAGAGGCTTATCTATACGCGAGTCAGTCCGTATTAGGCTGGTATTCCGATCAGGGGCGCCTGCCGACTGAGCGCGCCGTGATCGACGATAACGGCGATGGCATCTTTAGTCTCGAGCCGGGCACAGGCATGGGCGACGGCGCCTTAGCAGAGATCGCCTATTTGGATTTGAGCAATGCGGGGGATGTCAAAAGCTCGGCGCAGGGGCAGCAGTTGCACGCACAGATGCAGGACTTGGAACGCTCCATCTTCCTATTGCGTGGACAGAAGGCCAACTATTTAGAGGATGATTACTGGAATCGGATGGAAGCTTTGTTAATCGAACTGGCGAGAACAACGGGACAGTATAATGAATTACCCTAAGCAAACAGCACGATCCATGCACAAGAATACGCGCCGTCAGGGTCTGGCCCTGGCCGTGTGCCTAGCCCTTGGTGTCCTAAGCACGCCTCTGCACGCACAGGATGCCCTGCTGGGAACTGAGCCGCCGCTAGAGCGTGCTCAACAGCTGCTCAATGCGGGTTCCTATATCGCCGCAATCGATAGCTTCCAGCGCGTGAGTGGTTTCGATGAAGAGGCCGGGCTGTTAGGGCTAAGTCGCGCCTATGGCTTAACCGGACAATACGAAGAGGGCATCGCCTTATTAGAGGACGAAATTGGATCCTATGCCATCTCGGCGGTATTGAGCACGCAGCTAGCGGAGCTGCTGCGCACGACCGGACAGTCCGCCCGCGCCCTCGAGATTCTCGAAGAGGTCGTCACTGAGAATACGACGCCCCCCGTGCGTGCGCTGGTGCAGTATGGCAGCCTATTGCAGTTCGTAGGCCGTCGCGACGAGGCTATCGGCCCATTGAGCGCGGCAATCTCGCGTTACGATAATGGCATGGTGTTCGACTCCGAAGAGATCGCGATGGTGGCCCTAGCGAGCTGGCTGCTCGATCGTTTCCACGATGCCAATAGTCTCTTTAGTGAGGCGACCAGAGTTGACCCGAATAACCTAGAAGCCCAAGTTCTATGGGGCGATCTATTCATGGAGAAATTCAATACGCCCGATGCCGAGAAGTCTTATGACGCGGCCTTGGCGGTCAACCGGCGCTATGCTCCCGCGTTGATCGGTCAGGCTAGGATCAGTGGCGGCGAGCGTTCTCTAAGTTTTGCGTTGAGCGTGAACGAGCGCGACGTTAAGGCCTTGGAGACTATGGCGACGCTATTGGTGCTCAATAACCGCCAAGAGGACGCCGAGGAATTTATCGAGGCGGCGCTGGAGATCAACCCCGAGTCTATTACCTCGCTAAGCTTGAAGGCGACGCAGGCGGCGATGAAGGAAGAGTTCGCGGAGTATGCCCAACTCGAGGCCCGCGTAAAATCCTTTAGCCCGAATAACCCGCACTTCTACGGCGATATCGCCGATGCCTTCGGCAATAATTATCGTTTCACCGAGGCGGTGGGTTATGCAAGACAGGCCATCGCGGCCGACCCGAATTATTGGCAAGGGCACACCTTGCTGGGCACCAACCTCATTCGTTTAGGCGAAGAGGAGGCCGGTCGGGAGTCCCTAGAGCTCGCTTTCGATAATGACCCCTTCAATGTTATGACCTCCAATATGCTCAAGGTGTTCGACACCTTAGAGGGCTATGCGACGCTGCGTACCGAGCATTTCGAGGTGCGCATGAGTCAGAGCGACGCAATCGTTCTATGGCCATACATGGCGCCACTGATCGAAGAGAATTGGGCCACGCTAACTGAAAAATACGGTTTCGAGCCCGAGGCACCGGTCTTAATCGAAGTGTTCGATCGCACAGAGGATTTCGCGGTGCGCTCTGTTGGCCTACCCGATATCGGACCCCTCGTGGGCATCTGTTTCGGCAAGGTGGTAACCCTGATATCGCCGGCGACGCTGGATGCCAATTGGCAGGAAATCCTGTGGCACGAACTGGTGCACGTCTTTACGTTGCAGATGACGAACAACCGCATGCCACGCTGGCTCTCCGAGGGTGTCTCGGTATGGGAGGAGCGTGAGGCGCGGCCGGAATGGGGGCGTCGTCAGGGCATCGAATTAGTGCGTGCCGTAGAGGATGAGAAGCTTTTACCCGTGGCCAAGCTCAACGAGGGTTTCACTGGTGCCAATAGCAACGAGGACCTGGGTTTCGCCTATTTCCAATCCTATTTGGTCGTCGATTTTATCGCCAAAGAATATGGCTTCGAGAAGATGGTTGAACTGATCAACCAGTACGCCCTGATCAAAGAAGAGTCGGAGATGTTCAGTACCGTGTTCAATATGCCCATCGAAGAGTTTGACGCGAATTTCCGCAGCTGGGTCGACCGCCGCGTGGATGAAATCAATGTCTACGTACACAATGAAGACGCCGCCGACGAAGGCGCTGCCCATGGTCACGGTCAGCGCGAGAACTCCAGCGCGGTGCTAGCCGAGCTCTATAACAATGCCTCGCTGAAACAGCATATGCGCCAGCGCGTCCAGGATCAGCCTCGTGACTTCCAGGCGCACTTGCAGCTGGGAATCGTACTCTTCAAGGAGGAATCATTCGAAGAGGCGAAGGTGCATCTTGAGATTGCCGATGGGATTCTGCCCGACTACTCGGGTTATCCAAGTCCTCCTCTGGTGCTATCGCAAATTTACGAACGTCAGGGCAATGAGGCCGCACGCACCCAACAACTCAAACGCATGATGGAGAACCAGCAACACGACTACGACTCTGCAGTATTGCTGGCGAAACAAGCCTTGAGCGCGGGCAACACGGATGAGGCGGACTACTATGTACAGCGCGCTCTATCGGTTAGCCCCTATAGGCTCGACGTGCATCAGGTAAGCGCCCAGATCGCCGCCCTTACCGAGAATGCGCCGATGGCGGTTCGCGAATTCGAGGTCTTGGTGACGCTAGATCGTAACGATCCAGTCGAGGCGCGCACTAACCTCGCGGAGGCCTATATGAATAACGGGCAGACGCAGGAGGCCAAGCGCAATATCCTGACGGCGCTAGAGATTGCGCCGAGTTATCAGAGGGCGCAGCAAGTGCTGCTCAAGGCAGTGGACAGTGCGAATGGACAGTAGAGACTAAGACAGATTATCCCCGGTAGGAGGCACTACGTTGATGGGCGAGCAGATAGGCACAAAGAGCAATATGAAGCTGTCGTCGCTAGTGGCGATTGCCGGCTTATGTGCACTATGTTCGGCCCCGGTGTTCGCTCAGAATCCGGCCATACCATTGGATTTCGATGCGGAATCCTTCATGCGCGATATATCCGGTGCGGAGTCCGGGCTCGATACGGAATTTACTTGGGTGCGTGGCCGCTATACCAATTATGGTGGTGGGCGCAGCCGACGAGGTGGGGGTGGAGGTTTCGGAGGTAGAGGCGGTTGGTGGGATACGGATTACCCGGACGCCGAATCGAATTTCCTACGTGGAGTGCAGCGCTATACCAATATAGACGCCAATAGTAAGAGTTATGATTTTCTTGACCTGACCGATCCACGATTATTCGAGCATTCGTTTCTCTACATGAATATGAAGCGTGTGCCTATAGGCTCGGTTTATACAGGGCCCGACTTTCAGCCAGCGGAAATAATCGCACTACGGGAGTTTATGTTTAGGGGTGGGTTCGTACTGCTCGACGATTTCTGGGGCGACGCGCACCTACAAGATTTTCAGACGGAGATGGCGAAATTATTTCCGGAGCGCGAGCTCGTCAAACTCGATGTGCGTCACGAACTGTTCCACACGTTTTTCGACATAAACGAGTTTGTGCAGGTGCCAGGTCGTGCGGTAACGTGGGATTATAATGGTGGGTTTAGTCTGGATGACCCTAACTATCCTCCTTCGGTTTATGCGATCCTCGATGACGACGGGCGGGTGATGTTGGTGGCAAATCATAACGCGGATCTTGGTGATGGGTGGGAGCACACCTTCTACGAACCATATCCTACACGTTATAGTAACGATGCCTATAAGATCGCCATCAACTATCTGATTTACGCGTTCACGCATTAAGCTAATTCATTACAACAGGCAAAACAGGAAGCACTCATGTCAGAACTAGAAAACATTGCTGAGGAAGTTGTCGATGGACTAGAGAGCCAAGACGATTTGGCACTGGTCAAGAAGATGCAGGATGGCCGCGATCAGATCATCGCGGAAATCAAGAAGGTCATTGTGGGCCAGGAAGCGGTGATCGATGAGTTGCTAATCGCCTTGTTTGCCGGAGGACACTGTCTAATAACTGGGGTGCCAGGACTGGCCAAGACCCTGCTGATTAAAACGGTAGCCGACATTCTGCAAGTGGATTTCAGCCGCATTCAGTTTACGCCCGATCTTATGCCGGCCGACGTGGTGGGCTCTGAGATAGTCGAAGAGGTCGATGGCGCGCGTCGATTGAAGTTCGTGAAGGGGCCAATCTTCACGAATATCCTCCTCGCGGACGAGATTAACCGTACGCCGCCGAAGACACAGTCCTCACTACTAGAGGCGATGGAGGAGCGTCAGGTAACGGCCGCGGGCATTACGCACAAGATGTCGCGCCCGTTCTTCGTATTGGCTACGCAGAACCCTATCGAGTTGGAGGGTACTTATCCACTGCCCGAGGCACAGCTGGACCGTTTCATGTTTAAGATCGAGCTCGGTTATCTTTCCGAAGATGACGAGGTGATGGTGGTGGGCAATACCACGCAGATCGTCGACAACACAGTTTCGCACCCACTGAGCGGCGAGGATATCCTCGAGTTTCAGCGTATCGCCAGACAGGTGCCAGCCGCGCAGTCCGTGATTCGCTATGCCGTGCAGATCGTGCATGCCTCTCGTCCCACCAACCCCAACGCCCCAGACTTCGTGAAGGATTGGGTAAGCTGGGGGGCTGGCATTCGAGCCTCGCAGAACTTGGTGTTGGCGGGTAAGGTGCGTGCATTGCTGCGTGGTCGCTACAATGTTTCTTACGGCGATATTCGCGCATTGGCCCCGGCTGTGCTGCGACACAGGGTGTTGCTGAATTTCCATGCTGAGGCGGAGCGTGTGACTACGGATGACGTAGTGAAGCGTTTGCTAGAGACTGTCCCAGAACCAAGTTCCAATCTCTAATCGCGACGCGAGAAGCACCTGATATGGCGGCAAACACTACATTCATAGATCCCTCGATACTCGCGAGCCTGGACAATCTCGAGCTGCGCGCGCGTGTCGTGGTCGAGGGCTTTATCTCGGGTTTGCACAAGAGTCCGCACAGAGGATTCAGCGTCGAGTTCACCGATTATCGTCACTATTATCAGGGTGATGATATGCGGCATGTGGACTGGAAGCTCTATGCACGCAGCGACAAGTTCTACATCAAGCAGTATGAGGATGAGACGAATGTGCGCAGCTATGTGCTGCTCGACTCTAGCGCGTCTATGGCTTACTCCTCGGGTGGCATGAGCAAGCTCGACTATGGACGCACACTGGCCTCCGCGCTTGCCTATTTTATTACGCGCCAGCGTGATGCCGTAGGCCTGATTACTTTCGATGATAAGGTGAATGAGTACATTCCCGCGCTGTGTCGCCAACCTCATCTTATTCGTATTCTGCGTGTGCTCGCGAACCTCAAGGCCGGCACCAAGACGGACATCGTCAAACCCTTATCGGATTTGGCCTCGAACCTGAATCGCAAGAGCATGGTGATTCTGATTAGCGACATGCTCGAGGACGAGGAGCGCATCATAAAGACCCTGCAGCGTCTTCGCGCGATGGGCAACGACGTGATCGTGTTCCACGTCTTGGATGAGGCGGAGTTGCTATTTAATTTTCAGGAAGCGACTGAGTTTGTCGATGCGGAGAACAGTGAAACCTTCATTACTTCACCGGCTTCCATTCGCGATGCCTACCTGGAGAATTTTAATAATTATCTGAATTACTGTAAGAAGAAGTGCCAGAGTAGCGGGGTGGATTACTGCCTGCTCAATACCTCTGAACCATTGGATACGGCACTGTATTCCTATATTTCGCGCAGGGCTAAGAGCTTCTAGATGACTTTTCTCACGCCATTATTCTTGTTTGGACTTCTCGCCGCCGCGATCCCTATTGCGATCCACCTGATTCGCAAGGAGAAACCGCCCAAGCTAGTCTTCAGTACACTACGCTTCTTGAAGAATACGACGAAGAAATTGGTGTTGTTTCAGAAGATTCAACAGTGGCTACTGCTATTGATGCGCGCCGCGCTCATCGCATTACTGGCTTTCGCCTTCGCCCGCCCGCTGTTCGATAGCAATATCGCGAGCCTCGTGGACGCCGAGCCTGAGTCCGCCGCGATTCTACTGGATGTCTCGATGAGTATGGGCTATGGCGATCGATTCGTGCGAGCCCAAGAGGCCGCTCTTGGCGTTATCGATGGACTCGCTCAGGGTGACGAGGTGGCGATCATCGTGTTCGACAATGCCACTGTCAGCGTGCGAGAGTTGAGTACCGACCTGGAGGGAGCACGCGCCTTCGTCGCTGCTTTGAATGAGCCTAGTTTCGAGGTGACGCGCTTTATGCCCGCCTTGCGTCTCGCCAACGACATGCTCGAGTCGGCACGCCACGATAAGAGAAGCATACATTTGCTGTCAGACTATCAGGCCAGTGGCTTGGGCAATGACGATTCGGGTTGGATGCTGTCTCCCGGTGTGACGCTGAACACGATCGATGTCGGCATGGGTGCCACGCGCAATCTGTTGTTGACCGATGTGCGCTCCCCCGATCAATTGATCGAGAATCGCAATGAGTATGAGATTCTCGCTCGGGTGCGCAGCACCGGCAGTGTGCATCTGGACCAAGCCGATGTGCGGCTGATTCTCGATGGACAAGAGACCACGCGGGTGCCAGTCGATCTTAGTGAGACGTCCGAGGCTGTGGTTCGTCTCCCCGCGCTGTTCGATAGCGCTGGCACGCATCGTGGCGAGATTCGCGTCGCCTCGGATGACTTCGCAATCGATAATAGCTACTACTTCACGGTTGATGTAATGGCGAAGATTCAGGTGCTAGTCGTCAATGGCGAGCCATCGCCAAACTGGTATGAAGACGAGGCCCATTGGTTGGCATTGGCGATCGGCGGCAATGCAGCCGAGTCTCCCTTTGTGCTCAACTCAGCGAGCTCCGCAGATGTAGACGCTGCATTGCTCGCCCAACAAGATGTCGTGGTCCTACTCAACGCGGGCGGCGAGCTGAGCGGCTCTCAGGCCCGTGCCCTCGATGACTATGTCAATGAGGGCGGGAGTCTATTGATTGCCCCTGGTGATCGAGTGAACTCTGCGCAGTTCAATCAATTGCTTGGCGGCATTAGTCCCGCAGTTCTGAATGAGAGCATTCGCTTCGCTGGCAGCGATTACCTATTGATCGCGGATATGGATAGGCGCCATCCGGTCCTGCTGCCTCTAGGGGTGGATTGGGGTGTGCGTTTTGAGGGCTATTGGTCGGTGGATGCGGTGGCCGAGGCCGATGTATTGATGCAGTTCGATAACGGCAGCCCTGCCCTTCTAGAGCGTCGAGTGGGCCGCGGCAACGTGTTGCTGTTTGCCTCCTCCCTAGACACCGAATGGAACAATCTGCCTCTTCAGGGCCTCTACCTGCCCTTCGTACACGAGTCGCTACGCTATCTCGCACAGGCGACGACGAAGGAGCGCGCCTATCGCATTGGCAGTCTAATCGACTTGTCTGACGTAGGGAGTGAAGGCGCGCGCGTGCAGGTTACGGGACCTTCGGGCGAGGCGATTGCCTTGAACCAGAGTGGCAGTTCATTTACGCCACGGCAGATTGGCTTCCTGACGGTGGATGCCGGCGAAGGACCGCAGTATTACGCCGTCAACGCTAACCCAGAGGAGTCAAATCTGGAGAAGATGGCGCCGAGCACACTGGTCGACAGTATTAGCAACCCCGAGACCGCGCCAGTGCAGTCCGCACAGGTGAGAACTGCGCAGCTAGTGGCCGAATTGGAGGGTCCACAGCGGGTGTGGTGGTGGGTCCTGTTGCTAGTTATGCTCATGCTGCTTGCCGAAACGCGTATCGCGAATAGCACTTACCGCTAAATTTCCTACTTTTTTTCTGAATTGGCCTTGCGCGCCTGATGAATTCTGTAATGTTTTTAAGTGTCTGTTTTCATTGGTAATGCGTATGACGACTGTCACGAGAATTTAATGCTACTGTCATATTTCAGAAAAAATTCAGGTTTTTTTCAGATATTTCTGTTGAATTAGGCATATCGTTGCGCGATATTGAGTCCATAAGAAAGGATGGTACTCATTATGAATAAAAATAATTATGAGAGTATGCGCGCGTTCTTAGTCACCGGTCTGTTCATTTGCACCTGCGCAGTCGCTCAAGCTCAAGCTCCACTAGATGAAGCTAATCAGCTCACCTCGTCCACCGGGCGCTCCAGTCTAGAGCAAACGCTCATCGGTGCCGACGGCGCGGTCGAGAGCACCGATGAAACCGAAGGCGTGTCGCAGTACGCACTCCTTGTGGAGCAGCTCGAATCAGACTTCGGTCCTTTCGATGCACGCCTCAGTGAGCCCTTGCTTTCCACGGGTGACATGCTTGCTCAGCATGGCGATTATTATGAAGCCATAAGCTATATGGAGCGGGCCCTACACATACTCAAGATCAACGAGGGTCTGTATAGCGAGCCACAAATCCCTATCGTCGAGCGTCTCATCGAAATCAACGTCGCCTTGGAAGACTGGGATAGCGTCGATGAAAACTTCCGCTACCTCGAATTCCTCTATACGCGCCTGTTCGATCAAGGCAGCATGCAGTGGGATCACGGCATCGCACAGGTCGCCGACTGGCATATCATCGCGATAAACCACAACCTCGGTGACGACCTCGAAGATCACCTGCGTGCTGCCAATAAATTGTTTAAATTACGACTCGGCTATGCCGAAAAAGATGAGCGCGTGGATCCACAAGTTATCGATGTGCTGCGCCACAACGTCCAATATACTGCCTACCACCTGCAAAGGCAGGAGGTGGCGATCAAAACCGAACGTGTCTATACCCGCCTTCAATCACGCTATCGTGATGACGATCGAGCCGACAGCCTCGCCTCTGTTGATTAAACGCGCTTGAGTTAATCTTTAGGAATTGATCTTGGGAGTGCCGAGAGGACAGCAATGTCCTCTGCAGATTTATGGCGCTAAGGCTCGGGACTAAAAAGCAACTCAGTGTTTAGAAAAGGGGGGGAACAAAGAATGTCTCAAAAGCCCTTTGCCTTAGCTCTTTGCGATTAGTTGGTCGCTATCCTTAGTGACCGGTCAACCGAAAGTGAAATGATGGTATCACAGCAATTTCTGCTTTTACTTCGCTAGTTACAAATTGTCACATTCCCCCTCGAATTCGCGTCCTAGCATTCTAAAATTCTCAAGCTTTTCGCTGTGACTACTTTTAGTTTGTTCTGTGGCGCAAATGGGATTGCGAAATTTCAAGCGGGCGCTCGATTATTTGCCGCGATTTCAGGCGTATTTCTGCGCGGGTGAGTAAGGATCGGGATTTCTTAAAGTGGGAGACGAGGCCACATTCCCTGTGACCTCGAATCGATATCGAACGCTCGTTCATGTAGTGGGTGTTGTCAAACTTATCGCCTCAAGTGCCGAAGCCTGGTTCGACGCGTGAGTCTGTATCCTTCTTCTTGCCTAGCACCCATGTCTTCACTGTCGCGATATGTGCGCGTAGTTTGGCAGGCAGAGCCAGCATCGATGGCGTCACAATCAGGGTAAGGATGGTGCCAAAAGAGAGTCCGTAAACGATCGCGCTCGCTAGACTTACCCATTGCGAAGTGATCGGCCCGCCCACCTCTACCTCGGCGCCAATCAAGTCGATGGAGACATGCATCGCCAGCGGTAACAAACCACAACCCGTCGTGAAGGTCGTCAGGAACACTGGGCGTAAGCGCTGCACTCCGGTTTGCACGATAATCTCCTGCAGGCTCCAGTCCTTCCTCGTTTCGCGAAGGAAGTTAAAGGTGTCGATGAGAATAATATTGTTATTCACGATGATACCCGCCAGTGCGACGATGCCCACGCCAGTGAGGATTACGCTAAAGGTTTGACCCGTTATCAAGAGGCCGAGCAATACCCCGGTGGTAGAAAGCAGTACCGAGGAGAGGATAAGCAGAGCCTGATAGTAGCTGTTGAATTGCGTCACCAGCAGGATCGCCATCAACGCAAGCGATAGGACGAAGGCCTGCATCAAGAACGCGAAGGATTGCTCCTGCTCTTCATTGGCGCCGCGGAATTGATATTCGACGCCGGGTAAGAGGGGGTTCGCATTCAACCACTGACGCAATTCCTGCAGCTTGGTATCCATCACCACACCGGGGGCAGGGTTGGCACGCACATAGATTACCTTGCTGCCATCGACGCGCTGAATCGAGCTTACCTTTGGGCCTGGTTCGCGCGTGATGAAACTGCTCACCGGTGCCATCCCTGTCGCCGTAGTGACCTGTATCTGCTCGATCTGCTCTAGGCCTCGGTAGGACTCGGGGTAGCGTACGCGGATGTCCACCTCCTCTTCCGTGTCATCGGGGCGGTAGTCGCCCATAAAGACGCCATTGGTGAGCAGTTGCACGGCGGTACCTACCTCGTTGATGTTAGCGCCAAACATCGCTGCGCGCGCTCGATCAACATGGATTCGCCATTCGATACCGGGGATTGGGGTGGTATCGTCGACGTCGATTAGGCCCGTCATTCCGTTCTGGAGGTAATTGCGTACGCGCGTTGCCTCGCTGATCAAGTCGGTGAGATTCTCGCCGTAGATCTCCAGCTGCAATTCCTTGCCCACCGGTGGCCCCTGTTCGATGATCGATATCTCGGCCTTCACGCCCGGAATGTCCTTGATGGCTTCGCGGTACAGATTCTCTATCTCGAAGCCATCGACGTCGCGGATGCGGCGGTCGGTGAACTCGACAAAGATGGTGCCTACTAGATCGGGTGCCGAACTCTGTCCGCCGCCAAGGCTCTGCCCAGAGCCAGACTGCGTGACGAGGTTCTTATAGTGGCCGACCGCCATGATGCGTTTCTCGACATCAACCACGATGTCGCGAATCTCGGCCGGTGAGAAATTACCGCGCGCGAATATCTGCACGCGAGTCTGCGCAGGTTCAACAGAGGTGAAGAACTCCACGCCAGCGCCGAAATTAGCGTAGGCAAAGACGATCGATACTAGTGTGCCAATACTGCCGAAGAAAACCAGTATTGGAGAGTTCACGGCGCCGCGCAGAATGCCGGCATAGGCGCGGCTAAAGCCACGCAGCCTGGTCGAGTCCACTTCGTCATGATGACTGGCCGCAGTGACGAGGCCCTTGGCGGGCATGCTGACTTTTCCGAACAGCGAGCCGAGCACGGGGGCGAAGAGTAGTGCATACATCAAGGAGCCAATAAGCACCGCGAACACGGTGATTGGCAGATAGCGCATGAACTCTCCGGCGACGCCGGGCCAGAACATCATCGGCAGAAACGCCGCCAGTGTCGTCATAGTGGAGGCGATGATCGGCCAGAACATGCGATTCACGGCCTCTTGATAGGCATCCTCTTTGCTATACCCCTCCGACATCTTGGTGTCCGCGAATTCCACCATTACGATGGCGCCATCGATGAGCATCCCCAGCCCCAATAACAGGCCGAAGATCACCATGAAGTTATAGGTGAAGCCGAGGGCCGAGATCACGATAAAGGCGAATAGAAAGGAGAAGGGCACCGCTAGAGTTACGAGTATGCCAGAGCGAATCCCGACAGCGGCGATGACCACGATCAACACTAGGACCATGGAGGTAACCATATTGCCCTGCAAGCCGAGGTTCTGCTCGATCACCATGGGCGCGGTATTGTTCAGGTATGAGATGGTCACGGCAGGCGGAAGTGCCGGCAACATGTTCTCGACGATTTGATCGATCTTGTCCATCGCGGCGATCAGGTTAGCGCCCTTACGCTTCTCCACATTGATGGAGATGGAGCGTTGGCCGTTGGCGAAGGAGTAGCGTTCCGCGTCTTTAAAGGTGCGGCGTACCTCCGCGATATCGCTAAGGGTCAACACGCCTTGGGCGTTCGCCGCGATCGGCAGGTCGAAAAGGTCTTGTTGGGTTTCGATCAGGCCAGGCAGTTTTACCGAGAAGCTGCCTTGCCCGGTGTTCAGTGTGCCGGCCGGGATGAGGCGGTTGTTATTGGTAACGGCTTGGACGATCTGTGCATTAGTGATGCCATAGGTTTCGAGTTGGGTTGGATCGATCAAGGCCTCGAGGAGCTCTTCTCGGTCGCCCACCATGTCGGCGGACAGTACCTCTGGCAGGGTTTCGATTGCGCGTTGCAGGTCCTGGGCAACCTGCAGCAGGACGCGCTCGGGGACACCCTCGCCAGCGATGGCCAGTTGCACGATAGGCACGCCTGCGGCAGAGATTTCCTGCACGATAGGCTCCTCGGTGGACTGGGGGAACTTGGCCTTGGCTCTGTCGATGGCGGTACGCACATCGACCAACGCTTGCGAGGAGTCGAAGCTGACATCGAACTCGGTCACTACTGTGGCGGCGCCTTCGCTACTGAACGAGCTCACCTGAGTGATCCCCTCCAATGTCTTCAGTTCGACCTCAAGAGGCTTGGTGAGGAGTCTTTCGGCATCCTCTGGCGAAATGCCTTCATGAATGATGGTGGTCACGATTACGGGTACGGACACATCCGGATTGAGCTCGACGGGAATAGACATATAGGAGACTAGACCCATCAACATGATCGCCACGAATATACTCAGGGAGGTTCGCGCGCGTGATACCGATGCTTTTATATAACGCATGAGAGTTTCCTACCTACAGTGATGACTCAGGAATTGATGACCAACTGCTGTCGATATTCACAAGCTGCTCTGGGAAGACGATCTCTTGACCATGGGTAACGACCACGGCGCTGTCGGGCAAGCCGCTCACCCACATGCCTGGGTCAACGGTAGTGTTCTCACCGATGATTGAGACGGGTGCAAAGCGCACGATATTGTTCTGGTCTACGATCTTCACGCCGACCAGTCCCTCGTCGTTAAGCGTCAGTGCCGAGGCTGGAATCAGGTGTGCTTGCGTCTCATTGGTGGCAATGAATATCTCGGCGGACACGCCTTGACGTATCTCGAAGTCAGTCTTCTCTAGCTCGATCTCGATGGCGTAGCTGCGCGCGCTGGTGTTTGCCGCGCGGGAAATATAGGTCACCGTGCCTTGGACGGTTTCCCCAGTCAGGAGGCTAGCCGTTACCGGTGCGCCGAGGAATAATTTGCTCACTTCCTGCTCTGGGACCACGCCGGTCAATAGCATCGGAGTGTCATCGAGTATGGAGGCGCACTGCCCCCCCATGTCCATGAGGTCGCCGACTTCGACTGCGCGTGTTTCCATGATGCCCGCGAACGGTGCCGTGATCTGAGTTTTCTGCAAGGCCAACTCGGCACGCTTCACGGCCGCTGCAGCGGAATCCAGTGCAGCCTTGAGTTGGGCGATGCCGACACGGGACTGGAGGCCGCGCTCTTGCAGGTCGAGGGCCCCTTGATATTCCATCTGCGCCTGCTCTTGGCGCGAGCGCGCTTCCTGTAGATCTACTGCGCGACTATCGACGGCGATCTCACACAGGACATCGCCTGCCCTCACGCGTGCGCCGCGGATGACAGGTGTTGCAATGACTCGGCCCGAAACCTCTGCGCGGATATCCACTAGGCGGAAGGCCTTGGTTTGGCCACGCACGCGGATATTCTGAACGAAGCTGCGCGCGTTGACTCTTGCGACACGCACGGTAAAGCTCTGGTTATCATTGTTGATGGCGGCGCTGCCAGTGACCGCAGACACAACACCATCTCTCTGTGGAAGCGGGTAGCCGTCATCTAGGGCGCCGCGCTCGCGAGGATACGCCATCCACACCACTACGATGACCACGAGTCCGATGGCTACAAAATGCTTAATTTTCACTTCTCTCTCCAAATGAGTGCACGGCGGTCAGTTTGCCGTTGCGTATAGAATCCGTCTTAACGCGGTAATGATTTAAACAGTACGACCCCACTGCCGCCTTGGATTTTGCGATGCGCGCTTGTCGATAGTGGTGTCTAATACATGGGTAGATATTTCTGCTGGGTTTGTTCTGCGTGTGGCTTGGTCGGCAATTGCTTAGAAGGAAGGGACATCCAGCGGATCACTATGTCCTTCTTAGGCACTTCAATCGACAATCTCACCGCTAAAAAAACTGGGTGATCGTCTACAGCTACGGGCTTTTTGACCAGCTTTTTAGTGTTACGTATTGTAACCAAGTATCTTTGCAATGCAATGTGAATGGGGCGCTAATTTCACTTGTTTTTGCGTTAAGTAGAGTAGAATTCCGGTTCAATTGAAATGGGGGGGGGATGAATGAAAAATATCGAAGGGAAGGTGGCCATTGTTACAGGCTCCGCCTCTGGTGTTGGGGCCGCGACGGCACGATTGCTCGCCTCCCACGCGTGTAATGTAGTGATCAATTTTTCGCGCAGTGCCCAGGCGGCCGAGCAGGTCGCGAAAGAGTGTGAGGCGCTCGGCGCGCAGGTGCTCGTTTGTAAGGCGGATGTAGCCGATGATGAGGCCTGTAGAGCAATGGTCGAGGCGACTCTGGCGAAGTGGGGGCGTATCGATATACTCGTCAACAATGCCGGGACCACGAAGTTTTGCGAACACGATAATCTCGAGGGCTTGGATGCCGCAGATTTCTTGAGCATCTATAGCGTCAATGTGATTGGTCCCTATCAGATGATTCGAGCCGTCGCACCGGCAATGCAGGCGAGTGAAGGCGGAGGTGTCGTCGTCAATGTCGCCTCTACTGCCGCGGTGACCGGCATCGGCAGTAGTGTCGCGTATGCCGCCTCGAAAGGGGCGTTGGTGACCATGACGCTGTCTTTGGCGCGCGCCCTCGGGCCTGCGCTGCGTATCAACGCGGTGTGCCCAGGCTTTATTCAAGGTCAGTGGCTGCGCGAGGGTCTAGGGGATCAGCAATACGAAGCGGCTAAGGCACACCATGAGCGCAATGCGCCTTTGGGGCTTACCGCCGATGCTGATACAGTTGCCGATGCCATTTTATTTTTTATTACGGGGCCACAGATCGTCACAGGGGAGACTCTCATCGTTGACGGGGGGCGCCATCTAAACTCTGTGCCATTGGCTCGTCGTTAGAGCTGGAGATTATTCATGAATCCAATTATGCGCGTCCTGCCCTCGGCGTTTCTCTATCTGAATGGGGCGATCTATACCTATGTCGCGTGGCTGTTCCTGAGTGATCCACAAGCTTGGTTCGACGCCTTAGGCGTTAGCGTGCGCAGCGGCGTTGCGCTTACGGAGCTACGCAGCACCTACGCGGGTCTTTTCGGCGGTCTATCGCTGTTTCTGCTGCTCTGCGCCTGGAAGAAGGAATGGGTTGAGCCCGGCACGGTATTGTTAGTGTTTTCCTACGCGGGCCTGGTCGCTGTGCGTAGTTGGGGGATACTCATCGATAATGCCTACAACGATTTCTTGTTGCAGATCTATATAGCGGAGTGGCTGTCGTTGGTGCTCGCACTCCTGGCATGGTTCAGTATTAAGAAACGCTAAGGCCTTAACGAGCGACGGGGCGCTTTTGAAGCTTACGCTGCAGGGTGCGGCGATGCATTTTCAACTGTCTTGCCGTTTCCGAAATATTACCGTCGTGTTCCTTTAGAACTTTCTGAATATGCTCCCATTCTAGGCGCCGAACAGACATCGGTTCACCGATGCTGCTAGTGTCTTCCTGCACTGCCGTAGAATCGCCCAATAGCGCCGCTAGAATCTCATCCGCGTCGGCCGGCTTGGCCAGATAATTGTCCGCGCCGAGTTTAATCGCCTCCACTGCCGTGGCGATACTGGCATAGCCGGTGAGCACGAGAATCCGCATGCGCGGATTATGCCGTTTTAGTGTCGGGATCAAGGGCAGGGAGGAGTGACCGCCGAGGTTCAAATCGAGCACTGCTAGGTCGAAACCCCGTGTGCCTACGCTGCCATTGGCTGCGTCTAGACTTAGCGCGTGCTCGACTTCATAGCCACGCTGCTGCAAGGCGCGCGAGACCACTCGGCCGAAGATCTCGTCGTCCTCTACCAATAATATTTTTTGCGCATCCATCTAGCCTTACCCCTCATTGCCGCCTGTTGGTGGCGGATTGGTCTTGCTCAGCGGAAGGCGAATGATACTCATCGCGCCGCCATTCTTTAAGTTGAACATCTCGATCTTTCCCGAGGCCCGCTGAATCGCCGCATTGGCTAGGAAGATGCCAAGCCCCATGCTGTCTTTGCGAGTGGAGATGAAGGGGACGCCCATATTCTCCATTACGCTGGCGGGTATGCCGGGGCCGTCGTCTTGGATGATGATCTCTATCAATTGATCGGGTTTTTTCGTGACTAGACTGGTGACGCTTACCTGAGAGGTGGCCGCCTTTATCGCATTCTCGACGAGATTGATAACCGCGTGGCGTAGGCTTAGATCGTAGGGGATATTCACCGATTGCGCCGATTCCTGCACCTCAAAACGGACCTTAGCGCGAGGGTGGATATTGACGATGTAGTCTTGAATCTCATCCATGAAGGCGCTGATGGCGCCGTCATAGGGAGATTGGCGATCGGCCTTATTGTAGAAGCGTGTGAGTTGGTTCAGTGAATCCTTGCAGCGCACCACCTGTTCGCGCAGCAGGCTGATGTCCTCCTTGATGGACATCTGCTTGAGCTGCTCGTCGCTGTATTTATCCAGATCGGTCAGTAGCACGGACATTGTCGATAGTGGCGTCCCTAGTGCATGTGCGGTACCCGCGGCAAGGGTGCCGATAGCGACTAGTTGTTCGTTACGCATCTCATTCTCGCGCGCTCGTGCCAGCGTGAGTTCGCGGCTGCGAATTGCCTCTGCCATCCTAGTGACGAATAGGGTGATGAGTACGGCACTGACAACGAAGGTGACCCACATACCCACGAGGTGCAGTTGGAAATTCTCGACCATATGATCGCTGTGCTCGGTCTGTAACTCGCTCAGTAGGAAGGTCGTGTATACCGCGATGTTCGCGACAGCGAAGACATTGACATAGCGCTGATGAAGAATGGTTGCCCCAACCGCGAGAAGCACGAGTAGATAGGAGATAAGCGGGTTGCTGGCGCCGCCGGTGGCAAGCAATATAAAGATGAGAATGGCGGCATCAACGAGTAGCTGCGCAAATAACTCGAGCTCCGATATCGGCACCTCTTTGCGCAGGCGCCATGCGCCGAGCAGAAGCGAAAGTGCGACACAAACCGCCGCGATCACGAGACGCGACACGGGCAGTTCGAGTGGCGAAACGCTATGGAAAACAATGGTGCCCAGAATGCTCAATACGGCCACGAGGAGTCGCAATAGGAGCAGACGCTGTAGAGATAGGCGCGACGAGCTGTTGCCAGAGGTCTCTGGCCGCAGTACCTGGAGAATACGTTCGCTCAGAGACGTGTTTTTAGTGATTTGAGTCATGTCGCCTATTCTACCCTACGCCGGGTCCTTGTAACGCTCAACGCGTCAATTTGCCGCACGGTAGGTCGGTTTTACTCGCCCTTAGTGAACGGGTTATAGTGCGCCTCTTTAGCGCCTTGCTGGGAAACCCCTCTGTCCCTATGAATTCGACTCTTCTGCCATTTCCTCTGAACGTCTATGGGCTCACTCTAGAATTGGAGTTTGGCGAGGCAAAGCACCTGCATTTCGGGGTCTATGGCGAGTCGAGCACAGTGCAAATCCCCTATCCCGAGGCGCAGGCTCATGCGCAGGAAACGTTACAGACCCTGCTGCCGCCCACTCCGGCGCGTATTTTGGAGTACGGCTTCGGCAGTGGCGGCCTCGCCGCCGAGCTGGCCGCCAGTGCTTACGAGGTCACCGCCCTGTCGCCCCTGATCGAAGAGCATCGCGCCGCGGTGGCAAGGGGCGGCGAAGGCGTCAACTTTCTGTATGGCGAGTTAGCGAATTTTCAGTCCGATGAGGTCTTCGATGTCCTACTGCTGCAACAGTCGGCACAGTATATCGACCCACTGCAATTGTTTGTCAGCGCCAATGCCTGTCTGAAGGAGGGCGGCCAGCTGCTCATCGCGGACGAATTTTTGCTCGACGACAGTTCGCGCAAGCCACAGCCGCGGCCGTTACTGGCCAATTTCCTACGTTTCGCACAGCGCTGTGGCTTTAGTGCCGAGCGTCAGCGCGATCTGGGCCGTCAGGTGGCACCCGGTCTGGTGGAGTTCGCGCGGCTACTGGGCAAGCACGCCGCGACGCTGAGCGAGCGACTCGAAATCGATGTCGCTCGCCTAGGCCAATTACGCATCCAGCTCGAGGAGATGGCCTCGCAGTATCGGCATGCGCTGTTGGGCTACACACTACTCGATCTGCGCAGAGGGCCGCGCTTCGTGCAACAGGCTGAATTTGGCAGTATCGATAGCTTTTCCTTAGGGGAGGTCAAACCCCTCTTCGAGAGCAGCTTCGAGTCGAGTTTCGATGAGTCTGTGTGGACTTGGAAGTACGCTGCGGGGCGTGGCCGCGCGGTGTGCGCGAGGCAAGACGGCGAGTTGGTGGCCCACTACGGCGGCGCGCCGCGAGACATCCTCTATTTCGCCGAGCCCTGCAAGGCCATTCAGATCTGCGATGTCATGGTGTTGCCGGAGTACCGAAGCTTCGTGAGCCGCGACACGCTCTTTTTCAAAACCGCCGCCACGTTTCTAGAACAGCAGGTAGGCAACTGTGCCGAACACTTACTGGGTTTTGGTTTCCCGAATCAGCGGGTGCTGCGCATGGCGAGGCGCCTTGGGCTCTATGATATTACCGATAGCTTCATCGAGATTCACTACCCGCAGGAGGTGAAGGGGGCGCACAGCGACTATGAAATAGTGCCATTCGATCTTCTGGCGCAGGCTGCCCCAGCCACGGTAGATGGGCTCTGGGAGCAGATGCGCGCGGGCCTGCGAGAGCATATCGTCGGAGTGCGGGATTGGGTCTATTGGCATTATCGTTACTGCACACATCCGGCGTGGGAGCGCGGCGATTACGAGTGTGTGGCCCTGCGCGGCAAGGTGGAAGGGCAGGTCAAGGCCTTGTTCCTTGTGAAGCATCAGGACGAGGGACGACTCTTGATGGACATCGTGGGTGCCGTGGAGCAGTTTCCGGCCTATGTCGAGGCGCTTCGTGATGCCTTGGCCGCCGACAATATTGCGTTGCGGTGCCGAACGACGCGAGCGCAGGCTCCTAAATTGAACCTGCACGATGCGCATTGGCAAGAGCTAGAAATTGAAATACCTTGTAATATCTGGACGCGAGGCCCTAGCGCCGAGCGATTGCAAGGAGCGTGGTGGTTAACTGCGGGGGATATGGATTTTCTCTGAGAGACGGGCCGTGTAAGGGACGCACTGGCTCACAATAATAATAAGAGACTCAGTCATGCAAGAGCGTAATATCTATGAGATCGGGCTGGATAAGAATGCAGCCAACTATGCACCGCTTACGCCCATTAATTTCCTCGAGCGCGCTGCGACGGTGTACCCGGATCGCCTAGCCCTAATTCATGGCGAACGGCGTTATACTTGGAGGCAGACGCAACAGCGCA
This sequence comes from Gammaproteobacteria bacterium UBA5078, assembly GCA_002416505.1. GTDB lineage: Bacteria > Pseudomonadota > Gammaproteobacteria > Pseudomonadales > Pseudohongiellaceae > UBA5078. Next base: position 125,953 of record DIAM01000017.1, read on the forward strand.
GTCGCTTGCTTGCCGCAGCACTGCGCAGGCATGGGGTTGGGCGTGGCCATACAGTCTCCGTAATGGGGGCTAATACCCCCGAATTATTTGAGGCCCATTTCGGCGTCCCGATGACTGGCGCCGTACTCAATGCCTTGAACATACGCCTCGATGCGAAAGCGATCGCCTTTATCCTCGCGCACGCCGAGACACGGGTGCTCATAACCGACACGGAATTCAGTGCGACCATCGCCGCGGCGCTCGAATTATTGCCAAACAAGCCTCTAGTTATCGATATCGACGACCCCGTTTATGATGGCGGTGTCTGTCTAGGTGATATGGACTATGAGCAGTTTCTGCGCAGCGCGGCACAGGACGCGGTAGACGTGGATGTGAGCGATGAGTGGCAGGGCATCGCCCTGAACTATACCTCTGGCACTACTGGCGATCCCAAAGGAGTGGTCTACCACCATCGCGGCGCTTATCTCAACGCAGTCTCCAATGCGCTGTGTTGGAATCTGCCCGCCCATCCAATCTATCTGTGGACCCTGCCGATGTTTCACTGCAACGGCTGGTGTTTTCCATGGACCCTGGCCGCGGTAGCGGGCACCAGTATCTGCCTGCGACAAGTGCGCGATGCCGCGATATTCGACGCGATTCGACTACATCGCGTGACTCATTTCTGTGGTGCGCCAGTAGTGCTCAACCTACTCGCCAACGCCGATCCACTGCTGCGCGAGGGGATAGCCCACGAGGTGCAGGCGATGACGGCTGGTGCGGCGCCCCCGGCGGCAGTTATTGCCGCCATGGAGCGCATGAATTTCCATGTCACACATGTGTATGGACTCACCGAGACCTACGGGCCGAGCGTTGTGTGTGCAGCACAGACGCAGTGGGAGGCGCTGCCAGAACAGCAGCGGGCAGAGTTGACTGCACGGCAAGGGGTCAGGGCCCCCATGTTGGAAGAATTGATGGTTGCGGACCCGGAGACGATGGTGCCTGTGCCTCGAGACGGTAAGACCATTGGCGAGGTGTTCATGCGCGGCAATCTGGTCATGAAGGGCTATCTCAAGAATCCGAAAACCACGCAGGCCGCCTTTGCGGGCGGATGGTTTCACTCTGGGGACCTTGCCGTTTGGCACGAGGATGCCTACATCGAGATCAAAGATCGCTCTAAGGACATCATTATCTCGGGTGGGGAGAACATCTCCTCCATCGAGATCGAATCGGTTCTGTTTCAACACCCGCTTATCTTGGAGGCTGCAGTGGTTGCCTGTCCTGATGAGAAATGGGGAGAGGTGCCATGTGCCTTCGTTAGCCTAAAGCAGGGTGCTGTGCTTAGTCGTGACGACGTGCTCGATTATTGCCGTGCGGAATTGGCCGGCTTCAAGATTCCTAAGAAGGTGGTGTTCGGCCCCATAGATAAGACCTCGACGGGCAAGGTGCAAAAATACCTACTGCGCGAGCGTGCGATGGCAAGCAACAACTGAGCTGCAGTGCCAGCGCGACCCTTAGTGTTTAGAATTGTGCCCGGAGCGTGAGCCGGGCGCTGCGTGGCTCTGCCGGGTGGAAGTGCACATCGTCCTCCGGGCTAGTTTCCGTCGCGAGTTGGGACGCGTAGAAGTAGGTAATGTCGTTATCCTTATTGTCGAGCAGATTCATCACCTCTATGCCCAGAGACCAATTCGGATTGAATTGGTATAGGACTTGAGCGTTGAGTAACAGAGTCGCATCCGAGCGCACCGACCCATCTTCGAGCAAGGGTGCATCGCCCAGGTAGCGAATACGCAGTCCACCACTCATCTTATGCAGGTCGTTAACGATAATGCCTAGCGATGCGGTTCTGTCCACCGCATTGGGGATTCGATTGTCGCGACCAACATCTAAAAGTCTAGCCTTGGTGAAGGTGAGGTCGGCATCGATTAACAACCAGGGCTTGGGCGCATAGAGTGCCCCGATCTCTATACCGCGACGCTTACTCTCGCCTAGAGCCTCGGTCGCACCGGCATCTCCCACATAGATTAATTCGGAGTCCAATTTCATCGCGAACAGCGAGAGCGCAAGTTGCGTATTGGCGATCGCCACAGTGCGCATGCCAAGCTCCACGCTGCGTGCCTTCGCCAGTGGGTCAACGGAGTCTGCTGCTGCGCCACTGACAGGGTCTACAGTGATAGTTGTGCCGCGGGCATCATTGCTATGAAAGCCTTGACCCGCGCTGAGAAAGACTTCGGTTTTATCACTCTGGGCGTAGATCAGGCTAAATTTAGGGCTCAGTAAATTGTCACTACCATCGCCCGAGTTAGCCGCTAAATCGGCATCGACATCGAAAGAAAAGTGATCCGCTCTCAGTCCACCAACTGCACGTAAACGCTGATTGATGGCGATATCCATAGAGGCGTAGGCGCTGCTTAAGGATTGCTTCACATCGTCTTCTCGAGTGCTGGCGAAGCGACTGCGGCGCTCGGTTCTATAGAGCCCGAGGTCGATATCGTCGCTCCTATTCTGCACGCCAACGGTAAAGCGGGCATCTCGTTTTCCCAGAGTCAGGCGCCGTGCGTATGAAGCATCGAATCCATAGACTCGGCGTCGCTCGGCCTGTTCGAACTGATCACCCCGGACGGGATCCTCAAGGAAATAGGTGAAGTTGGAGAATAGGTTTAAGCCGTAGTCGATGCCATAGGCATTGAGCGTAATCGCGACATCATCACTAAGGCTTTGCCATTGTCCTGCCAAGCTATGCCGATGCGTGTCCCCGCCATCGCTCGTGTCGATGGTACCGAAACGGTTTAAGTTGCCACCGCGTAGCGCTCGCTCGGGGATTTGGTCTGTGGCATTCCAGGCGTTGTCATAGCCAGAGGCGCTGACACTCCAGTGACCCGTGCCGGTGTCTCGATGGTATCTGAGCAGCGCATTGATCTTGTCGAGCTCCTGATCGAGTTGCCACGGGCCAGAATACTGAGTTGCCGCACCGGCCATCGTCAATTTTCCGCTGCCAATTTCTAGAGTATTGCCTGCGAAAGCGCGACGATAATCGTCCTGGCCAGCCGTTAGCGTTAGGCGGCCCTGCTCCAAGGCATCGACATAGACGAATTCGGAGGAGGCGGCCGTTCCGAAGTCTCCAATTTCTGCATAATAGGGGCCCTTACGATACTCCATATGATCGACCAGTTCGGGGATCAAGAAGTTGAGGTCGGCATAGCCTTGGCCATGGGCGTGAGAGGGCATGTTGACCGGTAGACCGTCGACCTTGATTGCCAGATCTGTGCCATGGTCGAGATTGAATCCACGCAGGAAGTATTGATTACCTTTGCCTTCCCCGCTGTGTTGGGTGGCAATGAGCCCAGGCACAAACTCGAGCAACTCGGCAGGGCGAGATAAGGGGCGAAGCGCGAGTTGGCTGCCATAGATATAGCCCTGCGTTGCTGTTAAGGGGTCACCTACTAACACATTGCCGGAGCCGAAAACGGTGATCTCTTCGATGCTATTGCCACTGATGCCTGAGGCCTGAATCGAACTACACAGTGCGGCGCTAATCGCGATTGCTAAAACTCTCATATCTTCTGCCCTTTGCTTGTAGAGTGTTGTTCTTGTGGTATCTTGGTAGGCATTCATCGCGATTGCGCAGTGCCTATGTGCGAATCGGGGCTGAGTCTAGATTAGGGACGGATGGTGCAGAAGGAATTCGCTATCGAAACCCTCTGCTTATCAATTAACATATTGATATTAATAGAGATAAAAAAGGATTAAAAAGCCGCTTCTCGGTCGGTTTTTGGCAGCAACATGACTAAACGACGCTCCTCATCCAATGTGCTTCCGAACACGCTTGGCGAACTCGAACTTGGGGTAATGGAAGCCCTTTGGGATGCACCACATCTAGATGCAAAAGCGATCTGCGATGTCATGCCCCAATTTCGCAAACCCAATCTGAGCACCATGCAGTCGACGCTCGAGCGACTGTATCGCAAGGGCATGGTCGATCGTGAGAAACGCGGACACGCATATCATTATTTCGCGTGTGTATCGCGTGCGAATTTATTGGCCCGCATGATGGGCGAGGTGATTCATTTATTACACGATGGTCGCCTAGAAACCATCCTCAGCAGTTTCGTCAATGTGGCAGCGGACATCGATCAGGCGTCCCTAGCAGAGTTGGAAGCATTGATCGCGATGAAGAAGCAAGAATTGGAGGGCAGAGATGATTAATACACTAGGCTCCTTCTCGGCCATTGTTATTGTTCTATGGTTGTTGTTGAGCGTTCTGTTCGCCATACTCTATCCATTGATAAAAGGTTTTCTCTTTGCCCTACACCCTCGCTTCGGGAGTGCGCTGCTGCTAGCCTATTGGATGGGGCCTTTCATCCTCAGCGTGCTCAGCACTAGCTTTCTGTTTGTGCCGGAACTCGAACGAGTGCTAGTCGATGCACACTGTCATGAGGCATGCGCGAATCATGTGCCGCTCATCGACTCCGTCGGCCTTGCCTCCTTTGGCCTCGCGGTGGGAGGGCTGGTGTTACTTTTTCTTGCTGTGCGCTGCGTGCAAACGCTGCTGCAGTCGCGTCAGCTCAAAACGCAGTTCCGTGCCTTCGCTCGCCATTGTGGCGCGTATCACTTGCTCGCCGCCCCGACTCCTCTCGTGTTTACTCTGGGTTGGTGGCGGCCCAAGATTTACCTTAGTGAGGGTTTATCCGCTGCGTGTAGCGATGAAGACTTATCGATTATTCTTCTGCATGAGCAGGCGCATCAAGAACGCCGTGACAACCTACGTCTACTTTTGGCCCGTTTGAGCAGTGCGATTCTCAGCAATTCCCTCGCGAAGCACATTATGTCCGATTTACAATTGTTGACAGAGCAGGCTTGCGATTTTCGAGCGGCAGAGCGCTTCGGCCATGTCGCCGTTGCGCAGACACTACTGAAGGTGAAGCGTTTGATGAGCCTACCCAGTGCAACCTCGGTCGAGGTGTGCACCGCGTTTGCGGAGCGCGATGTTGAGATGCGCATCAAGGCGTTGCTTAAAGCGCAGTGCCGGGTTGCGTTGCGCCCCTGGCAGGTGGCAGCACTGGCCAGCGCCATGTTGATGTCACTGACCCTGCTGATCAGCCCACTGCACCATGGTTCGGAGTGGGTTATCACTCTGCTCTCTAGCGACAATGTTCATATCCACTGATGGAACATTCGTCATTAGTCCGACTCTAAGAATCAAGAAATATGCTTATCTATAAGTCAGCTGTACGCAGGAGCAACATGCTAGAGAACAGTCACAAAACAACTCGAATGTCAGCGCCCACGCAAGTCGTGAGTTCCCTGCTATGGACATTAGCGGTTTTGGCCAGCCCCGCCGCGCTGGGACAAGATGCCGATACGAACGGCTCCCGTTTACGCCTTCCCGATTTGCCCACGATGCAAAGTATTACCGATACGACCGCGTGGAGTTGGCTAGAAACCAAGCGCGATAATATGTCGAGGAACGTTTCCGGCGTCGGACGTTACCTGGATGATTGGCTCGCTGGAGACGGGGTAGGGGAGCACAGCAATCAGAGCTATCTGCGCGTTAAACTCAATCAACAGCTTAGTGAGACCGGGGCCTACTATTCCAATGTGCGCATTAGTGGTCGGGTGGACTTGCCACGCGCCACAGAGCGTTGGAAGCTGATTTTCGAGTCCGAACAGTCCGAACAAAACTCTATTCAGAATCAACGCTTGAGCAATATTCGCCCCTCTGAGTTTTCGGGTGGCTTCAGTTACGAGCTGCCCGAGCGCGATGACGGCTTCCGATTTACTCACGATGTCGGGGTAAAGGGGCGTATCCCTCTTGATCCTTTCTACCGCTTCAAGACGCGTTACGGCCAAGACATCAGCGAGAAGTGGGGACTAGGCGTCGATCATAAAATCTGGTACTACCACACCGAAGGCTGGGGACAGGACGCACGTTTATTTTTCACCCGCAGTATTGCCGATGATACCTTCCTGCGCTTTGATACCGAGGTAAATTTCCGCGATCGCTATAATGCATTCGAATATGCTCAAACAGTGGCATTGCACAGGACGCTAGGTGAACGCGAGACACTAACTTATGAGGCGGGGGTTATCGGTACCAGTCAGCCGTCTAATCAAATAGAAAGCTATTACGCGCAGAGCGTCTACCGCAAAGCGATCCACGAGGATTGGCTGGTGATGGAGTTGGTGCCGCAACTGGTCATGGAGCGCGACAACGATTGGAATCCAGATCCTCGTGTGCAATTTAACTTAGAAGTATATTTCTTCGACTTCTAGGGGCGGCGTCACTCACATCGGCAGGCGCAAGAAGGTCCCTCCGATTGGCACCTGTCCGGGACCCGCTATCGAGTAGTCACAGACTCCTTGCGCAAAGGTCGAGAGCAGACGCTGCCAGCGTTCATCCGTAAACGTAACCCCATAGTTTGCCCTGACAGGGGTTTGCAGCGCGCATTTAATTGCATCATCCTCTAGCGGCGCTCCCGCTGCTAGGCGTGGATTGCGATGCGAAGGATAGAATTCGTTGCATAGCCCGGGCGCCATGAATTCAAAATTCTCCTCTATACGATTGCCTTGTGGGTCCCAGCAAGCGTCCACCGCCGCGGCGGGCTTAGCATTGACTATCCGCGTCAACAGTGTCTCTTGCGTAGTGTCTGCGAGAAGATTGTCTAACCACTGTGTCATGGTCTCCAGTGCTAGTGCGCTCACTTCACTGCCCATAGCACGGTCTTTATATATCCAGATGACTTGATTGTCGGCGCTGCCATTGGCCTTGCGTAGCCGCGCCCGTATCTGAAAGTCGCGGAATCGATCGTGGATGTCGCCGAGGGGATCGTTGTAAGGGCGGAAGTGCAGGATAGGCACGTCCGCTAAACCGCCGCCGCCTTGATTGACGCGACCGGTTCGATAGGCTGCCTCTAGCCCCGGTAGTTGGCCCTGAGTGCGCAGCTCTACTGGCTTGCCGTCGCGATCATAGCCGCCGATATGCGCGTTCAGGTCGATGAATTCATCGATGCTGATCATGCCATCTTCGAGTGCGGTGAGGCCATATTGAATGCCCACATTGTCCAATGCCTGATAGGCAAAGCCGCTGACCGGGTCGCGACCTATGCTGGCAATATTCGTGTCATAGATTGTGCAGCGCGCGCCACTTGGATTGTCTTGCGCGTCATACACGAGTTCTTGGGCGATGCCGCATCCCGTATCGGCGACGATCACATCGATATAGGAGCGTTCCCAAGCACCGCAAGTGCCCTCGGAGAATCCCTCGATGGCTAGTTGTTTCTCCTTACTCCAATCGAGTTCACTGCTGTCGAAATAAAGTTTTAAGAGTCGGCAATCCGTCACCCCAGGGCGCACGCTAAACGAGTCAGCGAAGCTCATGCTCGGCAGCAATCCGTTGAGTAAGCCCGGATAATTCTGTGTGATGAGCAATTGTTGAATGGCGCCGCCGGAGGCACCGCTGCCGACTGTCCAGACCGGCAGGCCATAGTTCTCGATGAAGTGTTCTTTGAGCATCATGAGTGTCTCGGCCGACAGATTGTCATTACATTGATGGCCCATGACATTGAAGGAGGAGAGCATGTGGGCGAAGCCTTTGGCCAATACCTGCGCGTCGAGCACACTCTCCAGTGTGCGCGACCCCTGATTATAATTGGTGCCACAACCACCGCCGAAAGAGAAAAGCAGGCGTTGGTTCCAGCTCGATACGGGATCCCAATCGCCATAGGTCTTCTGTGGATTGTCGAGCACCGCGAGGTGGTATATAGAGCGGTTGATGGTGCCCGATTCAACGCGGACCAGAAATGGGATAGGGGCGGAGCCGGCAAATTGCACGTTGCTCATATCTGCAGGGTAAGGGGCCGTGATATCGGTGATCTCGCTAAACTGACCTTCGATATTATTATAGAAATAGCGCACTTGGGTAACGGCGGTGCAGGCAGCGTCCAGCGCTTCGCCGAGGCCATTGTCCTGCGTTGTGCACACAAAGGGCTCGATCGGCGGGCCGGAGATAATAGGGCCCGTGATTGGATGATTCAGTATTGAGATCTGCGAGCGGGCACTGCCAGCACCGTCCATGGCTGCGAGCGTATTGGCGCCATCTTGTAGACCCTCGACTAGGCCTTGCAGGCTATGGGAATCGACGCTCGTTGCAAAGGCGGTAGTAATATCTCGATCGTTGAGAACGATCCGCACATTTGCCAGGTCGATACCACTACTATCGATGCGCACCAGTGCATCGCCGCCGCTGACCATGTCGGGGCGAGTGGATAAGACGCTAATGGCGAGTGCTTGTGCCGCTTCGTGTTGAGGCTCGGTATCGCGACGACAGCCGCTTAGGCTTAGCGCAAAGGCTGAAATAAGCAGCAGCATCGAAAACTGGAGGGGAGAGCGAATTTTAGACGGTAGCATGAGGGGCTCCTCTGAACACTGCGCGCATTGTAATTGTGCACGAGTATAGAGCAGTTTCATGTGTTGCTGGAACTGGTCTGCGCCGAATGATTCCGGTGCAGACCAGCGCTCTTACATCGAGTAGCCTTTCTCGTCGTGATCGGAGATATCTAGGCCCATTTGTTCTTCGTCCTCGCTCACGCGCACGCCGGAGGTCATGACGCCAACGAGTTTAAACAGAATAATGGTGACCACCGCGGTATAGGCGGCAGTGGCGAGGATGCCTACCACCTGTACACCGAGTTGCGAGGCCATGTTCATACCCTCTGCATAGCCATTACCGCTGAAAACGCCTAACTCTTGCGAGACGAACACGCCCGCCATCAGGGTGCCAAGAATGCCGCCTACCCCATGTACGGGAAAGACGTCGAGTGAATCGTCGATCTTGATTTTCTGTTTCAGGTAATAAGTGGCCGTGAAGCAGAGGAGGCCGCCCATTATGCCCAATACCAAGGCGCCACCGGGACCCACCGAACCGGAGGCCGGGGTAATAGTAGCCAGTCCTGCAACCATGCCAGTTACAGCACCCAAGCCGCTAGGCTTGCCATGGCGCACCCATTCAATCGTCATCCAAGTCAATGCACCTGCGGAGGCCGAAAGATGGGTCACCAATAATGCCATGCCCGCGCTGCCGTTTGCCGCCAGCGCGCTACCTGCATTAAAGCCAAACCAACCTACCCAGAGCATGCCCGCACCGGTGATGGTCATGGTGAGGTTGTGGGGCATCATGGGAGTCACGAGGAAACCCTGCCGCTTGCCGAGCATGATCGCGGTGATCAACGCGGCGACACCGGCGGTGACGTGGACCACTGTGCCGCCCGCGTAGTCGAGCAGGCCCATTTGATATAGCCAGCCTTGTTCGGCCCACACCCAGTGACAGACAGGGAAATAAACGAAGATCGACCAAAGTCCGCTAAACAACAACATCGAAGAGAACTTAATGCGTTCGGCGAAGGCGCCGACGATCAGCGCGGGAGTGATGATCGCGAAGGTCATTTGGAATGCGATAAAGAGGGATTCGGGGATATCTCCCCACACCGAGTCTTTGTTAACGCCGCTTAGGAATGCCTTGCTCAAGCCACCCCAGAAGGGATTCTCTGCAGGACCGAAGGCCATGCTGTAACCGAATACCAGCCAGATGACGGAGATCAGAGCGGTAATGGCGAAGCATTGCATTAGGATGGACAGCACGTTCTTGCTGCGCACGAGACCTGCGTAAAACAGGGACAGGCCGGGCACTGTCATGAACAATACCAGTGCGGTAGCGGTCAATATCCACGCGGTGTTTGCGCCATCGATCTCCCCTTGCGCGGCGAAGCCGGTGGCGGGGAGTAACAGCAAGGTAAGCAATAGTGTCTTGTTCCAAATATTGTTTTTATTCTTCATGTTCTTGATCCTTACAAGGCGTCGTTGCCGGTTTCTCCGGTTCGAATGCGAACAGTCTGCTCGAGCGCGGTAACGAATATCTTGCCGTCGCCGATCTGCCCCGTATTTGCAGCCCTGCAGATTGCCTCAATCGCTTGCTCGACTACTTCGTCGGCGACAGCGATCTCGATCTTCGCTTTAGGCAAAAAGTCGATCACATACTCCGCGCCGCGATACAACTCGGTATGGCCCTTTTGGCGACCGAAGCCTTTGACCTCTGTCATCGTCATGCCGTTGATGCCGAGTTCCTGTAGGGACTCGCGCACGTCATCGGATTTGAACGGTTTAATGATTGCAGTAATCAGTTTCATGGGTCTTTCTCCAGCATCGTTGATTGGCATGTGACGGACAACATCGCAGCACGCGGCGCATCGCTACGGTGCACTTTGGTTTTAAACTATATTAAGAAGAAAACTTCTTAATATATAACAACTTGTTTAATTATTGGGTGCGAAGAGTGAGTATCGGCGTGCTTGAATTGCGGGCAAACTTTAGCATGCGCGCAGCAAAAGCACCAACAGTGTGCGGGCGGCGCGCAGTGAAAAAAGGGTGCACAACTATAGTGCACCCCCTCCGGTCTTAAACCAGTGCTAAAGATTGTTGCTGCATCGTGCGTACCGAGCGTATTAGTGGCAGCATAATGAGCACAAACATGGCGATGGACGCGAGCCCCAATAGATTGAGCGCTGTGCTCAAGCCTTGGGTCTGGGCTATATATCCAACCACAGGACCGGTAAAGATAAACCCGAACCTGAAGGTGAGGCTGGTCAGCGAGTTCACCGTGGCGCGCACTCGCCCGGGCACACGCTTGTTCAGTGCATTCACCAATACCACCTGATAGAGGCCGCGGCAGAAGAAAAGGACGAAGCAGATTCCTATGCCGTACCAGCCATCGAACCAGGCCATGCCGAAATGGCCGACGATCGGAAGAATGCCTATCACTAGCAGCGCGAACGCGGCGCCCTTGCGTTTCTCGATCGCATGACCGCAATGGCTAGCCACTCCGGCCGTAATGCTCTGGGCGAACCACAGCACGCCGAACATCAGCATGTTCAAACCTTGCTCCTGCCAATACGGCTGCACTAGCCACACCACTTGGAAGGTGAACAGGTTATACAAAGGAATCGCGATAAAGACCTGTCGCAAGACCTTGTCGCCCTTGAGTAGGTGCTGGTACAGCGCGTTGAAATCCAGCGTGAGCGCTGGGGTCAGTGTCTGCTCTGCCGGTGGTTCGACCAGCATCATCGCGAGTACGAGACACACCCAAGACACCGCGGCTTGAGCCACCACTATCGCGTCGAAAGACCATAACGCCATGGCACCTCCCAGCAATGCGCCCGCGCCATTGGCAAAGGCCTTAGTGGAGCTTAAGTTAGCGATGCTATGGCTGTGCTCATCCTCGGCCTTGCTGATGATCCGCTCGGTGTCGTAGAGCAAGGCAAGATCGGCTCCAGACATCATGCTCATGGCGATGCCGAGAATGACTTCGAACACCGCCAGTTGCCAGAATCCATCGGCGAAGACCAGGAAAAGATAGCCAGCGCCATGGGCCACGCTGCCGATTATCAGTACAGCGCGTCGCCCAATTCTGTCCGCTAGATAACCTGAAGGTGCCTCGAGCAACACTATAGAGATGGCGAATATGGCCTGCAGATAGAATATCTCGCTCAGGCTCAAACCCTTCGATTCGAAGAATGGGACTAGCACCGGTGCAATCAACATGAAGGTATGAAAGAAGGCCATGGCATACACGATGCGTATGTTGCGTTTCATTCCCTGAACATCGATAGCGTCTATGTTGTCGTTATTATTTGCATTTACTGCGGACATACGTCCCCCTGTGCAGCTTCCTTTTGAGACAGCACTTTTCTCAGGCCAAAAGAAAAAGGCCCCTAAATTCTTATGGAACTTAGAGGCCTTTTTATGTTTTCAATAATTATTGAATTAAAAATTCTACTCTAAGCAGCCCTCCTCGGACTTCACCACGGGCGTGCACGCACGACGTAGCGCAGACGAGTCTGAGCCTTGCGTATAGATGCTGCGATGTTTAATTAGAGTCAACATTTTAGATTCAAATTTTCCGAATGGTTTTCGATGGCGCGAATTTTAGGCTTTTTAGTCTTCAAGTCAAGAAATAAAACGCCCGGTTTAGAAAATAGTTTTGGTGCCCGCAACCATAAAGATATAAGCGGCGGTGAGCAAGGCGAGCGCGAAGGCGACTATGCGCATCTGTTGTGTCTTTGCCGTGCGCATCACGACAACGCCTAGGCCTATGTACAGCACAAGCCCAGCGATCTTCGCGCCGACCCACGGAGCAACCCAAGGATATTGCCCGGACATTATGACCAGTGTGATTGCGCTCACAAGTAAGACTGTGTCGATCACGTGGGGAAGAATCTTGACGAGTTTCTTCTCCACGATGGCCGATCCCTGAATTTTCAATATGCCACGGCCGAGAAAGCCGAGCACAGAGAGCATGGCGCAGGTCATATGGACGACTTTAATAAAGGTATACATGTAGGGCGAACTCCTGTTGAGCATTGGGATGCGAATTGCGATTTACGCAGGAGATAATAGAGGAAAACAAGGGTAATAGGAAAATCTTTAGCAGCACCGTTCGAGTTCAGGTTTGATTCAGCTGCGCTCCTTATTATGGGGCGAACGAGGGTGGGCAACGCTGTGCCTTCGTAAAATCTAACAATAATGACAAAGAGGACAGGGCGATGCCGAAAAGAATTTTTATGTTAATGGGGATGCTTTTGATGACGGGATGTTTGTTTACCGTGGATTCAGACACGCACACGCAGAGCGTTCGCTGGAGCGACCAAGAGGTTGCGAGGATCGTGCGGGGTCAGACGAGCGCGAATTGGGTGCGTAGCAGTTTCGGTGAACCGACGCGCAGTACTGAGTTTGACGATGGCGCTTCGCTATGGCACTACAGCAACAGGAGTAAGGTGGAGACGGAGGTTGGACTGTTTCTGCTTTTCCACATCGATGTAGAGAGGGAGGTTGAGCGGCAGCTTAGTATCGAGATTAAGGACGGCGTGGTGCGTGACTATTGGACGCAGGAGAGCCGCTACTAGTGTTCTTCTAGATGAGCCGCGGCGGCATCTTGGCGCGCGGCTTCACGCACATTGTCCAACCAGGGCTGTAGTTCGTCCCAGTCGATCGGGAAAACATGGTTGGCCCCAAGTTCCAGCTTCGCGTTAACGCTAGCGCCGGCCTCTGAGAGTTGCTGCTCCAATTGCGGGAGTTGTCGATTCCAGCCGAGGAAGTCATTCTCGCCGATGCGGACAAAGACTGGGAGGTCTTGGAAGTCGCCGATGGTTTCGACGTCTTTAATGATGCCGGGCACTGCCACGACCCCGTAGTAGTTCTCAGGGTTGTGGCTCGCAATTGCGAGGGCGGAGCTGCCGCCATTGGACACCCCCACTAAGAGGGATTTGCCGGTCTCGATATTCGGCGCCTCTTGCAGATGCTTGATCACTTGCGGGATGCGGTCGCCGCTCTTGCCGAAGAAGGCATTGGCATCGGGGGATACCGGCACGGCGATGACCCAGCCGCGATTGGCAAGTTCGTGACCTAGCCAGAATTGCGCGCGCACAATATATTCATTGGCAATTCCGCCCGACATTAACACGCTCAAGGGCCAGGGGCCTTCGCCGTCGTTTTTCGGATAGAAGAGGAATACCTTTATAGTGCTGCCGTCATCGACAGTGACATATTCCTCTTCGGCATAGACAAGGCCGGGAATAAGGCAAAGTAAGAGGACGAATTTTCGGATCAGGTGCATGGTGCTCAATTTGTACTTTAGGAGGGAGACGAGTCTATCAGTTCGAATTCCGCCGCGAATACAAATTCGACAAGACGAGGGTCTATGAAGGGCAATGACATAGGCGGGCGCCATTATTCGGCTACCGCTTCGATTCTGACGGTGACCGCTTTGAACGCGGGGGTCTGGCTGCGCGGGTCGCTGGTCAGAGGGATAAGCGCATTGGCCTCTGGGAAATACGTCATCAAATTGCCTTGGCGAATGTCGAATGCTTTGACCAGCAGCGCCGACAACTTGCCCGTCACATTGCTGAGGTTCACGCGCATATCCTCGCGCAGTCCCTCGGCCTGCATGTCGAGCGGGTTCATCAGCACCACCTGGCGGCTGGTCTGCCCCCGGTAGACATCGTTGTCGTTGTAAACAATGGTATTGAATTGGCCCTCGCTGCGCACGCTGGTGAGTGTGTATTCGCTATTGCCGCCGCTTCGTGTCTGTCGTTTAGGCTGAGTCGGCACGTGGAAATTGGCGCGGTGATCGTGTGTAGCGAAATGCGCAGTGTTGAGGTGGCGCTCCGCGACGTGAAATTCCTGCTTAGTCCTGTCGATCTGGTCTAAGCCCTGATAGCCCGGAATGACCCTTGCGATGGTTCTGCGAATCTCTTGATGTTGTGCGAAGGCAGCGAAGTCGAGCGTGTCCTTAGGGATTATCTGTGACGCGATAGTGCTGATAAGCTCGACTTCCGAGCGCAAGCCCTCTATGCGCTCGAACCCCCCGTCGCTAAGTCGGACATAGTTGAACATCGATTCCTGTGTAGTGCCCTGTGTCTCCTCGTCGCGCACTCGAATCGGCAGCACTATGCTCTCTTGGCCGATGCCGTGCACGTGGCTTAGGTTGAGGGTGGAGCTTATTTGTAGCTTGAAGGGGATGGCGGCGAGTGCTGCGTCGGCGAAAGCGGAATCGGGGTTGGCGGCATAGAGATTACCCCCTAGAAGGAATGCGCAATCGACATTGCCGGCATGGGCGGCGCGCATACAGGCGAGCGTATCCATGCCCGCGGTGCTAGGCAGCGACACGCCAAGGTGCTTCTCGATACTCGCGAAGACCTGCTCCTTTAGCGCAGGGCTGACACCCATCGACCCGACCCCCTGTACATTGCTGTGGCCGCGCAGTGGCAATAGGCCACTGCCGGGGCGACCGATCATGCCGCACAGCAGCGCGAGGTTGCTAATGGCCTCGACGTTTTCCACTCCGTGCGTATGGTGGGTAATGCCCATGCCCCAACTCCACACGGTGTTTTTCGCCGCGCAGCTAAGCTGTGCAATCTCGCGAATCTGCGCCTCCTCGACGCCCGACTCGGCACATAGGTCTTCCCATTCCAAGGCTTGCAGATGACTCTTATAGGCATCGAAGCCATTCACATGCGCGCTGATATAGGCTTCGTCCTGCCCGTCTAGCTCTAGCACCGCCTTGGCTATGCCTTGCAGGAGAGCGAGGTCGCCACCCACGTGGGGCTGCACATAATGAGACGCGATCGCCGCGCCACCGGCTATCATCGAACGGAAATTGCTCGGCGAGGCGAAGCGTAATAGGCCTGGTTCGCGCGCGGGGTTAATGATGACGACATTGCCCCCGCGCCGCCGACACTCGATGAGCACCTTGAGAAAACGCGGATGATTCGAGGCGGGGTTAGCTCCGATGACGAAGATCGTGTCGGCGAGCTCTAGGTCCTTGTATTGCACCGTAGCGGTACCTGTGCCGATGCTGGCATTGAGGCCGACACCGGAGGCCTGGTGGCAGTAGTAGGAGCAGTTGTTGACGTGATTGCTGCCAAACAGGCGCGCGAATAATTGCAGAATGAAGGCCGCCTCATTCGATGAGCGTCCGGAGCTATAGAAGAAGCTGCGCTGTGGGTCTGCCGCGCCTAGGCGTGCCGTGATGATCTCGATGGCGGCGTCGTAGGTGATCACGGCGTAACGGTCGGCGCCCGGTGCCTTGTACAGGGGCTGGGCGAGTCTGCCCAGTGCCTCGAGCTCGCGGCCACTGAGTTGGCGCAACTCGGCGAGGCTATTGTCCGTGAAGATCGCGCTTGGGATTGCGGCGCGCATGTCGCCGGACTGGGCTTGGATATTCTTATTACAGATCTCGATGCCGGGGCTGTGCTCATTGTGCAGCCCGCCGCGTTGTCCTCCCGTGCCGAAGGCGCAGGCCTTGCAGGTATTGTTTGAGCGCACAGTCTCGGCCAGTCTACGGGGGCCGATGTCACCGGCGATCGACAAGACATATCGCACGGCCTTAAGGCCACCACCTATCGGCAATTTTGCGGGCTTAGGGCTGTCTCGACTCATCTTTGCCCCTAGAGTCCGATGACTTCCATGCGCTCGCTGGAGGCGACCGTGACGCGCACACCGTCGATCGTGGTAAACGCGCGGTTACCTAGTTCGCTCTTGAGTACCTGATAGGTAACAGGATTTTGCTCCCCGTCGCGGTGCAGGATAACCGTGATGAGACTATTGTCGTCTTCCCAGCGCACATAGTAGAGATAGCTACCCGAGCCTATCATGAGGACTAAAAACAGGTAGGCGGCGAAACGGAAATCGTTGAGGGGTTCGGCCACTTTCTCGGGCGCGGGCGTACTCTTGAGGGCCTGCCGTGCCTCTGCGCGCTCTTGCTCGCGGTGTTTGCGTATCCAGACGATGGCTAGCAGCACGACGGTAATGGTCAGTAATATCTTGCCTAGCATGCGCTTCGCTCTATAGTAGGTGACTAATTCGATAGTCGGCATCATAGCAGTCCCTTTCGCGCCAAGGCCAGCGAGGGGCGGCGCGCAAGAAGCGGAGATTGTCGCCCCTTGTCGGGAGTGTAATAATGATGGGCTGCGTAGGGGCTTAAATGGAGCGTTAACTTTAGGCTCGCGTTACTCACCTTCACAATAATAATAAATGAGGAACACCATGAAAGCAGTAGGAGTCCACAATTCCCTCCCCGTAACCGATGCGAATGCGCTTCAGGATGTCGAGCTGCCAATGCCCACCGCATCGGGGCGTCGATTGCTCGTGCGAGTGCGTGCCGTTTCGGTAAATCCCGTCGATACAAAGATCAGAATGGCCGCCGGAAGCCGCCTAGAGTTTCCTCGCATTCTAGGCTGGGACTGCGCAGGGGTGGTCGAGTCACTGGGGGATGCATGCAGCCTATTTCAGGTGGGCGATGAGGTCTACTACGCTGGGGATGTCACCCAGGCGGGCTGTGACAGCGAATATCATCTCATCGACGAGCGGCTGGTAGGTAAGAAACCCAAGAAGCTGTCTTTCGACGATGCCGCCGCGATGCCGCTGACCTCGATAACGGCGTGGGAGGCGATGTTCGAGCGCATGAATATTGCGCGCGAACCCGAGCTGAACAGGGGGCGCTCAATTCTCATCATCGGAGCCGCGGGAGGCGTGGGCTCTATCGCGATTCAGCTGGCGAAACAGGTCGCAGGGCTACGCGTGATAGCGACGGCCTCGCGCCCCGAGACCGAGCAGTGGTGCAAAGAGCTAGGCGCCGATGTGGTCATCAATCACCGCGAAGAGATCGCCGAGGAGTGTCAGCGCGTGGGGGAGGATGGCGTAGACTATATCCTTTGCCTAGTGGGCACAGCACAGCATTGGCGCAGCATGGCAGATGTCATTAAGCCGCAAGGCAAACTCTGTCTGATCGTCGATACCGAGGCGAATCAACCGGTTAATATCAATCTATTCAAGCCCAAGAGCGTCGCCATCACTTGGGAATTTATGTTTACGAGGGCACGGTTCCAGACTGCCGATATGGGGCAGCAGGGTCAGCTACTCAACGAGGTGGCGGTGTTGCTGGACAAAGGCGTCTTGCGCCACACGCGGACCGAACACTATGGTGAATTG
>DIAM01000017.1:143548-262387 GCA_002416505.1 Gammaproteobacteria bacterium UBA5078
AATGGTGAATTGAATGCAGAGAACCTGCTCAAGGCCCATGTTAAACTCGAGTCGGGTACGATGCTCGGAAAGTTGGTGTTGAACTTGCCCTGAACCCCGCTAACGAGCGATTTTGGAGAAGATTATGGAAAGAATGTTTGGGGTGTTTCAGCTGCTGTTCGCGGGTGTTTTCGCGGCCTCTGCCTTTGGAACGCTCATCAATATGGTCCTTATAGCCACCCGTCCTGAGACCATTTCGGTGGTCAATGTCATTGTCGGTCAGTCTCTTATGATCGTCTGTCTACTCGCGCTCTCGCGCATTCTGTTTAAGAAAGGCACGGTTCGCATTCGCCCCAAGGAATAGTTTTTGGGGCTCGCCCTACGAACAGGGTATAATCGCGCGCTTTTATTCCTCATAAGAATGCACTCCCACGGGAGGGCTTAGTCTATGTAGGGCCCCGGGTTTCTTTGACCTTCGGCCCTTCCGAGGCCATTGCTGGACGTAACGATGCAAGTCATAGAGAAAACAGACGGTTTTCGCGATCAGCAACTAGGCTGTGTGGCCACTATCGGCAAGTTCGATGGGGTGCATACCGGCCACCAGCTAATCCTTCAGCAGTTGCGTAGCAAGGCTGCGGAGCTGGGCTTGCCGTCGATGGTGATTCTCATCGAGCCGCATCCGGAGGAATTCTTTGCACAGCAACCGCAGGATTGCCCGGCGCGGCTTAGTGAGTTAGAAGAGAAATTGACACTGCTCGAGGCGCAGGGTGTGGACTTTGTGTTCAAGCTGCGCTTCGATGAGCATCTGCAAAGACAGAGCGCGCAGGACTATGTAGAGAATATGCTAATTAATGGCTTGGGCGTCGCCTGCCTGATCATCGGCAATGACTTCCGCTTCGGCAATCAGCGTAAGGGCGACTTCGCCCTGCTCAAAGAATATGGCGAACGTTATGGGTTCGAATTGATCGAATCGGCCAGTTGCATACACAAGGGCGTAAGGATCAGTAGTACCTATGTGAGAGAGCAGCTACAGAAGGGCGATTTCGAGCTGGTAGAACTACTCTTGAACCGCCCCTATGGAATCTCCGGGTCGGTAGTCAAGGGTCAGCAGCTGGGGCGCGATCTGGGCTTTCCGACCTGCAATGTGCGCTTGAACAGAAAGAATTTGCCCCTGCATGGGGTATACGCCTGCGACGTGAAGGTAGATAACGTCGACATGGCGGAACGCTTGCTCAAAGGAGCGGCTAATATCGGGTATCGCCCAACGGTTTCGGAAGGCAACAAAGCGATCTTAGAGGTGCACCTACTTGATTTCGACAGTGACATATACGGAGAGCGGATCACAGTGATTTTTCGCCATAAAATTCGGGAGGAACGTAAGTTTGAGTCTTTACAAGCACTACAAACTTGCATCGCTATTGACGTGCAATCCGTCAGAGAATTTTTTGCCAAAGACATGCCTCTTTAGCAACCAGCATAAATCACTGCATCGGCAGTACACAGAATATAGGGTAGCACCATGACAGATTATAAAAGCACACTTAACTTGCCGCAGACGGCATTCCCCATGAAGGCGAGCCTTGCGCAGCGCGAGCCACAGATGTTGGCGCGCTGGCAGGAGATGGACCTCTACGGCCAGATCCGCGCGGCCAGTGTGGGGCGGCCAAAGTTTATACTTCACGACGGCCCTCCCTACGCGAACGGTCCCTTACACCTCGGGCATACCGTCAATAAGTCTTTGAAGGACATGATCGTCAAGGCTAAGACCTTGGCGGGTTTCGACGCGCCCTATGTGCCCGGTTGGGACTGTCACGGCCTGCCAATCGAACACAATGTGGAGAAGAAGCTCGGCAAGGCGGGTAAGAAGGTATCTTTCGCGCAATTCCGCGCCGCCTGCAGAGAATACGCGGCCAAGCAGGTCGAGATCCAGAAGGCCGACTTCGTGCGCCTAGGCGTATTGGGTGAGTGGGATAATCCGTATTTGACCATGGATTTCAAAACCGAGGCGGACACCGTGCGTGCCCTCGGCAAGATCGCCGAGAACGGGCATCTGGTCAAGGGCTTTAAGCCGGTGTATTGGAGCGTGGTCGGCGGCTCGGCTTTAGCCGAGGCAGAGGTCGAGTATCAAGACAAGACCTCCTTCGCGATCGATGTGCGTTTCCCCGTAGTCGATAAAGAAAAATTCCTGGCACCTTTCGGCAAGGTGGCCGCGGATCTTGGCGAGCGTAAACTGTCGGTGGTGATCTGGACTACCACTCCTTGGACGCTGCCCGCGAATCAGGCGGTCAGCCTGAACGCAGAGCTAGACTATGCGCTGGTCAACTGCGAATTCGAGAACGGCCTTGAGACGATAGTGGTGGCCGCCGATATGGTGGAAGGCATCATGCTGCGCTATGGCCAGGAGAGCTTCGAGGTATTAGGGCGCTGCAAAGGCAGTGCGCTAGAGTTGCTCTCATTGGAGCACCCCTTCGTGGCGCGCCATGTGCCCATAATCCTAGGCGATCACGTCACTCTAGAGGCCGGTACCGGCGCGGTGCACACGGCCCCCGACCATGGTGTGGACGACTTCAATGTTGGCCGCGCCTACGGCCTTGCCACGCTAAACCTAATCGACGACGACGGCCTATTCACCGCCGCCGCGGGCGAATTCGCCGGCGAACATGTCTACAAGGCGGACGAGAAGGTCATCGAGATACTGAAGCAGCGCCACGCCCTAGTGGCCTTGAATAAGATCGTGCACAGCTATGCGCATTGCTGGCGTACTAAGACGCCATTGATCTACCGCGCCACGCCGCAGTGGTTCATCAGCATGACGGAGAAGGGCCTGTTGAACTCGGCGCTAGATGCCGTGGCCAATGTGCAATGGATCCCCGATTGGGGCCAGGCGCGCATCGAACTGATGCTCAAGGGTAGCCCCGATTGGTGTGTGTCCAGACAGCGCACATGGGGCGTGCCAATCACGCTATTCGTGCATAAAGAGACCCATGCCTTGCATCCGCGCACCGCCGAGTTGATCGAGGAGATCGCGCTGCGCATCGAGCAGAAGGGCATCGATGCCTGGTTCGAGATGACGGCGGAAGAGCTCTTAGGTGACGAGGCCGCTCAGTACAGCAAGGTCACCGATACGCTGGACGTATGGTTCGATTCCGGCGTAACTCATTACTCGGTACTGCAGCAGCGCGACAACTTGGGCTTCCCTGCGGATTTGTATCTGGAGGGCTCAGACCAACACCGTGGCTGGTTCCAGTCTTCTCTGAAGACGGCGGTGGCGATGTACGGCAAGGCACCCTATAAGCAGGTGCTGACTCATGGTTTCACCGTGGACGCACAGGGCCGCAAGATGTCCAAGTCTATCGGCAACACCATCTCCCCCCAGGAAGTGTTCAAGGAGTATGGTGCGGACATCCTCCGCCTGTGGGTGGCCTCGACCGATTATCGCGGCGAGATGACTGCCTCTAGTGAGGTACTCAAGCGCGTTGCCGACTCCTATCGACGCATCCGCAATACGGCGCGTTTCCTGCTGTCGAACCTAAGCGGTTTCGATCCGAAGCTGAACTTAGTGGCCCCTCAGGACATGGTGGCGATGGACTATTGGATCACCAGGCAGGCGCAGTTGCTGCAAGCCGAAGTGGAAGCCGATTATAAGGACTATCATTTCCTCGGGGTCTACCAGAAGGTGCACAACTTCTGTGTGATCGAGCTGGGTAGTTTCTATCTGGATGTGATAAAAGACCGCCAGTACACCACTAGCGAGGAGTCGCTAGCGCGCCGGTCGACGCAGAGTGCCATGTACCATATCGTCGAGATACTGAGTAAATTAGTCGCGCCGATCTTGAGTTTCACGGCCGAAGAGATATGGGAGAGCATCCCCGGCGAGCGCGCGAAGTCAGTCCTGCTCACGACCTTCTCCGAGGGGCTCGACCTTCTACCGGAGGCACAGGGATTAGACGATGCCTTCTGGGAGCGCGTGATGGCGGTCAAGAATGCCGTGAACAAGGAACTCGAGAAGGAGCGCAGCGAAAAGCGCATAGGCTCCGGCCTTGGTGCCGAAGTGACACTATATTGTGACGCTCAACTCAATAGCATTCTGAAGCGCCTGCAGGACGAGCTGCGCTTCGTGCTGATCGTCTCGCAAGCGAAGCTGTTGCCTCTAGATCAGGGCGACGGGGCCGCTGCGACCGAGGTTGCGGGGCTGCGTGTGCAGATCACGGCATCGAGCAATACCAAGTGTGTGCGTTGCTGGCATCATCGCCCCGATATAGGCGGCGATAGTGAGCATCCTGAACTGTGCGCGCGCTGTGTCGAGAATATCGCTGGCGAGGGTGAGAAACGCCTGTATGCCTGATCCAAGTATCTCAAGCGCAGTGATTGGCGTGGGGAGTCGTGTGACTCTCCACTTCTCCCTGACCCTCAGCGACGGCACCTTGATCGATAGCAATTTCGACAAGCCCGCGGCGACCTTTGTGATGGGCGACGGCAGCCTGCTGCCAGGTTTCGAGCGATCATTGCTCAATCATGGCGCGGGCGCTACGATCGACGTGCTCTTGCCGGTGGAGGAGAGCTTCGGCGCCGTGAACCCGGCCAATGTGCAGGTGTTACCGCGTCGTAAGTTCGCCGGTCTCCTTGCCAATTCCACCGACCCGGTGGTGGAGGGGACTATGCTGTCCTTCGCCGACGCCGGGGGGTTTGAAATTCCAGGCGTGGTGAAGTCTATCGACGAGGATACCTTGGTCGTAGACTTCAACCATCCGCTGGCGGGGCGAGAGATTCGTTTCAAGGCGCAGATCATCTCGGTAATACCTGCGGACGTGCAGGTGATGGAGATTCGTTAATGACAGTGCAGCAGGTAGACCCTAAAGTAGAGATGAGACATGCGCAGATTAAGCTCGCCAATCCGCGTGGTTTTTGTGCCGGCGTGGACCGGGCGATCGACATCGTCAATCGCGCACTGGATATCTATGGGGCGCCCATCTATGTGCGCCACGAGGTCGTCCACAATAAATTCGTAGTCGACACCCTGCGCCGCCGCGGCGCAATCTTCGTGGACGAGCTCAGTGACATCCCCTCTTTCGACAGCACTGGCCGCTCGTCCATCGTGGTGTTCAGCGCCCATGGCGTTGCCCAGACCGTCAAGGACGATGCGGAAATACGAGGCTTCAAGGTGTTCGACGCCACCTGCCCACTCGTCACTAAGGTGCATCTTGAGGTGATTGGTTTCAGTCGTGCCGGTCGTGAATGCGTATTGATTGGCCATGAGTTTCACCCGGAAGTCGAGGGCACCATGGGGCAGTACGATGAAGCTACGGGCGGCAAGATCTACCTAGTCGAATCTGTGGATGACGTGCAGAGCCTACAGGTACACGATCCGTCACAGCTTTCCTATGTTACACAGACGACACTCTCCATGGATGACACCTCGCGTATCATCGACGCGCTGCGAGAGCGTTTCCCTCTGATCGAGGGCCCGCGAAAGAAAGACATCTGCTATGCCACACAGAATCGACAGGATGCGGTTAAACAATTGGCGCTGGAGTGCGAGCTGCTGTTGGTCGTGGGCTCGCCCAATAGTTCGAACTCGAATCGTCTAAAGGAGCTCGCGGAACGCCTAGGCTGTGAATCCTATCTCATCGATAGCGTCGACGATGTGCAGCCACAGTGGTTCGAGAACAAGACGCGCTTTGGTGTCACCGCGGGGGCATCCGCGCCAGAGGTGCTGGTGCAGCAGGTCGTGCAACGACTTAGGCAGATCTGCAATCAAGATCCCGAAGAACTGAAGGGGGTGGAGGAGAACATCGTCTTCAGCATGCCTAAAGAGCTGCGCCGCTGAGAGTCGCGCTGTGGGGCGATACCGATCAGCCCCATTACTTGCTACGGCGTTTTTTTGCGGCGCCACGCACTGCGGCGTCCCACGACCTTCGCGCCCATACTGCGGCCTCTTCGGGGTCATCATACAACTGATCCGGTGCTTGGAAATAGGCAATGGAATAGCGTTTGCCCTGTTTCTCATAGCTGAATTTCTCCAAGCCCTCGGCCTCGAAGAAAGGCTGGTTCTGTGCATCGGCCTTCAAATAGAGCGTATCTTGTGTCACCAGTGCGAACATGAGTCCGTCGAAATACAGTCCATGACCACCGAACATGCGGCGTGAACTCACGGGGCCGAATGTCGCGAACACTTCCTTTAGAAAATCGATGTAGTCACTCATGCCGTTGCGTCTCACCGTTGCTAGAGATCGAAGTTGCCACTAGGGTAGGGTCCTAGAATTCTCGTGGCATCTGACACACACACTTAGCTCGGCTATACTGCCACATCTGCCCACCCATAATAAAAAGGAAATCGCATGATTATCTACGGTGTTGCCCTATTGGCGGCTTGCCTTGTCGCCGGGCTCTATATCGGAGAGCTGCTCGGGCAGCTACTGGGTGTTCAGGCGAATGTAGGGGGTGTGGGAATTGCGATGGTATTGTTGGTGCTGGCCTCTGGCTCAGAGCGCTTGCAGTCCTTAGTTACCGGCCCCTCTGGCGAGGGCATCAAATTCTGGAGTGCGATGTACATTCCTATCGTCGTTGCTATGGCCGCGAGTCAGAATGTAGTGGCAGCAGTTGATGGTGGGCTATTGGCACTCATCGTGGGGGTACTCGCGGTAGTGGTCAGTTTCGCGCTGGTGCCGCTGATTAGCCGCATTGGTCCGCAGAGCGAACCCCTGCCGCCGCTGGAAGATCCTGGCGCCAGCTCCGTTAAGCGAGGTGTCTGATGGAGACCCTTAGCGAAGTACTACGGGCGAATGGGCTCATCGTCGCATTCACTGTAGTGGGCATCACGGTATGGCTATCCTATGTAGTGTCTAATCGTTTGACCCATGGGCGCATTCACGGTTCCGCAATTGCCATTTTACTTGGTCTGGTCGCCGCCTATTTCGCGGGCCTCGAGACCGAGGGGCGGCGTGGGGTTGCGGACATTGGCGTTCTCGCTGGAATAGGCATAATGGGTGGCGGTATGATGCGCGATTTCGGCATCGTCTCGACTGCATTCGGTGTCCACCTAAGTGAGCTGCGCAGGGCAGGAGTCGTCGGCATCATCTCGATTTTCGCGGGCGTGATCGTCTCCTTCGTTATCGGCGCGGTCGTGGCTGTTCTATTCGGTTATAGCGATGCGGAGAGTATCACCACAATCGGTGCCGGCGCGGTGACTTATATCGTCGGCCCGGTAACCGGCACCGCGATTGGGGCAAGCTCCGATGTGATCGCGCTCAGTGTTGCGGCTGGGGTTGTGAAGTCTATCCTCGTGATGATCGGAACGCCTATGGTGGCGCGCCAGATTGGGCTGAACAATCCGCAGTCGGCGATGGTGTTCGGAGGTCTGATGGGCACGACGAGCGGGGTCGCAGGAGGCTTGGCCGCGACTGACCCACGTCTGGTACCCTATGGGGCTATGACCGCTACTTTTTACACCGGGATAGGCTGCCTACTTGGACCGTCTATTCTCTATTTTATCGTGCGAGCATTCGTGTAATTCGCTTACTGTTTTATGGATCGACAATATGGATACAACTACTAATTTGCGGCCTTTTCCCGCAATTAACTATAGTAACAATAAGGTTGCGCTCAACGATGGCGCGGCACAATGGACCTATACAGAGCTACGCCAGCGCATCGATCGCTTCGCTAGTGGTTTGCTGGGCAAGCAGACCGATCTCAAAGAGGAGCGAATCGCCTTCTTTATGCCCGCGAGCGTGGACTATGCCACCACTTTATTGGGCATCTGGCGTGCGGGTGGCATTGCGGTGCCATTGAATATCGCCGCTGCAATGCCGGAGATAGAATACGCACTGAGTTGTGCCAAGGTCACTAGGATTGTAGTGGGAATTAGCTCGCCGGCGGAATCTCTGACGCCTCTATACAGCCTATGTCGTGGCCTCGGCATCACGGTCGTCAACGTCTCCGAACTATTGAGCGATAAGATACTGGTCATGCCCGAACTCAACATCGGGCGCCGCGCGATGATGCTCTTTACCAGCGGCACCACCAATAAGCCGAAAGGGGTGGTAACTACCCACAATAATATCCGTGCCCAGATTACGACTCTGCTAGAGGCTTGGAATTGGCAAGAAAATGACTCGATCCCCTTGTTCCTGCCCTTGCATCATATTCACGGCATTATCAACGTCCTGTGTTGTGCGCTCTGGATCGGTGCGCGGGTTACGCTTTTCCCACGTTTCGATATGGGGCAAATACTCACGGGGGTTGAAGACCGAGACTACAACGTGTTCATGGCCGTACCAACAATTTACGTGAAGATTATCGGTGAGTTGGAAAAGCTCCCAGAGCCGCGCCGTAAGAGAATCTGTGCAGGCTTTAAGGACATGCGTTTGAATATTAGTGGCTCCGCAGCGTGCCCGGTCAAGCTCTACAACCAGTGGAAGGAGTTGACGGGGCAGACCCTATTGGAGCGCTACGGAATGACTGAGATAGGGATGGGCATATCGAATCCCTATTTAGGAGAACGCCGCGCAGGGTCCGTTGGAGTCCCCCTGCCAGGTGTGGAGGTAGCCTTGTTTGATGACGCAGGCAATATCATCGAGGGTGACGATTCTCCCGGTGAGATTCGCGTGCGCGGAGAAAACGTCTTCCTCGAGTATTGGGACAATGTGCAGGCGACCGAAGACAGTTTCATCGATGGCTGGTTCTGCACCGGCGATGTCGCGCTGCGCGAGAGCGGCTATTACCGCATAATGGGTCGCTCATCGGTCGACATTATCAAATCGGGCGGCTACAAACTCTCCGCACTCGAGATCGAGGGCACGCTGCTCACTCACGACAGTGTCGCAGAATGCGCGGTGATTGGAGTGGAGGATGAGACCTGGGGTGAGGCGGTAACGGCCTTCGTAGTCCTCAAACCAGAGCATAGCCTAGAGCATGCCGCGCTGAAGAAGTGGTGCGAGACTCGCATGTCGCCCTATAAAATTCCGAAGCACTTGCGTGTGCTGGAATCACTCCCGCGCAATGCCATGGGCAAGGTTATGAAACCAGAGTTAAAGAAACTGTGAGTGGCAACTAGGAGCAGGAACGATGCTGAAAACCTTCCTTAATATTCTAAGAGAGAATCGCAGTTTTTTCGTGTTTCTATTATTAATGTCTGTTTTCAGAAGCGGCATCGCCGATTGGAACGTGGTGCCCAGTGGTTCGATGAAACCGACCATCGTGGAAGGCGATCGCATACTAGTGAATAAACTCGCCTACGATGTGCAGGTGCCTTTTTTATACCACTCCCTCAAGAAGTTGAGCGATCCGCAGCGTGGCGACATCATCGTTTTCGATTCGGAAGTGGCGCAGTTGCGACTAGTGAAACGTGTGGTAGGAATGCCGGGTGATGTCGTCGAGATGGTGGACAATCAGCTCTATATTAACGGGCAGGCACTGCAATACGATGTCCTGAAGACACACCAAGATCAAGTCGATGAGAGAGAGGACTTGCTCGGTGTCGTGCACATCGTGCGCCTGAATCGAGATGGTTCGCGCCTGTCTTCGTTCGCAAAAATTCAGGTGCCAGAGGAATATTATTTGGCCTTGGGAGATAACCGTGACAATAGTTCGGACTCCCGCGTGATCGGATTCGTGCCGCGCCATGAGATTATCGGTCGTGCTAAGACGGTAGTATTGTCGGTGGACTATGACCACTACTATTTGCCACGCAGTGAACGCTTCTGGAAAACGCTCTAGTAGTTTGCCGGCACCGAAGACGGTGCCGTTGCTGTCCGCACGGCCGCGCTAGATAGCGCTAAATTATCCATAACCTATTGATAGTGCTTGATATTCAATAAACTGCATTTAGCTCCTGCCGCGCCATTTCCTGCCTGCTATTTCGTATTGACTACAGCTACTGCACAATGCGACCATCAGCCGTAGTTCATCGAAAACGCTGTTCGCCTATACCGCAACACTCCCCGCAAACGATGAATCCCATTCGGTCACTAAATAACACGAGAAGAGGAATGAACACGAAAGCTAATATTGTAATTTCGTCATTGGACGCAGAAAGATTGGAACGCCTAATCGATGCATTGCCGGTTAGCGCCCATGCCATCGGTGAAAAATTGGAGGAGGAACTCGCCCGCGCGGAGATTGTCGAGCCACGCGGTATGCCGCCGACAGTGGTGACGATGAACTCCACTGTGCGGTTCAAGGTCGATTCTTCCAAAGAGGAATTTACAATGACCCTGGTCTACCCCAAGGATGTGGATGTGGCCAACAATAAGATATCCATTCTTGCGCCTGTGGGCAGTGCCATGCTCGGGCTAGCGCAAGGCGCCGAACTCGAGTGGCCGAAGCCAGGGTTTGGTACGCTGAAAGTTCATATCGAAGAGGTGACCTATCAGCCCGAACGCGCGGGGGACTATCATCGCTAAGGGTTCGCTCGTTCACACCTGTTCTATAGCAACAGAGGCATCTTCAATAGCACGCAGCACTCGCAGGAGTGCTCGTGCCTTTGTAATCATGAGCATTTTTGGCACATTAAATTTCCTTGCTCCCCTTTACGGGGCATGACTGACTCATTAGGTGCAGGCCTAGGTGATATCCTCTTCCGGTAGACGCCGCGTCACCCCTAGTGGCAGAGCTCGCAAGAACCCGCTCATCCATTTGGCATAGAAGATGCTGTTTTTTTGTTTTCCCCAATTACCGCTGCAAGGCTGTCGGAGGCAAGAATGCACAATAATGACCTCGAAAAACAACTCATTAGTCGACGCAAGATATTGGCAGGAGCAGGTGCTGCCCTAGGTGCGGGTTTATTGCCCGGTGCAATCGTAGGGGCGCAGCAACCGGGCGCGCCGCGCAGTGCGAGTGCAGTGCCAAGTTCGAGTGTGGTGTTCACCCATACCACGGTCGTTACAAATGATGCGCAGAGGCGCACCCTGCTCGATGTGGCACTTGCCGTAAACGATGGCGTCATTGCCGCGATAGGCGATAGCGATGCGATACTGGCGCAATTTCCGAATGCGGAGGTCATCGACGGGAGTCGCAAGGCTCTCTTGCCCGGACTTATAAATTGTCATGCTCACCTAGCAGCCTCCTTGGAGCGCGGCTTCAACGAGGATTTCGGCTTTCCAAACTCCCTCAATTTGCCGATTAGTCCCGGTAGCCTCATCTCTGAGGAGGAGGCGACAATAATGTCGGTGGTCGCCGCATTGGAAGGTATTCGCAGTGGCACAACCACGATGGTGCAGAACACCGGGGGTATTGCTAGGGATGCTGCGGCCCTAGCAACGACGGGGCTGCGCTGGGTGTTTGCGGAATCGGTGCGCGATATTGAGACGGTCGATGGCCCCATGTCTCCGCCGCGACTAGCGGCTAGCGTGCCGCCAACATTTTCCGATCGACTGCGCGTGGAGGGGATGCAAAACATTGCAGACCTACACAGCGCATGGCATGGCAAGTCCAATGGCAAGATCAGTGTATTTCCCGCCGCGGCACTAACCGAGCTCTCGTCGCCACAGTTACTGCGTGACGTGCGCGAGTTTGCGGAGCGCTACGACCTTGGCTACACCATTCACATGACGCAGTCAGTGGCGGAAGTGGATTTCATGTTGCGCTACCATGGCGTTCGGCCGGCACTGTTCCTCGACCGACACGACTTCCTAGGCCCGCGTCTGTTTGCCGCGCATGCGCGCTACTGCGATGCCACAGAGATCGCGGCACTGGCCCGCACCAAGACGATCATCACCCATCAAGCGGCGATGGCTGCGAATCGGGGGGTGAATCCCCCTATCAGCGCCTTGCGTGCCGCTGGCTGCACGATAGCCAATGGCACTGACAACAATAATAATGACATGCTGCATGTCATGAAAACGGCTATCTCCCTAGAGCGTATTCAGCGCAACGATGAGATAGCGGGTACTCTTCCTCAACCGGAGGATATGCTCGCCGACGCCGCCGGCGGGGGCTCCCATGCGGTCAATCAGGCCAGTAGCCTAGGGTCCCTAGAGGTGGGAAAGAAGGCCGATCTGCTGGTGCTCGATCGCATGAAACCTCATCTCACCCCGTCAGGACGTGTGCTCTCCGTGTGGATTCACAACGGCCAGCCTTCGGATATCGAGAGCGTGATGATCGATGGCGAATTCGTGATGCGCGATCACAAGATACTCACGGTCGATGAGGCTGCGATTGTGGAGGAAGCCTTCAAGATTTCCGAGCGAGTGTGGGGCAGGATTCTGCGCGACGGTGCGCTGCCTTTGCCGCGTTTTTAGTCGATGCGGCGGGCGTGTTTCTGGTGTCTCACCGCGTTCTATGTTGCAATTAGCTATCGCAATCGTAATTCAAAATTAGTATGCAGCAGAGGTACAAGGTGGCGCAGATAAACTTCAGCGATGAGGAGAAGCAGGCGATAGGGCAGAAGGTGCAGCGCTATGTCGCTGAAGAATTTGACCTCGAGATTGGGCAGTTCGACGCAGAATTCTTGCTCGATTTTTTCGCTCAGGAGATCGGCGGATATTTTTATAATCGCGGTCTTTACGACTCTCAAGCGGTGCTAGAGAAAAAGATCGAAGAGATTGGAGAGGCGATCTTGCAGTTAGAGAAGGCAACCCAGCTCAAGCGCTAAGCCGAGCGCCTCTCTTGGCCGCGCGTCCGTGCTCAACGGGCCGTAAATTTGTACACGAACTTGGAGGTCTGACCCTGAATCTGCGGGTCGAACACACTCAAGCTCAGGTCGTCTTCGGGATTATTTAATAGCTGCGAGTCGGCCACGAACTCGAAGCCATGGGACGCGAAGTCTGCTTTCGTAAACTCTGGGTCGATGCGGTGCAAGGTGTTACCAAGGCTAGAGCCTGTGCCGACCTCGCCCAGGTGATCGAGGATGAGCACGGTGCCACCAGGCTTCAATAGGCGCTGTAGGGCAGGGTAGAAGGTTTCCGGGGTCACCGTCCAACCGTCTGCGCTATAATAGACATCGTGATAAGCCATGCTCAATATAATGAAGTCGACCGAGTGTTCCGGCACATTCATCGCGTCCAATTCTGCGTCGAGACGCTGCACATTGGGCAGTCTATTTCCCGCAAGACGCGCTTCAATCGCATCGCCAGAGAAACTGAGATAGGCCCCGTTATTCTGCATATAAACCTTGCCTGACCTGCCCACTACGCTGCTAAGCAGCTCGGAGAAATAACCTCCACCTGCAAACATATCCAGTGCCGTGTCCCCTGGCTTTACCCCTGCAAAGCGCAGTACAGCGGCGGGCTTAAAGCTCTCATCACGGGCATGATCTGGCATCGGCCGGGAGGGCATGCTGACCGCGTCATCATAGATATCGGCATGGACTGTGGAGGCGACGCAAAACGCGAAGGCGGCAAGCACTGCTCTTACTGTTGATGTGTTCATGTTGATCCCTGCAATCAGTGAGTGAGATGCGCGATTATTATGAGCGCAAGGCTTGTCCGCTGGCAATGTTCAATTGAATGTAGCGCCCGTTTCCCGCTAGACTCCTAGGGTCGGCTTTTTGCAGCGAATAAGAATAAGAGACTGTTATGAATAGGCGAATCCTGTTAGTCCTCTGTACCTGCCTTGGTTTGCTCTTTGGCGTCGTCATATGGCGGGGCGCGGGGCTGCCCGTTGTCGCACCGGGGAATGCTGTGGTGGCGGTGCAATCTGGCGAGGGTCGCGGCGAAGAGTCCTCACACGCGCAGGCATCGGCCACGGCCGATTCAGGGCAGAGCGCCGCCGCACAAGCTCAGGTCGCGAACTCACTCGCGGCCGCAGCCGAAGAGCAATCTGCAGAAAATAGCGAAGCACCGGCCTCCCAGCTTCGCGACAGCAACGACGCGCTCGGTACTGGCGCAGGCGCGGCGAACACGCCCTCGCCAGTGGCTGGCGAGGCGCTAGTGTTGAGTGTCTCGATGTTTGCAGCGATAGAGGATGTGCAGCAGCTGCAGTTGGGCGGGCAGTGGGAGCAATCACTGGACATACTCAATGCACTCTATGAGGGGTTCGACCAGCTCAATAGCTTCGAACAGACCACCTTATTAAATTTTTATACCAATACGCTACTGCGATTCGAGATGTGGCCAGAATCGATCGGAGCGTTTTCCCGTATGCTAACGATTCCGGATTTGCGACCCGACATAGGGGCGAGGGCGCTCATGGCGCTGGGTCAATTGCACGCACGAGTTGGAGAGTACGCCGCCTCGATCTCCTATCTTAGGAGTTGGCAGGATGTGACGGTGGGAATGGAGAATATGGAGCGCAGCAACGCGAGAGTCAGTGAGCTACTCGAGCAATCCCGCCTTGGCTTGCAGCAAGCGAACCTAGAGGAGCGGGTCAGGTGAAGACAATTGGCATGTTGGGTGGCATGAGTTGGGAGTCGACGCTGAGTTATTATCGTGCTCTCAATCTTGGTGTTAAGAGCGCTCTTGGCGGGCTGCATTCGGCGAGGATACTCCTCAATAGTGTTGATTTTGCGCAGATCGAAGCGCTGCAACACGAGGGTCGTTGGGATGAGACTGCTTTGATCCTCGCCGATGCAGCCGCGGCGCTAGAGACGGCGGGCGCGGATTTTCTCATGATCTGTACCAACACCATGCACAAAGTGGCCCCACAGATTCAGGCGCGCATCAGTATCCCTCTACTGCATATCGCCGATGCGACTGGGAGCGTGTTGCGCAAAGACGGCGTGAAGAGAGTCGGCCTCCTAGGCACGCGTTTTACGATGGAACAGGATTTCTATCGCGAGCGCATTCAGGCGCAGGGCATTGCCGTGATTGTGCCGGATCAAAGTGCGCGTGATTTAGTACACGGCGTGATCTACGAGGAGCTCTGCCTGGGGAAAATTAAGGCGGAGTCGAAAGCTAAGTTTCTCGGTATCGTGGATGCGCTCGCGGGGGCAGGCGCCGAGGCCGTGATTCTTGGCTGCACCGAGATAGCGTTGCTCATTCAGCAGGAAGACACTCAGATACCGCTGTACGATACGACGGCCATCCATGCCGAGCAGGCAGTGCTGCTGGCACTTGCTTAGAGCGGTCGCATTGACCCGAGTTGTTTGCGATACTTCGGGGCGTTTTCAAAATCGATTGCTAGAGGATAGTGCGAGTGAACGAACAGCTCTTATTAGAGGCGATCAATCAGACAATGCCCTTCGGTAAGTATCGTGGCCGCAAATTGTTAGAGTTGCCCGAACCCTATCTGGTGTGGTTTCACAATCAGGGTTTTCCCTCGGGTAAGCTTGGGGAGCAACTGGCCTTGATGCACGAGGTCAAAGTCAATGGCCTAGAAACGCTGCTATACCCCTTGATGAAGAACGCTGCCCCGCGCAGATGAGCTAGGGCGTTGGCTCCTCAAAAACTTCCGCATTCTCGCTCGCTATATTCATGAAATTAGCCTTGAACTCTGGCAGCAGATAACCCTGCTGGATAAGGGACTCGGTGGCTACTTCGTACTCTCTTAAATATTCTTGCGCGCCGGAATAACGCTTGTTCAATGCGGGGCGAGGATCCTCATTGGCTTGTGCCTGCGCAGGTGTCGCGGCGAAGGGGATATAACCCCCCGACAGTCTGGCCAACTCCGTCTCGGCTCCCGAGAGGGGGTTGCGTAAGTTCCAAGGCACGAAGGTGCCAAGTGGCACTGCTGTCAGTGGAGGCAGGATGGTGCTGCCTGGCAGATCGTTGTTGTCGCGATTAACCTTCGGCACTTTCGCGCCATACCAATCGTTGCTGAACATGGGGTGTAGGTCGATAATCCCCTGTTCCATGAAGCGCTCGCCGAAATTGCTAGAGCCGACCTGATACATCGCTTTGGGATGCCCGTAGCCGGGCAGTGTGCGCCAGGCTTCCGGGTTAATCGTCCCGTCGGCAAGATGAGAGGCCACTAGCGTGCCATCGGCGATCTTGGGGTAACGGCTGGGAGGGGGCAGGCTGCCGGTGCTAACCCAGTCGACCATCGCGACGAGGAGCGTGTTGGCGATGGGCGTCCAGAGGTTATGGTTGCTGGGCAATTGACCGAGGCCACGCCCGCCACTGGGAATGCCGCTGCCGGAGCCATGTTGGGACCCTCCGATTGTATAGAAGCGCACATTGTCGGGGATCTGCGCGTCCTGCGTGCCTTGGGGGTTCGTATGGGCCAGTGAGCCGCCGCGCACCCAATACTCATTCGAGGTCTGGATGTGCATGACCTTGGGCTCGGTATTACTCATGCGAGATTGCTGCAGGATGCCATCGACGCGCCCGGAAAAGGGATCGGTACTTTCTCCATAGGTGAAGGGGAAGTAGTCGTTAGGGTAGAGCAGATTCTCATGCTGGCCATTGGTGCGCGTGGGCATGGCGAAGCGCGTGTTAAACATGCCGAAACCCGCACCTGCGATGACAGGGACCACACCATCGAAGACCTTGCGACCCGCTAGGTCTTCATTGAAGCCGTGGTGAACGAATTGGCGCAGCAGGCGGCCACTCTGGGAGATGCCCCACGCTACGCTGTGTTCTATGTTCGGCACTGCTAGATTCGCAACTTGTGTCTGTAGGGCGGGGTCGTCGGTGCCGTTGCGAAGCAAAGACACCATGTCGCGAATTCCCGCCATTCCCGCGCCACTTAGCACCGGGTCTTTGGCCTCATAGATAAGCTCGTAAATTACTCCCGGTTCGAGGCCGCCGTCGAGGACGAGGCTGACCATCGGTTGGTTGGACTCGGGGGTAGGCATAATTGCGAAGCTGTATCGTTCACGCGCAATTGCGACGCGTGGATCCTGCTGATTGACGCGTTTAGTGAGAGTGGCCTCGTTCATCCCGCGGTCGCTCGGGGCATAGGCTAGGTGATTCTCTCCGGCGATGTTGATGTTATTGCCTGGTCGATCACTAATGATCTCGTAGCGAACCAGGCCCGTTACGGACTCTTCGCCGTTGTGCACGACGGGGGCGTGGAGGCGCAATCGATCCGCACCTGGGGTGAGCTCGTTGATCCAGCCCGTCACCAAATAGGTATAGCCCTTGCGGGTCAGTGGATAATCGAGACCGATCTCCGGTGGCAGTAGGCTGCCGCCGCGGTTGTTCACGCTGTACAGCAAGGCATCGCTCACGGCGGCGCCTTTTGGTACATAGAGTTCGAAGTCCGTTGAGAATTCCACCAGTCCGGCCGCATTGCGAGGCGCTAGCCCTATATCGACTATGCGCCGATTGCCTGCCGCCATTGGGTCTAATGTGTAAAAAATCTCCCCTCTTATCGCCTCGTATTGGATGGCGGTACTTGCGTCTCCGAGTGTTTCGCGACTCTGAATCTCAATGCGGGATACCTCTGCCTGCGTAAGGGCGGCAGGGATGCAGCAAGCCAGAAAGCCGATGGCGCGAATAAGACGGTGAGTGACTATCATCAATTTCCTCGAAGGGTTGGTAGGCCCCGGAAACAGGGGCTGATCATCCACTAGTACAACACGTCTCCCCCCTTGCTGAAAAGCTCCTCTTTGCTTGCTAATGTGAATAAGAATAATTATCATTAGCCTTCCCTCATTCAAGTAGAAGATTTTTGGCGATGATTAGAAAGGCGATTTTTTGGCTGCACCTGATTTGTGGTATCGCGGCCGGCGTGGTGATCTTAATCATGTCCGTGACCGGGGTAATCCTTACCTATGAACGTCAAATGCTGGCATGGGAGGATCACGCCTATTTCGCCGAGCCAGCCCCAGGGCAGTCAAGCCTGCCCATCGAGACGCTAGTGGCGAGTGCCACTAGCGCCCAGTTCACCCCGGATAGCGTGGTGGTCTCGAGTGACCCAAGCGCTCCGGTGGCATTCCGCCAGGGGCGTTCACAAAGCGTCTATCTCAACCCCTATACCGGGCAGGTCTATGAAGCCCACAGCCCCGCGCTGGATAATTTTTTCGCTGCCGTCACTGGCTGGCACCGCTGGTTCAATGTCAGTGGCGAAGGGCGAGCTAGTGCCCGCGCGATAACTGGCGCGGCGAATCTAATGTTCCTATTCATAATTATTAGTGGCATCTACTTATGGCTACCGGCCGTGTATCGCTGGAGCACTATGCGCCTGCGCCTCTGGTTTCATCCCAATGCCCGCTCCGGAGCGGCTCGTGACTTCAACTGGCACCATGTATTTGGATTCTGGAGTGCGATCCCCTTGGCGGTTATCGTGGCCACGGCAACGGTGTTTAACTATTCATGGGCGAATGATCTAGTGTATCGCCTAGCGGGAGAGGAGCCTCCTCAACGCGGCCGCGCCACGCCCACAGAGCAGGATGTGAATGCCGTAGCGGTGCCTGCCGCAGCCGCGCAGCTGGAATTGAGCGCTTTGCTGGCAAGGGCGCAGGAAAGATCTCCCGACTGGCAGACGATTAGCTTGAGCTTGCCGGCGAGCGATGCGGCGCAAGTGGACTTCTCTATCGACGAGGGCAATGGCGGTCAACCGCAGAAGCGCCATTCATTGCAGTTAGATGCCTATTCGGGCGAGACCGTGGCGTGGCTGCCATTCAATAGTCAGAGTGCTGGACGCCAAGCGCGCTCATGGGTGCGGTTCCTGCACACAGGCGAGGCTTTAGGTTTCTTCGGGCAGACGATCGCCGGTTTGGTGTCGTTTCTGGCGGTGTTGATGGTATGGACCGGTTTCGCGCTAGCCCTGCGCCGTTTCACGCGCTGGTTGCAGCGCCTGCGCCGCAGCAAAGAGAGCGCGGCGCTCTATGCGAATGCCAACGACTAGGGCTTAGCGGCCTGCAACTTGGCGCGGCGTTCAAGGCTCGCGGCGGGCCATAACTGCGCGGCGCGATAATATTGGGGAAACGCAGGGATGCCCTCGGGTAGTAGCATCCAAGGCAGCTTGGATTCCGTGAAGATATGCACGTCGGGGGCAAGGCGCGGAGCCTGCTGCAAGCTTCCCACGCGCACGAAGGCCAAGGCCTCGCCGGCACCGTTATAGTGGCTCCACAGGGCAGTTTTGCATCCGGGGCAACGCATCACGATCTGCCCCTTGCCACTATTGCTGGGCAACTCTGTCGCCTCTGTTTCCCCCTTCAGAATTTGTACTTCCGAACTCTCAATCAGCGCGTTTAGCGCGAATGCACTGCCCGATTCGCGCTGACACCAGGTGCAGTGGCAGCAATGCACAAACATCGGTGTTTGCTTGAGTTGGAAGCGTACTTGCCCGCAGGTGCAGGCACCTTGGAAGGATTCGCTCATTACAGGTCTCCGTTATCTCTGTCCCGAGGCAAGTTTACTTGCCAATAGCCAACATCTAGCCAGCGGTTGAACTTCTGCCCCACTTCTTCGAAATGACCGACTTTGCGCATCCCGAACTTCTCGTGCAAGGCCACGCTGTGCGCGTTTGGCAGTGCGATACAGGCGACTACCGCATGCACCTCGCCCTCCTCTAAGGCCTCGAAAAGAGCCCGGTACAGAGCGCTGCCAATCCCCTTCGCGGTGCCTTGCTGCGCAAGGTAGACGGTGATCTCCACGCTGAAGCGATAGGCGATGCGTGCCTTCCATGTAGTGGCATAGGCATAGCCCAGTATTTGTTCCCCATCCGTCGCCACTAGCCAAGGCAGCCCCATGGCCTCTATTTGCGCGATGCGTTGTTGCATCTGCTCGACACTGATAGGGGTTGATTCGAAACTTATCACGCTAGTCTCGATATAGTGGTTGTAGATGGCGCATATGGGCGCCGCATCGCGTTGCGTGACGGGTCTAATCATAGAGTATCGATTCATCTGTACGGCGGTGGCTGAAGAATGTTCGAGGGCATAATCTTACAAGCACTGGTTTGTTACTAATAGGGACACAAGCCAATTTAATTGTGGGCGAATTTGTGTTAATTCTAAGCGGGTTTATGATGTAAGAGACAACAACAAAAATACAATGCTTCATCTGAGGATCTAACTATGAAATTACTCCCTATCGCACTAGCCGCCGTGACGGCTTTTTGCGCTTTTAGCACTCAGGCGCAAAACGCCGCCAATCTCAACGCCGCCCTGGCAAACGAGTCTCGGGCGCAGGCCGATCGTGACGCGGATGCGCGGCGTAAGCCAGCCGAGTCGCTCGATTTCTTCGGCATCGGGCCCGGCATGATGGTCGTCGATCTGATCGCCTCGGGAGGCTATTACACGGAGGTGCTGTCAAACGCGGTGGGTGCGCGTGGCAAGGTGTATATGCAGAACGCCCCTTCGTCATTAGAGGGGGAGCGCGGCGCGCGCACCGAGGAGGCGATCAATGCGCGTCTGGCCGGGGGCCGTCTCGCCAATGTTGAGCGTCTCAATCGCGATGCCAGCGATCTTGGTTTGCCGGCAAACTCCCTGGATGCCGCCGTGATCGCCTTGGAATATCACGAGCTGTTTCGTGCGGCGGACCCAGAGGCCGAGATGAAGTTTCTCAATGAGATGAAGCGCGTACTCAAATCTGGCGGCATCCTCGGCGTTATCGATCATGCCGGCAACGCAGGCAATGACAATGGTCCTATGCACCGTGCGGAGCTTCAGAAAGTGCTCGATGGCGCCACTGCAGCAGGGTTTATCGTCGATGGCAGTAGCGATCTATTGCGTAATCCCGCCGACGATCGCAGCCTTACAGTCTTCGACGCCAGTATTCGCGGCGTGACCGACCAGTTCATCGTGAAACTGCGCAAGCCTTGATAGAGGCTTGCGCTGGCGCAGATGTAGGGGTACAACTAGCGCACCCCGGCATCTGCACCGGATCGCATACGAGAAGGAGAGTGACCGCATGAATCTAGTGACACGCTGGTGGGCAATCGGCCTGCTTCTGATAGTCGCGCTGCCCGGGCCGGCATTCGCTGCGCCGCAGGGTTGGACAGTCATGCTGGAGCCCGCGCAACTCGCTAATATTCTGGCAGCATCGCCCAATGTGCGCGTTATCCAAGTCACTGGCGACTACAGCGCAGGGCATATACCCGGCGCGATCGATGTTCCTTATGCGCAATTTCGTGGACCGGGCAGTAATCCTGGCGCCATCCCGGAGCTAGAGGGCTTAACAACACTGGTGCGCAGCATCGGCATCAATGCCCAGACTCCGGTCGCGATCGTGCATGCCGGTGACAATGCCGCAGACTTTGGCGCCGCGGCACGGGTCTACTGGACTCTGAAGTCTCTTGGCGTGAAGGATCTGACACTGCTCAATGGCGGTTTCGCCGGATGGACATCGGCGAATCTGCCCGTGAGTACGCAGGCGACGATGGTGTCGG
The DNA here is from genome assembly GCA_002416505.1 of Gammaproteobacteria bacterium UBA5078. Classification (GTDB taxonomy): domain Bacteria; phylum Pseudomonadota; class Gammaproteobacteria; order Pseudomonadales; family Pseudohongiellaceae; genus UBA5078. The sequence goes on from DIAM01000017.1 coordinate 164,684, forward strand.
CCAGCGATTTTAGCCCGCAATGGAGTGATCAATGGCGCGTGAGCACGAGCGAGATCGAAGTCCTAGTTGCGGACAAGAGTGCTCGGCTAATCGATGCGCGCACCGCAGACTTCTTCGAGGGGATTCAGGCCTCCAGCGGCCGTCCGGGCACCATCAAAGGGGCCGGAAATATCACCTTCTCTGACTTCTTCGAGGGTAGCCGTGTAAAGCCGCAGACTCAAATAAGTCAGATTCTTGAATCCCACTCCCAGCCCTCGGCCCCGCTCACAGTTTCCTTCTGTAATACGGGCCACCTCGCGGCCATCAACTGGTTCGTCATGAGCGAATTACAGGGCGTGCCCAATACGCGTTTGTATGCCGAGAGCATGACCGAGTGGAGCATGGCGAGCCGCCCGATGGACAATGAGCCAAACCGTATCAAACACTATTGGCGCATGACCACCGATTGGTTTAGTGGCTTAATCGGCGCCTAATTCAGTGAACTCAAGCAACAATAAACTCTTCGCTCGACGCACCGTATTGCTGCTGTTAAGCGCAATCCTAGTGTTTGGCACCTTCGCGCTGGCTGGCCCGCGTTCGGCGGCCATGCTCATCGTGGGGCTCGGTTTCGGGTGCGTGCTGGAAGGCATGCGCTTCGGCTTCACTGGGCCTTGGCGCGCCATCGTGACCGAGCGAGATGGACGCGGCCTCATTGCCCAGCTTTTTGCCATCGCGCTGACCGCAGTGGTGGCCTTTCCGCTGTTGGCTTCTCACCCCGATGAACTCAATGGTGCCTATGCTCCCATAGGCTTCGCGATGGTGGTGGCGGCATTCGTATTTGGCGCGGCGATGCAATTGGTGATGGGCTGTGGCTCCGGCACGCTCGTCAACGCTGGCAGCGGTAATGCCATCTCCTTGCTCGCGCTGCTTGGTTTCGTGCTCGGCAGTTTTCTGGGCAGCCTGCACTTGGCATGGTGGACCGCCTTAGGCTCATTGCCGGTGTATACGCTGCAAGGCCTGTTCGGCAATTTGGGTGGCCTGCTGGTCACCCTGCTAGGGCTGGTCGGGATTGGACTCATCGTTCTTAAAAGAGCGCTTCCCGGCATGCGCTTGCCCAGGCGCGGTTTAATTGTTGCCGCATTATTGATTGCATTGCTCGCGACATTGAACCTAGTTATCGCCGGGCAGTCGTGGGGCGTAGTCTATGGGCTAGGACTGTGGGGGGCAAAATTCGTTAGTGCCGCCGGTGTGGACCTTTCGACGAATGTCTTCTGGGGAGCGCCAGCCCACGCGCAACGCCTGCAGCAATCGTTGCTGACAGATGTCACCTCGCTGAGCAATATCGGCATTATAGTCGGGGCGTTCATCATCATGCGCTGGCGCAGCTCTCCCGGTGCGCAGGTTGCGGCGCTGCAACCCTTGAGCTGGCTAATCGTGGGTCTCGCCGGCATCGTCCTAGGATATAGCGCGCGCATCGCCTTTGGCTGCAATGTGGGAGCGTTCTTCAGTGGCGTTTCCACGGGCAGCTTACATGGCTGGGCTTGGTTTTTCGCCGCGTTCGCCGGCTCGATACTCGGCATCCGCCTGCGCCCCAGATTACTGCAAACCCTCATCCCGATAGGAGCGGCACAATGAACAACTTCGTTGCAATTCCCTCGCGCCCTAGCGTCGGCTATGCAGCACTAGGGTTTCTGTTGGTGCTGTTGCTGGTGGACACTTGGCAGGCGCAGCCGATCAATCCCTATCAGGCCCCTGCGCCGATCGCCTTAGGCTCGGGACAGGCTCCCACCGCCGCCCACTGCACTGCTTTCTAGCTCGGCTGGCAGTAGGGCGCGGGATGCGCCGGGGGGCATTGCAGGGTCTAGAATGATCGCGCCGATTCGGGTGCGATGCAGGCTTAGCACTGGGTTGCGAAAGCGACCGAACATCCGCTTAATCTGGTGATAGCGCCCTTCTGTTAGAGTCACGCGTGCGAGCCGTGGCGCGATGATCTCTAGGCGCGCAGGAAGCGTCACAATATCCTCGAAGGGAAAGTGCATGCCCCGCGCGAAGGCCTCAACACACTCGGCACTAATGGCATGTTTTACACTCACCATATAAGTCTTTTCCACATGCCTATCGGGGGCCATCAAGCCTCGTGACCACTCCCCGTCATTGGTCAGTAGCAAAAGACCGGTAGAGTTCTTATCTAGCCGGCCCACAATATGCAGGTCGGCGTGTTGGTGGGCATCGAGAAGGGCAAACACCGTGCGCTGGCTAGCATCCTTGGTGGCGCTGAGTATGCCAGCAGGTTTGTTCATCAGCAGATACTGGGCTTGCACACAGGGTAGCGCCTGCTCATCCACAATGACCACGGCGAACTGATTTATCGGCAGATCGGCGTCGCGGGCGATCGCGCCATTGACGCGTATGCGCCCGGCGGCCAATAGGGGCTTCACGTCCCTGCGGTTGATGCGCAGCGCATTGGAAATGTAGCGATCTAGGCGAGTGCGTTTAGTAGTCATAGAGAATCATAGCGAGTGCTCGCCGAGAAACGATGGGGCGGTGGTGGCCTAGGACTTCTTAACGAATTCTGATTTCAGTTTCATCGCTCCGATGCCATCGATCTTACAGTCGATGTCATGGTCGCCATCCACTAGGCGAATATTCTTCACCTTGGTGCCGACCTTGACCACGAGGGATGTGCCCTTCACTTTTAGGTCCTTGATCACTGTGACGCTGTCGCCATCGGCCAGTGGATTGCCATTGGCATCGGTGATCTGTTTCTCGCCGTCCGTGACAGTTTCGGTGGGAGTCGCAGACCATTCATGGGCGCATTCGGGGCAAACATACACACCAACACTCTCGTAGGTATACACTGAGGCGCAGGCGGGGCAGGGCGGTAGATCAGACATCGGCTTGGGCTCTTGGTCAACAATAGAGGGTCGGCATAGTGCCGGATAGGCGCAGGAGAGTCCACCCTAGGCCATGGCTTGCCTGCAGGCGCCTCGATGGACGCGAGGATGGCGCAAGAAGACTATAAGCAGCCCAGAAGCGTTATCATTTTCACTAATGAAGGTTGTAGGAGCTACAAGTGAGACTTATGATATTGGGCAATCACACACCAACACTCATCTTTCGAGGTGCTCTATGCCATTGTCCTTAATTAAAAAAACCCTATTACTTAGCTCCGCATTGCTTCTGGCCGGCCAGGCCTTTACTGCCGACAGCACGAAACAGCTAGACATCGATGAGAGCTCCTTCGATTGCCTAGGCGCAATGACCAAGGTGGGTGAGTTCTTCGTGGCGAACCTCTTGGGAGACCTCGATGGGACGGTGGCAGCGGCCAGTTCCGCGACCGGTGCGACCTACCCTGTGGGCTCTATGGTCTCCCTGATTCCGAGCGAGGTAATGGTGAAGCATCAAGAGGGTTGGAATCCAGGTACGAGGGATTGGGAATTCTTCGAGTTAAGCGTGTCCGAGACCGGCAGCAAGATCGCGGTGCGCGGCACTACTGAGGTAGTCAATCAATTTGGCGGTAACTGCTTCGGCTGCCATCAATTAGCCCAGCCCGAGTGGGATCTGATCTGCGGCACAGGGCATGGCTGCGCGCCACTGCCTATCACCAGAGAGCAGATCCATACTATGCAGAACGCCGATCCGCGCTGCGTCATGAAAGAGTGAGGGAGAGCGCTAACTAGCGGTGCCCGGGGGGATCGCTTGCGAGTTTTGGTCCCCACAATCGTCTGTTCGTAAGCCTTGAAACCCGGTACTATCTCGCCCTGCCAAGTTTTACTAGAAAAGTGTAGATAAGGAGAGATTGTGTACAGACTAATAGGTTTCCTGTTTCTTAGCTTGTTTGGCATGGCCTCTGCCTATGGGCAACACGCGAATGTCGCACGTGGCGAGGTTGTGTTTCAGGATGAGTGTTCCCGTTGTCACGTGCCGGTGGAGATGGATGCCCGGTTGCGCGCTCGATGGATTGGTCGTACTGGTGGCGATTTGTACAATCTAATTCGCACCACTATGCCCGCCGAAACCCCCGGTTCCTTGACCAATGATCAATATAGGGACGTCACCGCGTTCATCCTCTCTGCAGGCAATGTGCCCGTCCCCGGCGGTCAGTTGAGCAGCGCTGAACTCGAGGCCCTGTCCATTGCGCCAGGAGCGCTAGCCTCTAATAATACCGATAGCTTCGACTGGACTCACTTCAATGGGTCGGAGCATTCCAACCGCTACGCCCCCCTAGATCAGATCGATGCTACGAACGTAGGCAAGCTGCAAATCGCCTGGATGTTCAATACGAGCTCCTTCGGTCCCGCGCCGGAGGCGTTGAGCGTAACTACTCCCCTGATGGTCAATGGCCGCGTCTTCCTCACCGCCGGCGCGACACGCAATATCGTGGCGCTCAATGCCGAGACTGGGCAGATCGATTGGACCTGGCGGCCCGATGAGACCGAGCGCTTCGACGCTGCGCCGCGCAAGGGCTCGGGCAAGGGACTGAGTTACTACAATAATAACGGCCAGGAGACGATCTACACTATTACCCCTGGCTATTATCTGGTTGCCCTAGATGCGACGACTGGCCGAGAGATCGAGTCATTCGGTGACGGCGGCTGGGTTGACCTGCAGCAGGGCCTGCGCCTCGGGCCAGGCCGTGACGATATCGATATCGGAATGTCTTTCATGCCCATGGCGATCGACGGGGTGGTGATCACGGGCGCTGCGCATCTGGTGGGCATGCGGCCTAGCTCGGCGAGCAATGTGAAGGGCGACGTCCGCGGCTTCGATGCCACGAGCGGTGAACTGCTGTGGACCTTCAAGACTATTCCAGAGCCGGGCGAGCCGGGCTATGAGTCTTGGCGCTCTGGAGCCGAATTCACGGGCAATGCCGGTGTATGGGCCCCTATGTCGGCAGACCAGGAGCTTGGCTTTGTCTTTCTGCCTGTCGAATCCGCCACGGGTGACCGTTACGGTGGTGACCGTCCAGGCAGTAATCTGTTCTCGAGTTCGACAGTCGCCCTAGACTATAAGACGGGTGAGATGCGTTGGTATTTCCAAACCACTCACCACGACATCTGGGATTGGGACACACCCTCCGCGCCGATTCTAGCGACCCTGCCTAGCGGCAAGCGGACCCTGATTCAGACACTGAAGCAATCCCATCTGTTCAGCTTCGATCCGGCAACCGGAGAGCCGCTATTCCCTATCGAGGAACGTTCCGTGCCCCAGACCGATGTGCCGGGCGAGTGGACCTCATTGACACAGCCTTTCCCAAGCAAGCCGGCACCATATGACCGACAGGGCTTTCAGGAAGATGACTTAGTCGACTTCACACCCGAGATCGCGGCGCTCGCGAAGGAGGCGGCCGCACGCTTCCGTTTCAGCGAGTCGGTGTTTACCCCCGCCTCCTTGTTCGAGGACCCTAAGGACGGCACACAGGGAACCCTGCATCTGCCGTCGTCCACCGGTGGCTCGAACTGGGAGGGCGCCGCCTACGACCCCGAGACCGGCCTGTTATATGTGCCCTCGCGCACCGCCACTAGCGTGCTGTCATTGACACACGAGCCCGACGTTTCGGATGTGAAATACATTCAGGGCGGCAGCCGCACGCCCTCGGTACAGGGCATCCCCTTGGTGAAGCCTCCCTATGGGCGCATCACCGCTATCGATATGACCACGGGCGAGCATGTATGGCAGGAGGTCAATGGCGATACGCCGGAGGCAATCAAGAATCATCCCCTGCTCAAGGGCGTGGATATCGGGCGCACTGGCAAGCCAACGCGCTCCGGTTTAGTTCTCACCAAGACACTGCTGTTTGCCGGCGAAGGCGTTGGGGGAGACCCGATACTCTGGGCCTTCGACAAAGCGACAGGCGCGATTGCAGCGAAGATTGGCATGCCGGGCGTTGTAACCGGCGTGCCGATGACCTATATGTATCAAGGCAAGCAGTATCTTGTAATGGCAATAAGCTCGCGTGGCGAGGCCGCTCGTATCATTGCCCTTACATTGCCGTAAGTAGTAAGACGTGGCTGGCGCAGGTCAAAACCCCGTGCCTGTCTTCTTTCTAGGAATCAAGGAGGCGTTATGAGTATCACGACTATCATCGTTTTGGTTGTAATCGCGATTATTGCGTTCTATGCGATAGGCATCTTCAATCAGCTTGTCAGCCTGCGTAATCGTTTTCAGAATGCATTCGCCCAGATCGAGGTACAGCTCAAGCGTCGCTACGATCTCATACCCAATCTTGTTGAGACCGCCAAGGGCTATCTCTCCCATGAGCGTGAAACGCTCGAGGCCGTAATCGCCGCGCGCAATGTCGCGGCTAACGGGCTGGCCGCCGCGGCCGCCAATCCTGGCAATGCCGCCGCCATGAGTGATCTTGCCGGCAAAGAGGGTGTCTTGGGTGCTGCAATGGGGCGCTTGAACGTCGTGATGGAAGCCTACCCAGACCTCAAGGCCAACCAGAATATGATGCAACTGAGCGAAGAGCTCACCAGCACAGAGAATAAAGTGGCGTTTTCCCGTCAGGCCTTCAACGATCAAGTGATGGCCTATAACACCTATAAACAGTCCTTCCCGCCCGTGGTATTGGCCGGCATGTTTGGGCACGCGGAGGACGCGTCTCTGTTGCAGTTCGAGGACAGTGCCGAGATTCAGGCTGCGCCTAAGGTGTCATTCTAATTTCCTCATAGGGCAGAGCCGACATGGACTTTTTTAGATCGCAGGACATCGCCCGTCGCAATACGGTCCGGCTTGTGATTCTGTTTGCCCTGGCGCTTATCAGTCTCATCGCGATCACCAATCTATTGATCCTGTTCGTGCTCGGCGCATTCGCCGAGACGATAGACGTGCCGATGTTCCAGCAGGTGGACTGGCACCTCTATGCCTATGTGAGCGTCGCGGTAATCGCGATAGTGGGCTTCGGCTGTGTCTATAAGATCATCAGCCTCTCCGGAGGTGGCGCACGCGTGGCTGAGATGATGCAAGGCCGCCTGATCGTGCAGGGGGGTAATGATCTCGACGAGCAACGCATCCTCAATGTCGTCGAGGAAATGGCCATCGCCGCGGGCACCCCAGTTCCTCCCGTCTACCTCCTCGAAGAGGAGGGGATCAATGCGTTTGCGGCCGGATATAGCCCGGCAGACGCAGTAATTGGCATCACGCGCGGCGCGATTCGAAGCCTCAGCCGCGATGAGCTGCAGGGCGTGATCGCCCACGAATTCAGCCATATCCTCCACGGCGATATGCGGCTTAATATTCGCCTGATCGGCATACTGCACGGCATCATGGTGCTAGGGATCATGGGCTATTATCTGGTTCGCAGCACGCATCTTTCGCGGCGTTCCAAGAATGGCGGCAATATCGCGGTCGTCGGCATTGGCCTGATGATTATCGGTTTCGCCGGCACCTTCTTCGGTAACCTCATCAAGGCCGCCGTAAGCCGTCAGCGCGAATTCCTCGCAGACGCCTCCGCGGTGCAGTACACCCGCAACCCCGACGGCATCGCCGATGCACTAAAGCGCATCGGCGGCAGCAAGGCGGGGTCTGTACTCGACAATCCGGGTGCTGCGGAGATCAGCCACGCCTTGTTTGGCAATGGGGTGCGTTTCTCGATCAACTCCCTCTTCGCTACTCATCCTCCTCTTGAGAAACGCATCAGCGCCATTCAGCCAAACTGGGATGGTAGCTTCGATATTAAGGAAAAGATTAGGCAGCCCGAGCCTAGCACGAGCGGTGCCGCCGCGAAGCTCACCCCGCAAGGGGCGATGAGCGCATTCAGCGCATTGGCGATGACCGACGCGCTATTGGCTCAAGCCGGCAATCCTCAAGAGGCCAACTTGAAGCGGGCGCAGGAGCTATTGGCAGCGATTCCTAGAACACTATTGGAGTCGGCACATAATCCCTTTAGCGCCAGGGCGCTCATTTATCTGCTCTTACTCGACGATGACGAGGCGCTGGCGCAGCAACAACTCGATACGATGCGCGAGAGAGCCGATCCCGCCGTGTATGAGGCGCTACTCAAATTGGTCGAGGCGCAACTAGAAATTTCTCAGGAATTACGTCTGCCGCTAGTAAACTTAGCGCTGCCGACACTGCGCCAGCTTAGCGCCGAGCAATACACCGTGTTCCGTGCGAATTTGGCTGTGTTGGTGTCCAGCGATGGGCGCACTAGTCTTTGGGAGTGGGTGTTGCAGAGGGTAGTGCTGCACCAGCTTGACGCGGTGTTTCAGCCCCACAACCGTTTTCATCATCAGGCCCATCACAGCCTGCGCCAACTCGCGCCACAGTGCGCCATCGTGCTGGGCTTTGTCGTGCGCGCCGGGCGCCAGGAAGGACTCAGTGATGAAGAGGTCTTTGCGAAGGCGATGACCCAGCTGGGCCTGGCCGATACTCGGATGCCGAACAAGGAAGCGTTTAGCATCGACGGCATCAATGCCGCACTCGACGCCTTGCAGGGCTTGCGAGCCCTCAAGAAGCCCGCTTTCTTGAAGGCCTGTGCGGTGGCGATTGCCGCCGATGGCGTGGCCCATGCGATCGAGTTGGAGTTGTTCCGCGCCATTGCCGCCACCTTGGATTGTCCGCTTCCTCCTATTCCACTTCCGGACGAGCCTCAGTAGGGGTCCTAATGCTCAATGCTATCGCTACGCGATTTGCACTCTCCCTGCGCCGGCGCAATCTCTATTACGGCTGGATAGTCGCCGCCACCACCTTTCTAACCATGCTCGCGACGGCCGCCGCGATGGGTTCTGCTGGGATCATGATTGCGCCTCTGCGCGAAGAGTTTGGCTGGACCACCGAACAGATATCCACCGCCATCTCTATCCGCTTGATCCTTTATGGGCTGTTTGGCCCCTTTGCCGCCGCATTCATGAATCAATTCGGCGTGACGCGCGTCGTAGTGTTCGCACTCGGTCTAATTTGTGTCGGTGTATTGGCCTCCTTCTTCATGACGCAGTGGTGGCATCTGCTCCTGCTGTGGGGAGTGGTCGTGGGGATAGGGACGGGCATGACCGCACTCGTGCTCGGGGCCACGGTCGCTACGCGTTGGTTCAATAAGCGCCGCGGCCTAGTGGTGGGTTTGATGACCGCGAGTACGGCGACGGGGCAAATGATTTTCCAGCCCTTGCTCGCAAGCCTGACCGAGGCCAGTGGTTGGCGTGTCGCGATGTCTGCCATCGTGGTGCTGATGACGGTGATCATGGTGCTGGTGTTATTGCTGATGCGAGACCACCCCGCCGATGTGCAACTGCCGATCTATGGCGATGAGAATATTAGCGAGCCTCCACCACGCAGTGTGGGGCTAGCCGCGATGTTAGTGGCCCCCCTGCACAATCTGCGCGAGGTCTCTAAGACGGCCACGTTCTGGGTGTTGTTCCTGAGTTTCTATGTCTGTGGCTTTAGCACCAACGGCCTTATTCATACGCACTGGGTGCCTATGAATCTCGACTTCGGAGTCGCGGCTCTTAGCGCTGCCTCGATGCTCGCGGTCATCGGCATGTTCGATTTCGTCGGCACTATTCTCTCGGGCTGGCTCTCCGATCGCTTCGATAATCGTTGGCTGCTGTTCTGGTTCTATGGACTGCGCGGCCTGTCCTTGATTTTCCTGTCGTTCTCTGACTTCGGCATGCTGGCCTTATTCCTGTTCGCGATCTTCTATGGGCTGGATTGGGTGGCGACAGTGCCGCCCACGGTAAAGCTCACCACGGCGCGCTACGGCGCCGCCACGGCGAACATGACCTTCGGGTGGATATTTGCTGGGCATCAGCTGGGGGCGGCCTCTGCGGCCTATATAGCGGGTGTTATGCGCACGGACTTGCAGACCTATATGCCGGCGCTACAGCTGGCCGGTGCGCTGTGCATGATGGCGGCATTGGTCGTCCTGATGATTCGCCACAAACCCCTTGTTCTTGCAGCATCCTGAGGACTCGCTAGCGAGGCGCGTGGGCCTGCGCTAGCGTCTCCCTAGAACCTAAGCGGTGGCCGTGGCCAATGCGGGATAGTCAGTGTAGCCCTCGGGGCCAGAGCCGTACATGGTAGCCATATTGAGCTCGTTCAGTTCGGCGTCGGTGCGCAGGCGAGTCACTAGGTCCGGGTTAGCGATATACCAGCGCCCAAAGGCAACGGCATCCCCTACGCCTTGTTCGATTAAGTCCTCGGCCATCTCTTTGCTCATCTGCTCGTTAATGATGACCTTGCCGCCGAACGCCTTCTTGAGAGCGGGAGTAAGCGCCGGCTGCTTGAAATGTTCCCGCGTACAGATAAACGCGATCTTGCGCTTGCCCAATTCACTGGCCACATAGGTGAAAGTCTCCAGCGGATTGGCATCGCCCATGTCATGGGCATCCATGCGCGGGGCGAGATGCATGCCAACACGGTCGGGGCCCCATACCGATATTACTGCATCGGTAACCGCGAGCATGAGGCGGGCGCGATTCTCGAGACTGCCACCGTAGATGTCGTCGCGATGATTGGTGGAGGTCTGCAGGAATTGGTCTAGTAGATAGCCGTTGGCGCCATGGATCTCGACGCCATCGAAGCCGGCCTCCTTGGCATTGTGCGCGCCTTTACGATAGTCCTCGATGACTTGCTCGACCTCTGCGGTCGTCAAGGCGCGAGGCGTTTCATAGGCCTTCTCGGGTCGGACTAGGCTGACATGGCCTTTCGCCGCGATAGCACTAGGGGCAACGGATGGCTCTCCATTGAGATAGCGGGGGTCGGAGATTCGGCCCACATGCCAGAGTTGCAAAAGGATCTGCCCGCCAGCCTTATGAACGGCATCGGTTACAATCTTCCAACCTTCGACTTGTGCATCGGACCAGATGCCCGGCGTGTTGGGATAGCCAACGCCCATGGGCGTTACAGAGGTCGCCTCGCTCAAGATCATTCCTGCATTGGAGCGTTGCGTGTAATATTGTGCCATCAAGGTATTAGGGATACGGCCTTCACTAGCGCGGCAGCGCGTCAGTGGTGCCATGATGATACGATTGGGGAGTTTTAGGGCGCCGATTTGTATAGGGGTAAAGAGTGTGTTCAACTTTGACTTCCTTCTTAATTTCAATAGGATGGTGTAACCAGCGCTACGCGTGGAAACGTTTTCCTAGGTGGCCCGGTCTTTAAAGCAAGCGATGTGGTAAGTCTGCGCGCAGTATTCGGCGTCGGGATAAAAGCCGTGAATGTAGCCTTAGATGCGGTCAGTAAGTACAAATTTCAATAAAAAGGAGAATGTTTATGTTACGTCCATTATTACTCGCGGCAGCGCTGAGTGTTGGTTTGGGCAGTGTTGGAGTAGTTCAAGCGCAAACAGATGTGCAGCGCTCGGCTCTGCAGGACTTCCGTGTAGTGACCGTTGCCGATGGCTTGGAGATACCTTGGTCGATGGCGTGGTTGCCAGGCGGGGATATGCTGATTACCGAACGAGCTGGCAGATTGCGTATCGTGCGCAACGGTCAACTCCTGCCAGATGCCGTGTCAGGGGTGCCCGAAGTGTTCACCACCGGTGGTCAAGCCGGGCTGTTCGATGTAGTCCCTCACCCCGATTTCGCGAACAACCAGTTTCTCTATCTCAGCTTTGCGAAGCCTCTTGAGGCTCTTGGAACTTCGACCACCGCCGTCGTGCGTGGCCGCTTTGTTAACGATCGCCTAGAGGGTGTTGAAGAGATTTTCGTGGCCGATTCGATGGGTGGCGGACACTACGGCGGCCGCATGGTCTTCGATGCGGATGGCTATCTGTTCTTGACCTCGGGTGACCGCATGGCGCCTCCGAATGGTGACCTCGCGGCGCATCCAGCACAGGATCGCTCTAATCATCATGGCGTTGTCATTCGTCTGAACGATGATGGCAGTGTGCCCTCCGACAATCCCTATGTTGGACAGGCAGGCTTCAAGCCAGAGATATGGAGTTATGGTCACCGCAGCCCACAGGGTTTAGCGATCGATCCTGCGACTGGCAATCTCTGGATGACTGAGCATGGCCCACAGGGCGGCGACGAACTCAATCTGATTCAGCCGGATAAGAACTACGGTTGGCCCGTGATCGGCCGGGGCGTGAACTATGGCCCAGGCGTTCCGATCCACGAGTCCATCGTGTCCGAAGGCATGGAGAATCCGGTGCATTTCTGGGTGCCCTCAATTGCAGCTTCGGGTTTGATGGTGTATACCGGGTCACGCTTCCCAGCTTGGAATGGCAACCTCTTCGCAGGTGGTTTGGCCGGCGAGCAACTCGCGCGTCTTACCCTAAGCGAGGATGGTAGCAAGGTGCTAACCGAAGAGACTCTGCTGCCTTATATTGGTCGTATCCGCGACGTGCGCATGGGGCCTGATGGTTTCATCTACGTTGCCCTCGAGGACCGTAGTCGCGCGCCAACCGCAGTGGTACGACTCGAGCCTGCTAACTAATCATCCTCGGATGAGTTAGAAGCATAAGAAAGGGGCCTTTATGGCCCCTTTTTTTATACGCGGTGAAAGAAAAGGTACGAATATTCCAATATTCGACTCTAGCGGAATCACCTTGTTGCTCGAAATATGCGATGAGGTAATATAGACCACAGCTTGTGCGGGTGGGCTTGCCCGCGAAAGGTTTCGTGCGGCACATACTGATTCGCGGACAAGCCCGCTCCCACACGAGATATAGCACAATAAAAAATAAAGGGAGCTTGGGCATGAGTATATTGCGATTGTTGGTAGGCACCCGCAAGGGCGCATGGACGATCACGAGCGATGGCGAGCGCAGTGTGTGGCGCATAGAGGGACCACAGCATCTGGGCGCCGTAGTCAGCCATTATGTGGCTGACCCGCGCCAGCCCGGAGTGCGAATGATGTCGGTGGGTAGCGGGCATCTCGGCCCATCGGTGTTTATCTCCAGCGATTTTGGGGCTTCATGGCGCGAGGCGACTACGCCTCCGGCGTTCTCGGTTGAGCCCGATGGCGTGGAGCGCAGCGTCGATCATGTCTTCTGGCTGACTCCTGGCCATGTGAGCGAACCCGATACTTGGTATGCGGGCACCTCGCCGCAGGGACTTTTCAGATCGCTCGATAGCGGCGACACCTGGCAAGAGGTACTCGGTTTTAACCACCATCCCGATTTCTTCCAATGGCGCGGCGGCGACAAGGACGGCACGCCGGACGGCCCCAAGCTACACTCCGTGATCGTCGACCATAGTGACAAGAATCATCTCCTGCTTGGCATGTCTAGCGGCGGCATTTTCGAGAGTTTCGATGCCGGCGCCACCTGGTCTGCACTCAATAGCGGCGTCGCGATGGACTTCTATCCTCCCAAGGAGGACGGCAGCGAGTATGAGTTCGGTCACGACCCGCATTGCCTCATCATGCATCCACTGCACGCTAACCGGCTCTATCATCAGAACCATTGCGGCCTCTATGCCTTGGACCGCAGCGCCGGCACACGCTGGGCGCGGATCGGAGACAATATGCCTCGGGAGGTCGGCGACATCGGTTTCCCGATCGTGGTACATCCGCGTGATCCCGACACGATATGGGTGTTCCCCATGGACGGCTCCGGTCAGTGGCCTCGCACCAGCCCGGCGGGCAGGCCTGCGGTGTATTGCTCCCGCGATGGAGGGGCCAGTTTCCTGCGCCAAGACAAAGGCTTTCCAACGCAGCAAGCGTGGTGGACGGTGAAGCGCCAGTGTATGGCGGTCGATGGCATGGACTCACTCGGCGTCTATCTTGGCACTAGCAATGGCCAGCTGTGGGGCAGCGTCGATGAGGGAGAGAGCTGGCAGCCCATCGCGATGGATCTGCCACAGATATTTTCCATCGAGGTCGAAGCGACGCCATGATCCGAGTATTTCTGCCAAGTCAGCTCGACGACTATACCCAGGGCAAGCGCGAGTTAAGTCTCGAATTGGCCAACGGCGGCAGCCTCGCCGATGTCATAGCCGCGCTGGACAATCTCTACGCCGGCATGGCGTTTCGGGTCGTGGATGAGCACGGTAGAATTCGTCGGCACATCGCGATGTTTGTGGGAGAGGTGATGGTGCGGGATTTGAGTGTGCCGGTAGCGCCGAACGATCGCGTACAGATCGTCGGCGCTCTCAGCGGTGGTTAGGCTTTAGAAATTCCACATCATGCGGCCATAGAGGCTGCGGCCAAGGCCGGGCAGGCGAGCGCCAAGCGCGACATCGGGATTGTAGGCTCGATTGTAGCCGGCGAGGTGGTCATCGTAGCGTTCGTCAAGCAAGTTGTTGATGCCGGCGCCCAATTCCAGAGAGTTCGAGACATTCCAGCGTCCAGAGACATTAAAGACGGTATAGCCGTCGGTTTTCGCTTCCAGATTCGTGCGTGACACGCGATTCTGGTCGGCATAGGTAATGGCCTCCAGACTCGCGGTCCAATCATCTTTGCGATAATCCAAACCAAGCAGGATGTTATCGGGAGAGATACGATAGAGATCGTCGGATATATCATCGCGCTGGCCGCGAACCATACTGGCCACCATGCGCAGATCGAGCTGACTATTGATCGCGTACAGGGCTTCTAGATCCATTCCGTAATAAGTGGCATCGACATTGGCGAACTGTAAAGGGTCAGGTGCACCCATTCCCATATTCGCCATCATCTGCGCGAAGTTTATGGTCAGCATATCGGTAACCGGAATGCCCTGAATGAAATCCTCTACTTCCTTGTAATAGGCGCGAGGGTATACCGAGAAGCGGCTGCCAACATAGTCGAAACCAAGTTCAATCTCATGGGCTGTTTCCGGCTTGAGATCGGGGTCGCCGATATAGTTCTTGCCGTCAGCCAAGCCGCCAGTAGAGGTCAGAGGCATCCACAGATATCGCTCTTGGTAGGAGGGGGCGCGCATCTTGCGAGCTGCGCCGACATACCAGGTAGTGTCGTAGCCGGCCTCTATGCTCAGGCGGGCGAACCAATCGACGTCGCCATCGCTCTGGGAAAGGTCTTGTGCGTTGAAACGCGCGGCGAGCATATGCGCCACGTTATTCATCATGAAGGGCATGCCGGAAGCGGCATTCATTGGGTTCATATTCACCGCAACTTGCCCCGAGTCGCTCTTTACTCGGTTGTAGCGAGCGCCAATCTCTAGGCCCGTGCGATCGGACAGCGACAACTCGCGCTCGAGGTATACCCCTACAATATTGCGCTCGATGCCACGGAAGTTATCGATGAAAAAAGCTGGGACATTCGGGTTCAAGATAACCGCGCCGTGTTCGGCGAAATTGCCATCGATGCCGGTTCGCCATACCCCATTCTCGACGAAGCGTTCTACCTTGACGGAGAAGCCCTCGCCCTTGCTCGTAGTGCGAGCATTGCGGAAACGCATGCCGTCAGGAGTGCCAGCGGCAGTCAGTGGTGGCTGACGCAAAGTATTATTGCTCATCCAGTGCAGTATGGAGCTCTTGGAGACTTGGGCGCTAACTTTGTAGTCGGCCCCATCCCACACATAGGTGCTGCGCCACAGATCGCTGTCTAGCGCCATGATGTCCATGGGCAGTGCGGCATTGCCCGCATTCAAGGTATTGTTGCGTGCGAAGTCTAGGCTAAACTCGTGATTGCCTCGATTGAAGCTATAGCCAAGGTCCCAGCGATCGCGGTCGTATTCGGAAGGGGTGATTTTGCCGCCGTCAAACTTGGAATCGCCGCCTTTCTCCTGCATCAGGAAGGCGCGGAAGATGTGATTGCGGTTGGTCATGGACAGGAGTGAGCTGGCGACATTGCCCGAGTTCACCGTTTGACCGCCTACATAGGCGCGCCCGGCAAACTCGAAGTCGTTGGAGTTGCTGAATTCGCCACCATAGGTGTGTGCTTCGACGTGCCCACCGATGGTCTCCTGACCGACGCTGACGGGCACGATGCCGCGGCTGATGGAGAGTGACTCGATCAGCGCAACCGGTGCGTAGTGCAGCGGCGCATCCATCGCATTGGGACCACCCGAATTGATATGAGTGCCATTGATCGACACATTAATGCGGTCCCCGAACATGCCTCGGTATTGCGCGATGCCAGTGAGTTCGCCGTTCTTGTTCACGTTGGCGCCAGGCATCTTCTTCAGTAATTCGGCCGTGTCGGCAGGTGCAACCATGGTGTCGTCCGTGCGCACGGTGTGGGTATCTTGTACCCCAATCACTACGATCTGTTCGACATTAGCTGGCTGTGCGTACGCTGCGTGACAAGTGAGTGCACAGACTGGCACTACATAGCGTATGAATGAATTCATGGTTCTTATCCCTTGCTGAGTTATAGGCTCAAGTTTACCAAGCCATCGGCAGGGATTCGGTGTGGCAAATTGTCGCACCGTGGTGCTATGGCGCCACAACATGGCGCTGAGAGCGCCAGACTGCGGAGCCTGTAGAGGAGGGAGGGCTATTGTGTCGAGCAAAAGCTAATAGCGGCACAATTGATATGGATCAATTGTGCCGCCGCGTGCGGCTGTCGAGTCAGAGCGCTAGTATCTGCATACTACGAAAACGCACCGTGCCACGGGCCCACTGCAGGCCTATGGGGCCCGCTGCGAACTGGGCGTCGGTGATGTGTACCGTCTGCACGCCGTTAAGGGTCACCGTCAGCTGTTCGCCATCGAGGGTTATCTCATAGGTATTCCACTTGCCTCCCGCTTTCGGATAGGGCTCGGCCACCGGCCCGACATGCACTATGCCGCCAGTGCCGAAACTCAAATCTGGGCGTTGATCGTAAATATTAGCCTCGTAACAACTCCGATCGGTGATGGCAGCCGGGTCTTGGCAGCGCATATAGATTCCGCTGTTAGCATCATCGCTAACCCAGAACTCGATCTTGAGGGCGAAATTGCTATAAGACTCTTTGGTCAGAAGAAACGATGTGCCGGGGCCTTCGGTGGCCTGTAGCGCGCCGTCGGTGGCGCTCCAATTTGCCTCACCCACTATGTCAAAATTCTCCAGGCCGGTGTCGCCATCGATGAGGGTAATCCATTGCTCTTGCGCGGCCTGCGCGCCGAGCGCGAGGAGCCCGCTCATGAGCAGGGTGCTAATTAAGTGTAGTGTTCGTTTCATAGTGAATTCCTCAGATAGTGTTAGTGCATTAGACCATATCGTCGAGGGATTTAATCCAGAACAACTCGTTCTTTTGTTGGCGGGTCAGGGTGATGTCGATGAAAAGCGTACGATTCGGAATGAAGAAGTCCCGCACGCCCTGAGCGCTCAGCGTCATCTGACCAATGTCTTGATTGCCGAAGCTGCGATAGCCCACGAGGTTGCGCTCCTCATTCAGGTCGGGCATGGCCGAGATGCTGATGTTGAGCACTTGCTCCTGTGCCTCGATGATGCGGTACAGGGCAGAGCAATCGATCATGAAGCTGCGGTAGGAGCCATTGTCTTTATGGGCGTGCACCTTTACTACCGCCTCCTTATTGAACAGCTCGGCTAGGCGATCGTCGTCGCCCTTGGCGGTGTCGTTGTAGAATTCAATCACGTAGTCGTATACGTCGTAGCCCTGATCGTCGCGCACCCGAAACACCGTGTTTTGGAAACCATGTTTGTGGCTGTCTTCATCCTCTTCGTGTATCGCGAGCACGGCGGCGCTGTGACTGTCGCATTCATCGATCCACTGTCTGAAATTTTCGGTGTTGCTGACATCCAATGCCCGCAATATGAAGCCGAGCAAGGCATCCTTCTGAGCATGTTTATGGTCTTTATAGGCAATCGAGGAGTGGTTGAAATCGTCCATCACAAGAAAGGCGGTGTCACCGCGAGACTTGCGTATGGCGTTAAATTTTGGACAACGGTCTCCAGCAGGAAAACTCACCTCGATGGCGGCGCAATTGAGATTGGCAGTGGCAACATAGACCGTGCCGTCCGAGCCCAATTCGTTCGCTAGAGAGCTGATGCCGCTGTAACCGGTGTTGCCGACGATGACGGTGCAGCGAACTGCGGCTGCGGACATGGCGTTGTCTTGAAACCGATCGCGCTGGGCCAGGTCCCAAGAGTAGGGGCTGGCCATCTCCAATGCCTTGAGGATATGGGCGCCAGTCTGAAAGCGTTTATTGGCGTTGAAGCCCTTTATGACGCGGCCGTATAGGGCCCTGCCTTTGTGGGCAAGCGGTGAGCCGAAGTTAGCCGGCGCTAGCATCACGAGATTATTGATAGGAGGTTTTCGGCCCTTGGCCGAGAAATGCGTCGTCATCCAGTCGCGGATGACGAGCCCGCCAGTGGAGTGCACGATGACATCGATGGATTTAGCGTCCGTTGGCAGCTTCTGCTGTGTCCATGCGCGCTGCAAACCATTGACTAAATCGGTCATGCGCACGTCGTCATCCAGAGAGACGTAGTTGCCTAGATAGACGGAGAGGACGGTGCGGCTGCTGGCTGTTTCGATTGCCGAGGCCAGCGTGACGAAGGAGTCCGCCTCGTCGCTCCAGCCGTGGATGATGAGCAGTGGTTTCATACTGGTCTCCCGAGTTCGCGGAGGAGTCTGTCCCGTGCTATGCAGGAGTGGCAGTGCCTAGATCGATCACATTGACCACTTGTTTTTCCCCACTTCGACGCGTTATCTCATCCATGGAATGTCGGCATGTGCCGGCCTTAGTTATCAGCTTGCTCTCGCAAACGTCGCAGCGCACGCATTCTTTGAAGTCGATCTTCTCGGCGCGAATCGCGCCTGTCGGACAGGCGTGTTCGCAAACCTTGCACATGGTGCACTGCGGCACGCGTTTAATGCGATTCGGGCTGAGCATCGACACCACGCCGAGGGCAGCACCGAGTGGGCACACATAACGGCAATAGAAGCGCTCGACAACGAAACAGGCGGCAAGTATCACGATGAGTATGGCCCAGAGCATTAGTGAAGGGCTGAAGAAGAACAGGGTACCAAATGGTTCGAAATATTGGAAAATGCTTAGGTTGGCATTGACCATCGCCGTGACCATGATGACGGCGAGAATGCCGTATTTGATGTAGAGGGCATTGTCGTGAATCTTCTGTGGCACTTTGATGCGCCACCGCTTCGGCGAGAAGCGCGCGATAAAATCCTGTACGGCGCCGAAGGGGCAAAGCGACGAGCAGAACACGCGGCCCCAGATCAGAGTGGTAATAATCGTAAACACGGCAATCATTAGGGTGGTCAGATTATTGGTCAGCGCCTCGGGACCAAGCTTGATGACGCTGGTGATATGCGACACGGAGAGGAAGCCGTTCTTATAGAATCCAAGGTAGAGCATCGTCGCGGTCAGCGCGGCCCAGCGCAGGTTTGCGTTCTTACTCAGGAAAGCCGCCATCACTAATGCGAAGATGATGAGTAATAGATAGACATCGCTCATGGGCGTGATTCCCCAGGGCGGCGCGAGGCGCAAGCGCTCGAAGAATGAGGCGTTCTGTAGACGCGCTGCCAATATCTCTTCGTCGGAGAGCACTAATTCGTTGCGGGCGAGTGTTAGCCCTACGCCCTGCAATGCATAGTCAACAGAGGCGTCGACGCTCTTACCGGGGGGGTGGTAGATCAGCGTGAAAGGCTGTGTGATGTCGAAGTCGGGATGCATCGTCAGGGCCACGCCGTATGCTGCGTTGCCCGCAATGGCGCCTACTTCGCCATTGCCGGCCGCGCTGTAACGATTGCCCGCAACATAGCGCGTGAGCTCGCCCTGTTTTACCGACATCGGGAACTGGCGGAAGGTGTTGCCTGCGCCCGGTCCACTGGGGGCAATAAGCATGATCTCACCCTCGCCAGCTTTGAAGGCCGCATCGGTCGCGGCAATATTATAGGCGTCGCTGCCAATCAAATAGTCGCCGAGGGCTGGTCTGCCCATATAGGTAAACGCGAGAGTGAGCGGGTCGCCCTCGGCATTGGTGGACTCCAACTCGACGACGATGCCCTGTTCGATCAGGCTGCCCCAAGAGTATTGCGACAGCTGAGCCTTGGCGTTCTCCGCGGAGTTCTGTTCGGCTTCTGTGCCTTCACCGTAGCCGAGAAAGGCACGGGCCACGCGCCGTGCGGTTTCACCCACGCTGCGCGAGATCGCGACACTGGTCGCCGTGGCAGCACTGAGTCCATCGATGTCGCGATTGAGGCGATACTCGTCGGTGATGGGCTTGTTGCGGAATTGCGAGAGGAATACGGAGTTGTCGATAAAGTCGCCGCGCGAGTACATATAGGACTCGTAGTAGTCCAATACCTTCATATTCGTGACGATGCCATCCATGTCCATCCCTACCAGGACATCGATTGGCGCCGCATAGCCCACTCGCATGGGCGGGTAGTCGCGATTAGTGAACACGAAACCGACCTGTTCCTGCGCGCCGGTATCTGGGTTGCTGCGATAGCCTCGATAGACAGGGAACTCGCCCGCTTCTTTCTCGGAGAAGGTTTGGGCTGCTGGGAGCACCTCTTTGAGCCAATCGGGCTGTACAACAGTAGAGTAGGGAGTCTTGGCAAGCGTGGTGGCGCTGCACAGCAGCACTAGAGCGGCCAGAAAGCACGCAGACAGATTCGAGCGGGGCATCGTGGATTTTTCCTATTCTTATTTGGCCATGCGGAGGTCGAGGCTAATATACCCTGCGCGGCAGCATTGCTCCATAGCGTGGGCGAATCGTTGCATTTCGTAAAGTTTGCCTTGCCTTAAAACCGACTAGTTGGTATGTTTTCGCCCTATGAGTAGAGACGCAATAGATACTGCCAAGAAGGAGAGTGTAAGGACCCGGCTTTTAGAGGCCGCGTTGACATCGATACGCCGCAAGGGCTATAGCGCTACGACGGTGGACGAGCTCTGCGCGATAGCGGGCGTGACCAAGGGGGGCTTCTTTCATCACTTCAAGAGTAAGGAGGCATTAGGGGTGGCGGCAGCGGACTATTGGTCGCAGATGACCTCTGGCCTGTTTGTGAATGCCCCCTACCATGAGCCTGACGACCCGCTCGAGCGAGTTTTGGCCTATATCGATTTCCGTAGTGCCTTGATCGAAGGGCCGATCGCGGAGTTTACCTGTCTAGTCGGGACCATGGTGCAGGAGGCCTACGACAGCAGTGACGCCATTCGCGCAGCGTGCGAGGCCAGTATCTGCGGCCATGCCGCGACGCTAGAGGCAGACATAGAGGCCGCAATGGATAAGTATGGACGAACAGAGGGTGTCAGTGCCGCGAGTCTAGCGCTGCACACACAGGCTGTGCTCCAAGGAGGGTTCATCTTAGCCAAAGCGCGCGGGGGACCCGAGATCGCCAAAGAATCTGCGGCGCATCTCAAGCGTTATATCACCTTATTGTTTAAACACTAGAAAGACAGAAAATTAAGAGGAGGAAAACAATGAGCTATATCGAAGGCTTTGTAATTCCCGTACCCAAGCGTAATCTGCAGGCCTATCTTGAGGTCGCCAAACGAGCAGCCCCTGTGTTCCTCGAGTATGGTGCGCTGCGCGTTGTAGAGACCTGGGCTGACGATATCAAGCCCGGCAAGACCAACGATTTTCGCACCGCCGTGTTAGCCGAGGCGGAAGAGGATGTGGTGTTCTCGTGGATCGAGTGGCCTTCCAAGCAAGTGCGCGACGCAGGCAACGAAAAGGCAATGACTGACTCGCGCATGCAGATAGAGGGAGGAGAGTACCCCTTCTCAGGAGCGCGGTTAATCTACGGGGGCTTTGCTCCAATTTTAGATGTAAGTGCGAAGTAATAAGGAGAACAGCGATGCGCAATCAACACGGTGACTTCATCTGGTATGAATTATTAACTACGAAGCTGGATCCTGCAGTAAAGTTTTACAGCGCGGTACTCGACTGGGGCGTTGAAGATTCCGGACAAGCCGGCATGGACTATCGCCTCGCTTTCGCCGAAGACGCCCCAATCGCAGGCATGATGAAGATGCCCGAAGAGGCCATTAGCGCCGGCGCGCTTCCCGTCTGGGTTGGCTATGTGGCAGTGGACGATGTCGACCAAGCCGTCGCCAAGCTTCAGGCGGCAGGGGGCAGCGTACAGATGCCGGCGTTCGATGTGCCCGAGGTCGGGCGCATGGCGATGGTGATGGACGCCGATGGGATTCCGTTCTATGTCATGCGAGGGGCTAGCGACGAAGCTAGCGACGCCTTTACCTTGGACAAGGTTGGACACTGCGGATGGAACGAACTCGCCGCGAAGGATCTAGATGGGGCGGTCAAATTCTATAGTGAGCAATTCGGGTGGACCATCGGTTTCGAGATGGATATGGGCGAGATGGGAGCCTATAAATTCTTCGAGCAGAAGGGCAACGCGATCGGCGGTATGATGCAGGCGAATGATGCCGCCGGGCCCGCTATTTGGAGTTTCTATTTCCGCGTGGCCGATATCGATAAGGCGGCCGCGAAGATCACCGCCGCTGGCGGCAAGATACTGCATGGCCCTGCAGAAGTACCAGGCTATGATTTCATTATCAACGGCCTAGATCCGCAGGGCGTACTCTTCTCGGTCGTAGGCGCTAGAGAAAACAAGCAGTCGTAGAAGTGAGAAAATTCGATATTGCGGTGCTAGAGGCCGCGTTCAGAGGAGAGTGATTTGAGCAGTATAGTAGAGCAAGGGATCGAAACGCCTATTTTGCAGAATTCAACGAGGTATGCATCATGCGCGAAGTGATTATTAGCCGCGAGCCGGTTGAGCTATATAAGATATTGAAGTTCGAAGGGCTCGCCGAGAACGGCGGCTCCGCGAAACTAATTGTGTCCGAGGGGCATGTGAAAGTGAACGGAGAAGTCGAGACCCGCAAGCGTCGCAAGATCGTCTCGGGCGATAGCATCGAGTTTCAGGGCGAGACTTTACAAATAAAGCTTGAGAGTTAAGTTCGCCATTGGAGAGCCCGTCAATCGCGACGGGTTTTCTCCACTATGAGAGTCGGCTCGCCGTCTAGGCTGAGCTGATTCTTATCCTCCCAATACTGCGCTATTCCGGCTTCGCCTTTCTTTATGGCCCAGTCCTGTAGCTGTTCGCGCTCTTCACTATAGTCGAAGAAGGGCACGGCCATGCCGCAGGATGTCTGCACCATATCGATTTGCATGTCGAAAATTTGCCTTGCGCCGGGTAGGGGGTCGAATTGTGTAAAGAGCTCTTCCCAGTCGGCATCGCCTCTGTGTACTGCGCGTGCAGTGCCATAGAGGCGGAGGATCATAGGACTACCTTCGAAGGCGCAGAACATCAGAGTCATGCGCGGAGCGCTTAGCAAGTGGGCTGCGGTCTCATTGCCACTGCCAGTCACATTCAGCCAGAGAACACGGTTGGGGGACTGTATACGCAACGAATTCATGCCCTTAGGAGAAACATTCACCTTACCCTGTGGCGCAGCAGTGCCGACAAAAAAGATCTTCTGTGACTCGATAAAACTCGTGAGTTTGTCATTCAATGCATCGTATTGCTGGCCCATTCAATGATCTCCTTTTATTCGTGTTCGTGTTCGTGTTCGTGTTCGTGTTCGTGGTTTAGTGGTTCGAGCTCGGCACTGGCTATCCTGCACCGAGCTCCTCGTGTTCACTGCTATCGAACGGCAGGTTTAAATCACGTATTGACGCAGCGTGGATCCGCACTAACAACAAAGCTCAGGACTACTAAGCTATCGAGTTGAGGTGGCTACGTTTAAAGTCATACTTACGTCATCGATCGAGACAGTGCCGATTCGGAATAGGTCTTTGGTGTAGCCCGTGTCCTCGAAGCCTAGTGACGCATAGAGTTTGCGTGCAGGTGTGTTGTGGGCAAATACCATTAGGTCTAGCCAATCGACCGTGTCGATATTGCGTGCGAAGTCGATGCCAGTCTGCATCAAGCGCTTACCTAAACCCATCGCTCGGTATTCCTCTTCTATGCCGATTCCAAGCAAGCAACGATGAGAACTTGTGCGCAGCGCATAGCCTTTTAAATCCACATGACCACACACCTTGCCAGTTCCCGTCTCTACAGCCATAAACCAGCGCTGCCACTTCGGTTCTCCTGTGGGGATCTCAATCTTCGCGATGTCGATACCTGATGGCCCGTTCGGATCGTCTGGCGCATAGGGGAAGAAGTGGAAGCCGGTACGGCCTGATTCGGAGAAGTGGCGTTTAAGATGGGCCTCTAGCGCAGCTAGATCCTGTGCTGTGACTAAACGAATCTGGATGTCCTGTACTGAAGTATTAGTCATAGGTCTTCTCAATATTTTCTTGGCGCGGTCTTCATGGCGTCGTCTTTGCCGTGTCTGCCATGGTGCGCGCCAGTGCAACTCCATCGGGACGTTCCCTTGCTTCTAGCCCCGCGGCGATTGCCTGTTGATCTGCGGCGGACTTATTTTGGCTCAGTTTCCATTTGCCGATTATGCGACTAATGCTGAATTCAATGCCCACGATGCCGCGCAGCATACGAGTGATGTATTCGTCCGGTGCGTCCTCTAGCTGCCAGGGTGCAGCCATTGCACCTTCGTGCTCACCGGTTAGTCTATGCAGATGTTCCCGCAGCCAGTCCGGGTCGTCATGAATACTTACTGTGCCGTAGGCATGGACTGCTAGGTAATTCCATGTGGGCACTACCTTTCCCGTAAGCGCTTTTTCCTCGTACCAAGACGGGCTGATATAGGCGTTCGGGCCTTGAAAAATCATGAGTACGTCATGGGGGTGGGCGAGATCGTTCAGGATGGGATTGGCGCGCGCAACATGCCCCTGCAGTTCACCGTGTGGTGCCGGACCTGCGCTGAACAGTAGGGGAATATGATTGGCATTTAGCTCACCATCTGCTTGGGTCACGACGGTAGCGAGAGGGTACTGACGGATTAGGCTCTGTAATACCTGGGGGCGCGTTTCTTCAAAGTGTCTCGGAATATACATGCTGCCACCTAGTCTTAGAGGCTCTCGATAAAATCGCGTATGCCATTGAGCAGCATCTGCGTCGCCAGTATGACTAGCACCATGCCCATTAAACGCTCCAATGCCCGTGAGCCGCGTTTGCCGATGATCTTCAAAAGCGCAGGCGAGCTTAGCAGTATCACGGTGGCGCCGAGCCACGCCATGATCAGGGCCACGCTCCACTCGATCATGCGATCGGGTTGGTTCGAGCTCAATAGCAATAGCACTGCGATCGTCGAAGGTCCCGCTGTCAGGGGCACCGCTAAAGGCACTATGAAGGGGTCGTCCTCGACGTTCTCGTCGTCGTTGTTATGGGCGGACGGAAATATCATGCGCAGCGAGATGACGAATAGAAGCACACCGCCGGCAATGTTGAGAGACGACTGCGACAGGCCCAGAAATGCGAGGATGGTATTTCCCGCTAAGAGAAAACTCAGCAGTATGAATAAGGCGATGAGGAGTTCGCGGGCAACTACGCGGGTGCGCCTCTTCTCGTCCAGATTCGATAGGATCGCATTGAATATAGGCACATTGCCAATGGGGTCCATCACGAGAAAAAGTGTGACTGCGGCGGAGCTGATCTCTATCCAATTCACTTGCTTACCTCGGGGAGAAAATGACGCTGGGCAGGATTATCCTCCAAAACTCTCGAGGAGTCCTGCTTTGCCTCGCGATTCATCAACTCGCGTTAGTAGATAGAAAGCTCAGCAAGCGGGTCTCTAGCATGTCGCCCATGCCGGGCACGAAAAGTATTGAGGCGACAATGATCGCGCTTATTAAGAGGCAGAGGATAAGATAATTTGTCCACTTCATTGCGTGGGTCCTCTAGAAGGGGCTAATTGGAATACCCAGGTATTGCCAGACTCGATGCCCTGTCTGGTAGTAGGGGTGTCATATTTATTGCTTAACACGCTTGCAACACCGTCTAACTCCCCTTCTTGAAAGATGCGAACGAGGCGCCGTGGATAACGTATACCGTTAATGCGGACAACCGCCGCACCATCGCCATCACCGGCCTCGACAGCCCAGTGTTTCCAGATGCGACCCAGTATCGAACCCATATAGCCAGAGACGACATAGAGCCGCCCATTCACTGGCACCGCCCAAACGCGACGAGAACTCATAGACTCATTGAGCTGCAACTCTATGGTCTGAATATCCGCGGTGAAACTCCAATCCGGTTCCGGTCCGTTATAAATCGGACCAGAGGTGAGTTCACCGCCCGGGAAGAGGATAGAGGGGCCGTCGGCGTCACTATACTGATAGCGTAGGGAGCTGAGCGCCACTGTGGGAATTAAAATGATCAAGCCAATAAGCTGTAAAATTATTCTCATAGCGTTTGCCTAGAGACTGCAATGAGTCTCAGTTTTTATAACGCAAAAGACTCTACGGGTTTAGCAGCGGGCGTAGAAAACTACGCTCATAGCTAATGATGCAGTCGGTGTCTCTTGCGTATTGAAATGCCGCCATACACTCGGCATCTTTAAATGAGGCTAAACGGTATTGCTCATAAGTCGCTAAACTTGCAAAACTAAAAATCGCGTAAGCGATGTTGTTGGCGCCCTCTGCGGGCAGGAAATAACCATGATGCTGGCCGCCAAACTTCTCCACGAGTGGCAACCAGAGTTTGGCGTAGTGCTCGAACTCGCGTAGTTTCTTCGGGTCGATCACGTATCTGAGATGGCAGCTAATCATAAGGGTCTCGAATCGTGTCGCGTACGCGCCTACTCGGCCGCCCTGCGCTCTTCGGCACGCGCGCCCGACAGTATGCCTTCGAGTGCATAATTGCCCTCGTGACAGGCGTACTCGTAGATTGGGTCTGCGCTATGTGTGTAGTTGATAACGGCGGTCCACGGGCGCTCCCAAGTCTGCTCGTCCTCGATAGTGAACTCGTAACGCAGCACATCATCCGCGGTGCGAGTAAAGCGTTCGGTGAATAGCCGGTTCCCTCGCGCGCCCATGAATACGCTCTCGTCTGAGAAGTTGCGAGTCTCTACGACCAAGGTGTCGCCCTCGAAGTGACCGCGTGAGTCACCGTGCCAGAGGCGGATATTGGCATCGACGTGATCGCCACCATTCAGCGGGATGAGGCGCACATCGTGAATCATCTCTTGAATGATTGCCACATGGCTCGCGCTCTGTACGATCTGATAGTAACTGTTATAGCCAGCCAGCATATAGGGCATGCCATAGGTTATGCAGCGCTCCTGTAAGGGGCGAGAGGTATAGGAGTCCGAAGGATTTTCGCGGCGCATGGTTGCCTCGGCACTCATGCGTTCACGGGCCTGAGCAAGCATCGGCGGTAGGCGTCCATTGGGAGGGTCGACAATTAGGGAGGTGCGGCGCTCTACGTTTCGGCTGGACATCCAGCTCTGATCGTAATTGCCTGTGGACGGGTCATAGGATTCAACTTCTCCGGTGATCACGGCATTGAGGAAACCGTCACCGAAGAGTGCGTCGCCGCCGCCACTCTCGATCTCCGCTGCACGCGCGAGCAGGCGTTGGTATTCATCCTCGGTCAGGGTGGCGCGATCGGCGAAGAATTCGGGGCGCTGGAGTGGCGTGGTGCTGTTGTTTGCCCACACGCCCTGCAAGTCGGGCTGGCCGTTAAGGGTGCGGGGAGCTGTGTAGTTGTCCTGTGCGCTTAGCAATGGGGCGCTCAACATAAGCGCAGCAGCGACGACGGCTTTTCGGTAGCACCTTCTGTTGTCTATTCGCATGGGGATATCCTCGTGTGCTTGTGTACGTTCCTGTGCCCTGACGCTATTGTGCATCGCCATCGGCGCCTTTGACGAGATGACCATAGAGTAATTCCTCGGCGAACTCGACACACTTGAACTCCAGCAATTGCGCATTCTCTTCGAGTCGACGGTATAGCGGCATCTTCATAGTCCACGGGCGGGTGTAGACGCCAGAGTCCTCGAGGCGAGCCTCATAGTCGATGACGTCGCGGCTGCGAAAGGTGTAGCGCTCGGTCACCTTAAGCTGTTCGGTGTGGTGGTTTCCCGAGCGATCTAGCCAAGAGTCTGGCATCTGCTCGGTCACATCGATCACCAGCGTATCGCCTTCCCAATGGCCCAGCGAGTGCCCCATCCAACTAGGGATAGGCGCCGCGAAATCGGGTCGGTTCATGTAGACGATACGGCTCGCGCTGGCGAACTCGTAGGCCATGATGAGGTGTTCTGGCGATTGCACGATCTGGAAGGGGAAGGGCATGTAGTTAGCCCGTGGTACGCCGGGCATATAACATTTCACAGCTGGGTCCTGCGTCAGCCAGTTGGCCTGGTTCTCCTGCTGCTTGGCGCGCGCCGCTGGCGTGTAGGGGATTTGCCCGCCCTCTACTACGCCCAGGCCCGCAGGGAAGGCGCCGGTGGCTGCCCACTTGTAGTCGGGACCGTAACGCGCGTTGTGAGGCTCTATGCCCCAGTGGTTATTGCCTAAGGCCTGCCACAGGCCGTTGAAGTCGGGGTGGCCATCGGCGGTGCGGGGGATATCGTGCGCATCGGCAGCTAAGGCCACAGGGGCGAGCGCGACAAGCGTAGCGCTCATGCAAAGGCATATGACAGAGCTGAATCGAAGGGTTTTATGGAGTAAATTCGCCATCGTCTCTTAGCTTCCCATTCTTATTTTTATTGCGCTATGCAGGCGTCGAGAACGCCTGCATAGCAAGGAATGATGGGCGCTACTATCCCACGAGTTTGCGCGTCAACGCAAGCCGATAGGCGCTCGTGAGAGTGGCGTGCCTATCAGTCCATGGCATTGATCATCGCCAGCTTTTCATTCAGCGCGGCGATTGCGGTTTCGTTGCTGCGTGCCCGTTCGCGCTCCGTGTCTACGATCTCCTTGGGAGCATTGTCTACGAACTTGGCATTGGAGAGTTTGCCATTGATGCCGGCGAGGTTTTTCTCCAGCTTGGCGATCTCCTTCTCCAGGCGTGTGGCCTCGGCAGCCTTGTCGATAAGACCCGCGAGTGGTACGAGTATTTCCACATCGCCGTGCAGCTGCGTGGCACACATCGGCACCTCGTGCGTGCTGTCGAGATAGGTGATGTCGGCCAGCTTCGCGAGCTTGATCAAGAACAAACGGTTCTGTTCTAAGCGTCGACGATCCTCGGCGCTGCCGTTGCGCAGCAGCACAGGGATGGCCTTGCCCGGTGAGATGTCCATTTCGCCGCGTATATTGCGAATGCCGATGATAATGCCTTTAACCCAGTCGATATCCGCCTCTGCCTCTGGGTCAATCAGCGCAGTGTCGACCTGTGGGTAGGCTTGCATCATCAAACTCTTGTCTTCGTCCTGCGCACGCATATCCAACAGGGGTGATATGCGTTGCCAGATCTCCTCGGTGATAAAGGGCATCAAGGGGTGACACAGGCGTAAGCTGCTCTCTAAGACCGACAGGAGAGTGAGGCGAGTGGTCTGTGCATGGTCGGGGTGATTCTCCTCGTCCCAAAGCACGGGCTTGGAGAGTTCCAAATACCAGTCGCAATACTCGTTCCAGAAGAAGTCATAGAGGGATTGCGCCAACAGGTCGAATCGGTAGGTGGCGAAATGCTCATGGGCCTGCTCTACGGTGCGCTGGAAGCGCGACATGATCCAACGATCCGCAAGGCTAAAATAGTCTCGCTCCCGCAGCGCATCTTGCTTAGCCTGGTGGAAGACGATGCCTTTCTCTTCGGTGTTCATCAATACATAGCGCGAAGCGTTCCAGATCTTATTGCAGAAGTTTCTATAACCTTCCATGCGGTTCAGGTCGAACTTGATGTCGCGCCCAGTGGAGGCGAGGGAGTAAAACGTGAAGCGCAGGGCGTCGGTGCCATAGGCGGTGATGCCATCGGGGAAGGAGGCGCGCGTATATTTGGCGATCTTCTGCTCTAGTTGTGGCTGCATCAGGTCGCTAGTGCGTTTAGTGACTAAGTCGTCTATGCCGATGCCATCGATAAGATCGATAGGGTCTAGAACATTGCCCTTGGACTTGGACATCTTCTGTCCGTTCTCATCCCGCACGAGTCCGTGGATGTAGACGGTCTTGAAGGGGATCTCTCCCGTGAACTTCAGTGTCATCATGATCATGCGGGCGACCCAGAAGAAGATGATGTCGAAACCGGTCACCAACACATCGGTCGGGTGGAAGGTCTTCATCGTCTCTTTGTCGTCCGGCCAGTCCAGCGTCGCGAAGGTCCACAGCGCGGAGGAGAACCAGGTGTCCAAGACGTCTTCGTCTTGATGCAAGGCTAGGTCGGGGCTCAGATCGTATTTTGCACGCACGGCTGCCTCGTCGCTGGCCACATAGATATTGCCTTGATCGTCATACCAGGCCGGAATGCGGTGTCCCCACCACAGCTGGCGGCTGATACACCAGTCCTGAATATCGCGCATCCAGGCGAAATAGGTGTTCTCCCAATTCTTGGGAACAAACTGGATGTCCCCGTCCTCGACGGCCTTGATTGCAGGGTCGGCGAGGGACTGCACCGCCACATACCACTGGTTAGTGAGATAGGGTTCGATGACGGTGTTGCTGCGATCCCCGCGTGGGACCTTTAGCTTGTGGGGGTCGATCTTCTCGAGTAGGCCTAGGGCTTCGAGGTCGGCCACTACCTTCTTGCGCGCATCGAAGCGATCCAAGCCTCGATAGGCGGCAGGCGCATTGTCATTGATGGCGGCGTCGGCGGTGAGGATATTGATGACCTCAAGATCATGGCGTTTGCCGACCTCGTAGTCATTGAAATCGTGAGCAGGGGTGATCTTGACGCAGCCGGTGCCGAATGAGGCATCTACATAGTCGTCGGCGATGATAGGGATGCGGCGCTCACACAGAGGCAGAAGCACGGATTTGCCGATCAAGTCGGTATAGCGTGGGTCGGTTGGGTTCACGGCGACCGCGCTATCACCGAGCAGCGTCTCTGGACGCGTAGTGGCGATGGTGATGTAAGTATCGCCAGTAGCAGTCGTCGCGCCATCGGCCAGCGGATAACGGAAGTGCCAGAGAAAGCCATCTTCTTCCTCGGATAGTACTTCGAGGTCAGAAATGGCGGTGTGCAGGGTAGGGTCCCAGTTCACTAGGCGATTACCGCGATAGATGAGCTTCTCGTCATACAGCTCGATGAACACCTTCTCGACGACCTTGGAGAATTTTGGGTCCATGGTGAAGCGTTCGCGGCTCCAGTCCATGGAGGAGCCTAGGCGACGAATCTGCTGGGTAATGATGTCGCCGGACTCTTGTTTCCAGTCCCAGACTTTCTCGAGGAATTTGTCGCGGCCGAGTTCCTGACGGGTGATGTCTTTGGCGGCTAGCTGTCGCTCGACGACCATCTGTGTGGCGATGCCGGCGTGATCGGTACCGACCTGCCAGAGGGTCTTCTTGCCGAGCATGCGTTGATAACGGATGAGGGCATCCATGAGGGCATTCTGGAAGCCATGTCCCATATGCAGTCGGCCAGTCACGTTGGGGGGCGGAATGACAATAGAGTAGGCATCTCCGTCACCCTGAGGGGTGAAGTAGCCTTTCTCTTCCCATTGCTTGTACCAGTGACTTTCGATCTGATTAGGTTGGTATGTCTTGTCCATTATGCGCTGCAACTATGATGTCTAGTGGGTTTTAGGTAGACGGCAAGTATAACGCAGTTTGGGCTCTTGGGGCTTGCTGCTGTGGTCCGAAAATAGTTCGTATTTAGTGCTCAATTGTTGATCCGGAGCCGCGCTGCGGGGTATTCCCCGCCATGACACGCCGTGAACCCATCCGTGGGGGCTCGATCGCAGCATCCCTGCTGCTCACGGTCATGTCGGAGAACACCCCGCATCACGTCTCCTCAACAGGGCGCAGTGCATCGCAATAACTTCCGAGTTTTGTGTGATAGATGAGGCACAGAGATAAACGAGGGCGCCCGAATCTTATTCGGAACATGGGCATCACGCCGTGTCAGCGCTAGCTATCCTGTGCCGAGCTCTTGGCGCTGATAACGGAGCTCGGCATTCAGACATAAATTACGCCTTCTGGCGGCGTAGGTATTCTACTAGGAGGGGCACTGGGCGGCCGGTCGCGCCTTTCTGGGCGCCGGATAGCCAGGCTGTGCCGGCGATGTCTAGGTGGGCCCATGTGTACTTCTTCGTGAAGCGTTGTAGGAAGCATGCCGCCGTGATTGTGCCCGCTCGCGGTCCCCCGATGTTTGCGATATCGGCGAAATTGCTCTCCAGTAGGGACTGGTACTCGTCCCACAGTGGTAGTTGCCACGCTAGGTCTAGCGTGTCTTGGCTGATGCCTAGGAGCTCGTCCGCGAAGGCCTGATTGGGGCTCAATAGCGCGCTCGTCTGATCCCCGAAGGTCGCTACCGCCGCGCCAGTCAGGGTTGCGATGTCGATGACCGTCTTCGGCTTGAAGCGCTCTACATAAGTTAACGCGTCGCATAGCACTAGGCGGCCTTCCGCGTCCGTGTTCAGGATCTCGATGGTCTGGCCCGACATGCTGGTGACTACATCGCCTGGCTTGGTGGCCGTGCTGCTCGGCATATTCTCCGCCGCCGCGATTACCGCGACCACATTGATCTTCAAGCCCATCTGCGCCACTGCCGTCATGGTGCCTAGTACGCTCGCGGCCCCGCACATGTCGAACTTCATCTCATCCATCGCACCGCCAGGTTTCAGGCTGATGCCGCCGGTGTCGAAGGTGATGCCCTTGCCGACCAGGACGTAAGGCTTGCTCGTCGCCTTGCCGCCTTTGTATTCGATAACGATTAGCTTTGCCTCCTCCTTCGAGCCCGCGCTCACGGACAGGAGTGAGCCCATGCCCAGCTTCTGCATTTGCTTCTCGTTGAGGATTTTAGTCGTGAGTGTCTTGTGTTTAGCCGCGAGCTTGGTGGCGGTGCTCGCCAGGTATTTAGGGGTGCAGACATTGCCTGGCAAATTGCCGAGCTCCTTGGCGGTGTTCATGCCATTGCCGATTGCCAGTCCGGCCTTGAGCGCCTCGTTCATTGCGCTACGATTGGCGCCCTTGGGTGTGCTGCAGGCGACGCTCTTGAGTGCGTAGGCCGCCATCTTCTTGCTCTTAGTCTGGTCGTATTGGTAGGTGGAACTCTCGCACTCCTGCACCAGCATGGACAGTGCCCATGCACCATCGCGATCCTTGATTGGCAGCTCTGCCAGCGTCATTACGGCGTCTTTGGCGTTGGATTTGAACAGCGCTTTGATCGCCGCGTTGACCGCCTTGCGATAGCTGCGTGCCTCTAGGGCGGATTCTTCGCCGCAACCAACTAAGAGCACGCGTTTCGCTTTGCCGGCGGAGGGGTGTACGTATAGGGTGTCGCCCACTTTGCCGCTGATATCGCCGGTTGCCACTACTCTGCGAAGCTCGCCAGCTAGCGCATCATCCAATGCCCCGGCAGGCGCAGTGAGTTTGCCCTTGGTCCAGACGCCGATTACGAGGCAGTCGGTGGCTTTTGCAGTAGTGGTGCTGTTTAACAGTGTATATTTCATGGGGAGCTTCCCTGTAGTGGAGCGGATAATCGAGGAGGGCCATTACACGGCCTAAGGAGTCAATGCTAGGCAGTTTCGCCGTCCTACGCAAGGGCAGGGCCTGCGACGGCGGCGGGATAGTGCACCCAAGGGCGACGGGAAAGAGGTGTACATCTCACGCCGTGCTGATTAGAATTGGCGGCCGTAAACGCCGGCTGTTCGAGCCCCTCCTGTAATGGAGGTGTGCGTAAACCTTTCTAATGCCCTGCTGGGGCTCTTCGTCACGAATCTGGTGAACTAATGTCACGCGTGAAGATAATAATGCCCGAACAATTTCTTTTCTCGCTACAGCGTGCGGTGGGAATAAGCGATTTGAATTATGCGCGTCACTTAGACAGCGTCTCTATGGTGCAGATCATCCACGAGGCGCGCCTGCAGTTTCTCGCTCATATGGGCTTTACTGAGGCAAATATCTTTGGTCTAGGTATGGTCGTGACCGATTTAGCGGTGGACTACCAGTCGGAGTCTTTTGCGAACGATATACTGAAAATCGAGGTTGGCGTGGGGCGCTTTAATCGCTATGGCTGCGACATCCTCTATCAGATCACTAACACGGCCCTAGAGCGTGTGGTTTGCAGTGCACAGACTGGGATAGTATTTTTCGATTTCGATAAGCATAAGATCGCACTGATTCCCAAGGCCTTCAGCGAATTGCTAGAGACGCTGGAGCCTGAGGCTGTATAAGCGCGCATGATTAGATCAGCGAGGAATCCCTTAGCGTGATTATTTTCCGGTACTTGGCTCGACAGATCTTTCAAGTCATGAGCGCCGTTACCCTAATTCTGATGGTCGTGGTCATGATCTCCCGCTTCCTGGGTTATCTTGGTCAAGCCGTCGCCGGTGAGATCTCCTCCGACATCCTGCTGCGCCTAATGATTTTCCGTCTGCCAGAATTCCTGCTCGTCATCGTTCCGTTCGCCTTGTTTCTCGCCATTCTCTTAGCCTTCGGCCGTATGTATTCCGAGAATGAGATGACGGTGCTCAGTGCCTGTGGCTACAGCCAGAAGCGGGTGGCCCTGAGCACGATTATTAGCGCGTCATTCCTGTCGGTGGTGATGGGGCTGCTCAGCCTGCAAATCGCCCCGATGGGGCTGCAAAATACCGAACGCTTACTAGAGAGCCAGGACGAGTTGACGGAGCTGGACCTCATTGTAGCGGGGCAGTTTCAACGCTTCGACGGGGGCCTGCGCACCACTTATGCGGAGGCCATTAGTAATAGTACGGTGGGGCGCTTGCTCAACAATACCTTCGTGGCTTGGCGGCGCGGTGATGACGGCGCAGATGAGCAGAGCCTACGCGTGATTCTTTCGGACACTGCGCGACCGATTATCGATGAGGAAACCGGCCGTCGCTTCATGCTCCTAGAGAACGGGGTGCTCTACGAGGGCATACCGGGGCAGGCAGATTACTTGGTCACGCAGTTCGATGAGCAGGCGATCCTAATGCCAGAGCCCGAACGCGTGACAGAGTTAGTTCTGGAGAAGTCTCTGCCCACGCAGATGCTGTGGAACTCTGCCGATCCCGCCTATCAGGCCGAACTGCAGTGGCGCCTGTCTGTCATTCTCTTGATCCCAATCCTCACTCTAATCGCGGTGCCGATGAGCCGAGTCGAGCCTCGCAAGGGGCGTTTCAGTAAACTGCTCCCCGCCACCGTGCTCTACGCGCTTTACTATGTCTCGCTGCAGATGGCGATGACCCTGCTCGAGGACGAAGTGGTGCCCATTGCGATTGGTCTGTGGTGGGTGCATGCAATCTTTCTGAGCCTGGGCCTGTATTTACTATTCGCCCCTCGCCTACGCCGTCCACCCAAACGACTCAAACGCGAGGGGTTGGCATGAGATTAATCGACGCGCATATCCGCAACAGTGTATTGCTCTCGATGTTGGTCGTGCTGGGCCTCACTTTCAGCCTCGATTTTATTTTCACGCTGACCGATGAGCTCGGCCGCGGTGGCTCACAAGACTATACGGCCACGGATGCGTTGATCTATACATTGCGCATTATGCCTACGGGCATTTACGAGATGCTGCCCTTCACTGCCTTGGGTGGCGCGTTGATAGGTCTAGGAGTGCTCGCCTCTAACAACGAGTTGGTGGTCATCCAGGCTGCGGGTGTGAGCACCTGGCGCATCGTCTGGTCGGTCATGAAGCCCACCATCGGCATCATGATCTTGAGTCTAGTGTTGGGCGAGTATGTGGCCCCGCGTCTGCAGCAAACCGCGCAGAGTGAGCTGGCATTGATTCAGAGTGGTGGGCTTGGCTTGAGCTCCTCTCGGGGCGATTGGCGTAAGATTGGCAACGAGTTTATTCACATCAACGTGATCCTGCCCGGTGGCACAGAGTTGCGTGGTATTACACGCTATGAATTAGATGAGAACAGGCGCTTACGCACCAGCAGCTTCGCCAGCAGTGGACACTACCGCGAAGATTCGCAGGGGCAGTATTGGCAGTTGAATGACGTGCGTGAAACCGAGTTCGGACTGGCCAGCATCGCCGTAAATGAGTATGAATCTTTGGTTTGGCGCATCGAGTTGTCGCCGGAATTATTGAGTGTCTTGCTGGTCGAGCCGGAGCGCCAGTCGATCTCTGGCCTGTACCGTTTTGCGGAGTATTTCCGCGGCGAGGGTCTAGAGAGTGATAGCTATTTCCTAGCCTTCTGGAAGAAGCTATTGCAACCACTCGCGACCGCTTCTCTGGTACTAGTGGCGATCTCCTTCGTGTTCGGGCCGCTGCGCTCGGTCACCATGGGGGCGCGCGTATTCATCGCGATCGGCATCGGCCTACTGTTTACCATCGCGCAGCGCGTGCTGGGACCGGCGAGTCTCCTCTATGGTTTCAGTCCGGTGATCGCTGTGATGATTCCGATAGTGGTGTGCTTTGTGACTGGCGTCTATTTGCTACGCAGAATTTAGGAATTTCCTAGTTAAAAATTGCGTCCGCCTTTAGGGACTACGATCACTTGTGTGCCCGACAAGATGTCGTGTATCGCGTTGCCGTGCTTGTCGATGTAGTGCCAGAGATAACCGACACCCAGGCAGAAGAAAGACGGCCAGGCGAGTACCCAGCGTAGCAAGGACTGCTTCAAGTTCATACGCGAACCATCCGAACTTACCGCCTCTATACGCCAAGCCAACATGCCCAGCGTCTGCCCCGTGCGCATCCAGAACCAGGTATAGAAACCGGCCGCGCTAACAAGCATCCCGACAAAGAGAATGCCGCTAATGACAGGGTCGGTTGTAGCGTGCCCATCTACGAGTTGATTGGTAATACCGAAGACAAACTGAAAGGCAGCGCCAAGTGCCATCCAGATCGCCGCAACGAGAAACGCGTCGTAGAGGAGGGCGGCAAGGCGCCGCAACAGTCCTGCGACTGGTGCGGCATCTTGTGCAATTTCTGACTCGGTGTCGGGCATTACTGTTAGAGTTCCTTCACAGCTTGAATCAGCTCGTTCACTGCCTTCTGGCCATCCCCGAACAACATGCGGGTGTTGTCCAATAGGAACAGCGGGTTCTCAACGCCTGAGAAGCCGGTGCCGCGACCACGCTTGATGACGATGACGTTCTCGGATTCCTCGGCATTGAGCACTGGCATGCCAAATAATGGGCTGGCTGGGTCCTTCTTCGCCGCTGGGTTGACCACGTCGTTAGCCCCGATGACCAGAGTCACGGTGGTGTTGCCGAAGTCTGCGTTGATATCTTCCATGTCATAAATCAAATCATAGGGGACGCCGGCCTCGGCTAGCAGCACGTTCATATGGCCAGGCATGCGCCCCGCCACTGGGTGAATCGCAAACTTCACCTTCACGCCTTTGTCTGTTAGCAGCTGAGTGAGTTCCCAAACCTTGTGTTGGGCCTGGGCAACGGCCATGCCGTAGCCTGGGATGATCACCACCTGGCTCGCATAGGCCATCATAATGCCCACGTCTTGGGCCTGAACCTCCTTCATGGAGCCGCCGCTTTCGTCCGCCGCCGCGCCCGCGACTGCTGACGTGCCGAAGCCGCTGAAGAAGACATTGCTCACCGAGCGGTTCATGGCCTTGGCCATCAAATGGGTAAGCAAGCTACCTGCAGAGCCCACTACGGTGCCAGCGATGATCATCGCGGCATTGCCCAGCACATAGCCCTCGAAACCCACTGCTAAGCCCGTGAGGGCGTTGAACAGGGAGATGATGACGGGCATGTCCGCGCCGCCGACCGGAACGGTAATGAATACCCCGAGTACGAGCGCGATGCCGAAGAAGGCGATGATCGGCATGAGCTCGCCGGTGTAGTAGACGGCTATAGCGAAGCCGACTAGCACGATGGCCAGCACGAGGTTGATTAACTGTTGCTGTGGGAGCAGCTTATTGGAGTTGAGGCGTCCATCGAGCTTCGCCCAGGCGATGATGCTACCGCTGAAGGCGATGGTGCCGATGACGGCGCCGACGATTGCCAGAATAGTGACATCAGTCCCCATTGCTTCGGCGATGCTGCTAGGGTGCGCGGACATGCTCGCCGAGCCTAGAAGACTGTCGGCATGACCTGCGGCCACCTCGCCTTGGGCCTTGAGTAACTCGACTGCGGCAATAGTCGCCGCCGCGCCGCCGCCCATGCCGTTATACATGGCGATCATCTGCGGCATGTCGGTCATAGCGACCTTCTTGCCGGTGACATAGGCATAGCCGCCGCCGATGGCGATGGCGAGCACGATCAGGCCATAATTGGTCAGCGCCTGAGGATTGTCGGTGAGCTCTGGTGATAGGAAGGTGACTAGCGTGGCCAAGACCATACCTGCCCCTGCCCACTGGATGCCGCGCCGCGCCGTGACCGGTGAGCTCATCTGCTTCAAGCCCAGGATGAACAATACCGCCGCTAGGAAATAACTCGCTTGGATGAGAATCGTCATTTAGTGTTTCCCCCCCGCGCTGTCTTTCTTGCCGCTGGACTTGAACATCTCCAGCATGCGCTCTGTCACCACATAGCCACCCACCGCATTTCCTGCGGCGAGCAATACGGCTACGAAGCCGATCGCTTGCTGGGTGCCATTCTCGGCAATGCCCAATGCGATCATCGCGCCCACGAGCACGATGCCGTGGACGAAGTTGGAACCGGACATCAGCGGCGTGTGCAGAATGACAGGCACCTTGCTGATGATCTCGTAGCCGGTGAACCCGGCGAGCATGAAAATATACAGTGCAGCTAAACCTTCAATCATTTGGCACCTCCGGCGACTTTTTCAGCGATTGCGGCATTGACGATAGCGCCGCCGTGAGTGATTAAACTGTCCTTGAGAATCTGGTCTTCGAGGTCGATGTTTAGTGCGCCCTCTTTAATCATCAATGTAAGAAGATTGAGTAGATTCTTCGCATATAACTCGCTGGCATGACCGCTGACGGTGCTAGGCACATTCAGGGGGCCATATACTTTGACGCGATTGTGCACGATGGTCTCGCCGGCCTTGGTGAGTTCGCAGTTACCGCCGCCCTCTGCCGCCAAATCGACGATGACAGAGCCGCCTTTCATGCGCTCGACCATCGCCGTGGTGATGATCTTCGGAGAGGGGCGCCCTGGAATGGCTGCGGTGGTGATGACCACATCGGCAGCGGCCACGTGATTGGCTAGAATCGCTTGCTGCTGCGCGCGTTCCTCGTCTGTGAGTTCGCGGGCATAGCCGCCACTGCCCTCGGCCTTGATGTCGATGTCGACGAACTTGGCGCCGAGTGACTCGACTTGATCCTTCACCGCAGCGCGCACGTCATAGCCCTCGACGATCGCGCCGAGGCGGCGCGCGGTCGCGATTGCCTGCAAACCCGCGACGCCGGCGCCAATGATCAATACCTTGGAGGGGCGCACGGTGCCTGCTGCAGTGGTCAGCATGGGGAAGAACTTGCCTAACAATGTGCTTGCAAGCAATACCGCCTTATAACCGGCAATAGAGGCTTGCGAGGACAGTGCGTCCATCGCTTGAGCACGGGAGATACGCGGAATCATCTCTACGGAGAATGCGGAGATGTTCTTATCTTGTAGCGTTCTGAAT
Organism: Gammaproteobacteria bacterium UBA5078; assembly: GCA_002416505.1. Lineage (GTDB taxonomy): Bacteria > Pseudomonadota > Gammaproteobacteria > Pseudomonadales > Pseudohongiellaceae > UBA5078. The sequence continues at coordinate 203,927 of DIAM01000017.1, forward strand.
CGCTCAGTATCGGAATAGGGGTTGAGATAGCCGATGAGAACGCTGCCCGTCTTGAGCTTCGTCATCTGTGCTTTAGTAGGAGGATTGACCGTTAACAGAATATCGGCGCTGCTATACAGTGCATCGATGTCATCGATGATATCGGCGCCTACATAGTCGCTATCTGCATGACCTGCGGCTTCGCCTGCGCCAGTTTGAATGCTGACTTGCACCCCAAGGGCGGTGAGTTTCTTAACGACGTCAGGGACCATGGCGACCCGCTGCTCGTCTTCCCTCAATTCCTTTGCTACACACACTCTTATTGTCATAGTTACACTCCAGCAACTTCCTTTTCTTAAAGTGCGCGCAGTATACCTTAGTTAGGGCAGGGTATAGAACGACGAACAGGTCGCTGGGTGTTTTAGATTACTGCGCTGGAGCTGGAGTGCTGGCAGCGGGAGTCTCGGGTTCGAGATCCAGAGTCAGGTCGTTGGGGTCCTCGTTTACCACGGCACTGGCCGCGGCGGGTGCACTCTGGGCTGTGCCAGCACTGCTTGCCGCGGAGGAGGGCGACAGCAATTGCCTGCGCAGGGCCTCGATCTCGGGAGTGAGTGTGCTTGCGGTATTCGCCGCATCCTCGCTTTGTTGGATTTTCGCAAAGTACTCAGGGTCGACTTCCGTGATTGGGACCACACGATTATAGGTGGTCTTCGCGTCTTTCTTGCACAGAATCGTGAACGTGGGTTCCTCATAAATCGTGCGATATTCGTTCAAGCGTGCGTACAGAACGTCGTTACAATCCTCTTCTTCCAGCGCGAGATTTACCGCCATTTGTAGGAATGGGCGTAAATGAGAGGCATTGGCCGGTAGCCACAGCCGTTCGGAGCGAGTGTCGGCGCCATAGCTAGGGGCGACAAACAATAGGGCTGCGGCGAGCAGTAGAGGTCTGTGTACACTTAAAACATTCATATTGAATACATCGGCAATTTCGTTGTAGGCATGAGGGCATTGTCCCCTGTTCCCGCGATAATGGGAAGGCAGGCGCGGTGAAATGGCCGATTTGTCGGGCTTATGGCGGCGCAGTTTATTTGTTAGAATCGGCTCCCCTTGGTGCTGCGCGGCAGCCGGATGAGTGCAGACATGAGCGATAACAGCCCGACTAGACACATCAAATTACTCGATACGACCTTGCGCGACGGCGAACAGACCCAAGGCGTGTCGTTCGCCGGGAAAGAGAAGCTGCACATTGCGCGTGCGCTTTTGCAGTCATTGCGCGTTGACCGTATCGAAGTCGCATCGGCCCGGGTATCGGATGGCGAGAAACAAGCGGTTATCGATATCAACACATGGGCGGCTCAGGAAGGTTTTCTGGAGCGGGTCGAGGTCCTAGGGTTCGTAGACCACCGTCTGAGCGTGGATTGGGTCGTTGAGACAGGAGGGCGAGTGATTAACCTGCTCGCCAAGGGCAGCGAGAAGCACTGCCGAGAGCAGCTGGGCCGCAGCCTAGCCGAGCATATCGAGGATATCCGTCGCACTGTGGGCTATGCCCAGGAGTGCGGCTTGAGCGTCAATATGTATCTTGAGGACTGGTCCAACGGCTATCGAGACAGCCCGGATTACGTGTTTGGGCTGTTAGAAGGCACGCAGGATCTAGGCATCGCCGACTTCATGCTGCCCGATACCTTGGGCGTAATGATGCCAGACGAGGTCTTCACGGCGCTGCGCGACATGATTACGCGCTTTCCTAAGCTCGAGTTCGACTTTCACCCGCACAACGACTATGGACTGGCCACGGCCAACGTAATGGCCGCCGTCAAGGCCGGGGTTAACACCATTCACTGCACGGTGAATTGTCTGGGCGAGCGTGCCGGGAACGCCTCGGTCGCCGAGGTGGCAGTGGTGCTCAAAGATAAGATGGGCATGAGTCTGTCGATCGACGAGACGCGGATTGGTCTGCTTAGCCGCATGGTCGAGAATTTCTCTGGCAAATGGGTCTCTGCCAACGCGCCCATTGTCGGTGCCGACGTTTTTACCCAGACCGCCGGTATTCATGCCGATGGCGATTCCAAGGGTGGTCTGTATATCACCGCCTTGCGTCCGGAGCGTTTCGCACGCAAGCGCGTCTACGCCTTGGGGAAGATGAGCGGCAAGGCCTCCCTCGCCAATAATCTGGAGGAGTTAGGGCTTAGCCTCTCGGCAGATGAGCAGCGCAAGGTATTGCAACGCATCGTGGAGTTAGGCGATTCCAAGGAAGTGATCACGGTAGATGATCTGCCCTTCATCATTGCCGATGTGCTGGAGAGCCGCGACTACCGCTACATCGAGCTGCTCAATTGTTATATCAATAGTGGCTTGGATGTAGAGAGTACGGCGAGTGTGCGGGTGCGCATAAACGACAAGGAGTACAGCGGCTCTGGCTCTGGCAATGGCGGCTTCGCCGCCTTTATGGATGCGATGGCACGCATACTCAAGGCCCGCAAATTCAAGATGCCCGATCTGCTCGATTACGAGGTTCACATCCCCCGCGGCGGTAATACGAGTGCCTTGACCGAATGTATCATTACCTGGAGTGGTGAGATGCGCGACCTAAAGACGCGCGGAGTCGATTCGAATCAGGTGCTGGCAGCGGTCAAGGCGACGCTGCGCATGATCAATATCAGGATGCATGCGCAGGCGAGTTGAGTTAAATAGTCTAGGTTTGCCTAAGGGCTAAACTGCTTGTGGGAGCGGGACAGCCCCCTTGCGAGGGCGCACGCTCCTACAATTACTTCACTAGGGGCATCTTGCGCAGCTCTTCCACCACCAAGTCACCGAAGCCCTGTGTGTCGATCATCTTCACGCCAGCGCCAGGTTTGGATAAGTCGGGGGTCGAGAAGCCTTGCGCGAACACGCTCTGCATCGCATGCCACACATTCTTGGCCTCTTGCTCCATGCCGAAACTCATCTCCAGCATCATGGCTACGGAGCCGATCATGGAGTAGGGGTTGGCGATATTCTTGCCGGCGATATCGGGTGCAGAGCCATGGGAGGGCTCGTAATAGGCTTTGTCATCGCCAAGACAGGCCGAGGGCATAAGGCCTAGCGAGCCGAGGATGCCGCCGCCCTGATCGCTGAGGATGTCGCCGAACATATTCTCCATCACCATCACATCGAATTGACCAGGGTTCAGGCACAGATAAGTGGCCGCAGCATCCACGAGGATGTTGATGACCTTCACCTCTGGGTAGTCCTTGCCTACCTCGTCCATGACCTCATTCCACAGCACGCTCGACTTCAAGACATTGCTCTTGTGGATGTTGTGAAGCACTTTCTTGCGCTTCATCGCGGTGTTGAATGCGACGATGGCGATGCGACGAATCTGCAGTTCGTCATATTCCAGAGTCTCTTTGACATAGCGCAGGCCCTGCGCATTCACGCCGGTTTCCTTCTCGCCGAAATACAGGCCACCGACTAATTCACGAATGATCATGATGTCGATGCCGTCGCCGATAATCTCTTTCTTAAGAGGAGAGAAATGGGCGAGGCCCTGGGGCAGGAATACGGGACGGAAGTTCGCGTAGGTGTTATAGCGGCGGCGCAGTGGCAGCAGGGCGCCACGCTCGGGCTGCATGTCTACCGGGATCTTCTTGGAATCTTCGTGATTGAGTCCGATCGGTCCCTTGAGAATCGCATCGGCTTCGTCGCAGACTTTCTTGGTCTGCTCAGGGAAGGGGTCGCCACATTCGAAATACGCGCTCGCACCGAAAGGGGTATGAATGAGTTCGAATTCGACGTCATTGCGCTGCTCGACCAGACGAAGCACCTTAACGGCCTCCACCATGATTTCAGGGCCGATGCCATCACCGTCCAATAATGCAATCTTGTACTTGCTCATGAGAATCCTAGATATATAAAGCGCGGCAAACCATCACCGAGAAAAAATGAGGACATAATTTAGCATGCAGGAACTAGGGGGAACAAGGCGAGACCCATAATGGAGCCACGCAATGTTTAGAACAGGACAGCGACTTGACGAATAAAAATTAGGGCGAGAATCACGATAATTACATAGGTAATTGAGTCGCTTACTGTCATCCCGAAGAACTTTTTAGGTTTCTGATCTCGATCGCTTTCAGACATGCATGAACCTCCTATTCGATAATGCCGGCAATAGTACATAGATTTCCGGCTATTTGTCACCCATCTTTTGGGGGGGGTGGAGATGTTTTTTGAATATTTATCAGGAATTTGGGAAAGGAATTGTGTGTAAAATCCCTATTTGGCGCAGTATATGAATTGGGACGAATTTTTCAACGCAGCTGTGGGTGGACAATGGCTAACAAGGAATCGATAGAAAAACGCCTACAGGGCAATCTTCGGCGCTTCATAATTTTTCGGCTGTTTTACTCGGCTCGTTTCTACTACCCCGTGCTCACTGTGTTATTTCTCGATTACGGCTTAACTCTGGAGCAATTCGGGATACTCAATCTGGCCTGGGCGCTGACGATCGTATTTGCCGAGGTGCCCTCTGGTGCGCTTGCCGATATCGTTGGGCGCAAACGCCTGGTCGTGGTCGCCTCCGCCTTGATGGTGGTAGAGATGCTCTTATTGGTTTTAGTCCCCATGGGAGCCTCAGCGCTCCTATTCTGGGTTTTTCTCGCCAATCGGATCTGTTCGGGCCTGTCGGAAGCCGCCGCTAGCGGCGCGGACGAGGCGCTAGTCTATGATTCGCTCAAACAGTTAGGAAGGGAATCGGAGTGGGCGCAACTGCTCGAGAAGACGACCCGAGTTGTGGCCATAGGATTTTTCACGACGATGATCCTAGGTGCCTTCGCCTACGATAGTGAGATGGTCAATGGATTCGTGCGCTACCTAAGCATCGATTGGCAATTCTCGGAACAGATGATTGTGCGCATGCCCATTATTCTCACCCTAATGACTGCGCTCATCGTGCTGGCCACCAGTTTAGGATTCTATGATATCGATAAGTCTGCACTCGCGCAGGCCAAGCTTCAGGCCCATGAGTCCGGAGAGAGTCTCAATGCCCTGCGCGATTCCTTCGCCCAGATCGCGAAGGCGGCGCGTTGGATTGTTGGGCATCAGTTTGTCCTCTTCGTCATTCTCGTAGCCTTAGCGCTAGACAGTGTGGCGCGACAGTTCGTGGTGCTGGCCAGTGAGTATTATCGCAGCATCGAGATTCCGATTTCCTGGTTTGGCTTCATCGGCGCCGGCATGGCTCTGATCGGAATACTCAACGCTAGGCTGTCGCGCCTTATGGTAAGTCACCTGTCACCCTTCACGAACTTCCTGTGTCTATCGGGTGTGTTGCTCGCCTCGCTGCTCGGGGTGATGTTGGCGATTCCACTGTATGGGGTTTTGTTCGCGATCGGCGCATTCGCGATACTGGGGATGGTGCAGTTTCAGGCGAGTTTCTACATCAATAGCGCAGTGGATTCGAAACTCCGGGCGACCGTTCTGAGCTTCAAGGGGCTCGCGTTGAATCTAGGTTTGGGTGTTGCAAGCCTTCTTTATACCGGCTTGGTGAGTGCTTTGAAACGCGGTGAAATAGCCGCCACTCTGCCGACCCAAGAGCTTCAAGGGTTCGCGTTTGTGGAGGCGCTAAAGGTGTTCCCGCTGTACTACCTTGTGTTGTTCTTCGGCATCGTGCTGCTCGCCTTTGTGCTCTTCCCAAGACGGGAGATATTCTTTCGCAAACCTCGGCCCCTAGTCTGAATATCCTCCGGTGCAGAGAAAGACAGAATAGCGCATGAGTGTGACAGGAGTTCTTCAGAGGATGTTGTAATAAAATTATTCGTGGGAGTCTGCAGGTGGGTCTAATGCTTGAGAGCTGAGTAGATGGCGCTTCGCTTCTTGCGATTAGAATAAAAAAGGGGCGACCATTAGGCCGCCCCTTGCTCGTTATGCCGTCCTACTACCTAGGAGTCCAGAAGAAGACTTCCCACTCGCGCAGTGGCTCGGAGCCCGCATAGAGCGGATCGTCGAGTGTTCTGCCGGCCTTAGTAGCCCACTGCTGCATCATAGGGATGCGTCGACTATCTAGTATCTCGGTGGCCTTCATCGCGAAGGTCGCATCGCCTAGGCGTAGCCATCCGTTCTCATCGCCCTCTCGAATACGGCTCGCCCAGTAACCGCCATCGGGACGAGTCGCCGTGATAATACCTTCGGGTGTCGCTACCCAGAGTAAGTAGTTCACGAAGGGAGGAAAGCCGCCAAGCTTAAATTGCAGGGGGCCTTGTACGGTGGAGTTGAGTACTGTGAAGTCATTGAGGGCAGCCGTTGGCGTGCCTCCAATAATTATTCCAGGAGTACGGCCGAGTCCTTGATTACTAAGGTAGGGAGCGGTAAACATCCAGCCTAGAATCCCCGCAATTAGCACTACACCGGTCGCGATTCCGGCGATCTTACCCTTATTCATTGCTACTTCCTTTTTGTTGTTGGTTCTAAAGTGCAAACAGTATAACCAATCCGAACTCATGTGCAATTCATTGCTTGGTTTGCACCATAAAGCTTTCTCGAAGATATCCGGCTGGCAAAACATTAGGCGTCGCGCTTGATGAATAACTCCGGGTGCAATCCGCCTTCGTAGTAATTCTCGCCTTCCTCTAATTTGGCATTGATCTGGGCTATGCCCGCTTCGGTGTCGCTGCTCAGTTCCCATGGCTGCACACGAGCGGCACTGCCGCCAGTGCTCAGATTGCGTAAGTGCACCTTGCTGCCATCGGCAAGTTCGATGTGCCACTCGTAGCTGTTTGCTTCGTGGTCGGCACGAGCAGGATCGCCGAAGACCGAAATGAGCATGGCGACGCTGGTGTGGATCTCGCTGCTGTGTGTCATTGTTGACTCCCTATGTCACTTTACTACGGATGGCATATTGCGGTTCGCGCCAGCGTTCGCTGCGCATAATTTCAATCAATACCGCGACACTAGTCCCGATGTCGACGTAGCGCAAGGGCAACGGGCTGAAACCGAAGCGCAACAGGTCCGGCGCACGAAAATCGGCGATTATGTTATGAGCGATCAGTGCCTGGCATATCGAATAGGCTTGCGGGTGTCGGTAGGCAAGCTGAGCGCCTCGCTGCTGCGGCAGTAAGGGCGATAACAATCTTAGGTCGCGCAGGTGTGGGCTCTGTTCGACGAGGGCGCGAAACAGCTCGCTCAGTGCGCTGGCTTTGTGGCGCAACTGGCTGAGGTCGACGTCGCGGAAAACATCTAGGGCAGCATCGAGCACGCTCATCGAGATGACCGGCGGCGTGCCTGCTAGGAGCTGCGTGATGTTGGCGGCGGGCCTATACTGGGCATCGAACTCGAAAGGGCTGGCGTGGCCCATCCAACCACTAATGGGTTGGTGAAGGTGGGCGTGATGACGCTGTGCAACATAGGCGAAGGCCGGTGCGCCAGGTCCACCATTGAGATACTTGTAGCCACAGCCCACTGCGAAATCGACGTGACAGGCGTCGAGCTCGATGGGTAACACGCCGGCGCTGTGGGCGAGGTCCCAGATTAGCAATATGCCGAGTGCGTGGGCGCGTTCGGTGAGTCTGCGCATGTCCAACAGCTGTCCGGTGCGGAAATTCACCTGAGTCAGCATGAGCACGGCGACCTCATCATGCATTGCTGACTCGATAGCTTCTTCTGCACAGAGCTCTAGTCGAACCCTGTCATCGCCCAATAGCTGACGCAGCCCCTCGACCATGTAAAGGTCGCTAGGAAAATTATCCTGTACGGATAAAACGACGCAACGCTCGCCTTGCATCTTCAGTGCGACACTGAGGAGTTTGAATAGGTTCACCGAGGTGGAGTCACAGCAGATCGTCTGGCCGGGCGCGGCGCCGATCAAACGCGCAATCTTCTCGCCGATGCGTACCGGCAGATCGATCCAACTATGCTTGTTCCAGCTCTTAATTAGGTCGTGGCCCCATTGCGTCTCGACCACTTGCCGCGCGCGCTCGCGCGCGGCAATGGGCAGGCAGCCCAGAGAGTTGCCATCCAAGTAGACGCTATCTTCGGGCAGGGCGAACTCGTCTCGTTTGCTCGCCAGTGGGTCGCTGCGATCTTGTGCCTCAAGCTGGTCTTGCTCGATCATTGCAGGGTCGCCGAGAGCGTGGATAGCAGAGTTTGGAAGGCAGGGCTGCCGGGGTGAAGCCAGTCGAAGTGACCGGCCCCTTGTAGGTTTATGGTCAATGCGCCCGGGATATTCGCCTGGGTTGGTGAGACGATGGCGTCCGCACTGCCTTGCAGGAGGAAGGTATTGGCATGGGGTTTTAACTCGGCAGGATTAGCGGCGTGATACGCCGCAGTTCTACTGGCGAAGTCGCCCCCCATGAACTGCGCAGTCGCTGTCTCGCAACTGTTCTGGCCCCGCCCATAGTCGATGATATCGGTAATGGCGGCCAGCCCTACAATTCCCTGCAGGCTAGCGTCTTGGGCGCCAGCGAGTAGGGCCAGGTGGCCCCCGGCGGAATGCCCTAGCGCAATTACCGGAAGGGGATTGAGGTCGCTGCTTTGCAGCTGCTTAGTGAAGGCGAGGGCTGCGCGAATATCATCGAAGGTGCCAGGCCAGCCACCACCTGCGTCGCCAGTGCGCCGGTACTCGAGTGACAACACTGCGTAGCCTTGCTGCGACAACGCCGTGCTAAGCCCATAGCTGTGTTCGATATCGTAGGCATTGAGCCAGCATCCACCATGGATAAAGACGATCAGCGCCTTCGCTGTCGCATCCTGCGCAAGTACCGGATTCCACAGCAGCGCGTACTGCGCAGGATCTTCGCCATAGGCAAGCCTATGCTCGGCAGGGCGAAAGGGCAGTGCCTCGACTTCTTCGTAGGGCACGTCGGCGGCCACTGCGGGAAACTCTATTGTCGAATCCGCAGCCAATAGCGACCCGGGTATTAGGAAAAGGCCTAGGGCCAGAATTAAACAGTTGCGCGTGATAGTGCCCAGCAAAGTATCCTCCAATGGCTAAAGCCACCTCGTGTTCAGTCCCTCGGGAGTAAGAGTGTAGTGCAAAAGCTGCGGGAAAACACGGCCGCCAGCGCAAGGGCGCTGCTGTGGCTTTTGCGCGAGCCCAACGCTTATACTGCGGTGTCCAGAGATAAAAAAATAAATAAAACCCGCTGGTGAGCAAGAGCTTGCTGCCCTAAGGGATAAAGGATGTATTTATGTTATTGGTGTTTATCCTACTGTGTATTATTGGCTTCATCGTCTTCGCGACGGCGAGACTCAAGCTAAGCCCCTTCATCACCTTGTTGCTTGCCGCGTTCATCGCCGCCTTCGCCTATGGGCTCCCCGCGCGCGAGATCGAGAGCATCATTCGCGGTGGCTTCGGCAATATCATGGGCAGTATCGGGCTCGTCATAGTGCTGGGCACTCTCATCGGCGTGATCCTTGAGCGCAGTGGGGCGGCCATCGTCATGGCCCAGGCGATCATTCGCGTGTTCGGGAAACGCATGCCGACACTCACGATGTCGATGGTGGGCTTCTTCGTATCTATCCCGGTTTTCTGTGACTCGGGTTTCGTCATCCTCAATAGCCTCAAGCGTTCTCTCGCGCGCACTCTACACGCCTCGCCCGTGGCCCTCACAGTCGCGCTCTCCACGGGCTTGTTTGCCACCCATACACTAGTGCCTCCTACGCCAGGGCCCATCGCTGCGGCGGGCAACCTGGGCCTGGGCGATAGTCTCGGCCTAGTCATCATTGCCGGTTTCGGCTTCGCCTTGCTCGCAGCACTGACCGGCCTCGTGTGGGCGCGATTCTGTCGTGATCTTCCCAGTAAGGAATTAGAGGAAGAGGAGTTACTTCCCGAACAGGCGAGGACGACGGCGCTCTCCCCAAGTAGCTTAAGTGCCTTCGCGCCCATCTTCGTGCCGATTGCGCTTATCTGCCTGGGCTCGGTGGCGAATTATCCTGCCGACCTATTGGGGCGTGGTGGCCTGTATGAGCTGTTTAATTTCTTAGGCAAGCCTCTGAATGCCCTGATGGTCGGCTTGGCCTGTGCATTAGTGCTGATCGAGAGGCCTGCACGACTCGAGCGCTTCGGCGAACACTGCCAACAGGCTTTCTCAATTGCCGCGCCTATTCTCTTGGTAACGGGGGCCGGTGGCGCGTTTGGTGCGGTGTTGGCGGCGACGCCATTAGGGGAGTTTCTAGGGCGTAGCCTCTCCTCTCTCGGCATCGGGGTATTCATGCCTTTTCTAGTGGCCGCCGCACTAAAGAGTGCGCAAGGCTCGTCCACCGTTGCGATGGTCGCGGGCTCCGCGCTCGTTGCGCCATTATTGCCGCAGGTGGGCTTGGATTCGGAATGGGGGCGGGTGCTCACGGTGATGGCGGTTGGGGCGGGGGCGATGACGGTCTCTCACGCCAACGATAGTTATTTCTGGGTAGTGGCACAGTTCAGTAAGTTGGATGTCGCCACCGCCTATCGCGCCCATACTGGCGCGACCTTGGCGATGGGGCTGGTCAGCATCACGGCTATCTGGTTTGTCTCGATGCTCATCCTCTAAGACTATGCGCGCCCGTCGTTGCCGGGCGCGCATACAACTGCCCTAGTCTTCGAGCGCAAACGTCAGTCCTGCGTTCTTCTCTAAGCGCTCGATCAGGAGATCTCCGAGCGCCGCACCCGGTGTCCAAATGCCCCCGCTAGCGGCCTCTGGATTCAGCAACAAACACACGGCGCTCTCTGCGATCATCTTCGAGGTTGAGCCATAGCCTGGGTCGCGATCGCCCTTGACGCTCGCCCTCAGAGTCTCGCCTTGCTTATTGCTGCCAGCGAACAAGACGTCATAGCGGCCATTGTCGCGCTCTTCCTTGGTCGGTCCGTCGCCGGGTTTCAAGTCGCTGCTCGCCATCGAACGGTCTGCGGCGACGGCCCTGGCAGCGGCCTCGCCCTTCTCGCCAGGCCCTGTGAACAGCATCTCGTCATAGACGAAGTCATGACCGAAGGCGTGATTGAGCAGGAAGTTCGTGCGATGTACGTTCTTGGTGTTGATTGTCGCCATGACGAATGGGGCGGACCAACTGCCTAATTCCTCATCGTATTGCGGCACGCTCCCTTGTGGCTGTGTCGGTCCAGAGACGCCCTCGGTCAGGGCAAAGGGGTCTTGTAGCACTTTAATGAGTTCGGGCTGCCTTGCGGCACTGGCCATGGTGGCCTTGAGGCTCGCTAGGGTGCCGCCGGAGAACCCTCCCTTCATGACTCTGACTCGTCCTTTCACACTCGTAACGGGCGCGCCGAAGCGTTGCTGAGCAGCCTCTTGCAGGAACAGCACGCCTAGGTCGAAGGGAATGGAGTCGAAACCGCAGGAGAACAGGATGCGCGCGCCACTTCTCTTCGCGGCGTCCCGATGTTGGGCGATCATCTGATGCATCCAACCGGGTTCGCCGCACAGGTCGACATAGTCTGTGCCGGCCACGGCGCACTGGGCCACGAGTTCGGAGCCGTACAATTGATAAGGCCCTACCGTGGTCAGTACGACCTTGGTGTTCGCGACCATCGCCTTGATGGAGCTGAGGTCGTCGGCATCGGCAAGCACGAGTGGCACGCTCGCGGGTATGCCCATCGCATCGCGTACTGCCTCTAGCTTGGCGCGACTACGACCGGCCATCGCCCATTTCACCTCGCCATCTACGCCGTAACGCTTGTGCAGATACTCGCAGATTAGGCGGCCGGTATATCCGGTGGCGCCATAGACGGTAATGCCAAATTCGCGTGTCTGTGTCATAAACAAATCCTTTAAATTGGTGGTTTTTAGAGCGACTTAGCTAAAGCCCACTATCTCTTCGTCGCGCATATGGGCGAGGAGGGGACTGGCCGCGGCGCGCTCGAAGGCCGCGTCGATGGCTTGATAGCGTTGCTGCACTAGGGATCGATAATTAGGGTGAGTGAATATGTATAACTCGCCCGCGAGCAAGGCTTCGACTACACGTTCCCCCACAATCTCCACTGCCAAGCCATTTTCGACAACGCTCTGCATATGGGCAGCCGCGGCGAGTTGTTTCGCGCTCGGTGCGGGTCTGTTGCCTTCGCCGTCGTAGCGCGACGGCCGATTGCGCTCGGAGAGATGGATGCGTGTCTTGACGAACGCCGGACATAGGACGCTGACGTGGATCTGCTGGCGCCGCAGCTCCTGGTGCCAGCTCTCCGAGAGCGCGACTACGGCGTTCTTGCTTGCGGTGTAGGCGCTCGCATAGGGGACGCCAAACATGCCCGCCATCGAGGCGACATTGATCAGCCAGCCGCCTTCGCCATGCTGCTTCATAAGCGGCACTATCGCGCGCGCACCGAACAACACGCCATCTAGGTTCACATCGATCACCCAGCGCCAGTCATCGTCACCGACTTGATCCGCGGGGCCGGTGCTATTGCTGACGCCGGCATTGTTGACCAGCATGTGAATATTGCCGAAGCGCGCCACAGCCTGCTCCGCGAAGCGCCGCCAATCCTCGGGCAGTGTCACATCCATCTCGACGCACAGTACCGCGATGCCTAGCGCCTCTAGATTGCGCTGGGCTTGGCTCAGTTGCACCGGGTCGATGTCCCCCAACACAATCTGCATGCCTTGCTTGCCAAGGGCCTGGGCGATGCTCAAGCCGATGCCTTCGGCACCGCCGCTGATCAGCGCTGTCTTGCCTTTGAATTCATTCATAAACTGAACCTGTTCATGTTGTGTTAGGGGCTTACTTTAAAGCAATTCAAGAGAGAAGGCAGGTTTTTCGAGTGATCGTTCGGTACGCAGAGCCTCGCTGTATAGCCTATTTTGGTCTCGGCGGCATACAGCGCTTCTCTCACACTTATTGTATAGTGAGGCCTCTTTCCTAAGCCGATATTACCGGAGTAAAACAATGCCAACACGCCTCCGTATTCTAGCCGCATGCCTGTTGATTCCCTTTAATAGCGCATTGGCGCAAGACCCAGTTCTGCGCATCGATCACTATGTGCCCGTACTCTCCAAGGCCCCCGCCATGGACAATGAGATGGCGCAGGTCTATGTGCGTGAACGCACCCAGGCCTCGACCTCATTGCGCAGCGCAAGTCTCGAAGGGCAGGTAGTGCTGTTCATACACGGCGCGGGGACACCCTCGGAGGTGGCCTTCGATGTGCCCGTGGAGGGCTATAGTTGGATGGCCTACCTCGCCGAGGCAGGCTATGACACTTTCGCAATGGACACCACGGGTTATGGGCGCTCCACGCGGCCCAATGTCATGAACGATGTGTGCAATCTCTCCGAGCAGGCGCAGCAGGAATTCGTGCCCACTAAGATCGCGGCCCCTTGTGCGCCCAGCTATGGTTTTGCAAGCACGACCATCGAGTCGGACTGGCACGATATCGACGCAGTGGTGGACTATCTGCGCGAACTGCGTGGTGTCGATAGAGTTCACCTCGTCGCCTGGTCCTTGGGCGGGCCACGCTCGGCGGGCTATGCGGCACTGCATCCCGAGAAAGTCGCTCGCGTAGTGATCCTCGCGCCTGCTTATAGCCGCAATCGGGGAGGCAATGCCCCCGAATCGATTCCCGTGCCCGGCTCGGCGTTCACAAAACAATCCCACCTGGACTTTACGCGCAACTGGGATAGACAAGTGGGCTGCGAGAACCAATATGACCCAGCTGTGAGTGCGGCGATCTGGCAGGACATGTTGGAGTCCGACCCCATTGGCGCCACATGGGGGACTGGTGTGCGCAGGGCACCCAACACCACAGTTTGGGGGTGGACTCAGGAAGTGGTCGCCCGCACGATGACGCCCATGCTTTTAGTGGCGGGTATTCACGATGGGCAGGTGCCGCCAAGCCGGGTGACCGAGATGTACGAAGACCTCGGGGCGAGTGAGAAGGTCTTGCTGGACTTGGGTTGCTCCTCTCACAACGCGATGTGGGAGATGAACGCGACGCTGTTGTTCGATGCCTCGTTGCAGTGGTTGCGCGATGGTCAAGTCGATGGCAAGAGCAATGGGGTGATACGCAAGGGGTATGCCGAATAAAAACCACTGACTGTTAGAGCCCCAGCCCTCGTAAGGGGGTGCCCTGCAGGCGAATGGCTGCGATTGACGAAGATCTACATCAATAAAAAACCGGGTATTGAATCGCTTCAATACCCGGTTTTTTTTAAGGCTTATTTCCTTTTCAACTTATATCTTGAAGTTGACTCGTGCGTAGACCACTCGACCCAAGACGTCTTGGGTTTCCGCGGCAACACCGGCAATCATGCCAGTCTTCTGCGGCATTCTGTCAGTGAGATTACGTGCCCCTAATGAGAAGGCAAACTCACCGCCAAGAGCCTCATAGCCCCTATAGGAGTAGAACATGTCCAGCTGCGTCCACGCGCGCAGGGTGTCGGTTGGACCACCCCATTCTGCACCCGGGAAGAACTGCTGGAAACTGAACTCGCTGGCGTCGAACTTAACCTCATCGATGTAGCGCGTAGTCGCACTTACCGTGTGATTACCCTGCATCCAATTGATGCGCAGGTTCGCACGAATCTCGGGGATGGTCGGAACAGCACCGTAGGGATTGTTCTGGTTGCCTACCGCTTCGCGAACAGGACCATCCTGCGCGAGTTGGAACTGGTAGGTGTCCATATAGGTCGCTTGCAGCTGCATACTGAGGGCACCCCAACCGTTCAAGCCGACATCGTCAAGAGAGAAGTCATAGTCGAGTTGAGTGTCCCAAGCCCGCACCAGCATCGATGACGCATTGGAGTCACTCTGCAAGATGCGATCGGGGGTAGTGACATCCGCGGCATTTCGCACGACGCGCTTGTCCGAGCGTGGGTCGTTTATCCAGGCTTGAATTTGTGCAGCGGTCGGACGTGGGGTTGCGGTGCTGGCGCTAAATCCAGTGGCTAACTGAAAATTCCTAAAGTCGGAACGTAGAATATCCTCAGTAGTGGTACTCACGATACGATCTTTAAAGTCTGTTTCACTCCATGTGATAGACCAAGTCAGATTCTCCAGCAGTTGTAGATCGATACCGGCCGAGAGGCTGTCAGAAGACTCAGATGCCAGATTCGGGTTACCGCTAAGGCAAGAGGTAATAAAACCTTGGAATGTGGAGAACGGGTCTGCCACATTACTTAGTCCGCAAATCTCTGGCGAATCGAGCTGGGATAAGGTCGGCACAATGAACGCCTCACCCATAGTCGCGCGCACACTCAGCCAATCGGTAGGAACGTAGACGAAGCCGAACTTGTCGACGACGGCACTCTGCCCAGTACTGAAACTCTCGTCACGCACCGCAGCACTCAATTCCAAGTTGTCTAACACAGGAATCGCGAACTCTGCGAACCAAGAGTCACTGGAGCGACTCTGGCTGCGCGGCAGTACTTGAGAGCCGATGAGCTGATCGTCACGAATCGAAGTGGCTGTAGGTCCGTCGGTCTGCTTTTCTTCCCGGCGCTGGTAGCCTGCTGCCATCGCTATTGGGCCGCCAGGCAATTCGAAATCGCCCAGTGGGACGGCGCCGTTCAAGATCAGGTCGTAGGTTTGCAGTTGAGTTTTATCGTTGATCTGATCCTGTGTGAAGATCGCATCGGCAACGTGCTGCGGCGTCCTGAAACGCGCGTCCACGGCCCCGAATGGGTTGTAGCAGCTATCGACATCGTTGATCACATCGCAGTTGAGGCCTTGGTTAATGGCACCAAGACTATACTGCTGCGAGTTATTGCTGACGTCGTTGAAAAGACCATAAGTATAGTCTGCACTGCCTTCCCAACCTTCCAGCATGGGCACCGCGAAATCGAGCCCGGTAGAGAATCGCACGGTGCGCTTGTCGTTATGGTTGAGCTGGTAGTTGTTGTACTGCTGCATATCCGTAGGAACCGTATTGGCCTCGGATCTGTTGAATGGCACCCATTGTGCGCCATTGATATTCACGTCCTCGTAGAACGCAACACCGCCGAGTGGATCGCTGTCGATCGACGAGAAACGATTGTTCGCGAACACGACTTGGCCTGCCGAATTACGCACAGGCAATGGGCGGCCATAACCGTCCAATACGAGAGCGCCGCCGGCATTGCGCATAGGCTCTGCAAACAACTCCTGACCTGCCGAGGTTTTCGCTCTAAAAGTGTTGCCAGGGAGCTCGCCTCTTACTACCGCCAGCGCATCTGATCTGGCACCGGGGTTGCTGGGGTTATTGCGATTCTGGTAGAGCTGACGATTCCAAATGATCTGCGAGTGGAAGTTGACATCTTCACTCACATCCCAATTCAGATTGGTGTATAGAGACGAGGTCTGGGTCGCTGGCTGAAAGTCTCGCGTGTCGCCGAAGCTCATAAAGCAGCGACCGCCCAGCAAGTTACCCCAAGGATTGTTCCCTGGAGAGGTTTGATCGGCTTCGGTTTCGCGGCCGCAATTCGGATCGGGGCGGCTGGCAGACTTGCCAGTGAAATCGCCATTGGCATCGCGCTGAGGCACCAGATAGTTACCAGGGTTGCCGCCGCCGTTATGGGTCAGGCCGGAGCGCACATAGTCAGGGCGCTCGTTCCACGCCAGTGTAGAGGAGTCCATATAGGAACCGGCCATGACGATGTCAACATCGCCGAAGCTTTTGCCCCCTAAGAAGGTGCTTTCTGTGCGCCCGAAATCCCCACGGCTATCGCCCTCATTGAAGATCTCCACTTCAAACCCGTCGTAGGATTTATAGGGTATCAAGTTTACAACGCCTGCCACTGCGTCCGTGCCGTATAGGGCTGCGGCGCCGTCAGTCACAATCTCCATGCGCTGGAGCGCCGATGCGGGGAGCAAAGCTAGCAAGGTGTCCGCTGCTACGCGCTTACCATCGACCAGCGTCAGAGTGGCTCTTGGCCCCAGGCCGCGCAGATTGAAATTTGTTATCGTGGTGCTGACGCCCTGAATGGAGTTAGTGACGGCAGTGCCGTTGTTAAAGGTCAGGTTCTGGACGACTTGCCCCATACTGACCGTTCCCTGTGACTCAAGGTCTTCAGCACTGAACTGAGTCAATGGCGATGCGGCGGCGATGCCTTCCGAGCGACGAATATAAGATCCCGTAACTACGACCTCTTCAACGTCCGGTGTTTGCGCGAGTGATTGTCCCGCGCCTCCGAGGAGTGCTAGTGCGATAGCGGAATTGAGTAACTTGATGGTGAAAGTGGGGCGACATTGTGGTTGGCGTATTATTGTCATTTTAATCCTCGATATTATTTTTAGTTGTCTAGCCTAGCCAAGCTACCAATATGGCGCGAACAGGTCTACTCAATTTCGACGGATTTTGATGGATTTCGAAATTCGTCGGATAATAGTCATTCCGCGAGACTTTTCGTAACTCTATGATATATAAGTGTATGTCGAAAATTGAGGCTAAAGCCCCAATAATTTCATGTAGAATTCGCTCGGTTGCCAGTTAAGGATTCTGAAATTATGTGGTCAATCTAACTCTTTAATCGGCCATGCAACGCAGTCTCGGCTTCGCGCCGTCCGATTGCAGTCTCTAGGCATTTCGATAAATTCGTCTCATCGCAATAGGGCCCGTTGCCGGCACCTAATTCTGTTTCCAGCTGTGGGGCTGCGCTCTTTTGCGGCTCATAAATGCTGTGCTATAGTTCGGCTCCATTCACTCAGTTAGGAGGTCACAACATGATTGCCGTTAACCTTGGCTGGGTAATTATTGCGGATTCGCGACTGGCATAAGCCACGTTCCATCCTATTACCCGGTTATTCGCCGGGGCCTTTAGCCCCCTCTATTTAATTTATTGTGGCGCGTTCGCGCTAGGGGTTTACCGTGGCTAACGATTTTTCTTTGCTCAGCTTGGGCTGGCAGACTTTCTTTCAACAACAACTAACGCTCGAAGAGTGGGGTGTGCTCAACCCGGCGCGGGTCATGGAACAGCACCGCGGCAGTGTCGAAGTGCGTGATGCACATGGCCTGCATACTCTGCCATTGCTGCAGAGTATGCCTGGCCTAACCGTCGGTGACTGGGTGCTACTGACAGGCGACGCACAGTTCGTGCGCGCGTTGGAGCGCAAGAGTATTTTTAAGCGCAAGGCGGCGGGTAGCAAGCTTGCCGAACAATTGATCGCGGCGAATGTCGATACGGCATTCATCGTCAGTTCTCTGAATGAGGACTTCAATCTCAACCGGATCGAGCGTTTCTTGAGTGTCGCTCATCAGGCGGGAAGCGAGGCGGTACTCATCTTAAGCAAGCTCGATCTTTGTCCGGAGGCCGATGCGCTGCGCGAGCAGGCGCAGCGCTTGGACAGTAGGCTATGTGTGGAGGCGGTGAACTGCTTAAGACAATCGAGCGTCGCGGCGCTCGCGCCGTGGTGTCGGCCTGGGCAGACGATCGTGGTGATTGGCTCCTCGGGTGCAGGCAAGTCCACCCTGAGCAATGCCTTGCTCGGCACCGCGGTGCAAGATACCGGCAGCATTCGTGAGGATGATGCGAAGGGTCGGCACACCACTACGCGGCGCTCGCTTCTGCTGATGCCCAGTGGCGGGCTGATTCTCGATACTCCGGGCATGCGCGAGTTGCAACTGGCCGACTGTGAAGAGGGCGTAGCGGCGACCTTTGCCGATATCGAAGAGTTGGCCACGCGGTGCCGTTTCGGCGACTGCTCACACGACAGTGAACCAGGCTGCGCGGTGCGTCAGGCGATCGAGGCAGAGCGACTCGATGAACGTCGTCTGCGCAGTTACCGTAAGTTGGCGCGTGAGCAGGCGATGAATGCGGCGAGCCTAGCGCAGCGCCGCGCGAGCTTTCGCAAACAGGGTCGTTACTATAAGCGCGTCATCAGCGAGACGAAGCAGATCAAGCGCGGCGAGTGACGGCCGCGCTCCTTGCTATTTAGGCGCCAAGCTGGCGCGCGAGGTCGAGGAAGTCTTCGGCGAAGAAGTCGAACTCATCTCGCGCTGGCGGCACTTTCGGACGCTCGGGCCCTGCCTCGAGGGCTCGGTGTACATAGGCGGTGCGCAGACCGGTCGCAGCCGCGCTGCGCAAGTCGCTTGGATGGGTCGCGACCAGCATGACTTGCTCTGGTGCCAAGCTTAGTAGCTCGGGTGCCTTGAGGTAGGCCTCTGGGTCCGGCTTATAGTGACGCGATAGTTCTGCCGAGAGCACGGTGTCCCATTGGATGCCGGCGTTCTTAGCGATGTCCACCAGCAGTGACACATTGCCGTTCGACAGCGACGCAATGGTGTATTTGTTGCGCAAGCGATTGAGCCCCGCGAGGGTGTCTGGCCAAGGCATTAAGCGATGCCATGCGAAGTTGAAATGCGCAAGCTCTGCCTCGCTCAAGCCTTCGAGTCCATATTCCACCACCAGTTCATCGAGCACCATGCGGTGCAAGGTATCGAGCTTGGTCCATGGCAGATCCCCGTTGCGCACAAGATTCATGGAGGGGCCATAGCCAGCCCGCCAACGGCTGGCGAACTCGCTCCAATTGACGTCGAAACCCTTCTCATGCGCCAGCATTTGGCCTTCACGCACGATGGAGCTGTGCCAGTCGACAACGGTGCCGAATACGTCGAAAACTAAGGCGCGCACGCCGAGAGGGAATTCCGTGGTACTCGCATTTGCCGCTAGTACTTTGGGCATCGGTAGAATCGCGAGTGCCGCAGTACTCGCGAAAACGCAGAGTAGCTGACGACGTCGAATAGATGCAGGTGCTTGCGTTGTTCTTGTCATTTTTAGCTCCTATTTTGGATGCAACACCACGGGTAATTTGGTGTAGCCTTTCACGAAACTAGAATAAACGCGTTCGGGCTCGCCCACCACTTCCACGAAGGAGAAACGTTTCATGATCTCCTCCCAGACGATGCGCAGTTGCATCTCGGCAAGCCGATTGCCCATGCAGCGGTGCAGGCCGAAGCCAAAGGAGAGATGCTGGCGAGCATTGGGACGGTCGATCAAGAAGCTATTGGCGTTGGCAATGGCCTCTTCATCGCGGTTGCCCGATGCGTACCACATTACCACCTTGTCCCCCGCCTTAATCTGCTTGCCGTTAAGCACCGTATCGACCTTCGCGGTGCGGCGCATATAGGCCAAAGGGGTCTGCCAACGAATGATCTCGGACACCATATTGGGGATCAGGCTTCGATCCTTGCGCAGCTTGTCGTATTCGGCAGGATTCTCGTTCAGCGCCACAACGCCGCCGCTAATCGAGTTGCGGGTCGTGTCGTTGCCGCCAACGATCAGGAGTATGACATTGCCTAGATACTCCATGGGCGGCATATTGCGCGTGGCCTCGCCATGGGCGAGCATCGAGATTAGGTCGTTGCCCGGGGCCGCGTTCACTCGAGCGTTCCACAGCTTGGTGAAATAGGCCATGCACTCTTGAATCGCCTGCCAACGCTCCTCTTGCGTGGCCACGATGCCGCCACCGGGGATTGCTGTGGCTACGTCGGACCAGAAGGTCAGCTTGGCGCGGTCCTCGAATGGGAAGTCAAATAGGGTAGCCAGCATCTGTGTCGTGAGCTCGATGGAGACGCGCTCAACCCAATCGAACTCCTCGTGTAAAGGCAAGCCGTCGAGTATCTCGCAAACGCGGCTACGAATCAGTCCTTCTAGATTCTTGAGATTGGCCGGTGCCACCACGCCTTGCACTACCCGGCGCTGTTCGTCGTGCTTAGGAGGGTCCATCGAGATAAACGCCGGCAGCGTAAATTCTTCGAAAGTATCCACTATGCCGATGGTGGGTTCGGAGGAGTAGATATGGGGTGAGGTGTCGACCTCCATGATGTCTTTGTATTTAGTGACCGACCAATAGGGGCCAACGGCAGACTCGGCGCAATAGTGCACGGGGTCCTCTTCGCGCAATCGCGCCATGAAGGGCAGGAACTCGTTGGCATGCCAAATGCCGGGGTGGGAGAGGTCGATCTGATCGATTGGAATGGTCTGTGGGTCTTTCCCGACCATGCTCCATTTACTCTGCTGCGGTGTTGTCTCTGTCATGTGATTCACCCCCCGATGAAACCTAAGCATCTTTACTTATGCTAGAACTGGAACTCCGGTGTGGTGACCACTAAGCCATCGAGTGCGTCGACGACCGGTATCTGACACGACAGGCGTGAGTTCTCGCGACGATCCGGGCTTAGGCTTAACATCGCGTCCTCATTCGGGCCTAATGGTGGTAGCTTGTCGAGCCATTGCTCGTTGACGAAAACATGGCAGGTGGCGCAGGAACAAAATCCGCCGCAGTCTGCATCGATGCCGGGCACGGCATTATTTATGGCGGCCTCCATAACGGAAACCCCGGGAGAGACCTCCACAGGATGCTCCTGCCCACTATGTTCGATAAAGAGTATTTTGACCATCGCAAAACCCATATAGTGTAAAAAAACGGTTTGCCACAATAGCAACTTATCTCGAGTAGCTAAAGACACAATTCGAGGCAATGCCGAACGAATCGCGAGTAGCGGTGTTTCCATCGGGCCCAAACTTTTAGGAAGGAGAAGTACTCAGTGAGCAACAAGACCAGCCAGTTGCACGACGCGCAAGTGATTATGGACGAGATCTATACGAGATTGAATGTAGCGGACGATATTCGCTGCCGCCTTCGTCAGCCGCGAAGAATTCATCAGGCGGGTCTGCCCGTGCGCATGGATAATGGCAGTCTCAAAGTGTTCCCCGCTTGGCGTGTGCAGTACGACGATACCCGGGGCCCGGGCAAGGGCGGCATTCGCTTTCATCCCGATGTATGTGAAGACGAGGTCGCCACCCTGAGTTTCTGGATGACGCTCAAATGCGCTGTCGTAGACTTGCCCTTCGGTGGCGCTAAGGGCGGGGTGCAAGTAGACCCTAAGACCCTGTCGCGCTTAGAGTTGGAGCGCTTGTCGCGCAGCTATATTCGCGCCTTCTACGATGTCATCGGGCCGGACCGTGACATACCTGCGCCCGATGTAAATACCAATGAGAAAGTGATGGGCTGGATGGCCGACGAGTATGCAGAGATCGCGCGTCGACAAATGCCCGCGATAATCACGGGTAAACCGCTAGGCATGGGAGGCTCGCAGGGGCGCATCGCGGCCACGGGGCGCGGGGCATTGAATGTGCTGGACGCGTGGGTAGAGCGTAGGGACAAGAAGCCGGAGGAGTTGACGGTTGCGGTGCAGGGCTTCGGCAACGCGGGCTATAATTTTGCACGCCTAGCCAAGGAGGCGGGCTACAAGGTAGTCGCTATCTCCGACTCCCAGGGCGGCATCTATTTGAAGGAGGGGCTGGAGCCCAAGCCGATTTGGGAGCATAAGAACACGACGCGCAAACTCAGTGGCATGGTCTACTGCGATGATACCGTGTGCAGCGTCGACACAGTGGAGACCATCAGTACCGAAAAGCTTCTCGGTCTAGAGGTAGACGTCTTAGTGTTAGCGGCATTGGAGAATGCGATTACCGATAAGAACGTCAAGAACGTCAAGGCCAAGCTGATTCTGGAGATTGCCAATGGGCCGGTGACGCCGGCCGCCGATGCGCAGCTACTGGAGCGCGGTATCGTGGTCATTCCCGATGTGCTCGCCAACGCCGGAGGCGTCATCGTAAGTCATCTAGAATGGGTGCAGAACCGCACGGGAGACTATTGGACAGAGGAGGTAGTCAACGAGCGGCTCGCCGCGCGCATAGGAGAGGCGGCAAAGAATTGTTTCCAGTGTGCCCATAGGGAAGATGTTAGTTTGCGCGTGTCGGCCTATATGCAAGGCATGGAGCGACTAGCCAAGGCGATGGAGAGTCGTGGCACCCAACACTATTTCGAGGGTGACGTGATCGCTTAGGAGTAATGGCCTAGCGAGTCACGATAGACTGGGCACCCTTCACGATCTCATCAGGGTTTGGTGCCCGGGGAGGCTTGGTGATGCCGCTACGACAGCCGGGTCGCGCGGCTAACTCGTCGAGCCAGCGGCTCAGGCCAGGCAGACCGTCTATCGATACGCCCGACCATTCGTAGGTGCGCGCCCAGCACCAATTAGCGATGTCGGCGATAGTGAATTCCTCGCCAGCCAGGTAAGGGCTCTGACGCAGTCGTGAGTCCAACACCTCGAACAGTCGCCGACACTCTTTCTGGTAGCGATCGATGGCCGGCTGTATCTTCTCCGGGAAATAACGATAGAAGACATTCGCCTGCCCCATCATCGGGCCGAGACCTCCCATCTGAAACATCAACCACTGCAGGGTACGCGAGCGTGCCTTCGGGTCTTGTGGATAGAGCTTGCCGTATTTCTCACCTAGGTAAACCAATATGGCCCCGGATTCGAAGACCACGAAGTCATCATTGTCACGATCTTTGATGACGGGAATGCGCCCGTTCGGGTTCATGCGCAGGAACTCTGCACTCTTCTGCTCGTTCTTCGAAAATGCGATAGGGATAAGATTATAGGTTACTCCCATCTCGTCCAAGGCCACGGTGACTTTGTGGCCATTGGGTGTGGCGGCGCTATAGACATCGATCATGAGCTCATTCCTTTGCCATAACCTTCTATGAAGGCAGCGGGCATGCGTTTGGGTTTGCCGCTGGAGATTTCCATGCAGGCGTATTCGCTTCGTGCTCGCAGCAACGTCTTGGCATCATGCGGGCGGACGATCTGAAAGTGTCGGGTCAAGCGCAGCTTCGCATCGCTGCTCATGATCCAAGTGGCCACGACTAACTCTTCATCCGCGAAAGCGGCGGCGAGGTAGTGTAGCTCGTGTTTGAGTACGACCATGGCGCGGTCTAACGCGTGGTAGGCTGCGATATCTAAGCCAAGGGCCGCGGAGTGCTGCCAGGCGCATTGTTCCATCCAGCGTACATAGGCGGTGTTGTTGGCGTGGCCGAGTGCGTCGATGTCGGCATCGCTAACGCCCACGTCTATTGTGAAGGGCTGCGGGTGATCCCAGTTCACATAGGTCTCCTCATTTGATCGCGACGCAGGCCTCTCATTCGCTCCAATGCTCATGGTCTTGCCATTGCTTGCCGCCAATCTCGCCATCGTCTTTGAGGCACAGGATAAAGGAGGGCGCAGACTAAGTCACCCAAGGCGTCCCAACAGCGGGGCAACAAAGCAGCCGGAGACCAGCACAGAATTGTGGTATAAAAGGAGTCCACGCCGGAACTCGGGGGCTGTAAGAGCGGGAGTGTCCGGCAGTTCGCAGACAATAGTAAATAGAGGCCAATATGAAATTAGAATCTCTTGCGCTCCACCATGGCTACGAGTCCGAGCCGACCACGAAAGCGGCGGCGGTGCGCATCTATCAAACGACTTCCTATACCTTCGACGACACTCAGCATGGCGCGGATCTGTTCGACCTTAAGGTGCCCGGTAATATCTATACCCGCATCATGAACCCCACTACTGCGGTGCTGGAACAGCGTCTGGCGGAGATGGAGGGCGGCATCGCCGGTCTAGGCCTAGCCTCTGGTATGGCCGCCATTACCTATGCCGTGCAGTGCATTACCGACGTCGGCTCCAATATTGTCAGCACGACGCAGCTCTATGGCGGCACCTATAATCTTTTCGCACACACCTTGCCCAGGCAGGGTGTGGAAGTGCGCATGGCCTCCTTCGACGACTTCGAGCGACTCGAATCATTGATCGATGACAACACTCGCGCCGTGTTCTGCGAGACCATCGGCAATCCGGCTGGGAACGTGGTCGATATACAGAAACTCGCGGAGATCGCCCATCGCCATGGCGTCCCGCTCATCGTCGATAGCACCGTCGCTACGCCCTATCTGTGCCGTCCCATCGATTTCGGTGCCGACATCGTCGTGCACTCACTGACCAAGTACATCGGCGGGCATGGTACGACGATAGGCGGCATCATCATCGATTCGGGTAAATTCGACTGGGTCGCCAATAAGAAGCGTTTCCCCATGTTAAATGAACCGGACCCGTCCTATCACGGCGTGGTCTATACCGAAGCCTTGGGACCTGCGGCGTACATCGGCCGATGCCGCGTGGTGCCGCTACGCAATACCGGCGCCGCACTGGCGCCACACAGCGCCTTCTTGCTCTTGCAGGGCCTCGAGACACTAGGGCTGCGCATGGAGAGACACTGCGCTAACGCTTTGACGGTGGCACGATATCTAAAGGCACACCCCAAGGTTGAATGGGTGAACTACGCGGGCTTGGAAGATAGCCCCTACTATGCGACCTGTCAGAAGATCACCAAAGGGCAGGGCTCTGGCATATTGAGTTTCGGCGTCCAGGGCGGCAAGGAAGCCGGGGGTCGTTTCATCGACGCGCTGCAGATGATTCTGCGCCTAGTCAACATTGGTGACGCCAAGTCGCTGGCGTGTCACCCCGCGACAACCACTCATCGCCAGCTCAGTCCTCAGGAGTTGAAGACGGCTGGGGTGTCCGAGGACCTAGTGCGCATCTCTGTCGGCATAGAGCATGTAGACGACATCATCGCCGATATCGAGCAGGCGTTGGCGAAGGTCTGATCGCCGTCCCCCTGCGCGCAGGGGGACGGTTTCTCTTCTCAGTTTACAAGGCGACGCTATGGATTTCGGACAGGCGCAGGAATATTTGACAGAGCTCGTGGCTACGATGAGTCAAGTACTGACGCAGACTAGCACCTACTCGCAGATCGGCATGATTATACTGATCTACGCGTTCGCCTATGTGCTGGCCAATCGCATTCGGAAATACCTGCCATTTCTCGATGCCAATAAAAAGGCGATCGGGAGCCATTACCTGCGTCGCCAAGTAAACCGCCTGAGCAATCTAGTCTTCCCTTTGCTGGCGATTCTGATGCTCAGAATATCGGTGGACCTGAGCCAAGACCTAGTAGACCAGCATTGGATAGTCCAGACCGCACTGACCATTGCGGTCATGTTGGTCGCCAACGAAGTAATCAATGAGTTCTTCGCGCACAAGCCAATCTTCAAGGTTGTGAAATGGATCGGTCTGCCGCTGATTTTCATGCATATGGTGGGCATTCTCAGCGGCTTAATCGAGATTCTCGAATCCGTGCAATTCAATGTGGGCAATATCAATATAACGACCTATGGCATCGTCCGCGTGCTGATTTTCGGTTCCGTGCTGTTCTGGCTTGGTCGTGTGTCGAATGCGACAGGGCAGGAAATCATTCGCCGCCAGGAACACATAGATCTGCGCACCCGCGCGGTGGCGGCGAAGATGCTGGAGATCGGGATCGCGATCTTGATCTTCCTCCTATTGTTACAAGTAATGGGCATAAACCTCACGGCGCTTGCGGTATTCGGCGGTGCGTTGGGTGTGGGAATTGGCTTTGGCCTGCAGGCTATCGCATCCAATTTCATCTCTGGCATCATCATTTTGCTCGATCGCTCGATCTCGATTGGTGACTATGTAGAGTTGGAGGATGGCCGCACCGGCATTGTGCGCGAGTTGAATATGCGCTCCACGACACTGGAGACCTATGACGGCAAAGACATCATGGTGCCCAATGAGAAGTTCATTGTAGATACCTTCACCAACTGGACTCATAAGAACAAGAAGCAACGCTACCGTGTCGACTTCTCGGTGGCCTACTCGAGCGACTTGCGCAAATTGGTTGGCATCATCAAGGAGGTGGTGGCGGGTCATCCGCAGGTGCTCAGCGGCGAGGCTTTGCCCATCGAGGAGAGGCCGGATTGCGAGATAGATAGCTTCGGCGATTCCGGCGTGAATATGTTCGTCGAATTCTGGATGGAGGGAATCGACGATGGCGCCAATCGTGTCGGCGGTGACTTGCTGTTGCTGATCTTCGAGGCCTTGCAGGAACACGGCTATGAGATTCCATTCCCGCAGCGCGAGGTCAGGGTGTTGAACAATCCCATCTCCATCAGCAAGGTCAATAAGAGCTGATAGTACCGCTAGTCAAGCGCCACCGCTGGGCGGTGGTGCAATTGGGAATGGACTTTGATATTGTCTTGGGCTTGCAGTCAAACAGCTCGCATATGGATAATAAAAAGGAAATCCCATGGCTAGTAAGAAAAAAATCGCAGGCATTGCCGTTGCAGTAATTCTCGCAATCGCCGCTACCACCTATATCTTTATCACCCCCTACAACCGCATCCCCGGTGTTCGCATCGGTGGCAGCTTAACGCCTCCTCCTGCCGACTTCACCACGGTGGCCGAGCGTGGGGTAGGCACTATCAAGACCGGAGGGTTTCCTCCGTTTGTTGTCCATGTCTCCTTAGTACCCTTCGAGGGGGGCTTCATCACAGCGTCACGACCCGATGGAGGCTATTGGTCCAAGCGGGCGCGCATCGCTCCCAATGGCTATGCTCGTTCCGGAGACAAGACCTTCGCGCTCAAGGCGACCGAGTTGTTCGGGGAAGACAAATACCCCTATATGCGCATCTGGGGCGGGGATGATCTCGACCGTACGCTCACTGGTGGCGTCATCATCGGCGAGTCGGAACCATTGCGTGAGTGGGAAGTCTTTATCTGGACGCCGCGCTAGGCACGGCCCAATATCTTAGGCACCTGCAATTTACGGGAAATTAATCCCATTGAGCGTGCGCCATTACAGTCGTCGCCACCGGGCCGAGAGCTAATTCTTGGCCCATGGCACACGATGACAACCCCCTCACCAAGGCAGTTCCTCTCCGTCCCATGCCAGAAATTGTCCGGATTTAGCGGCGCTGAGGGTGTCTATGAGTCTATAGATGCCTGCGGCGCTTTGGGCCACACTGATCTGCGCATTACTGCCCCCCATGTCGGTCTTTACCCAACCGGGATGAATAGGGCATAGCAATATCCCTTCTGGTTTAAGCTGTGCCGCTAGACCACGCATGACTTTGTTCAAGGCTGCCTTCGAGCTTCTATAGGCGTAATGGCCGGTGCCCTCCCCTGCGAGCGAGCCCATTTGGCTAGACACGCTGATGATCCGCGGGCGTGGCGATTTCTTTAGATTGGCAAGCAGGCCTACGGACAGGCGAAAAGGGGCAATAGTGTTGACGACGAAGGCCTGAACCCAGGCGTCGTAATCCATATTGTCCACACTCTGTTTGTCGCCGCCAAGCGTGCCCGCATTGTTGATGAGGATATCGATCGGCTTGCCCTCTAGTGCGGCGATGAAGGCGGTGATGGAGGCCTCGTCGGCCACATCGAGCGGGAGTATCTCCAGCGCCGAGTTCTGCGCCAGTTCTTGTAGGGCAGTAGCCTTCTCTGGGTTTCGGCATGCGGCGATCACGCGCGCGTTCTTGGCGAGAAATACCTGCACTAGGCCGAGCCCTATGCCTCGGTTCGCACCCGTAATGACCACGGTTTCCATGTTGGCGATCCTCCATTGAATAAAATAGAAGCTGTATTGTAGCTAGATCGTCACTACTTATCGAAATTCGCCACCTTCCTATCGAGGCATGAATAAATAATCAAGTAAAAACAAAGGGTTGTGATGTGGCACGGACGCTGCATAGTACTAGGGGTCGAGAAACGATGTTAATCACTGGAGGAAGATATGTCGCTGGGCAAAGACCGGAAAAAATCGCTGCCATTGCACTATAAGCTCGCTGGGGTAGTGCTAGTGGGCTGCTTGTTGATCCTTGGGCTCATTGGTTTGATCATGCCGATAATCCCCGGGCTCGTGTTTCTATTTCTCGCCTTTTTCGTGATGACCAAGCTTTCGCGGCGCGTAGCGGCATACGCGCAGAGCAAGCCTTGGTTTCGCTACCACCTGCGCCATATGCAGGCCGCCAGTGGGCTTAGCCTAGGCGCGCGAGCCAAACTCGGGGGCTTGATTGTAGCCCGTGGCGCGGTACAGGGAGTTGAGTCTGTACTGTATTGGTGCAAGCGGCGCCTCTGGATATCGCGTTCTTCTTAGCGCCCCATGTCACACGTAGTAACAATTCTCGCCAATGCCGAGGTGCCGATTTCATTTCGACACAAAATATTTACTATAAATAAGCCTAAAAATTTCAACTACCTAGCAATGGAAACGAAGCCCTTAGATGCTTTTTCAGTGAATTTGATTTTACCTTGGCCTGCATTCGGACTAGCATGCGCGCTGCGTTATTTTCACTTGTCATCCTAAGGAAACTCCATGAAACAGCTGTCTCTTCGCGCACTCTTAGGCGCTTTTACACTCTCCACTTTCGCCGCCACTTCCGTCTTCGCTCAAGACGAGTTTCATCTCAATCGCAGCATCGAAACGCTGCAAAAAGACGAGCCAATTTTTGGTTTGTTCACGGGCAACTTCTCACTCGCGAACGCCCGTGCTCTTGCGCGTTCGGGACTAGATTATATTCTCATCGACATGGAGCACACGCCTTTTAATCCTCAGCTACTTCAAGAGTTTCTCATAGGAATGTCAGACAAGCAGGCCATCGCGCAGCAGGGCAATACGCAGATGGCGACTACGCCTATCGTGCGTCTGCCTGCCAACGGTCGTAATGACCCAGAATGGTTGGTGAAGCAGATCCTCGACGTGGGCGCATTCGGCATCATGTTCCCCTATGTCGAGAACGCCGAACAAGCCGCGAGGGCAGTCGCCGCGATGCGTTACCCGCAGCCACGAGGCTCCGAGATTAGAGAGCCTACGGGTGTGCGTGGCATGTCACCGGCCGCGGCCGCCTGGTATTGGGGCTCGGCAGACTATGTGCAGCGCGCCGACACCTGGCCGCACAACCCTAATGGCGACCTGTTAGCGGTGATGCAGATCGAGTCCTTGGAGGGCGTCGAGAATGCAGAGGCCATCATGACGACTCCTGGGGTTGGTGCGATTTTCGTGGGCCCTGCGGATTTGTCCATGAATATGGGCGTTCCCGGCAATCACGCCGACGTACAAGAGGCGATCGCGAAAGTGGCCGCCCTGTGCAAGCAATACAATAAGCCATGCGGCATCACCACTAACGCGCGCGACGTAGCGCAGCGACTCGATCAGGGCTTCAATATGCCGACGGTCGGGTATTGGGGCGATGCCGGCATAGCGGGCGGAACAGAGGCGACGCTGCGTATTGCGCGCGAGCACTCAGGCCGTAGCGACTAAGCCTGACAATCTTCGCGGCGCGTCAAAACGCCGGCATTAAACGAAGCCGCCGCTAATGATGTTTAGTGGCGGCTTCTTCATTTGCGCGAGGCAGTGCTGCGCTTGCTAAGCACGCGGAGCTTGGGTAGATTCAGTAAACAGCGTTAATCAGTCAGTCAAGGCGGCCTGCGCTCTCACTCTAGGAAATGATTATGTTCAAAGAATACAAAGTGGAAATCGTGGTGGAGGGTGGGTGCGGCACAATCTTCCTCGGCGCCGCAGGCTTACCGATTAAGAAACTGGAGGCGACCCTGAACGAGGCGGCCTCCGAGGGTTGGCAGTTGGCTTTTCAGGTCATCGAGCAGAAACGCTTCTGGTTATTCTGGACTCGCGAGACCGTTATCCTCACTCTGGGACGTTAGCTCGATGGCGCTAATACAGAACTTCATAGTCAAGCTGATCGACGCACATCAAAGCGAGCGTGCGGGCGTGGGCGTCTATCGAGTAGAGTGCAATTTCGAACCGAGCTGCTCCGAGTATACCAAGCAGGCGGTGCTCCACTATGGCGCGATCAAAGGGGTCGTGCTGGGGGCGAAGCGCATAAGGCGTTGCTGCGATCGCGATCAAGTGGGAACACGCCGCGACCCCTTAGTGACGGATTGCGATCATGTTTGAGGCCTATAGCCTGCGCGCAGAATCCGTCGCAGAGGCTGCCGAGTCGCTGCGCCACAAAGTAGAGGGACTCTCGAGCGCGCAGCGGGCCGATTATTACAGCCATTACAAGCGCGCGCTAAAGGACCCCGATACCTATGCCGTCTTGAACTGGGTGTTCTTGGCCGGTCTGCACCACTTCTATCTTGAGCACTATTGGCGCGGTTTGTTGAATCTCGGGGTGATGTTAGTGGGGGTCGCCCTATGCTTCGTGGTGCCGCTGCTTGGAGGGGCGCTCATCTTGCTCATCACCCTAGTAGAGCTGCCGGCGCTATTTCGTAGCCAGCTCATAGTAGAGGCCCATAATATTAGTTTAGGTTTTGATATATATAGAGAAATTGTCAGTTAGAAAAGAGACTCGCGGTCGTAATGAAGGCGCGTTCGGTGTGATACACTGCCCAGAGTTGGCCCTAAATTGAAGCGAGTGAAGCATGCAAGCCCCCGAGCTACCGAAGGATGAGCAAGACAGAATCAAGAAGCTGCACGCACTAAATATTCTCGACACAGCGGCGGAGGAGCGCTTTGACAGACTCACTCGTTTGGCGAAACGAGCCTTAAACGCCGATATTTCAATTATCACCTTAGTTGACAGCGACAGGCAGTGGTTCAAGTCGACGACACTCGCACCCGCCTTCCCAACAGAGCTTGGCCGTGATATTTCCTTCTGCGCCCACGCGATACTGGGTGACGGCGCCATGGTCGTTGAGGATGCGTCAAAGGATGAGCGCTTCCAAGATAATCCCCTGGTCGTCAATGACCCCAAAATCCGTTTCTATGCCGGTTATCCACTGCGCATGAACGATGGCAGCGCATTAGGAACCTTGTGTATTCTGGCGAGTGAGCCGCGAACTTTCTCTGCTGAGGACTTGCAAATATTGAACGATCTTGGCGCGATGGCTGAACAGGAGATCGCGGCGGTTCAGGGCGCCACCCTCGATGAGTTAACCAATATCTCCAATCGCAAAGGCTTCTTCGAGTACGCAGGCCATAGCTATATCGTTGCCAAGCGCAAGGGTGTGCAGTGTTCATTGCTTTTGCTAAGTCTCAACAATCTGCAGCGCATCGGCGAGAAGTTTGGGCCGGAGCAGAGCAAGCGGGTTTTGTTAAGCTTTACGGGTTTAATGAAAGAGGTTTTTCGCGATTCCGACATTTTCGGTCGTATCGACAATAATGAGTTTGCGGTCTTCATGATAGAGAGCGATGACGCGAACGCGAAAACGGCTATCGTGAGATTGCATAACGCGCTCGAAGGCTATAACGATATAGAAGGGCAGGCATTCTCGATGCAATTTAGCGCGGGCCACATAGTGGCCTTGCCAGGCACTAATCTCACCCTAGACGATTTGATCGCATTAGCCCGCGAGCGAATGAAGGTCGATAGGTTCTCGGCCCGTCATTGGTATGAAGAGCTCTAGGCTTATTTTGTTCTCGAATAGTATTCAATAAAAATTAGAAAGAGGAATATTTCATGCAGAAGTTGATCCTGTCACTCTCCCTCTTACTCGTTCTGGTTTCGCACAACGCATTGAGCGCGGGTATCACGATGGAGCAGTGCAATACGACTGTAACCGAGTTCAATGATTCGTTGCCGATGGCACTCGATGATATTACGACCTGGGTCAATACTGCCTGCGTGGACTTGGGTAATGACGCCATTGAGTTGTTGTATGAGAACCGCGTTACCGATGGCAATCAGATTACGCAGCAGGAGCTCGACGCGGTGCGCCCGAGTGTATTGATGTCGTGGTGTTTCGGGCCGACACTCAGTCCACTCATGCAGGTAGTCGATAATATTAACTACCAATATCATTTCGCCAATGGCGAGTACATTGGCGAGCTGAATTTCTCCTTCCAAGAGTGTATTGCCCAACAATAATGGGCTGGCAGTGCTAGCTCGGTGCCTTCGCGCCGTGGTCGAATAGATGTACGTCGCGTTGCGGGAATGGAATCTGAATTGAGTTCTTCGCAAGGGCCGTGTTTATCGCGATATTGATATCGTGAGCGACAGGCCAGCGCATCGGTGGATTAGAGACGAACACGCGCAGCTCAAAATTAATAGAACTGTCACCGTGATCTATGAGGAAGACTTGTGGGGCAGGTGTGTCTAAGACCTCCTTATGTGTCTTCGCTATCTCTAATAAGATGTCAGTCACCTTATGCAAGTCGGAGCCGTAGGCGACCCCTATCTTGACGATGATCCTCGTTACCGGATCGTTGAGAGTCCAGTTCACCACATTGTCAGTGATAATCGACTTATTCGGCAGTAGCACCTCGCGGTGATCGAAGTCTTCGATCGTCGTGGCGCGAATGCTGATCTTACTCACCGTGCCGGTGAGTTCTCCGATCGTCACGATGTCGCCAACGCGCACGGGGCGTTCGAATAGTATAATGAGGCCAGAGACAAAATTCGCCACGATTTCCTGCAAACCGAAACCAAGACCGACACCGAGTGCGGCGAGTATCCACTGCATCTTCGACCAGTCTATTCCCAGCTGCCCTAGCCCGATCAGTGCCGTAATGGCCACGATACTATAGCCGGCGATATTCGCGGCGGCATAGCGTGCCCCAGAATCTAGGCTCAGGCGGCCGAACAGGCCTACTTCTAAGAACCCGCGAATGTGACGCGCCAAATACGAACCGCCGAATATGAATAGCGCAGCGATGAATAGATTCCAGAGCGTGACCCCTTGAGATATGGAGACGCCATCGACTATGCGCGTGCCTTGCCAGATGACAATATCCTCCGCGATGCCGATGGTTGGAAACAGTGGGCGCCAGATGAGCCACATCCCTAGGCCGAATAGAATTACCGTAGCTGAGGTGATGGTGTTCTGGACCTGATGGCTAGTCTCATCGACATAGTCTGGCTGTGCTTCGGTTTCGGTCTCTTCATCGTCGCTCTTATGGTCGGACAGAGTATGTTTCTTACGTTCGGCCTCTGCGTGCGCACGCATCTGCAGGGCTTGCCGGAGCGAGAAACGGCGATGGGCGACCTTCAACATGCGCGTCGCTAAACCATGGAACATCGCGACGAGTAATAGTAATAAACCCGATTGGAACACGAGGGATTGCAACAGTACTGCCGTGTCGAAATAACCAAACAGCGGTGTGATGCCGATCAACACTGGAATCGCGACGAGTAGGGGGAAGAGCAGTTTCTGCAAGAACGAAGCCTCGGTCTTCTCGGAAATGCTCACTAAAATTCCGTTGATTGGGTTCATGAATACATAGGCCATGATCGACATACCGACCGATAGCGCGACGAAGCCGAGTAGGCCAAGGCTATAACGAATCAGTGGCTCGACACTGCTCACCGCAAGGGTAAAGGCAAACGTGGCGCTGCATTGCACCCAGGTGAACCAGAATAGGTTGAGATGCAGTTTCTTTAGCGAGGCTTGGCTCCATTGATAATGGGCCTCGAAGATCCCCTTAGGGCGGCTCAACATCCTAAACAGGAAAAGCAGGAAGGTGAGATACGCTAGAGCCTCTAACGCCGGAATGAGCGTGATACTAAAGGGGCTCAGCGTATCGCCAAGAGAGAGCAAGCCGGCGATGCCACCGATCCAGTAGGGCAATGGCAGGGCCAGAAGAGCCGAAATGAGCAATGCTAAGGGCGTAGACCAATAGGTGTCGTTGCCGACATGCCCGACATCGATTGCTAGGTTTGCCGTGGCCTGACGCAATCGTTTGCGGTTCGCCAGCACGAGCAGGGGAGGGAGAAACGCCAGCCCTGCGAAGAAGGGGTTCTGTAGTATCTGTTGCAGCAGATCTTGAATCGCACCCTGCCATGCGCGCGGGTTTAGCAACCATGCGAATGCTGCGGGAAGATTCGCGAGCCAGTCGCGCGCGATTGGATCCTGATTACGTAGCCACAATAGGCGGCGGTCGAGTAGACCCGTAAGCTCACCGGTTTGGTTGATGATGTCGGCGAGCAAGATGGCTTGGTCAACGAGTCTCTCACGACTAGTTCTAGCCGAATCGATGAGGTCGGCGAGCAGTGAGCTGCGCTGCTCTTTTAAGGAATTAATCGCGGTGAGCTCCTCGCTCGTCGCCGGCGCGGACTCCTCCCCTGCGCTACTGGCTTCGAGCGCTAGGCGATTGGCAGCATCGGGGTCGGATAGCCGTTCGAGGCGCTCTTGCCAGATGATCGGGTTCAATTCCTGCGCTATGCGCGCCTCCTCGTTGTCTTTAACCCGAATCTCAAGGGGCGCAATGCGTAGCTGCCGAGTGCGCACGTTGCGCAGCAATACGCCGAGTTCGTCCGTGAGTCGACCGGTGGCCAGCACACGCTCTACAATCTGACGAGACTGCTCTATTCCTGCGATCTGTTCCCTCAGCAACTCTGTCGCTGCATCTATCGCCTGTTGCTCGGCGACCATCTTGCTTAGTTCTTGAGCCAAGGCGAGGTTCTCTCTCGCGATGGACTGCACGCGCGTCGAGGCATCCGCAAAGCGTTGCAGGTCTTGCTGTGCCTCTGTCACTGCGGTCTCGGCACGGCCTACGCGCGTGCTGCTCAGGCTCTCGGTGAGTAGGTTAATGCTTTCCGCGAGTTTCTCGACGCGCAACTCCAGCAGCGCGACGCGTTGCTCGTTGATGGCCTGACGAGAGGGGATGCTGCTCAGCTCGACTTGTAGGTCGGCGACTGCGCGGCGCCTTCCGAGTAGCCGCGCGAGCGCGAGTGTCTGCTGTGCGTAGGCTACGCTGCCCGGTGGAGCGTCGTTCGGCACTATGCTCACGTCGGTCAGGGTTTCACGCAGTGCGGCGACCTCTGTGACGATCTCTGGGCCACGTGCGGTCAGCGCGTTCTGGGCTGCGCGTGCGGCCTCTAGCGCGATAGTGTTGCTGCTGCGTTCGGCAACCAATAGTGCCAGTGCGTTGCGAAGGGCCTGCACGGTATCGGGCAATGCAGTGACTGCCGGCGCCGCCTCGACCGTGGCGATCTCGTTCTCTAACTCCGCTATGGTGGCCGCAGAGGCGTTGGCAATGGCCGTATACTCGGCGACCCGTCGCGCGCGTTCCTGAATCTGCTGAAGCTGAATCTGCGCGAGATCTAGGGCCGCTTGCGCTTCGCTCTTCTCCTCGTCGGAAAGGCTTGCTTCGGGCGTGCTATTGGCGATTCGCGTGTTAAGGGCGTTCTCGTCGAACTCATCGGGTTCGCTCTGCGGATAGGTGTTGGCACACAGGGCAAGCAAAACGCAGAGCAGGAAATACTTAGTTGCTTGGGGAGCGCGCATGAAGAGAGTCTCTTTTAATCCATTGGTGGTGCCTGAATCTTATTGGCGAAACGAGTCAGGGACAGTACTTATGTCTAGATTCCAGATAACGGGCATCAGGAAGTAGACGACTAAAACGATGAGTGTTGCGGCGATGATGTTCATCACGAATCCAGTGCGCACCATCTCCACAATGCGCAGTTTCTCCGTCGCGAAGATAATCGCATTGGGCGGCGTCCCTACCGGCAACATGAACGCACAGTTGGCCGCCATCGCACACGGCACCATCAGTGCGAAGGGGTGAATATTCAAGGCCAAGGCCAACGCGGCCACTACGGGCAAGATCATCGTGGCCGTGGCGGTATTGGAGGTAATCTCAGTAAGGAACAGGATCAGCAGCGTGGCGCAGGCGATGATGACCAGTAGATGCAGGCTATCGAGTACCGTTAATTGCTCCCCCATATAGGTGGCAAGACCCGTCTCCCTAAATCCGGCCGCGATTGCTAGGCCGCCGCCAAACAGTAGAAGAATGCCCCAGGGGATCTCTTTGGAATCTTTCCAGTCCAGTATGCGACCGCCGTTGCCGGTGCGCTCGGGTATGAGGAAGAGCAGCACGGCGGCGAGTACGGCGATCATACCATCGCGAATCTCCGGGACGAGGTCGGACCAGATGAAGCCGCGGGTAATCCACATGAAGGCGGCGAAGGCAAACACGGCCGCGACGGCTGACTCCTCGAAGGATATCTTGCCCAGCGCGCTGCGTTGATTCTGAATCAGCGCTTGGCCGCCGGGAATGCCCTTGATGCTCATGCGAAAAGCCACGCGCCCCAGATAGATCCAGGCGATCGCGAGCAGGGTAATCACGACGGGGACGCCGATCAGCATCCAGCTGGCGAAGGAGATCTCCACGCCGAATAGTTCGCGCACCTGTGCCGCCAGGATGATGTTGGGTGGCGTGCCGATCAAGGTGCCCATGCCCCCGATAGTGCCGGCATAGCCCACCGCGAAGAGGAGTGATTTTTCGAATATCGGAATGTCGCGCGCCTCGGGCGTGCCCTGTAAGGCACTCCCAACCTGCTTAGTGATGGCCAGCGCCATCGGCACCATCATCATCACCGAGGCGGTGTTGGAGACCCACATCGACAGGAACGCCGTGGCGAGCATGAAGCCGAGAAGGATGCGCTGGGTACTGGTGCCCACGAAGGCGATGATGGCGAGCGCCATGCGCTTATGCAGGTTCCATTTCTCCATGGCGGTGGCGATAAAGAAGCCACCGAGGAAGAGGAAAATGATGTCGTCGCCATAGGAGGAGGTGACGGTGCCACTGTCCAGAGCCCCGGTAATCGGCAGTAGGAAAATCGGCAGCAGGGAGGTGGCGGGGATCGGAATCGCCTCGGTAATCCACCAGGTGGCAACCCATAGGGTAGTGCCTAACACGGCCTTAGCCTGAAAGCTAAGCCCCTCTGGCGAGAAGAACAACAGGGTAAGGGCGAATAATAAGGGCCCCAGCACTAGGCCAACGGATTGCGGGATCGAATAGCTCTTGGTCTCTTGTTGTACATCTGGCTTTGCGGCGTTCGGCATAGTCATGATTTAGGTCTGTTTGGGTGAGTTGAGGCTAGCCACATAGGGTACACCATTGGCTGCTGCACTGCGCGTGGGACGATAGAGTGTTATGAGTCTTCGAACTCCTGCCCTTGCTCATACAGCCAGTGGCCTTTCTCACGCACGAACGTGGAGCGCTCGTGATGAACCCCCTCGCTACCATCCTCCTGCACGAAGCGCGCTATGAACTCGACGCTGCCGGCCTCGCCGCTCTGCTGAGCTCGCAACACCTCTAGGTGAATCCAGCGCAGGGTGCTTAGGTCTAAGTCCTGTGCTTGCAACATGCCGCGGCTATCCGGATGCCAGGTGCGATATAGGTAGTCGCCATGACCGCCGAGGGCGTAGGCGCTATAGCGTGAGCGCATCAACTGGGTCACGGTGCGAGCCTTGGCCTTGCCCGAATGAAAGGCCTGGCAGCATTTTGCATAAGTTTTGGCGCTATGGCAGGGGCATTGGGCGGGGTTCATGGGCAAAATCGCGGGCTAAGTAGAAAGAATGAGGGGGTGAATACTAGCAGCGCTCGCGTAATCAGGTAAGATGCCTGCATTCACGATTCGCCATAATTAGACTCACATTGGGTAGACCGCTTGCTATGAATTTAAACGACGTACTGCGCCGCATTCGCTACACATTCGATTTCGACGACCAGAAGATGATGGAGGTGTTCGCCAGTGGCGATCTCGCGGTAGAGCGCACCCAAGTCTGCGCCTGGCTCAAGCCCGATGAAGATCCTGGCTTCGAACCGATTAGCGATACTCAGATGGCGCAGTTCCTCAACGGGCTTATCAACGAGAAACGCGGGCGACGCGAAGGCGTGCAGCCGGTGCCAGAGAAGACTCTGAGCAACAATATGGTATTGATGAAGCTGCGTATCGCCTTGAACCTGCAATCCGATGATGTGCAGGCCCTATTGCTCGAGACCGGACTGAGTTTCAGCAAGCATGAGCTTTCGGCGCTATTCCGCAAGCCCGGTCACAAGCACTACCGCCACTGCGAAGATCAATTGCTGCGCAACTTCCTCAAGGGCCTGCAACAGCGCCTGCGTAAAGAGGTGGAGCAGGCCCAGGTGGTCGAGCCTGAAGTGACTCATGACTTGTGGAAGCGCGAACCCTAATTTACCTTATTGCGGCATCTTGCTGATGCAGCGCTCCTGCCAGAGTGCTGCAAAGTCTTCGACTTGCTGCGCGCGCGCCTCGGGCGTTGTCGCGCTGGGCTGTGCATAGGCCATATCGATCATGGCCTGTGCCCAACTCAACAGTTCGACGTGGTCGGTCAACTCGCCACTAATGCGGTTGAGCATCAGCATGATGTCGTAATTAACCTGTCGATTCCTCATTACGTCCGCGGCCAACTCCGGCACTTCTGTGCAACTCTCAAGTGCCGATTGTGCGAGCGCGGTGCTCGTGAACCCCAGCGTCAATAGGGCGATTGTCAAATATCTCATTTGCCTTCTCCTTCAGGCTAGCGCCTTCATATGGGGCGATTTTACGCCTTATCATCACTTCCTGCAGGAAAAGCTGCGCATGGGATTAGCGCTCTAGCGAGTATTTAGACACCAGGACGCGCTTGCTGAACTTCCAGCCCTGCGCGGTGCGCACGAACTCATCGTGGTATTCCCCCATCAGGGCGAAGCCGCTGACCGAGGTCTCGCCCGCCGGTGCACTATAGATCGTGGCATAGCTCACGCCCGTGGCATGATCGGCGTCGACGGGGACGATGCGGATGGTGCTCATCTCGTGGCGGATAGTGGAGCCCGTCTTGAGCGCCTCGATGCGCTGCTCGATCTCGCTGCGTCCTACCCAGGTCTGGTTGACGACCGTTAGCGAGGCATCCTCGGTGAATAGCTCGGCAAACTCCTTGGCGTTGAATTGGTCGCGGTGATAGGCGTAGTCGGTGACCAGATTGCTACAGGCCCAATACACATCGTCCGAGGCGGCGAAGCTAGCGGGAGAGGCGCCGCACAGCAGGGCGGCGATTAATACAAATCTCTTGATCATCATTAAGGTCCTTAGAGTTATGAAGAGGGGCGATCTCTTGGGCATAGAGAGCTTGGAGCCCCGCAGATATTCGCAGAAAGTGTACGCGCTGTCTGTACTGACTTTGCCCCGCTAAGCGGCATGCAACGGCGGTAATCGGGCCGTGCTGACATAAATCGTGCATTTGCGCTTCCAAAGCGCCACGCAAACCGGCACATTCGGTATTGACCATGTGTCAGTAATTATCTGCGTTGTGTCATAGCTTCGCGCTCAGGGAAGCGCTTAGGAGAGCACTGGCGTGGATATTGCTGCCAACAAGCCTCGTGAATAGGGCAGTTTAGATCAATAGGGAGTGACTATGTTTCAGGTTTCGATTCGGCGCACGAGTGCGTGTGCACTGGCCTTAGTGGCGGCGTTTACCGCAGGCATGTTCGGTTTGCCTCAACAGGCGTCTGCGCAAACACCCCAGGCGCGGCAGATTCCTATAGTGTTAACGCAGGGCACCAATATGGCGGCCGCCGTTGCCCCCGACGGCGAGTCCATGGTGATCGCCGTGCAGAGCGCGCTCTGGACTCTGCCGATCGAGGGCGGCGATGCCACGCGCATTAGCACCTGGGATATGGAGGCGACCGCACCCGTATGGTCGCCCGACGGCTCTCGCATCGCTTTTCAGAATTTCGACGAACACTATTATCAGATTTGGAGCATCGCCGCCGATGGCAGCGAGGCTAAGGCGCTGACTAGTGGCTACTACGATCACCGCGAGCCGGCATGGTCTGGCTCGCGCATCGCCTTCTCGTCCGATCGCAGTGGCGAGGGCAGCTATGATATCTGGACCCTCGATCTCGGCAGTGGCGAGTATCGGCGCTGGACCCAATCGGCGAACGATGCCCATTCCCCCGCGTGGTCTCCCGATGGCGCGAGCATCGCGTATGTCGATGGCGACGTCATTCGCAGCGTTAACTCATCGGGACAAACAAGTACATTGGGCACCTTCTCTCAAGGTGAACGCGCGGTGTA
The DNA here is from genome assembly GCA_002416505.1 of Gammaproteobacteria bacterium UBA5078. Classification (GTDB taxonomy): domain Bacteria; phylum Pseudomonadota; class Gammaproteobacteria; order Pseudomonadales; family Pseudohongiellaceae; genus UBA5078. The sequence continues at coordinate 244,283 of DIAM01000017.1, forward strand.
TGCCCCCGCATGGCTGCCCGATGGTTCCGGAGTGCTGTATCAGAGCCATGAGCGGCAACTAGTCAGCGAAGAGCAGGCATTGACCAGTGGCGAGGACGTCTTTCCGTTTCCCGTCTCCTGGCTGCCCGATGGTCGCTTCGTCTACACGGCCGATGGGCAGATAAAATTGCGCGCGCTGGGCTCCAGCAGTTTCGAGATCATCCCGTTCGCGGCGGCATTCACTCTGCAACGTCCAATCGTCGAGACTCGGTCACGTGCACTCGATGACCCAGCGCCACAGATGGCGCTTGGAATCTATTCCCCAGCGCTGTCTCCTACTGGTAGCCATGTCGCCTTCGCTGCCCTCAATGATCTGTGGGTGATGCCCATAGGCGAGGCACCGGTTCGCCTTACCGACGAGCGCGACACGGTCGGCACCGTGCTCTGGAGTGCACACGACGGGCGCGTCTATTTCACCTCCGACCGTCATGGCGATGGCCGGCCCGATCTGTATGCCGCAGACATCGCGAGTGGCGCCATCGAGCGCATCACTACGACGGCGGACGCCCAGATGATATTCCCAGCCTTGTCGCCGGATGGCTCGCGCATCGCCTATGTCGATGGCCGCGACCAATCCCTGCGCGTGCACGACGTCGCGACCGGGCAGTCTCGGCATATCGTGGATCAGGTCTATGGCAATGCCATGGGGGCACCCAGCTGGTCTGTCGATGGCAGCACCGTCGTCTTCGCCGAGATTCAAGCCGCCAATAGCCGTTACCGGGAAGGGCGCAACGTGATTCGCACCGTCAACGTCGACACTGGCGCATCCGCCTTTCACGAGCCCGGCCCACTCCCCGAACAGTTATCAGACCGCTATGAGTCGGGCCCGGTGTGGTCACCCGACGGCAAGTGGTTGGCCTTCATAATGCGCTCGGTGCTGCATGTGATGCCGGTGACGGACAATGGCACGCCCACCGGGCCTGCGCGTCAGCTGAGTGAATTCGCCGCCGACATGCCCGCCTGGGGCGCAGATTCCCGCAGCATCGTCTATCTCGCCAGTGGCAAGCTGCGCATCGCGCAAGTGGACGGCAGCAGCGATGAGCAGCTTGCTCTGGATCTGCAGTGGCAAAGACAGGCGGCGCAGGGCACGAGCCATATCTTGGCCGGTGCCCTGTGGGATGGCGTGAACCCAGAGCTACAACGCAACCGGGTAATCGTGCTCGAAGGCAGTCGCATCGCGGCGATAATGCCCGCTGGCGATAATCCAGAAGCAGCCGCCCGCGCGGCCGGTGCGCGCTTCATCGATGCCTCCGAGCTCACCGTCATGCCAGGACTCTGGGATTCGCACCTGCACCCGCGCGTGCTCGACCTCACTGCCAAGTGGTGGGGGGTGACACTGGCCTATGGCATCACCACCGGGCTGTCCAATGGCGGCTCCCCCTATCACAGCCTGGAGATTCACGAGGCTATCGAGTCCGGGCAACTGCTGGGGCCGCGCATGTTGCCGTCGCCCCTGTTCGACGGTCAGCGGCCCTACTATGGCCACCACCGCTCGGTTCACGACGCCGAGGCGTTGGCCTTGGAGCTCGACAAGGCTCAGGCCCTAGGCATGCACTTCTACAAGGTCTATGTGCGCGCCCCCGTCTCCTATATGCAAGAGACCGCGCGTTTCGCCGGCGCACTGGGGCTGCCTAGCGGCTCTCATTTCCTCTCCCCCGGCATCCAGTCTGGCATCAGCGCCGCCACCCATTTATCTGCCAGCCAGCGCATGGGCTATAGCTGGGCCGAATCCCCGCAGGGCAATAGCTATCAAGACGTGATGACGCTGTTCATGCAGGGCGACTTCAACCTATCCAGCCACCACACCTCGCGCAACAATATCCTCGGGGACGACCCCGCGATCTTGGATGACCCGCGTTTTAGAACTCTCATGCCAGTGAACTATCAGGAGCAGATCATTCGCGAGGCTTCCACGGCTCCTACCCAGGCGCAGTGGCAGGCGGTGCGCGATAGTCTCGCGACTCCGGCGGCGATCGCGGCGGGCGGTGGGCTAGTCACGATAGGGTCGGATACCCCCCTTAGCTGGCCAGCGCTTGCATTGCACGCACAGCTGCGCGCCTATGCCGCAGTAGTGGGTAACCACGCGGCGCTGCAGGCGGTGACGCTGAACGCTGCGCGCTACGCCAAGGTAGATCGCGATTTGGGTTCCATCGAAGTGGGCAAGATTGCCGACATGCTGCTGCTGCGCGGCAATCCTTTGGAGGATGTGCGCCACACTGCGGACATCGAGTTGATCATCAAGAATGGCGTGGGTATCACGGTGGAGGACATTCTTGCGCGGTATAGATAGAGAATCATGCAAGAATCATGGGGTCAGGTTCCTTGATTTTTTCAAAATCAAGGAACCTGACCCCATCACTCGACATGCAACTCCCCTTTGTACATCTGCATCTGGCAGTGAAAGGCATACTTGCCTGCAGCCAGGGCAGGGATGTCGATGCCTACTTTTTCATTGAGCCTCAGAGTCTCGCTGATCTCAAGGTCTGGGAACTGCACCATCTCCGCACAAGGCGAGGGATCTAGGCGCTCAAAATAGAGAGTGACGGGTTTGTCCACCGCTATTCTCAAGCGCGAGGGTTGATACACCCCGTTCTCTACCTTAATGACTATGTCGCTATCCGAGACCGCTGCTTGCTTTGGCTTATAGAGCCAGAACCACCAGATGATGAGTGCTATAAGGGCGAGCCCTGCAATATTGATAATGAGCATGATGCGTATCCTTCTAATGAGTACTGGCTTTGAACAGCCTTAAGCGATTGGCGTTGGTGACTACGGTCAGCGAGGAGAAGGCCATTGCCGCGCCGGCGATCACTGGGTTGAGCAACACGCCGATGAAGGGGTATAACAAACCCGCCGCGATAGGCACTCCCGCTACGTTGTAGATGAAGGCGCCAAATAAGTTCTGCTTGATGTTGCGCAGCGTGGCCTTACTGATCGCGATCGCGTCGGCCAAGCCATGCAGGGAGCCGCGCATCAGCGTGATGTCGGCGCTCTCGATGGCGACGTCGGTGCCGGTGCCGATGGCGAAACCGACATTGGCCATGGCCAATGCGGGTGCGTCGTTAATGCCGTCGCCACTCATGCCGACGATCTCGCCACGGGCCTGCAGCTCCTTGATCTTGTCCGCCTTCTGACCGGGCAGGACCTCGGCGAAGTAGTCTTGTACACCCGCAGCCTCAGCCACCGCCTTGGCCGTGTCGCGGTTGTCTCCAGTGAGCATGATGACCTTGATGCCTTGCTGGCGCAGACGCTTGATGGCGGCAATGGAGTCCTTCTTGATCGGGTCTGCCACCGCGATGATGGCCTGCAGTTTATTGTCCACCGCGAAGTACATAGGGGTCTTCGCCTGCGCCGCGAGTGCCTGTGCCTTATCGATGTACTCGTCGATCGCGACCGAGTTCTCCTGCATGAGGGTCTGATTGCCAAACAGCAGTTCCATGCCGTCCAGTGTCGCCTTCACACCTTGTCCGGAGATCGCATCGAAATCGCTGATCTTGGCCTGCTCGATGCCGCGTTTCTGCGCGGACTCGACAATGGCCTGGGCAAGAGGATGCTCCGAGCCTGCCTCTAGGCTCGATGCTAGGCGCAGGACCTCTTCCTCACTCCTATCGCCGATGGTGAGCACGTCGGTCACGGCGGGCACGCCCTCGGTGATCGTGCCGGTCTTGTCTAGGACCATCGCGCTAATCTTGGAGGCGGTCTGCAGGGCCTCGCCGTTGCGAATCAACACGCCGGCTTCCGCAGCCTTGCCTACGCCAACCATCACGGACATCGGCGTTGCCAGCCCAAGAGCACAAGGGCAGGCGATAATGAGCACAGTGGTGGCGGAGACGATCGCAAAAGCGATGGTGGGCTGTGGTCCGAAATTCAACCACGCCAGCGCGCTGAGTACAGCGATGATCATGACGGTTGGCACGAAGTAAGAGGAGATGACATCGGCCATGCGCCCAATCGGGGGCTTGGAGTTCTGTGCGCGTTTCACCATGCCGATGATCTGCGCGAGCATGGTGTCCTTGCCGACCTTATTCGCTTTGAACAGGAACGATCCGCTCTTGTTGATGGTGCCGGCAGATACGGTATCGCCTACCTGCTTGGTAACGGGCATCGGTTCGCCCGTCAGCATGGACTCGTCTATCGTAGTGCTGCCTTCGGTGATTTGGCCATCGACAGGAATCTTCTCGCCCGGGCGCACGCGCACAACGTCTTCGAGCTGTACGTCTTTGATAGCGATATCTACCTCGCCCGAGTCGCGCACCACGCGTGCCGTCTTGGGCTGCAGGCCGATGAGCCTCTTGATCGCCTCGGAGGTGCGGCCACGGGCCTTTAACTCCAAGGCTAGGCCTAAGTTGATGAGGCCTATGATCATCGCGGTGGCCTCGAAGTACACGTGGCGCGCCATCTCGGGAAACAACGCGGGCGCTATCACAACACTCATGGAGTAGAGCCATGCGGTGCCTGTACCCAGCGCGATGAGGGTGTCCATATTGGCGCTGTGGTTCTTAAACGAATGCCAGGCCCCGACATAGAAATGCCTGCCGGAGAAAATCATCACGGCTAGGGTCAACAGGCCCACCGTGAGCCAGGATATGCGCTCTAACCCAGTCTCCACGTTCATGTCGCCGGTGATCAAGCCATAGAGCATGAGCGGTACGCCTAGGCCGAGGGCGATCTGCATGTCGCGCACTAGATGCTTGTAGTAGGCCTCGTCGCTGCGCTCCTTCTCCTCGAGTAACTCGTCGTCATTCTCTGTATGCTGCTCCGTCGCACCATAGCCCGCAGCCTTGACCGCGTCGATCAGAGTGGCAGCATTTGCAGAGCCCGTGACCGTCACCGTTCTATCGGCAAAGTTCATGGCGGCGTTCTCTACGCCACTCACGGCCTTTAGGCTGTTCTCTATCTTCATGACGCAGCTGGAGCAACTGGCGCCATCGACCATGAAGGTCAACTCTTTGCTGTGTTCATTTTTCTGAGTCATCACTAGCTCCTCCTGCAAAACTCTCGATCATGTGGCAGATCATGTGTCCATTGGGAACACGATCCGGAATGTTCTCCCATTGCGCGATCGCCGCACTCATGCGGGCGCGCAGCGCGATCAGGTCTTGGAACTGTTGCTCAGTTTCCTCTAGACGCTTCTCGATAATTTGGCGCACGGTCGGGCAGGGGGACTGATGATCCTCTGCCTTCGCGATGATGGTGCTGATATCTTCCACGGTGAACCCGAGGGAGCGAGCGGCAACCACAAACTTCAGGCGCTCGACGTCGGCGTGTGAATATTCTTTGTATTGATTATGGGGGTTGGTGTTTGGATTCAGCAGTCGAATCCGGGTATAGAACCTCACGGTGTCCGCAGTGACACCTAATCTCTCGGCAACTTCTTTCACGCGCATGCTCATCTCTCCTTGAGGACCTAAAAGAGTGCTTCGCTAGTCCATCAATTCTGTTCAATGATGCAAGGCTACACCTATGTCTAACACATAGGTCAATAGCGACGATAAATCCTTTTTTTCTTTAGGCCGCGAGCATCTGACTCTCGGCGGGATTGGTGGTCTAAGTGCTTGATTAGGCTCTAGAACCAGAAGCGAATGCCGGCAAAATAGCGTGATTCGCTATTTTTTTCGCCAAATCTGCGTAGGAGGTCGGCAGTGTCTCCGAAGCGTTTTTCTGTCTCAACGCCTATAAACGGGGCAAACTGCCGCGAGAACTCATAGCGTAAGCGCAGTCCGAATGCGGCATTGGCCAAGCCGCTGCCCAATAAGTTAACCGGGTCGTCTTTGCCGCGCAGGGTGAGCTCGAGACGCGGCTGCAAGATCAGCCGCTGGGTCAGTAACATCTCGTATTCGGAGTTGAAGACGACCTCGCTTTGTCCTTGGGCGCCGAGATAGGCGGTGGCATCGAGCTGGAACCAGTAGGGGGCTAGGCCCTGTATTCCTGCCGCTAGCCATTGTCGGTCCTTGCCCTCGCTTTTCGAATCTATCCTCAGCCCAAGCTGTGAGTCCCAGAACGCTGTGAACGCACGCCCCCACAGCAGGTCGGTTTGATTCTTATACTCGCCGTGCTGCGCGAGGCTGCCCTCGGACTTGATGATGAAGCGGTTGAAGCTAGTGCCATACCATGCCTGCATATCGTAGCTGCTTGTGTTCGAGTCCGGGGCGTATTCGAAGTGATCGCCTAGAATCGACAGAATAGGCTCCGAGATGTGGTGCATGCCATGCTCGGCATTGTTCAATGCGTAGGGCCCCTCGGTACGGGTAAAGCCTCCTGAGTAGGCGTGAGGGTCTCGTGCATCTGCTGGCGCAGTAGTGTCTTGCGTGCCTCCGTGATCGTGACTGTCCTGCCCAAGCGCAGCGGCGGTACTTAATAACAGTGCTGTGGCGAGTAATAGACGCTTCATGACACGATCACCTTGCGGAACATCCCCGCGTCCATATGGAACATTAGGTGGCAGTGCCAAGCCCACTGGCCGACATCTCTCGGGGTGGCGAGAAAACTAATACGCTGGGCCGGGTGCACCAGAATCGTGTGTTGGCGTGAGAGCAGCTCTCCGTTTTCGTTCTCGATGTCGCTCCACATGCCGTGTAGATGCATGGGGTGAGTCATCATCGTGTCGTTCTGCAATATGACGCGCACCAACTCGTCTTTGCGCATATGCACTGGCGTGCTATCGCCGAACTCCAAGCCATCGAATGACCAGCTGTAGCGCTCCATATTGCCGGTGAGGTGCAGCTCGATCTCGCGGCTTGGTGTCTTCGATTTATCCAATGGCTCTAGTGAGCGCAGATCGGCCAGGGTCAGTACGCGCCGGCCATTGTTGCGCAGCCCCACGCCCGGGTCATCGAGATTGCTTCGCGGCGTGTCTATGCGCGCATCGACGCTGGCGCCGTACTCGGTGCTCGCATGGCGTACTGTCTTTGAAGGCAGGGCTAGAGGATCTTCAGCCATGTTGTGGCCGCTATGATCCACTGTCGCTGCGGGTGCCGCGTGTGCGCTGTGATCCACGGCTGCAATTGGCGCTGTATGAGCGCTGTGGTCCATACCCGCCATCGCCCCCATGTCGCCCATCATGTCTGCCATGCTTAGTTGCTCGAATGTATCTATCCTAGGCACGCTCGCCTCTAAGTTCGCTCGCACGGCTAGGGTTCCACGCACGTAACCACTACGATCCATGCTCTGGGCGAAGATGGTGTAGGCGTCATCGCTAGGCGCGACGATGACATCGTAGGTCTCACCGGGGCCGAAGCGGAACTCGTCTACCGATACTGGCTTGACGTTCTGACCATCCGCTTGCACGACCTGCATCGGCAGGCCGGGGATGCGCACATCGAATATCGTATTACTGGAGGCGTTGATGATACGCAGACGCACTCGCTCCCCGGGTTTGAAGATCGCGGTCCAGTTTGCGTCAGCGGGGCTGCCATTCATCAGAAAAGTCAGCGTGTGGGCAGACAAGTCGGCGAGATCCGTTGGGTTCATCCGCATCTGATTCCACATGCGGCGCTTGTCCATGGCCAAGCCGATACCGCCATTGGCGACATCGGCGAAGAAGTCTCCTACGGTCGGCTGATTGAAGTTGTACATGTCGCTCTGAATCTTCAGTTTATTGAACACGCGCAGCGGTTCTTCATCGGTCCAGTCGGACAGCTGCACGATGTAGTCGCGCTCTACTGGTTGGACCTCGTCCTCTACCGGCTCGATGATCAGGGCGCCGTACATCCCCGTCATCTCCTGAAAGCCGCTGTGGGAGTGGTACCAATAGGTGCCGCTCTGTTCTAGCTTGAAGCGGTAGGTGAAGGTCTCACCGGGAGGGATGCCGTCGAAACTGATGCTCGGCACGCCATCCATGTGGAAGGGCAGGATGATGCCGTGCCAGTGGATGGAGGTCTGGACCTGCAGGCGATTACTGACGCGAATAGTGACTTCGTCGCCCTCGCGAAACTTCAGGGTCGGCGCGGGAATAGAGCCGTTGATCGTCGTGGCGATGCGCGTTTGCCCTGTGAAATTCACCAGCGCCTGCTCGACCACGAGGTCTACCACTGGCCCATGAATTACAGGCGCAGTGCCCCGCGCGGCAGCGGCGATGGTGTTAGACTGCGCGCCTAGCGTTGTAGAGGGCAGGGCGCTTGCGACGCTCCCCAAGATTAGGCTCTGCAGCAATTGCCGACGGGACTGGGAGTGTGGCAGGGGTGGTCGTTTGTGCATTCGTGTTGCCTTTAAATTCGGATCTTAGGCACCACTGTAACTAAGCTTGGCTTGCACACCGATGACGGGAAGATGAGAACTTTGTAATCTTGATGTCATCCAATTGTTAGTATGACCCCACTAGCCTCAAGAAATCGCTTTAGCAGAGACACAAAGACATGCGTTTATTGGTGGTAGAGGACGAGACGAAGACCGCGGATTATCTGCGCCAGGGCCTTACCGAGGCTGGGTTTGCCGTGAGCTTGGCGCGCAACGGGCTCGACGGTCATCATCTGGCCATGACGGAGAGTTTCGACCTCATCATTCTGGACGTCATGCTGCCCGACGTGGATGGCTGGCGCATCCTCCAATCCCTGCGCGAGGCGAACAATACCACCCCGGTGCTCTTCCTTACCGCCCGCGACAGTGTCGACGATCGCGTCAAGGGGCTGGAGCTCGGCGCAGACGACTATCTCATCAAGCCCTTCGCCTTCGTGGAGGTCTTGGCCCGGGTGCGCAGCCTCCTAAGGCGCACGCAAGCCCCTGTTGCGCAAGACGAGTTGCAGGTTGCCGATCTCGAGGTCAACTTACTCAAACGCCGCGTTACTCGCGCGGGCAAACGCATCAATCTCAGTCACAAGGAATTCTGCCTGCTGGAGCTGTTGATGCGGCGCCAGGGCGAGGTGCTGCCGCGCTCGATCATTGCCTCGCAGGTGTGGGATATGAATTTCGACAGCGACACCAATGTCATCGATGTCGCGATCCGCCGCCTGCGCTCCAAGATCGACGATGAATTCGAGCCGAAACTAATTCACACCGTGCGCGGCATGGGCTACAAGCTGGAGTTGGAGCAAGCCGATGAAGCCTAAGTTCAAGCGGCCACTGTCCCTGTCTCTGCGCGTCATGCTATTCGTGATGCTTGCCATCGGGCTCAGCCTGTTGCTGATTAGTCGTCTGGTGCTCAGCACCGTAGAGCGCCATTTCATCGAGCAAGATGCCGATGAGCTGCGCGTGATGGTGGACTCCATAGAGCACGCACTAGCACACGAGGGTAGCGACATAGTCGAGTTACCTGCGAGCCTATCTTCCGCGATCTCGGGCCACCATGGTGTGTTCTATGAGGTCAAAGATGGGGCAGGTACCATTCTATTTAGCTCCGCCGGTTTGGATTTTTCTTCCGCGCTCCCTAGCGTTTCCCCCGCTGCGACTGTCGACGTGGAGCACTTGGAGTTGTGGACCATCGACGATAAGACCTACCGCGGCGTGGTGGTCGCGAGTTCGGCTGCGGGTGTGAACTATCAGATCATCAGCGCCATCGACATGGAGTTCCATATGGAATTCCTAGACTCTTTTCGGCAGAGCCTATGGCTAATCATACTCGGCGCTGGGGTTTTAACTCTGCTCGCGGCATGGGTTGGCGTCTACCAAGGCCTGCGCCCCCTGCGCGGGGTAAGCCACCGAGTGCGCACCATTCAAACCAATAAACTGGATACTCGCCTGGACCCCATCGCCGTGCCCAGCGAGCTGCAAGACCTCGTGCTGTCCTTCAATCAGATGATCGAGCAGCTCGAGGTGGGCTTCAGTAAATTGTCGCACTTCTCCGACGACATCGCCCACGAACTGCGCACACCCCTAACCAATATGATCACGCAGACTCAGGTGGGTTTATCCAAGGCGCGCAGCGAAGCGGACTATCGCGAATTGCTCTACTCTGTTTTGGAAGAACAGGAACGCTTGAACAAGATGGTGAACGATATGCTGTGGCTCGCCAAGAGCGAGAACGGCTTGATAAAACTGAGCAGCACGCCGATCGACTTGCAGGAAGAGTTGCAGGCGCTGTTCGAATTTTTCGACGCGTTCGCGGATGAGCGCGGCGTCACTCTCGCGGTCAATCCCAAGAGCGTTCTAGTGCAGGGCGATCGCGACTTGCTGCGCCGCGCCTTCACGAACCTGCTCTCCAATGCGATCTATCATTCACCAAGAAACGCCGTCGTGAATGTCACCCTGGCGCAGGATGATCGGAGCGCGGTGATTACGGTGGAGAATAACGGGCCGGTCATTGCCCCGAATCATCTGGCCAGCATCTTCGATCGCTTCTATCGCATCGACCCGTCCCGCGCGCGCAATAGCGAGGGGGCGGGGCTAGGCCTCGCGATCGTCAAATCGGTTATCGAAGCCCACGAGGGCGAGATCCGCGTCGAGTCTAGTACCGCAATCACAAGATTCACCACGCGCCTGCCGCTGAACCGCTAAGCCGATCGCGCTATCGCAATGCATCCCTGTTTAGCGTGGGGTGCTAAGAAAGCATCATGAATATGGAACGTCATTTTTTGCTTGGTCTATTTTTGGGTTGGGGGTGCATCTATGCGGGGCAGCGAACGCACCATCGACAGCCACGTGACCAAACTGCGCAAGAAACTTAGCGAGCTTGGCGACGCGAATGCCGAAGGCAAAGAGTGGATCGTCTCGACCTATGGGGTCGGCTACAAGATTGAACTTTAGTTAGATTTTTTCGCTGTGAAAGTGCCTTGCGCCATACCTGCAGCGTCGAGGGAACCCTTGATCGTGCCGTCCGCTTGCAGAGTGCCCTTGTATGTTACAGAGCCTGCTTCGCTAGCCAGGACGAATTGGAAATCATCGCCGTTCACAGTGCCTTTGAAGTCAGAGTTGCCTAGTTGGCCGTTGTAGTGACCCGTTAGTACAGCGCCATCTTGCACCATCGTGACCTGTGGATTGCCGGTCTGATCCATTATTGTCACGGCAAATACCCAGCTACCGCTGACATCGGCGCTGGCAAACTGTGCGCTCAATAGCAGTGCAAACAAAGCGAAAGATTTAAGAACATAACGTTTAAACATTAGCGTTTGACCTCGACAATAAACTTTATTGGATGGGGAGTATTACGGGAGCAGAGGTTACACGCGAAGGATCGCGCACACTACTGACGGGAGAGGTGGCTGGCTTGCCAAAGCGGCGTTTCATCGAATCAGCGTTCGAATGGCGCGCGCTTTAGCAGTAAAGCCAGACGTAGGTGTTAATGCAGATCACTGACAGTGTTCGGGCGAGACGGGTCTTGGCAGGATGAGGGGGCTAGCCGTGACCTTGCCTTCGCTGGCGAGTTGCTCGAATGCGGCTTGTTGCAACGCGCTGACTTGCGTGCGCGACATGCCCAGCTCGTAGGCGGAACACTCGTTTTCGCCGAGGGAGCGTGGGTCCTTGCCGGTGATATTGCCGAACACGACTAGGGCCTCGAGGTAGTAGCCATAGTCACTGGCATGGTAGTGATCATAGGTCCACAGGTTCACCTTGTTTGGCTCGATGCCGTCATAGGGGTTTGAGTCGGCGATGCCGAGTGTCATCGCCCGTGTCCATGCCTCACCCACTGGATTGACCGACTTTATCGCCGCATGACTGGCGGCGGCTTGATCGTAGCCGGCACGAATATCGAGTGCCATCTGTTCGATTGCCATGCCCGACCAAGGGCGATCCTCCACATAGACTTGATCGGCACGGGACCACGTAGCGGTGAGGTAGACTCTAACATTCGGATTTAAGCCGTGCAGGAAGTCGGCCATTTGCCCAGCCGTCGCAACGAGCGTGGCGGGGTTGCCGGGTTGGGCGCTGTCCAGAGTGCTATAGCCATGCATAACGACGTTGTCCCAAGGCTGACGCCCGATCACGCCGCGCTTCTCGGCCAAGTGGAAATCGAGCCCGCTGCCGCCCCGGGTCTCCAGAGACACCTCGTAATCTAGGCCCGCCTGATCTGTGAAAGACTTGAACAACGCCGGTACGCCGCCGATGCCTTCGTTGTTGAGATCGGTCACCGTATCGGCACGGTAGAATCGAGCGGCCGCACCGAAGCCATAGGTGAAGCTATTGCCGATGAACAATACACTCTCGGCCCCCACTGCGGCGCTGGTGCTAAATGCGAGGAGGAGGCTTGCGAGGGCAGTGCTTGTGGGTCTCATAGGTTGATCCTGTGCTTATCCATGTGGGTTTTAAACGTGTTGACGCTCAGCGCGGCGTCCAATAGAACACTTCCCAAGTATATAAGGGTTCGTTCTGTCCGCGGATAATTTCACCCGTGAAATCGTAGCGCATCGGCATATTGTTATTGCTGCCATAGCTCTCGAGGTAGGGGATCTTAGCGTCTCCGAAAATCTCTGTGGCCTTCATCGCGAAGGTTTCGTCGCCCACGCGGATATATCCATTCGGGGCGATTCGCGCACGCTTTGCCCAGTAGCCGCCATCGGGTCTCGTGGCGGTGATTATGCCACCTTCATCGGTGGAGTAGATCATATGCACTACGAATGGAGGGAAGCCACCCGTCTTGATCCAGCCGACTCCACGGCCATTGACGGTGTTCCAATCCGCAGGCGGGGGCGTGAGGGTGCCGCCGATACGCACCCCTGCGATGCGGGTGTAGGGAGCGGTGAATACGTAGTAAGTCGCACCTATTACCAGGACCAAACCCAATGCGATGCCAATGCGTTTTATTATTTTTGTCATTTTTTAGCCTTTGAAATGAGTAGGGGTCAGAGCCTCTTGCGCGCAAGTGACTCTGACCCCTCTAGTGGAAGCAATGTAGACCTACATCTCGTCGTTATAGGTATAAGTCAAATAACCCGCGAACATCTCGTCCCAAGTCTGCAAGCCGCCCAAGGAGTCAACGCTAGGGTCGATCGCACCCGGATTGAACTCGGAATTGTCGAAGGCGCCGTCGATCACCACGCGTGAGCCCGCGGGGATTACCATTGGGTCGGTCAGGCGATAGGTAGGCTGCCAATTGAAATTATAGTTCGCGACATTGATGAGGTCTTCGGAGCTGTGGTCGGGGTAGATCACCTTGAAGCGCATGTCTTTGCCGCGGGTATGCATGTGAGGGCGGAATGCGAACAGAGTCACTTCCTTGTCGAAGGTGTAGCTCGCATACATGCGGTGATCCATCTCTCCAGCTGGAATCACCAGATTCTGCCCTTCGTGGGACAGGCGGTAGGTGCGGAATTCGTGCTCTGGCACCTCGTCAGACAAGTAGATGCCGATAGCCGTGCGATCACGCACCTCTTTGCCCATTGTCGTGTAGTGAGAGTCTAGGCGAATCTTATAGCCCTTGGGGATGAGCACGCCTGTGCCTTCGGGGAATACGGTAGCCGCCTCTTTACCTGGCGCATAGCCCTCGAGGAAACGCACCTCACCACGCTCTTCCGCTTCGAGTTCGCGGCTGTATTGTGGCTCGACGATGCTGGCAATCATGTGATGCACGACAGAGCGTTCTTGTGGCACGAACTGCACGGCCTTCACCCACACATCGTCCTCGAATGGGAGATCGATGATCGGGTAGCGATAGTCGATAACGCCGGTGGCTGGGACTACGAAGTCCTCTGCATAAACCACGAGGTCTGGCTCGCCGAGATCCCAGCCTTCCTGGAAGGTAAGGCCGGCCAATGGCTCAACCATATTGTCGCCACGCGGTGCACCGGCATCGATCCAATGCACGAGTGTCTGCAGGTCTTCATCGCTGATGTAACGAGCGTTCTGGAAGTGCTTGATGTCGGGGTCTACCTGCGCGGGTGGCATACGCTTAGTCATCAGCGTCTCGCGCATCATCGTGGACCAGCCCATCACCATCTGGTGGCTGTCCATCGCGAAAGGGGCGATGCCACCCTTGCGGTGACATTCGACACACTGCTCTTTCAGGATTGGGGCTATGTCGTTGACATAGTCGGGCGCGTTGGACGCGTGCATCTGCTTGCCAGGGAAAGTCACTTCGCAACCATCGGCCGCTATGGCGACCGTCTCGGCACTGCGAGTATCGCCGGTCATCGCCGTCTCGAATGCGGCGTCAATCTGCATGCGCACCGGGTCATTGGCGCGCGCGCCCGATTGCACGGGGCCGCGATAGAGAATTTGCATGCGCTGGGGGTCGATGATAACGACTTCCCCGGCCTTGGTGATGCCGAGGGATTCCGCGACGAGCTGCGAGCTGTCGATCAGCATCGGCCACTCGTAGTCGAAGGTCTCGGCCTCCTGGCGTACCGCGTCGCGACTCTCGCCAGCGATATTGAGCATCAGGTAACTGATGTTGGCGTTCTTGTAGTCAGTCTCGAGTAGTTTGTATTTGAAGTTGTCTACATAGTTGGCCTCGCAACCGTTAGCCTGAGCAACGATAACTAGCGCGTCTTGGTAGCCATACTTGTTGAGTTGGTGAAAATCTCCCTTAACATCTAGCAACGCGAAGTTGCCGATAGGGTCTGCCGCGTGTGAGGGGCTGACATAGGCCAATGTTGCCAATAGGCCCGTGGCAAGGGACTTCCAGTGCTTAATTCTCATGAACAACTCCTTTTTATTATTCTGCGCCAATAAGACGTCTGTTTTCGAACTAGCCCACCGAGAAGACCGCAAAACATCGAGGTGATCTTATACAGCGAACTATAGTCCTACACCGTTCGTGTGTAAACGCATTCTAGAATGTGGTTTTGGGGGTGATTGTTGCCTACTCCAGTCAAAAACAAACTATTCTTCCCCGCCAGATTTGCCTACACTGGGTTTCTTGATTTTCCTTCTGGTTTAAGTTCCTTGGGGGACAATGCGTGTGAAAATAATAAAAACAAGCACAATCAGCGACATAGTGAAGCCATTGCTCTATACGGGCGCGCTATTTTTTTGCATCTCGAGTCATGCACAATATGGTGTTAACGACGGCCAGTGGGCCAGCTATGCGGGCGACTCCGGGTCCACGAAATACAGCGCTCTGGACCAAATCAATGCCGAGAACTTCGACCAACTAGCCCTAGCGTGGCGCTGGCGTTCGCTCGATGGCGATCTGAACTTCGACGATGTGGACCGGGAGGTCTCATTCGGGCGCATGCAGGGCACGCCCCTGATGATCGATGGCACGCTGTATATGATTACGTCGCTGAATCAGGTGGCGGCGATAGATGGGGTCACTGGCCAGACCCTGTGGCATTTCAATCCCGAGGTCTATCGCAATGGGGCCCCGGTAGGCGCCTTGGGTTTTCACCAGCGCGGAGTGGCCTATTGGCGTGACGGCGATGAGCAGCGCATCTTAGTCAGTACCAACGATGGCTTCGTATATTCGCTCAAACTGGAAGATGGTTCGGTCGATAGCAGTTTCGCTAATGGCCGCATCGACTTGACCGATGGCATCCCTCGCGCCACGCGCGACGAACTAGATTATCTGGGCTCGCAACCGCTGGGCTCGGTCTCTCCGCCCATTGTCGTTGGCGATATCCTCGTGGTGTCGCAGATCACGTCGAACCGGCCTCGCTTCAAGGAGCGCCCTCCCTTGTGGATTCGGGGCTACGATATTCGCACGGGCGAGACGGTCTGGACCTTCCACACGATTCCCCTAGAAGGCGAGTTCGGCAACGACACCTGGGAAGAAGACTCTTGGCGCACAGCCGGCAATGGTGGCGTATGGTCTATGATGAGCGCGGACCTTGAGTTGGGGTATGTCTATCTGCCTATGGAGGCGGCTACCGATGATTTCTACGGTGGTCATCGCCCCGGTGACAACTTGTTTAGCGAGAGCATTGTGGCCCTAGATGCCCGTACCGGCGAGCGCGTGTGGCATTTCCAGACGGTTCATCACGGCGTGTGGGATTTCGACAATCCGGCCGCTCCCAATCTGCTCGATATCAATGTGGATGGCCGCACCATCAAAGCCCTAGCTCAAGTGACCAAGCAGGGTTTCACCTATGTGCTGGACCGCGTAACCGGCGAGCCCGTGTGGCCGATCAACGAACTACCCGTGCCACAGAATGGACTGCCGGGTGAGCGCCTATCTCCCACCCAACCCTTCCCATCGAAGCCACCAGCGTTCGCGCGCCAAGGCATGTTTGTGGACTATCTCGTCGACTTTACGCCCGAGATACGCGCCGAGGCCGAAGAGATTCTGAAGGACTATACCTATGGGCCGTTGTTCACCCCGCCTTCGGAGACTGTGCCAGGCGGCAATCGCGGCACCATCATCCTGCCCGGCGCTGGCGGAGGCGCGAATTGGACCGGCGCGGGGGTAGACCCTCGCAATGGCATTCTCTACATCCCCTCGAGTGATAGTCCGAACGCGCCTTTGATGACGACACTGGATCCGAGCGAGTCGAATTTCGACTATCTGCGCCTGTCCAATCAGGCGGTGCGCGGGCCTCGAGGCTTGCCGATGCTCAAGCCTCCTTACGCCACCATTACCGCCATCGACATGAACAAGGGCGAAATACTGTGGCAGAAGGCCAATGGCAAAGACTATGCCCCCGTCACGAATCACCCGGACCTCGCGGGCATCGATCTGCCCCCACTGGGCGGCGGAGGCCGGCAGGCGGTACTGGTGACGGCAACCCTATTGATTCATGCTCAAACGACTCTAGACGGAGCGGTATTGGTGGCGCGGGACAAGATGACGGGCGAGGAGCTCAAGACCATTGCGTTGCCGGCCAATGGCGGCGGCGCCCCGATGACTTATGCCGTGAACGGTAAGCAATATATCGCACTAAGTGTGCTCAGCAATCCGGTTCCAGAGTTGCTGGTGTTTGCGCTGCCCTAAATTAAAACTGCTGGGATCAAAGGGGTCAGAGTAACTTGAAAGTTCAAGTTACTCTGACCCCTTTGATCTTCGACCCGCTGACTTTGAGTATGGTGTAGGATTCGCAAGCATTGAAGGCAGCGAATCTCTGCAGGGCCGGTGCGAGGGCGGCGTCGAATTCTTCTCGGTCAGCGATCGAGCTTTCTAAATGCAGGTGGAGCACGTCTAGGCGCTTGTTTTTCCTATCTGCCTTGCAGTCGGCCCTACCCACTAATGCCTCCCTGTACAGAAGTGGCAGGCAAAAATAACCAAACTGCCGCTTGGGCTTCGGGGTGTAGCACTCGATGCTGTAGTTAAAATCGAATATTTTCTCGATGCGAGTGCGGTGAATTACCGCGTTGTCGAAAGGGGAGAGTAGACGCAACTTACTGTCGCTGCGTGCGCGTTTAGTTTCAAATATTTCGGGTACGGAGAATACGCTGGGCAGGCCAGGCACCGCGAGCTCAATCAGAGTCCCCTCTGCGATACGCTCCTTTAGTAATGTGTTAATAAGGCGACGAAGATCCGCCCCTTGGCGCAAGTGAGTCACTTGTTTCTGCGTAGTGAAACCATGTGCTTTAAGTGAGGAGTCTATAAGATATTCTGAAAACTCCCGAAGACTGGGTTCGCGCGTATCGGCGTTGGTAGGCAATACCCGTTCACGCAAATCGTAGACTTTCTGCATGCCTTGGCGCGATGAGACCATCAGCTCGCCTTGGAAGAATAACTTCTCCAAGGTTTTTTTTGCGGGCTTCCAGTTCCACCAGCTGCCTTGCTGCTCTTTAGAAGACTCGAAATCCCTTGCCCCCAATGGACCATCGCTGCGAATGCGTGCTAGAACTTCTTTCTCATCTTTGTCGCTTACACTCGCGAACCATTTTGACTCGCCTCGTTTCACGGCATTCATGCGCGGCAGTGCAAAGCGATAGTCGCGCATAGGCAGAAACGCAGCCGCGTGGGACCAGTGCTCGAATATCTGGCGCTCCTCCAACAGGCTCTCGAGATGTACGGGTGTGTAACTAGGGATGCGCGACCAGAGTATGTGATGATGCGCGCGTTCGACCACCGCGAGGGTGTCGATCTGTACATAGGATAAGTGTTCGAGAGCCCTAAGCGTTGCCTGTTTGCCAGCGCCAAATGGTGCGAGTTTCGTGAGCCCTTGATGGTGTAGGGCTGCGCGGCGCAGAGTCTGGCGCGCATCAGCTGTCGTGACGTTCTTTGGCATTGAATTGCTTAATTTGAGAAAGGGTACCTGCATCATAGAGGATCAAAGGGGGCGATCAAAGGGGCGATCAAAGGGGTCAGAGTGAACC
>DIAM01000008.1:0-2046 GCA_002416505.1 Gammaproteobacteria bacterium UBA5078
CCCCGCCGCGTGGCTCGACCAACGAAGTGATGCAAGAAAGCACGAGAATATATTGACCAGTACACCAGAAGAGCAAGGGTTCATGCCTTCTCCGCGCTGGGCTTTATTGATATGCTCGGTATTTGTAACGCACACAGGTTTGTTCACATGTCAGCGCAAGACTCGTCCCAATCTTTACGTATACGCCCGGCGCTGGTCGATGACTGCGCGCTTATTCTCTCCTTCATCAGAGAGCTCGCCGTCTACGAGAAGCTCGAACACGAGCTTATCGCCACCCCAGAGATTCTGGCTGAGACTCTTTTTGGCCCTAGGCCCTATGCCGAAGTACTGATTGCCGAGTATGAAGGCAAGCCCGTCGGTTATGCCCTGTTTTTCCATAGCTTCTCCACCTTCAATGGCCGCCCCGGCATTTACCTCGAGGACGTCTACGTCCAGCCCGCCCTGCGCGGCAAGGGTATTGGCAAAGCCCTCATGAGTTTTCTGGCCAAGCTCGCGATCGAGCGCAAATGCTCCCGTTTCGAGTGGTCGGTTTTGGATTGGAACGCCCCTTCAATCGCCTTTTATCGCTCCATCGGCGCACTGCCCATGGAAGGTTGGACCGTGCAACGCGTAACCGGTCCCGCATTGCAAGCACTTGCTGCACTTAGCAGCGCAGGAGTTGTCGTTGAGTAGGATCGTATATGTGAATGGCGCCTATGTGCCCGAACAAGAAGCCAAGGTCTCGGTTTTTGACCGGGGTTTCCTATTTGGCGACGGTGTCTATGAAGTGATACCCGTGTTGAACTCTCGCCTGGTCGAATCTGCCCACGCCGTGGCGCGCATCGATCGCAGCCTGGGCGAGATCGGCATGGCCTGGCCCTGCACCAAGCAAGAGTACCTGCTTATTCTCGAAGAGCTGCGCGCTCGCAACAATGTGGTAGAAGGCTATGTCTATATGCAGGTGACGCGCGGTGTCGCCGATCGCGACTTCGCCTTCCCGGCGAACACGCCGACCAGCTTCGTTGGCTTTACCTCCTCGAAAGCATTGATCGATAATCCCAAGGCCCTCACCGGGGTTGCCGTGGTGTCGGTGCCCGACTTGCGCTGGAAGAGGCGCGACATCAAGTCCATCAATCTGCTCGCGCAATGCCTCGCCAAGCAAGAGGCTGTGAGCCGTGGCGCTTTCGAGGGCTGGATGCACGAAGAGGGGTTGGTGACGGAAGGGGCGTCGTCGTCCGCCTATATCGTCAAGGGCAATAAAATTATCACGCGGGGCCTGAGTAATGCGATACTGCCCGCTATACGACGCAAAGTGATTATTAAGCTGGCCAAAGAGCATGATATAGCCTTGGAAGAGCGCCCCTTTAGCCTCGCCGAGGCGTTAGCCGCCGACGAGGCCTTCCTGAGCAGCGCCACCACCATCGTAATGCCCGTCGTGACTATCGATGGGCAGGCAGTCGCCGATGGAAAGCCCGGCCCAGTGACACAGCTAATGCGTCGCTTGTATATTGAGATGCTCAGGCAGGAAGCCAATTGCTAAGCACCAAATTCAGTTTGTTCATTTAACCGGAACCCCGGAGTAGCCGTCATGAAGATGCGTTCTATCAGCAAGACTCTCGTTGTAGCACTGACCCTGCTGCTGTCCATCACGCTGTTCGCAGAGGGTGGTCGCACTCCTCTGCGTGCGAAGAACGGCATCGTGACGAGCGCCTCTCATATCGCCTCGCAAGTCGGTGTCGATATTCTGAAGCAGGGCGGCAACGCGGTAGACGCTGCAGTGGCGACGGCCTTCGCTCTTGCCGTCACGTGGCCAACTGCTGGCAATATCGGCGGCGGTGGGTTCATGGTCTACCACGGTGACGATGGCCACGCGACGACCTTCGACTTCCGCGAGAAGGCACCTCTGGCATCTACAGAGCGCATGTATCTTGGCTTGGATGGGTTGGTGGTCGACAACTCCAATCACCGCTCGCTGCTCTCTGTCGGCGTCCCCGGCACGGTAGCGGGCATGTATAAGGCCCATCAAGAACTCGGTAAGCTGCCGTGGGCTGACCTCGTCGCCCCCGC
>DIAM01000008.1:2142-65249 GCA_002416505.1 Gammaproteobacteria bacterium UBA5078
GCCCCCGCCGTGAAATTGGCGCGTGAGGGCATCCCCGTAACTTGGGAGCTCTACTCCGGTTTTCGCAGCAATCAGTCATTCTGGGATCAGTACCCCTCCTCTGGCGCGGTCTTTCTAAAGGCCGACGGCAGCGCCTATGAGCTCGGCGACACTTGGATACAAGCCGACCTAGCGGCAACCCTGGAGTTGATCCAGGACCAGGGCCGCGATGGTTTCTACAAGGGCAAGAATGCGAAGATGTTGGCCGACTTCATGCGTGCCAACGGCGGCATCATCACAGAGGAAGACTTAGAGAAGTACGAGGCGGTCGAGCGCGAGCCGGTGCGCGGTACCTATCGTGGCTATGAGATTGTGAGCATGCCTCCACCCAGCTCCGGCGGCGTCGTCATTATCGAGATGCTGAACATATTGGAAGGCTATGACCTTGCCTCCTACGGGCATAACTCGGCTCAGTATCTGCATCTGCTCACCGAATCTATGCGTCGCTCCTATGCGGATCGTGCCGAGTACCTGGGCGACCCAGATTTCAACGAGAGTATGCCTCTGGACCGCCTGATGGACAAAGATTACGCGGCAACCCTGCGCGCCAGCATCGACATGGATAAGGCCTCCGTGAGCGATGAGAATGAGTACGCGGGCATCTATGAGAGTGAGGAGACTACTCACTACTCGGTAGTCGACAAAGACGGCAATATGGTCTCGGTGACCTATACGCTCGAGAATGGCTACGGCTCGCGCATAGTCGCCGAAGGCGCCGGCTATCTTCTTAACAATGAGATGGGCGATTTCAATGCCGTTCCAGGTGTGACTAATCGCAATGGCCAGATCGGCACGACCCCGAATCTGATCGAGCCAGAGAAGCGCATGCTCTCGAGCATGTCGCCCACCATCGTCGCGAGAGACGGCAAGCCTGTGTTCGCGGTCGGCAGCCCCGGCGGGCGCACGATCATCAACACGACTGCGCAGGCCATTCTCAACTTGATCGACTTCGACATGAATATCGCCGAATCGGTCGAGGCGCCGCGCATTCACCACCAGTGGCTGCCCGACGTCACGAGCTTCGAAGGCCTCGGTTTCTCCGATGACACTTTGCGCCTCTACGAAGAGAAGGGGCATCAGGTGCGCGCGCGCGGCGAGCAAGGCTCCGTGATGGGTGTCTACCATGATCGCGATAGCGATCTATTCCTCGGCGCCGCCGATTCCCGTGCTGGAGATGGCGCTGTTGTAGGCTACTAAACAAAACGAGGGGACGGCTATGAAGCATTGGGTAGGGATCATCATCCTGTTACTAGTCCTGTCCCCCAGTTTTGCGCTTCGCGCACAGGCGCAAATTCCAAGTGTCACTCGCCTCCTTGATGAGCCTATCATCGGGCCGGAGATGGACGCGCGCATGGGCAGCAATATTCAAGGCCCATCCCTGATCCGCGTACCCGACTGGGTCGAAAACCCCCTAGGCAAATACTATCTCTATTTCGCCGATCATCGTGGCGACTACATTCGCTTGGCCTATGCGGATCAGCTAACGGGCCCTTGGCAGATTCATAGTCCCGGCACGCTTACTCTAGAACAGTCATTCTTCCCAACGACGTGTCCGCCCTGTTCCGTGCCCGAGGGTAGCACCTCGCCCGCCTATGCCCACATTGCCTCGCCCGATGTCCATGTGCGTGAGGACCTGCAGCAGATCGTGATGTATGTGCATGGCCGCGACCCGCTGCAGCAGGTCACTCGCTACGCCACCTCACGAGATGGCGTGCATTTCGAGGGCCACCCCGAGGTGATGGGTAAGCCCTATTTCCGCGTCTTCGAGTACGGCGACTTCTACTATGGTCTCGCGATGCCGGGCTATCTGTATCGCTCGCGCGATGGCATCACACCCTTCGAGGAGGGGCCGCGTTTCTTCAATGACGATATGCGCCATTCGGCGGTGCTAGTTCGCGGCAGCACGCTGTATGTGTTTTGGACGCAGGTGGGGCATGTGCCCGAGCGCATTCTAATGTCGCGCATAGCCATGCAAGGAGATTGGCGGCAGTGGAAGGAGTCCGAGGCTGTCGAGGTGCTGCGCCCGCAGCGCGAATGGGAGGGCGCTAATCTTCCCCTGGCGGCATCGGTACGTGGTGACATCACCGTGCCCGCCAACCAACTGCGCGACCCAACCGTCTTCGAAGAAGATGGTCAGGTCTATCTGCTTTATTCGGTCTCCGGCGAGAGCGGTATCGCCATCGCCCGCTTGGATCTCCAATAGATAGCGCCGCTCCTTGCTTAGGCCCGACTCAAGTCCTGAATGATTCTAGAGAACGCATCGGCCCAGCGCGCGGTCGTGGCGATGTCGACGGCATCTGGCCAACGATCGTCGGGGTGATGGAACAAGGCATTGTTGCCGAGCAAGGATAGGAAGTTACCTCGAGCATCATAGATATTTCTCGCCTCCCCCAGGGGGCGATTCTCGATAGGCGTCTCGATGCCCGGCACAAGATCCTCTCTATCCAAGAAGCGCCGTGTCAAATTCTTTATGGCCTGGCTGGAATACTGCAGGCGTACCTGGGAGCCCGTGGCCGCGAAGTTCGCACCCAAGTGAATCCAGATGAAGGCGTCGCGGGCAAGGGTTGGGTTCTCGTGCAACATCTGGTCTAGGCCGAGGTGGCTCAGTTCGTGTCCCGAGTTCGCCGTGAAGATCACATCGCGCTGTGGCGGATTCGCCACCAAGTCGCGCATTAATTCTAGTAACAAGGCGATGCCGCCGCCACGCTCTGAGGCGCAGCGCCACCAGCCACTGCGCGGCGTCATGATGACCATAGGTGCGAGGTCCGGGTCGGTGCCATCGATGCGGGCACTCACATTATAGGCCTTACTCGGTTTATGCTCGCAGAAGGCGACCAGTGTCCCCTCTTGCCCTTGCGCGATCGCCTCTTGCAAGGCCTGCCAATGTTCGTTGGCAATCTGCAGGGTTGGTGGGCCAACCGGTGCGCGGAAGTCTTCGGCATTCAGCGTGGCTATCCCATCGAGTGGGTAGCTGCTGTCGCTGACGATGATGATGCCCTTGTGCCTCGTCGTGCGCCGCACTTCATCCAAGCGCGTATGGGCTGGGCTAGAGGTAGAAGGGGGTAACATGATGACGCCGATGTCGGCATCGCTGCCGAGCTCTCCTAAGCGCCCGGTGATGCCAGCGACGTCGGTGTAGGCACAATCGTATAGAGGCTCGGCCTCTATGGTGAGGTTGCCGAAATCGAAGCTCGCATAGAGCACATTGACGCGCTCGAGTTCGATGGGGTCCATGAACGGCGCGATTCCCATGTCTTGAATGCGATCAGAAAGCCATGCGCCACTAACCGTATCGACGGCGGTGCCGGTGCGATGATAGCCCTGCGCGGAATATTCCCGAATGATGTCGGCGATGCGGGTCTCCCGGTTTGCTTGCCCCGCTGCGAATGACTTGAGGCTCGCGGTGGCGAGTGGGAGTGTTGAGAGCAGGTGTAGGAACTGGCGTCGAGAAGGGCGCATGCTTTTTTCCTAGTGATCTTGTTATTGGAAATAATCGCGGAAAGCTTCGCGCAGCTTGCCTTATCCTTTAGCAGCATTCTGCCGACTATTGCGCAAAAGTCCAATGCCCGCGCTGGCCATCGCGATCGAAATAATCGGGTTGAGGTAATTCAGGAAGGCATAGGGCGCATAGTCTAGAACCGGCACTCCCAAGGTGCTGGCGTAGAATGCGCCGGCCGTGGTCCAGGGGATGAGTCCGGTGCTCATGGTAGAGCCCTCCTCGACGGAGCGAGACAGCACTGCGTTGTCTAGACCCTTGGCCTCGTAGGCCTTGCGGAAGAGCTGGCAGTTCAGAATGATGCTGATATAGGCCTCCCCCATGCCCATATTGCCCACGATGCCCGCGCCGATAGTGGTCGCAATCAAACTCGCCGTGCGTTGCACCCGCGCGATGATGCCCTCGAGCAGTGCCTGTAGGAAACCTGCGTTAAATAAAATTCCGCCCAATGCGAGCGCGAGTAATGACAGCAGTAGGGTCCAGCTCATGCTGGTGATGCCGCCCCGGCCGAGTAGGGAGTCCAGGCTCTCGATGCCAGTAGTACCGGGCGAGTTGCTCCACAGGCTATTGAGCACCTCCACCAGCGAGCGCTCTTGATAGAGTACCGCAACGGCTACCGCACTCAGTATGCTGGCGGTCATGCTAATCTCTGGGGGCAGGCGGCGCAGGCTCAACACCAGCATTACCAGTAGAGGCGTTAGTGTGGCGACCAAGGACAGCGAATACTGTCCAGCAAGTGCCTCCTGCAACTGCGCGATGGTGGCCTCGGGCAGAGCATTATCTGCAAAGCGCAGGCCTAGCGCCGTAAAGATTATAAGGCTGAGCACAAACGCGGGCACGGTGGTGTAGAGCATCGAGCCGATATGACGGTACAGATTGGTGTTAGCGCTCATGGCGGCGAGATTAGTGGTATCGGAGATCGGGGACAGTTTGTCGCCGAAGGTTGCGCCAGCCACGACCATTCCCGCCACCAGCGGCAGAGGAATCTCCATTGCGGAGCCGATGCCCATCAATACGACACCTAGCGTTCCAGCCGTGCCCCATGAGGTGCCCGTCGCCACCGACATCAGGCTGCATAGTATTAGCCCCGCAGCGAGGAATAGGCTTGGGCTCAGTAGATTCAAACCGTGATAGATCAGAGCAGCGACGGTGCCGCTTTGCATGAAGGCCGCGATCACCATGCCAATTAGGATGAAGATATAGATGGCGGGCAGTGCGTTGCTGATGCCGATATTCATCATGCCGCGAATGGCGGCGAAGTCGTAGCCCAGCCACCAAGCATGCAGGGCGGTCCAGATCAGGCAGAAGAACATCACGATGTGCAGGCTGATCGCCAAGATGAACAGGCCCGAGGAGATCATCAGGAAGTTGCCACCGAAGCACAGGATGGCTTGCAGTAGGCTGGGCGTACGCGGTGTAGAGGGCATAGAGCGGTCTCGAGTGTTCGAGGCGTTGCCGCCTCAAATAGATAGTGCCAGCCTAGCATTAGAAGCCCAGCGCCGAAACTGCCTTGCGTGAATTGTCTGCTACATGCTCGCGCGGCGGCTTAGGCGCGGGGTAGGCCCGCGCAGACATGCCGCGCGCAGCCTGCTAGGATAGCGCGTCATGGATCTTATAAGTTCGCTCGAAACTGCACTGGGACAATTGGCTGGCTTCCTTTGGGGCCCCCCGCTAGTGACGCTACTAGTGGGCGGTGGCCTGTTCTTCCTCATCTACTCCCGCTTCGTTCCTTACCGCCATCTCGGGGAGAGCCTACGCCTGCTCTTCGCGCCTTCCGATGGCAACGATCCCGGTCAACTCTCGCACTTCCAAGCCTTATGCACGGCCCTATCTGGCACGCTCGGCATGGGCAATGTCTCTGGCGTAGCCCTAGCTATCGCCATGGGCGGCCCGGGTGCGATTTTCTGGATGTGGGTCAGCGCGCTATTGGGCATCGCCACGAAGTTTTATACCTGCACACTCGCAGTGATGTACCGCGGTCAAGACTCCGAGGGCGTGTGGCAGGGTGGCCCGATGTATGTGATTCGCGAAGGCTTAGGCCGGCGCTGGGTGCCACTGGCCTATTTCTTCGCGCTAGCTGGCCTGTTCGGCACCCTGCCGATCTTTCAGATTAATCAGCTCGTGCAGATACTGCGCGACACTATCGCCATCCCCTCTGGCATCACCAGCGCCGATGCGCATTTCTCCTTCGATCTGGTCGTGGGAATAGTCCTAGCCTTAATCGTATTGATTGTGGGGCTAGGCAAGTTACCTAGGCTCGGACGCGTCGCGCGGGTGTTAGTGCCTAGCATGGTCGCCGGCTATATCTTATTGACTGGCTTCGTCATCATTAGCCACTTCAGTGAGGTGCCAGCGGCCCTAGCCTTGATCGTGAACGATGCCTTCACTGGCAATGCCGTGGCGGGTGGGGCCGTCGGCTCGGTCATCATCATGGGCATCCGCCGCGCAGCATTCTCCAACGAGGCGGGCATCGGCACCGAGGCGATGGCCCATGGCGCGGCGCGCACCAAGGTGCCGGTGAAGGAGGGCCTAGTGGCGATGCTAGGGCCGATAATCGACACCCTGATCGTCTGCACCTGTACCGCCTTGGTGATCCTGATTAGCGGCGTGTGGCAGACCGGCGACGCCGATGGCGCCACGTTGACTGCTACGGCGTTCGGAGCACTGTTTCCGATGGGGGGCGAGGTCATTCTTGCGCTGCTAGTCTCCGCGCTTAGCCTGAGTACGGTATTCACGTTCTGGTATTACGGCAGTAAGTGTCTAGGCTTCTTCGTCGGTGCGCGCTACCAGCACCACTACATCTGGTTCTATATCGTGTTGGTGGTCATCGGGGCGGTTAGCTCGCTACAGGTTGTGGTCAATCTGATCGACTCGATGTATGCCCTGATGGCAATCCCCACGATGACCTCGGCACTGCTGCTAGCTCCGAAGGTCAATCAGGCGGTGCGCGAATACTTTAAGGCTAAGTGAGCATGTACCTAGCCGGGCAGGTGTGACTGCTCGGCTTTTGTCCAATGCTCGGTCTCAAGACCGATGTCCGCAGAGATGAACTTGCCTCCGTTTGTCCGCCGGTAATGGGCCAGCGCCTTGAACACCAGCGGCGAGCCCAGCATCAAGATAGGAATATTGAGATACACCATGACGATATTGGTCAGGTCGGAGATCGCCCAAAGATTGCCCAGCTCCAATCCTGCGAGCACGGTGAGCGCACCGAAAGGCACGAAGAACAGCGAGCCGAGAAGGCGAATAGAGAGTATGAAGCCGGGCTTGCGCGAAATAAAATTCGCCGAAATTTCGGCGAAGGAAATCATGCCCAGTAGGGTCGTGAATGCGAACAGGGCATAGCAGACGCTGACGATAATGGTGATGGTGGTGCTCAAGGACTGAGGCACTAAGGCCTGCACAGAGCTGACATAGGTGCCGATGCGCGATGCGCTCATGGCGCTCCACTCGACGGCATCCGTGGCACCGGTCCACAGATGGGCGATCACCACGATGAAACCGGTCATGGTGCAGATGACGATAGTGTCGAAGAAGACCCCTAGGCTCTGCACTAAGCCTTGCTCGCAGGGGTGGTTATTGTCGGCCACCGCTGCGGCCATGGTAATAGTGCCTTGCCCGGCCTCGTTAGACATCAAACCCCTGCGCACGCCCTCGGCAAGCGCCACGCCCATGCCGCCACCAAACAAGGCCTCCGGCGAGAACGCACCGAACACGACCTCTTTGAGGAAGAAGGGAATCAGAGGGAAGTTCACTAGGATGATCAGCAGGGAGATGGCACAGAACAGCAGCGCCATGAATGGCACGATTAGATTGGTCCATGCGCTGACGCGGCGAATGCCACCCAGGATCAAATACGCACAGTAGCTCACCAGCATTAGGGCGATCACATAGTATAGGAGTGACTGCCTATCGGACTCGATTCCGCTGGCGGTGTCGGCCACCATGCCAATGGCGGTGAACACATTGAAGGTCTGAATCGGCACATTGAACAGGGCATAGACGATGAAGGCGACGGAGAGAAAGATGCCGACCATGCGCTTGTTGCCAAGAATGCGTCGGCCATAGAAGGGTAGTCCCCCTACGAATTCGGTGCCCTTCTTCTCTTTGAAGAGTTGCGCTAGCACCGCCTCCATGAACGCGGTGGCCATGCCGAAGAAGGCCGCAACCCACATCCAGAATAAGGCGCCCGGACCACCCACCGTGATCGCGCCGGTCACCCCCACTATATTGCCCGGCCCCGCGCGCATCGCCAAGCCCAGCATGAAAGAGGCGAACGCGCTAATACCAGTAGTGCTTGTGCGCCGACGCAGCATGATTGCAATGGCGCGCGAGAAACTAAGTGTCTGAATGAGGCCGGTGCGCAGCGAGAAATACAGGCCCATGCCTAGCAGTAGCAGCACCGCGAATGACATCTGTCCTAACAAGGGTATCTGGGCATACCAGCCCACTTGCATCGGGAAACTCCATACCGCATCGGCAATCGGTTGAATGAATGCGAAAAATTCATTGATGCGCTGGAATAGTTCGTTCAAAACATTTTCTCTCGCTGTCAGTAGGGGTGGCGTATCGACATTGTGTCAGCACTGTAATCTTTTTCAAAATACTGTGCTACTTGTTCGGTGTCTTTGACGCGGAACTGACGCAATTTGTTCATCTCGCTGTAATCGCGATTTCACATTGAGTGGCCACACTATCTCCCCGAAACAACAGCGGCCTTGTCTATGCCGCACACTCATTATAAAAATTCGGCGCTGAAGTCTCTGCGGTGCCTACTACTATTATCTGAGGTTCTAACGATGAAAAATGACCGTGGCCACACTTCCGGTTTAATGCGCAGCACCCTAGTGCTGGCGATAGCGAGCGCCACCGCAATGGCAGCACAGGCGCAACAGCCGTCTTCGAACGATGTCGATGCCATTGAAGAAATTATTGTACAGGGTTCCAATCTATCGCGAGCAAGGGCGATTGAGCAGAAGCAGATGGACGCGCGCTTGATCGAGGCGCTCGGCGCCGACGAGTTGGGCCAGTTCCCGGATCGCAACGTAGGGGAATCGCTGAACCGTTTGCCAGGCGTTTCGATGTTGGTAGAGAAGGGCGAAGGGCGCTTCGTGCAGATCCGTGGCATCAATCCAGCACTGAACAACGTGACCATCAATGGTATGCAGATGGGCTCGCCTGAGCAGGAGGGCGGCGGACGTGCGGCCCCTATGGATGTGATCTCCGGTGGCGTGCTGGGTGGCGTGCAGGTAGTCAAGACACCAACTGCAGACGTGGATTCACAGGGCATCGGCGGCACGGTCAATGTGAAGACGACCATGCCTTTCGATCGAAGCGATGAGTTCTATGGTTACCTGACGAGCCGTTTAGGCTATGAGAGTGCGCGCCCGAAAGGGCAGGGCTTTGCGGGCGATGATCCTCGCTCTCTGGATGCCATGATGTCTGGAAAATTAGCGGACTCTACAATAGGTTGGTTGCTAGGTGCGACGTGGTCGGACCGTGAGTATCTTGGTCAGGGTATCTATCAAGACGACTGGGATGAGAGCAGTGGCGTGGGCCTGCCCGTCAACGTCAAAAACAATTACTACGTCATCGGGCGAGAGCGCATCAATGTGAACGCGGCGCTGGAGTTCCGTCCCACCGACAACGACAGTTATTTTCTGCGCGGCTTCTACGCTACCTGGGAGGAGTTTCAGCATCGCAATCGCTATGAGCAGAACCTCAGCGCGGGTGTCGTGCCGACGAGTACCGGTAATGGCACATCCGCTGGCAATCGGATTCTAGCGAACGTGCGATTGGAAGAGGTTAACAAGGATTTGTTCTCCTTCGCCGCAGGTGGCGAGAACGCAATGGGTGATCTGACGCTGAGCTATACGGCTCAGGTCAACTCCAACGAGCTGGCAGAACCAAACGACTACTGGGAGTTCCGATCGGGTGCCATTTTTGGTCCCAACACTTGGACTCATGATAGCGATGGTGTGGTGACAATTCGGCCAGACGCCGGGACTCCGAATCGCCAAGATCCGAATCTCATCGCACTGCGTCGTGTACGCTTCTTCGACAGTTCTGTCGAGGAAGATGCCAATATCGCGAAGGTTGATCTGCAATGGGATCTGGACGAACTCAGCTACTTGAAAACGGGTCTTAAATACAGCAACACAGAGCGTAGCCTGGACCAGTCACAGGTGCGCTACAACCCTGGCACTAGCGCTCTAACACTAGGGACTTCGTCGGCATTCACTCATGGCGGATTCACTAATGATGTAGACAAATACGATGTTCCCAATATCTGGATGGACATCGCTGGCATGAATAACTTCATCGTCAATAGCGCCAATGCGAGTTATTTCTCACCAGATCCTGTGGATAATTTCGTGAGCGATAATGCTGCCGACTATGGTGTAGAAGAGTCCGTACTCTCTGCCTATGTCATGGGTTCGAAGACCTTCGATCGCCTCGAGGTGATCGCCGGTGTACGGTTCGAGATGACCGACATCAATAGCTATGGCAATGCGCTGGACAATAATGTGGCGACACGCATCAAGGCGGGCGGCGACTACACAAATGTGATGCCCTCGCTAATCGCCAATTATCGGTTCAATGAAAGCTTCGTGGCACGTGCTGGTATAACTCGTGCCCTCGGTCGCCCCGACTTCGAGACGATAGCGCCGCGCTCTACGATCTCCGACGACGGCGGCCCAGTGGCTGGTGTCAGCATTGGCAACCCGGACCTGACCCCGCGCAAGTCCACGAACTATGACATCGCGTTGGAATGGTATCCGCGACCACTCTCGATTCTTTCCATGAGCGTGTTCTATAAAGATATTTCGGATGAGCTGATTGGTTCCAGGACTTCGCTAACGAATCAGGCTGAGATGAATGCGGCCTTGGCCTCGCGTGGTCTAACCGGCGTGGTCAATACAGCTTCTCTCACTCGCTTGGATATCTCAAGTACCATCAATGCCAGCTCCGCCACTTTGAAAGGCATCGAATTGCTAGGGCAGACTCAGCTGGACTTCCTGCCTGCGCCATTCGATGGCTTCGGAGTTTCCGCCTCATTGACGCGACTCGATGGCGAGACGAAGCTGCCCAGTGGCGCAATCCCTTTAGTCGGTCAGCCTGAGAGTACTTACGCTTTCTCTTTGTTTTATCAGAACGACAAGATCGATGCCTCCGTCAGCTATGCCTACAACGATAGCTTCCTGACCGACCTAAACTCCGATCCTGACTTAGTATTGGATCAGGGCGAGTTCGGGCGCTGGGATGCGAAGCTGACCTATAGCATCGGCGATAACTTCAAAGTGTTCGTGGAAGGAGTCAATCTCAACGACGAGCCTACCTCGGAGTTTCAGGGTGGTCGTAGCAACTGGAACAGTGAGTACGAATGGGTAGGAAGCACCTACTATATGGGCTTTAGTTACGGCTTCTAGGCCCTAACCTATCCTGCAATTGCAACACAAACGGTGAGCCTTGCTCGCCGTTTGTCATTGGAGAAAATGATGCCTTTACATCAAAAAGCACTATCCCTGATTATCCTGTTAGCTCTAAGTAGCGCCGCATTTTCAGCGCCTAGTGATAATGAACCGCCTGTGTTCGAAGGCCTTATCGAAAAGGTGTTCGAGACCTTCGACGCTAGACAGGCTGTTGCGGTCGACGCCGAACACTTCTACGCGGTTAACAATTTCCGCATCACCAAGCATGATAAGCACACGGGTGAACCCCTCATTCAGTGGGATGGCATCTCCGAAGACGATGGCCCCTTGATACACCTCGATAGCGCCATGGTCTTAGAGGGCAAACTCTATGCGGCCCACTCCAACTATCCAATTTGGCCTATGGCTAGTTCAATTGAGGTTTGGGACACGGCGACGATGGCCCACATAGACTCCCATAGCTTCGGCATCCAGCTGGGCTCCATGACCTGGATTGATCGGCACGATGGCTTCTGGTGGGGTGGCTTCGGGAACTACGATCGGGTGCAAAGCGGCATGAGCGAACCTTATGGCGAAACCCGGATGTCGCAGGTCGTGAAAATGGATGAGCAGTTTCAGATTATTGAGCAGTGGGCCTTGCCCGCCGCCCTTCATCCGAAGATGTCGCCTATGAGCAATTCTGGCGGAAGCTGGGGCGACGATGGCTACCTCTATCTCACCGGGCACGACTACCCGGAGCTATATGTGATGCGCGTGCCCGCAACCGGAGGCACGCTAGAGTGGATTGCGACTGTGCATATTCCAGGGCTCAACGGTCAAGGCATAGCCTGGGATCGCACGGAGCAAGGGCGTGTACTGTGGGGAATACTCAAGGAAGACGAAGAGGTCTACCGCATTACAATGCCGGAGGTAGTTTTGCCGGTTCGGCAGGCGCCTGGGCTCATTCGTAAGCTTGGAGATTTCGCGCAGTAAAGTGAGGCTGCCAAGTAAGGACTTCACTTGGCAGCGTCGCCCTATAATGCCGGCACTGGCTCGCTATTGAGACGCTTACGGAACTCGCTGCGTACCAATAGATAGCTGACCGCCGCCTGAATGGTAACCGACATGATCGAGACCCACCATACTTGGGTGATCGTGAAGCCGGGTTGGTACTTCAGGTAAACCGCCAGCGGCAGGAAGACCAAGATTCGCACCATCGAGCTCAACATGGCTGGGCGAGTATTGCCAAGGCCCTGGAAGATGCCCGAGCAAGAGAACACGATGCCCTGTGCGATGAAGTTCAGGGAGATCAATTGCAGGAATACAGAACCCACCTCGATTACCTCGAGCTCCTCTGTGAAGAAGCCGATCATAAGGTCCGACTTCCACTGCATCAATATCGTCACCACCGCCATCACGATAGTGCTCAGCAAGATGCCCTTGCTGCAGGTCTCGCGCACGCGGTCGAAACGCTTGGCGCCATAGTTCTGACCGGCGATGGGACCCAGAGCGAAGGCGATTGCCATGGTCGGCATGAAGATAGACTGCATGATGCGCCCGCCGATACTAAAGCCGGCTTGGGCTGCCGCACCGAAGTCCGCGATCAACCAATACACCGCAGAGAAGTAGACGAACAGGAGCAGCATCTCGCCGCCGGCTGGAAGGCCGATGGCAAACATGCGCTTCCATATGTCGAAGCGCGGACGCCACAGCAGCGACTCGAAGGAGACGTATTTCTCTAGCTTTATAAAATAATAAGTAAGCATCAGCACGCCAATGAAGACCGATATGGAGCTGGCGAGCCCGGCCCCCATCACGCCAAGTGCTGGGCCAGGCCCCCAACCGGCGATGAGAATGGGGGCGAGAATCGTGTTCAGTACCACGGTTAGCATCTGCACGATCATGCCCGGTTTCACCAGACCTGTTGCGCGCAGAGAAGAGGCCATCGCCATCATGGGGAATTGCAAAGCCATGCCCGGCAGGAAGTAATAAAGAAAGGTCACGCCCTCACGCAGCGCGCCCTCGTCCGAGGTGATAGTCGCCAGATAAACTTCTGCGGTCAGATAACCGCCGAGACAGGTTACCAATGCGAAGATCATCGAGACCACCAGGGACTGATTGAAGATGAGATTGGCCTCGGGTTGGTCCTTGCGGCCAACGGCCTGCGAGATCAGCGCCACCGCACTAACCCCGAGAATCTGCGTGAGCGCCATGATCATGAACATGAGCGTGCCGCCGGCGCCAACCCCCGCGACCGCATCGTCGCCTAGGGCGGCTACGAAGAACAGGTCGACTAAAAGATAGAGTGTCTGAAAGATCATGCCCGCAGCCACGGGTGTCGCCATACTAATGATGGTCTTGGTGACAGAGCCCTGTGTTAAGTCTCTCATAGCATGTGTTCTCTAGTGGCGCTCGAGGCGCGCGCAGTGGGCAGAGGGCAGAGCGAAGTACGGCGCGAAGGATTCGTTTTGTGCCTGCGAAATAAAGCGTGCTTTATACACCAGTGAGGCGGCGGGGAACACCCCGAGAGGGGGATTAAGCGATCAATGGCCGCGACGCATCATTCTAGATGCTGTATGGAACAATCGATCGCAATAGCCGCGCTGCAATGGGATCCGCTGCGTGGCGCTAAGATCGCGTGTAGCGCAGCAGTGCTTGAATCTCACGCCGCAGTCGATCGGCGTCCGTCAAAGCTTCGAACTCATCCAGTGCCGGGGTATCTTGAAGAAGGCCCAATATGACGCCGAGCACCGCGCCGCGATGCACATTGTCGCCGCCGACATTCGTGTTCGCAATTAGTCCAGCCTTGGTCTGACCACGATACTTGTAAGCCAGATACAACACACTAGGCCAAGAATCGCTTATATAGCAGGCGCTGGAGAACATTCGCCCGACGATGTCTCGGTCGCCACGCCCCTTTGCCAGCAATGCCGCGAGGTCGATGCCCGCACGGCGACCGCAGTCTTGCAAAGTAGCCGCGACGTCGACAGAGGAGTCTCGAAATAACAGCGTATCTAACAGCGCCGCATAGGAGGCACACACTCGAGCCAGAGCCTCATCTGGATGGGTCAATAATAAGTGCTCGCGGACGATTACTTGAACCCGTTCGAGTGGAGTGCCTTGCAGGCGCAGCGCGAACACTAATGGGGCGATGCCGACGAGACCGCCTATCGAGGCCGTGTCATGGGTTATAGCGCCGCATTGTGCGGGCGGCTTGCCCGACTCTAGGTTCGCGAAGAAGCCACGATGATATGATTCCGCATAGGTGTCTCGATGTCGCGGTGGATTGGCGGTCATGAAGGCGATGTAGTCTAGAAGCCAGCTTGCGCTGTCATAATGTTGATTCGACGCGACTATGCTGCGCATCAGCACTCGCGCGCAATGGGCATTCAAGGTGTTCTCTCCAGCCTGCATTGCGCAATGATAATGCTGATTCGCTTGTCCCCAATACTCCCGCCTGCCCTTGAGGATCACGTCGCCGACGATCTGTCGCGCTGCACCTGCAGCACTCTGCGTGCCGCGACCGCCCTGAGAGGTGGAGTGCAATGGCATGATGGAAGAGGGGTGAAACGCGGGGGCTGCCTCGAAATCGCTGACCCCACCGGGGAAGGCGCGATCGATATCCTGTGGGTTATAGAACCAATGCACGGGCATCGCCAGTGCATCCCCTACAAATAATGCGCGTAAAGCGGTGTCGGCGCGCTGCTGTATGCTTGGTAAATTGCTCACGAACGTATTCCTCGTTTATAGATTGCGTTTGGCGCACTACCAGTCGATAGTGTTGCCCGCGTAGTCCAGATAACTGGCGCGTCCATCCGCCGGAAGCTGCGCCACTACCGCCAGCATTCGTTTTGCCACATATGCAGCCGTGAATAGTTTTCCATCCGCGATATTGCCTTGAAAGGGGGCGGACAGAGGGGTGTCTACGGTGCCAGGGTGGAAGGCCACTAGCTTAACGTTCTTCGCTCTACGGGCGAATTCGATGGCGGCGCTCTGGATGAGCATGTTCAGGGCTGCCTTAGAGGCGCGATAGCTATACCAGCCGCCCGCGCGATTATCGCTGATGCTGCCAACTCTCGCGCTTAGTAAGACCACCGGGCAGACTGTGGTGGAGCGCAGCGAAGGCGCGAGAGCCTGCAGCCACAATGCCGGTACGATGCTGTTGACTCGAAATACCTCTGCCATATTGTCGAGCTTAAGGTCTTCGAGTCGCTTCTCGGGTTGAATGGCGCCACTATGTAAGATGCCGTTGCAGATGACAATGCGCTCGAAACTACCGGCGAGTGTCGACAGTTCTTGCCCCACATTTGCGATGGCCTCTGGCGTATAGTCGCAAATTATAGTGCGCACCGATGGCGGGAGCTTGAGAGGGTTTCTACTTACTGCCACGATCTGCGTCTGCGTTGGCTCTGCCAGTAGCTGCGTAATCAAGGCTTGCCCTATCTCACTGCTCGCGCCGATAATCAGGCTTGTGGAAGTCGCGCTCGTGTCGACGGTATGCATGGGAAGTCTCTTTGAAAGCTAAGCGCCCGGCTTGGGCACGGATGTGCCAGTTGATACGGCAGCTAGGCTCGCTTAGATCAGAGATCCAGTGACGCGCAAATAACGTAGTATTTCAAACAATTAAACCGAAGGTGGATCATGATTCGATTACTATCTCTCGCATTCGTATTAAGCGTGTTCTCTACCGGGACTTTTGCCGATGAGGCGGGCGCGGCAGATGGCGCCTGTATATCATGGCTCAATCAGAGCATCGGCAAACTGAATAGTTCACAGGAACACGATCTGTGTGCCCTGACGGCGGGCAAGACGGTGTTGATCGTCAATACCGCGAGTTTCTGTGGCTACACGCCACAGTTCAAGGGGCTAGAGGCGTTGTACCAGCGTTATAAAGACGAGGGCCTGGTGGTATTGGGTTTCCCCTCCGACGATTTCAATCAGGAGGCGGAGGAAGCCGCCGAGATTGCCGAGGTGTGTTTTATCAACTATGGCGTTAACTTTCCGATGACCTCCGAGATCAAGGTCAAAGGCAGTGCCGCGCACCCGATCTTCAAGGTGTTGGCGAGCAAGGGTGAGCCGCGCTGGAATTTCAATAAATACCTGATCAGCAAGCAGGGCGAAGTTTTAGCCCATTACGACAGCGACGTCACGCCCGAGTCAGCCGCGTTCATCAGTGCCATAGAGCAGCAGCTATAAGGGGCAGAGCCCCGTTGGATAATCATGCCCCACGAGCAACACCCCGCTAGATCGCTTCTGAGCCCCACGCAGTTATTGCTTACGCTCGCCGCTCTGGGTTTCGTCTTCCTCGCCATGGTAATCCCTAACCGGATTACATGGCTGGACGCGATGTCCTTCGCCTATCTCCCCATCGAGATATTCGTCCTGGGTCTTGCCCTATTATTGCAAGGCATCGCGGGCAGTTTACTGCGCGCGCTACTCGCATTGCTTCTCGCCGCCGGCGTAATATTTCGCATCGCCGACATGGCGGCCTTCCAAGTCTTCTCGCGTCCATTCAACCCGGTCTTCGATAGCTATTTGCTGGCGTTTGGCTTCGATTTTCTAAAGAGCTCCTTCGGCATCGTTGGCGCCGTTGCCGCGGCAATCTTCGTGACCGGTCTTGCCGCGGCAGTCGTTCTTCTCGCGTTCTTGGTTCTCGCGCGCCTGCACCGAGTAGTGCGCAGCGCGCCGCGAGTCAGCGGCATTGTCATGCTTGCCGGGGTAGTCGTCTGGGTTGGTCTGAGCACTGCGGGTTGGCCGCGTGCCTCGCGTTACTTCTACGATCAATTCGCCATGCATGTGAATAGCACCTTCACCAGCATCGCCGATCTGCGTGAGTTTAAGACTGTGGTGAATATCGATGCCTATGCAACCGTGCCGGGAGACACACTTTTCGGGGCGCTGCGCGGCAAAGACGTACTGGTGGTGTTTATCGAGTCCTACGGCCGCACCCTCGTCGATAAGGTCGAGTATGCCCAATTGTTTCGACCGAGTTTGGAGGAGGCGACTGCGCAGCTAACAGATGCGGGCTATTTATCGCGCAGCGCATTTCTCACCTCGCCGACGGTTGGGGGCATAAGCTGGTTGGCCCATGGCACAGCGCTCTCGGGGCTTTGGATAGACAGTCAGGTGCGTTACGACAGCCTGATGATGAGCGATCGCCCCTCCCTAGTGCGGCTGTTTCAGCGCGCCGGGTGGCGCACGGTAGGGGTGATGCCGGCGATCACTATGGCGTGGCCGGAGGGCGATTACTTCGGCTACGATCAACTCTATACCGTGCCGGACCTAGGCTATCGAGGCGAGCCGTATAACTACGTGACGATGCCGGATCAATTTACGCTTGCTCAGTTTCAAAAGTTCGAAAGAGATGCGCAACAACGCGGCCCAATTATGGCCGAGATCGCGCTGGTCTCATCCCATGCGCCCTGGACGCCTGTGCCGACGATGATCCCCTGGGACGATGTTGGCGACGGCAGCGTGTTTAGCGAGGAGGCTCGTTCGGGGGACTCGGCCGAGGTGGTCTGGCAAGACCGCGATCGTGTATTGAAACAGTTTAGGGAGTGCATCGAATACGTGATCGATAGCCTAGTCTCCTTTACCAAGACCTTTGGCGATGACGATTTGGTGGTGCTCATCATTGGGGATCACCAGCCCATGCCCTATGTGACCGACAATACTGAGAATCGCGACGTGCTCACGCACATAATCGCGCGCGACCCTGCCGTGATGGCCGCCATCGAAGACTGGCAGTGGAGCGAGGGTATGTTGCCAGCCGACGATGCGCCGGTATGGCGCATGGACACCGTGCGCGATCGTTTCATCGAGGCCTTCTCTCGCTAGGTTTTCGCGCCTGTGTCCGGCAGGGCTAAAAGGTCCGTGTGTCCCACAATGCAGGTACCGCTATTGGCGTGCGCTAAGCGAAACTCTCGCCACTGTGCTAGAGCTTCTTTGTCGACGGTCTCTTGCACGGCCTCGGCGATGCCATTGATCAATGCAGTGACTAATTCCGCGTTGCTGCCATCGAGCTGCCAAGGACTAGTGGCGATCTGCACATTGTAGCCGCGTGGCTCTAGGGCGAGTTGCAAGGCGCGAGTGGCATCCGGGCCTAGGGCCTGCCCGAATCCCTTGTCGCGGCGCTGGTCGCGATTGAAGGCGTCCAGAACCTGCGCATCGAGCGCATGGGTCGGTTGCCACTGCGTCGTGCCGTCATAGTTCAGCGCGGCATAGAGCCCGGTGCCTTGGGCGGCGATGCGCTCACACAGACGCTCAAGAAATTCCTGTGAGGCCAGATCGAAAAGTGCGGAGGCCGTGACGAGGCGCGCCCCACTGAGCGGTAACTCCTCTACCACACTGAGGTCCGCCTGATGATCCTCGATCACGAAGTCCTGGCCGTGCCTGAGCAGTGCCTCGTCGAGCAGTGCGCCGTCGAGATCCACCAGCCGCCAAATGATGTCGTCCCCACCGAGGTCGAGTAAGGCGCGCAGGGTAGAGCCGGTGCCTGCGCCGAGGTCTACCGCCAGTCGTGGGGCCAGTGCTCGGTGTTCATCACGAAGTGCCAGCAAGGCCTTCTGTGCGAGGCCCTTGTCGCGGCCACTAATATCTGCGGGCTCGCGCAGGTCCAGCCAATAAATCGAAAATCCACTCATGTAACTCTCTCTGTTCTCTGTGTCATGTTTTCAATGCAGGCGAAGACGGAATTTGCAGTGTCTTGCCATGTGTCTAATTCCTTGGCGGCGGTCTGTGCGCCAGATCGCAGGCGCGCGTAGGCGACCCTATCGGTTAACAGCGTGCGCAGGGCTTGCGCGAGTGCTTGTGCGTCCTCAACGGGCACTAGGCATCCGGCCGACTCGGGAACGACATCGGCCACCGCTCCAGCGCGCGCCGCGACGATGGGCAGGCCATGGGCGAGGGCTTCGGCGAACACCATGCCATAGCCCTCATAGCGCGAGGGCAGAACGAAAAGATCTGCGTTGAGATACTCAGGAGCAAGTTCCTCGACACTGCCCAGCAAGTGAATACGAGAGTCCAGGCCCGCCGCGTTAATCTGGTGGCGCAGCTGCATCGCCCAGAGCGGATCGAACTCCTCGCCGCCCACGAAGCGTGCCTGCCAGGGCAGGTCGGCCAGCATGGCGAGCGCGGCGATTAACACGTCATGGGCCTTGCGGCGTGTCAGGGTAGCCACGCATAGGAGCACCGGCGGCTCTCCTGCACAGGGAGCGAAGTCGGCGCGGTCGGTGCCGGGTTGCGCCACCGTGATTCTGGATTCCGCTATGGCGAATAATTCGGCCAGGGTGCGCGCGGTGCTAGCACTAGTCACGATGACGGCGCGGGCACACGACAGGGCTAGCTGTTCGGACTCCTTGAACGCCTGCTGTTGGGCCGCGCTAAGGCCACTCTCTAGTGCTAGCGGGTGATGACATAGTGCGATCAGGCGTAGCCGCTGGGCATGCCGGCTGGCGCATTGCGCCATGGCGCCAAAGGCGAGCCCGTCCACCAATACGAGTGCCTGATCCGGCAGCCTAGCGAAGATCTCTTCGGTGTGTTGCAAGGCTTTGGCATCCGGGAAGGGAAAGCTGGCGTCCAATTCGAGGTGCTCGACGCGCAGGCCTAGCCTGCGCAGTTCCACCAGTAGGCGCCTATCATAGCCATAGCCACCGGTGCGTGCGTCGAGGTCGCCGGGGATCGCGAAATACAGCTGCTGTGTCACTACCGCTCCTAGTTTGCCGTTTGGGCATATTGTGACCTGTGTGCGCCGCGATGCCCAGCGTATAAACAGGCAAAGTAGATGGGCTCGCCTTGCCTTAAGTACATGGGCACCTTACCATTCGCCGCTATGCCAACGATAATTTGTGAACAGATAGAGCAGTGGTTGCAAGATCATCGCCGCAGCATGCAAACACAGCAGCGCCCTCAGGTGACGCTGTGCTATGCACAGAGTTGGGACGGCGCCCTGGCGTTGAGCCCGGACGAGTCGCTGGCCCTTAGCAATGCCCAGTCCATGCGCCTTACGCATCGACTGCGCAGTATGCACGATGGCATCCTCGTTGGCATCGGCACGGTGTTGGCCGATGATCCGCAACTCACCGTGCGCGAGTGCAGCGGGCAGAGTCCGCAACCAATCGTTCTGGATAGTCAGCTGCGCATGCCTCGCGCATCGCGCCTGAGTCAGTCGCAGGGCCAGCGTTGCTGGGTGATCACGAGCGCGGAGCAGGCGCAGTCTGTGCGTGAGGATATAGACCTCATTCCTGTGGCCATTGGCGAGCATGGCTCTCTAGACCTTGTCCTCGCCTTGCAGGCACTCTGGCAGCGCGGCATACGTAGCGTCATGGTCGAGGGCGGGGCGCGGGTCATTAGTGGCTTCGTAAGAGCGGGCCTAGCCGATGCGATCGTACTGACTGTTGCGCCAAGCCTAGTCGGCGGTTATAAGGCCATCGGCAATCTAGGTATTCATAGCAGAGCACAACTTCCGCGCATCGCGCCACTACACACACAGCGACTAGAGGATGACCTAATCATGTGGGGCAATCTCCACTATCCAGGCGAGGCGCGGTGATGGCGAACACACAGCAACTATGGTTTCTCGGTCCACAATCGGTCGAGACTAGGCAAGTAAACTGTCCCGAGCCGGATGCAGATATGGTGCGCGTGCGCACGCATTGTTCTGCCGTCAGCGCCGGCACGGAAATGCTCGTCTATCGCGGCGAGCTACCGCAAGACCTCGCATTGGACGCCGTGTTAGACAATATGCAGGAGAGCCCCACTTATCCGCTTCAATACGGTTACGCCAGCGTCGGCACTATCGATGCCGTCGGCGCGAATATTGCGCTGGAGCTTCTAGGTAAACGTGTGTTCGGCTTCGCGCCCCATGCCAGCCATTTCCTGTGCGCCCCGGCCGGCCTGATTCCGATTCCGGACGAGGTGGCGTTCGAGGACGCCGCCTTCCTAGCCAATATGGAGACCGCCGTGAATCTCGCACAGGACGGACAGGCCCTGATCGGCGAGAGTTTGCTGGTGCTGGGGCAGGGCGTGGTCGGTCTATTACTCACCGGGCTGCTGGCACGCTTTCCCCTCTCGAAGCTGGTCTGTGTGGATGGCATTCAAGCCCGACGCGAGCGAGCGCAGGCCTTAGGGGCCAGTGCGGTGTTCGCGCCGCAACAGGCAGGCGCTATCGCCGCGGCGCTGGGCGAGCAAGGGGCAGACTTGATCTTCGAGCTGAGTGGGGCACCACAGGCGCTCAATCTCGCTATCGATCTATCGGGCTATGGGAGTCGTATAATTATCGGCAGCTGGTATGGCAGCAAGAGCGCGGCCATCGCCCTAGGCGGCAAGGCTCATCGTAATCGTCTACAGATCAGCACGAGTCAGGTCAGCAGCATCGCGCCCGCACTGTCGGCGCGCTGGACGAAGGCGCGGCGTTTCGATGTGGCCTGGGAAATGCTAATGGCATTGCAGCCCAGTCAGTGGGTCGATAGCCGCTGTCACATCGGTGATGCCGCCACACTCTATAAAAAAATACACAAGACCCCTGAGTCAGTCACTCAGGCGCTGTTCACTTACCAATGAATTAGAAGAAAGGAAAGCACATGTATACCGTTGCCGTAACACACGAATTTATCGCCCGCCATTTTCTGATTGGCGGGGACTGGGGAAGCGAAAACTTTCCACATGCGCATCACTATGTCATGGAGATTAGCATCGAGGCCGAGCGCCTCGATCAACACGGCTACCTCGTCGACATCGTCGAGATCGAGGCGGCCATGAAGCAGATCGTCGACTACTATCGCGACGCGCTCCTGAATGAGAAGCCAGAGTTCGAAGGCTTGAACCCAAGCATCGAGCATTTTAGTCGCATCATCTGCGAGAAAATGCTCAGACTGATAAAGTTTCCAGCGCCGGGCTTCCTCAACGTCAAGCTATGGGAGAACGACAGCTGCTGGGCAGCCTATCGCAAGCAAGTCGCAGCTTAGTGCTGCGCGCGCCTGCCGGTCTAGTCTGTGGAGCGTAGGATTATACCCGGGCGCTCCCCCGTCATCGCGCCATTGAGTAGCACCGCCGCGCCGTTTACGAACACGTGATGTGCGCCCTTGGCGTACTGATGCGGCGCCTCGAAGGTGGCGGTGTCGATGACCTCCTCAAGATCTAGTACCGCTATATCCGCGAATGCCCCCACCTCGATTCGGCCTCGCTTGCTTAGGTGGATTCGATCTGCCGGCAGCTTGGATATCTTATAGATAGCAGTATGCAAGGGCACCACACCCTCGTCTCTAGAGTAGTGCCCGAGCAGGCGTGAGAAGGTGCCATAGTTGCGCGGATGGGGCATGCGCTCGGTTGGCCCCATGACGCCGCCGTCCGAGGCGATCATGGTCTGCGGATGGCGCATGATATTGCGCACATCGTCCTCGTCTATAGCATGGAATACCGCATCGCAATTACCGGCGGCAACTAACTCCATGAGCAAGTCTGCGGCATTGTCTTTGTTCACATTGCGCTCCTGCATACGCAGGATCTCGCTGAGATTGAGGCCGTTGAGAGTGGCGTCGTGGGGGCAGACTGCGATGACCACATTAGCCGGGTCGTTGCCGCCACGATCGACTTCGATATTGTGCACGATGTCCATCTTGAGCCTTTGGCGTTGCACGCTGTCCTCCATGCGCGCGAGTAGTGCCTCACGTCCTCCGTCTAGACTCCAGCCGGGAAATAGAATCGTCAGGCTAGTGGCCGAGGCGGTGTAGGGGTACTGATCGATGGAGACATCTACCCCACGAGCAATGGCCTCGTCGACCATACGCAGGGTCTCGGTCGAGCTTCCCCACATCGGCGCGCCGACGATCTTATGATGGGTGATCTGCGTCGGCAGGCCGCCTTCCTCGCCGATGCGAATCGTCTCGGCGACGCTGGTCAACACCTCTAAGCCTTCCTCGCGCATATGGCTGATATAGATGCCGCCATAGGGTGCGGCAACCTTGGCTAATTCGACTACCTCTTCGGTAGCGGCGAAACGCCCCGGTGCGTAGATCAGGCCCGAGGACAGCCCGAAGGAGCCCGCCTCCATCGCCAAAGTGACCTGCTCGCGCATCAGTTGGAGTTCCTCTTCGCTGGCAACGCGATCTTGTTCGCCCACGATGAGCTGGCGAATAGAGCCATGGCCGACGAAGCTTCCATAATTGACGGCAGAGGGGTTCGCCTCGATCGCGTCGAAGGTGTCGGTGATAGGTAGGGGCGAGTCGCCATCTGGGCCGCCGATTACCGAGGTTACCCCCTGGCGGATGAGATTCTCCGCGTCCTGCCAACGAAAGATGTCATCGTCGAGTGTGCCGCGCACCGCATGGCTGTGGATGTCGATGAAACCGGGCGTGACCGCCAGTTCGCTGACATCCAATACGAGGGTAGCCGGATGCGCGCTGAGGTCGCCGCCCACCGCGGCTATGCGATTGCCGCGTATGCCAACGTCGCCCACGATAGGCATGCTGTCATCGCCATTGTAGATATGCCCGCCGTGCAGTAGCACATCGAACGCCTCGGGCTCTACCTCGTTGTCCGTCTCGCCCGAACATGCGAACAATGCCGCCATAACTCCAATGCTAAGTAGTGTGCGCATCCCTAATTCTCCCTGTTGGTATTTTAGTTGGCGTTCGCCTGTGTGATCGCGGTGAGAAAGACGTTTTTGGCCGTGCGTTGCAGAACTTCGATGTCCGCCCACTCATCGGCGAATCCACGCTGACCACCGCGTTCGCTGGAGATTGCAATCGAGAGCGTGCCCCCAGCAATGGCGACATTCAGATTCGCCGAGCCCGCGTTGGATAGTGCGGGATCCGTCCCGAGGAAGTGGGAGATAGCGATGGAGTTCTGCACTAGCGAGCTGTCCAATGCGCCAGGTATCTGGCCGGGAGGCGTCTTGGACACCGACTCCATCTCGAAACGAATGCCCAATTCATCCGTCACTTGCGCGAGTATTGCCTCGGTCTGTCGCTCCATGCTGTCGATATGCTCCGGGTCTAGGGAGCGCACATCGAGGGAGAACCAGCCGGTCTCCGGCTTGTGATTAAACACTGCGCCGCTACTGAGAATTGCGACGTTGAGTCTAGTGCGCCGGTCGTCGTAGAGAGCGGGATCGGGGATCTGCAGAATGCGATCGACTGCGCGGCCAATGGCTTGATTCACATTGGGAAGCCCGCCATTGAGTGTGTGGCCGGGAGGCCCGAAGGCGTGCACGCGCCACCAATGAATGCCGAGCGCGCCATAACTCAGGCTGCTGCCTTCGCCCAATACATCGACGAAGGCCAGCGTGCGCTCTTCGTAGTCGGCGTACAGGGCGCGCATGCCGCGCAGTCCCGTCTCCTCCTGCGCCACCGCCGCAAACACGATGTCGTGTTCGGGGGTGAAACCCTGTTCGATTAAGGCGCTGGCCGCGGAGAGCAGTGCGACGGTAGTCAGCGATGTATTCGTGCCCGGCCCGACCACTCGCTCATCCTCGATCACTGGCAGGGTGCCCGCGGCGCGCTGGTGCTCGGCCACTGTTGCCAGATCGTCGAGGGTCGCGACAAACACGATAGCCTTGCCAGAGGTACCCGGAATACGGCCGATGGCGTTGGGACTGGCTGTCACCTCGACGTCTTGCAAACCGATCTCCCGCATAAGGCCTGCCACGGCCTGGGCGCGTTCGAGCTCTTCCCCCGACGGCGAAATAATTCCTCCGATCGTCACGAGTCGTTGGGCAGAGAGGTCGCGCGTGGCGTCTATCTGAGTCAAGCCGCTTAACACTGCAGGGTCGTTGAGTGCGCTGTCGAGTGGGCGCTGCGCAAGGCTGGGGAATGACGCGGTCAGCGCGATACAAAGGGCGGC
Source organism: Gammaproteobacteria bacterium UBA5078 (assembly GCA_002416505.1). Lineage (GTDB taxonomy): Bacteria > Pseudomonadota > Gammaproteobacteria > Pseudomonadales > Pseudohongiellaceae > UBA5078. The sequence continues at coordinate 26,929 of DIAM01000008.1, forward strand.
GCAAGGACGCAAGAAATTCACGGCTAGGTCTCCTAATCAATTCCCTACATAGTGCCCGATAAGCGAGGTCGGTGCTAGGTCGTCACCGGGGTGGGTTGGATCTGCTGCGCAGCGCCGCTAGGCTCGCGGCTCCGGCCAATAGGATGACGGTGTCCCGCAGGCGCATCAAGGCAATCAAGACCAAGGCGTCGCTAGCCTCATACCCGAGCATCGGTATGCTCCATAGTAGTGCCGCCTCGATCGTGCCTATCCCGCCAGGTAGCGGCAGTAGCATCGCGAGCCGAATCGCGACGGCGATGAGAGTGAAGCCCTGCAGGTCGACGGATATATGCGCGAAGACTAATAACAACCAGAGCTCGGCTAAGATGATGCCCCAGTTGAGTATCGAGAGACCGAGGGCCTGTGCTAGCACGCGCTTGCGCCGCAGCAGTAGTTCGCGCAGATCCTCCTCTAGTGCATCGCGATGCGAGCGCAGCGCCGCGAGTCGCGGGTGGCTCAGCCAACCAGAGATAAGGGGGTGCAGTCGTCGCGTCATCCACTGTGGCCTGCGGAACAGGCCTAGGAAGAGAATAGGAACGCCGAGCAATAGTACAAATAGAATCAGGACGACCTGATTCCAATCGGCGAACGCCATGCGCGGCGAAAGCAGTAGCAGCGCCGCGCCGACAAGCAGGACGGCGAAATTCACCCAGAGCTCTAGGAAACGATCCAAGCCGAGGGAGAGGACGGCTTTGTGGAGCGCGAGATCCTGTCGTTTATAAAGCCAATATAATTGCATTGGCTCGCCACCGAACTGCGGGCCAGGAGTGACGAAGCTGATGGTTTGCCCGGCGAGGCGAATGGATGTGAGAGCGACAAAGCTCACGCTCCCCCGCAACGCCCTAATGAGAATGTGCCAGCGCAGCGTCGATAGCGCCATGACTAGCACATTGAGTGTTAACCAGAGTATCCATTGGCCAGCGCTTAGCTGCATCAAGCCCTGCAGCATCGCGGCCAAGGGCAGGTCGCTGAGTATCCATGTGACGAGCGCTATGGCGCTAAGCCACAGGAGAAGCGTTATGGCATTAGCGCGGGTCATGAGGCACCATCGTGGCGCTCTACCCAGTGATCATCGCCATGCCATAGGCTGAAGCGGCCGCTGCCCAGCAACATTATCCAGATGGCACTGAACAAAAATACCGTGCTCGCCGTAGTGACGCTCTCGGGGGGCAGGAGGGCGATCAGTATGAGCGCGAGCAGTGCCCCTAGCCTTGCGCCGACGCCAAACAAGACGAGCCCCGCTGCAAGAAGCTGCCCAAGCAGTGGCAGGCCCTGCCAAAGGCCTTGGGCGACCATGGCTGCGAGGGCTAGGAGGAACAGCAATCGTAAACAAGGCTGGGCGTAGTTAACGCTGTGTGTCGCAAGCGCATCGAAGAATCGCCGAGGGCGGTCTTTGTGCATGTCCAGGCGAGCGCTGACCACGCACCAGTCCACGACGAAGCCGATGAGGATAGGCAGCATGAAGGCAAAGCCCGCGAGTCGCGTTATCTGTGCATCGAAGGGGGGCCATAGGACGACGGCGATATAGCCCATCTGAAAACCCGCCAGTGTGCGGCGCAGCAGGTTGGGGGTGAGCGAGTGATTAGTTAGGCCTTTGCGGGTGCGCCAGCGCATGCCTAAGTGGAACGCATAATAGGCGCCACTGACCAGTAGATATGCCCAGTGGATCTTAGCGAGATTGAGCGCCAACAGTGGGGCTACCAATAAGCCTAGCGCGTCGAATACATTGTCCAAGGCGTTGCCCATCTCACTAGTGTGTTGGGTCTTGCGCGCAACATAGCCGTCAACCCGGTCGAGAATGGCGGCGATGGAATAGAGGAGGGCGGGCAGCCACAACAGCACAGTGTGATAGAAGTCTTGCCACAGGAAGCCTGCACATAGCGCAATAAGGAAGCCGCGTACAATGGTGAGGCGGTTGGCCCAGCCTAGGCCTGGGTAGAGCGCGGCGTCTGCGCTGGCCCGATTGTCCCCAAGGCGTCGCGACGTCTGTTGCCAGACTAGCCCCCAAAGCAGGGCGCTGAGCCCTAGCCACTGCAAGGCCAGAGGCCAGCCCTCGAGTGCGGCGAAAGCAATGCACACTGCAAGCAGCACGGCCGCGCCGAGCAGGCCGATTATACGAAGTTCACGAGTCAGTTCAGGCATCGAAAAGAGGGTTCTGGGTAAGCTGTAAAACGGCATCATCGCCCACATGCGTGGCGACTACAACTGCGGCGCAAGCTCGGCAAATTTTGAATTGACAGCACATATTGCCCTGCGTACTCTCAAGACTCTTCAACTGATATATAAAAAGGAGGTGATCCAATGTCGAGTGGTAATAAGGCTTCAATGGACTTTGGTGTAGTAGGAACCCAAGGGATGACCTTCTTAGGGTGAATCACACTGCTTTGTGAATACAAAGGTTCCGTTGGGGCCCGCGATCACGGAAAGGGAGCGTAAAGCTCCCTTTTTTATTGACCTAGGTTTGTGCTGCGTTTTGCCTCTATCGAAGCTATCGAAATGGCCATGACCTTACAGGGGTGGCTATGGTCTAGAAACAACATCAGGCCACCCCATTTGCTACCTTTCAACCCAAAAAATGTTACCTAAGTGCACAGTAATCGAACGTCGTGCATTTTTCTAGTGCAGGTAATTTGCAGAACGGGGACCCTCGAAAAATGTTAACTATTTGATATTTAAAGAAATAAAAAGTTGGCACGGCTACTGCAATAGTCTTGGTGTGCGAAATTAGAAAGTCTTGGGAATTGATCCTCTCTTCGGTTTCTAGCTTCGCCGGTTGTTACCCCAAACCCTATTGATATTACCGAGGCCCCAAAATGAACATTTTCTCTGCACGCAAGATTGCTCTCTCTGTATCCGCCCTTACTCTGCTCGCTGCCGCTTCTACTGTTTCTGCAGACGAGACTCCAAGCATGTACTTGAGCAGCTCCAAGTTGAAAGTTGTTGAGCAGTTCTCTCCTGATTACCCGCGTTTCGCTGACATGGCTGGTGTCGATGGTTATGTTGTCCTCGAATTCACAGTTGCCGCCGACGGTTCTGTCGTAACTCCAGCGGTCACAGAAGCCTCTTCTGGTCATTTCACACAGTCTGCTTTGAACGCGATCTCGCGCTGGCAGTTCGAGCCAGTCATGGACAACGGCGTTGCAGTGCCAGTGCGCTCTAACATGAAGTTCAGCTTCGTTCCGCGTATGAACTAATAGGCAAGCCCCGAGTAATCGCAATATTGGCGATTACGAGTATCGGCCCAGAACAAGAATTAGATACACGGGATTGCAATGCTTAAACAGACTCGCTGAGTCAGAAGCTTAAGTAGTTCTTCTGACTCAGTTAATCCCTCTCTGATTCGACGCTCTAAGGCGTCCGGCAGATCGCAGTTCAGAATCCGCGGGCAAAAAAAAGTGAAGCCAGAAAAATAGTGGCCTCACTTAAAGTACATGAACAACAATGAGTAGTATCCCTAGTTACGCGCAGGCTATTGCTTCAGATCACACCCTCTAGTTTTTTCACTCGTTACTTTGACTCTCGGCCCTTGAACCACATGCGCTGAAAAACCCCATCCTTTAACAGGACTAGGTGTCGCAGTGCTGCCCCTATGTGCCCGAGCACCAAGAATGCCAGCACGATTGCGAGCGTGCCGTGTATCTGAAATAGCGTCTGGGCGAGTGACTCGTCCTGAGCAATGCCCGGAAAGCCCGGGAGATCGAAGCCTGGGAAGACAATCAGTGCGGGGAATGCCGTCACGCCTGCCCAGCCTAGTAGTGGCACTGCTATTAGCAAGACATAGAACAGATGGTGGAGGCCCTTTGCGGCGATGATCTGCTTGCGGCTCATGGACTCTGGATAGGCGGGGCTTTTATAGAAAACCTTGAAAGCGACCCGAACGCCCATCAGTAGCAACACCGTAAAACCCATGGCTTTATGCACGCCGTAGAGCAGGTTGGTAAAATCGTCCCAGAGATTGGCCTCGGTGCGCGCCACGATCAATAGGCCGATTGGAATCAGGCTCATTACAAACAGCGCGATTACCCAGTGTAGGACGCGCCAGCTACTTGGATATTGCATCTTCTCGCTCCTCTTTTTCGTCATTGAGTTAAGCACACAGGCCCAACTAAGGCGAGCGTGTGTACGCGAAGCGCCTCTTGCGTCGCCGCTGCGATGGCGGCATTCCTGATGATGTATTGGGGGGCTCGAATTGATCTGCTCTAACAACACTGGCAGAGGCCTCGCGATAACTCCTAGGCCGAGCTAGTGGTCAAGCCACTGTATGAAATCAATGCTGGCCTTGATTAGGCGCGCGCGCGGTGTCTCGAGCAATGCCGCGTGATCGCCACCGGCTAAGACCGTCCATTGCTTGTTCGGGTTGGCGATTCTTACGAACAGGCGTGCATGGGCATCGGTGCTGGCTAGCGGGTCGAATTCCCCTTGCAGTAAGAGCGTCGGCACTGTCAGTGCGGCGCCGTCTAGTGCGTTCCATTGCTGAAGCTGATTCCAGTCCGCGCGCACGGGGTCTGCCGCGAGCGCGGCCGCCACGTAGACGTCGATAGCGTGTTGGCTGATCGAGCCCGGCACAATGAAATCGGATGCGGCAGCCGCTGCCGTGTTGATGCGCTCCTCGGGTGCGGAAAGAGTCTGTTGCTCAGGTATCTGCACCTCTGGGTCGGTAGGGTAGCCGAACAGAATCAGGCTGCGCACCCCGTCGGGAAAACGCTGAGCGCTTAGCTGCGCCACCATCGAACCATAGGACCAGCCCCATACATTCGTCTTGACGCCGTTGCGAGCCTCCAGCCAACTCAAGACCGTCGCCATGTCCAGCGCCGCTCGGTCAGGAGTTATCCAGCCACTGCTATCGCGAGGTGTCGCACCGTAACCGCGGGCGTCCATCGCCCAGGCGCTGTAGCCAAGTTCATTGAAGCCATCCATCAGGGATAGCGACTCCCCAGGGACCTGCAAGTCGAAATCCGGGATGGAGCTCCATGTCCTACCGTGGTGCAGCAGGATATGCCCTTTCGGCACCGCTACGGATTTTTCCCACACCGCTATGGGATGCCCGTCGGCCATCACTGTATGCCGAACGGCCTCGCTATCCTGCGCCGCGCTAAACTGCGCGAGCGCGAAGAGGAAGAGGCCGAAAACTACTCGAGCAGACAGTGTGGCATTGGGCACGGGGCGTTTCTCCGAGTTTATAGGCGTGAACGCACTAGGGTGACATCGGCATTACGCCATAGCGAATCGAATTGCCGACGCGTGATGACGGCCTCCTGATGCTTGCCCTGTGCCTCTTGAGCCTGTGCCAGACCGAAGGTCGCCCAGCCGTTCTGCTGATTCCACTCCATGTCTTTCCTGTATACCGCCTCGGCCTCGGCAGGTCGCCCTGCCTCTAGAAGTGCCGCGCCGAGATACAGGCGGATCGACTGTGACCAGTCGGGTGGCTCGGTGTAGTTTGAGGCGTCCTGTAATTCGATGGCCACTTTATAGGCTTCTATAGCGCCCTCGAAATCGCCATTGGCCTCCTTGATCTCGCCCTCGAGTGCGAAGCCGGCCAGACGCAGGATATGGGATGCAGGAGTGGGCCCAACCCCGCTCGTGTCCGCCTCAGGATTCTCGGCCTGTCTGCGAATATTGCTCAGCGCCGCCTCGGCCTCCGCAACTTGTCCCTTGGCCACGAGAGCGCTGCCGGTGACATAGCTCCACATGCCGTCGAGATAGGGCGTGCCTCCATGGCTCTGCTCACTGGCGAGTATCTTGTCCCACTTACCGAAGACCTTGTCGACGATCCAGGTGTGTGCCACGCGCTTCTGGCCACGATTGACCGCCTCGACGGCGACACCGACGCTTGCCGCACCCTCGTCCGCTGCCGCTAAGGAGTTTGCGTAATTGCCCTGCAACATATTCGCATAGCGCACGAAGTCTAAGGCATGTGGCGCATGGGATTTGTGTGAGAGGCCATAGGTCCCGATGTTGGGGAAATTAGTGTTGCCCCAGATCTCGGCGAACTGTTTGTCCACTATTTGCGAGCGTTCGTTGATGTCGATCGCCTTCTCATATTCGCCTACGCGTAGATAGATATGGCCGGGCATGTGCACCATGTGGCCCGAGATAGGCGCTAAGGACTCTAGTTTCTGCGCCGCAGGCATGGCCAGCTCTGGCTGCGCCGAGCCTTCCATCAAATGAATGTAGAGATGGTTCGCGCCGGGGTGATCGTGCTCCAGGCGCATTGCGGTCTCTAGAGCCTCCTGTGCCTCTGCGGTGCCAGGCTTAGCGGTACCATCGGGGAGCCAGTAGTCCCAGCGCGTGGTGTTCATATAGGCTTCGGCGAAAATAGTTTGAATGTCGGGATCATTCGGATACTGGGTTTTCAGCGCGCGCAGGGCATTCACATAGGCTGCATCGCGCTCTATGGAGTCAGGGATCGCGTCCTTGTTGTAGAGCACGAACAAGGTGTTGATCATGTCGCGCTCTTTGGGTGTGCCATTATTGGCTAGGTTGAGTGCCTCGCGGATAGCCGCTAGGCCCGAGCCCTGTGGATCGTCAGGTAGGCCTTGGTAGCGGCTATTAGGGTTAGGGCCGGCAGCATGCGCCAGGCCGAAATAAGGCATGGGGCTATCGGGGTCTAAGCGCGAGGCCTCTTGGTAGGACGCGATAGACTCGGGGAAATAGAAGCTCCATGCCATGCGCAGGCCTTGATCGAAGAAAGCCTGTGCCTGTTCCGAATTCGTTGAGATAGTGCGGGAGTAACTGCCGCCGCCGGGGACCATGATTGCCAGTGGGGCGTCGCCGACTTGCGCCCAGGCGGGGGTCTGTAGCATCAGCAGGGCGATAGCGGTACTCAGTAGAGCGTTGGATCTGCGCATGGGCGATGTCTCCTTAGGTGCCGAAGTTTGACGTCAATATTGACCTCTAGTGCCGGCGAGTAAGCTTGCTTTGTAGTTATTGGAGTGTGACGACTTATAGGGGGGCAATATAACAGTTACTGCGTTCAAAGTTGAAGCCAATTACCCTTAGTCGGCTTGACCTCGATCAGCATCGCTCGCGCCGAGGATTCGCGGCTCCCCCTGCGGGTCCCATTTGCTGGGCCTGCCGATTGGGGTTATACGCTGTGTCGCGCTCACCCGAGGGATCAGTAAGCTCTGGAAGCGGCTAACATCGCGCAACTCTGGGTCGAGCCAGTCGTCGATCAAAGTCTTATCTTGGCTGGGCAGCATAAGTGGCATCGATTGCGGATGAATCCCTTGCCATTGCGCAAGAGGGCCTAGTGTGATGATGCTAGCGGAATAGATAGACTCTCCCGTGCGCTCGTTGAGATAGTGTTTGCAGAGTCCGCCGAAGGCAATCGCTTGGTCCACGAGCTCTATCTTGTGATAGGTCTTACGATCGCCCAGGCCCTCTACGAAGGCGCTGGCGGGAATAATGCAGCGACTCTCCCGATAGGGCCTGTAGGCAAGCGCCTGCTTGCTATCGAGTTTGTCCGAGCGGCTATTGAAGCTGGCATACTGATAGTTGGGCTTCAGTGTGGTGGGGTCTAACATTAACCACCATAGCGCATCGACGAGTGCGCGGCCGCTAGGAGTCTGTTTCACTATCGAAATCTGCGCACCGGGTGCTACATCTGCACTAAAGCGCAGCGCGCCGAGCTCTATGCCAAGCACATCGACCAGTAAGCGCACTTGCGGAGAATCAATAAGGTTGAAGCGGCCGCACATAGAGTCTCCGATCGGCTAATCGTGGGTGGTCCGAAGAGCTATGATCATACAAACGCTAAACCCAGAGGACAATGCCCGTGCAGGATAAGACTAAAGTAGCAATCATCGGCGCCGGGATCTCGGGCCTAGCCTGTGCCAGCCATTTGCAGGCTAAGGGCTCAACTGTGCGAGTGTTCGACAAGAGTGCCGGCGTGGGCGGGCGGATGAGCACTCGGCGCGGGCCTACTTGGCAGTGCGATCATGGGGCGCAATATTTCACGGCTCGCAGTGCGCGGTTTCGAGCTGAGCTCGCGCGCTGGGAGGCAGCAGGTGTCGCGGGGCGTTGGGCTGCGCGCATAGGTGTGATCGATAGTCCGCAGGGCCCGTGGCGTGAAACAGGCGCGAACACCGAGCGCTATGTAGGAGTGCCCAGCATGACCGCGCCAGCGCAATTCTTAGCCGCCTCGTTGCCTGTGCAGCTAGACACGCATGTGGATGATCTGAGGCGAGAGCCTAGCGGGTGGCGTCTACACGCACTAGGGCAAGGGTGGCAGGACGATCTCTATGATGCGGTAGTCCTCGCCTTGCCTGCGCCGCAATCCAAAATCCTTCTGGCAAAAACTGCGCACACGTTTCTGGGGATTGTCGACGAGGTGCGCATGCGTCCGGCATGGGCGCTCATGATGCACTGCGATGAGTCCTTCGATCCCGGTTTCGATGCGGCTTTTGTAAACTGTGGGCCAATTCGATGGATCGCTCGCAATATGAGTAAGCCGCAACGTCAAGGAGAAGATGTGTGGCTACTCCATGCGAACGCGCAGTGGAGCGAGGCTCATCTCGACGCGCAGCCGAGCGCTGTAATAAAAATTCTCATCGAGGCGCTGCAAGAGTTCTGCCCTGTTTTAGTGCGCACTAGCGTGGTGCATCGCTGGCGGTATGCGGATACTCAAACCTCGCTCGGGCGCGATTACCTATGGGATGCGCGAATCGGCCTCGGTTTGTGTGGAGATTGGTTAAAAGAAGCGAAAGTGGAGGGCGCGTGGCGAAGTGCTGTCTGCTTGGCAGATGCGATGACGGGTGAGTTGGAAAATAATTGCTTAGACGTCGAATTAATATCGATCGAATTTTCGAGTTTTCTCTACGAGTCGGCACTCGTCCTTCGCAATGAGATTTTGCGAAAACCACTCGGACGCTCGCTCGATAATGATGACTTGAACGGTGAGAGCGAACAATTACATTACGGAATTATTTGTCAGGATAGAACGCTTGTCGCTTGCGTGAGTGTTAAAAATAATGGCGATAAACGCTATAAAATAAGGCAAATGGCGGTTTCGGAGAGGTTTCAAGGCAAAGGCCTTGGCGCTAAGTTGCTCGCGCATGTCGAGCGCGAACTGATCGCGGGCGGTGCTAAAAAAATCAGCCTGCATGCGCGAGAATCTGCAATTACTTTCTATGAGAAACTCGGCTTTAGTTGTTGCGGAGAATTGTTTGATGAAGTAGGAATTTCGCATATAAAAATGGACAAAATAATTTGAAAAAATGGTTCTAACTTTCTGATTGTTCTTACGATGTTTCTCGATTGAAAAGTTGCAAATGTCATAAAGTGTTACACGCGACCTATATTTGCCTGTTGTAATTGAACTTTCCGTAAAAAATCCCCTACAATCCTCGCGCACCCTGCTAGACATCCACACTTCCGATTCGTAAAAAACGTTTAGAGGGGTGCGTGCTAATTAAAATAACTTAAGGGAGAAGACCGCGTGAATATCATTTTCAAGCGCAATAAGTTGTATCGTCTATCACAGGCCGTCATGGCCATTTCCATCTTAGGAGTACCCGCAGCGGCTCTGGCTCAGAACAACGATGCCGAAGTAGAAGAAGTTGTGGTGACTGGATCCTATATTCGCAATAGCGCATTCGCACAAGAAGCGAACGTCGCAACAGTGACTCAAGAAGATCTATACGAGTCTGGCGCCCCCTCTATTGGGCAATACATCCGCGACCTAACCTTTACTCAGAACACTGATACCGTGGCGAACGTGAATGCCGGGGCGGATGGTGGTCAGGATTCCACGGGCTCAACATTCAACCTGCGCGGTCTGGGCGAGAACTCCACACTGGTCCTTGCCGATGGCGTGCGCACCATCAACAGTACCGTTTCGACAATGTTCCCGGACATCGCATTGGGTCGCTTAGAGGTAGTGCTCGATGGTGGCTCGGCCCTGTACGGCTCCGACGCGGTGGCGGGCGTGGTCAACCTGATTCCTATCAAGGAATTCGATGGCGTGAAGGCGCGCACCTATTACCAGCGCGACGAGAAAGCACAAGTCGAAGACTATGCTGCCGCCGTGTTGTGGGGCAAGTCATTCAGCAATGGCATCAACTATGTAGGCGCGATGGATGCGAGGCTGCAAGGTTCATTGATGACCTACGAGCGTATGCGCACGGCAGAGGTCGCCTACGGTTACTCCTCCTCGGGCAACCCTGGCGAGTACCGTCGTGTTAACGGGGCCACGCCGACAGTGGGTGGCGTTCATAACGGCACGATCGTCAGCCCAAGCCTGCGTGATCAGAGCTGCGGAACCTTCGGCACAGCCGAAGAGAATGCGCTTGGCGCACAGCGCAGCGGTCCGAGCGGATACCCAGTAGGGGCTTCGGGCTGTTACTGGTATTACACGCCGCAGTGGGACTTGCAAGGCGAGGCCAGCGAATACAATCTGTACAACAACGTCACCTGGGAAGCCAACGACAAGATAAATGTCGAGCTGACCATGAACCATAGCTACCGCGAAGTGCTGAACCGCAATACCGGCACCTATGGCCAAAACACCAATAGCCGCAACGCATTGGTGGTGCCAGCTAGCCATCCAGCGAATCCCTATGGCTTCGATGTCGTGCCCTATAACTATCGACCCTTCACTCTGCTCGATCCAGAGAATTGGCCAAGCCATTTCGAGGAAATTACCGGTGCGCGTCTGCAGCCTGTGATGTATTACACGCAGCGCTACAAGGTCCAGGCAAACTTCGAGCTGGCAGGGAGCTGGAGTGGTTACACCTTCTACTCGCGCCAGTTCGATCGTCGTAACCAGGACGAGAAGCTATTGCACATCGGCAAGATGCAACAGGCACTTTTGGGCCAAGGTGGACCGAGCGGCAACGAATATTGGAACCCCTTCGGCTCCGCGGATCCTCGCTCCCCTTACTACAACGCCGCCACAACGCGTAATAGTCAGGAAGTGGTGGATTGGCTGTTCACCAACGTGGACAACGTGACCACCAACGAAGACGAGTTGGATATCTTCGAGGCCACCGTCACTGGCGAATTGTTCGACCTGCCGGCTGGACCAATGCAGATGGCGACAGGTTTCCAGATGCGCGATCGTTCCGAGTTCCTCGGTAACAACCCGCTCGAGCTAATCGGTGCTGATTTCAACGTGAACATCGTCGATACGCCGCCGAGCAACGATACCTACTACAACAAGGTAGTGGCGGGTTTCATTGAGCTCGAGATTCCAATTCTGGAGACACTGGCGGCGCAGGTTGCCGTGCGTCATGAGCAGTTCAAAGACTTCGGATTGGACGCCACGACTCCTAAAGTATCGCTGCGTTGGGAAGCAACTCCCGAGTTGGCGATCCGCTACTCATGGGGCGAGAGCTTCTTGGCACCTACTGCAACTCAGGCTCGTCCATACGATCCTAACGAAGGTTGTTCCGAGATATTCTTCGGCCTAGACAAGATCACCGGTGGACAGCTCACTGGTGGCGCGGGCTGTTCATCGGGCAATCCGAACCTGAAGCCAGAGACGTCTAACATGCAGAATCTTGGCTTCACTTGGGAGCCGGGCGGTGCGTTAGATGGCCTGAGTGTGAGCCTGGATTACCAGACGATCGAGTACACAGACCGTATCCGTACGCTGAGTAACGATGAGACTGTGAATGGTCAGTTTACGCGTATGCTGCAGGCGATTGGCTCGAGCGAGGCGGCCTATAGCTCTACCCCCGGTTCTGCAACAAGAACCGCAGCGAATGCCTGGTTGGCGACTCAAGACAATACCGGTGCCAGTGGCGTTATCCGTGACCGTACTAGTGGTCAGGTGCTACGCGTAATCCGTCAGGCGAACAACATCTCCACGGTGTGGATCGATCTGTATGACGCGAAAATCGACTATCGATTCTCTACCGACAACTGGGGTACTTTCGCGACCGGCCTGAGCGTGTCTTATTTCACCAACTATGAGTATGAAGACCTGTTCGGTGGCATCAAAGACGCCTTGGGTTACCAGAATGCCAACAGCGGCGTTGTGCCTCCTCTGCCAAAGGCAAAGGGTCAGGTGCGCGGCAATTGGTTCATGGGCAATCACAGCGCATCTTTGATGGCGTCCTATCAGGGCAGCGTGATATTCGATGACACGGTGAACAATCTGTTCTCGAAGTTCCCAGCGGATCGCATCATCGAAGATCAGTGGACCGTGAATGCGCAGTACGGCTACATCCTCAACGACTTCTTCGGCAGCGAAGTGTCTTTGAGTGGCGGTATCCGCAACCTGTTCAATCAGGTGCCGCAACGCTTGCCGATCCTCGGTGGTTTCGAGAGTCGTCTCCAGCAGCCATGGGGGCGTCAGTTCTGGATGTCTATCGATTGGACGCCTGACTTCTAATCGAGTGAACGTTTAGGAAGTACATGAGGGGGCCTATGGCCCCCTTTTTTATGCTGCTGTGAAACACGATGCGAGATGACGGAGATTATGCAGTGGCTAAAGGCCGGAGTGGATTAGAGCGACAAGCCTTCCATCGGACTGCTGTACGAGGCGGTGCTGTGCAGGCAGCTATAACAGATGTCGCTGTGATCCCAGAGGTTGTTTCGGGTAAAACGCAACTCGGCGGCATAGGCTGCCTTAGACTCGTCGCTAAGATCGATGCCGGTGACGGACGACATCTCTAAAATCCCTTCCATTAATTGTCGCTGCCAAGAGATGCCCATGCCGAGATCGTCGAGTATGTTGGCATAGCGACGGTCCGCGAGAACTTGGTCAGGAAAGAAGATGCGCACGAAGCTTAGCCAGCTGAAGAGGCGTCGCGTCTCTGCTGCGTTTAAGTTGGACCATTTCTCGATGCCGGTATCGACATCCCCAAGGATGAACGCCTTGGCGCCTAGGCTGAAGTTGAAGTCTGGATTGTCACTGTTGCTTGCCTCGAAGGCATCGCCAGCGGGGAGGGAGCTACCATAAAGCGCACTAATAACGACTTGGCTTAACATCGTAGTGGGCCCCTCTTCATCGAGCTCCAATTGCCTGGCCAGGTATTCGATGGCCTGTTCCTTATCTCCCAAGAAAGCATAGCTACGCGACAGGCTTCCCAATATCCCTAGATGAGAAGGCTTGTCCAGCAATTGCTGCTTCTTCAAGGTGATAAGGTCTTGGGGCCTGTCGATATTGGTACGGTAGCTCCATGTGGCGTCCGGAGAGACCTCGAAGGGCCTCTCGTCAGGCACATAGCTTAGAAAATCCTGAGCCTCGCGGAATAGTTTGGCACCGGTAAGCAATAGCGAGTAGTGGGAGAGCGCGAAATCGGGTGGATCGCCCTCTAAGATCAGGGCCCGCACGTTCGCCTCGATGAGATCTTGATTATTGCCGTCCACTCGCAAGGCGAGGATCTGTGTGGCCTTGGCGTTCTGAGATTCGGGGTCGATACGCAGCAGCTCTTGTAAGGCCAAATTAACGAGTCTGCGCATCTCGGTGGCGGTCTCGGGCAGGCTATACAGTGCCATCTTCGTGGCTACGGCGGCTAAGCCCAGATAGGCGTTGCTGAAATCGGCGTCTTGCTCGATGGCGAACTGATAATTCTCGATCGAAGCACGGAAGCTGGCGTGATTCGAGGAATTGGCATAGAACTCCGCCTTTAGGAATGCGTCGTAAGCCAGTGCGCTATTAGTTCCCCAGTCGTGCATGTCTTTGCGCATATCCTCGTCTAGGAAAATGCGCAGCGCTATCGCCACGTGCTGCACGATATCGTCTTGAATATTGAAGATCTGTTCGGAGCTGAAATTGAACTGATCCGAGAACAAGATGGCATTACTCTTCGCGTCATTGAGATTGACCTGGACGCGGTGTTCGCCATTGATTTCTTGGATGGTGCCGTTGAGCAAATAGTCGACACTATCCTGCTGACTATAACTACCTTGATTGACGATCACCTGAGCGTTGGGAAGTTTGCTCAAACGCGAGACAAGGCTGCCTGGCAATTGCTTAGAGAGATAGACCGCGCTAGGGGCAAGATTGATGGTCTCGAAGGCTTGCACCAATAAAGTGCGCTGCGTAGAGGCTTCTGCGTTTGGTGCCTTGAAAAAATCGCTACTGAGGAATAGCGCCAAGACGCTCATGCCAAGAAAGGCAGCGAGTGTTGCAAATCTTAGATAAGCATTTTTAAAAATCGAGTGAGTGTTCGCTTTATTATCTGTGGTCGATTTTTCCGTGGCCTTAATATTATTTATGACGGGCTTCGCCAATAAACAGTAGCCACGTTTGGGGTAGGTCTTGATGTAGATCGGTTTGGAGGCCTTGTCCCCGAGGGCGGCGCGCAACTCCGCGATGATATTGTGCACAGCATGGTCTGAGCGTACCGATTTGCTCCAAAACAAATCGAGTAACTCATTGGAACTTACCACTTTTTTTGGATGCTCTAACAAATGCATCAGCACTTCCATGCCGCGTGGATTGATGCGGACTTCGGTGCCTGATTTCAGATTCCGCAAGCTGCAAGTTTCTGAAAAAACCTGCCAGTCGAGTAAGGTGATTGCGGCTTGAGAATCGTTAGAGCTGTTAGTGGTCTGCTTGGAAATATCTGCCAAGAAGGTCATGACATTAACGCCGCTCTTTGTGCTTAAGTTTTTGTTATAAGCGAATCTAACAGAATTCGATCTGCAATCCCATGATTGATGTCGCCTCGTCATCAGTCGTTAAAAATATCTTCATATTTCAGATAGATAAAATTCTATGATTTATTTTGGAGACTTTTTGGAGGGAGGGGTTTCCGGGTAGTTGCTATGGTAGTCAGTGGTGGCAATGCCAGCGCCCCGCATCTTTGCTGGCAGTACTACGCCCCGCAGTGAACTCAAAAGGTTCCTTAGAGAGAAGAAGTAATGACATAGCAAAAACTACAATTATATGGGAGATACAAACTTGACTACGCAATTTAGACGCAACCGGCTCTTTCGCTTGAGCCAGGCCGTAATGGCCATCTCCGTAATCGGATTGCCCGCAGCCTCTTTAGCTCAGAACAGCGATGCCGAAGTAGAAGAAGTTGTGGTGACTGGATCCTATATCCGCAACAGCGCTTTCGCACAGGAAGCCAACGTAGCCACCGTGACTCAAGAAGACCTGTTCGAGTCTGGTGCGCCCTCTATCGGTCAATATATCCGCGACCTTACATTTACTCAAAATACAGATACCGTGGCCAACGTCAATGCCGGACAAGATGGCGGTCAGGATTCCACAGGCGCCACATTCAACCTGCGTGGCCTTGGCGA
The DNA here is from genome assembly GCA_002416505.1 of Gammaproteobacteria bacterium UBA5078. GTDB lineage: Bacteria > Pseudomonadota > Gammaproteobacteria > Pseudomonadales > Pseudohongiellaceae > UBA5078. The sequence goes on from DIAM01000008.1 coordinate 42,169, forward strand.
GAACTCCACACTGGTCCTTGCCGATGGCGTACGGACGATCAATAGTGTCGTAGGCACAATGTTCCCCGATATCGCCTTGAACCGACTGGAAGTGGTTCTCGACGGCGGTTCGGCCCTATATGGTTCCGACGCGGTAGCCGGTGTCGTGAATATGATTCCTATCAAGGAATTCGATGGCATCAAGGCTCGCACCTATTATCAGCGTGACGAAGAGGCGCAGGTGGAAGACTACTCTGCCTCTGTAATGTGGGGTAAGTCCTTCAGCAATGGCATCAATTACGTCGGCGCACTGGACGGCTCGCACAAAGGCTCCTTGATGACCTATGAGCGTCCTCGTACTGCGGAAGTAGCCTATGGCTACTCCTCCTCTGGCAACCCAGGGGTCTATCGCCAGGTCACTGGCGCAAACCCAGTGGTAAATGGTGTGCACGGCGGAAGCGTTACTGGTGGGAGCTTGGTCGACCCGAGTTGCGGCACCTTCGGCACTGCTGAAGAGCAAACGCTAGGCGGGCAGCGCAGCGGCCCAAGTGGCTATCCGGTAGGTAGCACCGGCTGCTACTGGTACTACACCCCACAATGGGACCTACAGGGTGAGACGAGCGAGTACAACCTGTACAACAACATCACTTGGGAGGCGAACGAGAATCTGAACCTAGAGTTCACGATGAACCAGAGCTTCCGCAAGGTGCAGAACCGCAACACGGGCACCTATGGCCAGAACACCAATAATCGAAATGCCTTAGTAGTGGCCGAGGATCATCCGGCGAACCCTTACGGATTCGATGTTGTGCCTTACAACTTCCGTCCGTTCACGCTGCTCGATCCCGAGAACTGGCCAAGCCATTTCGAGCCAATCACAGGGGCTCGCCTGCAGCCAGTGATGTATTACACGCAGCGTTATAAGGTACAGGCGAACTTCGAACTAAGCGGCTCATGGAGTGGATATACCTACTACTCCCGTCAATTCGATCGTCGTAATGCCGACGAGAAGCTCCTACATATCGGCAAGATGCAGCAGGCATTGGCCGGGCAGGGCGGTCCGAATGGCAATGAATACTGGAACCCCTTTGGTTCGGCAGATCCACGCTCTCCCTACTATGACGAGGCCACTACGCGTAACAGTCAGGAGCTAGTCGATTGGCTATTCACGAATGTAGACAACGTCACGACGAATGAGGACGAGCTCGATATCTTTGAGGCGACAGTCTCTGGCGAGGTTCTCCAACTGCCGGCGGGCGCCCTGCAGATGGCCACCGGCTTCCAGATGCGGGACCGCTCAGAGTTCCTCGGCAATAACCCGCTGGAGCTGCGCAGCCAGGACTATAACGTCAACATCGTCGATACCCCGCCTTCGGACGACACTTACTTCAATAAGGTTGTGGCAGGCTTCGTAGAGCTGGATATCCCGATCTTGGAGAATGTAGCGGCGCAAGTGGCAGTACGCCATGAGCAGTTCAAGGACTTCGGTCTGTCCGCAACGACTCCGAAAGTGGCACTGCGTTGGGAAGTGACTCCGGAGTTGGCTGTACGCGGCTCGTGGGGCGAAAGCTTCCTAGCCCCAACGGCATCACAGGCTCGCCCTTACGATCCGAACGAAGGTTGTTCCGAGATTTTCTTCGGTCTGGATAAGATCACCGGCGGACAGCTTACCGGTGGTGCCGGTTGCTCCTCGGGCAACCCAAACCTGAGCCCAGAAACCTCGGTCATGAAGAACCTTGGATTCACTTGGGAGCCGGGCGGCGCATTGGACGGTTTGAGCCTGAGCCTGGACTACCAGACGATCGAGTACACCGATCGTATCCGCACGCTGAGCAACCCAGAAACTGTCGATGCGCAATTCACGCGCATGGTCCAGGCGATCGGTTCTTCCGAAGAGGCATATGATCCAACTCCCGGATCCGCAACTCGCATCGCGGCGAACTCCTGGTTGGCCTCGCAGGACAACACCGGTGCGGGTGGCGTCATCCGCGACTTGGCGGGTAATCAGTCAGTGCTGCGCGTAATTCGTCAGGCGAACAACATCTCTACGGTATGGATCGATCTGTTCGACGGTAAGATCGACTACCGTTTCAGCACTGACAGCTGGGGCACGTTTGCCACGTCTCTGAGCGCTTCTTACTTCAGCAAATACGAATACGAAGACCTGTTCGGTGGTGTGAAAGACGCACTGGGCTATCAGAATGCGAACAGCGGTGTGGTACCGCCACTGCCTAAGGTTAAGGCGCAACTGCGCGGTAACTGGTTCATGGGCAATCAGTCAGCTTCATTGACTGCGGCCTACCAGCACAGCGTCATCTTCGATGACTCGGTGAATAACCTGTTCTCGAAGTTCCCAGCCGACGATGTGATTGAGGCGCAGACGATCGTGAATGCGCAGTACGCATATGCCTTCAACGACCTCTTCGGTAGCGAAGTAGTGGTCAGTGGTGGCATACGCAATCTGTTCAATCAGCTGCCGCAGCGCTTGCCGATTCTCGGAGGTTTCGAGAGCCGTCTGCACCAGCCTTGGGGCCGTCAATTCTGGCTATCTGTAGATTGGGCACCAGGGTTCTAAGAAGTGTTTGCTTAGACGAATAGGAAGGGGGCCGTTGGCCCCCTTTTTTTGTCTAGATTTTCTCCCAAACGAATGCCCGATATTCGGTCCAGCGCCGCTTCACACACAATTGCAAGGCGGTACCTCCTGCTAAATTGTGCCAGTAGGCCCATGGTAGCGGGATCGTGCACAGGCTGCTCAGGGCCCATCGCAATACAGGGGGGAAGCCGCGCAGATATTCCGTAAGAGTGTGTGACTCTACCAGTTCTAAACCATGTCGCGCGGCGAGTCGTTCGACTTCCTTTGCTGTCAGTAAGCTGTTCAACTGCCAACCCTTCTTAAATCTCGCGACGCAGCGCAATCCTCTCTTTGGAATATTCTCGCCAAGGAAATCATCGCAGATTATGAGCCGGCCCTTTGGCTTTAGGATGACGGCGGCCTGAGCGAAAAACTCATTGGCATCGCGGGTATGCACGAAGGATTCGATTGCGCACAGGGCATCAGCCTGGCCGAGTTGCGGGAGCGAGTCGAAATTCGCGCGTAAAAAATCGACGCGTTGTTGCAGCGCGGTGTTGTGGATGCGCTCACTCGCAATCGCGACCTGTGTCTCGCTAATGCTAATGCCGGTAGCGCGGATGCCGAGCTCGTTCGCTATGAATGTGGCAGTGCCGCCGACGCCGCAGCCCAAATCGATGAGGCGGGTCTGTTGGGGATCTGCCCCTAGCAATGGGCGTATTGCATTGGCGACCAATCGATTTAAATACAGGAAGGCTTCTTCGCGATTGCTAACGCCTGGCGCCCAAATGGCGCGGTGGATCGCGGCCGTGTCGCCCGCGCCGCCGAAGCGCAGGAACTTGCGCGTGTTGGCATCGTAGTATTGTGCAATCTGCTCCGTCTCTGCGCCCGTCGCCGCCGCTACTTCCCTGTTGGTTTCCTTCACATTATTCCGCGCTTAGCCTTGGCGTCCTAATGCCTGGGATTAGGACTGGTGTGGTTTCGACATAGCGTCGGTAGTCTGGGTCATCCCCCCAACGCTCCTGCGCCTGTGCCTCGAGCAATGGTATCCCACTGACACGGCATAGCAAGAAGATAACAAACAGCGGCGAGACTAGTGTCAAGATTTGCCATCCCTGTAAGGCGGGGGCGGCCACGATCGCCACGCCGAGCCACAGGCAAATTTCACCGAAGTAGTTCGGATGTCTCGAGATTGACCACAGGCCCGTTTGTATGAAACGGTCTCGGTTCTGCTCGTCGGCTTTGAACGCACTCTTCTGTCGATCGGCGATGCTCTCGAAGAGGATGCCGACAAACCATAGGGCGCAGCCGATATACGCACCAACTCCCATGGGGATGTGACGCCCGGAGCTAATGGCCGCCAGTGCCGCACCCGCAGTCAGCAATACCCAGAGACCACCTAGGGTCCAGGTGAACAGGAAGCGCAGGAAACGGGTCTTGATTTGGCGGAAGCGACTGTCTTCGCCACTGCGCCGAACCCGTAAGAAGAGGAAGAGCCCCAATCGCAAGGCCCAGGCAATCACCATGAACGAGAGAATGTTAGAGCGCAGGGAGCTATCTCCCATTATTGACAGCGCGAGCCAATTGGCCAGCAATACGGCGCCTATAAAGGAAAGCGCGCCGGTAAGATCGAAATAATGTTCTGTCTGGGCAAAATAGGAGGGCAGGAAAACCAGCCAGTGCAGAACGAAACCCACCATGGCACAGAGCGCGAATAAAGGGATGCTGCCGACTAACAGTCCGCCGTCACTGCCGGCGATTGCCATTGCGCCTCCTACTATAAGACACAGGATAATTCCGGCGACAACGGTAAGGTTCGAGTTTTGAGTCTTGGTCATTTGGGCCACTTCCATCAGTTCAACTGATTATAATTACGCAGCAAACAGCATTATGGACTTTACGGCGTAGCGTTTATCATGGCGAGCCATTCACTCGAGTGCAGGCTTTGTCCAGAAAAGTAGACCTAATGATATCAACACAGCTCTTAGACGCCACATCGAATTCCGATATTGCCATAGCCAAGGATATTCTCCAGCGCGGCGGTCTGGTGGCGGTGCCTACCGAGACGGTGTATGGCCTTGCGGCTGATGCCATGAATCCTGTGGCAGTGCACAGTATCTTCGCGGCAAAGGGCCGTCCCAGCGACCACCCTTTAATAGTCCACATCGCAGGGGCGGAGAGGATGGTTGATTGGGCGGTCGATATCCCACCGGTGGCCTATCAGCTAGCGGCACGTTTCTGGCCAGGACCGTTGACACTATTGCTACGCAAAGGGCCGCGAGTGCCCACAGAGGTAACCGCGGGCTTAGACACAATAGGTCTGCGAGTACCCGCTAACCCCGTGTTGCTGACCTTGTTAAAGGATTTGGAGCTTGGCGTCGCGGCCCCTTCGGCAAACCCCTATAAGAGGTTGAGCCCCACTAGTGCGGCACAGGTGTTTGCCCAAATGTCAGGGCGCATCGATGCCGTGCTCGATGGTGGCGACTGCGAAGTAGGGCTTGAATCGACTATCCTCGATCTGACCGGACCCCAGCTGCGCATCTTGCGGGCCGGGCCGATAACCGCCTCGGCGCTAGAGCAGTGCACTGGTCTAGCGGTGAGCCAGCCGCTTCAACACGACATGGCGGTGCCAGGGAATGTTGCAGAGCACTACAGACCCCACACTCCGTTATATATAGCGACGCGTGAACAAATGGAGGCGGCGATACAGAAGAACGGACGGCGTATCGCTTGCCTATTCTATGCCAGCGCGCCGGTTAACTCCCGAGCCGCACAGACCCTTGTGATGCCGCATGATAAGGCCCTATACGCGCAGCGCCTCTACAAGACTCTCTATTCTCTAGATGGCCTTGGCTTAGAGGCTATCTGGCTCGAATACCCCCCAAGCGACGAGCAATGGCGCGACGTCAATGACCGTTTGGCAAGGGCTGCCGTAATCCCCTAAATCGGCACTTCCTGCCACGTTGCGGCGACCCGAGCATCCAAAGCTAGTGGGAGATGTCAGGCGAGAATTCACTTGAGCCTCCTGCGAATTGACCGAATTCTATCGATTTGAATAAAAAATCATAGAAATGCCTCATTTTTGCCACATTAATCGAACTAGTGTTCGACAAATCATCATGAATTCATTAAATTGTGAACGTTTTCAGTATTCAGCTGTCTGGGGTCTATGTCCGTGGAGTCATCCACTGTCGTTGCGTAGGCCGTTAGAGTTGGGTGCTGCTATAAAATAATAGTACTGCAACGGCGCTCGAGAGCAATCTCAAAGTCAGGCGCCAGCTAACCAACCTAATGAGGGAATAAAATGCAAAACAACCACACGCCTGTACGATTCAGGCTCAAGGCAGCCAGCGTATTATTAGCCGCCGCCATCAGCTCGCAAGCTTTCGCCGACACCGGTGGACTGCGTGTTGTCGTAACCGACGCCGCTGGTAATCCAGTAGTTGGTGCGATGGTGCAAGCTAGTACCTCCGAAAGTCTAACCTCCAGGAGCGGTGTTACCGGTCCGGACGGCGAGATTCGTCTTCTCGGTCTCGACCCATCGAATGACTACGAAGTTGTCGTGAGCGGTTCTGGCTATCAGCCGCTGCGTAACGAAAACGTCCAGGTGGTTTCTGGTCGTAACTTCACATTGACCTATGCGATCGAGCGCAGCAATGCGATCGAAGAAGTGGTCGTAGTGGGCCGTTCTGGCCGCACCCAACTAGTGGATACTACCTCCGCGCTGGTTGGCACAGACATCACGCTAGACCTGACTGAGTCTCTGCCTACAGGCCGTAGCTACCAGTCCTACCTGCAGTTGGCTCCCTCTACTAAGCCGACTCTGGACGGTAACCCCTCATCTAAGTCAGGTGTTAACTACTCTGACGCGGTTGACTCTAACGGCAACACTGCCGGTACTTCTACCGATAACGTCTACTACATCGACGGCATCAACATCACTGATAACTTAACTGGTGGCTTCGGTGCGAACTTCAACTCCGAAATCATTCAGGAGCAGCAAATCATCACTGGTGGTGTTCCTGCTGAGTATGAAGGCGGACAAGGCCTGATCTCGCGCGTTGTGACCAAGTCCGGTAGTAACGAGTTCCACGGTTCTTTGAACTACTACTCACAGAGCGACAGCCTAGTTGCCGATAACGACAACCTGCCAGACAGCACGTTCTCTACTTTCGACACGGCCTTCACGCTGGGCGGTCCTATCATTCAGGACAAGCTGTGGTTCTTTACGTCCTTCCAGCGCAAAGAGCGTGACGAGGACATTATCGACCCAGTAACTGGCAACTTCCAGCGTACTGTTAACACGACTCAGGATCTTGGCTTCATCAAGCTGACTTGGGCGCCAACAGACAATGACAAGTTCACTGCCGAGTTCTTCAACGACCCCTACGAGCGTGACGGTTCTGATGACTACACGGTACTTGCTAATCGTGACAGCACTACCATCCAGGGCGGAGACAACTATAAGTACTCCTACTCCCACTCATGGGACAACCTGATCGTAACTCTAGATGTTGCTAAGCACGAAGGCGAGCTGAGCCGCACCTCCTCTGACTCCTCTAGCCGTAACGACGTTGCTTTCAGCGGCGTAGCCGTAACCAACGCCGACACTGACCGTGGTGGCCGTGGTTCCGAGACTATCGACTTCCGCAATAAAGACACCAAGTCGCTGACTGTCGAATACTTCCTCGACACGTCTTTCGGTTACCACGAAATGAAGGCTGGTTACACGCAGACTACCAACGATCGTAACTATGACCTCGTCTACACTGGCGACGGCGCACAGTACACCTCTGTTGGCACGCAGAACTCTGGCGTACAGCTGCAGAACTACGTTACCGGCACTTGGACTGGCGAGCGCGATCTTTCCGAAGACGACTACCAGCGTATCATCGACGGCATGGCGGGTAGCGGCAACGCTGCTTACTTCAATGGCCTGCTCGATACCGATTCAAATGGCACGATCAGCGCTTCCGAGCTCGGTAACCTCGCGTTCAACTCAACGGCTGGTAACCCAAACGGCCAGGTTAACGTCTACCGAATCAATCAAACGCAGACGGCACCACTGACCTTCACTACCGAAGGCGATGCGTACTTCCTACAAGACTCTTGGAACATCAACGAGCATTGGACTATCAATGCTGGCGTGCGTGCTGAGAAGTGGGACCACATTGCTACTGACGGCTCTAAGGTATTTACCTTCGACTGGGAAGTTGCGCCACGTTTTAGCGTTGTTTACGACATCTTCGGAGATGGCGCAAGCAAGGTCTGGGCATTCACTGGTCGTTACTATGACCCAATCCGTACAGACATGACTCAGTTCGCAGGAACTCTGTCTGGCTCCGTGCGTGAAGAGCAAGTGTATGTCGGTAATCAGTGGGTGACTTTCCGTACTCGTGGTGGTGCTCAGCAGCAGGATGGCTACTTCGCTCCTACTACTAAGACGCCGTACACAGACGAGATCATGCTTGGTTTCGAGCACACTCTAAGCAATGAGATGAGCATCCAGATCACCTACACAGAGCGTGAGACTAAGGACATCTTGGAAGACTACGACCTAGGCTTCTATACCGATCCTTCTGCTGTCGGTGGCTATGCATTGCCATTGTCTTACTTCGGCTTCTCTACACTTCCTGCTGCGAACTACTTCATCGGTACGCTAGAGGGTGGTGTGCGTGAATACGAAGGCGTTGAAGTGACTTTCCGCAAGCGTCGCAGTGCAGACAATCGTTGGCAGATGCTGGCATCGTATGTATTTAACGATGCAAACGGTAACTCTAACTCCGACGGTAACGCAGACCTCCAAGGTGACTTCCTGTACCTCGACCCACGCGCACCGAACGTCTATGGACCACAGCCAGGTAACATCGAACACCTGTTCAAGTTGGCTGGTTCTTACTCCTTCGACAACGGCATCGAGTTGGGTGCGGTATACGCTTGGAACTCTGGTCTGATCTACAGTGAGACTTTCTCTCAGTACGGCCGCCACACACCAGTTCGCGTAGGCACTGCTTACGACTCACTGGGTGCAACGACTCGTTGGTTGGCGCCAGGTACTGTGGGTTCACATAAAACTGACGCCTACGGCACACTGGATCTACGTGCTAAGTACGTGATGGACATTCAAGGGTTCGAGACTGAATTCTTCTTGGATATCTTCAACGCACTGGACGATCAGGCTGTTACGCGTGAGCAAGAACTTGCTGGCGGCGACGGTGTTTACACCTTCGGTCAAGGCAACTCTTGGGTTAGCCCACGTCGTTTCTACTTGGGTGCCCGCGTACAGTTCTAATGACTGTCGTTAAGCTAGGTGTTATACGCTTCGCTTAGATGAAAAACCCCGGCCATTGGTCGGGGTTTTTTTTTGAGCGCTAGTTTAAACTTTCGGCGCTTCTAATGACGTCGGCTGCGATGTCGCCGAGCAACTCACGAATCTTCGCAACAGCGTGACTGTAGCCATCCTCTTGCAGGTCTCGCTCGAAATAGAAATCGACGGCGATTGATCGCGTCGAGTTCTCGTTGTCAATTAACTGGTAGCGACCAGAACTTACTACCTCGCCCTGATCCGTCGCCTGCAAGTTGTCGATGTGCACACGCAGGCTATACCGCGCGCTTGGCACGTAGTCGAGATTGCGAATATACACTTGATAATTAGCAGACCGACTCTGCATCGCAGTGGCCAAGTGTTTCGGTACCGCTAATTCCAAATTTTCTGCCCACAAGTGCTGCTTCGAGATCTGCAGCTGACTGCCATTGGTCTGCATGGCTATGCCTGACTGTCTCAAATAAGCGGCCATCTCTACATCTTCTATGACCAATATATTGCGCTCCGTCATAGACTGCTGTCGGGCTTGATCGGCACTCGGGGTGCTGAGCAGATAGTAAGAGAGGGGAAGTGGCTCTGACGCACAGGCACTGATCGCGAGACAGAGCGGGACTAGGAGTCGGTTGTATTTCACTGTGCTTTCCTCGCAGGGGTCAGTTCGTCTTCCGCCTGTACGGGAAAAACTAGGCTGTTGGGGGTGTTCTTGATGTCATTGACGAGCGGTCTAAACTCTTCGACTAAGCCTGTAAGCGATTGCATGAGCTTGAGGATCTCTTGATTAGTTTGTGACTCGCTAGAGAAGCCGCTGGCGAGCGACTCGAATGAGCGCATGGTCTGCGTAGTCTGCTCCACCAGTTCGGCGTTGCGGCTGTCATTGAAGAACTCGTTACCCGTTGCGCTGAGTGCCTGGACGCTCGCCAGAGTGGCGCTGCCCTCAGCCAGTAGGACTTGCAAGTCTGCCATTAGCTCTTCGATAGGAAGTTCGTTTATCTTGGTAATAAGCCGCTCGATGCCGTCGGCGAATTTCTGCAAGGTGTCTTCGCCCGTTGGAATAACCACGAGATCCGTAAAGGTCTGCAGCTCGGTGTTCGCGAAGCCCTCGTCATACGCAAGGTCGATGGACTGTTGTCCTAGGATGAAATTCTGCGTGCGTATGGTGGCGATCAGGCCCTCGCTGATCCAGTTGTTGATGTCCGTGCTCGCACGCTGCAGGCTCTGCTCCGTGTCGGGCAAGCCTAGGCGACCAGGATTAATCTCGATCAGTACGGGAATCGGCATGTCCTTATTGAGGAGCGTCTGCCCCTCGGGAATGTAATCGGTGCGCAACACCTTGCCGATCTGCACGCCGCGATGACTTACCGGCGCCCCTACAGATAGTCCCCCGATTCCGCTATTGACCATGACCCAGTAGCGCAGAGAATAAATATACAACTGCTCATTGATAGCGGCGCGCGAAGGATAAATATAGTACAGCGCACTCTCGGTGACAGTCTCGCCCTGGAATTGCCCGTCCGGAATGGAGAAGGAAATGCCCTCGGAGATTAGCGTGCGCACGGAGCCGATATCCAAGGTGAAGCCTGCGCCATTGAATTCCGCATGAATGCCGCTGGCCTTCCAGAAGCGCGTGTTGCTGCTGATGAGTTCGTGATAGGGGGCCTGGATAAAGGCATTGTAATAGACCTGATTCTCTTCGAAATTAAACTCGACGTCCTCGATAGTGCCGACCGTGATGCCGAAGTATTCTATGCGATCTCCTCTGGTGAAAGTGTAGTCACCCGCATTGGTCAAGGTGACTCTGAGTCCCGGCGTGCCCAGAGGCGTCAATGGGGGCTGCTCTAAGCCCGTGAAGTAGTCGCTCATCGCGCCATCTTGCTCGGGAGAGAAGCGAATATACTGCCCCGAAATCAGCGTGCCCAAGCCGGTTACGCCGGAGAGGGTGACCTCGGGTTGCACGACCCAGAAACGAGAGCCCTCGACCAGTAAGTCACGAAATTCGCGATTGATACGCGCGGACACTAGCACGCCGTCGAGTTCCGAGTTGAGCGTAATCTCTTCGACCAAACCGACTTGTACCTCGCGAGTCTTGATCAGCGTCTTACCGGCCTCGAGCCCCTCGGCGGTTTCGAATGTGATCGTGATCAGTGGGCCTTGGCTTGCCCAATTGTCGTAGATCATCCAGCCACCCACGGCGATGGTCAGTAGTGGGATGAACCACAATCCCGACACGCGTTTCTCCGGAGTAATTTTGGCCATTGTGGTGGCGTTGCTCTCGTTCTCACTCATCATGCTTGTCCCAGAACTGTTTTGGATTGATGCTGTTGGCCGCGAGCATCGTGAAAATTACCATCGCCGCGAATGCTAGTGCGGCAGGGCCTGGGTAGATCGACATAATCTCACCCATTTGTATAAAGCCTGCTAGAAACGCCACGACGAAAACGTCGATCATGGACCACCTGCCGACATATTCCGTCATGCGATAGATCGTCGTCTTGTTATAGGCATCCAAGCGTAAATCGAAGGTCTCGCTAAGGCAGAGCGCGAATAGGGCGATGAACTTCGCGATCGGCACGAGGAGGCTGGCAATGAAGATGATGGAGGCGATGAAATAGGAGCCATGGTCCCAAAGTAGCATCACGCCGCCCGCGATGGTATTGCTCGTCCTCGTGCCAAGTGAGTTAGTAATCATGATGGGTAAAAGATTGGCAGGGAAATACAGCAAAAGCGCGGTGAGCAGGAACACCCAGCTGCGCTGCAAATTAAGAGGCTCTGGCCGATGCAGTGTGGCATGACAGAAGCTGCAATGCAGCGAGTTCTCGTCATGAATCAACATGCAGTGATGACAGCTGAGCAAATGTTTAGCCGACACGGGAGGCCTCGTTGGTTGAGTCTTGGCGCGGTCGCTCGCGCTCCCATGTCAGCTCTCTTATCGCACGCGCTAGCTGGACCTTATCGAAGTGCATGATCGCGGCGAAGAGGAAGAAATTGAAGAAGGCGTAGGCCCAGAAAGACTCGCCTATCTCGATGTGAGCGAGTCCGGCGATCTTCACCATGCTGACGAGGATGCCGAGGAAGAAAATCTCACACATGTTCCAGAATCGCACATAGCCCACTACCGTTAATATATCGATGCTGTGGCGTGAGACTCGTTTGAGTTTAATGCTGCCGACTAGATAAATCAGCAGGCTTACATAGATCGCGGGCAGGCCCACGATTATGACCGTCATTAGAGTGCCCAGTGCCATTTCCTGCAAAGAGAACAGCGTGGTCACCGACTCCATGAGGGTGATCTGGCGTACCTGACCCTGGACGGACATTTCGAGGAAGCCGAAGCCGACGCTATAGAGCAGGCACAGGAGTGCGGAGATGGAGAAGTACAGCACGTGATCTGTCGCGTTGCGATGCCGTTTCGTCAACACCTTCGCGCAGCGCGGACAGTTCGCGCTGGAGCCATCCTGCAATAGCGGCACGTCGACCAATAAGCCGCATTGATGGCAGATAACGCTATTGTTTAATGAATCGATATGCATTTGGAACGATTCCGAATTCGTGTAGAGACACCCTACTTTCTATAAACACTTGTCGTGGTGCGCGGGCTCGGTGATTGTACTGATATTTACGCATTTAGCTTGGAAATTTGCGTGGAATTGAGTGCCGTTTGCCTTTATTCTCTTAGTCCTAAATTATGCCTCATTTTTATTGAACTCCACTGGAGAAACGCTTATGTCGTCCCCCTTTGCCACCTCGCCTCGTCGCCGCGCCCTAATCGCCAGCATAGGCATGGCGGGTCTCGTGCTTAGCGCTCAGGTCAGCGCACAGGCCCCTATCGTACAGCCTGGAGCGCCTGGTCAGCCAAGTCGTCTAATAAGTGCGGAAGAGGCCTCCAATCTGGCTAATCTAAGCTATACAGACGCAGATGTGAAATTCATGCAAGGCATGATCTCCCACCATGCGCAGGCAGTCGAGATGGGCGCGTTGGTCGAGGGTCGCACGAATCGCGAAGCCCTCATCGCCATGGCGCAGCGCATTTCGATCTCGCAGGAAGACGAAATGTCGATGATGCGCGGTTGGTTGGAGCAGCGCGGTCTCGACGTGCCCGATGAGCATGCCCACCATAGCATGAGCGACGACGATCTCATGCCCGGCATGCTTAGCCCCGAGAATTTCGCACAACTCACCGCGGCCGAGGGCCCGGGGTTCGACTCCTTGTTTCTGCAGTTCATGATCGACCACCACGAGGGTGCCTTGGAGATGGTGGAAACGCTACTGGATCAACCCGGTTCCGCACAGGACTCGGTGATCTATGAGTTCACGACCGAGGTCACCGCTGACCAGACTAGCGAGATCGAGCGGATGAGCGCGATGTTGGCGGGCTTCTCTCCAGACCCCCGTGTCAATCTGCGTGCTGGCTTCGCCGACGCCGGGGAAGCCTCGTTCAATATGACCTTGCTTGCCGCGGTCCCCAAGCCCGATGGCTTCTTCGACCCCGACAATCCCATGGGGCTGCCCATGAGCCGCGTGAAGGAGCTCGAGGAAGAGGCTCTGGCGCCGGACGAGGAGGGCGAACCAGACCCAGCCGATGTGCGTGAGGTCTCTATCGATGTTGCCCAGGGAACCGCCGGGGCCGAGACGGTCGCCGCGGAAGAAGAGGACGAGACCTCGGAGCCGCGCCCAAGTCTGCTCAATTTCGCGAACACCGACATGACCTTCGTTGGCGATGTGCTGGTCGCGGGCAATTATCACGGTTTCAACGCCTACGACATCAGCAATCCAGCCTCACCACAGTTGCTTAGCTCTGTCGTGTGCCCTGGTGGGCAAGGGGATGTGTCGGTGATCGGCAATCTGCTGATCATGTCGGTGGAGCAGACCCGTGGTCGCCTAGACTGCGGTCTACAAGGCGTGGCAGAGCCCGCCAGCGCGGAGCGCTTCCGCGGCATCCGAATTTTCGACGTTAGCGATTTCTCTATGCCCGTGCAGGTTGGCGCGGTGCAGACCTGTCGTGGCTCGCACACTCATACGGTCGTTAGCGAGCCCGACGAGTTGGGCAATATCTATGTCTATGGTTCTGGTTCGAGTTCGGTTCGCCCTGACGATGAGATGAGTGAGTGCTCGGACGAGTCGCCTTATCAGAATCCCGAGTCTGCCCTGTTTCGAATCGACGTCATCAAGATTCCCGTGGCACGTCCCTATGATGCCGAGGTGGTCAATCGACCGTTCATCTTCTCCGATCCGCAAGCGGGTGTGTTGGCAGGACTCTGGGAGGGCGGTGATCACGGCAAGGGAACACAGACCACGGCGTCGACGAATCACTGCCACGACATCACGGCCTTCCCTGAGATAGGCGTGGCTGCCGGGGCCTGTTCTGGCAACGGCATCCTGCTCGATATCAGCGATCCAGAGAATCCCACGAGATTGGATCAGGTGATCGACACGGGTTTTGCTTACTGGCATTCGGCCACGTTCAACAACGATGGCAGCAAGGTGATCTTTACCGATGAGTGGGGCGGTGGCTCCCGCCCGCGCTGTCGTGCGTCAGACCCACTGAACTGGGGTGCGGATGCGATCTACGACATCGTCGATGGCAAGCTGCAATACCGTAGCCACTATAAGATGTCCGCCCCGCAAACCGAGCAGGAGAACTGTGTTGCCCACAACGGCTCTCTCGTTCCGGTGCCGGGACGCGATATCTTTGTGCAGGCTTGGTATCAGGGTGGCATCTCGGTGATGGATTTCACCGACTCCTCCAACCCAGTCGAGATCGCCTACTTCGATCGCGGCCCGGTGGACGAGAAGGAGCTCATTCTGGGTGGCTACTGGTCGGCATATTGGTACGGTGGTCGCGTGTTTGGCACCGAGATCGCGCGCGGCCTCGACGTCCTAAGTCTCTCCCCAAGTGGCTTCCTCAGCGCCAATGAGATCGCGGCGGCGTCTTATCAAATGCCGGGTGTGGTTGTGAATGCGCAGCAACAGAAGCGCCACGAATGGCCGATGGAGCCGGCGGTAGCGCTTGCCTATATCGATCAACTCTCGCGCAGCGAGCTCTTAGCGGCAGATCGAGAGGCGGAAATGCGGGAGTTGTTAGGCAATACGGCCGCATTGCTAGTGGATCAGACGAAAGATCCCTTAGGCGCAGCGCGCCTCGAAACCATCGCCGGGGAACTGCGCAGTGACGGGCTGTCACGGTCAGGAATTAGCGCCAGACGATTCGAGGAGTTGGCCTCTAGTATCGAGGGTCTCGCGGCGCGACTTCGCTAGGAATAAGCGTCGCGATGGGTTTTGTCGGTGCCGCCGAGAGACTCATCGCGATGACTGGCTACTCACTGCATACGCGATTGCGGCCGGCATTTTTGGCCTTGTAGAGTAATTGATCGGCGCCTTGAATAAGCTGCGCGATGCTATTGTTCTCGTCTGGGATGAGGCTGTTAACGCCGATGCTCACTGTCACTGTATTCAGGTTCGCCTCGCCTGTGGCCGCGTGCGGAATCGCTTCCTCTTCGATCGCCGCTCGGCAAATCTGCGCAAGCTGTGTCGCTTGCTCAATGTTGGCGTAGGGAGTCAATATTGCGAACTCCTCACCGCCATAACGCGCAACGAGATCAGTGCTTCTATGGGCAACTCCGTTGAGGATGTTGGCGATTTTCTTTAGGCATTCGTCGCCCTGCTGATGGCCGTAGTGATCGTTGTATTTCTTGAAATAATCCAGATCTATCATAATAAAGGCTAGTGGCGACTGAGCGCGCAGAGAGCGATTCCATTCCTTCGCGATAGACTCGTCTAACATGCGCCTATTCGTAATCTTGGTAAGCCCGTCCACGAAGGAGTAACTTTCTAGCTTCTCGTTTAACTCCCGCATTTCGATCTCGGCTACCTTAAGATCGGTAATGTCGCGGGCACTGATAGCGACGCCACGATACGTTGAGTCGGCAGACTGCAAGGGGGCATAAGAGACATTGAGATAACGCCTGCCCTGGCCAACTATATTGAACCAGTCGCTGTAAATTGCCGGCAAACCCTGACGCGCCTTTTCGACCATGGGCTGCATGATATTTATGTCTATCGATTCACCGAATACATCTTTAACAAATTTGCCTGGGAAGAACTCTGGGGTTTTCCCAAACGCCTTCGCATAGGGCTCGTTGGTCGCTAAATAGACGCCATGCTCATCGATGATCGCTAGAAGATCGGTGGATGAGGACACAATTTGATCGGAGAGTTGAAGGCGACTATTGAGGCTAACCCGTTCACTAATATCCTCAACGAACGCGATGATGTCGGATGGTTTTCCGTCTGCGTCTCGAATAAGAGAGATCGACAAGCGTCCCCAGATGACGTCGCCGTTCTTGCGTACATAGCGCTTATCTAGCGAGTAGGAGTCACGTATACCGGCTAGCGTCTCCATGATCAGGGTGGTGTCTTTTTCTATATCCGCTGGGTGTGTTATGTCCGCAATGGTAAGCGACTGCAGCTCGGCTTGTGTGTAACCTAAAATGGAGCAAAATTTTTCATTTACGTCCAGCCACGTCCCATCGGTTGCGAAACGTGCGATACCGACGGCAGCGTCTGTGAAGATTGCCTTGTATTTCTCTTCGCTCTCACTGAGCCCCCGATCCGCGAGTTGGGTTTCTGTGATGTTTACGAACTCGGCGAGTCGGTAGTCTTCGTCCTGTACATGGAAGTATTTCGGGGCTACGCGGGCGCGAAGGAGTGAGTCGTCGCGTTTGAGGAGATCGATGAGATAAGGCTCTGTGCTGCTTTTGGCGAATATTTCACTTAAACGATATTTGTGATTGTCTGGCACCAGTTCAACGGCTTGCATTCCGTAGACAGCTTCACGCTGATAGCCCAGCATCTCTAGAAACGCGTCGTTGACTCCAATGATGATGCCATCCTTGGTCAGCAGGAGCGGGCCAAACAGAGACGACAGATTTTCCATGAGCCCTTCGGGACCATGCTCTAGAAAGAGCGTCTCTAAAAAAATTTCCAGCTTGTTGCGCTCGTCCAATTGCGGTCTCCAGCGGAACAAAGGTTTCGTGTAAAATACTCCTCCTTGTACTCGCGAGCGTCCCACTCGCATTGTGCATCCTTGACCTTGTCGAATTATGGCCTAAGCGGGTCGCATTGTAACGACATTGCATAGAATTAAAATGGCCTAGCCTTGCAGCGCTATGTCTCCAGAAAACTTGAAAGCAGTGTGGCTATGCCGAGGAATGACATAAAACCCGCCACATCGGTGATGGTGGTAAGGACTATCGAGGAAGACTGCGCAGGATCTAGGCCGAAGCGCTTCAACATTATCGGCACTAGGGCGCCCGCGATACCGGCGATAGTCATGGAGATGACCATGGCCAGAGCCATAACGAGAGCAAGTCCTGCACTTCTGCTCCATAAATAGACACCGGCCGAGCACGTGACAGCGATGCCAAGGCCGTTAACGAAGCCGGTACGCAACTCTTTCATCATTACCCTGAACCAATGCCCCATGGTGATCTCGCGCAGCGTAAGGCCGCGCATAGTCACGGCCAGAGCCTGAGCGCCGGCATTGCCCGATTGGCCCGCTGCAATAGGCAGTAAGATCGCCAGTGCAGTGAATCGCGAGATCGTGTCCTCAAACAGCCCTACGACGGCGGCGGCGAGGAATGCGGTGAGCAAGTTAATCTGCAGCCATGGCAGGCGTTTGCGCACGGCGAACCAGCTGGTAGATAAGGCCCGCTCGTCTTTACTTACCCCGACCATTGTCTGCATGTCCGTGACTATATCCTCGCGCAGGGCGTTCATGAGGCCTTGGGCGCGCACTATGCCGACGAGGCGCTGGTCTATGTCTACAACTGGAAGCACATCGATATGGAATTTATCGATCTTGTCCATGAGCTCGTCTTTAGAGTCCATCGCATTCACATAGGTCACGATAGGCTTGGAGAGAGAGGAGAGCTGTTGAGCGCTCTCGGCCAGGGCCAGTTTTTTTATTTCTACCTCGCTATCTAGCCTCATCTCGTCATTGAGAAGGAATAGGTGATGGATAGTCTCGACGCTTAATTTGCGCAGCTGTGCGATGGCCTGCTCGACGGTCGTATTCTTGTTGAATGCCACGATCTGTGTACTCATCATTCGACCGACGCTATTCTCCGGGTAGTCCAGAAGCGAGCGAAATTCAGCGGCGCTGACCTCGTTCATGTGGGCCATATACAGTTTGCGTAGCTCCTCGTTCTGCCGACTCAGCAATGCCACCGAGGCGCTTGCCTCCATGGCCACCAAGACAGAGGCGGCGAACTGGGAAGGCAGAAGCAGGAAAATGATATCCAAAATACCGGGCGATATTCTCTCTAAGACGCGCGCGGCTACGAATGGTTCTTGCTGGCGCAGAATCTCGGCAGCATCATCCGGAGAGGTCTTCTCTAAACTGCGAGCGGCAGTGCGAGGATGATTGAGTAAGAACGCCTTATTCAGTCTGGAGAGAGGGTCTTCGAGACTCACTTGCTTCGCAGCCATTTTCGAGGTCCTATGATTTCAGATCTGGCTCGATCACGTTGAGCAGATTATTGAATAGTACTAAAAGTGTTTTTCCGTAGACGCCGGTAAGGCCGGTCACGAGGTTCGCATTAGTCGATTGTAGGTATTGGTGGTCCTTGCTCTGCGTGAGAGCGTTGCGTATATCGGCGTGTCTAATGAGCCCGTGTAGGCGACGATTCTTGTCGATCACCGCGAGGGTATCGGTCTCACGCCACTGCGGCAATTCGAGCGCATTCTCTAACAACATATTGATGGAAACATGGGGGATAGCTCGCTCCATTATGTCACTCACCTTGACGCCGTGATTCGATTTAAGAAGCCTGAAGAAGCTCACCCGTCCCTCTAGTTTCGCGTCGCGATCGATGATGTAGACGTATTCTGAGAGATGGCCTTCGAGCTCGTGCTGCAAATAATGTAGGGCCTCGGCAACCGACATCTCGCTCGCGATAGTGTGGGTATAGGGTTGCATCCAGGCACCGACGAAGCGAATGGAGTATTTCAATAGTAAGTTGCTTGATTCGCGTCGTTTCTTGGGCAGTATTGCGAGAATGCCCTCCGCCCGATCCTTAGGCATAAGGCGAATGATTCTGGCGATCGCGGGGGCATCAAGATCGCTCAAGATTGCGGCCGCGCTCTTGTCGCCCATTTGCACGCACAGGCGCGCGGCATAACCGGGCAGTAGATGCTCTAGCACCTGATACTGATAGTCCAATGGCAGGTCTGCCATGAACTGGGCGACATCAGCCACCGCGCTTTGCTCTAGAATCTTCGCGGCGGCTTCGGGCTCAGCGCTAATGAAGCTAAGGGCCAGGCTCAGTTTATTCTCAGTCATATTACGCACTCCCTCTGCGGCGAGACGTCACTGTCGAGCCTTGATGTGACAGACTTGCTCATGAAATAACTTCGCAGGAATAATGGACTTCCCAGTCTCGGTCTCCAACACTATGCTTGCCTGTGAAATCTCGATTACCTCGCCCTCGGTATCGGCGATGCTGAGATGGTCGCCAGGCTCGCAATGGCGGCGTAAATACTGTGCGGCAATAATATTGGCCACCAGTGTTCGTGCCCCAAGACTGAAGGCGAGGACTAGACCCGAGAGAGAGATCGCAATGATGACGAGGATAATATTGCTGAGGAAGCCGATGTTGAGCCCGATCTGCTCAACGCCAATAATGATGGCGCTGAAGATTATCGCGATCTGCACAACTTTCGCCATGACTAGGCTTTGTTGAACGCCCGCGCGAGCGGCGGTCGAGACGATCGCCGACTTGGCCAGATTGCTGAGAAGAAAGCCGCCGAGGATGACAACCATGCCGGTGATGATGCCGGGGAGATAGGTGACGATGTCTCTAAACCAACCGGAGAATAAGTCCCAGCCGAGGATATTGGCCGCCACTGCAAAGAAAAACAACATGACCGTCCAGAACACCAATTTGCGAGCGATCCTAGCGTAGGAGCGCTTGAACTGTTCCCCGGTGAAGTTGTCGCTCTTATCTACTCGGGCGAATAGGCTGTCTAAGCCCTGCACAAGCTTCTGCGCGCTGATGGCCAATGCGCTTGCCAAGGCCCACCCCGCGAGCAATAGGACGGCCGCGCCGATGAACTGTGGAGCGTAATTGATGAGTTGCTGCGCGATCTCATAGAGGGTGTCACGCACGGCGTCGCTCAAGTTGAAGATTTCATTCACGGTTTCTGAAGCCGCGGTCGCTTGGGCCATGATTTTTCCTCGAATTGGCCGAACTAGGCCTTGAAGATTGATAATAACATTGGGAAATGGTGATTGCTTAGGCTTTGTATGGAGCCGCGATGGGCCTAATTCTTCAGAGGGGTAAAGGGGTTGATGAAGAGTTTGCCTTGCAGATAGCTCGCGCGGTCCAGATTACGAAAGACAGAGATGAGCAGAGCGATAATGAATACTCGAATAAATATGCCGAACATGAAACTGGTGGAGGCGGGGCTAGAGAGCTCGATCCAGAGATAGGGGAGGTCGAGCAGAAAATTAGTTGCTGCCATGATTGTTGCGGAGCCGAAAATCAATTCCGTATACCGATCCTTGCGCCAAGAGTAGATTGCCGCAAGCATATAGCTCAAAACGAAGATCCCGCGGAATGTAAGGGCACTGTCGCTCTGATCGGGGCTGACGCTCTGGTTGAGCTGCACCCAGAACGTTACCTGTGCAGGGAAGAAAAGCATGAGAGCGCTGGAAAAGAGACACAGGATCAGTATCGTGTGGAGTTTCAAAAGGAAATAGCGATCGATATCCGAGGAGTTCTTCCCCATCTCTTCACGAATCGCATCAATCTCTTCCGATTCTAAGCGCGGATATTTATCGTTATTGGACAAACCCATCCCCCCCTTGCATCCATTGCAAAATCTAACAAGGCAGTATCGTACCATCTGAAAAATAGGGCAAGCCCAAACGCTTGAATAGCGCGGGAAACATTGATCTGACGATGGCACTGCGCAGTGCATCCCAAAATCAGCAGTGCGCTGAGCTATGAGGTGATAATGGGTAAGGAATGGACTACTGGGGTTTCTAGAACGATGTCTTTGCCTCGACAAGGAGTTGCAATGATTTTCCACCCGAAATATTTGCGCCAACCGGATAAGCTAGATCGATATGAATTATTCGACCCTCGTCGGTCTTGCTAGGGGCGAGGCGAAGGCCTAAGCCGACATTCTTGTAGAGGCGCTCAGCGCCCCATTGAGGATCACCGTACACCTTGCCCACATCGACGAAGCCGGCATAGCCAACACGCAGCAATCGAAACAGTTGGTAGTCACTGAAATAGCGTTCCTCTACCGTGAATTTGAGTAAGGCATCGCCATTGAGGTAGTGGCTATCAAAACCACGCAAGCCATTGCTGCCACCTAGAGTGAGTTGTTGACTGCTATTAAGATTGATAGCTTTCGCGGCAGATAAGCCTAGGTAGAGAGAGCGTTTTTCAGTCTGGCCGCGATGAAAGTCGAGGTCGAAATTGATAAGAGTATCTTCCCATGCATTGTCGTTTCGGTTCCAAAGTCCGTACCAATTACCTCTCCACTGTAATAACATTTTTCGCATTGAAAGGAGCGTGTCGGACGCATCTCCTTGCAACACGAGGCGTTGATCTCCCGCGGGGTCATAGCCGACGCTGAAACGCAGCTGCTTGCCTATTGACAGATCTTCGGTGCGATAAATTTGGCTGATATTATAGGCGAGCGCAAAATTGTCCTCTATGCTTTCATATTCCATGAATGGATACACTAGGCTTAGGTTTTTCGGTAAGGTGTTCGGTGCGGGGAGTCTATTGCCCAATGCGTAATTATACTTCTCTTCGCGCAGGCCAACGACATAGCGCTTGGTGATTCCATCCACTAAGCCGGCTGAGAACCCCCTAGATATTTCTGCGTTGTCCTTATCGCGTTGGACCTCGGTAACTTTTTGTCCGAGTCGATACTGGGTGATGATCTCTTGCGTGGATTCGCAAGATTCTTATCTTGGCATCCGCCGCATATTTCTGCTGACGAAGTAAACGCTCGTTCTCCGCAAGCATCTGTGAGTTCACCTCACTGCCTTGCTCGAAGAGGAGTCGATGGAGAATTACCTTCTGGCGCGTCGGTATATGCACACGGTTGACCCAGCGAAAGATTGCGTTATTCTCTTTGTCATTAGTCTCGTCGAAGATCGGGAGTCGGTTAACCGAGATGTTACGGATTTTATAGTGCGTGCTGTCCAGGTCAAAAGACTTTTGTGTGCCCCATCTAGAGATGTCTTCCGTGAAGTCGAAACTCGCTTGCGCCGGTCTATTGATGGTATCGCAAGCGATATTGTTCTGGGCATAGCCGGGTGCGCAAGCGAGGACGGGCAACGTGGCAATTGCCCAGTTTCGAAGGGCTGGTGTAGTCAGTTTCATAGAATCCTTTGGCGCGGCATGAGCTAAGTACTGTATTCACGCTACGCCCGAATTCTTAACATTGCCTTAATGCCCGATTAAAGCGCGCTAATCCCTGAATTCTGCGAGAGGCCATCGCTCACGCGCTCCCAGGGCGACAGAGGCCGGTTTAGCCTTAGTTTGGTGGACTTAAGGAGCAATAGATTTTATGCTCTGCACACACCTTTTTTTTCTCCAAGCAAATAAATAATAAAGGAGCAGTCATGTCTTCATCTCGAATCCTGTTATCCACGCTTTGTGCGTCCCTCATGTTGGCCGCTTGCACTGAGCCGAATACCGGCAGCAACGCTACGGCTGCGGCACCCGCCGCGATGCCTGCTGCTGCAGCCCCTATGGCTCATGAACATATGGTAGTTGGCAATGTCATCACCGGAGAGGGTTTTGAAAACCCATACCCTGTAGTGACGCGCAATTGGGGTGATCTGCCTCAGGGGCGTGAGTGGGGTTCCACCGCCGGCGTTGATATCGATCCTACAGACGGCATGCTCGTAGCCTATGAGCGTTGCGGTGCGGGGAACTTTGGTGCGGGAGCGCCAGTAACCTGCGATACCAATTTGGTTGATCCTATCTTCAAATTTGATCCCAATACCGGCGCAGTCCTGAAGAATTTCGGCGCGGGTGTGTTCGTTACACCACACGGCATTCATGTCGACACCGAAGGGAACGTCTGGGTAACTGACTTCGCGGTCAACCCCGAGGGCACGAAGGGGCATCAGGTCCATAAATTCAGCCCAGACGGGGAGTTGCTGATGAGCCTTGGCATGGCGGG
>DIAM01000008.1:65379-72424 GCA_002416505.1 Gammaproteobacteria bacterium UBA5078
ATGAGCCTTGGCATGGCGGGTATGGCCGGCAACGATTCTGCCCACTTTAACCAGCCCAATGACGTGATCGTCGGACCAGATGGCAGCATCTATGTCTCTGACGGACACAATGCGCAGGGCATGATCAGCATGCAGGCAATGGAGCAAGGGCGCGCCAACGGCGATACCTCGCGCATTATGAAATTCGCACCCGATGGCACCTTCATCAAGCAGTGGGGCGAGATCGGCGTCCGTCATGGCGAGTTCCGCACGCCCCATGCGATGGAGTTCGATTCTCAGGGGCGTCTCTGGGTCGCCGACCGTGGTAATCATCGCATCGAGATCTTCGATCAAGATGGTAACTACCTCGAGTCGCGCTACAGCTTCAGCCGCATCAGTGGCTTGTTCATTACCGATGACGACATGCTCTATGCAATCGATTCCGAGTCTAGCCCTACTAGCCACCCAGGCTGGCGTAATGGCGTGCGCATAGGCCATATCGACGCAGACGTCGTGACTGGCTTTATCCAGCCCTTCGAGCGCGAGGATCGTCTGGCGCAGGGAACCGCAGGCGAGGGTGTTGCAGTGGATGGCAACGGCAATGTATTCGCTGCAGAGGGTCCGAACTCTCTGAGCCAAGCAGGCGGTGCGTTCACGAAATACTCCGCACGCTAAAGCCCGCTTAGATAGGAAAGCCAAGGTAGTGCGCGAGAGCGCGGCCACCTTGGCTTTTTTATGCCTACTCCTTACTGCTCATGTTTAGCTCGAGATGCGGCTCTTGTGCGGAATCAACTTGGCAATATGCGCAGCGCGAGATGCAAGTTTTCCTGCAGAGCGTGAGGGGACTCGTGCAGCAAGTTGATGTGGCCCATCTTGCGCCCTTGGCGTAGCGTCTTGTCATACCAGTGCAGGTGAACATGTGGCTGGGAGACGAGCTCTTCTGGCGCGACGCAGCCGAGTAGGTTGATCATCGCACAATGCCCTAGGGTGGCTGTAGAGCCTAGGCGTTGGCCGCTTATTGCGCGCAGATGGTTCTCAAACTGGCTGCACACCGCGCCATTCTGCGTCCAATGTCCGCTATTGTGAACGCGAGGCGCGAGCTCATTCACGATAATCTGACCATCGACTACAAAGCATTCGACGGCGAGCACCCCGACATAGTCCCAGGTGTGCATCAATTTGCTGACGATGCCCTCGAGGTCGGCACGCAATTTGGGGTGTAGGACGTCGGTCGGGGCGATCGATACCGACAGCGTGCCGTTACGATGTCTATTCTCGCTTGGGGCATAGATGGCGAGTTCCCCTTGCCGGTTGCGCACCGCGAGAATCGAGACCTCTACGGAGTAGTCGAGCATCTTCTCGACGATCGCGTGTGTTAATACAGTGTCGCTATCGATAAACGCCTGTGCATCGATTCTGTTAAAGATACGCCACTGCTGTTGTCCATCGTAGCCTTGCTCACAAGACTTAATAATCAGGGGGTAGCCTAAGGATTCGGTCGCCAGCAAAAGCTGTTGCTTGTTATGCATCTCCACGAAAGGCGCGACGGCAATGCCGTGCTCGACTAGAAAACTCTTCTGCCGCGCTCTGTTTTGCGCAACCCAGAGAATCTCAGGATCCGGCGCGATCTTGCAGAGCTGAGCTAGTTGTCGCAGGAGTGTGGTGTCCACTGCCTCTCTCTCAACGGTGATGACATCGGGCTCGCCCAGCGCCATGAATATCGAGCGCGCCGACATGGAGTCTTGTAGGCGCACTATCGTGCCTAGCCCGTCGACGCAGCGTGTATCTTCTGAGTCGTTGGCCACGAAGCTGAAACGTATGCCCATCGGCCAACCCGCCAAGGCCAGCATCCTGGCTAACTGCCCGCAACCAAAAATCGCTATACGCATCAGGCGATCTCCTCGGCTACATTCGCGCTCTGTTGCTCGCGCCACGCGATGAGTCGCTTGCACAGCTGCGCGTCTTCTAGCGAGAGAATCTGAGCGGCGAGTAGGCCTGCATTGAATGCTCCCGCCGCGCCGATCGCCTGGGTGGCGACGGCAACGCCGCGTGGCATTTGCGCGATAGACAGCAGGCTATCCAGGCCTTGCAAGTGCTTGCTCGGTACGGGGACTGCGATGACCGGCAAATGAGTGAGAGCTGCCACCATGCCTGGTAAATGGGCCGCCCCACCGGCGCCGGCGATGATTATTTTGCAACCCTCTCGTGCGGCATTCGAGGCGAACTCAAACAGCCGTGTTGGTGTGCGATGGGCCGAGACCACGCGCGCGCGAAACGGCAGCCCAAGTGCCTCCAGCACAATCTTAGCCTCCTGCATAACCTCCCAGTCCGATTGCGAACCCATGATGATTTCGATCAAGCTTGCCTTCATGCTGTATTCCTTCTAAGTAAAGTAGTTCTGTAAGAGTCGTGTGCCGCCTAGCGATAGAGCAGCGCGACTAGGGCCGAGTAGAGGGGAATGCCCACCAGCACATTGAACGGAAATGTCACGGCTAGGGATGCGGTAATGGAGAGGCTCTGATTGGCTGTAGGGATCGCCACAGCCATTGCCGCAGGCACCGCGATATAGGAGGCGCTAGCCCCAAGTGTGGCCAGCAACACCGTTCCTCCTTGCGACAGGCCGATATAGTGGCCCACCAGCGCGCCCAAAGCTGCCCCGATCAGTGGCATCACGACTGCGAAGCTCGCGATGAAGTTGCCGTGTTCTCGGAGCAGGGCGATCTTGCCCGCCGCAACCAGCCCCATATAGAGCAGGAACAGCGCCAGGGTTCCTTGGAACATGCCAGCGAACAAGGGCATTATGCTGGCGCTGCGAGCCTCGCCTGCCCACCAGCCGATCAGTAGTCCTCCCACTAGTAACAAGACGCCCTGATTGAGAAACACTTCTCTTAGAATTTTCTGAGTCTGAATGGCTACTCCGTCGCGCTTGGAGAGCCAGACACCGACGGCGATCGCAGGGATCTCAAGGATCGCAACGAAGAGAGGAAAGTACGGTTCGTAGTAGGCGCCAGAGCTTTCGAGAAAACTGACCGCAACCGCATAGGTGCCGATGCTAACCGAGCCGTAGTGCGCGGCAACCGAGGCGGCGTCCTCGCGCGCTAGCCCGCCGATCCTAGAGAGGATTGGAAAGGCGATGAGGGGGAGTAGTAAGCCAATTGCCAGCACTGCGAGGGACTGGGGTAGTAAGTTGGGCGCAGAGTATTCGCTCAGTGCGATCCCGCCCTTTAGACCGATTGCGAGAAGTAGGAAGAGGATGATGCCCTTGTACAAGCCCTCGGGGAACTCTATTGGTGCTTTGAGCAGGCGCGCTACAAAGCCCAGCATGAAAAACGCGACGACAATGTCGATCTGCATGGTTTAGGTCTCGCTAGTGCTGTTGGCGGAGGCGCTCGGCCATGGGGTGCTCGTGCCGAAGTGAGTGCTTAATCGCAGTAGGGCTTTGTGGTGACTGGTGACGAAGAATAGGGACAGTAGTCCTGCGACTGACAAGATTCCCGTGCCATCGATCTGCAGCGCTGAGAGGGACATGCCTATAAGCAGCAGCGTTGCGATGCTGGCGATCTCGAAGGTGGCGGCGCGTTGGTTCATGGTCATTTCCTCGCTTGAGTGTGGGGTCTGGATTGCGAGCGCTATGATGAGAGCTATACGCCATAGATAAAAATAGATATTATCTATTTCGTTCATCTGTAAACGTCTATGGATAATAATGCCCTCACGCCTGCATGCCTACATCGGGACCTTTCGCCAATTAGAGATATTGTTGGCGGTCTATGAGCAGGGCAGCATTACCGCTGCGACACAGACGCTGTTTCTCACCCAGCCGACTATCTCGATGCAGTTGAAGAAGATGAGCGACGCGATAGGCATGCCGCTCTACGATCAAGTGGGAAAGAAACTGGTGTTCACTGAGGCGGGTGTCGCGGCAGTGGCCGCGGCGCGGGACATACTCGGGCGCTTCGAGGAGCTGGAGTCGAGGCTGTCCGACCTTAAGGGCCTGAAGGCGGGCACCTTGCGCCTAGGGGTGGTGACCACCGCCAAGTACTTCATCCCCCATCTGCTGGGCGAGTTCTGCAGCGTCTACCCCGCGATCGATGTGCAGTTGAATGTGGCGAATCGGAGCCAAATATTGGATCGCCTAGAGCGTGGTCAGGACGATTTCTATGTCTTCAGCCATCCGCCGGAGAACGAAGACCTAGAGCTATACGATTTCCTACCGAACCCCCTGGTGGCGATTGCCCCGATCGGGCATCCGATGACCAAGAAGGCCAAGGTGACCTTGGCCGAGTTTGCGCAGTATCCATTTCTGATGCGCGAACCGGGCTCTGGCACGCGCCACGCGATCGAAGAGCATATGAAGAAGTTCGGCATTAAACTCAACCTGAAGATGACCATCGAGAGCAACGAGGCGATTCGACATGCGGTGATGGCTGGTTTGGGCGTGTCCATACTCTCTAGTCATACCTTGTCCTATGGAGGTCACGTAGGTTTGCAGGAGCTCAATGTAGGCCGGATTCCCATCTTGCTTAACTGGCAGCTGGCGCGTTTGAGGAGTAAGCGTATGTCGATTATCGCCAGCACCTTCCTCGAGTATGTGAACAGTCAGGGGCGTGCGAAGCTGCTCCGCGATCTGGCCGACGAGCAGCCACATATGCGGCGCTTCTTCAACGCCGATACGGCAATTAGCTAGGCCGCTCCCGGCTCTATATGAGCCGAGCTTGTGGTACTCTTTAGGCTTCAATGCAAAGGAGTCCCCACTATGCGCGTTTTCCAACTGCCGATTGTTAGCCTGTTACTTCTCGCCGCCTTCCCCATCCAAGCTCAGACGCCTCTGCTTGGTTTCGATGCTTCCGGTGCCGCCTCGCAGCGCGCCTTAGAGCAAGAGTTCGATAGCCATCTCGATGCTGGCGATCTCGACGATTGGCTGCGTGAGATGTCGCGCACTCCTCATCACGTCGGTTCCGCGCGCGGCCGCGAGCTGGTGGAGTATATCGCCGAGCATTTCCGCGATTGGGGATACGACACGGAGATCGTGGAGTATGAGGTGCTGTTTCCTAGCCCGCGCACTCGTGAGCTGGAATTAGTGGCACCCGGTCACTACACGGCGAGCCTAGTTGAGGATTCTCTGGAGGAGGACCCCAGCACGTCGAACATAGAGGACCTTCTTCCCCCCTATAATGCCTACTCCATCGATGGTGAAGTTGAGGGCGAGCTGGTCTTCGTTAACTACGGCACGCCCGCGGACTATGAGGTGCTGGAGCGCTACGGGATCTCGGTGGAGGGTAAGATCGCCATCTCTCGATACGGCGGCTCATGGCGTGGCATCAAGCCCAAGCTGGCGGCTGAGAAGGGCGCAATTGGCACTCTTATCTACTCAGATCCAGCGGACGATGGTTATGGCGCCGGCGATACCTATCCCGATGGCCCCTTTAAACACGAGAGTGGCGTGCAGCGCGGCTCGGTCATGGACATGCCCACCTACCCAGGGGACGTGTTGACGCCGTTCATTGGCGCGACCAAGGAGGCGCCTCGACTGGCACGCGAAGACGCGCCGACGATTACCAAGATTCCCGTACTGCCCATCTCCTATCGTGATGCACTGCCACTGTTGTCGGCGATGGGGGGAGAGGTCGTTCCAGAACAGTGGCGCGGCGGGCTACCGATCACTTATCACATGGGGCCTGGGCCTGCGCGCGTGCGCCTTAAGCTGGAGTTCAATTGGGACATGGTGACGGCCTATAACGTGATCGCTAAGCTGCCCGGCTCCGAGTATCCCGATCAATGGGTCATCCGTGGCAATCACCACGACGGTTGGAATCATGGCGCCGCTGACCCACTCTCTGGCTTAGTGTCTCTGATGGGGGAGGCCAAGGCTCTGGGCGCTCTGGCCGCCGCGGGCAATGGACCGAAGCGCACCGTGGTCTATGCCGCCTGGGATGCGGAAGAGGTGGGCCTGATAGGCTCGACGGAGTGGGTGGAGGACAACGCGCAGATGCTGTCCGAGCGCGCGGTGGCCTATATCAACACCGATGGTAATAGCCGCGGTTTCGTCAACATCGGTGGCAGCCACGTACTGGAGAAGATGGCCAACGAGGTGATGCGCGACGTGATCGACCCACAGACCGGGGTGACGGTTGCGCAACGTCGGCGAGCCCGCATGGAAGTTGAGGGCAGCGAGCAGGTGCGCAGTGAGCTGAAGTCCCGCGCGGACCTGCGTATCTCGCCCTTGGGGTCGGGCTCAGACTATTCACCGTTTCTGCAGCATCTTGGCATCGCCTCGTTGAATATCGGCTTCGGTGGCGAGGGCAGTGACGGCAGCTATCACACCCTGTACGACACCTATGAGCATTTTACTCGCTTCAAGGACCCTGGCTTAGTGTATGGGGTAGCGCTGTCACAGGTAGCTGGCCGCGCGACCTTACGCCTAGCCTATGCGCCACGATTGCCCTTCGAGTTCACGGGGCTGGCGGACAATGTGAATCTATATCTCTCAGAGGTGGAGAAGCTCGCAGAGGATATGCGCAAGCAGACCCTGAGTGAGAACGCGCGCATCGCCTCGGGAGTCTATGAGCTGGCATTAGATCCGACGCAGAGCATTCGGGCGCCACTGCCCAGAACCGAGGTACCCTATTTCAGTTTCGCACCCTTGCGGAACGCGATGGCGGCGCTAGAGGATGCGGCGGCGGCCTACACGGCGGTCGCCAACAGTGGCACACCCGCCTCGGCCCAAGACAATATCCTGCTCTACACCTCCGAGCGTGCGCTGATAGATGAGGATGGGCTGCCCGGCCGTCCCTGGTTCACTCATCACATCTATGCCCCAGGCTTCTACACCGGCTATGGCGTGAAGACACTGCCGGGCGTGCGCGAGGCTATTGAGGAGCGTCAATACGACATCGTCGAGGAGGAAGTCAACGCGGCGGCCACCGTGTTGAACCGTTTGGCTGTGCAGGTGCGCGAGTTAGCCGAATGAACATTCGGTAGCAAGATCAAAGGGGTCGATCAAAGGGGTCAGCTGGATCAAAGGGGTCAGAGTAACTTGATCTATCAAGTTACTCTGAGGTTCCCC
>DIAM01000009.1:0-42387 GCA_002416505.1 Gammaproteobacteria bacterium UBA5078
GGGGAACCTCAGAGTAACTTGATCCACCAGCCTTCAGCTGTGGATCAAGTTACTCTGACCCCTTTGATTGTGGATCAAGTTACTCTGACCCCTTTGATTACTCGTAACTTTCTAGCCTTAATTGCAATTTCTCTGCATCGATTACCACAAAGTTGAGATTGCGCATAAAGACCTGACCGTCGACGATTAGCTCTGGTAAAAAGAGCTTGCCGGTAGCGCCGTTGAAGACGCCTGGCTTGGAGCGAGCCTCGAATATTTGCTTCATGCTAGCGGTATCCACCTGAACGATAATTTCGGGGTTGGTGGAAATAAGTGAAAAGTCGCTGGTATAGGTCTCACCATTGTCGAGCTTTACGGTGAACTTCAACTTTCCAGAGCAATTATGAAAGGAGTTGTCTATGGCTGGGCGTGATGAGATCGTAATGGGTACGTAATTGGAAGTGATCGAATACTGCCCATTATTGTTTGTTGTGAAAAACTCTGCGTAGCCGAACTCCTCAGAGGAGATCATTGCTAACTTGCCCATTCGGTAACGGGCTTGTTGGTCACTTGTGACCTCCGCCATGGTGACTGCTTCGAAGCAACCGTTTCCTGTCCCTTCAAACATAAATACTTGTTCGTCGCCCGTGCCGCTAGAGTTTTGCATTAGCAAGTCAAGAATACCATCACCATTAATGTCTAACACGGTAGAAAGGGCTGCAACGGTAGTGCTGGAACTCGAGTTCACCGCAGCTGTACCTAGCCGATTGATAGTTTCATTCGCGAATTTACGTGAGCCGGAATTGATAAATAGCTGAATGCTTGTGCCTGTAAAACCGTTTGCATTGTAGGCGTGTACGAGAAGATCGTTCAGTCCGTTCCCATTTATGTCGATGCCTTGTATATCGATTACGGTGAGCGTTTCTAGATTATTGAATACATCTATCTCGTCGAGATACGTCACGCTATTGTCGTTGAAATAACCTTTGCCATCGTTCCAATGAATACGAGTAGGGGTTAGATTAGTATTTTGATTTCGACCAATTATTAGATCCGCATAACCGTCGTTATCCAAGTCGGAGAGTTCCGCACTGTAGCTGTTCTTAAGTTGACTGGTGTCCACTAGACTCGCAGGTAGGCGTGAGCGATCCATTGTGAAATTGGCTTGTCCATCGTTGAGTAATAGATAGGGTAGCTCTTCAGCTATGCTGTCGGCGTTCAGGGATAAAATGTCGATGTCTCCATCTGCGTCGATATCGGCTGCGGCGCCATTGTGCGTGAATCCTGCAATGTTAGGAAGGCGATTGCTTACATCGCTAAAGCCTGTTCCTGTGCCCAGCAGTAACTGATCGGGGAACCCTGGAAAGGGGGCGGCGTCATAGCCGTGGTCTGCGACATAAATATCGAGTATGCCGTCGTTATTGAAATCTCGAATTATGTATTCCCTAGCATGTTCAGATTGTGGTGCATCGCCTTCGGCTTCAATAAACACGTTGTTGCCCGTGTTGAATAGGATCTTACCTTTCTGGCCGCCCCGGCTAGCGCCCCCTGTTGAGGGGTAGGTCGCTCCGCTAATAATGACATCGAAGTCGCCATCACCATCTAGGTCGACACTTTGGGAGAAGCCTACAGTATCAGACACCGTCT
Organism: Gammaproteobacteria bacterium UBA5078; assembly: GCA_002416505.1. Classification (GTDB taxonomy): domain Bacteria; phylum Pseudomonadota; class Gammaproteobacteria; order Pseudomonadales; family Pseudohongiellaceae; genus UBA5078. The sequence goes on from DIAM01000009.1 coordinate 1,627, forward strand.
GAAGATTGACCTTGTTGTACACAATAGCGCCTGCCGCATAGTCAAAAGATTTGTCGGCGAAAACCGTGGAGGACGCTGAAGCAAGAAAAAGACTCGCGCCAGCCGTAAAAGGAATTAGTCGAAGATTCAGCATTTGTTCTCCTAGTTTGACGGGGCTTGATGGGGGAATATAGGAAAACTAAAATCGAATGGCAATCTCTATAGCGCTAGCCAAGCGATGAAACCATACCGCGCCGCCTTGCCTATGGTCACTAGGCACAGGAACACGCCGAAGCGCACCTTCAAAACTCCAGCTATCAGCGTCAAAGGGTCGCCTATGATCGGCACCCAGGAGAACAGCAGCGTCCACAGGCCGTAGCGCTGAAAGCCGCGCTGGGCCTTGTCGATCTGCCGGTCGTTGAAGTAGAACCAGCGCCGGTCGCGGAAGCGGAGTATCTCCCGTCCTAGCCACCAGTTGACGCAGGCGCCCAGCACATTGCCCGCGGTGGCGATCATTATTGGCAGTAGTGGTGTAGGAGCCTCTTGTAGCAGCACATAGAGGAAGGCCTCGGAATAAAAAGGCATGATGGTGGCGGCAATGAAGGCGCTTAGAAAAAGTAAGGCGTAATCTAGTAACATGCTGTGCTTAGGCATCTTTTTGGGCAAACGAGGCAAGACTATACCCGCCAAGTCCATGCCGTGGATATTCTGATTGCAAATTTGGGCTTTGCTGCTAAGGTGCGCCCACCCCAATACTCTAGGAAATTGCTGTGTTTGCAGAGCTTTTACTCGATCAACGCCTGCTCAAGTCTGTCGATAAGATGGGCTTCGAGACACCGACACCTGTCCAACAACAGGCCATCCCCCTCGCGCTAGAGGGCCGTGACCTATTGGTCAGCGCCGCCACCGGTAGCGGCAAGACCGCGGCGTTCCTGTTGCCCATCCTGCAAGGCATGATCAAGAACCCGCCGCCCAAAGAGGGTACGCGAGCCCTAGTCATCGTGCCCACGCGGGAGTTGGCGCGGCAGATTGGTAAGGAATGCGAGAAACTGGCCAGCTACTGTGGCATCAAGGTTGGTGTGATCACCGGCGGGCAGGAGTTCAAGGTGCAGCGCGCGCTGCTGCGCCGCGACCCCGAGGTCTTGATCGGCACGCCGGGGCGCATGTTAGAACTGGTAAAGGAGGGCAGCACGCTGTTCACCAACCTCGAGTACCTCGTCCTGGACGAGGCCGACCGCCTCTTCGAGATGGGCTTCGACGAGGACGTGCTGGCGATCATCGCGCAGTGCAACGAGGCTCGCCAGACCATGCTGCTCTCGGCGACGCTGCCGGGTGGCGTGCGCCGGTTGATGCAGGTGCTCAATAATCCAGCGCGGGTCATGGTCAACGATGGCCGCGAGGAGCACACCTCCATTCGCCAACAATATGTTTTGGCCGATGACGACAAGCATAAAGAGAAGCTGCTGCTGTGGCTGCTCGAGAACGAGACCTTCGAGCGCGCCTTGGTTTTTGCGAACACACGCGATATGGCGACCCATCTGTCTGGCGTGATGCGTTACCGCGGCCAGCGCGCCGGATATCTGCATGGCGAGGTCAAGCAGGACGTGCGCAATAGCACCACCGCCGCGTTCCGCGATGGCAAGATCAAGGTATTGATCGCTAGCGATGTGGCCTCCCGTGGTTTGGATGTGAAGGGCATCGACCTAGTGATCAACTTCGACATGGCCCGCAAGGGCGATGACTATGTGCATCGCATCGGCCGCACCGGCCGGGCCGGCGAGACGGGCCTCGCGGTGGCGTTGATCGCCCCCAATGAGTGGAACCTGAAGGCCTCGATCGAGCGCTACCTGAACATCAAGATGGAGGCGCGCAAGGTCAAGGAATTCCCGGGGCACTATAAAGGGCCCAAGAAGGTCAAGGCATCGGGCAAGGCTGCTACTACAAATAAGCGCAAGAAGAAGGACTGATGAGCGAGCCCTTTGCATTGAAAGACGCCGAGCAGGTGGAGTGGGCGACTCGGCAATGGTTAGAGGAGGTCGTGATCGGCCTGAACCTATGCCCCTTCGCGCGTCGCGAATATGAGAGCGAGCGCATTCGTTTCGCGATCTGTGCACAGCAGAATCGGGAGGACTTATTGCTGGGCTTTGCGAAGGAGCTGGAGCGCCTAGAGCGCGAGTCGGCTATAGAGACAACCCTGCTCATCTTCCCCAATGCGCTAGCGGATTTCTTCGACTTCCTAGAACTATTAGATATGGCACAGGGCTGGTTAGAGACGCAGGGCTTGGAGGGAGTCTATCAACTGGCCAGCTTCCACCCTCGCTATCAATTCGAAGGCACTGCCCCGAACGAGACCTCTAACTTCACCAACCGTTCCCCCTGGCCGATGCTGCATCTGCTGCGCGAGGCAAGTGTGGAGAAGGCTGTTGCGGCACACCCAGACACTAGCGCAATCCCCGTTCGCAATATCGCCTTGGCGCAGGAGAAGGGCTTGGCGTATTGGCAGGATTTATTGCTGCGGCTGAGAAAGTCTGCGCCGCCTAAATGAAGCTGAGGGTGAGCAGCGTATTGGTGAGGTTGAGCAATAGGAATAGCATCGCGATGCGTCCTAGTGCCTTGCCCGGGTCGCTGCCGCGATAATGACGGCGCACGCCGACCAGTAGCGCGAAGATATAGATCACGCTTGCGGCCAGCAGGCCTACATAGGGCTGCCAGTTGCGCTCGGCAACCAGCATACTGCCTACGATAAAGAAGACGATGGAGCCTAGCGCGAACATGGCCCAATAGGTCTGCGCCAGACCGAAGCTTGCACCGCTGAAGAAGCGCCCAAGAGCACTGGTCGGTGCATTGATATGTTCTATTTCACGCATTGCCATAGTGTTTCATTCCTTTGTGGCGCTGACTCGCGCGGCCTGCTTTTGCGGCGTAAGTGTAGCGATTGATGCCACCGTCGGGCAAGCAGCAATCGATGAGCGAAACCTCAACGCGGCTGGGCAGAGTGGGCATAGTGCTATATGCTGGCAATCTTGCACTATGGACCCTACCTCCGCCGAGAAATATCTATGCTCAATAACGTTCGCAGTCACTTCTATGCCTATATCAGCAAGATTCGCTGGTTACAGCGCTGGGGGCTGAAGCGCAATGTCATCAATGAGAACGTGATGGAGCATAGCTGGGAGGTGGCCACCATTTCCCACGCGCTGGGCCTGATTCGCAACCGTCGTTTCGGCGGGCAGCTCGACGTCAACGCGATCGTCGTGGCCGCGCTCTATCACGACTGCGGCGAGGTCATCACCGGCGATATGCCCTCGCCGATCAAATACCACTCCCCCGCGATAACCAATGCCTATAAGGCCGTGGAGAAGCAGGCCGAGCAACAGCTTCTGAGTCTATTGCCCGAGGAGTTGCAGGCCGATTTTCGCGACGTGCTTCTGCACGATGAAATCGCGCCCGAGCATATTCAAATCATCAAGGCCGCCGACACCCTGAGTGCCTATATCAAGTGTCGCTCCGAGCTGTTGGCGGGCAATTTCGAATTCTCTCAGGCCGAGCAAGACGTCAAGGCGCGCCTCGATCGCTTTGAGATGCCCGAGGTGCAATACTTTCTCGAGACCTTCGTGCCCAGTTATGGGCTGACATTGGACGAGTTACTTAAATAGAGACAGCCCCCAAGAGGATTTCCAACACTATGGTTGATCAGGTCGCGAAGACGTTTTCTGAGCTCGTCGAGCTTAAGTTTCAACTCTATAACAGTCTATTCCTGACCCTTCCACTGGATGCGGTCGAGCAGACCGGCACCCTATTACCCTTGTTGAGCGAGGCCTGTGCAGAGGGTTTGGAGCATGGGCAAAGCCCCGAGCAGATCGTGCAGGATTTCTTCGAGATCCATAAGCCTAATTTCACCGAACGCGAGCAGATCCACTTCCTGTTCAAGATCATCCAATACGTAGAGCGCCAAGTGGTCTTAGTAGACGCGCTCGAGGATGCCTCCTATAGCCGCATCCACCGGGTGACCGGAAAGGGCTCGTTGGTGCAATTGGTCGAGCGAGCGCGCGACAGCGATCAGGATGACAAGCTCGGCGAGTTGCTCGAGAATTTCGGCGTGCGCGTAGTGCTCACCGCGCACCCAACACAGTTCTACACCGGTCCGGTCCTGGCGATCATCTCCGACCTGACCGAGGCGATCTCCAAGGACCAGTTCGGCACGGCGCGGGATGTGCTGCAGCAGCTGGGCAACACCCCCTTCTTTCAGAAAGAGAAGCCAAGCCCCTACGATGAGGCGGTATTGTTGACTTGGTATCTGGGCAATATTTTCTACCCCGGCATCGGCAGCATCGTCGATAAACTCTGTGAGTATCATCCCGAGAAGGTCACGGCGAACAAGGAGTTGATCTCGATCGGATTCTGGCCAGGGGGCGACCGCGACGGCAATCCCTTCGTCACGACCGAAACAACCCTCAAGGTAGCGGCCAAGCTGCGCTACAGCATCCTAAGCTGCTATCACCAAGACATTCGCAGCCTGAAGCGCCGCCTCAGTTTCCGGGGCACCTATAAGCGTCTCGAGGCCCTGGAATACCTGCTGTATCACGAGATCAGTGAAGCCGAGAACACCGAGCCACTGGTGATGACGCACTTCCTCAAGGAGTTGGACGAGATAGAGCAGGTGCTGGTCGCCGAGCATCAGGGCATGTATCAAGACCAGCTGCAGTCGTTCCGTCGCAAGATGCAGCTGTTCGGTTTCCATTTCGCGAGTCTGGATATCCGCCAAGATAGCCGCGTGATCGCCTCCGCGCTCGACGCCGTGCTGGCCAAGCATCCCGAGATATTTCCTGTCGATATCTTTAAACAGAGTCAGGACGCCCAGATAGAGGCCCTGTTGCAGTGCCGGGGCGAAGTAGACGTCGCGAGCTTCGACAGTGACCCGGTATTGCAAGATACCCTAGCCTCGTTCGGCGTCATCAAGACCATACAGGGATTGAACGGGCCACGTGCCGCGCACCGCTATATCATCAGCAATTGCCGCGGCCCCGTGGACATCGCCAAAGTCTTCGCGCTGTTCCGTCTGTGCGGCTGGGGCGATGAGTCGCTGACTGTGGACATCGTGCCATTGTTCGAGACCGTCGATGACCTGCAGCAGGCCGGTGTCGCCATGACCGCCGTCTATAGCAATGCTCACTATAAATCCCATTTGCAGAATCGCCGTGCACGGCAGACGGTGATGCTGGGCTTCTCCGATGGCACCAAGGATGGCGGTTATCTCATGGCCAATTGGGCCATCTATCGGGCCAAGGAAGACCTCACGCGGGTATCGCGCGAGTCCGGCGTCGAGGTCCTGTTCTTCGATGGTCGCGGTGGTCCGCCCGCCCGTGGCGGCGGCGATACCTATCTGTTCTATGCGGCACTAGGCAAGACGATCGAGAGCAATCAGATCCAGATGACGGTGCAGGGTCAGACCATCTCGACTCTGTATGGCATCAAAGAGGCCGCGGTGCACAATATGAGTCAGCTGCTCACTGCAGGCCTAGAGAACAACCTCTACGTCAGGCCTGAGCGAGAGCTGGATGCGCAGCAAAGAGCGCTGCTAGAGCAATTGGCGCAAGAGAGTTATCGCGCCTATGACGCGTTCAAGAAACACGACCTCTTCCTGCCCTATCTGGAGGAGATGAGTACTCTCAAGTACTACGCGATGACCAATATCGGCAGCCGCCCGGCCAAGCGTGGTGGCACAAAGAAGCTAGCCTTCGAAGACCTGCGTGCGATTCCCTTCGTGGGGGCGTGGAGCCAGTTGAAGCAGAATGTCCCAGGCTTCTACGGATTGGGCACGGCGCTCAAGGCGCAGGCAGATGCCGGCAATTGGGATGCATGTGTGAGCCTTTATCAACGCTCGCGCTTCTTCCGCGCGCTTATCTCCAACAGCATGCAGAGCATGAAGAAGACTAACTTCGCGCTGACCCGCTATATGGAGAGCGACCCGCGCTTCGGGCAGTTCTGGACCACCCTGTACGAGGAGTATGAGCTGAGCCGCGCGATGGTGCTGAAGATATCTGGGCAGAAATGGTTGCTGGAAGATAATCACCGTAGCCGCATGAGCATTCAACTACGCGAGCGGGTGGTACTGCCCCTGCTGACGGTGCAGCAATATGCCCTCATGCAGATACAGAAATCCCGAGCGAGTGAAGACTCCGAGCATCTGGCACTGTATGAGTCTATGGTCATGCGCTCCCTGTTCGGCAATATCAACGCGAGTCGAAACTCTGCATGACGAGCGTAGTAGACAGCTCGGGGCAGCAAGAGACAGACGCGGGCATGAGTCAGCGTCGTGTGCTCTTCGCCAGCCTCATCGGCACGACGATCGAGTTCTTCGACTTCTATATCTATGGCACGGCCGCGGTGCTGGTATTCCCGCAGCTGTTCTTCCCGGGCTCTGACCCTGCTACCGCCACCCTGCAATCTCTGGCTACCTTCGCACTAGCCTTCTTCGCGCGACCACTGGGCTCGGCGTTGTTCGGGCATTTCGGCGATCGCGTCGGGCGCAAGGCGACTCTCGTTGCCGCCCTGTTGACCATGGGCCTGTCCACCGTGGCAATCGGCCTGCTGCCTACCTATTCCTCGATCGGCGTGCTCGCGCCCGCCTTGCTCGCGCTATGCCGCTTCGGGCAGGGCATCGGGCTCGGAGGCGAGTGGGGTGGGGCCGTGCTATTGGCAACCGAGAATGCGCCGCCGGGAAAACGCGCTTGGTTCGGCATGTTTCCACAGTTAGGGGCGCCCATAGGTTTCATCCTCTCGACTCTGGTATTCGTGATACTGAGTTCGAGCCTGAGTGAGGAGCAATTCTTCGCCTGGGGCTGGCGGGTGCCATTCCTCGCCAGCGCGCTGCTCGTCTTCGTCGGGCTCTATGTGCGCCTGCAGATCACCGAGACCAAAGCCTTTCAGAGCGCCATCGACAACGACGAGCGCGTGAAAGTGCCGATTGTCACAGTCTTTCGCGAGCACGGCGGCACGCTCCTACTCTCGACGCTGATGGCGACTACTACCTTCGTGGTGTTCTATCTGATGACGGTGTTTACGCTGAGCTGGGGCACGAGCCAGCTAGGCTATGAGCGACAAGACTTCTTGATGATGCAGATCGTAGGGGTGTTGTTCTTCGGCGCACTCATTCCCATCTCGGCAGTCATAGCCGACAAGGTCGGGCGCATTCCCATGCTCATCTATGCCACGGTCTCGATCATGCTCTTCGGCCTCGTATTCGGGCCGCTGTTCGTCGGGGGTGGGCCGCTGGTCGTGACCGCGATGTTGTCGCTAGGCTTAGCGTGTATGGGCCTGACCTATGGCCCCTTGGGCACGGCCCTGTCGGAGTTGTTTCCCACGGCGGTGCGCTACACCGGTTCGTCCATGGCCTTCAATCTCGCTGGCATCTTCGGGGGATCTTTGGCTCCCTATATCGCTACTTGGCTGGCGGTGAATTATGGCATCGCCGCGGTGGGTTATTATCTCTCGGGAATGGGCGCGGTAACGTTAGCGGCGCTGCTCATTATCAAGCAGCGTTCGACCTTGCATCCTTGAAGAAGCGCAGGGCGAGCTCCACCTCATTGGACTCGCTGGACAGATACACCGCATCGTCCTGAATAGTGCATTGCAGCGCCATATTGCGATCACACAGGTCGGCCAAGTTGCCGGATACGGTGTCGATGGCGGCGACACTCAGGCGCTCGAAGCGCTGCAGCGCGGGCCCCGATTTCTCCCACCATGGCCCTGAATTGCGCGGTTGATAGGTGTAGATAGTGACCGCGTCGGCGCGCCCGCAGGCCTTGCGGATGCGCTTCTCATCCGGTTGGCCCAGATCGACCCACACGGTGATGTGGTCGGTTAAGTCCTTGTCCCAGATATCGGGCTCGTCCTCTGTGCTGATGCCGCGCGTAAAGGCTAGGCGCTCACTGGCATGCAGTGCGAAGGCGACGATGCGTATCATCAGGCGCTCCTCGGTCTCCGAGGGGTGCTGCGCGACCGTTAATGTATGGGTCCCATAGTAGTGACGATTCATATCGGAAATCTGCAGTTCCGCCTTCAACACCGTTGCCTTCGTTGCCATGCTGCGTGCCTATTTCGGTGTGCGATTGTCGAGGCTGAAGGGGCCGGCGCCGAGTCCGGCGATGGCCAATAAGCCCGCCATGATGCCCATGTTCTTCACGAAATTCTGGGTCTCGTGGCCGCGCACCAAGCCTTCTTCTAGCGTCCAGAAATCGTGCATGACGAGGCTGATCACGAGCGTGAGTCCCGCTAGCAGGAAGGCCGCGATCTGGGTCTTGTAGCCGGCTATCAGGGCGAGGCCACCGGCGAGCTGAACCAGAATGGTCAGGCCGAGGAGTAGGGGGATCATCATCATGCCGTGGGAGGCCATATAATCGGAGGTGCCTTGTGGGTTGAAAATCTTCGCTAAGGCACCGGGCAGCACGAAATACAGACCCAGTATGATGCGGCCGGCGAGCGGGCACAGCGATTCGATTTTGGCAAACATTGGAGTTTCCTTTTCTATTTAACAGGGGTGGGAGTTAAGGTGCCCGGTTTACCACATTAGGTCGTCGGGTACCTTGTAATCGGCGTAGGGGTCGTCCTCAGCAGTTCCGTCTGCCTTCTGGTCCTGCTCGTTGCACACCACGATGAAGCTTGGGTCGCGGCTCTGTATCTTGAGCGCGGCCGCCTGCGGCACGATCTCATACTGATTGTCTAATCTGACGATGGCCAGACGGCCCTGGCTTAGATGAGTGACGGTGGCGGTGTCAACATAGAGGCTCTTAACCTTCTTGTCGTCTACGAAGTTATAGGCCACATCGCCCGTGTTCTTGGCCTGTCGATTGAGGGTGATGATCTGGCGTATCTGGGCCGCGATCGCCTTGACCTCTAGGGCCTTGTTTTTCTCCTTCGCTAACTGCCGGTCGCGCTCCGTCTTCTGGGCCAGCGCAAGCTTAGCCGCCTCTTTGGTCTCATCGACCACGCCAGCCTTGCTATGCAATTGCTGGAGGTGTTTTTTGCGCTTTTCACTATTACTTTTCTGTAGCTGCTTCGCTTTCACCAAGCCAGCCTTAAGTAATTGTTCTTGCAGGGAGATTGCCACTGTATTGCCTCGTTCTTAAGATCTTGTCGCAATGATGTCAGCATGGCGCGGGGAAAGCAATTTCAGCGCAAGCATCGTGCTTGCTAAGCCCTAAGGCTTGCTTTAGTTTACGGGCTTTGTTCACGCGCCTTCGCGGCAACGGCTAGCGGCTTCTATGTCTAATAAATCCATCGTCGGTTTCGTCTTCGTCACCCTCCTTATCGACTCGATTGGCTTCGGTATCATCCTGCCAGTGCTGCCCCAGCTGATCATGGGGGTGACCGGGCAGGACATCGCCAGCGCGGCGGTCTATGGCGGCTGGCTGATGATGGTGTACGCCCTCATGCAGTTTCTGTTCTCGACGGTGATGGGCAATGTGTCCGACCGCTTCGGGCGCCGTCCGGTGCTGCTATTAACTCTGCTGCTATTGAGCATCGACTATATGATCATGGCCTGGGCGCCAACGCTGTTCTGGCTGTTCCTCGGCCGTCTTATCGCCGGCATCGCCGCGTCTACCTATAGCACTTGTTATGCGGCAATCGCCGACAGTACGCCCGCGGAAAAACGCACGCAGACCTTCGGCATCGTCGGCGCGGCCTTCGGCATTGGTTTCATTCTTGGGCCGATGATGGGCGGGGTGCTCGGCAGCTTCGGAGAGCGGCTGCCCTTCGTGGCGGCGGGCATCTTGGCCTTCTGCAACCTCGTCTTCGGCTTCTTCAAGATGCCCGAGACTCTGCCTGTGGCGCAGCGCCGCGCCTTCTCATGGCGCCGCGCGAATCCTGCCGGCACGCTGCTCGCGCTGCGCAAATACCCGGTGGTGCTAGGGTTGGTCGGCGTCTATTTCCTGTTCATGATGGGGCATCACTCGCTGCCGAGTGTGTGGACCTATTTCACGATCGAGCGCTTCGACTGGAGCGCGCGCGAGATTGGCTATTCCTTCGCCTTCATTGGCATCCTGATGGCCTTCACGCAGGCGGTGCTGCTGCAGAGGGTGGTGCCGGTGCTCGGCCAATATAAGGCCGCCCTGATCGGCTTCGTCTTCTGCATCCTATCCTTCATAGGCTATGCACTGTCTACCTCAAGCTGGATGCTCTATATGTTTATGATTCCGGGCGCCTTGCAAGGCTTCGTGATGCCCGCGATCAACGGCATCATGTCGGGGCAGATCCCGGCCAATGCGCAGGGCGAGCTGCAGGGCGGGGTGGCCAGCATGTCTAGCCTGACCTCTATCTTGAGCCCGCCCCTGATGACGTGGGTATTCGCCGCATTCAGCCGCGACGATGCCGCCTACTACTTCCCCGGCGCACCCTTCGCGCTCGCGGCCGTCCTGACCGTTGTAGGCCTGCTGTTCTTCCTGCGCGCGGCGGCGCCATCGCATGAGGCTAGGCGGGCCTAACGCGGCTGTGCATGGCCGCGCTCGGTGGGGACGAGACAAAGGCGCTGCTTTTGGCTAAACTTGCCGCCTCAAAAGTCTGTGGCTTACAACAATAATGAGGTAGATCATGTCCAGAAATATGCTGTCCGGCATCCTTGCCGCGTGCCTGCTATCGTCTCTTAGCGGCCTTGCTAGTGCATCCGATGTCAAACTCGTCCGCTATGGCCCTGCCGGTGCAGAGAAGCCCGGCATCGTCGATGCTCAAGGGCGTATCCACGACCTCTCTGGCCACATCGATGACATCACCCCCGACACACTCTCCGATGCCTCCCTCGACGCGCTCGGCGCGATCCCTATGAGTGAGCTGCCACTCGTGCCAGGCAATCCACGCCTAGGCGTGCCCCTTACCGGCATCGGCAAGATCATGGCGATCGGCTTCAATTACGTGAATCACGCGGCCGAGATGGCGGTGGAGCTGCCTACCGAGCCGCTGCTGTTCATGAAGGCTACCTCGGCGCTAATCGGTCCCTTCGATGATGTGATTCAGCCACGCAAAGCCAATAAACTCGACTACGAGGCGGAGCTGGTCGTCATCATCGGCAAGCGTGCGCAATATATCTCCGAGGCCGAGGTGTTCGAATACATCGCCGGCTATGCGGTGGGCCACGACGTATCCGAGCGCGAGTTTCAACGCGAGCGCGGCGGTCAGTTCACGAAGGGCAAGAGCGCGGACACCTTCGCGCCACTAGGTCCGTATCTGGTGGGTCGAGACAACATCGAGGACCCGCAGAACCTCTCCATCTGGTCCGAGGTGAACGGCGAGATGCGCCAGCAGGGCAATACCGCCGATATGGTGTTCGGTGTGGCGCAGATCGTTAGCCATCTCAGTCAGTTCATGACCCTATACCCCGGCGATGTCATCTATACGGGAACGCCTGCAGGAGTAGGCGATGGCATGGTGCCTCCCTCCTATCTCAAGCCAGGTGACGTAGTGCGCATAGGCATCGAGGGGCTGGAAGAGCAGCGTCAGACCATCGTCGCGCCTCGCTAAGGCGCGGTCCTGGCCGGCCGCGACATTACAAAATGTCACACAAACGTTGCGGCTAGGTGTTTTGGAACGCCCCTAAACTAGGCATACTTCGGTGCCGATTTTGAACATCTAATATTAGCTTAGAACATGAGAGGCGCGGCAGATGATCGCGCCTATTATAAAGAGCCTGGAGCAAGACCTATGAGTTTTCGTTTATTCGGCGGGAGCGCGCGCGCGTTCTCGCCTCGTCCTATTGCCTTAACACTAGCCGCCACTGCGCTGATTCTGGCAAGCGCCGCTTCCGCACAAGAGCCGACCGACATCGAGTCTACCGTTACCTATCCGGCCGAATTCTTCGCCCAATACGAACCCTATTCTGTGAATGACATGCTCAACCGCATTCCCGGCATCTCGACTGCCAGGGGCGGTGGCGGCGGTGGCCCTGGTGGTTCCGGCGGCGCTAATCGTCGCGGCCTGGGCGCAGGTGGCGATCAGATCCTGATCAACGGGCGGCGCATCGCGGGCAAGGAGAACGAGGGCAATAGCCAGCTTTCCCGAATTCCCGCTAGCCAGGTGCAGTATATCGAGATCATCCGTGGCACCTCTGGGGACTTGGATGTGCGCGGCGGCGGGCAGGTGATCAACATCGTCCTGTTGGCGGCCGAATCGCGTTCCAGCGTCGCCGTGGAGTTGAATGCAGACCGATACCACGACGGCACCATGGGTCCTGGTGGCTCCGTATCGCTCAGCGGTCAGCGCGGCGCGTTCAATTATTTGTTCAGCATAGAGTCTGAGCCGCGCTATGAATTCCGTGATGGTTTCGAGACCAGCATCCTAGCCGACGGCTCTCCCAACGACTTGGTCGTGCGCAAGGAATACCGCGAGCAGGACTCCTACACTATGTCTTCGAGCATGGGCTATGACCTCACGGCTAGCGATCGCGTCAACTTCAACTTCCAGTTGAAACAAGAAGATCCCCCCGGCACGGCAGACCGAGTCATCATCGATCAGCGTGTCACGCCGAACCAAATGACGATCGAGTACGATACGATTCCCGCGACCGCCAGTGCCTGGGAAGTGGGTGGCGACTACGAGCATACCTTTGCCAATAGCAGCCGGTTTAAGACCCTGTTTATCGTCAATCAGAACGAGTCCGAGAGCACCCGTGATGCCTATCGCTTGAACGGCAGCGATAGCGATAAATTCCTCTATCTGGCAAACCAGTCGGTGCAGAAAGAGCGCATCGTGCGCTCGAGTTATTCCTTCGGATTGAGTGACACGCAAGACCTCGAGATAGGCATCGAGGGGGCGCAGACGATTCTAGATGCGCAGTTGCAATTGGGCCTGCCCAGCAGCACCAAGCCTAGCTCGCCGCTGTTCGGTGGCCTGGCTCAGTCCAGCAATACCGACGCCCTGGTGGAGGAGCTGCGCTACGAGTCTTTCATCGTGCATAACTGGCAGCTCAACGATCGTATGAGCCTGGAGAGCACACTGCTCTACGAGACCTCTACCATCGAGCAGAGCGGCGACGTCAGCAATTCGCGCGACTTCGCGTTCGTGCGCCCCAAGATCGATTACCGTTTCGATATCACCCCGGCGATTCAGCTGCGGGCATCGATCGAGAAAGATGTCTCCCAGCTCAGTTTCTCCGACTTCACGGCGAGTGTCGCCGGAGGCGATGACGATCAGAATGCGCTGGCCGGGAATCCACAACTGGCGCAGGAGCAGTCGATCCGCTACGAGGCCAATCTCGAATACCGCATGCCTAATGACGCGGGCGTGTTGAGCACGAAGCTGTTCTACCACGACCTAGTCGACGTGATCGACAAGGTCGATGTGTCCACGGCGACGAGCATACTGTCGGCCAATGGCAATATCGGGGATGGCGAGCGTTACGGCATCGATCTCGACGCGAGTATCCGCCTTGGCTTCATCGGCCATGCGGATATGCTACTGACCTCGGGCGTGCAACTTGAGGACTCTAGCGTTACCGATCCGTTCCTAGGCATCGATCGCCGCCTGCGTCAGGCGGGTCGTGGCAGCTTCCGGCTTGGTTTCCGTCACGACCTGACGGCGCAGAGCCTGAACTATGGTTTCAACTACAATCATGGCTTCGAGGGCAATCGTAAGGCCTATGACATCGACAAGATCGAAGACTACAACTCTGGCGACTTCTTGACTGCCTTCGTCGAGAAAGTGGGCTTCATGGGCTTCACCTACCGTTTCGAGGCGATGAACATTATGGAAGGCGAGCGTTGCCGTGTCCGCAATCGCTATGTCGGGGGCACTGTCGCCACGGGTTACCTGAACGAGATCGAGGATTCCTGCAGCAATACCGGCATTAAATACGCCATCAAGATCCGCGGAACCTTCTAGTCGGTAGCGCTAGGCTCTTACAGTCCCTAGCGCAATCTGCCACAATTCAATGCCCACCCCTGCTCGCAGCGGTGGGCATTTTTCATTTCAGGACGCAGCGTATGATTCAGATCGGTAAATTCAACACTTTGAAGGTCAACAAGCAGGTGGCCTTCGGCGTGTATCTGGATGGCGGCGAGCTGGGCGACATCCTACTGCCGCGCTTGGACGTCCCGACTAACTGCCAGATCGGCGACGAGATCGAGGCCTTTATCTATCTGGACTCAGAGGATAAACCCATCGCCACCACCCGGCGGCCCCGCGCGCAAGTAGGCCAGTGCGTGTCGCTGCGCGTCGACCAGGTCAACTATGCCGGCGCCTTCCTCGACTGGGGTCTGCCCAAGGACCTATTGGTGCCCTATGCCGAGCAACGCGTGCCGATGGTCGAGGGTAACTCCTATGTCGTCTATGTGTATCTGGATAAGCCCAGCGGCCGCCTCGTGGCCTCCTCGCGCCTAGAGTCGTGGCTCAAGGAGGATGGCGAGGGTTTCGAGGAGATGCAGCCGGTGAACCTGCTGGTCTGGGGGCGCACCGACATGGGCTATAAGGCGGTGATCGACCAGACCCATCTCGGGCTTATCTTCAAGACCGAGGTCCTGCAGCCCCTCAAGATTGGCCAGAAGATCAAGGGCTTCGTGCGCCGCATCCGCGAGGATGGTCGCATCGACCTGTGCCTGCAGCTACAGGGACAGGGCGTGCGCGACGACTTGGCAGACAAGATCCTCGCCCATCTGGCCGCGAACGATGGCAAGTCGGCCCTGTGCGACCACAGCGCGCCGGACGACATCTACAGTCAATATAAGGTCAGCAAGGGCAACTACAAGAAGGCGCTCGGCGGCCTGCTCAAACAGGGCAAGATCGTCATCCACCCCGACCACATCGCCCTGGCGCCGCCCTCGCCCTGGCAGTCCAGAAACAAATCCCCGTCGTAAAGAAGGAAGCTCGATGAGTACGCAAGACGAAAAAATGCCCCTAGACTTCGATGAATGCTGCAACCAGATGCTGGAGTTCGGCTACGAGGTATCGCCCTCGGAGCTGCATGGTCTGCTATCCGGGGTGGTGTGCACGGGCCTGAAGATTCGCCCCGATAGCATCATCAACCTTGTGATCAAGCATGTGGATGTGGAGACCTGTTCGGAGCGTAACCGGGACACCATCCTCACGATGTACGCGTTCATTGAGCGCGAGATGTTCAGTGCCGATTCGAGCTACACGCTGTTCCTGCCCGATGACGAGCTGGACATGACCCAGCGCGTGCGCAGCCTTGCCGCTTGGTGTCAGGGCTATCTGGTGGGTTTCGGTACCGGCAGCGCTCAGATCAAGAACAATATTTTCAGTGCCTCGACGGAGGAGGCGCTCAAAGACATCGTCAATATCTCTAATCTCTCCGATGAGTTTGGCGATGACGACGAGGTCAACGAGGGCGCCTATGCCGAATTGGTGGAATACCTGAAGGTGGCGGTCTTGCTCATGAGTAGCGAGATGTTGGCGGGTACCAAGAAAGATAGTTGAGTAATGAGATCAGCAAGGTACTAGAGTAGTAAAGGAGAAGTGCGTGATCCAAATCCAGACGAGAAAAACGGTCCGTGGTCTGCGCGGACTCTTGGCGATTCTAGTGCTGCTTGTGCCGCTGACTTTGCAGGCGCAGGCGCCGCTTGAGGTTAGCGAGGCGAGCATTCACCAGCTGCAGCTGGCCATGACGGCGAAGCGGATCAGCGCCGTGGAGCTCGTGGATGCCTACCTTGAGCGCATCGAGGCCTATGACGAGCAGGGCCCGGCGCTCAACGCGATTCTCACACTCAACCCCGAGGCCCGTGCACAAGCGGAGGCGCTAGATCGCGAGCGCGCACGCACCGGCCCGCGCAGTCCACTGCACGGCATCCCGATTATTGTGAAGGACAATTACAGCACGCGGGACATGCCCACGACCGGTGGCTCGAAGGCACTCGCGGACTTCACGCCCAAGGCCAATGCCACGCAAGTGCAGCGCTTGCTCGATGCCGGCGCGATCATTCTGGCCAAGTCGAATCTGCACGAATTCGCCTATGGTATTACCACGATCAGCTCGCTGGGCGGCCAGACTCGCAATCCCTATGACCCGAGCCGCCTGCCCGGCGGTTCCAGTGGCGGCACCGCAGCGGCCATCGCCGCTAGCTTCGCCACCGTCGGCATGGGCTCGGATACCTGTGGCTCTATCCGCATACCCGCGGCGTTCAATAATCTCGTAGGGCTGCGCCCGACCAAGGGGCTCTCAAGCATCTATGGGATCATGCCCTTGGCGGGCACGCAGGATGTCGCCGGGCCACTGGCGCGCAGGCTCGAGGATCTCGCCATCGTACTAGACATAGTCTCAGGCTTTGATACTAAGGACAGCGCTACAGAGCCCATGCAGTCGCGGGCGCGGCCACAGTTTCGCACCGCGCTAGGCAAAGCCTCTGTCCAAGGTTTACGAATTGGGAAGCTGACTGACTATTACGACCTTGCTCAGGAGCCAGTGCGCGCGCAGATGGATGCGGCCTTTGCCAAGCTCGCGGAGGCTGGCGCCGTGATCGTGGATGTGACGATTCCTGAGATGAGTGAGCTCATGTCGCGCTCGGGTGTTATCGGTCAAGAGTTCGAGGTCGATCTTAACAACTATCTAGCAGAGTTCGGCAGCACTATGACACTAGAGCAAATAGTGGCTACGGGTCTTTACGATCCGGCAGTTGCCCCCGCACTGGAGCGCAGCGCCGCAGCAGAGCAAGACCCCGTGACTTATCAGGCCGCACTAGAGGCGCGCTCAGTACTACGCAGCGCCATAGAGGCTGCGATGCTGGAGTCTGGCATTGAGCTAATCGCCTATCCCCCCATCGCGACGCTTCCCGCCAAGATCGGCGAGGCGCAGGCGGGCAATAACTGCTCCCTCAGCGCGAATTCGGGCTTGCCCGCCTTGTCGCTGCCAATCGGTTTCAGTGACGATGGGCTGCCAGTGGGGCTCGAGTTTCTGGGGGCGTCATTCTCCGATGTGCGACTGCTCTCGAGCGGTCATGCGATAGAGCAGCTTATGCAGGCGCGACGCGCGCCTGCCAGTACACCCCCATTAATGACAACGAGGGCCGATTGATGACAGATTGGGATAATGCCTTTACCGGCAAGACTAAGACCGGCATGGTCGGTTCACACAGTTTCGGAGGGGCAGGTAGTTTCTTCAGAACGCCGTACTCGCGTGACCTCACCGGGGTCGACGTCGCCGTCAGTGGCGTGCCCTTGGATATCGCGACCACCAACCGCTCCGGCGCAAGACTCGGGCCCCGTGCGATCCGCAACGCCTCGCTATCCCTAGCATGGGAACGTCCCTGGCCTTGGCAGCGCGACCCGCTCAAAGAGATGGCAGTAGTGGACTATGGCGACTGCGCGGGCGGCCTATTGAGCGTCGCACAGATCGAGACCCATGTGGCCACGATCCTCGCCTCCGGCGCCGCGTCACTATTATTGGGGGGCGATCACTTCATCTCCTACCCTAGCCTCTGTGCACACGCTAAGGTGCACGGCCCCATTAGCATTATTCACTTCGATGCCCATACCGATACCTGGCCTTCCTCGGGCGAGGGAATTAACCACGGCACCATGTTCTACAAGGCGGCCAAAGAGGGCGTAGTGCTGCCCGAGAGCTCCATTCAGATCGGCATCCGCACCACTAACGACGAGCCCCTGGGCTATAAGATCGTGTCGGCCAGCGACGTGCACAAACAAGGCTGCGACGCCGTGATTGCGCAGATCAAGGCGCGGGTGGGGGATAATCCCGTCTACATCACCTTCGACATCGACTGCCTAGACCCCGCTTTCGCGCCTGGCACGGGCACGCCAGTTCCGGGCGGGCTTTCCTCCTTTCAGGCGCTGGATATAATCCGCGGTCTCATCGGCATCAACCTCGTTGGGATGGATGTGGTTGAGGTGGCGCCTTCCTACGATCACGCAGAGATGACTGCGATGGCGGCAGCTCAGATCGCCATAGAACTACTGTGTTTGTACGACGAGTGTCGTAGCAAGCGATAATAAATTTAATCGCCACATGATGGCGGTGCAAGGAGAGAACATTGACCGAGACCAACACTAAGCCAGCATGGACGACCTCCGATGCCGAAGAGCTGTATGCGATCAAGACCTGGAGCGCTGGTTTTTTTGGCGTCAACGACGAAGGCCACATGGCCGTGCGCCCGGTGCCCGGTTCCGATCTCGAGATCGACATCACCGAGGTGATCGACGCGGCGGTGGCCGAGGGCTGCACCTTCCCGCTGATCCTGCGTTTTCAGGACATCATTAGCGCCCGCGTGCGCCGCCTCAATCAGACCTTCCAGGAGGCGATCGCGGAGGCTGGCTATAAGGGCGAATACCGCACCATCTACCCGATCAAGGTTAACCAGCTCCACGAGGTGGTAGCCGAGGTCATGGAGGCGGGCAAGCCCTTCAACATCGGCTTGGAGTGCGGCTCTCGCGCCGAACTCATGGCCAGTCTGGCCTTGATTGGCGACGAGACCATGCTGCTTTGCAATGGCGTTAAGGATCACTCCAGCCTGACCCTGATTCTCAACGCGCAGCAACTCGGGCAGCAGGTGCTGCCGGTGATCGAGAAGTACACCGAGTTCGATCAGCTGCTGATACTGGCCGACCAGCGCGGGCTCGACAAGGAACGCGCGCCGCATTTAGGCGTGCGTGTGAAGCTGTCAACCCGCGGCTCGGGGCGCTGGTTCGAGTCCGGGGGCTCCAGCTCCAAGTTCGGGCTTACGGTACCCGAGCTGGTCAAGTTGGTGGGCGAGCTAGAGGCGCGCGGCACGACCGACACCCTGGAACTACTCCACTTCCATCTCGGCAGTCAGATCGCGGACACTCAGGTGCTGCGCTCCGCGGTCAAGGAGATCGCCCAGTTCTATGCCGACCTGCACGAGCGCGGCATCAAGGTCAAATTCCTCGATGTGGGCGGCGGCCTTGGCGTGAACTACGGTGGCAGCTATGGCGGAGAATACGAGGATGTTGACTCCTCGATCAATTACGGCCTGACCGAATACGCCAACGTCATCGTCTTCGCGGTGAAAGAGATCTGTGAGCAACGCAATGTGCCGATGCCGACCCTATTGTCCGAGAGTGGCCGCGCCATTACCGCCCATCACTCCATGCTGGTGATGCCGGTGATCGGCGTGCATCGGCCCGACGCACCGCCCATGCGCGACATGCCGCCGAAACCACCGGTAGTGGTCAAGCGCATGGTGGCAGCCTACAAAGAGGCGCAGAAGGTCGACGCGCGCGGCGCGCTGACCGAGGTCATTCACGACGCCATCGACGCGCACCAAGAGGCGGAGCAACTGGCACGCCTGGGCTATCTTAATATCGAGTTTCTCGCCCACGTCGAGAGCCTGTATTGGAATATTGCGCGCGAGGTGCTGCGCAAGTTCCAGGCCTTGGAGATGGACCCCATACCGGTGGAGCAGACCGACCTCGAGGCGCAGCTTACCGACCTCTATCTGGCCGATTTCTCGGTATTCCAATCCATACTCGACCACTGGGCGATCGGACAGGTCTTCCCGGTAATGCCGTTAGACCGTCTGGACGAGGAGCCGAACCGGCGTGGCCAGGTCGTGGACCTGACCTGCGACTCGGACGGCAAGATCGACCAATACGTGTCCTCCCACCTGAATAAGTCATGGCTGCCGATGCACGAATATCGACCGAACGAACCCTATTATCTAGGCGTGTTTCTGGTGGGGGCCTATCAGGAGATCTTGGGAGATGCCCACAACCTGCTCGGTCGCGTGGGCGAGGCGCACATCTATGCCAGCGCGGACGAGCCGGGCAATTTCTGGATCGAGGAGACCATCAAGGCCATCAGCATCAAGGACATGCTCTCGACGGTGCAGTACTTCCCGAGCGACCTGGACCGGCGCATGACCGAGCTGATCCGCCGCAAGATCGAGACGGGAGTGGTCAAGCCAGCCGAGGGCATGCGCATCTTGAACAACTATACCAAGCGTCTCGAAGACTCCACCTATTGCGACACGGATATGGTGAAGCGAGCAGAATAAAGCAAGCAATGCTTGACAACATACCTACCGGTATGAACAATTGCTCTATGTTTAATAACGAAGGCCCGAAATGAGCGCACCTATAGATACCCGTCTAAAGCTAATGCAGACAGCGACGCAGCTAATCTGGGATAGCAACTATGACAATGTCGGCATTGCGGATATCTGCAAGCAGGCTGGTGTCACCAAGGGGGCGTTCTACCACCATTTCAGCTCCAAGGCTGAATTGTTTGCCTCGGCTTGTAAGTACGATTGCGGCGAGATGAACAAAGAGATGGACAAGGTTCTGTCCCCTCGTTTTACTGCCCTGCAGCAGTTCGAGAACTTCTTCGCGATCATGTTAGAGAAGCAGTACAGAGGGGATGGCGGTACACAGATCTGCGGCTGTCCATTCTTTACGGCGGGTGCCCAAGCGGGCTGCGAAGAGCTCGAAGTTAGGGCCGCATCCCGCGAACTGTCAGACAATGGCGTGATTTATTTCGCCGCGCTAGCGCGCAATCTGCAGGACGAAGGCTGTCTGCAGCGCCCCGTCGATGCGGAGCAATTGGGCCGCCTGCTGCATCAGTTCGTACAGGGGCTGATGATGCATGGCCGCATCTTCCAAGACTTCGCACAATTCTGCTTGGATCTTCGCGAGGGGCTCTACCAGCTCCTGGGCGTCAAAGAAGAGTATCGGAACTATAATGGCTGCCCCAGCGCAGCTTCGAATGAACCTCTCCAGAAGGTCGTCGGCAAATAGTCGATATTAGGCCGCTCCCCCAAAACACTGTGCTCTTTAGTTTGCGCTGATTTTCTCTGGCGCGGGCTCCGCAACTTTTTCTTTCTCCCCTTCGTCTAACGGCTCCGTTAGTCTGCATAACTCATTTTAAAATTTTTTAATAAGCTATATTGACGAACATACCGACCGGTATGTATAGTTCGCAACATCCAATGCGGAAAGCCCTTTTCTTAGGTCGACCGCGAGCGACGGATGGAATCAAGATCGTCGCTTTCCAAAACCAAGGAGTACAGCATGTCGTTCAAGCTCAAGCATCGCAGGTTCAAATTAAGCATGATGGCGCTCGTCGTGTGGGGCGTCGCCACAACCGGTTTCCTATACGGCACCCAGCCCAGTAATAGCGTTAGCGCGGAAGATGCAGCGCCAGCACTGCAAGTAGTCGAGGCCGTCACCGCCGAGTACAGCGCGCTGCGTCAGTGGCGGGATTTCAGTGGTCGCCTGCAGGCAGTGGATGCCGCGCAGATACGCCCACTAGTGAGTGGCACAGTGCAGAAGGTCCTCTTTCAAGATGGCGCGCAGGTAGAGCAGGGACAGACTCTGTTCGTGATCGATCCGCGCCCATTCGAGGCGCAGCTACAACACGCTCGCGCAAGCCTCGCCTCTGCCGAGTCAGAGCTAGTTCTCGCACAGGTCGAATTCGAACGAGCCGATGCGCTCGCCGGCAATCAGGCGGTGTCCAAGAGCATTCGAGATACCCGAGAGAATGCCCTACACATAGCCAAGGCCACACGCGAATCGGCACGGGCGCAGGTCGCGCAGGCCGAGCTGGATCTAGAGTACGCCTATGTTAAAGCGCCGATATCAGGTCGCGTTAGCCGCGCCGAGGTGACTGTCGGTAATGTGGTTCAGGCCGGCCCGAACGCGCCTTTGCTGACCTCCGTCGTGAATCTCGAAAGACTCTACGCCGAGTTCGACGTTGATGCGGACACCTACTTCCGCATTATGGGCAGTACCAATAACGGCCGCAGTGATGGCGAGCGTCCAGTGGCCTCTGGTGTTCCAGTCGAGGTCGCGATAGGCAGTGGTCGCAATATAGTGCATCAGGCGAGCCTGCATGCCTTCGACAATCAACTGGACGAGAACTCCGGCACCATCCGTGCACGAGCGATAGTCGATAATGTCGATAGGTCATTGATCCCAGGAGTCTTCATTAATGTGCGCATAGGCACCGTCGATACTCAGCCAACGCTGTTGGTGCCAGAGCGAGCGATTAGTGTCAGCCAAAGCAAGCGCTTCGTCTATGTGGTCAATGGCGATGACGTAGTGGAATATCGCGAGGTCACACTAGGCGAGTCCCTCGAAGGGCAGCGCGTAATTCTGTCCGGTGTTGAGCGTGGCGACCGTGTCATCGTGAACGGCGTACAGCGTGTGATGTCTGATATGCAAGTTGCGGTAACGCAAATCTAAGTACGACGAGGAGTCGCGGCAAGCATTGCCCTGGCTCCTCGTTCGCGGCTCGGGCCGCATCCTCATTTCAACCCAGTGTTAAAGAGACCTTGATGAACTTTTCTCGATTTTTTATCGATAGGCCGATCTTTGCCAGCGTTTTGTCCCTGATGATCGTCATGGGCGGCTTGATCGCAATGTTTAAACTCCCTATCTCGGAGTATCCCGAGGTGGTCCCGCCCTCCATCGTGGTGAACGCACAGTTTCCTGGCGCCAACCCTGCGGTGATTGCGGAGACCGTATCTACGCCATTGGAAGAGCAGATCAGCGGTGTTGAGAACCTGCTGTATATGTTCTCGCAGGCCAACTCCGATGGCCTCGTGACCTTAACGATGACCTTCGCGATTGGTACAGACCCCGATCTTGCGCAGCAGCAGGTGCAGAACCGAGTTTCCCAAGCATTACCAAGATTGCCGGAGATTACACGCCAGCTAGGCGTGACCACGATCAAGGCCTCTCCGGACCTCACCATGGTGGTGCACTTGCGTTCACCGGATGCGCGCTACGATATGTTGTATTTGCGCAACTACGCAGTGATCAACGTGAAGGAGCAGTTGGCGAAGATCCCTGGTGTGGGTCAGATTCAGTTATTCGGCTCGGGTGACTATGCGATGCGTTTGTGGCTGAAGCCCGATCGTATAGCCGAGCTAAATCTAACGGCGAACGATGTGATCAATGCCGTGCGCAGCCAGAATGTGCAAGTGGCGGCGGGCATCATCGGCAGCGCTCCGAACCCCTCTCCGCTAGACGTACAACTGCCGATCAATACTAAGGGTCGTTTGGAGTCCGTTGAAGAGTTCGAGGACATCATCATCGCGACTAGCCCTAACGGTGCGATTACGCGGCTTCGCGATGTAGCGCGTATTGAGCTTGGCGCATCCAGTTACGCGCTGCGCTCCTTACTCGACAACGAGCCTGCCGTGGCGTTGCCCATTATGCAGGCACCTGGCGCGAATGCGATCGAGATCTCTGACTCTGTGCGCGCGACAATGGAGTCTTTGAAAGCGAATTTTCCAGAGGGCATGGACTACGCCATCGCCTATGACCCAACGGTGTTTGTTCGCGATTCCATCAGTGCCGTTATCACGACACTTTTGGAGGCGATTGCGCTGGTGGTAGTGGTGGTAATCCTATTCCTCCAGAACTGGCGTTCATCCTTAATTCCTCTGCTTTCTGTGCCCGTGTCGATCATCGGCACCTTTAGCCTTATGCTGCTGTTCGGCTTCTCCATCAACGTGCTCTCCTTGTTTGGGCTGGTGCTCGCTATCGGGATCGTGGTGGACGACGCGATCGTGGTAGTGGAGAACGTGGAGCGCAATATCGAGAACGGGCTGAGTCCTCGCGAGGCTACCTATCAGGCGATGCGCGAAGTTAGCGGACCCATCATCGCCATCTCCTTGACGCTGATCGCAGTCTTCGTACCGATCGGCTTCATCAGTGGTCTGAATGGCCAGTTCTATAAGCAATTTGCCCTGACTATCGCGATCTCGACAGTCATCTCCGCGTTCAATTCGCTTACCCTCAGTCCCGCACTTTCGGCCTTGTTGTTGAAGGCGAAGAAGGAGCACACGCCGGAGCAAAAGGCGCAGCGTAATTTTTTCTCCCGTGGGCTGGACAGCTTCTTCGAGCGCTTCAATCGTAGCTTCTCTCGTGCCTCCGATAACTACGGAATTACCGTGGGACGGTTGTTAGGAAGGCGTACGGCAACGATGGCTGTGTATGCACTTTTGCTGTTGCTGACGTGGGGCAGTTTCGAGTCCCTGCCTAAGGGGTTCATCCCCGTGCAGGACAAGCAGTATCTAATCGCCGTGGCGCAGCTACCGGCAGGTGCCACACTGGATCGCAGCGAAGCGGTAATGCGGGAGATGTCGCAGCTAATGATGGAACAGCCAGGTGTGGAGAACGCCGTTGGCTTCCCAGGGCTATCCATCAATGGCTTTACTAATAGTTCTAGCGAGGGCTTGATCTTTGTGGCGCTGGATTCTTTCGAGCTGCGCACCGATGAGTCTCTGTCCGCCGGCGCGATCGCCAATGCCTTGCAGGCGAAGTTCAACGGTATCGAGGAGGCTTTCGTATCGGTCTTCCCGCCACCTCCAGTGCAGGGGCTCGGGGCCACAGGGGGTTTCAAGCTACAGATCGAGGATCGCGCTAACCAAGGCTACGACGCACTGAACGACGTGATCGGGCAGGTCCTGCAGAAGGCGCGAGCCGCGCCAGAGCTAGCGGGTGTGTTCTCCAGCTATCAGATTAATTCGCCACAGCTTTTCGCCGATCTCGATCGCGATAAGGCGGTGCAGTTAGGGCTGTCCATACCCGCAATTTTCGATGCCATGCAGGTTTATCTTGGCTCTGCCTATGTGAACGATGTGAATCTGTTCGGGCGTACTTACCAGGTAATCGCGCAGGCCGACTCGCAGTATCGCGACTCACCCGAAGACATCGCGCAGTTGCAAGTGCGTAACCGCGCCGGCGAGATGGTGCCCCTTGGCAGTGTGATGGATATTGAACAGAGCTATGGCCCGACGAGCGCGCAGCGCTACAACGGCTTCCGTTCGGGCGATATAAATGCGGGCCCGGCGCCCGGTTACTCCAGCGGCGAGGCGCAGGAAGTCATGGTGCGCATTCTGGAGGAGACTCTGCCAGATGGTGTTAGTTATGAATGGACCGATATGACCTATCAAGAAATCCTAGCGGGCAACACAGCGCTGCTCGTGTTTCCCCTGTGTATCTTCCTGGTCTACTTGGTACTGGCGGCGCAGTACGAGAGCCTGACATTGCCGCTGGCCGTGATCATGATTGTGCCGATGAGTGTGTTGGCGGCCTTAACTGGGGTTTGGTTGACTGGAGGCAACATCGACATCTTCACGCAGATATCGCTGTTCGTCTTGATAGGGCTCGCGAGTAAGAACGCGATTCTTATCGTGGAGTTTGCGCGGGAGTTGGAGCACAAAGGCATGGCAATTCGCGAGGCCGCGATCGAGGCGTCTCGCCTACGTCTGCGTCCCATCCTAATGACCTCGTTGGCCTTTATTATGGGCGTAACCCCGATGGTGCTCTCCAGCGGTGCTGGCGCCGAGATGCGCAACATCATGGGGGTAGCGGTATTCTCCGGCATGATTGGTGTAACGCTGTTCGGCTTGTTTCTGACGCCGGTGTTCTATGTGCTGTTGCGCAGTCTCGAGGAGAGAGTGCATAGCAAGAAGATAGAGCCGCTCGGGCTAGAGTTTCCCATAGGAGGAGTGCAATGAGATTCCTACAACGAAAGCCTCAATATCTGGCGACCCTGTCACTGGCGCTTCTTCTCTCTGCATGTGCAGTGGGAGGGCCATACGAATCTATGCAGGTACCGGCCGCGCAGAGTCCTGCCTATCAAGTCCCCGCCCAGTCGCAGCTGTTGAGTGCGGACCAACGAGTAGTTGCACACTGGTGGAACTCCCTCGAGGACCCGCAGCTTAGCGCCTTGGTAGATGAGGCCTTGCTACACAACAAAGACATCGCGATTGCGGTGGCAAACTTGAGGCGCGCGCGCACCGACTTGCGCGGCGCATCCTTGGATCGCCTGCCGAGCATCGGTAGCTCTATCAGTGCTAGCGAGCAGCGACTCGCAGACGCCGCTACATTGGGCGCGACCGACAATCGTGTTAGTCAGTATCAGGCCGGCTTCGATGCCAGCTGGGAGCTCGATCTATTCGGTCGCCTAGAGCAGCAAGAGTTTGCATCCCGCGCGCAGTTTGAGGCGACAGAAGCGGAACTGGATCAGGCCTATGTGACGGTGGCAGCGGAGGTTGCGCGCAGTTACATAGAGCTGCGCGGCGCGCAGCTGCGCCTGCAAGTAGCCGAGCGCAATGTGGACATCCTCAGCCAGTCCGCGCAGATGACCCAACAGCTATTGGATGGTGGCCTCGGCGACAACCTCGACGTGCAGCGGGCCACAGTACAGCTCGAGTTAGCTCGCGCTAACTTACCGGCTCTGCGCGAGCAGATCGCATTGAGCATCAATCGATTGAGCGTACTCACGGGCAACATGCCTGCGACTCTGCGCAGAGACCTAGAGCGGGCACAGGGGCTTCCTTCGATACCGCCGAGCATCGCTATAGGTGAGCCGATGGATCTGCTCAAGCGGCGTCCGGACATTCGCCGTGCCGACCGTCAGTTGGCCAGTGCTATTGCTGGCTATAACGTCAACGTAGCGGACATGTATCCGCGGGTGAGTATCTCGGGGAGTATTGGCTTTCTGGCAACGGCATTCGCGGATCTTGGCAGTGGCGGCACGCTGACTCATATCATCGGGCCGCAGATCAGCTGGGACGCCTTCGACCTCGGTCGCGTGCGCAATCGCATCGACGCCGCCGATGCGCAGATCGCCTTGCAGTTAGCCTACTTCGAGAAGACCTTGCTGACCTCCTTCGAAGAGGTGGATAACGCGATGTACTCACTGACTGCAGAGCTAGAGCGCCAGGCGAGCCTTCGCGCTGCTGCCCAAGCGAGTGCTCAGTCATCGGGTTTCGCTTTGCAGCGCTTCGAGGCGGGTTCGGATAGCTTTCTTGATTTGCTAGATGCGCAGCGCACCCAACTTGTCGCGGAGGATCAATTGGCCTTGAGCGAGATCGATGCGGCCTTGAACGTGATCACCTTATACAAGGCCTTAGGCGGCGGTTGGGAACTCTCCGCCCAATAAACCGAACCAAAATTGACAGTGCTTTACCTCCGTAGCGGCGGTCTCCACGCGCTACGGAGGTTTTTTTTACTGACCGTCGAAGAGGGAACGGATGCCTTTGCCAAGCTCTTCCACTGCGTCGCCCACCTTACGCGCGCCTTCCTGTAATTGCTGCCTTGCCCCGTCGATCAACACGTCCATATTGGGGATGCCGCCACTGATCACCGCGCGGTTGATCGCCGCGATGATCTGCCTTGCCGCCTCGGCCACCGTCACCGCGTTGTTGCGCTCGCCGATATCCTGCAGCTGAATATCCGGCAGGGTAATCGGGGCACTAGCCACTGTAGTATGCAGGTTGATCTGCGGATTGAGGATGCGCAGGTCGCGGATGATCACCTTCTGGCTGGCGGGCGCGTCGGGGTTCGCCTCTAGCACCGGTGCCGCGTCACTGCGAGGGAGATTATCGAGCAGGGCGCGAATATTATCCGTCACTAGCTTGGTCTCATAGGTAATCTTGGCGTCGCTTATCTCGATGTGATTGATCTCGATGACCTCGGAGACGAGGCTGCCGACATTGACTTTGAGGTCGAGCCCGCCCAACTCGATCGCATAGGGCGCGTCGAAGCCCTCAGGGTTGGCGATGTTCAGGCCGCGGATGCTGCCCTCGCCGGTGAAGGGGGAGATGCTCACTCCGATGACGGTGACAGGCACGCCGAGAGCATTGCTGCCGGCGATCTCGATGGCACGGCGAATGCCGGATTCATAATACAAATAGGCGAATACCCCGCCGCCGATGATGAGCACTGCGAGGGTAATGAGAAGTTTTTTCATGCTGTAGATCCTGTTATCCATGGGATTGCTTGCGGCGATGATAACACTAGGAGGCCGTACTGCTGACGTGAGGGAGCCCATGCCAGTAGTGATAATCTCTGCGCTGGTGCTAGACTCCCCCATAACACTCGCTCTAAGACGAGTACCCATAATAAGAATGACAGACGGGAGGTCGCGTGTGAAAACCCATCCATGCCGTAAACTGCTGGAAGCTACGATCCTATCGTGGGCATTATTCGTCGCGGCAACGCCCTCGAGCCTTGCGCAATCACCCGCGGACACACCGCAAAGCGCAGACTCTACCCTCACCTATCCCGCCGCTTATTTCGCCGAGTTCGAGCCCGTCTCCGTTAACGACATGCTCAATCAGATTCCCGGCATCGGCCTAGCGTTGGACGCCAACGCGGGTGGGTCGAGCCTGAGTAGCGCCGCCAACCGCGGCCTTGGGGCGAGCTCGCAGATCCTGATCGATGGCAAGCGCCTGGCCGGCAAGGCCAATGAGGCGAGCGAACAACTGAGCCGTATCGCCGCCGCGCAGGTGGATTATATCGAGATCATTCGCGGCACCTCGAGCGAGCTCGACGTGCGCAGCAGTGGGCAGCTGGTGAACATCGTGCTGTTGCAGAGCGCCTCGCGCTCCAGCCTCGCCGGCGAGTTGGCCATGGTGCATTTTCACGATGGCGAGATGAAACCAGAGGGGCTATTGGCCTATAGCGGGCAGCGCGGCGACCTAGAGTATCGCCTCTCGGCCGGCGTGAAGACCGGTTACGAAAAGCTCGAGAGTTTCGAGCTGAGCCTACACCCCGGTTTGGACTATAACGATGCGATCGTCTTCGAGCGCGAGCGCGAGCAAACCACCTATACCCTCAACAGTAATCTGACCTACCAGCTCAGCGCGGCAGACCGCCTCGCCCTGAACATGCTCTATAACGAGTCCGACCCGCCCGCGCAGCTATTGCGCAGCACTACCAACTTCAATCGCAACCCGCCCACTATCGGCTACGAGCGTGAGGACCTTCCCGCCACCTCGGACAACTGGGAGATAGGGGGCGACTACGAACACGGCTTCGCCGGCGGCTCCAAGTTCAAGGCGTTGTTCATCGTCAACGAGAAGAACGAGCAGACCACGCGCGAGCGCTATGTCTCCAGCTCGCCCGGGGGAGCCGAGACGAAGAATCTCTATCTGGACACCAAGAGTCGCTATCGCGAGCGCATCGCGCGCAGCTCTTATACTTGGAGCCTGGCGCAGAATCAGGGCATGGAATTAGGCGTGGAGGGCGCGCAGACCATTCAAGACTCCGCACTGAAGCGTGGCCTCAACGTGCCCGGCACGCGCTCGGAGGAGTACGGCGGCCTCGTGCCCATCTTCCAACCTAACGCCGTCTCTACGGTTGAGGAATTGCGCTACGAGGCATTCGGTGTGCATAACTGGCAGATCAATACGCGCCTGTCGCTGGAGACCAGTCTGGTGGCCGAGTTCTCCGAGATATCTCAGAGCGGCGACGTGAACAACACCCGTGACTTCCAGTTCCTCAAGCCCAAGTGGGATCTTCGCTACAACATCAGCAACGCCTTTCAGCTGCGCGGCACCATCGATAAATTCGTGTCGCAGCTCAGCTTCGCGGATTTCTCCGCCAACGTGAATAACCGCGACGACGACCAGGATACCATCGCCGGCAATCCTGCCTTAGAGCAGGAGGAGTGGTGGCGCTATACCGTTAATCTCGACTATCGCCTGCCCAACGACGGAGGCGTATTGAACTCACGCCTGTTCTACTACGACATCGACAACACCATCGGCAAGATCGACATCACCGCGCCGGGCAGGCCCGTTGCCAGTACCAATGGCAATGTGGGTAACGGCAAGGTGCTGGGGCTGAACTTGGACGCGAGCATTCGCTTGGGGATGATTGGCCTGCCCCAGGGGCTGCTAACTGCCGGGCTATTAGTGCAGGACTCCTATATCGACGATCCGCTGATCGCCCGCGAGCGCAAGGTTGTGCCCTATGACCGCGGCAACTTCCGCCTCGGTTTCCGTCATGAGCTACCGTCTCTTTCCATGAACTATGGCTTTAACTACCGCGACGGCATCGACGGCAACCGCCCCTTCTGGGACATCGACAATGTCTTGTACATCGGCTCGTCTAGTAATCTGACCGTCTTCGCCGAGAAGGTGGGTTTCGCCGGCCTCAGCTATCGCTTCGAGGCGATCAACCTGTTGGACCACGAGTCCTGTCGCGAGCGGCGTCGTTATGCGGGATATGTCCGTGACAATGTCTTGACGGAGATCGAACGCTCCTGCACCCAGAACGGGGTGCAGCTGGCGTTCAAGGTGCGGGGCACGTTCTAGGGCATCGGCACGGGTGTGCGCCTGCCCTAGAGCGTGAACGCTTAGGCCTCCTCGATGGAGTCTTGCGCAGCGGCTGGGTGCTGCGCTATTGGCTCGCTGTCTTGTGATATTGACAGGTACAGGGCCGCGAACGAAGAGCATGCCCACATGATGGCGGGCAGCACGCCAACAAGCAGTAGCACTAAGCCGCCGAAGAACATGAAGATGCAGGTCACCCCTAGCAAGAATATCTTGAAGGCATGCCCCTTAGTGAGGCGCCAACTCGCCTCCACAGCCTCCACCGGGTCTAGACCTTCATCCATGACTAGATAGGAAACGAAGGCGAGACGGCAGGCGACATAGATGCCTGGCACGATAAACACGATCAAACCAATAATGACGAGCCCGAAGACCAGTAGGCTGGCCAAGATGATGTTGACATAATTCTTGAAGCCATCGAAAACGCTCTGGATCTGCACCTGATCACCGCGCACCCCTTTTAGGAAAATAAAACTAACCCCATAGTCGACCACTGGGTGGAATAAAAGCGCGTAGGCGAAAAACAGCAACGCGTACAGCGCATCGGTTGCGTCGCCACCAAACTCCATCGTGTTCCCCCGCATGGGGATCTCTATGACGATGGCCACCAGCGCCGCGAGCAAGAACAACAGGGCATTCGCCTTCATCCGTCTCCACCCATAGGCCAAGGCGCGGCCGGTGCCCGGTTCGAAATCTACAATATTCGCGTCAGTTTGCATCTTGGGACTCCTTGGCTGGCCTTTGGATTTCGCCGCGTCACTACTGTTTGCGGTCGAGCTTGCCAGATGGGGCTAATGTGCCGCAGCGCGCTGCGGGCGCACAGCGACTAAGGTAGTGTTCTGCAATTAACTACTTTGGTAGGGAACACTACCTAGGTCGCGGTGTTATATTCCGCCTCATGAACAAGCGCCCCGACCAGCCCCTATGATCTCCGTAGCCACACTCTTTCTCTGGCTTAGCCTCGCCTTCTGCCTCTCCATGACCGCGGGCGGCATCCTCATCCTGTTCAGGTTTCGGCAGAGCGCGTTGGGGCCATCGCTGCAATATCTGCAGTATTTCTTCATTCTCATTAATGTGTTCGGCTACTACACCCTGTGGAGCAATATTCTGTTCAATGGCTTCTTCCGCATCGACAATGCCGAGTCCGTGGCGCGCGTGGTCGCCTATATGGGCATGCCTTTCTTCTTGCTGGGGGCGCTGATGCTGCTGATCTGGAGCTGCAAGCTGCAGCGGCGCGCAGCCCGGTGGCCTGTGGCGGGGGTGCTTGCGTTAAGCGTCCTCGGAGCCTATGTGATCTGGCTTACTGGCCTGCCGACCAATGATGTGGCGCGTGGGGCATGGTCCTTCGCTGGCTTGATCATTTATGTGGCCGTGTTGGCGGTCCTCGCCATGGGCAAGCCTGCGTATGTACAGCGCGGTAGCGAAATAGCCCTGCAGGCACTAGTGGCGGGGGCGGGCTTGATTCATGTGAGCTATTTCTCGCCATTAGCGCTCTCGCCCCTGTACGAGATTGGCTTCGTGATTCTGTTCTACATGTTTAACGCGGCATTGGTGGTGTTCTATGTGTATCGTGCGCCGCACGCGCAGGCAAAAAATACACAGGGTTTCGCCGCCTTCCTGAAGCAGTTTGGCATTAGCAAACGGGAGGCGGACATCGTGCTTGGCATCTACGCCGGCAGCACCAATCAGGAGATCGCGAATCAGCTGTTCATCTCTTTGCAGACCGTGAAGGATCATAGCTCGCGCATCTATCAGAAGACCTTCGTGAAGAATCGCGGGCAGCTCATCGCGCTGGTGCGCCAGGCCAAGGCGAAGGACTAGCTGCGCAGGAGCAGTGTAGGTATCTTCGTGGAGCGCAGCAGGTCGGAGGTCTTAGAGCCGAACAGTAGGCTGCGCAGCGGCGAGTGCGAATAGGCACCCATGATCAGCATGTCGATAGCCTCGTCCTGCACCGCCTTGGCGATGACCGTCTCGGCGTCCCCCGGCGTGTGCGCGGTGCTGGTCTCGAAGCCGGCAGACTCCAGAGTCTTGCGCGCCCACTGTAATTGCTTGGCCGCGTCCGCACGCTCCTTGCCCGACATCAGCAGGTGAACTGGCAGGCCCTTGAACAAGGGGCTCTTGGCGACCATCTTCACGCCCTCTCGGGTCACGATGCCGCCGTCGAAGGCGATCATCACTCGCCTGGGCTGGGTAAACTCCTCCGTGATGGTCAGTACGGGCTTATGCAGATTGCGCACGATGCGCTCCACATGACGGCCAAGATCGCGATTGGTCTGTGTGGCCGACTCGCCACGGCGACCCACGACGAACAGGCGCACGTCCTGCTCCTGCTCCATCAGTGTCTCTTCCAATTGCCCATAGCGCTGCCTCACGTCGGGCGCGGCAACTCCCGCCGCGACCGCCCGCTGGCGCAATCCGTTCAGGAAGAGGCGGCCCTTCTCGCGCGCCTCACGGCTGCGGGACTCGTCCTGCTCGGTCAGTGCCTCCAGCAAGTGTTCCTGCGCGTCGATGCCGATGGCGCCGCTATGGTCCTTGCTGCTGGAGGTCTCCGGATGTCGGTCGATCACGTGCAGCAATTCCAGCGGCGCGCTCATGCGCTGCGCTGTCCATGCCGCGAAGTCCGTTACATACTCGGCGTATTGCGATTGGTCTACACAGGCCAGTACTTTCTTCTCAATCTTCATGCGCTTCCCCTAGTGGCCCAGCAGTATGTCGTCTGCGCCGTTCTTGTCGTGCACGGCGAACCTATCGACCATCGTCGCGCTGGCCGCGTTGAGCCCGATCACCTCGACCTCGGTACCCTCGCGGCGAAACTTCAGCACGACCTTGTCTAGTGCGCTGACCGCGGTGATGTCCCAGAAGTGCGCGCGGCTCACGTCGATGCGCACCTTGTCGATCACCTCCTTATAGTCGAAGGCATTGGTAAAACGGTCCGCGCTAGCGAAGAACACCTGTCCAAGAATGGTGTAGGTGCGCGCGCGGCCCTCGTCCTCGGCCAAGGAGCGAATGCTGAGGATGCTGCCGACCTTGTGGGCGAAGAAGAAGCCCGAGGCGAGCACGCCGGTGAGCACGCCCATCGCCAAGTCGTGGGTCGCCACCGTGACCACGACGGTGGCGATCATGACGACGCTGGAGCTCTTCGGGTGCTCGCGCAGGTTCTTGATGGAGGCCCAATTGAAGGTGCCGATCGACACCATGATCATCACGGCCACCAGTGCCGCCATCGGAATACGGCTGACCCAGTCGCCGAGGAACACCACCATCAGTAGTAGGAAGATGCCTGCGGATAGAGTGGACAGGCGCCCACGCCCGCCGGACTTTATGTTGATGACCGACTGGCCGATCATCGCGCAGCCCGCCATGCCGCCGATGAAGCCGCTGAAGATATTCGCCACGCCCTGGCCCACGCACTCGCGGTTCTTGTCGCTCTTGGTGTCGGTAAGATCATCGACGATGGTGGCGGTCATCAGGGATTCCAATAGGCCCACTACCATCAAAGTGAGGGAGAAGGGGAAGATGATGGCGAGGGTTTCCCAGTTCAGTGGGATATCGGGAATCAGGAACACCGGCAGGGCGTCGGGCAGCTCGCCCATATCGCCGACGGTACGTATGTCGAGCTGGAGCATCATGGCCACCGCAGATAGCACGACGATCGTGATCAAAGGGGAGGGGACGGCCTTGGTGATATAGGGGAAGCCATAGATGATCCCTAGGCCTGCCGCGGTCATGGCATAGACGTGCCATGTGACATTCGTGAGCTCGGGCAGCTGTGCCATGAAGATCAGGATGGCGAGGGCATTGACGAAACCGGTGACGACGGAGCGCGACACGAAGCGCATGAGCACGGCGAGATTGATCCAGCCGGCGATGATCTGCAGGACGCCGGTCAGCACGGTGGCGGCCAGAAGATATTGCAGGCCGTGGTCCTTGACGAGCGTGACCATCACCAAGGCCATGGCGCCCGTTGCGGCGGAGATCATGCCGGGCCGTCCACCTACGAAGGCGATGACCACGGCGATGCAGAAGGAGGCATAGAGGCCGACCTTGGGGTCTACTCCGGCGATGATGGAGAAGGCGATCGCCTCTGGGATAAGGGCCAAGGCCACTACTAGGCCGGCGAGTAAGTCATTGCGGACGTTGGAGAGCCAGTCCTGTCGTATCGTATTTTTCACGTGAGTTCCGT
This sequence comes from Gammaproteobacteria bacterium UBA5078, assembly GCA_002416505.1. Lineage (GTDB taxonomy): Bacteria > Pseudomonadota > Gammaproteobacteria > Pseudomonadales > Pseudohongiellaceae > UBA5078. Next base: position 35,833 of record DIAM01000009.1, read on the forward strand.
TATGTTTGAGCAATGCGAGGCAAAGGCGGGTAATCGCTAAGCCTAGAGACTAAGGAGTGCCGTATCATTGCTATCCCAAAATCTGGTTCAAGAGTGGAAATACACCAGATGCTAGAAGATACGAGCAATTAGACCAGCGATGGACGCAAGTTCGGTATTCGCTTCTGTGACACGCCGTAAACCCCTCCCTGGGGGCTCGACGCCAGCATCCATGCTGGCGACGGTACACAGAAGCGAACACCAAACTCACGTCTTCAGATTTGGTGGAGCAGCAATAAGTAAGTGTTCTTTTTATGGGAGCGCGATTGTACCTTCTGAGGCGAGGAGGGGCAATTTACCTTAGTATCTTCGAGGCGGGCAGAGTTGCAACGGTGCTGTCTATCTCTTCTTGTGGCTGTTGTTCCAGGCGTCTTTTAGGGCGGCTCGGGCGGTGAGTTCGTCGGCGTTGGCGAGGGTGATGACGGTCCAGCCTTGTGCGCCCCACTTGTTTGGGACTGGGGCGAAGATGGTGGGTTCGATGGCGCAGCGGGCTTCTTGTTGTTCGGGGGTGAGGAGGAGGTTGGCGGTCTTTTGGTCTGCGGCGATGGTGGCGAAGCTGCGGTGGACGCTGAAGGCGATGCGGTCGAAATGGGGTTTTTGAGTTACTGCCTCGAATGACGTGGCGATGTCGCGAAATTTTTCTGCTGTAATAGGCATTTCATGCTCCTGCGCTTTAATGGTCTGCGCTAATCTAGCGCGCGATGCACCACTTTGGGTTACAGTTTGCTGTGTGGGGCGACGAACGCTGAGCGCTGTGACGGCAGTTCTTTGCTTGGTGTTTAACTTGCATAGATAAACCAATGTATAGAAGTGCGTTTGTAAAAGAGACTAACTCAAACTCCTCGAGGAGCACAGCATGGCAAAGATTCCACCAGGCGTAGGCCCGAAATTTCCCCAAGTAGTGGTGCTGGTTGGGGCCACCGGCGATCTTTCCCGGCGCAAGCTCCTGCCTGGGCTCTTCCACTTGGCCAACGTCGGCTTCATCCCCAAGTGCCGCATCATCGGGGTATCGCTAGACGAGATGAGCACCGACGACTTCAAGGCGTTCGTGCGCAAGGCCTTGGATGAGCTGGCCACGCGCAAGATCAAGGAGTCGGATTGGGAGCGCTTCGCGGCGAGCCTGGACTATTTGCCCATCGGCGCGGGCCCTGCGGCATTGAAGGCTGCGGTGGAGAAGGCCGAGGCGTCTCTGGGCGAGGAGAATCGTCGCCTGCACTATCTGAGTGTGCCTCCCAATGCGGCCCTGTCTGCGGTGAAGATGCTGGGGGACGCCGGCTTGGTGGAGCGCTCCCGCGTGGTCATGGAGAAGCCCTTCGGCACCGATCTTGCCAGCGCCGTGGAGCTTAACGCCAAGGTGCACGAGGTGTTCGCCGAAGACCAGGTGTTCCGTATCGATCATTTCCTAGGCAAGGAGCCAGCGCAGAATATCCTCGCCTTCCGTTTCGCCAATGGCCTGTTCGAGCCGATCTGGAATCGCAACTTCATCGACCATGTGCAGATCGATGTGCCGGAGACTATCGGGCTTGGGAGCCGCGCCAACTTCTATGAGCAGACCGGCGCCTACCGGGACATGGTGGTGACCCATCTGTTTCAGATTCTGGCGTTCATGGCCATGGAGCCGCCCGCCTCGCTGGACCCGAAGTCGATAGGGGAGGAGAAGAACAAGGTCTTCCGCAGCATGCTGCCGATCAAGCCCACCGACGTGGTGCGTGGCCAGTTCGCAGGCTATCGCGACCTGGCAGGGGTTGAGCCCGAGTCCGATACCGAGACCTTCATCGCGCTCAGATGCTCTATCGACAACTGGCGCTGGGCCGGGGTGCCTTTCTATCTGCGCACGGGCAAATGCCTTGCGGAGGGACAGCGCATCATCTCCATCGCCTTTCGCGAGCCGCCCAAGAGTATGTTCCCCGCCGACTCCGGCGTGGGCGCACAAGGACCCGATCATCTGACCTTCGACCTGGCCGACGCATCGAAGATGTCACTGTCGTTCTATGGAAAACGCCCGGGCCCGGGCATGAAACTGGACAAACTGAGCCTGCAGTTCGCCATGGACGACACCGGCTTGGTGGGCGAGGTTCTAGAGGCCTACGAGCGCTTGATACTGGACGCCATGCGTGGCGACCGCACCCTGTTCACCACCGCCGAGGGCATAGAGCGACTGTGGGATGTCTCGACACCGCTACTGGAGGCGCCACCGCCCGTGCGCATCTATAACCCGGGCTCCTGGGGGCCGAATGCGATTCACCAGCTGGTGGCGCCACACGCGTGGCGCTTGCCGTTCGAGCGTTCCTGGCGTGACCCGAATGCGCTGGGGGATTAACGCTGAGCGGCGCCATGCTGTCCGCTAGGCTAAGCTTGGCATTCACAGTTGCAGTAACAGCTCGTCCAAGCATTCGAGGGTAGATTTTAGTCCCCCCTCCATGCCCATCTCGATGACGGTCTGCAATGCCTCGGCACAGCTATAGACCACGACCGTCTCCATCAGCGTGTGCTGGTGCAGGTCGCTGAACTTTACCTCTACATTGGAGCGGGGCAGGTGAGGATTCAGCTCTCCCTTGTCGTTACAGAAGCCATCCATTCCTGTGAAGGAGTCGATAGGTTTGATTGACAGGTAATCCGTGCGGCTCCAATGTTCTGTCCCGCTCGGCTCGATCATGGCGAACACCCAGTGTCCTCCTTCGCGGAAGTCCATGCTCTTGGTGACTGTACGAAGTGGCTTAGGGGCATACCATCGATCCAGTAGTTCCCGTTTCGTGTAGCAGTCCCAAACGGTTTGGCGCTTGGCCGCGAATTCTCTTTTTATGTGTAGGCTGTGGGTGTCTTTGTCGACGATGAAGTCGAATCTAAGTGCGTTGCTCATTTATCTTGGCCCTCCAAAGTGGCAAGTAAAGTGTCTAGCTGTTCGAAGCGGTTAGCCCAGTTGTTCCTGCATTGCTCTATCCAGCGGTCTATCTCATTCAGGTTTTCGATCTGTAACTCGTAGGTAATCTCTCGGCCCTGACGAGTCGATTGAATCAACTCGCATTCGCTGAGGATCTGAATGTGCTTAGAGATCGTGGGGCGTGCCACGTCGAAATTACTGGCGATGGCTCCTGCCGTCATAGCCTGGGATGCGAGCAGGACCAGAATCGCGCGGCGTGTGGGGTCTGCGATTGCCTGAAAGGGGTCGCGTCGTAGTTTCATAGTGTGGCCCATTGTGATGCGTAGTCATTTGGCTTCACTATATGTGAAGTTATTTGGCTACGCAATAGGCAGTGTTCGAAAGGGGCTTAATATCCTCGGCTACGATCTGCGAAGACCTCTGCTCGGGGCCGCTTGAGTGCTAGTGGCGCGACCCGAACTAGAAAGCTCCCTACAAGCACTTACCCAACCCAGCTGAATGTTTGTTTATTCCTATACTTATAATTATTAGGTCTAAGTAAAGCGTCTATTATTCTTTTGTGATTCTTCATTGACAGTGTATCGTGCCTCCCACTTTAAGGCCTTGGGTATGCATATACGGCTGAGGCCTGTCATTAAAAGGAGAGTCAGGACATGAATAAATCCAGAATTTTAGGCGCCGCGATCGCGGCCCTCATGCTGCCGGTCGAGGCATCGGCTACCAATGGTTATTTCACACATGGCGTAGGCGTGCGCTCCCTAGCGGTGGCCGGCGTCGGTGCCGCACTACCCCAGGACGGCCTAGCCGCTGCGCTTAACCCCGCAGGCACTGCGCTGCTCGGCTCGCGTCTGGATCTGGGCGTCAGTTGGTTCCGCCCCGATCGCGGCGCGCAGATCAGCGGCAATTTCGCCGGAGCCAATGGCCGTTACGACGGCAATGACACGGAAGACTTCTTCATTCCCGAGCTAGGCTATGTGCGTCAGCTCTCCGAGCAGTTCTGGGCAGGCCTCGCTATCTATGGCAATGGCGGCATGAACACCGACTATGGCGTGAATCCCTTCGCGGCGTTCGGTTCTACCGGCAGCGCGGGCGTCAACTTAGAGCAGCTGTTCGTCACGCCCTCTATCGCCTATAAGCCCCATCCCGATCATGCGTTTGGTGTGGCGGCCACCTATGCCTATCAGCGTTTCGAGATGCAGGGTGTAAGCGCATTCGATAATCCCTTCTTCTCCGCCGCGCCGGGTTATGTCAGCAATAAGGGAACAGACTCTGCCAATGGCTGGGGACTCAAACTAGGCTGGATCGGACAGGTGACGCCCACTGTAAAATTGGGCGCGAGCTGGTCATCAAAACTCGACATGCAAGAGTTCAGCGACTACCGCGGCCTGTTTGCACAAGAGGGTGGTTTCGATATTCCCGAGACCATACTGCTCGGTGTGGCCTGGCAGGCTGCCCCGGCGCTGACGCTGGCGGTCGATCTGCAACGCATCAACTACAGCGGCGTCAAATCCGTGGGCAATCCCTTGCAGAATCTACTCGCAGGCAACGCGCTGGGTAGCGCTAATGGGGGTGGTTTCGGCTGGAAGGATATCGATATTCTAAAGCTGGGTGCCGTCCATCAATGGAGCGATAGCCTGACTCTGCGTGCCGGCGTCAGCCGCAGCGATCAACCCATCCCGAGCTCTGAAACATTTCTGAACATCTTGGCGCCAGGTACCGTTCGAGATCATCTCACCTTCGGCGCAAGCTGGAAGAGAGGCGAGCGTGGCGAATGGAGCATCAGCTATGCCCATGCGTTCAAGGAGACGGTGAAGGGGCAGGGCTCAATCCCAATGCCTTTTGGCGGCGGCGAGTCCAGTGTCTACTTGCAGGAAGACCTGCTCACCATCGGCTATACGTTCTCGCTATAAGACTGCGCCTCTGCGTGCGAGAGGCGTCAGTAACCCTTCGCTACATCGATGAAGAGTTCGTCATCGAGGCCCTGCTCGCGTGCGTGCAGGGCCTGCGTGAAGCTCATCATGACATCGTCGATATCCGTAATGGCGGCTTGGTGGGGCGAGACGAATACTTGCGGGTGTGGCCACAGCCATGAGTCCTGCGGGAGTGGTTCGACCTCGAAGACGTCGAGCACTGCATAGGCGAGGTGGCGCCTTGCAAAGGCCTGCTGCAGAGCGTCGGTCTTGAGCGTCGCGCCGCGACCAACGTTGATCAGCTGCGCCGCACTGAAATGGCTAAGCCATGGCAGGTCGATCAGGCCCCGCGTCCGCTCGTGCAGGGGCAGGGTGTTGATGATGCAGCTCACCTGGGCGGCGAGTGCCGGAACGGCGGCCATGGTCACGCAGCGCTGGAAATGCGCATCCTCCGCGTGGCCGCTGTTGTTGACCCCGATGATGCGTGCGCCCAGCGAGCTGAGTAACTTGGCGACGCCCAGCGCCATCTTGCCCGTACCGAGCAGCAGCACAGTCTGATCCCGAATACTCCTACTAGGCCTCTGTTGCCAATTCTTACTCGCCTTGTCCTGGGCGATGGCGACGTTGTCCTGCAGGAAACTGAGCAGATGAGCGAGACAAAACTCGCCCATCTTCTGAGCGAGTAGGCCGGTAGTGCGCGACAGGCGCAGCTGCGGATGCAGGTCCTTGCGCGCCACATAGCCATCCACGCCGGCGCCGAAGCTATGGATCCATGGCAGGCCCCGCAGAGAGAGTGTTGAGGAGACGGGGAAGCCCGCCAGGCAGTCGGCCCAGTCGATATCCTCTTGCCGCGGGTGCTCCACGTATTTGACCTGCACGCGCGGTTCACTCGCCTCTAGCGCCGCGCAGAACTGTGGGCCGAGACGGCCTGTGGTGAGTACTTTAAGCATGTGCATCTTCGCTAGTGTTCTGGAATGGGGCCCAGTTTACACCGTTTAGCGCGCCGGGCGGGCGTGCCGGTATAGGCCGCATTAGGCAAGTCTTATGGATCTAGTCCCGCGCATCGGCGCAACGCATGCGCGCTATTACATTTTGTGTCTGTTTTAGTCACCTGCCCGCCGGCTCGATCCAGTACAATCTGGCCTGCGTTTTTGCTGTGAATAGAATAAATGGAGTGCATCCGATGCCAATAGGAAGAATCCCACTAACCCTCTTCGTCACTTTTTTGGGCATAGCCGCCTCGAGTCATGGGGCGGACGCCCCGTGGCGCCTGACCGACTCCTTGGGTCTGCCGGAGGGCTTTAGCATCGGCGGCACGCAGCGCACGCGCGCAGAGACCTTGGGGAACAATATCCGGCTGGGCAGTAGTAAGAACGACGAGGTGCTGACGTTTCAGACCCTGCTAAATGCCCGCTATCAGAAGGATGCGCTTGGGTTTCAGGTCGAGCTTATCGACGCGCGACAGACCCTGGCGGATTACGACAGCCTGACCGGGAGCGATGCCGTCAATACCCTAGACATACTGCAGGCCAATGTCAGTTACCGTTTTGGGCAGTCCAACAATAGCAGCGTGAAGCTCGGCAGGCTGACTGCGGACTATGGCAGCAGGCGTCTGGTCTCGCGCCATCGCTTCGGCAACTCCATCAACGCCTTCGATGGCATCGAGTTGCAGCGGCGCGGTGCCTCGGGCTACGAGTTGCGGCTGCTCGCCTCCCAGCCTGTGCG
>DIAM01000009.1:42498-76559 GCA_002416505.1 Gammaproteobacteria bacterium UBA5078
CCCAGCCTGTGCGCAGGCTGCCGACCAGCCGTGCCAAGGCGATCGACAACGAGCGCGAGAGCGATAGGTCGAGCAGTGCCCAGAGATTTTATGCCGCCTATCTCACGCTCCCCGAAGTAATGGAGGACGTGTCCGTGGACCTGTTCGCCTTAGCCATGCGCGAGTCCGATACTTCCGAGGTAAACACGCGCAATCGCGATCATGAGACCGTGGGGTTTCGACTGCTGCGTGCCCCCGCCGCCGAGCGCTACAATTTTGAGGTGGAGTCGGTGTATCAGAATGGCACGCGCCGCGCGAGCACCTCGATCTTCGACCGCCTCGATCTGGACCACGAGGCCTACTACCAATATGCGATGCTGGGCTACAGCTTGCCCGGGCTCTCGCGCACGCGCGTGATGCTGGAGTACAGCTATGCTAGCGGCGATAAGAGCCCCTTCGACGGCAGCAGCGAGAGCTATGATTCCCTGTTCGGCGTCACCACCTTCGAATTTGGGCCTACGGGGCTGTATGGCGTGTTCGATCGCCATAACATCAGTTCTCCGGGTGTGCGTGCGCTGACCTATCCGAGGACGGGTGTGGAGGTGATGATCTCCTATCGCCATTTCTGGCTTGCCGAGGCGCGCGATAGCCTTGGGCGCACCGGCCGTCAAGACGCCTCGGGCCGCACAGATAATTATGTCGGCCAGCACCTTGAGGCGAGGGTGCGCTGGGATGTGATGCCCGGCAATCTGCGCCTAGAGTCCGGTGGCGTGTGGTTGCGCACCGAGCACTTGGCGGACGAGAACACGCTCTATGCCTATGCCGCGGCGACGTTTACATTCTAGTGTGAATTCTTATCGCAGGCTCTAGAGGCAGACTTAATGCAGCTAGGTGATACAGTGGTTCAATTCGAAACAGGAGCTTCATAACATGAAATACAGAGCACTGGCGGACACCGGCGTTTTCGTCTCCGAATTATGTCTTGGCACCATGACCTTCGGTGGCAAGGGACAGATGTGGGAGACCATCGGCGGCCTAGCGCAGGCCGAGGTCGACAGCATCGTCGGGCGCGCCCTAGAAGGCGGCATCAACTTCATCGATACCGCCGACGTCTACTCCACTGGCGAGTCAGAGGTAATGACCGGCAAGGCGCTCAAGGGCAAGCGCCAAGACCTAGTGCTGGCCACCAAGGTGCGCGGCCGCATGGGGCCGGGAGCGAATGAGGTGGGCCTGTCGCGGTTGCACATCATGCAGGGAGTTGAGGCCAGCCTGAAACGACTGGGCACGGACTACATCGACCTCTACCAGATTCACCGCTCGGATGCCTTTACCAACATTGAGGACACCCTGCGCGCACTGGATGATTTGGTGAGACAGGGCAAGGTGCGTTACATCGGCTGCTCTAATTTGCCCGCCTGGGAGCTTATGAAGGCACTTGGCACCTCGCGCGCGCAAAACCTAGAGCGCTTCAAATGCACGCAGTCCTTCTATTCATTGGCTGGCCGCGAGATCGAGCGCGATACGATTCCGCTTCTGCAGGACCAAGGCTTGGGCCTATTGGTGTGGAGTCCGCTCGCGGGCGGCTTCCTCAGTGGCAAATTCACGCGCGATGGCGAGGGCAGCGGGCGGCGCAAGAACTTCGATTTCCCTCCACTAGACAAGGATCGGGGCTATGCCATCGTCGATGAGCTTGCCTCGATTGCCGAAGGCAAGGGCGCCAGCGTGCCGCAGGTGGCCCTAGCCTGGGTGCTGGCGAACAAGACGGTGTCCAGCGTGATCATCGGCGCACGCAAGATGGCGCAGCTCGAGGACAACCTAGGCGCCGTCGATGTCTTGCTCAGTTCGGACGAGTTGGCAAGGCTGAACGCGGTGAGCCAGTTGCCCCTGACCTACCCTGCGTGGATGGAGTCCATGGGCTCTGACCGACTGCCGGGTGAGGCGCGCAGTTTCGATGCGGCGAAGAAGGAGTAAGGATTCGGGTTCTGCCACGCCGTGGAGGCTGGCGCGGCACTAGCTCTGCCTATCTCAATTCCATAGAAGTCTGTATAAGTAGCCGATAGCTTTCAGATTGCATTCAATGAGGGGGCTCTCTATGCGATATTCGTACTTAAAATCATTATTCCAAAAATCCTTAACTCTCCTTGCAATGACCCTAGTGGGCCATTCCACTTTCGCCGCGGACCTTCTCGGCGTGGCCTGTGAGTCGCCGCCGCCTATGCACTGCGAGGCGGGAGACTGCGCGACAAAAATTGGGGCTAGTGGCAATGCCACAGACCCAATCACAGGGCGTCAATTTTTTCTCGATTATCCATGCGACCTGCAGCCAGAGGAGCAGGTGATCTTCATTCTCAATCTACACGGCGCGGGTTCTATCGGTAATTGGCAGCGCCACTACTTCCCCGCAATGGACTACAAAGAGAAGTATCGTCTGGTGATTGCCACGCCAACCGCCGCGGGCTCCGCCTCCATGGGCGGCGGCCCCGGTGTGCGTATGTGGATGCCCGACAAGGACGATGCTTATCTGCAGAACGTAACTAATGAGGTGCTAGCGGCATTAGGCCCGCAGCGCATCAAATCCTTCTGGCTCGCTGGGCACAGCCAGGGAGGAATGACTTCGCGGCGCTTGGTGTGCAGCGACTTTTTCGCGAGCAAGGTAGACGGGATGCTGAGTCTCTCTGGTGGTCGCATCGGCCAGGCGACCATCGTGCCAGGCTTCGGCCCACCGCTAGCCGACGGATCGCCACCCCCTGCGCGGGAGCGCTCGAGTGCCGCAGAGACGCTACCAAACTGCGATATCTCCCATATCTTTGCCATCGGCGAGCACGAGATCGTGGAGCTTCCTAGCAGCAGTCCTTGGGCGGATAGATACCATTGCGAGGCACGTACCATGAGCGAAGTGGTCGATGCCGAGGCCGGCTGGATAGCCGACAGCGCGCGTTCCGGGTACCCGGTGTGGGGCATGGCTGCACGACCAGGCACGGCACAGATTTTTCAGTATCCAAGCTGTGATGACGCTCGTGTGGTGGCCGACGTGGTGCGCATCGACAAGGGCCACACAGAGGGCTTAGAGCCTCTGGTGACGCAGCGTATTCTAGAGCTGATTGTCGGTGCCCGCGGTGGCAAGCTGCAGCACTAAATTAAGTTGCGCCTGCCGTAGGATACGGAGAATAACAGAGCGCATTGTGGCTATGCTCAAGGAGGAGTATAGCCATTGCTAGTTTAGCAAAGCACAACAGGTTGCGGATCGAATCATCTCTTAGACTCATAGCGTTAAAACCTATAGGCTACTCGCGTAACTCTTACCCATATTTTGCAAAAACTACACGAATAAGATCGTAGCTACGTGCGCATTGCATGGAGTTTTGGCTGGATTTGTGGTACTAACTAACTGAATAGAAAGCCAAAATATTTATCTGTCGCCGCGCTGGTACAGCGCTTGCTCTTATCAACTCGTGCGCGGCAGCGCGCCGAATTTTATTCACCAATGTTTATAAGGAAATGACTATGCCTACAGCAAAGAAAACTAAAGCCGAAGCGGAAACTAACAAAGCCCCCTTCACTGAGAAGGCACAAGCCGCTGCCCATGAGACTATCGACAAGGCCGCGGCAAAGGCGAGCGCGGCCGAAGAGCATCTGCGCGACGCGGTGGAAAACTCCAGTGACAATATTGCTGATAAGAAGGCCGCATTGGAGCTAGAGATGATGACCGCGGCAGATCAGGCCCGCAAGTACATCGTCGAGAACCCCCTCGCCGCCGCCGGTATCGCGTTTACCGCAGGCCTGCTGATCACCTCCTTATTTGGAAGGCGGTAAGCTGGGCATGAGCCAAGAGCGGGGCGAAGGCAATAGTGCAGCGGACGAAGACGTGGGGGGCAGTGTTGTCGCGGCTCTGTCCGCGTCTGTGTCGCGCATTCTCGGGCGCTATAGGGAGCAATGGGATACCAGCAAGCAGATACTGGGTGCCGAGTGGGAGTTAACGCTCAAGAGCCTGTGGCTGGCCCTAGTGTTCATCATCGTGTTCATGAGCGTCGTAGTCGTCGCCTGGTTGGGCATTAACGCCTTATTGGCCTATGCCATGTTCCTCGTGGCCACGCCCATCTGGGGCATCATCTTGGCCATCCTGGTTCTGCACATAGTCGCGATCGTGGTGTTGATCCGCACGATTCGTGGCTTGTTTAGAGAGGTTGGTTTCAGCAGGAGCCTCGCGCTATTGAGCAATACGGAATCGGACCCAGCGCCGCCGAGCGATGGGACTGTGCCTACGCAGTCAGGGGGTTTGTAATGCTCCACAATTATCTGTTAAGGAAAGAGAAGATTAGGCTGCGCGGCTTAGTGGACAAGCGCGCTAGGACCTCGTGCATCATCGCGGCAGAGCAAGCCGCCTTGAAGCAGGAGGCGCTGCGCGGCCTGGGTACTGGCGAAGGCTTGTTGTTAAGTTTTGCCGCGGGTTGCGTCGCTAGCATTACCGTTAAACATGGCGGCAAAGCCCTAAGCCTTAGACACTTCCCGCTATCACAGGTGCTGGCGCTGCTCAGCTTGTTCGGTCAACTCAAAGGCTCCAAATAACGGCGGCCATTCTAGTCCCCCCCCCCCCACAGAGCAGCACCACCTCTGCGCCGTTGTCGCGGCTAGGAAGTCAGTGCATTACTCTCGTCATTTAGGCCCGGCTAGCCACCAGAGGACCAAGCCGATCACGGGCAAGAACAGGATGACGAGGATCCAAACGAGCTTCTTCACGGTGCTGGCTCTGCTCTCGACAATCTTCAATATCGCGAAGATATCGAAAACCAAAATGATAAATCCTAGTAGTCCATATTCCATGTGCCTTTCCTCTGTTCAAGTGATGCCGAATATTGTGTGGCTATATAGATACAGCAAACCCTGTGCCAGCCGTATGAATGCGTGGTTCTTGGGGGCTTCAGTGCATTACTGTCTAAACTGCCCGAGAGAGATGGGTAACAATTACCTAGCTAGTGTAAAAATACCCACTCGAGGGTGGGTATTTTTCTCGATAAAAAAGCCCGCGTGTCCTTGCAAGAGCGCGGGCCGAAATGAAGATTAGGAAACAAGTGCGTCGCACTAGTGCGGTCTAGATTCCTAAAAATGGACAGCAAGGCAACAATAGCAAGGGTCTTATCTGCAAACTGTTCGTTTGCGCACATAAGGTGAATAAATCGTTGCAAGGGGTTCTTAAGGTACTTCTGCGCATAAGTGCGGCAGCGTACCGAACTGCATTGTTCACTAGTGTACTTTCGGCTCTCATCATATTGACTCTTCGGTCAATTGAAGCGAAATGAAATATTCCACGCACGAATTGGCCGGCTATAGGGTCGTGTTTTTCGTGGCCCACCGAAGAACCCACTTAGGAATCCCTCATGAATATGCACATAAAAAGATTGCCGCAAGGCGTTGTCTTGCTGATCGCCATAGCCGGGCTTGCCGCCTGCTCCTCCGCACCCTTACCGCCGACTAGCGAATTGCAGGCTGCGCAGCTTGCCATCGCGAGTGCGGAACAAGATCAGGTAGCGGACTATGCATTGCCCGAACTTAATGAGGCGCGCAAGAGTCTCGATGCGGCACGCGTTGCGGTAAGCAATGAGGACATGGTGCTGGCGACGTATCTCGCGACCGAGTCTGCTGCCAATGCACAGTTAGCCTCTGCGCGCACGCAGATGTTGAAGGCCCAGGCAGTGAATGAAGAAATGCAGAAGAGTATCGACACCTTAAAAATGGAATTACAACGTACTTCAGGAGCTAGCCAGTGAATATCACAATGAATAGTTTGAGGAAATTGGGCGTGCTTGCGACTGCTACTTTGTTACTAGCGGCTTGTGCTTCTTCCGCGACAATCCCTGAGGGGGCAGTTGTAGTACGTCAGAGTTTGACGCAACTTAAGGGGGATTCCCAGCTTACTGGCCTAGCCCCTGTGGAGATTCAGGCGGCGGAGTTGGCGGTCGTGGCGGCGGAGCAGCCGGAGCGTGACCAAGAGCTTAGTAATCATCTTGTACTGATCGCCGAGCGTAAGGTAGAGACCGCAAGATTATGGGCACAAAGTCGTTATTTTGAGCAGCAGCGAGAGGAATTAAATAGGGACAGTGAGCAGGCGCGTCTCGATGCTCGAACCCAGGAGGCTGAGCTAGCACGTCAGCAGACTCGGAGCGCTCAGAACGACACTGCTATAGCGAGAAATCAAGCGAGTGCTGCCCGCACCGATGCGGCAGCGGCCCGCAATGATGCAACACGTGCACAGGGCGCAGCGGCAGTAGCGCGGGATCAAGCTAGCAGCGCACAGCGCGATGCGGATGAGGCTAGGATGGAAACAGAGCAGCTAGCCCGTCTGATCTCCGAACTCAACGCACGCAATACAGACCGTGGCCTCGTGGTCACTCTAGGCGATGTGCTATTTGCCACCGGTGAATCCGCTATAGTAGGGGCCAACAACAGTAATCTCTCTAGATTAGCGGTGTTCCTCAATGAGTATGAGGACCGCACGGTGACGATCGAAGGGCATACCGATAGCGTTGGCGCAGAGAACTCAAACATGAGCCTCTCGCAGAGTCGTGCCGATTCCGTAAAGAACTATCTCGTTCGCGAGGGCATTGCCGGTAGTCGTCTAAGCGCTATGGGCTTGGGGGAAAGTTCGCCAATATCCAACAATGCTACAACTACCGGGCGTCAACAGAACCGCCGGGTAGAGGTGATCATCGCGCCTGTAATGTCGGTGAATTAAACCTAAGTGAAGCGCGCTGCTGGCGTCGGCAATGATCGCGTCAGCATCGATTCCAATCATCTAATTCAACCCGGAAATTCAAATGACTATGAAAATTTTATTCAAGAAATCGATCTTCGCATTGGCCCTCTATGTAGCGACGAGCGCTGGCGTGGCAGTAGCGGCCAGTGCTGCCGAACGCGACGAAGATAAACACAAGCACAATAATTCCCTTAACGAGTCTAGCAATAGCCATTTCGATAATGAGCGCCGGGAGTTAGTAGGCAATTACTATAAAGCGAATCAGGGTCCTAAGGGTTGCCCGCCAGGCCTTGCGAAAAAGGGTAATGGCTGTTTGCCGCCGGGTCAGGCGAAGAAGTGGCAGCTTGGCCATGCTCTGCAAGCCAATACGAGCTACCAATCTGTTCCTCAAGAAGTGCTGAGACTGCTAGGAAAGCCACCGGCGGGTGAGCACTATGGCATGATCGATGAAGACATATTGTTGTTGGCGGACGTCACCGAGTTAGTGCTAGAGGTCATTCTAGGGCCTAATCAGTAAAAACAACTAGGTCGCGCAGAGGGCCTATTGTGCCGTATTGCTTTGATCGAGTTTAACCTCTAGCTCGGGCCCCGGGTTAGGGTCTATCTCGCTAGACAACTCCGGGGCTGCCTGCAGTTCCAGTTCTGTGGTCTGCGATATCACAGTATCAGCCTCCAATGGCGCCACGGTCTCCTGCCCATTAACGACGAACTCGAGGCGTCGCAGTAATTGCCCCTGCGCTGTGAGGACGTCTACCGTCCAGTTGCCGCCCGCAGGTTCGGGGAAGTTGCTCTTCATCGAATAGGTGCGGTAGCCGTCTTCGCGCCCGCCGTTGATCACCGCCGTAATGGTCTCGGAATAGTCGCCATGCTGCCACTTGAATGCGATCTCCTGCTCGAGCCCCCATGGCGCCTGCACCGCCACGAAGGCATACACCCCTTGGGAGAGTTGCGAGGCATCGATACGACTGATGGAGTCGATGGGCTCGTGATCGACCACTCCCGAGCTGATCGTGGCGTTGTTCGCCGCTAATCCCGCGGCGGGGATGCTGGCCCTGAACGTCCAAATAAGTAATGGAATGGCGCAAAGGCCGACAAGTGCCAGTAGGCGATGCTTCCAGGTATCCAGGCGAAATAACAGACCGGGTATCACTAACAACAACCATACGACAAGAAAGCCCAATGCGAACACGAGAGTGCGGCCTGTGGGCAGCTTGACCACCACCGGCAGTATGACCAGCGCCGAGACGAAACAGCACAGCGCATGGAAGGCGAGGCTAACCATTCGGTTCGTGGAGATATAGCGGTGGTACCACGGGTCCACGGTACTGACCAACGCGGCGAGCACGAAAATGCCGGTAAAGGCGAGTTGCCCGAGGTCCTCGAGCTGGGTCGCGGCAAACAGGAAGGGCAAGGAGAAGAAGTAGATCTCCTGCTGGATGGATTGGCTGAAGAAATTGGAGATATTCTTGCTTAGCTTGGGATGCTCGCGCGCGAGCAGGCGATTCATGATGAAGGGTTCCGCCAGGATCCACAGCCAACCAAGCAAGGCCAACAAGGCGATGCCCCTCGCTAGGCCCTCGCCGCGCTGCACGAGGATGAAGCTCGCCCAGCCTAGGCTGAAACCGGTCAGCGGCAGTAGCCAGAAATGGCGGTCAAGGACGCGCTCGACGGTCTCTGTAACGGTCTGGAAGGGCGAGAGTGGCGCTGTCGTCATGGAAGAGGGTGACCAAATATATTGAGTGTCATCGAATTTGATAGCCGACTATACACGAGCGCGTAAGAAGCGTCAGTCTGTGGCTAGGGGCGATTATGGTTTTGTGATGCGCACAGCGAAGCATGGTAGGTGGCGGGAATGTAGCTAGGCTATTGAGCGATATCATGACATAGATCATAACGAGCCCGAGGCGATGGTGTTAGTTTGTAGCTAGAGACTAAACCAACGAAGGAGTTTGCAATGACGATCGAACATCATGACCTAGTACACGAGTTTCCAGCGCTTCGCGATCGCATCCACGAATTGAAAGTCGGCAACGGCCATTTTCGTAAATTATTCGACGAGTATCACGAGCTAACTAACGAGATCAAGAACATGGAAACCGAGGCGACTGCGGTTGCGACGCACACCGAGGAAGAGGCCAAGAAGCGCCGGGTTCATTTAAAGGATGAGCTCTACAAGATGCTCGTTGCCTGAGCTTTTTGTGACAAAGGGGGTACGCTATGAAATTTCAGAAAGAGGAGGCGAAGCTGCGCGAGAGACTGGTGCAGCTAGAGGAGCGTCTTGACCATGTGACAAAAGACATGAGCAAGAGCCATTCCCCAGACTTCGCCGAGCAGGCTACCGAGCGTGAGAACGACGAGGTTCTTGGGGGCATAGGGCAGGAAGCCCAGACGAGCATCCAGCATATTCGCGCGGCCTTGGCCAGAATCAGCGCTGGCACCTATGGAAGCTGCGCCAGCTGTGGAAAGCCCATCAATCCCGAGCGCCTCGACGCGCTACCCGAGACCGTGCATTGCGTGTCCTGCGCCGCCGCCTAAGTAATCCGGTGGGGTGGCGGCATTGCTAACACCCCTCCAGATTCTTCATTCCTAGAGTCCTGAGTTCCCGCTGTAGCTACCCGAGACCGCCGTACTGGCCCCGCGCTATCCTATGCAAGAGTGCCCCGACTCCACAGATACGCCCCTACCAGCCACTTATCTAGCGCCGCACATCATTGCGTTTGTGTGTGTATTGGCGCACAGAACTCGAGACGCATGCCCTTGTAAAGTGGTCCTACCTGAATCTTGCGGCACTTAGTGTGTAGTACAAAGTCCCGATGGACGGGCATTCTTAAATAAAGGAGATTGACTATGAACTATCTAAAAACCTGTTCGACTTTTCTACTGACCGTATCGATGCTATTGGTGATTGGCTGTGCTTCTAGCGCCACAGGCTCGAGCACTGGCGAGATGATCGATGACACGGTCATTACCACCAAGGTGAAGGCGGCGATCTTCCAAGACGACGAGTTGAGCGCGAGTGAGATCAACGTCGAGACCTTCAAGGGCGTTGTGCAGCTTAGCGGCTTCGTGAGTGACCGCTCAGACGTGCCTAGGGCAGCGGTCGTTGCGCGCGGCATTGCGGGCGTAGTCTCGGTTAAAAATAGCTTAGTAGTGAAGTAAGGCTGCGCAAACCATGGTTTGTGGCGCTACTCGCTCCGATATCAATCATCACGATGTTCTATAGAGGCTTTTAGGCCGTGCCTATAAGTCTTACACACTCACTATTTTGAATAAAAGGTTACTATGAAAATATTTGCGTTTTTGATGTTACTCGGCACACTAAGCCTGACGGCTTGTAATGAGGGACCTGCCGAGGAGATGGGCAGAGAGATTGATAATGCGGCCACGGATGTTGGCAATGCGATCGAAGATGCGTGTGAAGACGTGACGGGCGATAATTGCTAAGAGCGCAGTTGCACTGTATCAAAACAAGCCCTACCGGTTCGCGCCGCTAGGGCTTTTTTTATGGGTTCTCTGGCCACTGTGTCCATGGGTAATTCCGCGCTACCATGAGCCCATGAACGAGAATCCCCCAAACATAGTGATCGGCGCCGGCATCGTCGGTCTTTGTACTGCCCTATACCTGCAAGAGTCGGGGCGCGCCGTGACGCTGATCGACCGCCTGCCACCGGGTGAGGGCACGAGCTCCGGCAATGCCGGCATCGTCTCCACCGGCTCGGTGCACCCCGAGGCCATGCCCGGTATCTGGAAAGAGATTCCGCACATGCTGCTGCAGCGCCTGGCGCCGATCAGCGTGCGGCCCGCCTATATGCCGCGCCTAATCCCATGGTTCATCCGCTTCCTCGCTAGCAGCAGCAAACGCCGCGCCGACGCGTCCTCGGTGGCCATTCATGCACTAGCCTCCCGCGCGCTGGACTACCTACAGCCGCTCGTAGACAAGGCGGGGGCTCAAGACCTGCTGCGCCAGAACGGCGTGATCTATGTGCATGAGACCCCGGCGCAGTTTGCACGGGCCAAACTAGACTGCGCCTATTACGAGCGTCGCGGCGTGGACTACGAGTTGCTCGACAGCGCGGCCCTGGCGCAGCAGGAACCGGCCTTGCGCAAGGGGCTGGCCGGCGGGGTATTGATTCGCTCTGCGGCGCACACACTCTCGCCGCTGGGCTTGTCGCAGAAGCTGTTTGCCCTGTTCATTGAGCAGGGCGGAGAGTTTAGGCAGGAGGAGGTCACGGGTTTCGTCACCGAGGGCGGGCGTGTGCGGGCGGTGCGCAGTGCGACAGAGTTGCCATGCCGGGAGGTCTTCGTCACCGCTGGCGCATACTCGGGACTGCTGAGTAAGCAGTTGGGCAGCGCCGTGCCGCTGGATACTGAGAGGGGCTATCACCTGCACTGCGCCGCGCCGGGGGTGGAGCTCGTGCGGCCATTGCTATTCGGCGGCCGGGCCTTCGCGGCCACGTCTATGCAGGATGGCCTGCGGCTGGCGGGTACGGTGGAGTTCGCGGGCCTGAAGGCGCCACCCTCTTACAGACGAGCACAGGTGTTAGGGGAGCAAGCGCGGGACTTGTTTCCGGGTCTGAACACGGAGCAGGGCAAGCCTTGGATGGGCTATCGCCCGAGCATGCCGGACACGGTGCCGGTGATCTCGGCCTCGCCGCACTATGCCAATGCCTATTTCGGCTTCGGTCACGGGCATCTGGGGCTGACCCAGGGGGCGGTGACCGGAGCTCTGCTGGCGCTGCTGGCGGATGGGAAAGCGCTGCCGCTTGACCTCGCCCCCTACCGGATCGAGCGCTTCTAATATTAGGGGCTTACAGGGGCGCGCAGAGCGAATACATTTACCGCTACACTAAAGCCGAAGCGCTGCGCCAGAGATAAAGAGTGATGAGCAAACCCTATCCGGACTATCGACTAGCCTGTGGCTGGAATGCACTACTGCCAGCGCGCGAGCCTATGCCGAGCCTGCAGGGAGAGCACCCGGCAGACGTGATCATCATCGGCGCGGGTTGGACCGGCCTTGCCTGTGCCCGGCGCTGGCAGGAACTCGCGCCGCATGCGCGCGTGGTGGTGATCGATGCCAGCGAGATCGGCGAGGGTAACCCGGGCCGTAATTCGGGCTTCCTATTAGAGGTGGCGCTGGCCGAAGATGCGGACCCGGCCAATATCTCGCGCATGCACGAGTGCAACCGGCTGATTCAAGAGGCGATGCAGACCATCGCGGCGGACGTGAAGGCCTATGGGCATCCTGTAGACCTAGAGCGCGCCGGCACCTATCGGGCGGCGGTTGGCCCGGTCGGTCTGAGATCCCTGCATAACTACAAGGCCTTCCTCGAGGGGGCAGGCCTGCCCTATCGGGAACTTGATCGGGCGGCGCTACAGCTTGAGCTGGGCACGGAATTCTATTCTGCGGGCCTGTACTCCCCACACTGTTATCTAGCCCAGCCGGCCGAGGTGGTGCGGGCGTTGGTCGCGCATCTGCCCGGCAGCGTGCAGCTGTATGAGAACACGCCGGCGCTGAGCATCAGGCGGGCGGCTGGCAAGTGGCAGGTGCGCACTCCCAATGGTGGGCTACACAGCCCCCACTTGGTGCTGGCCAATAATGCCTTTACTCGCGATCTCGGGGTGGCGCGCTCGCGTCTGGCCACGGTGTATACCTATGCGGGTTTGACCCCGCGGCTCAGTGATAAGGTGCTGGATAGTCTGGGCCGCAATCATAACTGGGGCATACTGCCGACCCATCGTCTGGGCAGTACCCTGCGCCGCACCGCGGATGGTCGTCTGCTAGTGCGCTCCGTGCATGACTACGGGCACGAGCGCGGCGCCGACAAGCTGAGGTTAGCGTTGCAGGACCGATTGTGGCGGCGCTTCCCGCAGCTAGCGGGCACGGGCTTCGAACACATGTGGGGCGGCGCGGTGGGCATTACCCATAACGGCGCGCCGGTGTGGGGCGAGCTAGAGCCGGGGCTGTTCGCGTCCTCCGGCTGCAACGGTGGGGGCACGGTGAAGGGCACGCTATTGGGGCAGCTTCTTGCGGAACTGGCCCTGGGGCACGAGGTGCCGGATATCGCTTCTCTGTTCGGCACGGCCTCGTGGATGCCGCCGGAGCCTTTCCGCGGCATCGGCTTCCATGCGGTCTCGCAGCTGGAGAGTTGGCAGGGTCGGCAAGAACTGTAATGATGGTGAACGCTCACTTATAAGAACAAAAACCGAGGCGCGACAATGGAAGTAACAGACTATATGGGACCTCTGTCCCTTCTACCGGCGAGCATCGCCATCGTGCTGGCCTTCGTCACGCGCAACACCGTTTTCTCTCTGGCCGCGGCCTGCATAGTGGGGGTGTTGGTGGCCGGCGAGGGGCTGATGGGCTTCCCCAATCTGCTAGTGGGGGCCCTGGGCAACGAGGGCTTCTCGTGGATCCTGCTCCTAGAATTCTTCATCGGCATCCTCATTGCCTTCTTCCAGCGCACCGGCGCCATCCTCAACTTCTCGGCCTTCATCGCGCAGCGCAAGATGACGCGCAAGCGCGTGCAGTTGATCTCGTGGTTCATGGGCATGTTCGTGTATTTCAGCGACTACTTCAGCCCCTTGTTCGTGGGCTCTACCATGCGCTCGCTGTCGGACCGCTTCAAGATCTCCCGCGAGAAACTGGCCTATATCTGCGACTCGACCTCGGCGCCGGTGAGCATTTTGGTGCCCTTCACTGGGTGGGCGGTGTTCGTGGCGGGGCTGACTATTGGCATGGGCCCGATCGAGAATGCCAACGACGCGATCTGGGTGTTTATCGTGGCCATTCCCTACAATATTTACCCTATATTGGCTGTGGCGATGGTGGGCCTGATCGCCTCTGGACTGTTGCCTGACTTCGGACCGATGAAGAGGGCGGAAGAGCGGGCGCTGAACGAGGGCAAGCTGGTGCGCGATGGGGGCCAGCCTTTGATGGCGGAGGAGCTGACGGCCATCGAACCCTTCGAGGGCATCCGCACGAGCCTGTTCTGGAATTTCGTGTTCCCGGTGTTGTTGGTGATCGGTTTCGCGCTAGGTGCGGTGTTCGTGACCGGGGGCGCCAAGCCGATGGAGGCGTTCATGCTGGCGGTGTTCGCGCTGGGCATCATCATGCGCATCCAGGGCGTGCCGCTGAACGAGATCACGACGACGGCGATGGCGGGCATCAAGGGCATCATGCCTGCGGTGATCATCCTAGCCTTCGCCTATGCGCTGAATGATCTGTCGGCGGCCTTGAACACGGCAGACTATATCGTATCAATTTCTGAGAGTTGGCTGACGCCGGGCCTGTTGCCGATGCTGGTGTTCCTGATTACGGGCATCATCGCGTTCTCGACGGGGACGTCTTGGGGCACCTACGCGATCATGATTCCGATCAGCGTGCCCTTGGCGTTTAGTTTCTCCGGTGGGGAGCTGGCGCCGGTGGTGTATGCGACCTTGGCGGCCGTGGCCGGTGGCGGGGTGTTTGGGGATCATTGTTCGCCGTTGTCGGATACGTCGATCCTGGCGTCGACAGGGGCGGCCTCGGATCATATTGACCATATAAAGACACAGATGCCCTATGCGCTTTTGGTGGGGGCGATCTGTCTGGTGATCTATTTGGTGTTGGGGATGAGTTTGTAGGTTGGGTGTAGGGAGATTGAGGCTTATGTTTAAACAGAATCTTAAGATTAGTACGGCGGTGTTGGCGGTTCTAATGTTTGGGTTTGGCCAGGTGGTGACGGCGCAGCCGCCGCCCAAGGACCCGGATCGATATATTCCGGGTTTAGGGGATTTGATGGAGGGCCTACAGGTGCAGCACAACAAGCTGTGGTTTGCGGGCGATCTATTGAACTGGCCTTTGGCAGCCTATTCGGTGGACGCGATCAAGGAGGGGATTGCGGACATGAAGGTGCTGCGCCCGCGCTATAAGGGCGAGTCTATTGTGGAGATGTTGGATGGGCTGACGGCGAAGCCTATGCAGGATCTAGAGGCGGCGGTTGCGGCGCAGGACAGTGCGGGATTTGTGCGGGCCTATGATGCGTTGACCGACGGTTGCAATGTTTGCCATCGCAATCATGGATATGGGTTTATTGCCATTGTGCGGCCTAGTGTTCCGGTTTTAACTAATCAGCGCTATGAGCCTTGATGTTAAGGGGGCAGAGATTTCTGAGCACTTTGCGTGCGCGTTTATCTTTAAGCTCGAGAAATATTTTTTCCCTAAAGTGGGTGATTTTAGTTGGATTCAGGGTCTCAACTTTGGGTAATAAGAGTCGGAGGCCGGGAAAGTTGATCGGTTAAGCGGTTCTTTGAGCAAAATGCACCATTCAGGCTTTGGATCGAAACGTTCGGCCTTGATCATAAATTGAATAACCATGAAACCAAAAAAACCAGGAAGCTTATTATGTCAATGAAGAAGACCGTTTTAGGGATGATCTCTTGCGTCGCGATTCTAGCGTCAGGATTTCCCGCGCAGGCACAAGAGTGGCCAGCAACCCCGCCTGCAGAGGCGCCAGCGCACTGGGGCTCTGTGTCTGCTAACTTCGAGGAGATACCCTACCCCTATCCTGTGCATTTTTTAGAGCTGGAACGCTTTGATACGCCGATGCGCATGGCGTATATGGACGTGCCTCCGTCCGGTCGGGCCAATGGGCAAACGGTGTTTATCCAGCACGGGATGAATTTTTATTCTGAGGCCTACACGGACACCATCAACGCACTGGCCGCAGACGGTTTCCGAGTGCTCGCAGTCGATCGAATCGGCTACGGCAAGTCTTCAAAACCCATCATTCCCTACACCTTCAACTTCGTCGCTGCCAATATGAAGTCGCTACTCGATGAACTCGGCATCGATGAGGTGGCGATTGTCGGTCATTCCATGGGGGGCATGGTCGTCACACGATTCGCCATGCTCTATCCGCAAATGGTTACCCATGTGGTAATGGTGAACCAGATAGGGCTAACCGATCAGCGCCAAGGCCGGCCATGGAGCGACCCTTATGCAGACGGGCTTGAAGTCTCTACGTATCAGTCGATCTTACGTGGCCACCAAAATTACTTTCCCCTAGCATGGCCGCCCGAGCATCTGGAATTCGTTCGTCGACAATACGGACAAACTCTCAGCGGTGAATGGCCAACGCTGGCGATGGTACGTAGATTACAAGGCGGAATGTTGTACAACGACCCTGTTGTGTATGACTGGCAGCACATTGCGACCAAAGCATTAGTGATAGGGGGTGAGGAGGATGGTCTCGTTGCGGATTTCCCAACCCTTGCCAGAAATGTGGCGAATGAGCTGCAAAATTCGGCCATTATTCTCTACCCGAATGTAGGGCACGCGCCGCAAATTGAAATACCGGATCAGTTTCATGCAGACTTAATTCGGTTTTTGCGATCGGACCCAAGCCAACCAGCGAGTGCATGGAATTAATCACCTAGCTCTTTGCGCCTAAAAGACCTCAAGTACTCTGGTTTGCACAGACAGAGTACTTGAGGAAGTTTTAGCGTGTGTAGGTATTGAACCAATCCACCATGCGCGTCCACGCCAACTCCGCAGCCGCTTCGTTGTAGCGTTCCGGCGTGGCATCGTTGAAAAAACCATGCACGGCGCCGGGGTGGATGAGCCCTTCGTGGGTAACCCCCGCGGCCGTCAGTGCTGCCTCATAGGCAGGCCATGCCTCAACCAGTCGGGTATCCAGTTCCCCGTGTTGCACGAGTATGGCGGCCTTGATTTTGGGGACATCTGCCACAGGTGCCGCGCCGCCGTAGAATGGCACTGCCGCGGCAAGATCTTCACCTAGGCGTACAGCCAATTGATTCGATACGCCGCCGCCGTAACAGAAACCGGTGATGCCAATCTTGCCGTTGCAGTCGTCGCGGCCCTTCAACCACAGCGCGCTGGCCACGATGTCTTCGAAGCGTTTGTCCGCATCGAGTGAACTAAACAGTTGTCCGCCCTGATAATCGTCGCCCGGATAGCCGCCAACCGAGGTGAGCACGTCTGGGGCAAACGCCATGAAGTTGGCCAATGCTAGTCGGCGCGCCACGTCTTCTGTATGGGGGTTTAGCCCGCGATTCTCGTGCACGACGACGATGCCAGGCAGCTTGCTTGGCTCTGCCGAGCGAGAGTCGGCACTGAAAGGGCGCACCAGATAGCCCCTAATATACCCATGCCCCTGCGGTGAGGGCAGGGTGACGTAGCTGGCACTGATTCGCTCGTCATCTTTGGCGATCTGCTGCCCCAGCGCGTAGTTGGGCATCAGGGCCTCCACGAGGGTAGTGGCGGTGAGGCCAGCCACGACAAACTGCTTAGCCCTGTTCAGGAACGTGCGGCGATTGATCTCCCCGTGCACGTATTGGTTATAGAGTTCTATTGCCTCAACCGGCACCGTGCGTTTCTCTTTTGATGACATGGGGTAACCCTCTTTGTTTTTAGTGGATTGATAGCAGTATGTTGGCGCACCGATGGAATAGTGTCTGTCGATAGTATCGACGTGGAGAGCCTTCGTGTCGACAAAGATGGAAGAGTTCGCCATGTCTGGTTGATGTGTCTAAATAGCTCAGAAATTTAGTTAGGGTAGTTAGGTAGACTTGCGCCTAAAGGGCCTTAATTGCAAATGCTTCAGACTGGTGATACATACTGTCTGTCGGGAGTGATTCCGCTAGATATAAGCGGTCGTGCAATACAGGGAAAAGTATTGAAGAACAAATTCCTCAAATGCTTCGCTTTGTTGCGGAGATGCTTAAGACGCAAGGTTTGAATTTAGCGAGTGATAGCCTACCAATCATATAAAAACAATAAGGCCAATTATGAACGTCACAAGCCACGTAGTTGCAACGTCAAAAACAGCCTCAAGTCTATTACTACTCGTTTTTTCACTGTCGGTATTTGGCGCCGACGTGCCCGGGTCCGGTACTTTTACCGAAGACCAATTCGAGCGCGGCGAGGCGCTGTACGTTGAGCAGTGTGCGCAGTGTCATGGCGTGGATTTGGAGAGCGCGGCGGCACCGACCTTAATAGGCCCTACCTTCAGAAAGACGTGGTCGCCGCTGGGGGCGAACGTGGCCGAGTTGTATAACCGCATTAGCACCACCATGCCGCCTAGGCAGGGTGCTGGCTTGCAAGAGAGTGAGTATCTGGATCTGTTGGCCTATGTATTGGGGCGCAATAATGTATTGGAGGGTAGCGAGGCGCTCAAGAACGATTATGACTACCTGAGTGCAATTGCAATCGCGCGCGGCGATGAGGTCTTGGATATCGCGGCAAATTTTATCGAAGGCTTCTATGGCCTCGAACCTACCGGGAGCGGGCCTAGCTTCGCGCAGCTGATGGCGGCTGCAGACAACTCCAAGGATTGGCTGTATCACAATCAAAATTATCAGGGCACGCGCTACTCGCAATTAGAGCAGATAAACATCGGCAACGCCGGTGGCCTGCAGCGCGTCTGCGCCTATGATTTGCCCACCAATGCCACGATGCAGACCGGCCCGATTATTTATCAGGGCACCATGTATGTCACCAATGCCACGCATACGGCAGCAATCGACGCGGCAACGTGTGAGAAGATTTGGTCCTACGACTGGGAGCCAAGAGATCGCATGGTGTGGGGCAATAGTCGTGGCGTGGCGATCAAGGATGGCTATGTGGTGCGTGGCACTCCCGACGGTTATCTACTGGCACTGGATTCGGCGAACGGCAATCTACTGTGGGCGAGGCAGGTAGCAGACCCGTGGCTGGGTGAGACCTTCGCCATGCCGCCAATGATCTTCGAGGACACGGTGTTGATCGGGCCGGCGGGCAGCGAGAATGCGATCTCCGGCTGGCTTGGGGCGTTCTCCCTGACCGATGGCGATTTGATCTGGAAATTTATGACGGTTCCGGAGGCGGCAGCCGGTGGCGGTCCGAGCTGGGGCAATCCTAACAATATTCCGCTGGGCGGTGGTGCGGTGTGGACGCCATTGAGTATGGATCTGGCGCTGGGCGAGGTGTATGTCGCCGTGTCTAATCCCGCGCCGGATCTGCCTGCCTATCTGCGCCCGGGGGAGAACCTGTACACCAATAACATCGTCGCCCTAGATGTGCGTACCGGCGCGCTGCGGTGGCACAAGTCTCTGGTACCTAACGACGATCACGACTGGGATCTGACCCAGGTGAGCCCAGTGTTGAAAGCCGGCATCAACAATGTGTCTCGCGACATGATTGCGACCGTGGGCAAAGACGGCATTCTGCGCACAATGGACAAAGACTCCCGCGCTATTCTTTACGAGACCCCGATCACCACTATCTTGAACGCCGAGGTGCCGGTCACCCAGGAGGGGGTGTTCGCCTGTCCGGGAGTATTCGGCGGCGTGTTATGGAGTGGCCCGGCCTATTATCCTGGCGCAAAACTGCTCATCACCCCGTCGATCGATCACTGCGCGATGTTTACGGCCAACGAGGAAGTAGCCTTTGTCCCAGGGCAGATGTATCTGGGCGGCCGAGTGCGCCCGGATGAGGAGCAGACCGGTTGGCTAACGGCGATAGATGTGGAGAGCGGGGAAGTTAGTTGGCGCTACCATTCGCCAAGACCTATGGTGGCCGGCGTTACCACTACCGCTGGAGGATTGGTGATGACCGGTGAGCTAAACGGGAATTTGCTGATACTTAATGCGAACTCAGGGGAGCTGCTCAATAGCATTGCAACCGGCGCGCCGGTCGGGGGTGGCGTGGTGACTTACGAGGTGGAGGGTAAGCAATTTATCGCCACCAGCTCTGGCAACGCGATGATGACGTTTCGGACAGGGGATGAGGTTGAAGGGGGTGGGCGGGTTATTGTTTATTCTTTGCGTGGGCAGTAGATGTAACGCTGTAAGGGGAAATGGTAAGTTAGTTCTGGGGGCGCTGATCTTTCCTTCATAAAAAGAGCTCTTGCCGAGATCGGCCTTTTGGGCGTGTTGCAACTGTTTGGTGACGGCGAGAGAGTTGTTTATGATGGCTCTGATGATGATGGTAAAAGTAAATATAAGTTGTAAAACAGAAGATGTTGCAGCCGATTTTACTATGAGTTTTTCCTCGAAAAACATCTAAACCGCCGTTAAATTGGATTTTTTTACCGTCCGAATTCAAGGAGTTAAAGACCCCTAACAAGCTCGAAAGTGTCTAGTAAAATCTGGGAAGTCCAAGTTTCTGAGAGTGGTGATCTGAGTATGGACAGTCATGCGTGTACCTAAAACGCTGTTCGCCAACACCGAAGGCCGCATGCTGGGAGTCGGCCTGGGGCTCACCGGCCTGATGCTGCTGGCCTTCGGTATCGGCTGGCACCTATATCCCGACCGCATCCTGCCCTATGCGATCATGACCGGGCTGAACCTGGTGATCGGTCGGGAAGCGGGGATGACCTTCGGCTATGCCAGCGGTTTCAGCCATGCCGAGGTGGTGCCGCTGAATATCCTGATCGAAACCATTCAGGTGCTGGTGGTCTATCCGTTGTTCGTGCAGAGCACACGGCACCTGATCAAACTGCGAATTCTGGAACCGTTCATCACGCGCATCCACCGTGCGGCAGAGTCGGGCGGGGGGCTGGTGCGCAAGTTCGGCATCGCCGGGCTGTTCGTGTTTGTGTTCACCCCGTTCTGGATGACCGGGCCGGTAGTGGGGGCGATTATTGGCTTCCTCATCGGCCTGCGCCCTTGGGTGAATCTGGTGGTGGTGCTAGTGTCGACTTATATCGCCATTGCCTTGTGGGCGCTGCTGCTCAACGAGCTCAATACCTGGGCGGTGGCCGTCAACCAGTACGCCCCTTACGCGCTGTTCCTGGCGATCCTGCTGATTGCGGTGGCGATGCAGTGGATGGGCCGGCACCACGAGCGCAAGTAGATGCCCGAATGGGTACTGACAAGTTAACTCCCAACTTGCCAGAACCCGCAGCATGACTGAATCAAAAATGTATAAACGCCACCGATTCCCAGCCGAAATCATCCAATACACAGCCTGCCTCTACCGCCGATTCAGCCTCAGTCACCGTGATATCGAAGTGTAGTGGTTTAATAAAACCGGACACCATTTAAGGTGGTATGGACTGATCCCAATTTCCCGGACACTTCTAGCCTAACTAACATACTGTCCGGAATTAGTTGACCACTACACGGGCAGGATAATTCTCGACGTGTCGATCTTCCGCATCGAAAAACGAGCTACCCAAGACCCAACCAGGTTTAGTTTTGCTACCACACTACCAACTCAGCACGACATAACGCTGCCCGGCGCTCGTTCGAATCAAGAGCAATACTTGATTATCACTACTGCTCGCCTCGACGGCACGATCGAACGATTCGGCGGTATCTACCGGGCTTCGGTCCACCTCTACGATTATGCTGCCGCTTTGTATTCCGGCGTTGGCCGCGGCCGACCCAGGAAGTACCTGCGTGACGACCACCCCCTGTGCGACATCGAGATTGAATTGCTGTGCGAGTTGGGGCGTCAAGGTTTGTACCGATAAACCCAGTTGCTCCGAGCTGCCGATGGTGTCCTGTGGCCGTTGCTGGCCCTCGCTAAGCGTTCCGATGGTGATGTTGATTTCGCGGCGCGCGCCGTCACGAATAATGCCGAGCACCGCCCGGCTGCCGGGGGCGGTGAGTGATACCTGATTGCGGAAGGCCCCAACATCGCTAACCGGATTATCTTGAAAGGCTACGATGATATCCCCCTGCTGCAATCCCGCTTGCTCGGCAGGGGAGTTCGGCGAGACTTGCGCAACCAAGATGCCCTGAGTCTGTTCTAGGCCAAATGACTCGGCCAGCACGGGGGTGAGTTCTTGGATGTTGATCCCTAGATAGCCTCTGGTGACCTCGCCAGTCTCTATCAGTTGCTCCGCAATACTCTTAGCCAGGTTGCTGGGAATAGCGAAGCCAACCCCCATATAACCACCGCTGCGGCTAAAGATGGCGGAATTGATGCCGATCACCTCGCCGTCGAGATTGACCAAGGGCCCGCCAGAGTTGCCAGGGTTGATGGCCGCATCGGTTTGAATAAAATCCTCATAGTCGCTGATCCCTAGACTAGTCCTACCCAAGGCGCTCACTACGCCGACAGTCAGGCTATGGCTGAGCCCGAAAGGATTCCCTATGGCCACGACCCATTCGCCTACCATCAGTCTGGACGAGTCCCCGAGAGTCAGTGTGGGAAGATCGCTAGACTCTACCTCGATTACCGCGACATCGGACTGCGGATCGGTGCCGGTTACCTCGGCATCGAATTCACGCCCATCACTAAAGGTGACCCGAATCTTGTCGGCGTTCTCCACGACATGACTGTTGGTCAGGATATAGGCCTTGTCGGACAACAGGCCATCTTCGACCAAGAATACAAACCCAGAGCCCTGACCCACAGAACGCCGTTGTTGCGGGGGGACCTGCTGTGGGGTCCCGGGGAAGGGTTGCTGTGGCAAGGGTTGCCCGAAGAAGCGCTCAAAAAAGTCATCGCCGAACGGGGACGAGAATGGGGATGAGTAAGGGGTCTGCGGGGCAATATCGCTGACGCTCTCGGTCTGGATCAAGGCCACCGAGGGGGATACCTGGCGTGCCACTGCGGCAAATGCCCTGCTCTGCTCCCTTAAGCCCTCCACCCCCTGGTCTTGTGCTTGTGCGGACAAGACGAGTAGAGACAATGCTAGCAAGGTGAATGCTTTGTAAAGTATAGACACGGTAACCTCCCATCAAACGCGCTCAAGCAGACGATTGTTTTTCCGCTATAGCCCTTAGGGAACTGATTTGCACCTAGGCAGTTAAACTTCCCGTATTGTGGCGCTACACCAGTGAGCCTATAGAGTTGCCTGCATGGAACAACTGCTAAGTCACAGAGCTATAGGGGAATGCATAAGCTCACTACATTGACGACTGATGTGGATTATTCATATAGGATAAATTTGTATTTTCAAGCACAGAGTCGCCGCCACGCCCATGTAGTGTTGTCCCGTGCTTGCGCTGTTTCGTGACATCCTGATGCGCTTGTTGGTGCTTGGCATAAGTGGCATTATCGGCGTCTTAGTGGGAGATCTGGCGACCTGTCTGGGCGCCTGCGCGACGATGTTCCTAGCAATGTGTCCTTGGCGTTTAGATTCCCCGGTCGGGCATAAAGAGATAGAGGCCTATGTTTAAACAGAATCTTAAGATTAGTGCGGCTGGGATGTTGGCGGTTCTACTGCTCGGGTTTGCTCAGGTGCTTACGGCGCAGCCCCCGCCCAAGGACCCGGACCGCTATATTCCGGGGCTAGGGGACCTGATGGAAGGCCTGCAGGTGCAGCATAACAAGCTGTGGTTCGCGGGTGATCTGTCGAACTGGCCGCTGGCGGCCTATTCGGTGGACGCGATCAAGGAGGGGATCGCGGACATGAAGGTGCTGCGCCCGCGTTATAAGGGCGAGTCTATTGTCGAGATGCTGGATGGGCTGACGGCTAAGCCAATGCAGGATCTCGAGGCGGCGGTTGCGGCGCAGGATAGTGCGGGGTTCGTGCGGGCCTATGATGCGTTGACCGATGGCTGCAATGTCTGCCATCGCAATCATGACTATGGGTTTATTTTGATTCAGCGGCCGACGCTGCCTGCTTTGACTAATCAGCGCTATGAACCTTAGGGATTTCTAAAATGATGAAAAAGGAACTATTCGGAGCCGGCTTACTTATCGCTGCGTTGTCCGCAAACTCCTGCACACTCGCTGCGGATGCAGGCAAGGAGGTCCATTCCACCGATGCCGTCTATCCGGCTGTGGGGCCTTACTCGCAGATGGTGCAGGCGGGGGACACCTATTATCTATCGGGGGTGATTCCGTTAGACATAAGCGGTAGCGCGATACAGGGCGAGAGTATCGAGGAACAAACCCACCAGGTGCTGCGCTATATTGCGCAGATGCTCGAGGCGCAGGGTATGACCCTGGCGAATGTGGTCATGTCGACGGTGTATATGACGGACTTGACCGAGTTTGCCGCGATGAATGGGGTTTATGGGGAGTACTTTGCGGAGCAGCCGCCGGCGCGGGCTACGGTTGGGGTTGCGGCTTTGCCTCGGGGGGTGAGGATTGAGGTTTCTGTGGTGGCTAGTAGGTGATGGGTTTCTAGAGGCTTGCTTTCACCAGCGATATAGGATCAACTTCCACTGAAATTGACGGGAGTTGATGCTGTGTTTAGTGATCTCATAATTCAAATCTGGTGGGTGATTCCACTACTTGTCATCGTCACACTCCTTAAACTTCCTGTGGTTAAGGGGATGTTTGGCGAGCTGCTTGTTGCTTTGATGCTGCGCCTGTTCCTCGATAAGAATCTCTACCACCGACTACACAACGTTACCCTTCCAACGATCGATGGTACGACTCAGATCGACCATCTTGTTGTTTCCGAGTTCGGCATATTCGTAATCGAGACAAAGAATATGCGGGGTTGGATATTCGGTTCTGAGAAGCAGGCAGAGTGGACGCAGAAGATCTTCAAGAAGACTTTTCTATTTCAGAACCCGTTGCGGCAGAACTACAAACACACCAAGGCAGTTGAAGCGCTTACTGGTTTGGAGCCTGATCGAGTTCACTCTGTGGTTGTGTTTGTTGGGGATTCCACTTTCAAGACCGCAATGCCGGAGAACGTGTTGAACTTAGGTGGTCTTGTTCGCTATATAAAATTCTTCCAGGAGCCTGTGCTCGACGATGAGGGAATAGTCTTAGCGTTGGAGAGTATCTTCAGCGGTAAGCAGGCCAATAACTGGCAGAACCATAAAGAGCATGTAGCAAGGCTGAATACGAGAGGTGACGAGAACGCTGCTAGGCTTTGCCCGCGATGTGGGGAGGCGCTTGTGATCCGGCAGGTGCGCAGTGGGGCGAAAACTGGGGAGAAGTTTTGGGGGTGTAGTGCTTATCCTCGGTGTCGGGCGGTGCAGAAGGTTTCAGCATAGTTAAATTCAGAGCTCAAAAAATTAGATGATACTTTTATCTTATCGGTTGAGCTTGTGAGTGACATAATCTTGATGAAAGAAGATATCTTTAGAAAAGTATTTAAATGGCCAAGAAAATAATTGATGTAACCGCAGCGATAATTGTCAAGCAAGGTAAGATTCTAGCCGCACGTAGAGGGCCTGGGAAACACCTTCAAGGATATTGGGAATTTCCTGGTGGGAAGGTTGAAGAAAATGAATCTCCAGAAATCTGTCTTGAGCGAGAACTGTTTGAGGAACTCAGCATTTCTTCGAGAGTAGGCGCATATATTGGAAAGAGCGTCTTCGACTACGGTGAAAAAATTGTAAGGCTAATGGCTTATGAAGTAGAACATCTTAGTGGAGACTTCAAGCTAGTGGACCATGATGAGATTTGCTGGCTCGATCTTGAACAGATTGATGACTTAAAGTGGGCGCCCGCTGACATTCCTTTAATAGAACAGTACAAATCTCGCGCGAGTGTTGACCGGTACTATTCGAGCAATGCTGTTGAGTACTGTGAAGAGACCAGTGAGTTTGATGTTGGTGATCTATATAGTCCATTTCTAGAGAATATTACGAAAGGTGCCCATATTCTTGATCTTGGATGTGGATCGGGCAGAGATAGTAAGGCATTTCGAGAGCTGGGGTATGAAGTCACATCTATTGACGCTAGCCCAGAGATTGCAGCTTGGGCATCTACCTACACAGGGCACCCTGTGATCGTGAAATCGTTCTTAGAAATGGATGAGGTAGAGAAATATGATGGGGTTTGGGCATCGGCTAGCTTGTTGCATTGTCATCAAGAACAACTGCCTGAAGTAGTAGATAAGATACTGAATAGCCTTAAACTGGGAGGTGTGGCCTATCTGTCGTTCAAGTGGGGAGAGTTCATGTCTTTAGATGATAGAGGGCGGTATTTCTCCAATTTGACTACCCAATCCCTAGCGCAACTACTTGAAAGTGTCCTTAATGCTGAGGTTTTGAAAATATGGGATTCCGAAGCACTATTGCGCGGCAAACCTCAAAGGTGGGTCTATGCAACTATTCGTAAGTGCGGTGATCCACTTTGAGTCGATTCCCTGAGTCAGCACTAACAGTCGGTGGAACTGATCCTTTCCTTCCCAGTCTCCTGCAAGCTATAAACCACGCAGACGATATCGCTATCGCAACGGCTTTTATTCGAATGACGGGTATTCGTTTGATTCAAACTGCGCTAGAAGATGCGATTTCGCGGGGTTCGCGAGTGCGAATATTGACCGGAGACTATCTGGGGGTCACAGATCCGCAGGCGTTGAGATACCTGATGCTGCTTCAAGAGCAAGGTGCTGGTGTAAAGGTATTCGAGTCTCAAGGTGCAACTAGTTTTCATATGAAGGCTTATCTATTCACCCGTAACCTTAACTCTGGAAAAGGTGAAGGTTGTGCATTTGTGGGATCTAGCAACATAAGCAAGGCAGCTTTTGTTAGTGGGTTAGAGTGGAACCTTAAGATTGATCAATCCGAAGACTACGGACGTTTTGATCGTATTCTGAATGAGTACGAAACCCTATATGGTCATGACTCTTGCAAGGAGCTCTCACACAGTTGGATTGACGAATACATAAAGCGTATTCCTCAAGCAACGATTGCACCACCGGCGAATGAGCCGGGGCAAGATGAGATAGAGATTCCACCTGCGCCAAATGCAATACAGCAGGAGGCGCTAGACGCACTTCTAATTTCACGAGAGAGGGGTTTTAAGCGTGGTCTTGTGGTGCTGGCTACTGGTTTAGGCAAGACTTGGTTGTCGGCGTTTGACAGCGAGCGTATGAATGCGAAGCGAGTACTTTTCGTTGCTCACAGAGAGGAGATTCTAAATCAGGCGGAGGAGACGTTTGTTACGATTCGACCAAATGTAAAGGTAGGTCGTTATAATGGAAAAGAGAAAGAGCTCAACGTCGATATGCTTTTTGCATCAATACAGACGTTAGGAAAGTCAGCTCAATTGGAACTTTTTTCTAAAGAGCATTTCGACTACATCGTTGTTGATGAGTTTCATCATGCCGCAGCTAAGACTTACCGAAAGTTGCTTAGCTATTTTGAACCAAAATTTATGTTAGGCCTTACTGCTACTCCAGAGCGTACTGATCAATCCGATATTTTGGCCCTATGTGATGATAATCTCGTTTATACGAGAGATCTTTTCTACGGTATTGAGACAAGTCTTTTATGTCCATTCTATTACTACGGAATTGCTGATGAGGTTAATTACCAAGAGATAACTTGGCGAAACGGCAAGTTCGATCCACAGCAGCTGGAAAACCAACTCGCGACTAACGCCCGAGCACGTCATAGTTTTAAGCATTGGAAGGATAAGCACCAAACAAGAACATTGGCATTTTGCATTTCTCAAAAGCACGCGGATTTTATGGCGGACTATTTCTGTCGCCAAGGAATTCGTGCTGCTTCGGTTCACTCGGCTTCAGATATGCGTCGAAATGAAGCATTGTCTTTGCTTAAGCTAGGAGATCTGCAAGTCATATTTTCGGTAGACCTATTCAATGAGGGCGTCGACCTTCCTGCAATCGATACGGTACTAATGCTCCGGCCTACAGAGTCGAAAATTATTTTCTTACAGCAACTAGGGCGAGGTCTTAGAACCAGCTTCCTTACAAGAAAGGAAAAGCTTGTTGTTCTCGATTTTATCGGGAATCACGTGAGTTTTTTTAGAAAAGCTGAAGCGCTATTCAATGTTGGTGTTACGACCAAGGCCAGGAAAGAATTTATCGATGACATTAAAGAGAAGAGTCTAAAGCTCCCAGCGGGTTGTTTTGTGAACTATGATCTGCAATCTATAGATTTTATGGAGAGGCTAATCGCAACCAAAGGGGATCACCAGGTCGAGATCTATAACAATCTAAAGGAATCTTTAAGTAGAAGACCCTCGCTTGCGGAGTTCTATCGAGTAGGGGGTAGTGTAGACACTATTCGACGAGATTTTTGGCAATGGTACGCTTTTGTAAATGAAGTAAAAGACTTAGATTATCAGGAGATAGATTGCCTTTCAATTTACAAAAACTTTTTTAGAGAGCTAGAAACTACTCAATTAGTGAAATCGTTCAAGCTAGTGTTGCTTGAAGCCTTCGTTGAGTTAAACGGATTCTCCAGCCCCCCAGGAACTACCGCACTTGCGCTCAAGAGCTTCCAAGTCTTACAAAGAAGGCGAATCCTTTTAAGTGATCTCCCTGACAAGTTTCGTGAAATATCAGAACTCTCTAAAGAGCAGGAAAAAGACTGGCAAAAATATTGGTACAACAATCCTGTGAATGCGTGGTTAGGGGGAAATACTGCCATTGAGAATGCTTACTTCCATGTCGTCGATGAGAAGTTTCGCTTTAGGCTTTCTGTAGCAGAAAACCTTTTGGACACATTTACTAACATGGTGGAGGAGTTAGTAGATTTCCGATTTAGGCAGTATGAATCTCGTTTAGAGCAGAAAAGCGCTGCGGTTGCTTTGCCGAAATCAGGAAGCACATTGAAAGAGATACCGTTTTTTACAGACTTGAGAATTGCCTGCGGTCACTTTCGGACGAGTCCCCATGACAATGCCAATATTGATTTTCGAGTACTTCCTTCAAAATATGGCACTTTGAATCCAGCTAAGCACTTCGTAGCTCAAGCGTCAGGGAATTCAATGGATGGTGGTGATCAGCCGATTAGAAATGGTACATATCTTCTTTTCGAACTAATTCCAACAAGTTTAGTGTCTGAGGTGAGGCCGTATGACGAAATGCGAGAGGCTCGTGGAGGATATTCTACGACTGACGAATTAGGTACAGTCGTTGCGGAGAATCGAATGGGTTCTGGTCACGAGTTTTTAGTTCGTACTTTGAGAAAGGGCAGTGACGGAAAAACCATTCTTGCAGCTAACAATTCTAGCTATCCAGAAATTGTATTAACGCCAGATATTGCCCTCGTTGCGCGGCTAAAGGCTACAGTCGACCCGCTAGATCTTCAGTTGCATCAATCATTCATGCGCGCTGATATCCCGTCGCTTTTTGGTTTGGTTTTTAATAAATCGATTTGGGAAACGGGTCATGTATGCCCTAGGGACACAAACGTTCAGGTTCTTCTAGTTACCTTGAACAAGCAGGGTAAGAGTAAAAGTGAGCAATATCATGACTATTTTATAGACGAGACCACCTTCCACTGGCAAAGTCAGAATAGTACCGGTCCTTCGGGGCGGCGAGGGAGGGGCATTATAGGTCATCAGGCAGAAGGCAGTCGGGTGCAGTTGTTTGTGAGGAAGAACAAGCTCCAAGATGGCACGGCGGCTCCATTCATTTACTGTGGAGAGGTTGAGTATCAAAGTCATAAGTCGGAGAAGCCAATGAATGTGATTTGGAAACTTCAAGCGCCTCTATCTTCTCAATTGCTTGGTTATTTTGCAGCTTAGCTTTTAAAGTTTTGCGTTTGGTGTAGGCGGGGGATTCACTCGGCACATCCATGTGCCTCGCCCTTCGGGCAGCTCCTGCGTCCTTATAGTTCTATCTAGTTGAGTGCCGATTCGGGGGCGTCTTACGACGCCTGATTTGCGCCGGACAATGCTTGCGCATTTCCGGCATTCACGCCACGCCTGGGGCGCGGCGCTCACCCCGACTGTGCAAGTCCGAAATCTCCGATTTCGGCCAAATAAAAAGGCCTATCGCCGAGAGGTGAAAGGCCTTTTTGTTTGGTGGGGCGGGGGGAGTTGTTTATGACAACTAGATCATTGATAGAATTTGAGTGTGTAAGTTGTAAAACTGCCGATGTTACAATCGATGTTACTATGATTTCCTACTCGAAAAACATTTGAACCGCCGTCGGGCTTTACTGATTAAAGCATAAAAAAGATTTAAACGCTCGATTCCAAAAATGCAAGTGTTTATTAAAATCGGTGAAGTCCAACCTAAAAGTGAAGCCATTTCTCGACAGTTAGCAACCGATTTTTACCGTAACTAGGTAGCTAATCCAATCTACTTTCTCAACATCTTTTTATCCTCAATTCTGCTTGCGGCATTTCAAATAGTTAAGAATCTTGTGCCCGTTACCACAAAAGCAGCTTACATGATTGCATCGAGTTCACTCCATCGCTCTAAAAATAGCCCCCCGGACTTTAACTGCGCTCCTAGCGGTTCCCTGAGAATGTGACTCTGTTAAGGCTAGTAATGTCAATGCAGGGTCAGCATGTTTCTGTCGATATGGTTTTTTCGATACAATTTTTCACAAAAAAAGGCTGCCAATTGTATTAGCATGAGCTGCTTTTTCATTCAAGGTTTTCCGCCCTCAAAGCGAATTACTTAGCGCAGCGGGCTAGCTTTTCTAGTCCAAACCTTCATTTACCTAGAGACATTCTTAAAATGGCTACAGACTACCAGCTCCCAACAGATCCATGTTTCGATGGATCTGAGCGCTCATTTTTATTCATCGATGCGCATAATAATGAAATCGCTCAGCTGGCCACCTACAGTCTAGTGCCTACCGTTGCATTGTCCGATGATGACGAAATTCTGAGGCAGATCAGTTCTCGAATTCAGGGTAAATGCATTGACGCATTGCACATTATGGCCCACGGCACGCGCGATGCCATCGTGATAGGCAATACGCTGGTTGACAGTGACTACCTGCTTCGCCATGAGGAGCAGATTGCCTGCTGGAATGTGCGTGAGATACTGCTTTGGAGTTGTCAGGTTGGGAGTGCCGGACGTCTGGTGAGAACTCTGGAACTCTTGACCGGCGCGCGGGTGCTAGCCAGTGACGAGCCGCTGGGCAACTGCCCGAACGGTGCGAACTGGACCCTAGGCGATGCCTCGCACCCGGCAGCACTGCCAGTCGATGCGAAGGCGGCGAACAATTGGCAGCACCAACTGGGATCTCTGAGCTTCACAGCGCCAATCTACCTAGTAACCAGCACGGTTGGCAAGGAAACTAATAGCCATTCGTTCAGTACGACAGCAGTGGCTTCTTCGTACACGATCACTGATGGCAGCGGCGGACAAAATTTTTCCGGTAATGACGTGATTGTCAAGCTAACTTTTGGCGGTAACGATGTCTACGGGTGGATCAGTCGCCCCATCAAGGTGGGTGGACAGGTCAAGGGTTTCTATTTTTGGAAAGACGCAACCTTTACCGACTACACCAATGCAACGGCTGCAAGTAACTCAGACCCGGATTCGCTCCAGGCAAACAACACGGGATACCTGCTTGTCGTGCCCGGTGAGCAGTCTTTCTTCTCAAGTGGCTCTATCGGCTCGTCGTCTGACCGGGTAGACAGTGCGCTCAACCAGTTTACGGCTAATGCCGCGCCCGTGGCCGTTGCCGACGTGTCCGACCTGACGCTCACTGCCGGACAGTCCGGCGGCCCCGCGCTCGAGGCGGGCTACAACGTGTCAACGGTTAATGCGATCGGCAATGTGCTGACCAACGATACCGACACGAATGCTGGCGATACTAAGACGGTAGTCAATGCAGGGGTGTCTAACGCCGATCAATCTGTAACAGTCTCAACTACTTCAGCTGACGGGCGTGCGGTCACAGGTACGTATGGCACATTGACGATTGGAGCAGACGGCTCCTACAGTTACGTTGTTGCAAATAACAATGCTGCAGTACAGCAACTTCGCTTATCGACCAACACACTGTCCGATGTTTTTGTTTACCAGATGAGTGATGGAAGTGGTGCGAAGTCCACCACGACGCTGACCGTCAAGATTAAAGGCAGTAACGACGCCCCCACTGCTAACATTGATTACGGAACGGCCAAGGAAACCCAAGGCATTGTGGGGTACATCGCGACCGGCAACGTGCTGACCAACGACACGGATGTGGACGGATTTTCGGAATCAAAATCCATCGTAGGAATCACCGGGTCGGCTACGGGGGCTAACACGGGTGGGGCGACGGTGCTGTCGTTCGCAGTTCTGCCGGGCGGCGTGGGCGTCGGCGATTTCGTCTTTGACGGCACAGCAGACGGCCTCGGCGACACCACCGCCAACAAGGATTCGGCTGTTCCTCTGAAAACAGTTGGCAACGTGAACATCACCGTCACGGGTGTCGATCTAACTGCCAATACCTTTACGCTCAGCGGTGTACCATCGCCTGCTCTTTCTGGCAGTCAGATTCTTGGATTCGCTAATAACTTAGCCGGGGCAGGATACAAGGAAGCGTCTATCAGCTCGGCTGCGCCAAGCGCTACCACTACGGTAAACCTGAGCTCGATCAGCGGCACTGTCGCCCAGGGAATGACGCTGTCGGGCACCAGCGTGACGGTGTCTTCGGTCACTTACGATGGCAGCGGTAACGTAACCGGCGTCACTTTAAGCAGCGCTACTGCCGTATCGGGTTCAGTGACATTTACTTCCAGCGCTGATACACAATTGACTGGACGTCACGGCACTCTGACCCTTAATTCCAACGGGACATACACCTACACTCCAACAATCAACAACCCAAACCTGCTGGAAGGGCAGACAGCGGTCGAATCGTTCAATTACACCATGCAGGACACAGCAGGTGTCACCAGCAACAGCCAATTGCTGATCACGGTATATGGAACCGGCTCGAACGATCCAGTGGTTGCAGCAGATGTATCTGGTACAACCGGCACATCTGTAGCTGCAGTCGAAGCCGTTGGTTCAGCTGCGGGAACGAATGCAACTGGAAATGTTCTCACCAACGATTCAACGGCATCAGGAACCAATGTTATCAGCGGTATCAAGCTAGCAAGTTCGGTTTCATCGACAGCTGTAACAGCTGGTACATCCTCCACTGATGGTACGGCAATTGTTGGCGCCTATGGCACGCTGACCATTGGCGCCAATGGCACGTACAGTTATGCGCCTAACAATAGCAATTCGACGGTCAACGCACTCAATTCCGGCGGTACGCTTAGCGAAACATTTGTCTATACCGTCAAAAACGGACTTAAGCAGGCAGACACAACCACTGATTCTGTATCGAACACAACCCTGACCGTTGTGATCAATGGCGCTAATGATCTTCCCTCGGCTTCCAATGACACTGCGGCTGCGGTCGAAGCAAGTGGTGTTAGCAACGCAACTCCTGGTATCGATCCAGTCGGGAACGTACTGAATAACGACAGCGATATAGACAACGCAGCTTCTAGCCTCACGGTTAGCAGGGCTGGCACAGGTTCTGCAAACACCAGCGTCACAGTAAGCTCTACTTCCGTCAGTAGTGCGCTAAGCGTGGCCGGAACTTACGGAACACTTGCCATCGGTGCCGACGGTAGCTGGAAATACACGGTTGACCAAAACAACACCACCGTGAATGGCCGAGCTACATCCGATGCTGCTCTTACAGATACCTTTACCTATGAAATTTCTGATGGCTCGGGGGGTACGCAAACAGCTACTCTTACATTAAGTATCTCTGGTGTGGACGACACCTTGAGCGTGAATGATGTATATGTCAATGAAGCTTCGCCATACGCTATCTTCAAAGTGACAGGTCCGGTAGGCCAACAAGTGACTCTTGCTTTGGGTAACACTACAGGACTTTCTGGCGCAGATGCGAAAGCTACAATTACAGCTCCGGGCGATCTGGGCAATGATTCAGCGGTGACATTACAAGTCTACATAGCTGGCACATGGTCAGACTATTCAGCTTCATTGGGTATTCCTGCCGGTGGCACTTTGCTGGTCCGCGTTCCTGTTAGAAATGATATTGCGCATGAAGGTAATGAATCCTTCACGTTAGACGCTACAAGTGGCGGTTCGACCGTGCGGGGCATAGGAACCATCGGCGACGAAGCCGAAGGCTCCATCTTTATTGAGAGTAACACCACTGGCAACGCCGATACATCTGGAACTGGTTACCCCTCACAGCTGGATGATGACCGTGGCATCACGGTGAGCAGCCCGACAGTCAACGAAGGCTCCCAGCATGCAGTGTTCAGCGTTGGAGTCACCAGCGGGCAGAACGTGAGTCTGGCGTTGGCCAACGGCAGCAGCACGCCAGCTACTGGGGGTAGCACGACACCCACTGACGGCAGCGTTGACTATAGCAACAACGCACTGCAGTACTCGCTGGACAAGGGCTTAACGTGGAGTAACTACACAGCAGCGTTCAATGCCACGCTGACCAATAGTGCGACAGCGCTGCTGGTGCGCACGACAGTAGTCAACGACACAGTGGTGGATAACAACGAGACGTTCACGCTGACAGTCACACCTACGGGCGGCGCGGCAGTGGTAGGAACTGCAACCATCAAAGACGATGGCACTGGCGACATCTTCAATAGCGACGGCTCTCTGGACACGACTACTCCCAAGAATGATGACCGCGCGGTGACGGTGAGCAGCCCGACAGTCAACGAAGGCTCCCAGCATGCAGTGTTCAGCGTTGGAGTCACCAGTGGGCAGAACGTGAGTCTGGCGTT
>DIAM01000009.1:76651-88669 GCA_002416505.1 Gammaproteobacteria bacterium UBA5078
CCAGCCCCAGCCCCAGCCCCAGCTCCAGCTCCAGCCCCTCCTTTTAATGCAGACTTGGATCCGGCAACCGACACCGGTGAACTTGACCGTGTAACCGAAAACATTGAGCCCGAGTTCACTATCAATGCAGGTAAGCTGCTGGTAGCCGGTGGATCGGCGCGCCTGCTTGATTCTGCAGGTAACGTCCTAGGCACCACGCCGGTAACGCAAAACGACGTGAACAGGGGTACAGCCAACGTGGCCCCAGGCCTGTTGGACGACGGTTCGTACACTTTCATCGCTCAGGTTCTCGACGCGCTTGGTAATGTGGTGGGCTCAACTCCGGTGGTCGTGACTGTGGTCACTGACCGCGATGGCGTGATGCCTTCAGTAGAGCTAGCTGCCAACAGCGGTGACTTCAATAATGACGGCATTGCAGACTGGTTGCAAAACAACGTTGCGCAGCTTCCAGTCAAATCCTATACCGATTTTATGTTGGGAAAGAATGCGCCTAGCACAAGCTTTGGTGCAGTCATAGGCGGTCGACCCGATGCACAATCACCTGGCGGAGTAATGCTTGATGAATCAGTGCAACTCGTGAATGTCCGGATTGACCCGCTGCCTGCCACGACGGTTCCTCAAGGATATGCCACCTTGACCGATCTGGTTAATTTCACTGTAGAAGCGCAGGTGAATGGCGAGCTGTCAGACCTTGATCCAACACGTGAGGGGCTTCAAACACAGATCGTACTGGATTTGCCCAGTGGGGTCCGCAGCAACGCTTACCTGAAATACAACGCGAACACCCAGAGTTGGGTCGATTTCACCAACCCAGCTGCGCTTAGTGGTGCCGTTGATGGTGCGGCACTGATTGATACCAATGGCGACGGCCTTATCGACCGCATCGTCATCACTTTGACTGACGGCGGCCCTGGCGACGAGGACGGCATTGTAAACGGTATGATTGTAGACCCGGGCCTGCTGGCCTTCCGGGAGCCTGAAGCAACGCCAGTTTTCAGTGTGCTGTTGGCCTCGGGTGACCGCTATTATTCCACCGATGTGTCCGAGGTTGTCAAAATGGCTAAGGGCGTCGGCAATGTGTTCGAGGGAGTGCGCTTTGACTCGCTGTCCACCGCAGACGGTGGCGAGCAGATTCATGCTTACCGTAACTTCATTACCGGTGACTGGTACTTCGGCGCTGACGGAGAGCCTATGCCTTACGCATGTTACGAGCTGCGGCCTGATGCGGGTTTCCAAGCAGCTTCAAATGGCGGTGGCCCGGGCGACGATTTCCATCTGTTGCTGGATCGCCAGGGCAAGACACAGCTGGTTTCATTGGCGGATGCAGCGCAGCTAGGGCTGGCGGGCAAGGGATACCGGGACCTGGGAGCCGTGTTCAACACAACCACTACATCAGCATTCCAATTCGACGCAGAAGGCTATCTGGTCAGCAACGCAGACAACGCCCAGGTGCGACAGCTGGTGGGAGCGCTCGCAGGTAACTACAGAAGCACCAGCGATGCGAACTTCATCGAAGCAGTCGAAAGCCACTATCTGCAACAGGTAGATTTGGTGGGCCTGCCGCGCATGAGCAGTGCCACCGCAGCAGACCTGAACGCCCTCTTCGGCACGGGGTTCGTTGCATGAATATTCATTCCATGAGAGTAATAACGATGTGCAAATCCATTAGTATAGGCATTCGCCCAGTTCTGGCAGCTCTGCTGCTGGCAATGTCGCCCGCTGTGCTTGCGCAGCAGAGCGCGGAAGAAGAGTTTCCGTTTACGTATCTTGGTGTTCAAATAGGTGTGCATGATGTCGACCAGTGGCCGGCATGGATCAGCCTGGGCAACGGCGTTGACTTCGAGGGGGGAGTGAGCCTAGAGGAAGATCTGGCCTGGGGTCTGCAGCTAGGCCGCGAATACGAGAACTCGCGTTATGAACTGGAGTATCAGCGCGGTGACTATGCAGTTGGCATGATCAATCTGAATTCGCTGACAGAGGTCGTGCTGGGCGGCGAAGGCAAATACGAGGCGCTAATGCTCAACGCCCTCCGCCTGCATGATT
This sequence comes from Gammaproteobacteria bacterium UBA5078, assembly GCA_002416505.1. Taxonomy (GTDB): domain Bacteria; phylum Pseudomonadota; class Gammaproteobacteria; order Pseudomonadales; family Pseudohongiellaceae; genus UBA5078. The sequence goes on from DIAM01000009.1 coordinate 78,695, forward strand.
TCAGTGAGCGGCTGACGGCATATGCAGGTCTTGGCATCGGTCGTGGGCGGGCAATATTGCCCGCCCAAGGTTTTACTGGTGGCTGTCAGTGTTTCCCCGAAGCTGAAAATTCCGGTTTTGTCTGGCAGGCGCGACTCGGAGTGGAGTACCGCATTGGCGAGCGCAGTAGGCTAGGACTTCACTACTCTCGATTGTTTGACATGTCTGGGCCATCGGAAGAGGATGGGACCCCGTCAATTGTTTATTCGAAGCGCGATATCGACACGCTCGCGCTCAGCTTACGCTGGGAATTTTGAAGTGAAGGGTATGGTGATTGGCAATCGGCGCTGGCAAATGAGCTTTGGGCCGCTTCATCAATATTTTGCATAACTGACAATATATAAAAAAGACAGAGCGATGCTACGACCACGCATCGGCTCAAAGGAAGTCCAGTATGTCACTGTGCAGATTCCGCAGCCTCGTTCACGATTAAAAAGCCGAAACAGCTCAAAAACTTCAGAGGCTGTCTTAGTACCCGGATTAGCTGGGCTCCTCGTGCAGCAATCTCGGCTCAGTGATCAGCACCCGCGTAATTCGCACTCGCTGCTGCTGACCACCAGAGAGTTAGTTGGGCTTTGCTTCTGCAATTTATTTCAGCTCGACGTTCTAGGCACGATAGATATCCTCGTTCTATTTTTAGCCCTGCGAGAGCACCATCGCCTATTGTGTAGCTTGGCATAGCATCTTGACAGGAATGAATCGCCGTTTGTTCTCCCGATAACCTGAATCTTGATAAAGTAAATCTCCTCATTCAGCATAGGCGAGAGGTTTTTGTTTTTGCCATGCCTGTGAACCGGATTGTAAAACAGTTCGATATAGTCAAGTACATATTTATTGCCTTCGTCCCTGCTCGCGTGGACTTTTCTACTGCTTCTTTCACGCTTGAGTAGCTGGGAGAAGCTTTCTGCAACTGCGTTGTCGTGAAAGTTTCCTCAGCGACTCATACCTAGCAACAAGTTGTGCTTTTTGAGCTTGGATTTCCGATCATAACTTGTTTACTGGCAGCCCTGATCCGATTGCAATATCACTTCGCCTTTGGGGTTTTCGCCGCCAGGATGCCATCAATAGCGACTTTTATACCAACTCAGTGTTGATCTCAGAGCTGATTGACTAGGCGACGATCCGCCCAGAGAGCAGATTCATGATCACCCTCAGAAAAAACCATCCTTAACTAGCTCTGATGTAAGTGATGTTGCTCATCCACACTAGATTGGGAGCTTGATCAAACTGCCGATTTAGCAAGTTGTGAGCCACCACTGATGCCTCACCAACGGCATTTTCTTGCAACCCATCTCGGAGCTTATATTAGCCTGTTGCATCAAGCGCAGCAGCAAAATTCTGGCAAGCATCTCTCCGGTTAAAAACATGTTTTCGATAATCTTGCGGTACTCTTAAACACAGACACTTTCCATCCAGAATGCTTGATGACGTCTAAGTAATATTCATCGAATTTTGCTCTGTGGCTATCTGGCTCCTTGAGCCAGTCGTAGTAACCACTGAAATGGACTTCCAGGACTGAACAAATCAAACGAATCGGAAATGTGAGCTCCTGAACTGCTTCTATATTGAATTACTCTGTATATCGCTTGCCTGAGATATGCATCTCCTGTTATCCGCGATTCTAACGCTTCATGGGGTATACTAAACTCGTGGGCGATTAGGACAACTCATTGTCTAACCCCTTTAACCCCAACTTCCGGCTAGAGGTGGGGCGGGGCTTCGGCAGTAGCGAGGAGATGTTTACGGAGTAATTGACGTATTCCCTAGAGAGCTAAGCGCTGGCGTATGCAACTAAAAGCCAAACTCACGGACCAGCACCACGACCGCGCTTCGCAAATAGCGCGCTAGCGGTGCTTCCGACGCCGCTCGAATCACAACTTTCCCCCGCCATTGGTGACCAGCCAGCTCGGCTGAGGCCTCGGCAAGTGTCAACTCTAAGCGGTAGACAGCTCGTTCCGGCACCTGAACGTTCAGCTGCTGGCGTGTTATCACGTGCCCTCCCGCACCCGCTGCCAGCTCTCCGATAGTCAAGGTCCTTGAGGCATCGACGTCAATCCGGGACACTTCTAGAGCAATGACTCCGCCTTCAAGCCCGTCGGCTAGAAAAAGGCCGGAGTCGCCCACAGCAACGCGCTTGACCTGCTCCTCGTTCAGAAATGTCTCAACAATATATCCTCTGTCGCCAACCAGCACTCCCAGCTGCTCATTGCCCGCCAGCCACTGACCTTCAGCAATGTCGGGGTCCGAGCTATAGAAGGTGCCGGCGAAAGGGGCTAAAGCATTGAGCTTCTGCAATTGTTCCACTGCCAAGCCAAACTCTGCTTCAGCGGTTGCCCAGTTCTGATTCGCAACCATCAACTGCTTGCGGGCCTCTTCATCCAAACCGCTACTAGCAGCCAGCCAGCGGGCAGACTCTGCTCGCAGTCCTGCAATCGTTTGCCGAGTGGAAAGTTGTGGTGCCTTGAAAAGGGCCAGTACCAACCCCGCTTCGACCCGTTCAGCATTGTGCAGATTAAAGTGCTCTATAAAGGCGCCTGATGGGACAATAATCGGCCAAACCTCAAGTGGCCGCAACATTCCGCTTGTCGCGATCCTGCCTGGCCACGGCACCGACAATACAGTAATCACAACGAGCATGAGTACAAGCGAGCGCACTGCGCGCCGTCGGCTATTGGACTGTTCGGCAATTTTTCCCCGACGCGCTATCCATGCGCCGGCTTCTCGATAGACTGGCAAGGCGATGAACCACCACAATTCCAAAACAAACAAGAAAATTCCCACAGCCTTTATAAAAAAATGATAAACGAGGATTGCGATGCCAATAAACACCACCAACCTGTAAAGCCAGGTAATCCAAGCAAAAGCGATCAGCCATGCCTGTTTTTTCGATGAAAAATATTCTGGCCGCTCTTCGCCAATTTCAAATAACCATTCGCGCAATTTCCAGCGCGCCAGAGCAAAACTGCGGGCGTGTAGGTTCGGTATGTCCAACAGATCGGACAGGATGAAATAACCATCAAACCGCAAGAACGGACTGGCGTTGATTGCAAGGGTCGCCACCAAGCTGGTGGTCGCCAGCATGAAGGCCATGCCGCGCAACTGGCCCTCTGGCAAAAGCGCCCACGCCAACGTGGCCCATGCCGCGATGATCAGCTCGGTGGCTATCCCTGCGCACGATACCTGCAGCCGCTGCCACCTGTTGTCCAAGCGCCAGGCTTCGTTGGTGTCGGTGTAAGCCATCGGGAAGAGCACTAGAAAGGCCACACCAATAGCCGGAATACGACAGCCAAAGCGCTTTGCCGTAAAGGCATGACCAAGCTCGTGCAGAAATTTCACAATAACCAGCGTCACACCATAGGCCACCAAGCCTTGCACACTGAAGGTGTCTACCATGGTGGCAAAAAACAGCTCGGATTGCTTGAAAACCTGGGACATTCCGAGTATCAGAGCCGCCAGGGTCGCGAGAGCAAATCCGCGGCTGTAATAAACGGCAACCCATGGCAACAAGGCTTCCAACCAGCGATCTGGCTTCAACAAGGGCACGCGAAAAAACAGATAGTTGTGCAGCAACCAGCGTCCGGTGCTGCCCTGCATTTCAAGCTGCCGTTGGGCCAATTTTTGCGATGCATCGCGACCATTGGGAATCGTCAGCTGGTTCTCATCCAGAAATCTCGCTACACGCATGACGTCCTCGACTTCCGGCCGCAGTGCGCTGGCTTGCTGCACACGCTCTGCGATGAGCTCAGGATTTGCCAGTTTCCAGCGAGTGAGTATCTCGAATGTCAGCCAGTCAATTCGAAAAAACTGGTTGCGTTGGGGGTCATGTAACGTCCAGCTTGGCTGGCCATCAGACAAGACAGGGCCTGCCAGTAGGTCAAGCTCTTCGCGAAGTGAAGGCAGGCTCATGGCGCTCATAGTGCTAGGCTCGTCCTGATCACTGCCATGGGTCGGCGCATCACCCAATAGATCAGAGGCACTGTGCGCCCACCGACGCGGGCAGTGCCCTTGAGTCCAATCCGATGATCAATAGCACCGCTCACGCTGGCACGCATGCGGTAGGCATACATGCCATCAGCTCGCTCAACGGCGTCGTGCGCGAGATAGCGCAATGCTCCTCTGACAGGCGCGAGTGGAGTGGAATTGAGATACAGCGACACAGGCGCGTTTTCGGGCAACGGAATCGCATCACCGATCGGCAACCAAGCTTCGATTTCGATGTCATCCACCGCTGCTATCCGCATGACCCGCTCCCCAATAACCACTGGGCGACCGATCCACTCGGAAGGATCATCAAACAACGCGATACCAGAACGAGGTGCCTTTACTTTGGCTCTTTGCAGTTGTTCCTGAAGAAATGCAGCCTCTGAGCGGCGCTCTTCGATACGCCCGGCGAGCATTGCGAGCAAGGCTTTGGCGCTCGCATCGGAAATTGCTTGCTGAGCGACTTGCCGGTACTCCGCCTCGACTGAGGACAACACAGATCGGGCCACATCGAGTTGACTGAGTATCAGGACCTCATCAAAGTCGAACAGCGGGTCCCCTTCGTTAACGTACTGATTGGGTCGAACATGAAATGCCATTAGCACTCCATCCAGTGGCGAGCGAATCATGGACGGGTTTGCCGCGACAAGTTCAGCCGGAGCCAGCACTGACAGTTGAATGGGAAAAACACAAATCAGCAACAACGCGGCTGCTATCACGTAACGTCTTTTACGCCAACGGGCTGGCTGCTTCTGGGTCGCCATGGACGCAGGAGCACTCACCAGTTTTCTCAGCCAAAAACTAGCTTTTCCGGAAACACGATGCAGTGCATTCCACGCGTGGGCCCAGCTTGATACCCATTCCGTCAGAAGCGCAATCTCTGTGGGAGACCACGATATATCGCGCGCAAACAACATCCCGCCCGATTTGATGCCATGGTCACTCTCAAACGGCAACCACACCAGATGTTCAGGAAGCCACTCAGACCACTGTGCAGCAACAGCCTCGGGCAATGAGCCGGCATCCACCACGCCAGCATTTGCCATCTGCTGGTGCAGATACTCAGATATCTGCTCAAGCCACAGTGCGAACGGGGCGTTCGCCTCAACCTTCACGACCCCTGACAGGGCTTTTACACCCTTGCCGGAAAACCATAGCGCGGATTGACGATATGGCACCAGCTCATGAGTGTCATTAACCGCCATGAAGGCCAGCACGGCTAAATCGTCAGCCTTGCGGGCGCGACTCGCGAGATCAATCAGCGACAAAAAGAGCCGCTGCGCAGCTTTAGGTGAGCCCTGCATCCAGCTAATTCTCCGCGATCTGGCTCATTGAATTTGAAGGCACGTGCCGCGAAGCTTTCCACAATTTTTCAGACAATCCTGCGCGTGCCGATTGGGCGGTATCCTGCGCATCCACAACAACATTAAACAGTGCATCAGAGGTTCTACCCTCGGCATCGCGAGCTGTTAATCTGACCGCCACTCCAGCTTCTGCAACTGCATTGGCTGCCACGTCAAAACACCCGGCTTCGCTGTCCAGTGAGAGCCACTCAGGCAAAGGCTCTCCCGTGACAAGCTCTGCAGTAAGCACCACAAGGCCAGAGCGCTGCGAACAGGCAAAAGCATCGTGCTGGACCATGAAACGTTGTGGTTGGGCTGACACAAGCAAGTGCTGATCAGGCATTCCTCTTAGCATTGCGAGCTCGCCGGCCACGGCAGGCAGGAGCAGCGGCTGCCAGCCGCGTCCTAGGCGCTCGATGATGCCTGTCTGGTCAACCCCGGACAACGCTTCAAGCAATCGCAAGGTCGAATCAAAACGCTGGCCTTCGCGTTCCCATTCAAACGCATCCGGGGCCTGATAGGTGGCGCGGTGAGCTGACATCCACTGCCGTTCATCCGGACGCGAAACCGGCTCGTCGGTTCCCATCAGGGTGATGGTGATGGCCGTTCCAGTCCCATCGAAAGAGCCGACGGTGAAGACCTCTTCGATCATCTGCCCTTTTGCCAGTGAGCGGATCAGACGATCCAGAATCTGGTAATGCCATGCGCCTTGCTCATCTATCACTAATGTGCCGAGAGCAGGTTTGCCAGTTGACTGCACTCCTAAAATTGCCATGGGACCAGTTGCGAACTTTTCCTCGGCAGCACCATCAATGTCTTCGACAATTAGGCGGCCAGTTGCAGTAAGCATGCCTTTGAGCGCGTCACGCGTCTCTGTGCGCGTTTCGCCAAAGTTCCCTGTAAACGTCGCCGCATCATTGGTGCCAGTAATGGTAATGATGATACTTTCGCTGGCTGTTCCGTCCTTGGACGTCACAACAAGCACATCAGTTACTTTCTCGCCGTCGCGCAGTGCTTGCACTGAAGCCCTAGTGTTGTCTAGGCTGTACTGCCACTTTCCGGTGATTTCATTGAACGCAAAGGCGCCATAAGTGCCCGTCAGTGTGTTGAGCTGTGCGGCGATGAAGCTATTCTCGCCACGGTCTATGTCAGTCACCCTGAGCGTCCCTTCAACCGCACTGATGCTGCCATCCTCAATCAGCGTTCCAGTGGCAGTACCATCGATTCTTGCACGATCATTGGTGCCGGTAATCGTAATGGTGATGGCTTCACGTGCCGTGCCGTCTTTGGACGTGACGAGCAGCTTGTCTTCGATCGTGGCACCAGCGGGCAAGGACTGTACTTCCAGCTTGCCGTTGTCGATGGCATAGCCCCATCTGCCGCTGATGTCGTCGAACATGAAATCTCCATAGCTACCCACCAGCGCAGAGGATTGCACGCCTTGAAGAACATTCTCGCCAAGGTCGACGTCCTCTACGCTCAGCGCCCCAAACCTTGTCATCGTGCTGTCATCTTCAAGCAGCGCTCCGGTTGTCGTCCCCGTTATGCGTGCTTCATCGTTTACGCCCTCTATATCAATCAATATTTGCACGCGCGTGCCATCAATTGTCAGTGCCGTGAAAGAGTCGGTGATGTACAGCCCGGCTCCTAGATATTGAACCAGCTCATTTCTGACGGTGTAATTCCAAATTCCGCCTGTAGAAATAGTCAGCTCGCCCAATACACCGGCAGGATCGGCCAAGACTTCAGCCGAGAACCCTGACAATGCCGGGTTGGGGTTGGTGGCAGTCAACACGCCGTTGGCTCGCAAGTCCGAAGCGCTTGGCTTTAAAGGCGTTACACCGGGATTATCCTCGACAACCAAGGCATAATTGTCGCCCGAAACACTTGTAATCAGAACAGGCAGTGCAGGCGCAGTGGACGGTGTAAACTTGGGCACCCCAGGGTCCACAATCTTGTCCAGATTTGCATCGGCATCACCGAACGCGTTGTCGGTGATGATGAGTTGAATGGCTGAAATTATGCCATTGCTTATAACGAAGCTGGCGCCATCACCACCTGCTCCACGGCTCATGAAGTCATACCAGCCTGGCGTTGTTATCTCTTGGCCGTCGAGATCCAGGAGTGTTACGGGTTGCCCCAGATTTCGATAGGCGTCCAGAGACTGTTGTGAGACATACTTCAGATAGCCATTGAACTCGTTTTCAGCAATTCCGGACCGGCTGATGTCGATGACAATCCGCACTTGAGTGCCCTCTCTCGTTGAATCGACATCTGTGATGCCAAGGCTCTGCAGCGGTTCAATTGTGAACTGGATCGGATCCCAGGTAACGCCCTCGGGCCTTGAGCCGCCAATGGTGCCTGTGCCCATGACCTCATCAATAGTCTGGACTTTGATATTGGTGAGCTGACTGCTGTCATCGACTTGATTGCCAGTACTATTGCCTGCGATAACAACCGTAACGACGGGTTTTGCATCGGTCAAGGTGCCTGACAATCCGGCATCAAACGAGTCTTTCGTTACCCAGGCCATCGTCGTTACAGCATTCTGGACTTCGTCCGCAATTCCATCGCCGTTCAAATCGCCCGCTGTGCCGCCTGCGACACGAGCAAGATCGGCGAGGCGGGTTTCGACTGCTGACGGAATGCCGTCACGATCCAGTGTGTCCTTTGCGTCAAAGGTCAATTTCAGATTGGCGCCTTTGTTTCCATCCGAAACATACAAGTTGAACACGTCAATGCTGGCATCTCCGGCCGGGTTGTACGTGTAACGCCCAGTTTGCGTGTTGAGCTCAAGCGTGGAGCCATTCTGCAGCGTCGCTAGTGACTCAACACCGGCGGGGATGGCGTACTTTTCGAAAATGGAAAGGCTGTTTAGCGAGAAGCGCAAGATCTCACCATCAGCATCCAGCCAGTTTGTTCCGTCCCAGAACGTGGGCTTTCTGTTCTGGTCAAGGCCGCCGACCAAGCTGCTTGTCACCAGTTTCTTTTCACCCGCCACGTCGATTTCTCTGACTTCACGGCTGGCAGTTATATCGTAAAGAGCCGGCGTGCTGTCGATCGTCAAGGCATTGGACAAGCCCGTGCTGACGAGTCTGCCATCAATATTGAGCAGAAGCTTGACAGCATAATCCCCTGCCTGCAGCGTGATGGCGCTGAAATTGAGCCGATAACGTCCCGGTTCCGTCTCTATGAAAGTGAAGGGCACCTTCACAAGCTGGAACTGGTGGCTATCGATATCTCTGCGATAAAGAATGACGTCCAGCGCCCCGGCTTCACCCGTGACATCCACACTCTGGTTCTGCGCTTGGGCAGTCAGGAGGTCATCCGGCGTGGGGTCTGGAGGGGCGACTTCAGCAACGTTGACAATGACCGGAGGGTTGATGTCCGTATCCAGATTGTCACTGCTCGTCCTTGGCGTTGTATTGTTAGACGGTTTCAAATCTGGATAGATCACACCCGTACCATCGTCAGTGATGGAAGCCGTACCACTGACCTTGCCACCCACGGCATTGGTGACCCGCAGCTGGAAGGTCTCAGCGCCTTCAAAGATTTCGTCCTTCTCGGCATTTATGTAAATGCGCACTAGCAAGGTTCCGCCAGCGGGTACCTTTACATTTGTGCTGTAGTTCACCCACTTATTGGAGGTGGCATCCCAGACCTGCAGCGCCTGGGTTTCGCCGATCTTGGCAAAACCTGTTTCTGAGCCCTCAATCATATTGAGAGTGATAACCTGACCTTCCGTGCCGCCTACCTTGAACACCGCCCAGTCCGAGGCCTCATTCACGGTGGGGCTGGTGATTGTCAGAGCGCGGTCGTCGTCTTTGGGAGCAAGCGCATTTTCGCTGCCGTCCTCTTCGAAGATCTTGCCCGTGCCGTCGTCTTTGATGGTCGCCGTGCCCACTGCAGCGATGCCGCCTGCTGGAGTAACCGTCAGCGTGAAGGTCTCGCCGTTGTCCGCGAACTGGTCATTGAGGATGGCTGTGCGCACCAGGAAGGATCCTCGCGCGGGCGATGTAAAAGCTCCCGTGTAGTTTGTCCAATTGACTCCGCCATCTATGGATATCTGCAAGGGATTAGAAGCGGCTCCAAAGTCCAGACCGCCAGCAGTCGCCGTTATGCCCTTTAATCCAAGTGTAACCTCCTCACCCTCAACGGCTGTCACTGTAAACACTGCAGTGAGAGAAGCTTCGTTGACCGTTACATCCGACACGGTGACTAGGTCGGCTAAACCCGTTACTGTGCCGTTGATCGTACCTGTGTCCTGCACAATGCCGTCACTCACAACGTAGTCGAAGCTGATCGCGCCGTTGTAGTTAGCAGCAGGGGTGAAGGTGATTATGCCCGTGATGCTCACGTTCACCGTGCCGTTGGTCACGGCGATCGTCTGCTCTTCGCCAGTTAGAGCAACGCCATTGATAGAGACGATCGACAGGGAGTCCTCATCGAGGTCCGCGTCGTTGCCTAGCAGATCCAGAGGCTCACTGGTGCCGTCTTCGGCCACTGTGAACGCATCATCCGCAACCACTGGCGCGTCATTGGCCGACGTGACCGTGACCGTCACTGCCGCCGTCTCGGTGACACCGCCGCTGGTGACCGTGTAGGTGTAGCT
>DIAM01000013.1:0-9720 GCA_002416505.1 Gammaproteobacteria bacterium UBA5078
CTAAAGCGGGGGAAAGGTCAATGAAACAGGGCAGTTCAATAATAATATCGCTTGGTTTAAACGTTTTTACCCCGGTGCGAAAGTGGTTTATTCAATGATCATTCCCACGAAAAAGGTGAAATCAAACACAGGATTCAACGAACCGGTTGTAGTGCTTAGGAAGCGCGGGTTAGAAGCCCTCGTGGCCAATGCCAGAGCATTCGTTTTGAGCTTTAAAAACAGCGATTTAAAAAGTCTATCAGATGAAGTTGTCCATCAATCACTACAACAGTATAAGTTGAATGCTGACGGATTGATTGAGAATTATTTTGAATCCACCGTTTTAGTGACTTGATGAAGAGGTGATTACATACGTCGGAAAATTTGTTTTATTTTAGGTGATAATAATGTGGTGAGAGCGTGGGTGCAGCTCGAAGGATTTGTATTTATGGGGATTTCTGATTTAGCACTTGTCTTGGAAATTCAGCACTTGTCTTGGAAAAGTTTAGCGAATTAGTTGTACGCTCAATTTCCCCCGTAATTTAGAGCCATGACGGATTAGAAATTCCAGTAAGGGGTATTACCGGAATTAGCCCTACCGTTTTCCCATCGCAACAACTCTCTATCCTCACTCGACGCACCCGACAACTCGACGCCGGGCCCAGCCCCCGCAATTCAGGGCCTACAGACCGGCGCCGATTGCGTCGAGGCGTCGAGAGCCGTCGGGAGTTTCACCCGGACGAAAAATGGCCACTACCAGCGGCCCGAGCTTCGGACTATAGAGAACTCCAGTCCGGCACATTTGACCATAACCGAACCCAAACGCCGGACACGCGAAACCGTGCTGAGGACGAGGTCATCAGCAAGTGGAAGAATCAACTGGAATTTTTTAAATCCCTCGTCGAAGACTGACCGAAAGATTTGGTACCGGGAACCGGGCTTGAGCCGGCACTCTATCACTAGAACCGGATTTTGAATTCGGAACCGCTGCAATTGGGGCTATATTAACCTTTCAGTTGTAAGTGTAGTAAAAAGTATAGCAAATCAAAATAAAATAGAAATAACATAGCAATATCAATGAACTAATACCAATGCATCATGGGGGTGTGTTGCGCAAAGTCCTTTTGATCAGTCATTGTGGCTTTTCACTTTAATCATTCAACAGAGACATATGGTCTCTTGCATGCTGTTATTCGACTTATTGTTCGGTCAAAACACAATGCGGATGGAAGCTATTTATACTAGGCTGCTAAGCCCACGTAGTGAAGCGCAGGGTAGCAAACCCCCTGTGATTTGGACAATGTTTCGCCTAGAAACACAGCGCGTGCATGATAACTAAACTCATTGACACGGCCGCTTGGGTGTTAAGGCAGAGATCGTCGAGAGCGCTTACTCTGTGAATGGGCGTAAAATATGAGCATCTGCGAAAACTCTAGTCCCATAGGTAAGCATAGACTCAAGGATCGATAGCCTTTTTCCTCAATAAAAACAAAGGCGAAACACAAGTTGGCTAGACCTCGTATTCGATCTTGCAGATGCGCTTGGCTATTAGCACTAGTGCTTATAGTACTAAGCCGTGTCGGCTCTGCGCAGTCCGGTGTTGTGCTCGAGATCGACAGAGTCGACCATTCAATCCCATTGGCTCCCTTCACGCTCTATCAGTACGAAGCTCCCGGCAGTGATATCGAACGCATCGATAGCCACGACTTCTCCAGATTCCGAGCCTTATCGAGCGATGAAATCTCCTTCGGTTACACTCCCGATCGCGTTTGGCTATTGATCGCCACTGACAATGCAAGCGCTCAAGTAAGAAACCTCGTCCTAGATACCAACGTCAAGTATATGCGCCCGCTCGAGATCTACGAGATATCCAACCGAGGCACGCCCAAACTGCTACTGCGCAATGACGAAAATTCTGATTTCTATGCCCGAATTTCTCAGGAGCCTAAGATCGTCGTGCCACTGCGATGGCAGCCAGAGGAGACTAAGCAACTTCTTCTGCGCGTGGGTGCAGGGGGGCATTTCATATTCCTCTTGAACTTAGCACCTCAGTGGCGGTCGCAAGTAAATATGGTAACGCTCGCGCATTCGCGATGTTTTTCTCCGGCGTGCTCATAAGCCTAATCCTCATTAATCTATTCCATTTCGCGACGGTCCGACGTTGGGAACACTTGCTTTACGCCCTGATGGAGAGCTCGATCTTGCTCTTCGTATTACACAGTGAAGGCTTCGCGTTTCAATACCTTTGGCCCAACAGCCCAGTGTGGAATGCGCATGCAACCTTAGTGCTCGGGCATAGTACGAATATGTTTGCGGCGCTTTTTGCGGTGGTATTTTTAGAGTTGCGCAAGCGAGCGCCGATCTTCTCCAAGATGCTCTTCGGCTTTGCGCTTCTCTCCGCCACGCTGCTGCTCTTAAGTCCATGGCTCGAGCCACGCTCATCAAACCAGTTAGGCCTGATTATCTTGGCGTTGGGAAGCAGCACGATTGTTAGTGCTGGGGTATGGGTATTGCTGCGCGGACACAAGCCCGCGCGCTACTTCGTACTGGGTTGGTTCTTTATGGGTACTGGGGCGGCACTTTATGGTCTCTCAAATCTCGCGATTATCAGTCTTCCAATTGCGGCTATCGAGGTGTTGAAGTTCAGTGTGCTCGTCGAAGCCATATTGATTTCATATGGTCTATCTGCATTGCTTAAGTTGCTGTCAGACAAGGTTAGGAGTTCGCAGCGCGAGTTGATTTGCGTAACAGAGAAACGTCTGAGTGATACGCTAGAACGGGTCAAGCTTGAGGAGAGTCGCGCACAGGCTGAACGGGAGTTAGCCGAAAAGGCGCTGGATATGGCCCGGACTAGTCATGACATAAGACAACCCATTCATGCCCTACGTTTAGCACTTCTGGCCCAGGCGCGTACGCAGAAGAATCCTGTTACTTTCGAGGTGTTTAACAAAACCCTCGATCACATGGAGGCGCTACTTGGAGGTATCACCAACAAGGAGAAAGAGGAGGCCAGAACCCCTATAGCAACCTATGGTCAGTTTACTAGACAACTAAGAGATGAATTTGCCGAGCTTGCTAAGAGTAGTGGTATCGAGCTAAGCCATGTGAGCAGCACACTGCCTGTGGCGACTGCAATCGTGCCCCTGAAGCGAGTGATTAGTAATTTCTTGTCCAATGCCCTTAAACATTCGAACGCGTCGAAGGTCTTGCTCAGTCTTAGGAGGCGCCCATACGGAGTAGAGATTCTAGTGCTCGACAATGGTCAGGGCGTCGATCGAGCGGACGCTAGCACCTCGGGCAGCGGTCTGGGCATGGGCATTGTAGAGGCCCTGTGCGAGGAACACGACTGGCATAATGAGATAAAAACAGAGTCTGGAAAGGGGACCTGTTGTAGTATTGAGGTCTATTCGTGAGAGTGACCATGAGAGTATGAGAATCGCAATCGCCGATGACCACGAGATCTATCGCATGGGCTTGAAGATGCTGTTAAGTAGCATGGCCGATATGCAGGTCGTACTCGAGCTGGAATCGGGCAATCAATTGCTGAAGGCGCTAGAGCTGACTCCCGTGGATCTGGTGATCCTCGATCAATCAATGCCAGATGGCACGGGTTTGGATTTTCTGCGCGCTCTCAATACCCTGCACAAACCCCCTCTAGTGATCTTGCTCACGGGGAGTAGTGGCAGTGCGATACTGCATGAGGCGATCTCGCTTGGTGCCGTGGCCGTAGTAGCGAAACAGGGCAGTGGAGAGGAGTTGGTGGCAGCGCTGGAGAGCGTGCAGAATAAAAAGTGTTATGTGAGTGCCGATTTTACCGAGTTGGTGGCTGGTGATAATGTGCTAGATCAACTCACCAGACGCGAACGCGAGGTGCTCGAGATGATCATTAAGGGACACTCCACTCGGGCTATCGCCGCGAACCTCAACGTGTCGTTCAAGACAGCCGAGACCCATCGCGGTCGTTTAATGAATAAGTTAGATGTCCACAGCGTGGCCGAGCTAATGCAATTCGCCCGTGCAGTGGGATTGTTAACGAAGTAGCGTGACGCAGCTCGCCCACTATTTTAATTAGTCCAGCTAAACTAGTCCTGTTTTTCGGCAGGGAGCAAGGCTTGGATTTGCTTAATTTGGCAAGATTCCTGTTGGTTCCCTATGTCTCGAATCACGATTCTGTCGAACTTGTCTAGGGAGCTCATATGGCTAGTGTAGCCAATGGTATAGGCGGAGCGTAGAGAATAACATGGGGACTGCAAGCTGATTAGATATGCATCGTTCACGCCCGTAGTGATTATCAAATTTTCATCGTTGACTGTCTGCCAACCATGGATTTGATGGTTTGAAATTCTGTTGACGATTTCGCCTCGTACTAATCCTTTGCTGGTGAGTATTTCATCGACACTAGTTATTTTGACATTACCAGCGCAGGCAGCTAAGCCTATGGCGACCGATGCTAGTAAGGTGATTCTAATAAGCCTCTGCATAACTACTCCTTAATTTAGGATATCTTAAGACTCACTTCTCTTACTCTATAAGACCTCCCAAAAACGGATTGGCTCCATATCTTTTTTTGAACATCGTGATAGATATAAATAGCAGATCTAAGTCTTAGTTCTTAAGGATTCCTTAATATAAGTTAGCCATTAACGACAGAGGCGGGTGATGGTCATGTCCGGTAAATTATGGGGCTTGAACCCCTCGGTACTCTTTAAACTGATAGCCCATGCCCGCCAAGGCCAGTAGCAACATTAGGATGGCTTGAAGAGTCGAGTCTATGGGAGCTAATTGCGCTAGCACTGCGGCGCCCAGAAGCGAAGACAGTACTATCAATGCCGGTTCGAACACTACCATACAAAGCAGCGCGCCGAGTGCTCCGCCAATCAGCGGCACCCAGTTCTGCAGTTGCGTCGAGTCGGCGATTGGCAATATCGTCAGTATTTGCACGCTGAGATAGGCGCCGCCGAGAAATCCCGCCAAGCCAATAGCAATATACTGCATCGCCATCGCTAGCATCGCTAAGATGACGCCGAGGGCTAAGCCTGCCACTAGCGCAAACCATTGCGGTTGCTGTGGGAAATACTCCCTAATGAGCTCGAAGCCGACCAGGAATCCTAGCAAACCTACGTATACCCAAAACAGCTTGCGACCGAAGAAAAGTATCGCCATGCCACCGATAAGGCTGACAAGGAAAATCGGGTCCAAATAATCCACAATGAATACCTCCCTTAGATCTATTGACTCAACATTGAATGCTAAAAGTGCAGCTGTTACCCACCAGAACAATGCTGATTTTAGCATTCATTTAGCAAACCGTTGCTGAGGCTTTTTACTAGGTGGGTGCTGAGCAGGTATACAGGCCTCGCAAGCAGCCTGTCGCGCTTGGGCTTCTTCGCTGCAGTGCAACATGAGCCCTGACCCCTTTTTAGGCATTCTAAGCATCCTTGCGGTTGCGTCCCCTAGGCAGTTTCTATACATTCCCGGCATTGTTTCCCGAACGCAGCGAATGCGCTCATCGTGAGAGCGCGACCCAACGTCTGCCTTTAAAATACAGCTAGGAAAGTAATCAATGCCTCAATCCAGTCGAAATCGCTTCGCCCTACCTCGCCACACCCTCCTATTCACCTCGATGATATGCGCTAGCGCCGGAATCTCTATGCAGGTCCAGGCACAGAGCGGGCAGGAATCGCTTATCGAGGAGGTGGTCGTCACCGGCTCCTATCTACGCGGTAGCGCCATCGACGGTCCGTCGCCCGTGCAGGTGATCGATCGCACGGCGATCGAGTATCAGGGCGCCGCGCAGATATGGGATGTCATTAAGAATCTAGAGGCTAACTCGGGCTCGGTCTCGAACGTCGGTTCGGGAGAGAATTCGCAGACGGAGGGCATCGCCAATATCAATCTGCGTAACCTAGGTGAGAACTCCACGCTGACGCTGATCAACGGCAAGCGTCAGGTGGCGGCGGCTACCACGACGCGTAGCGGCGGCGAGATGGTGGATCTCAATGCGATACCGATGGTGATGGTCGAGCGCCTCGAGATTCTGACCGATGGCGGTTCGGCAACCTATGGTTCGGATGCGGTAGCCGGTGCGGTAAACGTAATCATGCGCACCGAATTCGAAGGGTTCGAGCTCTACGGCGACGTACAGGGCGTAGAGGCCGCGGGGGATCTTTTCGATACAACAGTGAGTGCCATTTGGGGGTGGGCGGACGATAGCGCCAGTACTCACATCGTCTTTGCCGCCGAGCAATACAAGCGCGACCCCGTGCCTATCGAGTATGCTCGGTACTTCGATGAGAATTCCGAGTTCAGCGATATTGTCGGAGGCACGCCGAGTGCAGGAGAGGCGGTATTCAATAGCCCGCAATTCGGTGCGAACTTCAATATGGCCTATTACAACCCGGGCGTTGTTGCCCGCAATATCGCCGAAGGAGGCAGCAACGAGCCTGTCTACACAGACCCACTTTGTACAGGGTTGACGGGCGCCGATGGCGAAGCATTCTTCGTGGGGCATCGCGCCGATAAGCGCGGCCAGAACACCGGCGACTGCCGCGAGAGTATCCACGACTGGCACTATATGTCGCTCGGCATGGAGCGTAATAGTCTCGCGACATCCCTGAGTCATAGCTTCAATGACAAGGCCGAGTTCTACTCCTTCGTGCAATGGTCTAAGAACCGCATCGAGCGCACCGACTCAGGTGCGGTCAGTTCTCGTGGCCCCGCGGTGTTTCTCGCCGCACCAGGCTCTCATATCGGCAACCCACTATGGGGTGGCTATGCGATCGGTCAGAGTGCGGAGCTTGGTTATTTCGCCCCAGCGGTAGGCTTGGCAAGGCCGACCGACATACCGAATGCCCCGAATGCCTTAGCCAATGGGGGCATGAACACCCCTTTATGGTCGACGATACGGGTGAACACGCCACGCGTGGGCGGCGATAGCAATTACACAGAGAGTGAGACGGTAGGGGTGCAGACGGGCATTAAGGGCGAGTTGTATGGCCTAGATGAGCGTCGCTTCACCTATGACCTCAGCTATTCTTGGAGCAGTACGAGTTTCGAGCAGAGTTATAGAACCCTGCAGCGTGATCGCGCGG
The DNA here is from genome assembly GCA_002416505.1 of Gammaproteobacteria bacterium UBA5078. Classification (GTDB taxonomy): domain Bacteria; phylum Pseudomonadota; class Gammaproteobacteria; order Pseudomonadales; family Pseudohongiellaceae; genus UBA5078. The sequence goes on from DIAM01000013.1 coordinate 7,071, forward strand.
AACTTGCCGCCAACGGTCTAGGTGGCGCCAACTGTACCCCTAACGGTAGCGCGAGTTTCGACTTCCGTAACGCCGCCGGCCCACTGGGAGGCGCCTTACCAACCTTCTGGAATGTGTCAAATGGCGCGTTAGGCGATGGTCTGACTCAGGAGTTCTTCCCTGGCTTCGTGTTTGCAACGCGCGAGAGTCTGTCCCTTGCATTGACCAGTAATAATCAAGGCCAAGGCGATTGTCAGTTCTACAACCCATTCCTGAGTGCGATAGCGAACCCCTCGCTGGCAAACTCCCAGGAGCTGATTGACTGGATGACGCCCGAGGTGCTGCGCGCCGATAAGCGCAATAAGCTCGGAGTGTTCGACGCGGTGGTCACGGGAGAGCTGATGGAGCTGCTAGGTGGTACCGCGCAAGTTGCCGTCGGTGCCCAGTACCGCATGCAGAACAATGCCTCGCGTGCGCCGGGGATTAATTACCCCGGTATTCCCGCGGCGATATTGGCCTATGACGAGAACGGGGTGCCCAATGACTTTCACTATGTCAGCAATAATTTCGAATGCGCCTCCTGTATCTTCAACTACGATCATGATCGCAATGTGAAGGCGGTCTTCACGGAATTCTCCTTGCCTGTATTGCCCGAGGTAGAGACGCAACTGGCGCTGCGCTGGGAAGACTACGGCGGCAATATCGGCAGCGAGGTGACGCCTAAGGTTGCGGCGAGCTGGCGTCCCGTCGATACGTTGTTATTGCGTGGTTCGTTCTCACAATCCTTCCGTGCCCCCAACATCGGCATCGTCAGAGAGGGGCTAGAGGCATCGCTGAATACCTTTAGAGATCCACTGCGCAATCAGGCGGTGCGCGCGGGGCTGCTACCGCCAACAAACGCCAATGCACTGCCAAACAATTCCTACACGGTGGGCGTACCGGAACCTAGCCTCGGCAACGAGCATTCGGACACCTTCAGCGCCGGGTTCATTTGGACTCCCAGTGGTGGGCTACTGGATGGACTAATGGTCAACGCGGACTTCTGGCGCTTCGAGTTGCAGGACAAGGTATTGCCGCAACCCGGCATCTCTGCGATCGCAGGGGAGCTCGCGGCTTTTGCGCAAGCGGCGGCTAATCCGGCCAATTACTTGCTCAACAGCTCGCTCTCCGTGAATGCGGCAGTAGCCTATGAGGCCTGTGACCCGAACGCCCTGGAGTCGCAGTTCGGCAGAGACTCGTCCGAGCGCTTGGATTGCGTAGTGGACCCGCGCACCTATGTCGTGCCGGGGGTGGTGCGGACCTTGAACTCGACAATGGCCGAGCTTAGTACGACGGTCCTGAGCACTATTAATGCCGGCACCATCATCTCCGACGGCGTGGACGTAAAGTTGGGCTATGGCTGGGAAAATGACTTCGGTCAGTTCCGCCTCGGGCTGGACTATACCCATGTCCGCCAATATAAGCTCGTCGACGTACCTGGGCTAGAGTTAGGGCTGCTAGAGACTGGCGTGTTCGATGCGGCGGGTACCACGGGCGATGGCAACATCGTGCGCTCCCTGCCGGACAACCGCGGCAATATCAACCTCAACTGGGTCAACGGCCGTCACAATGCTACCGCGATCACCCGCCTGATTGGTTCCTACCAAGATCTCGCCTATAAGAGCACTTATGAGACCGGGAACGATCTCGTGCGCTCCTTAGTGAGCGAGCAGATCGCGAGCTATCAGACGTGGGACTTTCAATACAGCTACACCGTGGATTGGGCGAGTGCCAAGCTTGGCACCTCGGTCTTCTCGCTCGGGGTGCTGGACGCCTTCAACGCGGAGCTGACCTACCGCGAGAGTGGAGTCACGACCTATGACTCCAGCCTCGTCTCCAACTACGATGCCAGCGTGTTCGACGGCCGTGGGCGAAGACTCTACGCGCGCGCATTGCTGCAGTTCTAAGCCGCATGGCGCCCCCAATAGGGGGCGCTGTCCAAGGAGCTGTGTCTCTATGGCAATGCTTTGTAACGCAAAGTGCTTGACAGAGATTGGAGTTCTCGGCAATCTTGGCCGCCATGACACCCCAATCGAAACAGCGTAGCGAACCCAGTGCCTTGCATGAGCATGCGCAGGATAATCTGCGCTTCATTCGAGCGACCATGGAGAGCACGACGGCCTTCACGGCGGTATCGGGCCTCGGCTATATCTTGGCGGGTGCCACGGCGCTATTCGCGTCGTGGTACGCAGCTCAGCAAGGCTCCGATAGCGGCTGGCTGTCGGTATGGATGAGTGAACTCTTGCTAGCGGCACTAGTGGTCTTGGGCCTAACGGCTAGGAAGGCGACCCAGCAGGGTAGTTCGCTACTCAGCGCGAGTGGCCGAAAGCTATTGCTAGCGTTTCTTCCGGCGATGCTGGTGGGGGCAGTGTTGACCCTGTCTTTCCTGCTCAATGATCGCGTTGCGCTATTGCCGGGAATCTGGCTGAGTTTATACGGTGCGGCGGTGATGACGGCGGGGGCGTGGTCGGTGCGGCCGATCCCCGTCATGGGTGCAGCTTTTTTAATCTTAGGCGCATTGACACTGCTCACTCCGCTATCGGCAGACCTGTTGCTAGGGATCGGTTTCGGGGGGCTGCACATCGTCTTTGGCTATGTAATATGGAGCAAATATGGCGGGTGAATCACGCAC
>DIAM01000013.1:9813-294477 GCA_002416505.1 Gammaproteobacteria bacterium UBA5078
GCGGGTGAATCACGCAAACACATCGACTTAGCTGCGGCGCCCGCCACAAAGGGCAAGAAGGATGCGGCCACTAGCCTCGATCGCCTAATCCATGAGCGTACGCGCCTAGCGATCGTTAGCGCGTTGGCGGCAGAGGCGTTGTTGAGCTTCAATGACCTGAAATCGATTCTTGGGGTGTCCGATGGCAATCTTAGCGCTCATGCGCGCAAGCTCGAAGACGCCGGCTATGTAGAGTGTAGCAAGAGCTTCGATGGCCGCGTACCGCGCACTGAGTATCGGCTGACAAAGGCGGGCAAGGCGGCTCTGCACAAGTATGTGGCCCATATGGAGGCGCTGATAAAGGCCGTCAAAACACATGATTAGCGTTTTTTTTGGCCACGCACTCTGTAGTACAAAGTACTTAATTTAATATAGGTAAAAGCCGACAATTCGACCGTGGAGAAACCCGATGAAGACACTCGATTGCGAACTCGCCGCCCCTGCCGCCAATGCCCAAAAGGCGTTGTTGAGCGGACTCGTCCTTGGCATAGCGGGAGACCTCCTGTTCATAGGCGAGGCCTGGGCGGGGCCTGGGTTCAGCGTGTGGATACTGCTGCTTGCCGTCGCGGGCGTGGCGCTTAACTCACAGGCCAGTAGTGGGTGGCGAAGAGTGCTAGGCCTGTGGTCCTGCGTTGCATTTAGCGCCAGCGCCTTGCTGATCTTGCGCAGTAGCGCGGTGCTGCTCCCACTCATATGTCTAGTGCTTGCGATGTGTGCGGTGTTGGTCATTCTACAGGCAAGGGGCACGACTCTGTTCGAGGCCAGTATCGAGGATTATCTCGGCGCGCTGTGGCGTCTCCCTGTACAGGTTCTGCCCGGGAGTTTGCCCTTGTTGGGTCAATTGCAATGGGAGGGAATGACGAGGAGTCGTCGTCTATTGGGTGTTCTCAGAGGCTTGCTTCTCGCAGCCCCCGTACTATTGCTATTCATAGCGCTGTTCTCACAAGCGGATGCACAATTTAGTGCCTATGTGGCTCGATTGGAAGGTATATTCTCGATCGCCGCCTCGCAACACCTACTCACCATCGCCGTCTTCGCTTGGCTCGCTAGTGGTCTGCTTTTATGCACTGTACAGCGCTCGGCTGAGCAGGGCGTGCGGTCCCCACGTTTGCGCCTCGGAGGCGAGGAGACGGCGGTGCTAATGGGCTCTCTGGTGATCCTGTTCTCTGCCTTCGTGCTTATGCAGGCGAGCTATCTTTTCGGTGGCCAGGCAGTGATAGAACACAGTAGTGGCTTGACTCTGGCCGAGTACGCGCGCCGTGGTTTCTTCGAGCTTCTCCTAGTTGCAACCTTCACACTTGTACTGCTGCTCGCTCTATCCGCACGTTGCCCCGCGAATATATTTCGCCCTCTGGCTTTCTTATTGGTTGCCTGTGTGCTCGGCATACTCGTCTCCGCCGTGCAGCGCTTAACTCTTTATATAGACGCGTTCGGGCTCAGCATGAGCCGGCTGTTAGCATTCGCCTGTATGTTGTGGCTGGCGCTTAACCTAGTCTCGTTTGCCGCCACCTGCCTGCGAGGTCGACAAAGGGGCTTTGCCTCGGGTCTGGTAGTCTCGGGTATCGCCGCGATACTGCTCTTCGCTCTAGCTAATCCAGCGGCAGTGGTGGCGCGGGTAAATCTCGATCGCGCCGCAGGGAACGGCACACAGATCGATTGGCACTACCTAGTATCGCTAGGGGCCGATGCGGTGCCACAGATTGTGCAGAACATTGCGCAGCTTCCCTATCCGGCACAGTGCCAATTGGCCGATGCACTGCTCCTACAATACGGGCAAGATAGCGACTCGAAGACACGGGATTGGCGCAACTGGAACTGGAGCGAAGCGCGCGCGCAGCGGATAGTACAGGAGGCCTATCTCGACCTGCTCAAACTCACCGAGCGCGCCGAGGTTAGCACTCCATCTTGGCCACAGGGATCATTCCTGCGCATGCTTTGTGCTCGGGTTTAGACTCGGTGTCGGTCCTAAAGGCGCGCGATGAGTTGTTCCTAGCGGTAAAGTGGCAGATCGACAAGATCGGCAGCCTAGCGCACCGAAGACTTCACCGCCGTTCAGAATTACATTCCGATAATGGGCGCAGAGCTGAGCGCGGTGGCGAATAATATTCGCAGCACAATGGCCGCCTAGCGCATGGGCGCAATGCCGCGAGCTAGGCGAACATATCGAAACCTTGAAAGCTTCCATTGAGGATGCCATCGGTGTCGGGCTGACTCAGCCAGCCCTGCATCATGGTCTGATACACGCGGCGGAAATCCGTGGTGTATTGCAGATTATCGCCCTCGGTCAAATGGATCAGGCTGGGGATCTCGCCGTAGTGTCCCCCCTTGACGGGCTTGCCGACCACGAACATCACATTGGCTGCACCATGGTCGGTGCCAAGACTCACGTTTTCAGGCACGCGTCTGCCAAACTCCGAGAAGATCATCAAGACCACGTCGTCGGCCCTGCCGATACGCTCCAAGTCGAGCATGAACGCCGATACTGCGTCAGAGGTATAGGTGAGTAGGCGTTGGTGTAGGTCGTTCTGGAACACATGGGTATCGAAGGCGTTGTTCCGGTAGGCCACATAGTAGAGGCTAGTGGGCATGTCGGCCTCTAATAGAGCGACGACCTTGGGCAGGTCTAGCCCCGTAATCCCATAATCTACCGGAGAGCGATAATTCTCCCAAGCCTCGCGTACCAAGCTAGAGGCATCGTTAGCACTGCGGGCAATGTCGAGCAGGAAACGGCGCGAGGGGTTTTCGATATCCCCGACTTGTGCAACCGATTCCAGCGCCGCTTTTTCCTCGTAGAAAGCCTCGCGCATGAAGCGCTCTGGCTCGTCGAACACGATGGGCACATGGTATTGGCTGCGTACGGCTAGGGATTGTCGGTCGGCGATATTGACGAGGAAATTCGCTGGAGCATCCGGCGCCATCTTATCGGCGAGCTTGCCCACCCAGCCATACTCGTCGCCACTATTGGGCGAGGCGGTGTGCCAGTAGGCCATGGAGGTGAAGTGTGAGTAAGACGGGTTGTCATAGCCGCAGCCATGCACGATCGCCATCTTGCCATCCTTGTATAGGCGCTCGAAACCCGCCATGCCGGGGTTGAAGCCGAAGTGATCGTCGATTAGGCGCAGCTTGTCCTTCGCTAGGCCGATATTAGGACGGTTGCGATAATAGGCGTCGTCGCCATAGGGCACTACCGTATTGAGGCCGTCGTTACCCCCGGAGAGCTCGAGGATGACGAGTACCTTGCCATCGGCCTTAGCCTGCGCGGCGGCAGCTTGCGCGGCGCGGGCGAAACCAGAAGGCACCATGCCCAGCGCGCCTAGGCCTAGGCCGAAACCTGCGCGCAGCAGCGCACGACGTTTGAGGGTCTGTTGCAATAACGGGTCTGTTTTCATCGAGGTCTCACTCTATTAGCTCAATTGGTACTCTGGCTGGCTCATGACTAGGTGCAGTAAGAGTCGCAAGGAGTCTTCCATATAGCTTTGCGCGATGTCGATAGCGCTGGTGCCTAAGTCTTCGTCTAGAAATGCGATTAGCTTGGCGCGGGTTTCTAGATCCGGTGCTACGGACATGAAACGCGCGATGAAATAATCCACCACCTGAGTAGTGTTGCCAAGGTGCTCGTCCATGACCATGGCGCTTAGATTCATCTGCGCGGTCTGGCGCGGAATGGGGATCACGCGTTCGATGGCCATCTGCCAGCCGCGGAAGCTGCCGTAGCGGGTATTAAAATCCTCGTCGCGGTCGGCCAGCATATTGGATTCGGCCATGACCTGACCCGCGCCGACTACGGAAGGCTGGGTAGCGGAGGTAATATCCATTCCTTGGCGTATGCGATCGGCGACGCTGCGAATCTCTGCGCTGCCATTGAAACGATCAGGCGGAATGAAATTGATATCGGGGAACAAGACATCGCGTGCGAAGTTGCCGCGCTCGAGCAGTAGCCCTGGCGTTATCCAGGAGCGCCCGCTCGCCCAGCCGGCCACCGTAGGGAGGCGGAACAGGGATTGGCCCAGGGCGCCAGTTGCCTGATTAAAATCCGGTACGCCGGGCACTTGGGTTAGGCCCAACTTGCGATAGGTAGACACGGCCAACTGCACCGGGCTCTTGATCTGAGTACCCATAGAGGCGTTGCTATAGAAGTCTTGCGAGAGGAATATGGCTTCGAGTAATGGCGCGATCTCGTAGTCGGCATCGCGCAGAATAGCGGCCAGTTGCCCCTGCAGTGCGGGGTTCAAATCCTCGCGCACGAAGAAGCGATACAGCTTGCCGGCGATGTGCTCGGCGGTGGCATCCTGTTCCATGATGATGTCGATGATCTGCACGCCATCGAAATTACCACTGCGGCCCAAGAATTCTTTCACGCCGTCGTCGTGTTCCTGCTCGTTCACTACGAAATTAACGTCCACATAATTCCAGCCGGTGAAGGCGCGGGCCGCCTCGCGGATATCCTTCTCGCTGTAATTGCCCACGCCCATGGTAAATAGCTCCATGATCTCGCGTGCGAAATTCTCGTTGGCAGCGCCCTTAACGTTTACCCCAGCATCGAGGAAGGACAGCATGGCCGGATCCTGCGCGACCGCGACCATCAGGTCACGGAAGCTTCCCGTACCCATCTCGTGAAACAGGGTCAACTCGTTCAGCAATTTGCGATAGTCACGCACCTTGCTCTCGTTCACCGCGAAATGCCCGTGCCAGAACAGCGCCATCTTCTCCTGCAGCGGGGCATTCGTGTTGACCATGCGCTCGGCCCACCAGTAGGCGACGCGATCGGTCTCAAGCACGCTGGCGCGCAGCCAGTAGAAGAATTTGTTGACCACCGGTTGCAGGGGACGATTGCCCTCGGGCTTGACCTTGATACCGAGCGCCTCGCCAGTGGCCTTGGCTAACTCCGTGGTGGCGGGGCGGCTAGGGGGGAAGGGTTCTAGGCCTGGGTCGTGAATGCCGGAGTGAACGAAGGGGGCTAGGTGACGATTATCGGTGTATTGGTAATACACTAGCGAGCGTACTGCCGCGGCGGGCGTCATGGCGGCCAATGCTTCGATCTGCTCCGGTGTGCCCCCGAAGCCTGCGCGCTCCAATAGATGCGCCGCGCGGGCGTAATTCCACTCAGAGTTCGCGACAGGGGCGAGTTGATCGCGGCCGGCGTCTAAGCCTGCTGCTTGTGCCCATGTGCCGGGTGTATTGGTCAGTGCGGCTAGCGTGACGAGGCTAAGTGCCGCTAATTTCTGCGCAAATCTAGCCATGATACGGATCCTTTCATTGAGCTGGAGACTGAGGCTATTGCCATTCTAGCGCTAGAGGGTTTGCGCTGACCAATGGCTAAGCGTGATTTTTTGTGATGTTGCGGTGCTGGGCGCTTAGTTGGTCTAGGCCTGCGAAGAGGAAGTTTTTCAATTGGCTCTTCATGGCAGCCTTATCTTTCCAGAAATCGCCGAACACCTTGCGCAGATTATCTCGATTGCCGACCAGTAGAAGCATGCACGGCGCCATGGTGCTAAGCAGTGTGAGAGACATCGTCGGGTCTTGCGTATCGATGCCGGTTATATCGCTGATAAGGGCCTTGAGCAGGGATAGCTTTGGCAGTGCCTCGCTCTTGATCATCTCGTCTATGAGCACTGAGGGGGCCATGATCTCGCGGATAAACAGGCGCGAATGCCACTGATTGGCATCGATGCCATCGATGAGGGTATCGATGATGTGGCTCAGTTTAGTGCGTGAGTCGTCGCTGCTATTGCTGATGTCCAGCATGGTGTTCAAGCCGATGAGGCGTCTATGGGACTCGATCAGCACGCTGCTATAGAGGCCATCGCGGCTGCCGAAGTGGTAGTTAACGGCGGCGAGGTTGCAACCGCATTTCTCGCAGATTAATTTGCTGGTGGTGCCGCCATAGCCTAGGTCGGCGAATAGCTGGCCAGCTGTCTCTATTATCTGCGCACGAGTACTGTCACCATCGGCACGGGGTAGGCGGCCGGTATGCTGACTGACACGTTTAGCGCCTTTAGGCGTCTCATTGCTATTCACAGGCGTTTCTCAATATCGTTTAGTTAAAATTCAAATTGGCATTTGATTTAGGGGATTCTAGCAGCTAATATTCACACAATCACCCCTTCCAAGCCAAACGGGTCAAACTTCATGGAAATCAAAAAAATTCTGGTGCCGGTGCTGCTCCTAGGAGTCGCGGCGGCGGCCGTAATTCTACAACCTTGGCGTACTGACGAGACTAGCGACGAGATCGTACTCTATGGCAACGTGGACCTGCGCCAAGTGGCACTGGCCTTTAAGGGCAGTGAACGCGTCCAAGAGATGCGGGTAGAGGAGGGCGATAGTGTCGTGCCCGGCCAGGTACTCGCGGTGCTGGACACCACCATGTTGACACTGCGTATCCGCCAAGCCCGCGCGCAAGTGAGGGTGCAGCAAGAGGGCCTGAACCGACTGGTCGCGGGCAGTCGACCGCAGGAGATCGCGCAGACTGAAGCCGCAAGCAATGCGGCACAGGCAGAGCTCAATCAGGCACGGCAGCAGTTGCAGCGCGTGCGCAATATCAATGTCGAGACCGACGGTCAGGCGGTAAGCCAGTTCGATATCGAGTCGGCCGAGGCACGCTTCGCGATTGCCGAGGCAAACCTGAACCGCGCGCAACAGGTGCAGGCATTGAGTATTGATGGGCCCGCAAGCGAAGATATCGCCCGTGCGGACGCGATGTTGGAGGCGGCGAACGCGGAGCTAGCCGTATTGGAACAGCAACTAGAGGATGCGCAGCTGCGTGCACCGATCGCCGCCATCGTGCGCTCCCGACTCTTGGAGCCAGGGGACATGGCGTCGCCACAACGCCCGGCTTATAACTTGGCGATTACCCAGCCTAAGTGGGTGCGGGCCTATATCAGCGAGGTGAATCTTGGCAGGGTATTGCCGGGCCAGTCGGCCAGCGTGACTACAGACAGTCATCCCGAACAAAGCCTGCAAGGCACGGTGGGTTATATCTCCTCTGTCGCAGAGTTCACTCCGAAGTCTGTGCAGACCGAAGACCTACGCACCAGCCTCGTGTATGAGATCCGCGTGCGCGTAGAGGATCCCGACAACCGCCTGCGCCTGGGCATGCCCGCCACCGTGCGTTTGGATGCCGATGGCCTGGGGGCGCAGCGCTAATGAACGCCGCGGGCAGTGCAGTGCAAGTTCAGGGCCTGCACAAGCAGTTTCTGGACAAGGAATCTGGCCGCACAATTGTGGCGCTGCGCGACATCAATCTCGCCATCCCCGCCGGCACTATCAGCGCCTTCGTAGGCCCCGATGGCGCGGGCAAGACCACCCTGTTGCGCCTGCTGGCCGGGCTTCTACGGGTGGAGACTGGCAGCATCGAGGTGCTTGGCGTGGATGCTAAGCGCGACCCCCAACAGATCCAAGACCGCATCAGCTATATGCCACAACGCTTTGGCCTCTACGAGGATCTGAGTGTGCAGGAGAATCTCGACCTCTACGCCGACTTGCATGGGGTAGGGGCGCAGGCTCGTGTGGAGCGTTATGCGCGCCTGATGGAGATGACTGGGCTAGCCAAATTCACAGAGCGTCCGGCCGGCAAACTCTCCGGCGGCATGAAGCAGAAACTAGGCCTAGCCTGCACCCTCGTTCGCTCCCCCGAGCTACTTCTGTTGGATGAACCGACGGTAGGCGTCGACCCCCTCTCGAGGGTCGAGTTGTGGGAGATTGTGGAACAGCTGCGCCACGACGAACACTTGACCGTGATCATCAGCACCGCCTATCTAGACGAGGCGGAACGCTGCGCGCAGGTGTATGTGATGCACGAGGGTGAGGTCTTGGCCCACGGCACACCGCAGGCCTTGAGTGACCATGCCCGTGGGCGCTGCTTCATGGCGCGCTCGCCGAGCAAACAGCCGAGCCGCCTGCTGCAGTCGCGCCTCTTGGACGCCGACGATATGGTGATAGACGCCGTCCCTCAGGGAGGAGACGTGCGTTTCATTCTCAACGAGCAGACCCAAAGCGATGCGCTGTGCCTGCGGAAAATTCTCGATGGTGCGCGAGTAGAGGAAGTGTCGCCGCGCTTGGAAGACGGTTTTATGGTGCTCATGCGCGCCAAACTGCACCACGACAAAGGCGAGACAGACGCCTCGCTCGCTGCCGTCTCCTTGTCCAAGAGTGTTACCGGAGCGGATGCTTGTGGCGGCGCTGCGAGAGACGAAGTGATGATCGAGGTACGTGACCTCGTGCGCAAATTCGGCGACTTCATCGCGGTAAACAGCACCTCCTTCGCGGTCAGGCGCGGCGAGATCTTCGGCCTGCTCGGCCCCAATGGGGCGGGCAAGACAACAACCTTTCGCATGCTGTGCGGCTTATTGCCCGCTACCAGCGGCTTCCTGCAAGTGGCCGGCGTGAACCTGCGCACCGCGCGCGCGAATGCCAGAAGGCGCATCGGTTATGTGTCGCAGAAGTTCTCCCTCTACGGCAATCTCTCGGTTAAGGAAAACCTTGAGTTCTTCGGTGGCGCCTATGGCCTGCGTGGCCAGCGCCTGCGCCAGCGCATCGCGACTGTCACCGAGCAATTTGAATTGCATGGTCTTGAACGCACGCCCTCGGGGCACCTGCCCGGCGGCTTCAAACAGCGCCTGGCCATGGCGGTGGGCCTGCTGCATGAGCCGGACATCCTCTTCCTCGACGAGCCCACCAGCGGCACGGACCCGCTGGCGCGGCGCGAATTTTGGCGGCGTATCACCGCACTGGCCAACGCAGGGGTAACCGTGATCATCACCACCCATTTCCTCGATGAAGCAGAGTACTGTGATCGGATAGTGATTCAGGATGCAGGGGAGCTCAAGGCCTTGGGCACGCCGCGCGAGGTATGGGTGCAGGCCGGGCATAGCGCCACCTCGCCTCTTAATATGGAGAAGGCCTTCATCGATATCGTCAATCAGGCACGACAGTCCGCACAACGCAATGACAAGGAGGTGGCCAGTGCCTGAAGCATCGGTCGCCGCGCCGCAACTCGATCCGCATCGGCACAGCGTTCGCGCATTCGCGCGGCGCCTGTTTGCACTGACCCGCAAGGAGGTGCGGCAATTGCTGCGGGATAAAAGTAATCTTTCGATCGGCCTGTTGCTACCGGTCATCCTCATGCTGATCTTTGGTTATGGCCTCTCTCTGGATGTGAAGAATGCGCCGATAGCGGTGGTAATGGACGATTCCTCGCCCACTGCGATGGAGGCCGTGGTGGGCCTGCAGCTAAGCCCGTTTCTTTCCCCGATCATGCTCACCTCGATGCGAGAGGCCGAGGCCAAGATGCTAGCGCGCGAGGTCGACGGCATCGTGCGTGTACCCAGTAATTACTCGAGTGAATTGGCGGCAGGCCATGGTTCTATTCAAGTGATCGTGCATGGCGCGGAGGCGAGTCGGGCGAGTATTATTCTCAACTATGTCACGGCGACACTCGCCCAACAGGGCGTTAGGAGCCTCGACCGAGTCGGCGGTATCGGCAAGGGCGGGCTCGGCTACATCGATGTGGAGTCGCGCCTGTGGTTTAACGAGTCCAATACCAGCACCTGGTACCTCGTGCCCGGCTTGATCGTGTTGATCATTACCCTAGTGGGGGCATTCTTGACCGCGCTGGTGATGGCGCGGGAGTGGGAGCGAGGCACCTTCGAGGCCCTGTTCGTCTCGCCAGTGAAGCCCGTGGAGATATTGCTGGCGAAGATCATTCCCTATTTCTGCGTCGGCATCATCGGTCTGGCCATGTGTCTGGTCACGGCGCGCTTCCTGTTCGGAGTGCCCATTATGGGCTCTCTGCTAATTCTGCTTTTTGCCTCCGTGTTGTATCTGTTGGTGGCATTGGGCATCGGCTTGTTGATCTCCTCGGTGACCAAGAATCAGTTCATGGCAAGTCAAGTGTCACTCTTAGTGAGTCTGCTCCCGGTGCTCATGCTCTCTGGCTTCATGTTCGATCTACGCAATGTCCCGTTGCCGATCAGTATTATCGGGCATCTTTTCCCCGCCACGCATTTCATGTCGCTGATTAAGACGCTTATGTTGGCGGGCAATGTGTGGCCACAGATCATTGTTCAGTGCAGCATTCTGATTGCCTATGCTGTGTTTTTTATCTCCGCGGCGCGATTCGTGACGCGCAAGCGTTTGGATTAGGAGGCACTATGTTTGCACTACTGCATCGCATCTTCATACTGTGCCGCAAAGAGTTGTTGGCGATTCTAAAGGATCCGTCCAGTCGCATCGTGTTGATCATGCCGGTGTTTATTCAGAGTTTTCTATTCGGCTATGCCGCGACCTATGACCTGACTAATGCGCCCTATGCAGTGCTAGATCAGAGTCGCTCCGCCGTCTCCACCGAGTTAATCAGCAAACTCGAGAGTAGTGGCGTGTTTCACCGAGTTGCGAATCTGACTTCGGAACATGAAATCGCGGAGGCGATCGACAGTGGCGAGGCGCTATTGGTTTTGCAGTTCGGCCCTAGCTTCGCGGAGGACTTGTACGCGGGCAAAGAGGTCGACCTACAAGTGATTCTGGATGCGCGCAACTCTAATAGCGCCGGCTCTGCCGCAGCCTATATTAATGCGATTGTGGCGTCCTTCAATCAGCAGTGGCGACAGAGCCATGGCGGTGGAGCGCCGGCGCTCAGCATCGAGGCCCGTTCCTGGTATAACCCCAATCTGGAGACGCGATGGTATTTTATGCCGAGCATGATCGCCTCGCTAGCCTTCTTACAGACGCTGATGCTGACGGCGTTATCGGTTGCGCGCGAACGCGAGCAGGGCACCTTCGATCAACTGCTGGTCACGCCCATGTCCCCCGCGGAGATCATGATCGGCAAGGCAGTGCCGCCGATTATGATTGGCTTGGTGCAGTCTACTATCGTCATGATGGTTACCCTGCATTGGTTCCATGTGCCCATGGCGGGGTCATTTATCTCTCTTTATTTGGGACTCATATTCTTCATGATCTCCTGCGTTGGGGTCGGGCTGGCGATCTCGGCACTGTCGGCGAATATGCAGCAGGCCATGTTCTATGCCTTCATGCTGAGTATGCCCTTGATGCTGCTCTCCGGCTTGGCCACCCCGGTGCGCAACATGCCCATGCCGATTCAGATTCTGACCTATGCCAACCCTCTGCGTTTCGCCATCGATCTGATTCAGCGGGTGTATCTCGAGGGTGTGAGTCTTATGACTGTCTGGCACGACCTAGTGCCCCTGTTTGTCATTGCCGCGTTGACTCTGCCGTGGGCGGCGTGGCTGTTTCGTCATCGTTTAGTGTAATTGTAGGAGAACACATGAAACGCGTTTCCCAACACACTGCTCTTGGATTGCTAGGGCCCATCGCGCTAGGCGTTATGCTCGGCGGCTGCCTAAGTGCCGGGCCAGATTATGTTGCGCCGCAGATCGACACGCCAGCTCGGTGGCAAGACTTGAATGCGAGTGAGCAGGCAGCAGCAGAAGCTGCACTGCGCAGCGATGGCGAGAGTATTTCGATGCTGGAGGGCTTTGGCTTATTCCAGGAGGAGGCTCTTATGCGATTGCAGGAACGTGCCCTAGCAAACAACCAAGACTTGCAAGTGGCCCTTGTGCGCTTCGCCCAGAGCCGTCTGCAGCGCGGTGCCGTCGGCAGTCAGAATCAGCCGCAGTTGGCTGCTAGCGGCGCCGCGAGTCGGCAGCGTCAGAGTGAGACGGGCAGTGCAACGAGGCTGATCAGCGCCATCGCCGGCCCCAATCAGTCCCAAGAGCTGATCGAGTTTATCAGCGATCCCTTTGCGCTCTATCAGGCCGGTTTCGACGCGTCTTGGGAGCCTGACTTATGGGGCCGCGTTAGCCGTAGCATCGAGGCGGCGGACGCACGCGTCGACCTCGCGGGCGCGAACCTTGCGCAGTGGCAATTGGGTCTATTGGCCGAGGTGGCGCGTCATTACTTCGAGCTGCGCGGCGGGCAGAATCAGAGCCAGCTCCTGCAGCAGGATATCGCGCGCAACACACAGATCTTAGAATTGCTCGAGGCACGCGAGCGAGCGGGTCTAGATAACGCGATAGAGCGCGAGCGGCAGCAGATTGTGATGGCCCAGCTGCGCAGCAATCTGGCGCCACTGCAGCAACAGCAGGCGAGTTCTCTCAATGCCCTGAGCCTTTTGCTAGGGCAGGCGCCGGGCAGCCTGAACGATGAACTGTCCTCTTCGCTGGCCTGGAGCATCGCCCCGATGCCCGACCTCGCGCTCGGCCTGCCTAGCGATGTGGTGAACAGCCGACCCGATATTCAGGCCAGCGAGGCGCGTTTGCGCGAGGCGACGGCTCAGATAGGCATTGCCAAAGCCGATCTCTATCCGCGTATCACCCTCGGCGCCGGGCTAGGCTTGGAGACCTTGGATAATAGTGAGTTGGGCGATTGGGGCAGCCGGCAGTGGTCCATTGGGCCGCGTTTCAGCCTGCCGCTATTCGACCAGGGGCGGCGCAAGACGAATGTGCTGCTGCGGGAATTGCAGCAGCAGGAGGCGGCCATCGCCTATCAACAAGTAGTGCTAAGCGCATGGCATGAGGTGGACAATGCCCTTAGCCGCTATAGCGCGGAGCGTCGTCAGCGCGAGGCGCTGCAGGACAAGCTCGCCCACCAACAACTCGCACTCGATCTAGCGCAGGCAAGTTACCGCAACGGCATGAGTAATTATCTTATGGCGCTTAACCTCGAGCAGGCCGTGGCCAATGTACGACGCGAGCTGAGTCAGAGCGATACCCGCCTTGCCTTGAACCTCGTGGGGCTGTTCAAGTCCCTCGGACGCTCGGGGCCTTTTGCAGAGACGATGCTTGCGCCGGCGCCGTGACAAGGCCAGAATCTTTGCTATGCTAATAGCAGCTTCGCAAGGCCGGTGGCCTCTGGACTCACTTTTCCATGAACGACACACTCTACACATTAAGTAAGCACATCGGCGAGCGTCTCCTCCTCAAGGGCTGGCAGGTGAGCACCGCAGAGTCCTGTACCGGCGGCTGGATAGCCCGCTGCATCACCGACATCCCTGGCAGCTCGCAGTGGTTCGAGAGTGGTTTCGTCACCTATTCCGACGCGGCGAAGCAGCGCCACTTGCATGTGCCACTGACCTGTTTCGATGGACCCAATGCCCCCGGGGCCGTCAGCATCGAGACCGTCACCGCAATGGCCGAAGGGGCATTGGCCGAGTCAGGCGCGCAGTTCGCGGTGGCCACAAGCGGCATTGCCGGCCCCGGCGGTGGCAGTGACGCGAAACCCGTGGGTACCGTATGGATCGCTTGGGCCTGGTCGATAGATCGAGGCAGGCCGACGTGTATCGCGAAACAGCTTTTATTCGCAGGCGATCGCGCTGCCGTGCGCGTGCAGAGTGTCGAAACCGCATTGAGGGGGCTAATAGAGGTCCTCGACGAGCAGCTCAAATTGCTGGCAAGTGCGGCTAGCTAGGGCGTTCGGGTCAATATAAAGAATTTTTGCCTCTACTGGTTGTATATACAGTAATACTTTGTTTTAATAATCCGCAATTGAAAACCAGTCCTCCTGACTTGGAACAGCGAACGAGACGAACACTGCATACGCGACACCTTGAGTCGTTCACACAGTTAATAATCTAAAGGAAAATGTTATGGCCGTAGAAGCGCAGAAAGACAGCAACCGAGAGAAAGCCCTTACCGCGGCTCTATCCCAGATAGAGCGCCAATTTGGTAAAGGCTCCATGATGCGCCTTGGCGACAAGGGCAAAGAAGCCATTCCCTCCATCTCGACTGGTTCGCTGGGCTTGGATATCGCCTTAGGCATTGGTGGCTTGCCGCGCGGCCGCATCGTCGAGATCTACGGGCCTGAATCTTCCGGTAAAACTACACTGACTCTGCAAGTCATCGCAGAGTGCCAACGCAATGGCGGCACCTGCGCCTTCATCGATGCGGAGCACGCGCTCGACCCAATCTATGCCGGCAACCTAGGCGTAGACGTTGAAAACCTCTTGGTCAGCCAGCCCGACACGGGCGAACAGGCACTGGAGATCTGCGACATGATCGTGCGCTCCGGCGCCGTAGACGTCGTCGTTATCGACTCCGTGGCGGCCTTGACTCCTAAGGCCGAGATTGAGGGCGACATGGGCGACAGTCACATGGGCTTGCAGGCGCGTCTGATGTCTCAGGCACTGCGCAAGATGACGGGTAATATTAAGAACTCCAACACCTTGGTGATCTTCATCAACCAGATTCGTATGAAGATCGGCGTAATGTTCGGCTCTCCCGAGACGACCACCGGCGGAAACGCCTTGAAGTTCTATGCCTCCGTGCGTTTGGACATACGCCGCATCGGTGCCATCAAGGAAGGCGACGAGGTAGTGGGCAGCGAGACTCGCGTGAAGGTGGTGAAGAACAAGGTAGCGCCGCCCTTCAGGCAGACGGAATTCCAAATCATGTATGGCACCGGCATCTACCGCATGGGCGAGGTCATCGACTTGGGCGTGAAGCTCAATCTCGTGGACAAATCCGGCGCTTGGTATGCTTACAATGGCGAGAAGATCGGCCAGGGCAAGAAGAACGCGGCCACTTATCTGGAACAAAACCCCGAGATTGCCAAGGAATTGGAAGCTAAGATCCGCGCGCAATCACTCGGCGGCGCAGTCCTAGAGGGCAAAGAGGCCTCGGTTGAAATGGATGAGATGGACGAGGTCGAGTAATCGACTTCGTTTCCTCCCTATAGGCCGATGCCATGTCTGCCGATGCTGACAAAGCACTGAAGACGACCTTGCGGCGCTCCGCGATGGACTACCTAGCGCGCCGCGAGCACTCCCGCACAGAACTTTTCGACAAGTTGCTGCGCAAATACCCCGAGCAAGAACTCCTCTTAAGCCCCGTGCTCGATCAACTCGAGCTCGACGGCTTGCTCAGCGATGAGCGCTTCACAGAAGCCTATATCCGCTACCGTCGTAACCGTGGTTTCGGCCCGTTATTGATCCGCCAAGAACTACGCGGCAAGGGCGTTAGCAGCGGCCTGCTCGAGATTCACCTCGATAGCCGTGACTCGCAATGGCGCGAGTCTCTACTGGCTCTGGTGGAGCGCAAGAGTAGGGGGCTGGTCGAGATAGACAAAGACGCTAAGGCTCGGCAAAAGCTGTTCCGTTTTTGCCTCTCCCGTGGTTTTAGCGCCGAACAGATTGGTCGGGCTCTCCGCGGCGATCTTGAGTTATAATCCCTCCATTTCGCTGGCAGATTAAGCGGTGCCCTGCGCACAGAAGCCAGTTAATTGGGCGAGGATCCTCAGAATGACCCTAGCGTTACTGGTTTCTAAAACACCTCTTTGGGCGCGCAGCATCGCGTGCTGTGCGGCGCTGTGTGCCGGTTTCGCCGCGCCTAGCCATGCTGCGGAGCTCCGCATCGCCTTGCAAGACGCCGATACTGGCCAGCCACTGGCCAATGCGGTGGTTGAGGTGCGCCTCCCGATAGGCCTACAGGCTCAATTCGCAGCCACGGACGATTACAGCGTGGATCAAGTCGAGAAGGAGTTCGTCGCTAACGTCACGGTGATAACCGTAGGCAGCCGAGTGAATTTCCCCAATAGCGACGATATCTTGCACCATGTCTATTCCTTCTCTCCCGCGAAAGTCTTCGAGTTGCCTCTGTATGGCAATGGTCAGAGTGTTAATTTCTCGGAAATCTTCGAGCAACCCGGTGTCGTGGAGATCGGCTGCAATATTCATGACTGGATGTTGGGCTATATCTATGTGGCGCAGACAAGCCTGGCCGTGAAGACGGATGACAACGGTCAGGCGCTAATCAGTGGCGTACCAGTCGGCGAGTTTAGCGTTCGAATCTGGCACCCGCGCGCTCCCCTCGACAGTGCCGAGTTAGAGCAACGCATCAGCTTCGATGACGCGCAGGCAAGCAATCTGCGCATGGCATTGACGCTAGAGCGGGATACCCGTCTGCGCAGGGCGCCTAATGTCTCGCGAACGCGTTATCGATGAGGTCCCCTCTGCCGTGATGGCATTCTTCTCATTCCGTAGCTTCCGCACCCGCCTACTAGTCTTCCTACTAGCATTGCTGTTGCCCGTGTTATTGGGCATCTATATCTTCGTCAACCGCGAGAATAATCAGTACACCACCGACACCATCGACAGCTACTTAGAGCTGGGGGCGGACGTCTTCGACTTCACCCGCGAAGAGCATAAGAACACCCTGCTCACTATCACCAGCACCATGACCCGAGACTGGGGTTTCCGCAACGCGTTCGGCACTGGCGACCCCTATACCATCATCGACGCGGCGGACAATATCCTACTGCGCTCCCTCGGTGCGGCAGACATGATGTTGATCTCGTCGATGGATGGCGAGGTGATCATCGACACCAAGACCCAGGGCTTCGAGCACCTAGAAGGGGAGTGGTTGGCGCTTATGGAGGCGGCGGCCAATAGTGATAACGGCATTGGCGACGCCATCATCAATGTGCTGGGCGTGCCCTATCAGATCACCGTGATCCCCCTGTTCCTGCCCACGCCGGTGGCATGGATCTTCGGCGGCTTCCCGCTGGACAATGACTTCACCGACACCGTTAAACAGAGCATCGTTTCGGATGTATCGATCGTGGAATACCGCAATGGGTTCGGCGCGGAGGCAGGGGCCAGTATTAACGCCTCCGAGGTCGAGGTGATCGCTTCGACGTTACAGCCGGCCGATCAGCTGCGCCTTACCGAGCAGTTGCAGCTAACCGGCATGACCTATACCGATACCCAGCGCATTGTGCTGGCCGATGGCGAGTACGGCACCCTGATGCGCTCGCTCTATGGCGAGCCAGGTGCCCCTCTTCAGATCGTCGCCGTGATTCAGAAGTCCTATAACGAAAACATCGAAAACCTTGAGGCCTTCCAGCGCGTGCTGCTGCAATTCTATCTCGCCGTGCTCGCACTCAGCCTAATCGCCGTTATTTTTCTAGCGCGCTCGGTGACGCGGCCCATCCTCGATCTGGCCATTCGCGTAAAGCATATAGAAGAGGGCGACTACGGGCAGTCGGTGAAGGTGCGTGGTAAAGACGAGATCAGCCAGTTGGCCGGCTCCGTCAATAATATGGCCTTAGGGCTTGCCGAGAAAGAGAAGGTGCGCGATCTGCTAGGCAAGGTGGTATCACACGAGATCGCCGAGGAATTGCTGAGCAAGAAGATCGAGCTCGGCGGCGAAGAGAGAATCGTGACCGTGCTATTCGCGGATATCAAGGGTTTCACGACCCTTTGTGAGACCTCGGCACCCGAGGAAGTACTCACGATATTGAACCGCTACCTCAGCGAGATCACCAAGGTGATAGAAGATAATCATGGCGTGGTGGACAAGTATACCGGCGACTCGGTGATGGCCTTGTTCGGTGCTCCCTTGACTCGCCCCAACGATGCCGAGAACGCGGTGCGTGCGGGGCTGGCCATTGCGAAGTGCATGGTGGAGCTAAACTCCATCAACCGGGCAGAGGGCGTGGCGCTGATGGAGGCTGGCATCGGCATACACACGGGCTTAGTGGTGGCGGGCAACCTAGGGTCACAGAACCGGTTGAATTACACGGTAATCGGCGATTCGGTGAATCTCTCGGCGCGGCTAGAGGGGCTGACGCGCAAATACAACACCCCTAACATAGTCAGCGAGACCTGTCGGCAGCACGTGCCTGGTTTTGTGTATCAAGAACTCGATATCGTACAGGTTGCGGGTAAGAGTGAGCCTGTTAGAATCTATCAGGTGATTGGAGCGCCCGAGGATGTCACGGCGCAGCAACAAGAGACCTTAAGCGTCTTCGCGCAGGCTCTGGCGATGTATCGTGCCCAAAAATGGGCACAAGCCACACAGCTTTTTGAAAGCCTCCAACACGCCTTGCCCGCTTCAGAACGTGCCGAGAGTCTTTATTCAGTGTATCTGGAGCGCATGAGCTATCTGCACAAGCGTGATCTACCCAAAGACTGGGATGGCGTTTTTGTATTCGACCGTAAATAGGCCCTGAGAATTTAGAACTTATAAGGATTCGCAATGAAGTTGATTAGACCATTCAATGCCCTAAGACCAAAGCCAGAACTCGCCGCTCGCGTAGCAGCGCCGCCCTATGATGTTCTCAATCGCGAAGAGGCCTTCGAGATGGCGACGGGCAATGACGTCAGTTTCTTGCGCATCAACAAGCCCGAGATCGATGTGGACCCCGCCATAGACGTCTACGATCCGCGTGTCTATGAGCGTGGCGCGCATAATCTGCACAAGTTTATCGAACAGGGCATCATGCGGCGCGATGCGCAAGACTGTTTCTATGTGTACAAGCAAGTGATGGGCGAGCACGCTCAGGTTGGTCTAGTCGCAGCCGCCTCCGTCGCCGCTTATGAGCAAGACCTTATCAAGAAACACGAGTTCACGCGTCCCGACAAAGAGGATGATCGTGTCAACCATATCAATACGCTCAGCGCGCAAGTGGGGCCGGTGTTCTTGACCTATCGTGCCAAACCCGAGATCGATGCCCTGATCGACGCCGTGACTTCCACTCCGCCCGAATATGACTTCGTGGCCGACGACGGCAATCGGCATGTGCTATGGGTGGTGTCCGACCAAGCCTTAGTGGCGAAGATTCAAGTGGCTTTCGACAAGGTTGATTGTCTATATGTGGCCGATGGCCATCACCGCTCAGCCGCCGCGCAGCGTGTGAAAGACTTGCGTAAGAACGCCAATCCGCAGCACACGGGGGAGGAGTCTTATAACTTCTTCTCTACGGTAATCTTTCCCGATAATCAGATGCAGATATTGGACTACAACCGCGTAGTCAAAGACCTCAACGGCTTGGGCGTAGAAGAGTTTCTCACTAAGATTCAGGTAAGTTTTAGGTTAAAAGAGTCTAGCGATGGTGCCGTGAAGCCTGCTCGCGAGCATCAGTTCACCATGTTCCTCGAGGGTAAGTGGTATATCCTAGAGGCTATCGAGGGTCTATGGGACGAGAACGACCCGGTGGGCAGTTTGGATATGAGTATCCTGCAGAGGAATCTATTCCAGCCCCTTTTAGGGATAGAGGATCAGCGCCGCGATAAGCGCATCGATTTCGTCGGGGGTATTCGCGGTCTGGAAGCGCTGGAGAAACGCGTCAACTCGGGTGAGTGCAAACTCGCCTTCGCGATTTACCCCACCTCGATAAAGAGTTTGATGGCCATTGCCGATGCCGGCGAAGTGATGCCGCCAAAGTCCACCTGGTTTGAGCCAAAGCTCAAGAGTGGCCTGTTCGTGCATATGCTCGACTAGTCTTAGTTGGCGGTTCTTCGAAACTCTTCGTGCTTATCGTGCGATGCTAGGTCGCGGTATTGAGTAGGTGTCACCTTCATCAAATCCTTGAATGACTTGTTGAAAGAGGACAGGGCGGAGTAGCCGACATCGAACGCGATGTTGGCGATCTGTTCGCGATGATCGGAGGCCGTTGCTAAGCGTTTGCAAGCCTCCTGAATGCGAAACTCATTTAGGAACTGATTGAAGTTACGATACCCCAATTGCTTGTTGATCAGGCGACGTAGACGGTATTCCTGCAGCGTCAGGCGCTCCGCCAGCTCGCCGATTGTCAGCCCTGGCCGCGCGTATAATTTTTCCTGCTTTAACACCTCATAAATCCTCTGCACCAATGCGGGGTTGTCGACCTTATTGTGCGCACTAGGCACAGGGCTAAGGTGGCGCGTCTGTTGCTCTCGCGGCAGGAGGATCTCCTGCAAGGCGTCGTTCTGCAGCCGCATGCTCGAGATATTGAACACCAGCGTGATGAGGAACATATAGAAGAACAATAGCTCCACCGGCATAGGCGTGATCGAGAATGAGAATTGGTCGGCGTAGTGCTGGTAGGCGACCACGAAGCCTCGAATTAGGATCGCCGTTACCAACATGCCCATGGCCACGACGAAGGGTACTCGCACGCGGCGACGCGATTCGACCAAGTCATTGCCTAAATCCTGAACGGCTAAGTATACGGCGTGCCCACAGAAGCCCATCATGATGATCTGCGGAATCACATAGCAGACTAGGTAGAGTATTTCTAAAGAGGGCGAGTCGCCAGTGCCAATATAGACTCCGAAGCTGCGCAGGGCGAGATAGAAGACAATCACCCCGATTATTGGCTTGGACACGCGAGCATTGTCTACGAATAGGTATAGGGCTAACAACCAGAGTGCCGCGGGGCCCATGGTGGCGAAGCGCATGAGGATATAGTCGGTAACGGGATAGACGCTACCATCGACGAAGCTGGTCAGGACATAGCAGCCAAGGCAGAAGCTATAGAGGGCGAGTAAGCGACCGATGAGTTGGTGCCAGTGGTAAATCAGGAAGAACAGGCACATGAAACTGAGCTGTGAGATTGCTAACGCAGCGATGGTATCCAAGCTCATACCGAGCATGAGAGGCCCCTCTTTTATAGTTATCATTATTGGGGCTTATAAAGCCACGACTCTGGCCAAGATGCAAACAATAAAATGCCCGACACCTATTGCGCGAAAAGCGTAGGTGCCGGGCATTATTGCGAGCTATGAATCGTGTGAGTGGGTGCCTATTCGCTAACTATCACCGTGATGTACTCATCGTGATAGAGACCTCCGTCATCGGCACGGCCCCACAGCACATAGTTGCCGGGCTCGTCGAAGGTGACCTCGGTGTGGTAGATGCCGTCCTCGGGGATTGGGGGTGGCGTCCACAGTGCGCCCCATGGCGAATTGGCCCCGGCACGGGTGTCTTCCCAAGGCTTCGGTTGGGGGGGGTCGAAGGCGACGGCACCCTCACCACGATAGACATTCCAAGACAGGAACAGGCCGTTTGTCTTGCCTACAGTGACCTGGCGCGGTGGCGTCAGCATCTTCTCACGGCCTTCCGCTACTTCGCGTGTCAATGAGGCAGCGCGAGGCTTAGGCAGTCCATCGTCCTCTACTCGTGCTTCGATCATCAGGGGTTCACCCACCCGCACGCGGCGAATGACCTGACCTCCTGTGCGATCGCCAAGGACAGTCACCGTAGGGGCGAGGTTGGCGCGTGACTCGGGGCTACTCGTGCCAGCACCTAGGGAGCCAGTTTCCGAGGCGATGACCACATTGTCTACGACATAGTCACGAGCCAGGGTGGCATAAGCGACCTTAGTGACGCCGTTGGCTGTGACCGTCCAGGAAAGTTCCTTGTCGCCCCAGTCCGCAGGCACCACGACCTCGAAGGTGAAGCGATTACGGCGTGGCAGGAAATGCGTTGGCTGGCCGCGGTCGGCTTCGCCGGGGGAGAATAGATTATTGTCACCCACTGGGATATCCAACTCCTCTTCCCAGTTCTCGTTCTGATAGCCGAAGATGAAACTGAAGGTACCGTCATCATTCTCCCACCAACCCTCATAGGCAGGCTCTATGTATTGCCCTTTGCGGTAGGTGTCCGCATGTGCGGAGGTGGACAGTAGTGCGCTGAGCAGCACGAACGCTAGGAACGCCTTTAGGAGTGTGCTTGCTGTGGAATAGGCAGATGAATACTGATTAATCATGAAATACCCTCTATGTGCGCATCGTGGCGAGTAGCTGCGCCAGTGCACGATTTTATTGTTTAAACGAAGCAAGATGGTAACTGCAAGAGGAAGTTTACGTGAGCAGACTAGAAAGTCTGCCGGGAAATGAAAAGCCTATGACGAAATTTGAAAAGAAAGTCGAGTAGATCAATGAAGCAAGAATAAAAGCCAGCAATCTGTAGGAGCGGGCGAGCCCGCTCCTACAGCCGAGCGCTAATTACGCTGGCTTGTTATCCAGCAGTTGCGCCAACTTGCCGTTGATCGCGATTTGTCGCGGTTTCATCGCCTCGGGCAATTCGCGCTCGAGATCGATATTGAGCAGGCCATTCTCGAGACTGGCGCTGGTGACCTTGACGTGATCGGCGAGCTGGAACACGCGCTCGAAGTCGCGCCCTGCGATGCCCTGATGCAGGAAGTTGCGCTCCTTGCCGTCGTCGGCTTTCTTGCCTCGGACCGTAAGGGTGCGCTGTTCGGATTGAATCTGTAGCTCTTCATCCACGAAGCCGGCGATGGCCATGGTGATGCGGTACTTATCCTTGCTAAGCAGTTCAATATTGTAAGGGGGGTAACTAGGTTGGCTCTGTTCGCGCTGCGTGACGGAGTCGAGCAGGGAAGTCAGGTGATCGAAGCCAATAGTAGAACGGTATAGGGGTGCAAAATCAAAATTTCTCATGATGTATATCCTCGTAAGCAATATATAAGTTAGTTGTTAAGCCCATCCGAAGATCGAGCTCTACGGCAAATCTCCCAGGAGCATCTGCCGTTGTTTCAAAGATGTGGGGTTTTGCGAATATTTCAAGGTTTTGATTTGAAATTTTCTTGGGGGAGAGGAAATGGTGGTAGGTTCGCGAAGGATATCACTTCGAGTGACGCGCTTCGCTGCACGGTAAAGCGCTGCCGGAGACGCCACGAGCACATCCATGTGGGCTCGTCGAACGCCAGCCCTGGCGTTCGACGCTCCTGCATCACTTCACCGCACATCGGAGCGCTCGGGAGTGCTGGCTGCTCGTTCGGTGGTGTTAATTAAAGCGAATAACTTTTCTTTGTTGTATTTAGATCACCAACAGGTCCATGAATTCGTGGACTGGGGTGGCTTCTAGGGCTTTCTGATCTTTGCACAGCGCGAAGATCTTCTCGACTCTGGAGGCCGGGAAGCGGGTTGCTAGGTTGCTCCTAAATTTGCGCTCCAGCAGCGGAATGCCTTCCTTGCGGCGTCTCCTGTGGCCCACTGGGTATTCCACTTCTACCTTCTGCGTGGAGCTGCCGTCCTTGAAGAAGATCTGCAGGGCATTGGCGATGGAGCGCTTGTCTGCCTCTAGGTACTCCTTGGTGTAGCGGGGCTCCTCTATCACTTCCATCTTCTCGCGCAGCTGATCGATGATGGGGTGGGCCTTGTGGAAGTCGTCCTCGTAGTTCTCGGCGACCAGGTCGCCGAAGGCTAGGGGCACTGCGGTCATATATTGTAGGCAGTGGTCGCGGTCGGCCGGGTTGTTTAGCGGGCCGCTCTTGCTGATGATGCGAATGGCGGACTCGTGGGTGTGGATGACGATGCGCTCGATCTCGTCTAGGCGATCCTTCACTAGTGGGTGAAGGCGCACGGCGGCCTCGGCGGCGGTCTGGGAATGGAACTCGGCGGGGAAGGAGATCTTGAACAGGATCTGCTCCATCACATAGCTGCCATAGCCTTGGGTGAATTTGAATTTATTGCCCTTGAACTGCACGTCGTAGAAGCCCCATTTCGGCGCGCTGAGCACGCTGGGGTAGCCGATCTCGCCACGCATCGTCAGGTCCGCTAGGCGCACCGCGCGCGAGGTTGCGTCTCCTGCTGCCCAAGACTTGCGCGGACCAGCATTGGGGGAGTGGCGATAGGTGCGTAGGCTAGAGCCGTCCAGCCAGGCCTGGGAAAGCGCATCGATGATCTGGGATTGCGTGCCGCCCAGCATCTTCGTGACGACGGCGGTGGATGCCACGCGCACGAGTAGGACATGACAAAGCCCTACGCGGTTAAAACTATTCTCCAGCGCCAGTACGCCCTGAATCTCGTGGGCCTTGATCATGGCCGTGAGCACATGTTTCATCAGCAGGGGCGCCTTGCCCGCGGCGACGTTCTTCTGCGACAGATAGTCAGCCACGGCGAGGATGCCGCCGAGGTTATCGGATGGATGGCCCCACTCTGCGGCCAACCAGGTGTCGTTGTAATCGAGCCAGCGGATGATGCAGCCGATGTCCCAGGCCGCCTTCACAGGGTCCAAGCGGAATTGAGTGCCAGGCACACGCGCGCCATGGGGTACGGTGGTGCCTTCCACTAGTGGGCCGAGCAGCTTGGTGCATTCGGGGAAACGCAGGGCGAGCAGACCGCAGCCGAGTGTGTCCATCAGGCAGTTGCGAGCGGTGTCATAGGCCTCGCTAGAATGAATCTCGTAATCGGTGACGTATTGAGCGATGTCGACTAGCTCTTGGTCCGGGGCTGGTCTTTCGTTGAATTCCACAGTGGCTGACATGCTGACTCTCTCGGTGTTGAAGTGAAGGGTTAATAGTAGCCGAAATGGCGATGTAAAAAAATTTTGCTACTTTATTTGCAGCATCCAAAAAGCTGAACTACGTTTAAAGACGAACACAGGGAATGTGTGATCGTAGCCCGAGAAGGAACTTGGGCGGGGTCATGGTCCGGGCGTGCTTCCCTTAACCCCATGACCCACCGGGGGCAGCGCGGCTGCCCCCGGACCTTTCTTCAAACTCCACGATCGAGAGATCAGCGCTCCTCTATATCCACCCACTCCGCGGTCGCAGGTCCGGTGTAATCCGCGCTCGGGCGAATGATGCGGTTGTTGGCGCGCTGCTCCTTCACATGGGCCGCCCAGCCCGTCACGCGGCTCATCACGAAGATCGGCGTGAACAGTTTCGTGGGGATGCCCATGAAGTGATAGGCCGAGGCATGGAAGAAGTCCGCGTTGCAGAACAGCTTCTTCTCGCGCCACATCACCTCTTCGCAGCGCACGGACACCGGATAGAGCTCGGTGTCGCCCACAGACTCGGCCAACTTCTCCGACCACTGCTTGATGATCACATTGCGTGGGTCCGACTCGGCATAGATCGCATGGCCGAAGCCCATGATCTTTTCCTTGCGTGCCAACATGCCCATGATCTCGCGCTCCGCCTCGTCCGCGCTATGCCACTGCGCGATCATGTCCATCGCCGCCTCGTTGGCGCCGCCGTGCAGGGGGCCGCGCAGAGAGCCGATGGCGGCGGTCACGCAGGAGTGCATGTCCGACAGGGTCGAGGCGCATACTCGCGCCGTGAATGTGGAGGCGTTGAACTCGTGCTCCGCATACAGGATCAGGGAGATGTTCATCACCTTGGTGAACAACTCGCTGGGGATCTCGTCACTGAGCATGTGCAGGAAGTGTGCCCCGATGGAATCGTCTTGAATGGCGGTATCGATGCGCACGCCATCGTGGGACCAGCGGTACCAATAGCAGATGATCGAGGGCAGGGTGGCGACTAAGCGGTCGATGGCATCGTCCTGCTCCGCGAAACTCTGCTCCGTCTCCAGATTGCCCAGCATAGAGCAGCCCGTGCGCATCACATCCATGGGGTGTGCGTCGGCAGGGATGCGCTCTAAAACTTCCTTTAAAGCATTAGGTAACTCGCGTAATGATTTGATTTTATTATTATAAACATCCAGTTCAAGCTGCGTAGGCAGGTGGCCCCGAAGCAGCAGAAACGCTACCTCCTCGAAGCGCGCCTTCTCCGCCAGCACGCTGATGTCATAGCCCCGATAGGTGAGCCCAGAGCCCGTCTTGCCAACGGTACATAATGCGGTTTCGCCGGCTACCTGACCGCGAAGGCCGGCGCCCGAGAGTGGTTTTGTTGCCATGGTAAATTCCTATAATTATTCAATGTACTTGTTGGAGCGTAGGCCTTTGCCAAGGGGCTAATCTTTGCTAAACAGCTTATCCAATTTCTCTTCATAGGCATGATAGCCCAGCACCTCATAGAGCTGGGCGCGGGTCTGCATCAGCTTGACCACCGAACCCTGGTCGCCATCTTCTATGATGCTGTCGTAGACCGTCTCGGCCGCCTTGCTCATGGCGCGGAACGCACTCAGCGGGTAGAGCACCATGTTCACCCCAGCGGCGGCGAGGCTGGCTTTGTTAAACAGCGGAGTGGCCCCGAACTCGGTGATGTTCGCCAGAATGGGCACATGCACCGCCGCGCTAAACTGGCGGTATTGATCCAGATCCGTAATCGCCTCTGGGAAGATCGCGTCTGCACCGGCCTCTACACAGGCAATCGCCCGCTCGATGGCAGACTCTATGCCTTCCACTGCGATGGCATCGGTGCGCGCCATGATCACGAAGTCGTGGTCGATCTTCGCGTCCACTGCCGCCTTGATGCGGTCCACCATCTCGCTCTTGCTCACGATCGCCTTATTGGGGCGATGCCCGCAACGCTTCTGCGCCACTTGGTCCTCCAAGTGCACCGCCGCGGCGCCTGCCTTCTCCATCGCCTTAACGGTACGTGCGATATTGAACGCGCCGCCCCAGCCGGTGTCGATATCCACCAGCAAGGGCAGGTCTGTGGCGCTGGTGATGCGATCCACGTCGATAAGCACATCGTTTAAGCTGGTCATGCCCAGGTCCGGCAGCCCATAGGATGCGTTCGCTACCCCGGCCCCGGAGAGATACAAGGCCTGATGCCCAGCGCGCTGCGCGAGCATGGCCGAGTAGGCGTTAATTGCACCGACGATTTGCAGAGGAGAGTTGGCTTGCAGTGCCCGATGAAAACGGGCGCCTGCGCTGAGGGGGAGTGACATGCTGGATTCCTTATGTACGTGCGAAAGAACTGCCAGCAAGTTAATGGAAAGTGCTGCCAATGTAAATTGCACCATAGTGCTAGGTGTGGGAGCAGGCAAGCCCACTCCCACAATCGCTGGCTCTAATAGGCCTAGTGGCTAAACCTTCCTAACCGACTCCCCCCGCCCGATCCCATAATAGGTCAGGCCCTTCGCCGCCACCCGAGTGGGCTCGTACAGGTTGCGGCCGTCGAAGATCACTTTGTCTGCCAATTGTTCTGCCAAATTGTCGAAATCCGCAGCCCTAAAATGTTGCCATTCCGTACAAATCACCAGTGCATCTGCGCCGATCAGTGCTGCATCCCTCGTACCTACTAGGCGCAAATCCTCACGATGCCCATAGATACGTTCCACCTCGTCCATCGCCTCTGGGTCATAGGCTTGTACTAGCGCGCCAGCGGCCCACAAAGCCTCCATGATCACCCGGCTTGGCGCCTCACGCATGTCGTCGGTCTTCGGTTTAAACGATAGCCCCCATACCGCGAAGGTCTTGCCACGCAGCGTGCCTTTGTAGTGAGCGGAGATTAATTCCACCAACCTAGATTTTTGCGCGAGGTTTACAGCCTCTACCGCGTTCAGAACCCGCATCACTTGACCCATCTGCGCCGCTGTATGGGTCAGCGCCCGCACGTCCTTGGGGAAACAGGACCCGCCATAGCCAATGCCGGGGTAGATGAACTGATAGCCGATGCGAGTATCGGAGCCGATGCCATGACGTACCTGCTCAATATCGGCGCCGAGTGCTTCGGCAAGATTCGCAATCTCGTTCATGAAGCTGATCTTTGTGGCGAGCATGGCATTAGCAGCATATTTAGTTAGCTCAGCTGCACGGATGTCCATGAAAATCATACGATCTGATCTGTGATTGAAGGGAGCGTAGAGCTCTTGCATCAAAGCCTTTACACCTGCTGAGTCGGTGCCAATCACGAAACGGTCGGGTTTCATAAAATCTAATACTGCGCTGCCCTCTTTTAGAAACTCCGGGTTAGAGGCTACATCGACGCGCAGGCTGGAGCCGCGCAGATTTAGCTCTGCCTGTATGGTCGATCTTACTTTGTCTGCTGTGCCTACAGGGACTGTGGATTTAGTAATCACGACCTTGTCACGAGTCATGAGTCGTCCTATCTCTGCGGCTACCGCTAATACGTATTGTAGATCCGCAGAGCCGTCCTCATCCGGAGGCGTGCCAACTGCAATAAAGAGGGTGTTCGCATATTCGATAGCTTCGGCGGGATTTGAGGTAAACAGAAGGTTGCCGGACTTCGTGGTAGTCTCGACGATTGCGTCCAACCCAGACTCATAAATTGGGAGCATTCCCTCTTTAATTGTCTGAATCTTCTTTTCATTGGTATCTACACACATCGCATGGTGCCCAACGTTGGCGAAACATGCGCTACTTACTAAACCAACATACCCAGCGCCAAAAAAGGCAATCTTCATATCGTTTTCCCCGGAATTTGTAGTTCATCTGGGGCGATAATCCTATTGCAGTGATATTTCTAGGGTATTGCATAGCGATGACAATCAAATGACAAAATGATTTACGCGTGTGATAAAGCGCGTTCGAGCTCTCTAAATTGCAATCCGAACTTAGAAATCCCGTGTGGTAACGCGAGGCTAAAGAATATTCTGCAATGGGTGGTGGCAGAGCTAATCTTTAGGTTGTATTATCAAGCCATAACATGAGCCGTTTCAGAGGCTTAAAACACGAAGCGCAGCTAGCGCATAAAGAAGAAATCAAAACAACATGACAGCGATATCCTCACCCTGTAAGGGCATAGTGCTGGCCGGTGGCAGTGGCACTCGCTTGTATCCCATTACGAAAGGGATTTCCAAGCAACTCCTCCCCATCTATGACAAGCCTATGATCTATTACCCAATGTCCGTGCTGATGTTGGCGGGTATTCGCGATATCTTGATCATAAGCACTCCGGAGGATATTGCCGGCTATCAGCGTCTCCTAGGCGACGGTTCCCAATATGGTGTCAACCTTAGCTATGCTGTTCAGCCGAGCCCAGATGGCTTGGCACAAGCCTTCTTAATTGGCGAAGAGTTCATCGGTAAAAGCAGAGTTTGTCTGGTGCTTGGAGATAACGTCTTCTACGGGCAAGGCTTTACAGGAAAGCTACTGGAAGCCGTAGCCAGAGACAGTGGCGCCACTGTCTTCGGCTATCAGGTGAAGGACCCAGAACGCTTTGGTGTGGTGGAGTTTGATGAAAATAAACGCGCCATCTCAATCGAAGAAAAACCAGCAAAGCCCAAATCGAGTTTCGCCGTAACGGGCCTATATTTCTACGATAACGATGTGGTGGAAATAGCTAAACAGGTAAAACCCTCGGCTAGGGGTGAACTCGAGATCACGACGGTAAACCAGGCCTATATGGAGCGTGGCGACTTGAACGTTGAGGTATTAGGCCGTGGCTTCGCTTGGCTGGACACGGGCACTCATGAAAGCCTTCTTGAGGCCAGCATGTTCGTGCAGACTGTTGAGCACCGCCAAGGCCTAAAAATTGCCTGTTTAGAAGAGATTGCATGGCGCAAAGGTTGGCTTAGCGATGACGAGTTACTGCAGCGTGCCGCCAGCCTAGCCAAGAACGGCTATGGTCAGTATATGAAAAGTTTAGTGAGCTCGCGGTAAATGGGAGCTAGTTTGCCTTCGGAAGAGGGCAGGCTAGCTCCAACCCAATTATTGGGGGGTGTTTTTAGCTTACCCGGAAGTTCTAACCAACTTACAAACGTTCTGACAAGAACGAGGCTTTAGTTCATAACCGTGATCTAGAGAGTCCCTAAAGTTGCGGCAAAAACGAATTCCATTGTTTTATGTCCCCTAACTTTTCGGCAACCCACGCATCATCGTGATAAGTGTGCAGATAGCGCTCTCCGGTATCGCACAGCACAGTGACAATAGAGCCTTGATCCTCATGCTCGTGCATCTCCTTCGCAAGCTGTAGTGCTCCCCATAGATTAGTTCCTGTCGAGCCACCGGCCTTTCTTCCTATCAATCTCTCTAGCCAACGCAGCGCAGCTATCGACGCGCCATCCGGCACTTGAATCATTTTGTCGATGACGCCCGGAGTGAACGATGGTTCTACTCTTGGTCTGCCGATGCCTTCAATGCGGCTGCCGCAATTACTAGTAAGGGACTTATCACCTGTCATATAGCTTTCGTAAAAAACGGAGTTCTCCGGATCCACGATGACCAATTCGGTGTCGAAGCGGCGATAACGTACGTATCGCCCTAATGTAGCTGAAGTGCCGCCTGTACCGGCACTCATGACGATATAGCGAGGCAGCGGGAAGCGTTCGTGCTCCATTTGTTTGAAGATGCTGTCTGCAATATTGTTATTGCCGCGCCAATCTGTAGCGCGTTCAGCATAGGTGAATTGGTCCATATAATGACCATCCATCTCTTTTGCTAAGCGCTCGGCCTCCGCGTAGATCTGGTCGCCACGCTCCACAAAATGGCAACGCCCGCCATAGAACTCTACTTGCTCGATTTTACCCTTAGCTGTGCTCGCAGGCATCACCGCGATAAAGGGCAAGTTGATCAACCTAGCAAAATAGGCTTCAGAGACAGCGGTAGAGCCAGAGGAGGCCTCGATTATGGGCGTATCTTGTTTAATGTGGCCGTTGCACAAGCCGTAGAGAAATAAAGAACGTGCGAGACGGTGTTTGAGACTGCCCGTGGGATGAGTGCTCTCGTCCTTTAGGTAGATGTCTACACCTGGGTAGCAGGGAAGCGGGAGCTTTATAAGATGTGTGTCGGCGGAGCGCTGAAAGTCAGCATCAATTTTGCGAACGGCTTCGTTAACCCAATGGCGCATATGGTGTTTCCAATTGTGACTATTGTTGGAATTAGTAACGCGATTATGGCGTTGTAATTTGACAGGAACAAGGTTGGGTTCTATGTATTAGCTAATGAAACATATTATTGGGTTTAGCCTGTCTTGTAGACGATCTTGTGCTTTTTACTAAGATCGCCCGCAAGGCCCCATCGCATGCATAGCCAAATACTTGCGGGGAGCATCAATATGCAATTGAAATATCCTCAATTCGTCCATCACGGCGCGGCCGATGGCGTAACGGGTAGTTGCCATCGCTATGTGGCGAGTGCCGATGTGCATTTGCTTGTGGATTGTGGCTTGTTTCAAGGGCGAGAGGCTAATAAGGGGCTGGAGATCGATTTCGACCTCAGTTGTGTCGGAGCATTGATAGTGACACACGTGCATATCGACCACATTGGACGCTTGCCCTATCTGCTGGCAGCGGGGTTTAAAGGACCTATTCTTTGTTCGGCTCCTTCCGCCGAGCTTTTACCATTAGTGATTGAGGATGCGTTTAAAATGGGCTTCACCCGCGATCGGCGAATTGTGGAGCGCTTCCTAAAACAAGTCAAAACGCGGTTGCTCCCCATAGCTTACAAAAAATGGTATCCGTTACGCGATGAGCCGTGCTTACAGTTAAAGGTGCGCCTTCAGCGCGCTGGCCATATTCTGGGTTCTGCCTATGTCGAAATTGAACTCAAACAACGCGGCTCTCCTTCAGAATCATGGAACTCCCATCGCACAGTTTTCTCAGGCGATCTTGGCGCTCCTCATGCACCTTTGTTGCCCGCGCCAAGATCCCCTTACAAGGCAGACACATTGGTGATTGAGAGCACCTATGGGAATCGCTTACATGAGAGCCGGCGTGAACGTAGGCTACGATTAAAGCGCTTAGTCGAAAAAGCGCTCAAGGATGGCGGCAGTGTGTTGATTCCGGCATTTAGTATTGGGCGTACACAAGAATTATTATATGAGTTCGAAGCGATTATCCATGAAATAGGCATGCAAATTTCTACGCAGGAGAACTCCTCCGAATTATGGAAGGGCATCACCATCATCGTAGATTCACCGCTGGCCGCCAAGTTCACTAGAGTGTATCGCAAGCTGCGCCCATATTGGGATGCGGAGGCTTTGCAGCGGGTCTATGCGGGACGACACCCATTGAATTTCGAGAGTCTGCTAACTATTAATTCCCATGATGACCATATACGAGTAGTGCGCTATTTGGCAGACACCAAGAAGCCTGCGATTGTCATTGCGGCTAGTGGCATGGCGACAGGTGGTCGGATCGTGAACTATCTAAAGGCGATGCTGGAGGAGTCACGGCACAACATTTTGTTTGTGGGATATCAGGTTTCGGGTACCCCGGGACATGAAATATTGAAAGGAGCTTGCTCCAAAGGCGTATTCGGAAATGTTGAGCTGGATGGACAGCAGTATGAAGTGCGGGCCGGGGTAGAGATGGTCGGAGGGTATTCGGCCCATGCCGACCAGGCTAATCTTATAAGCTTTGTGCGGGGCATGCGGCATTGGCCCAAGCAAATTCGGATAATCCATGGCAGTAATAAGGGTAGGGAAGGCCTAAAGCGTGCTTTAACGCAAATGGCCGAAGGAGCCGAGAGGGAAATCGAATGTGTTCTACCCGTGCGCGCATAACTAGAGATTAGTGGCGCAGCCATTGCGAGCTAGGATCTCAACTAAGAGACTCAGCGAAGTCTGAGTTGCGCTCTTGGGCATTGTCTTTTATGCATTGGTGAACATCTGCTCAAACTTGCTTTTGTTATCTTCATCTCTGTGGGTTAGCGCTTTGATCATGAGCCTTATCATAAGAATTTTTTGTGTCATTATTGGGTAGATCGGCTAAACTTAGCGGCGCGTTGGGTGGTAGGGCTTTAATCTTTTACGGGTGTGTGATTGAGCTTGCCCTGCAGGCGATCAAATAGAACCACCGTTGTTGAGCCCGCCCTGCAGGGGACCTAAACTCCAACCCAACTAAAACCATACAAAATCTTCGGATCGTACGGCCATTGCACGTTACCGAAGCACGAACCACAGAGTCTTCCATGCGTTTGAAATGTATTAAATTGGCCGGTTTCAAGTCCTTCGTTGATCCCACCACCGTAAACTTCCCCAGCAATCTGTGCGCTGTCGTCGGGCCTAATGGCTGCGGCAAGTCCAATATCATCGACGCGGTGCGTTGGGTGATGGGCGAGAGCTCGGCCAAGAACTTGCGCGGCGAGAACATGACCGACGTCATCTTCAATGGCTCGGGCGGGCGCAAGCCGGTGGGGCAGGCTAGTATCGAGTTGGTCTTCGACAATAGCGATAACCGCATCAAGGGCGAATATGCCCAGTTCAACGAGATCTCCATAAAACGCAAGGTGTCACGCGATGGGACCTCGGGCTATATGCTCAACGGCACCAAGTGCCGCCGCCGCGACATCACCGACATCTTCCTAGGCACTGGCCTCGGCGCACGCAGCTACTCGATCATCGAGCAGGGCATGGTGTCGCGTCTGATCGAGTCTAAGCCCGAGGAGCTACGCATCTTCATCGAGGAGGCCGCAGGCATCTCCAAGTATAAGGAGCGCCGTCGCGATACGGAGAACCGTATTAAGCGCACGCGGGAGAACCTAGAGCGTTTGACGGACCTGCGCGAAGAGATGGGCCGACAGCTGCAACACCTACACCGTCAGGCGCAGGCCGCGGAGAAGTTTGGGGAGTTCAAGCAGCAGGAGCGCGAGCTCACGGCGCAGCACAACGCATTGCGTTGGAAGGCATTGAACGATGAATTAGAGGCCAAGCAGTCCATCATCAGAGACCTAGAGATCAAGATCGAGGCGGCGGTAGCCGACCAGCGCAGTGCGGATGCGTCGATCGAGAAGCACTTGGTAGACAACACCGACTTCAATGACCAGCTCAGCGAGATCCAGGGTCGTTACTATAGCCTGGGCAGCGATATCGCGCGCATCGAGCAGTCCATCGAACACCATATCGAGCGTACCGCGCAACTCAAGCGCGACCTGATGGAGACCGAGGATGGATTCGGGCTCACCAAGGGCGAGCTCGAGTCTGACCTTGCCAAACTGCAGATGCTAGAAATAGAAGTAGAGCAGATCGAGCCCAAGCTCGAGGAAGCTCAGGCGGTAGAGGAGGAGTCCGCGTTCGCGCTGGAGGAGTCCGATGAACGTATGCAGCAGTGGCAGCAGGAGTGGGACGAGTTCAATCAGCGCGCCGAGGAGCCACGCCAGATTGCAGAGGTCGAGCAGTCACGCATTCAGCAGTTGGAGAAGATCGTCGAGCGCGGCATCGACCGTAAGCAGCGCCTATTGGAGGAGAAGAAGTCGCTTGGGGATA
Organism: Gammaproteobacteria bacterium UBA5078; assembly: GCA_002416505.1. GTDB lineage: Bacteria > Pseudomonadota > Gammaproteobacteria > Pseudomonadales > Pseudohongiellaceae > UBA5078. Next base: position 43,390 of record DIAM01000013.1, read on the forward strand.
ACCCCGAGCAGGGCGTGATCGACAACCTCTCTATAGAAGTATCGAAGCTCGAGGAAGACCTAGAGCAGCACCAGAACAGCAATGGCGAGCTTGCACAGCAGATCGAGGAAGAGCGCACTCGTGCCCAGGCGGTAGCCAGTGATCTTGACCGCGCGCGCAGCGAGTTGCAGGGCCTGAAGGGGCGGGCATCGTCTTTGGACGCGCTGCAGAAGGCGGCGCTGGGGCGTAATAACGAAGGCATGAATCGCTGGTTGAAGAGCAAGGAGCTGCACGAGAGCAAGCGTCTGGGCGAGAGCATCCGTGTGGCCAGTGGCTACGAGGCCGCTGTCGAGGCGGTGCTGGGCGACTATCTGCAGAGCGTGTGCGTAGAGAATATCGACAGCGTCGAGAGACTGCTCTCGGAGTTGCCTTCGGGCTTGCTATCCCTAGTTGAGACCGGTGTGGTCAGCGACAAGCCAGCCAATGCAGCTGGCCGAGAGGCACTGAGTGCCAAGATCGAATCGAGCTGGGATAGTGCGGCATTGCTGGCAGGCATCTATGTGGCCGAAGACATCGGCGCCGCGCTGAACATGCGTGGCAGCTTGGCAGCCCAGGAGTCCGTGGTCACCAAGCAGGGCGTGTGGCTAGGCAAGTCTTGGATTCGGGTGCGTAAGGCGGCCGACGAGAAGGCTGGTCTATTGGAGCGCAAAGGCGAGATATCCAAGCTCGAAGAGAATATCGACCTGCAGCAGTCCCGCGTGGAAGAGTTAGTGGATACCCAGGCCGGTGCGCGCGAGGCGCTGCGTGACTTAGAGAGTCGCCGCGAAGACCTGCAGAGGCAGATCGCCCAGACGGCGCGCCAGTACAGCGAGCAGAAGTCCCAGCTCGGGGCCAAGCTCATGAAGGTCGAGCAGACCACGCTGCGCCGCGAGCGCTTGCAACATGAACTAGACGAGTTGCAGCGACAGCTGAGCATCGAGGAAGAGAACACCGCGCTGGCCCGCTCTAATCTGCAGGCCGCACTGGACTCGATGGAGCAGGATACCGAGCGCAAGGAACAGCTGTTAGCGCAGCGCGACGAGCGCCGCGAGGCCTTGGATCAGATTCGCCAGAAGGCGCGTCATGATAAAGACGTGGCACACCAATTGGCCCTGCAGCAGCAGTCCCTGAACTCGCAGCTCAAGTCATTGCGTGACACCAAGGAGCGCATGGCCTCTCAGGTACAGCGTGCCAAGGAACGCATCGAGTCTCTGCGGCGGCAGTTGGCCGAGTCCGATGAGCCGCTGGAGATGAAGCGCGCGGAGTTGGAGACACAGCTGCAGAGGCGTCTCGAGGTCGAGGAGCAGCTCAATGCAGCCAAGGCCAAGGCCGATAGCAACGAACATACACTGCGCACCCTCGAGCAGCAGCGTTCTCACTTCGAGCGCACGGCCGTGGCCCTGCGTGAGCAGATGATGGAACATCGCCTGCGCAATGAGGGCGATATGGTCAAGCGCGAGGCGCTCGAAGAGCAGCTGCGCGACGCCAAGTACGACCTGCAGACCGTGCTGGCCAATATTCCCGAAGAATTAGATCAGGCGGGCTGCGAGCGTGAGCTGGAAGCATTAGGCAACCGCATTCAGCGCTTGGGGGCCATTAACTTGGCGGCGATCGATGAGTATAAGCAGCAGTCCGAGCGCAAGGTGTATCTGGATTCGCAGAACGACGATCTCGAGCGCGCCCTAGTGACTCTAGAGAACGCGATCCGCAAGATCGACAAAGAGACTCGCACGCGCTTCAAGGAGACCTTCGACAAGATTAACGCTGGCCTGCAGGAGCTGTTCCCGAAGGTGTTCGGGGGCGGCCATGCCTATCTGGATATGACGGGCGAGGATCTGCTGGATACCGGCGTGGCGATCATGGCCCGGCCACCGGGCAAGCGCAACAGCACCATTCACCTGCTCTCGGGCGGTGAGAAGGCGATGACCGCTATCGCACTGGTATTCTCGATCTTCCAGCTCAACCCCTCGCCGTTCTGTATGTTGGACGAAGTGGACGCGCCGCTGGACGATGCCAACGTGGGCCGCTATGCCAACTTGGTGAAGGAGATGTCCAGCTCCGTGCAGTTCGTGTTTATCACCCACAATAAGCTGACTATGGAAATGGCAAATCAGCTATTGGGTGTTACCATGCACGAGCCGGGCGTGTCGCGCATTGTGGCGGTGGATATCGCCGAGGCGGCAGAGCTGGCGGCGATGTAAGAATATCTGTGTGGCGCAGGAACTGCGCGCAGGCAAGCAAAAATAACTAAAGAGACAGAGCTGTAAATATGGGGCTACGCGAACTTCTTATCCTAATTCTAATCCTCGCGATCGTGGGCGTAATTCTGCGGGGCTTATACGTAGCCCTGCGCGCGCGCCGTGGCCAATTGCGCATGCACTTGGACAAGAATATTCCCCAGTATGACCCCGAAGAACTCGTGCGTTCCGAGCTGCCCAACGGCGGCGCGCGCATGGTCGAGCGCTCCTTCGCTCAGGTATTGCAACAGAACTCCGAATTCACCTCGAACGAACGCCGCAAGGCGGGCAAGTCGGATCACGCCATCCCGGTGCTCATGGACACGGTTGGTGAAGACGACGAAGACGAGAGTGTTAGCGCCCCTCGGCAGTCGAGTGTGGCCAGCGCGCGGGATGCTGCTCGCCAGAAGAACTTATTGGGCCAACGCGGTGCCCCCATTGTGCAGAAGCCGGTGCATCGCCCCATCGACCGCATCGCCGCAGCGGCACAGAACACTCCTGCTAGTAGCAGCGCGGTGGTTCCGGTGCAGGAGCCTCGCGAGCCTGAGTCAAAGCTAGAGAGCGATGAGGATTACTACGACGATCCGCTAGACCGCCATGTGTTCACGGATCCTGCCGACACCGACGATGCGGAACTAGAACCCGCTTACGAGGACGCTGAACAATTCGAAGACGATGGGGACGCAGACGACTTCGACGACGACTATGACGATAGCGATGAGGAAGACGACGATTTCGACGATAGCCCATCGGAGCAGAGTATCGACTCCGATGACGACTATGATGAAGAAGACGAAGACGATTTCGAAGACGAATTAGATGACGCCGAACACGACGACGCCGATTATACCGATCAAGGCGATGACGATGACGACGATGAGGACGACGACCTCTACGAGAGCAAGTCCTACGACGACAACGAGTCCTGGGAAGATGAAGACGACGCAGAGGACGAAGAAGTAGACCTCGAGGCGGAGGAGTTCGATGCCGTCTACGGCGATTCGCAAGATCAAGAGCCGCTATCGGCCCCGCGCGGCGACGCGCCGCTGTATGACGATGACGACGATGCATGGGCAGACGTGAATGAAGTGCAACAAGAGGCCGAAGAGAGTGGGCCGCGCCGCTGGTTAAAATGGGCGGGCGATAAGCTCAATGGCATGAGTGCGAGCAGCGAAGAGCCGGTGCGGGAGCGGAATTTCCACGGCAATGAACGCGCAGAGCCGGTGCTGGGCTTGGACGGTTTCGACGAGGACGTCAGTCCTGCACGTGCCGCCAAAGAGCAGCCACAGACGCGAAGTGCGAAGCCGTCACTAGACAAGTCACACCAGGCGCAGTTGTTCGCCGACGATGAATACGAAGAGGAAGAACAAGATTTAGAAGAAGGGTTCTACGATGACGAGCCAGCACAAGAGACTCCGCCACCCGAAGCACCGAAGGCGAAGCCGGCTAACACTGAGCCAGCAGCGCCACAGGAATATAGTGAGGTGCTAGTCATCAATGTCGTGGCCAAGCAGGACCGCGAGTTCTATGGCGTCGACCTCTTGCAGGCACTGCTGGTCTCGGGGCTGCGTTTCGGCGACATGAGCATTTTCCATCGTCATTTCGACCAAGATCCTAGTAGCCCAGTATTGTTTAGCGTGGCCAATATGGTGAACCCTGGCACCTTCGACTTGAATCAGATTAATGATTTCGCCACACGCGGCGTCTGTTTCTTCATGACGCTGCCCAATGTGGCCACTAGCATGCAGGCCTTCGACAGAATGCTCGACGCGGCACAGCAACTGCGCATTGCGCTAGACGGCGATCTGAAAGACGATAATCGCAGCGTCATGACCGCGCAGACCATCGAGCACTACCGTCAACGCGTGCGCGACTTCGATCTTAGGCAACTACGTCAGCCAAAATGACCGAGCATTCGAAACCCGGGCAAGCCGTCTTGCAGGAGCTCGCGCAACTGCGGGCAGAGCTTGCTCGTCATGACTACCTCTACCATACCCTCGATGCGCCCATCATCCCCGATGCGCAGTACGATCAGCTATTCCTGCGCTTAGAACAGATTGAGCAGGAGTATCCGCAACTTATCAGTCCCGACTCCCCAACCCAGAGAGTGGGCTCCGCCCCCCTAGCCGGCTTCGAGCAGGTTAGGCACGAGCTGCCGATGATGTCCCTAGCCAAGGTCTTCAATGGCAGCGACCTAGTGGACTTCGAGGAACGCATCAAGAAGCGCTTGGACAGCGAGGCGGCGATATACTATAGCTGCGAGCCCAAGATCGATGGGGTGGCAGTGAGCCTGCTCTATGAGGATGGCCTGCTGGTGCGCGCCGCCACGCGTGGCGATGGCGTAAGCGGTGAGGACATCACTCATAATGTGCGCACGATCAAGGATGTGCCATTGCGCCTGCGCGATGCTGCCGCCGAAGATAGCAAGGGGTCGGCTATCCCGCGCCGCCTAGAGGTGCGCGGCGAGATCTATATGAGCCGCTCAGGCTTCGATCAAATCAATCTTAGCGCCGCAGAGGCGGGCACCAAGACCTTCGTGAACCCGCGCAATGCCGCCGCGGGCACGCTGCGCCAGTTGGACCCCAAGATCGCCGCGGCGCGTCCACTGCATATGTTCTGTTATAGCGTCGGCATCTTCGAGGTTGCCCAAGGCGCACAGACGCCTATTAGCCTCAGCGCTACCTTCGAACTCTTAGCCCAATGGGGCTTGCGCTTGAACCCGGAGCGGCAAGTCGTGAAAGGCGCGCAGGAGTGTTTACAATATTCGGAGCGCTTACTCGCTAAGAGGCCCGAGCTCGATTACGAGATCGACGGCGCTGTGATCAAGGTCGACCGCCTACAGCTACAGGCGGAACTTGGCTTTAACGCGCGCACGCCGCGCTGGGCGATGGCCTATAAGTTCCCCGCCGAAGAGGTCTCTACCGTCGTGCGCGATGTGGAGTTTCAAGTAGGGCGAACCGGCACTATTACGCCCGTGGCGCGCCTCGAACCGGTGTTCGTCGGCGGCGTTACCGTTAGCAATGCTACCCTGCATAATATGGCGGAGATCGCGCGCCTAGGAGTGCGGATCGGCGACACCGTAATCGTGCGCCGGGCGGGAGACGTGATCCCTAAGATCGTCAAGGTGGTGACGCCCGAGGATGCGCAGGTCGAACTGCGCGAAGTACATATGCCCGAGACTTGTCCCGCCTGTGGTTCGGAAGTCGAGCCCGCCGGGGATATCCTGTTCCGTTGCAGTGGTGGGCTAGTCTGCCCCGCACAGAGAAAAGAGGCCATCAGGCACTTCTGTGCCCGTGGGGCCTTAGACATAGAAGGGTTGGGAGACAAACTAGTCGAGCAATTCGTCGATGCGGGCATCGTCAAGGATGTCTCGGACGTATTCCATCTTGGCTACGCAGATATCGAGGGCTTGGAGCGCATGGCGGAGAAGTCTGCCAATAATCTGTTAGCCGCCATCGATAAATCGCGTAGCACCACGCTGCCACGCTTCCTCTTTGGCCTCGGCATTCCCGAGGTCGGCGAGGCCACGGCCTTGGCGTTGGCGAGCCATTTCGGTAGCCTCGAGGCTTTAATGGGCGCCGATACTGCGGCGCTCGAAACGGTTGAAGATGTCGGACCGATAGTCGCGGCTCATGTCGCACACTTTTTCGCCAACGACGAGAACCGTGTGGTGATCGCGCGCCTGCGAGAGGCAGGTGTGCATTGGTCTGACGAAGAAGTCGCCGAACAGTCCGACGCCTTGAGCGGGCAGATTTTCGTGCTCACAGGCAGCCTAGAGATTATGACCCGCGACGAGGCCAAGGCGAAATTACAGGCATTGGGTGCTAAGGTAGCGGGCAGTGTGTCTAAGAAGACGAACTGGGTGGTGGCCGGCCCCGGGGCCGGCTCCAAGCTCGACAAGGCGGTGGAACTAGGCGTGTCGGTAATGGATGAGGCGCAGTTCGTGTCTTTTCTGAAAGAACAGCAATAGCCTTGTGCCAGGCGCAATTAGAGGAGGGCGGCAATGCAAAGAATTACATTGATAGTGCTGGCGCTCCTGAGTCTTACTGGCTGCATCAACAGCCAACCCAAGAACCTTAGTAATGCCTGTTCTATATTCGAGGAGAACCGCTCCTGGTTTAAGGCCGCAGCGGCCTCGGAAAAGCGCTGGGGGGTACCGATCTCGGTGTCCATGGCCTTTATCTATCAAGAGTCGGCTTTTCGCTCGCGGGCCAAGCCCGCGCGTAGCCGCATCCTCTGGGTAATACCTGGCCCGAGGCCATCGAATGCCTATGGCTATGCCCAGGCACTGGACAGCACCTGGGCGGACTACCAGCGCTCCACCGGCAACTCGCGCGCCAAGCGTTCGAGTTTCAAAGATGCGGTGGATTTCGTGGGCTGGTACAACGCCAATAGCTATAGGCGCAATAACATCGCCCTACACGACGCCAGAGACCTCTACTTGGCCTATCACGAGGGCAACACGGGTTTCGAGCGCCGCACCTATGCAGACAAGCAATGGCTCATCGACACGGCGGCGCGGGTACAGGTCAATGCCGATCGCTATCAGGCACAGATCGACCGCTGCGCGCAGGAACTTGGCAAGAACTGGTGGCAACGCCTAATCTCTTAATGTAGTGCCTCGATGGCGAGGCTTTTGGAACAGGGAAGACTATGAGTTGGTGGGGTAAGGTAATTGGCGGCACGTTTGGTTTCGTCATGGGCGGGCCAATGGGGGCCGTTCTGGGCGCCGCCTTGGGCAATTATTTCGATGCAGGCCTAGACGGAGTGTCGATCGATAGGATCGGCGGGCCACAGACGAACGAACGCGTGCAGATGGCATTCTTCACCGCCGTATTCTCCTTCATGGGCTATATCGCTAAGGCCGATGGCCGCGTCAGCCGCGACGAGATATCGCTGGCCCAGCAGGTCATGGGGCAGATGCAACTGAAGCCGGCGCAGCGCAAGCTGGCGATCGAGTTGTTCGAACAAGGCAAGCAGGACAATTTTCCCTATCAAGAGGTATTGGCGCAGTTCAAGCTTGAATGTCAGCGCAGGCGCAATCTTATTCAGATGTTTCTGGAGATCCTCATCGCCACGGCTCTGGCAGATGGCAAGATGGAGACGAGTGAGCGGCGCCTACTTGAGTCGATGGCCGCGAGCCTAGGCTACCCTAAGGCGGCGTTCGATCAGCTAGTCCTGCGCATGAGCGCGCAGTTTCGCTTTCAGGAAGAGGCGGCTCCCGCAGACCGCCTGCGCGATGCCTACAAGGTCTTGGGGCTGGATAGCAGCGCGAGCACTGCCGATATCAAGCGCGCCTATCGCAAACTGATGAGTCAGCATCATCCAGACAAGCTCGTCTCCAAGGGTCTGCCCGAAGAGATGATGGCCATAGCGAAGAAGAAGACCCAGGAGATCAAGATGGCCTATGACACCATCATAGCGCTGCGGGGGGATTGAAGCAGATCTGTGGGAGTTTCCGATAGGGCGAGCGCTCCAAGATTATTTCGCACGGAGAAATTTTGGGCAAAAAAAAACCCGGCCAAAGGGGCCGGGTTTAAATTACTACTATCAAGGGAGAGATAAAATGAAACAAAACCCACAATTTTGTCTGCAATTCACCTACACCTATTAAGACTGTGGGGTTCGCACATAGTTCCAAAGAATTTGAAAATATCTTAAAAATATTTTATTCCTCTTCAGTTGACGCGATAACCCCTCGAAGTTAGCGGCATAACATATTGAATTATATGTCATTTAGCATCTAAACGCTGTGTGCCTCTAGATGCAACTCTTTGACCTGATCTAACTTGCTGACGTTGCTAATCAAGCCGATGCTGGCCTGTTCGGGCAATAGGTATCGACCAGCCACGCGCTGCAGGTCGGTCAGTTGAGTCTCGAGCACCTGCTTGCGGTAGTGCAGACGATGCTCAAGGGTGCGGCCGAACAGGTCGTTGTAGAACGCCTGCTTCGCCTCGCCCGCGGGCGAGCTAGACTTATCCATGCTGCTGATCACACCCAGTATTGCCTCTTCTACTTGGCGCTCGTCGTGAGTGCCGCTTAGCACCCATTCTATGGCGCGATCGTAGTCTTTCAGTGTCTCTACCAGCCTCGGGTCGCGGTAAGAATAGAAGCGGAAGGAGGCCGAGTTGCCATCCTGATCTGCGCCGCCACCATAGGCACCGCCTTGCTCGCGAATCGTCCTGTGCAGGAAGCCGTTACGTAGGAAACCACCAAGCACAGACAGTGCGGCGTGGTCGGGATGTGAGGACGGCACGGTAGGGTAGGCCTTGGCGCAGAAATTTACCTGCGTATTGGTCGTCCAGACCTGTCGCACTTGCTCGCGGCGCTCGGGCAGTAATAGGCCTTGGAAGCCGTCACTAGGCGCGCTCGCTTTGCTCCAGCGCTGTGCGAGGGTCTCGGTGATGGCTTGCTGAGCGGCCTGTTCGGCGACTAACAGTACGCGCTTGGGCGCCTGCTTGAGTTTGTCGTGTATGGCTTGGAACTTGGCGAGCAGGGCCTTGGCTTGCTCGTCGTTCTTGATGGCCTTGCTCAGGGCGCGCAATGAGTTAATGCCGGCGAGACCTGTGAAGCGGTGGTTAAGCTGTGCGGTCGGGCTCATGCCGCTGCTGGCCAGCGCCATCGCCAAGACATGGCCTTGCCCGGTGATGCTGCTCTCGCGGCGCGCGCTGATCTGGTCCATGATCTCGCGCAGGCGTTGCACCTCGTCGAAGCGCACATCAAAGAAGGTCTCGAACAATAGGTCGGTTAGGGCTGCCTGATTGGCGACAAGGGCCTTGCTAGACAGCACGATGATCGCCTTGCTGCGCTGCTCGTCGTCTATCGTGCTGCGGATGTTGGCGTAGTAGCCGACACCGCCGCTGATGCTGGACTGCCAGGTCTGCACCTCACCATAGCTGCGCTTGCCAACGCCGAACTCCGACACGCAGGTGGTGTAGTAGGGCAGCACCGCGAGTAGCTCGTCGTCTAGTTGCGGCAGTTCGATAATTAACTGCTGATAACAGATGCCATTGGTGCCCTGGAGGTAGAAGCTCACCGGCATCTTGCTAGCCGCGACGTCGATCGCGCTGTTCAGCGACGGCGGTGAGGGCAGATCGGCGGGCACATCTTCTAGCCCAACCTTGGGCAGGATCGAGGGATCGTCCTGGGCCTCCTGGCGCTCGCTTAGTTGTTTGCTGCGCACGATGATCTGCTGCGCCTCGTCTGCGCTGAGGCTGTCCTTGATCGCTTGCAGGCGTTGCACCTCGGCGGCAACTTGTCGCTCCGATAGGTGCGGGTCTGGCTGCAGTGTCAGGATCAGGTTGTGGGGGTTGTCTAGCAGCAGCTTCTGAATGAGTTGGCCGATGAAATTGGGTTGCGCGATCTGTTCGCGCAGGCGCGCCAAGGCCGGATCGATGTCCAAGACGTTGATCGGGTCGCCGCCATGGATGGCGCTGGACAGGCTCGCGATGATCAGCTGTAGGCCATAGGGATGGCTGTCGCCGGTAATCTCACGCTGGTGCAACTCTAGTTGGTGCAGGGCTGCCTGCACCTGTTCCTCGGGCACGCCATCACGCGCGAGTGTTTCTAGGGTGCTACGAATCAAGGCTTCTACCTCTGCCGTGGCGCCCTTAGCGCAGCCTTCGAGGCCACACATGAAACTCATTTCACGATTGCCGTCCTCTAATCCGCACATTGGGGAGGGGGAGGAGCCTAGGCCGCAGGTCTCTAGGACATTCATGAGAGGACTGGCACTGTTGTCTAGCAACACGCTGGACAGTAGTTGGGCCTGAAACATGTCATCGAGATTGATGCTCTTGCCTAACAGCCATGCCATGACGACATGGGTCTTGTCTTGGCTCTCGCCGTCTTCACTCTCTTGCTCGCTTAGCGGATAACTCTCTTCCACGCGCACCGGCGCGAAATAACGCTTCTCGTCCGGCACATGAATGTGGATGTCTAGTTTCTCGAATCGCGCTAGCGCCAAGTCGTGGAAGCGCTGTTGATGATCGATTGCGGGAATGTCGCCATAGGTCATGAACACCGCGTTGCTGGGGTGGTAATGGGAGGCATAGAACTCCTTGAGCTCGGCATAGCTCAGGTCCGGGATATGCTCGGGCTCGCCGCCACTATTGTAGTGATAGGTGGTGGTCGGGTAGAGATACTTGCTGAGGGTCTGCCACAGGATCGAATTCGTGGAACTCATGGCGCCTTTCATCTCGTTGAACACCACGCCCTTGTACTCCAGCGTGCTGTCTGGATTGCTTGCCTCGCTAAACTCCAGCCGGTGCCCCTCTTGTGCGAAGTCCAACTCGTGCAGGCGCGAGAAGAACACGGCGTCCAGGTAAACCTCGAGCAGATTGTTGAAGTCTTTGCGGTTCTTACTTGCGAAGGGGTAGGCGGTCCAGTCGCTGCTGGTAAACGCGTTCATGAAGGTGTTGAGTGAGCGACGAATCATCATGAAGAAGGGGTCGCGCACTGGGTAGCGCTCGCTGCCGCATAGCACGGTGTGTTCCAGAATATGGGCAACGCCCTTGGAATCCATGGGCACGGTGCGCAGTGCCACGAGGAACACGTTCTCGACGTCATCGCTGGCCAGATGAAAGTACTGCGCACCCGTGACCTTGTGTCGATACTCTTCCATCACCACGTTTAGCGTCGGGATACGCTGGCTGCGCAGCCACTCGAAGGCAGGGTGAACTTGGGCCGGGGCGCTTAGTTGGCTAGTTCCGGCAGCATTGTTCTGGGCCTGTGCGGCGGTATTACTTGCGCGTTGCGTCATGCAATGACTCCTGATCGTTGGGTTTGCTATCCGGCCTTAAATACGACGTGGACAGCGAGTAATTCAATACTAGCCTGCTTCATGCATTGGTGCAGTTGCATGGTCTGTTCTTTGAGATATTCGATCTCCGACTCTCTGACATTGGGGTTGACCTGCTTCAATGCAACCAGGCGCTTGATCTCGCCGGTCTGGGTCTTGAGCATGTCGTTGCTGGCAGCGCCGACCTTGATGGCCATCTGCGCCTGTGCCTTCGCCTCGCCCTTGCGTAACAGGTCGATGATGCGGGCCTGATGTTCGCTGATCAGGCCTGCGGCCTCGTGCTTGTCGATATAGCGCAGCCTGTGGCGCACTGGGTCGAGTGATACCTTGGCCGCGCGCTCCTCTTCGATCTCGGGCACGAGGGTATAGCAGAAGCTGGTGGCGGGTAGGTAGCGCGACATCTGCAGGTGTTTCGGGGCGGGGGCGAGGATACGATAGATCGCCTCGATCACGAATTCCTGCTCCGTAATACCCGCCTCGCGTCCGTTTATGGCCGGCAATAGGCTGACTGCCGCGCCGCCCTGGGGCGAGTCCAGCACCATGTCGATGGCGCCGCGCACCATGGGATGCTGCCAGGTCAGGAACTGGATGTCCTCGCGGTGCAGGCTCAGCTGGCGAGCGAAGGTGACGCCGATGCCGTCGTCTGGCAGGCCGGGGAATGAGTCGACGATCATCTCCTCGGTAGGATGGATGATATAGCTGTCGTCGGCATTGTGTTCGTAGTGGATGCCGAAGGCGTCGAAGGCCTCCTTCATATAGTCCTCTGGCGTGCAGGCAGCCTCGAACTCTTCAATCTGCTGTACCGTTTGTTCCGCACTCTGCTTATTGAAGGAGTTGATCTCCAGCAGGCGGTCGCGGCCCTGCTCTAGCTCGGCGTTCAAGGTCTGGTTGAGCTGCTTGGCATCCTGCAGGAATTGCTCGAAGTCTGCGGAGTCGAGTTTGGGGGCCAGCAGGAGCTCGTGCAGGGCGCTCTCGTATTGTCGGTAGACGCGATAGGCCGCCGGCGCCACGAAGAGGAAGGCGTTGAGCGACTCTTGGTACCACCGAAACAGCGCCTCTTGTGCGCTGCCTTCGAAGATCGGCACATGAATCTGAATGGTGTGTTTCTGGCCGATGCGATCCAGACGCCCGATGCGCTGCTCTAATAGGTCTGGGTTTAGCGGCAAGTCGAACAGGATCATGTGGCGGCAGAACTGGAAGTTACGGCCCTCGCTGCCGATCTCCGAGCACACCAGAATCTGTGCGCTGCTCTCGGTGCCGGCGAAATAGGCTGCGGCGCGGTCGCGATCCAGTAGATCCATGTGGCGATGAAACACGCTGCTGCGGATGCCGGCGTTCACACGTAGGTATTTCTCCAGACTCATGGCGGTGACGTCTTGGGCGCAGATCAGCAGCACCTTCTCGCCGCGATTGCTCTGCAGGAAGTCCACTAGCCATTTCACGCGCGGATCAACCGAGGTCCACGGCAGGCTCTGCTGCGCCTCTTCCTCGTCCATCAGGGCGCTGGCGCTGATATAGGCCATCTCTGGCTTGAGATGGGTCTCGAGCGCCTCTGGCCGGGCGATGCGCAGATCGTCATAGGCCGGGGGCAGTGGCAGCAGATAGGGGTGCACCTCGCGGCTCGGGAAGCCGGTTAGGGATTTACGGGTGTTGCGGAACAGGATGCGGCCGGTGCCGTGTTGGTCGAGCAACATGCGCACCAAGCGCTCCCGTGCCTCGTTCTGCGCGGTGCCGCTGGCGGTGCTGGAAGGCAACAGGGGCGAGAGTATCTGGTTAACGCCCTTGGGCTCATGCCGAGTCGCCAAGACTGCCTCTAGGTCATCGAGCTGAGTGGCCGACAGGCTAGACTTGCTGACCAGCGCGTTAATAGTCGCTGCGAGGTCGTGATAGTTGGCGTGCTCCTCGTGATAGGCCTCGTAGTCCGTGAAGCGATTAGGGTCGAGCAGCTGCAGCAGGGCGAAGTGATTCTCCTGGCCCATCTGCTCGGGCGTCGCAGTGAGCAGCAGGATGCCGCGGCTAGACTCGGCGATGCGCTTGACCATGGCATAGTCGGTGCGCTTCTTGCGACGCGGGTCCGCGCTCGGTGCACTGTGCACCGCATCGTCACGCAGGTGGTGCGCCTCGTCGACGATACACAGGTCCCATTCGCCATTGATGGCGAACTCATACCATTGGGGCTGGTTCTGGAATAGGTCCACACTGGTCAGGACCAATTGCTCCTCCATGAAGGGGTTACGCCCGCCGCCTTCCTCGTCGGCCATGGCCTCGAGTATCTCGCTGCAACGCTCGTCGTCATAGAGGCTGAAATGTAGGCTGAAGCGGCGCAGCATCTCGACTAGCCACTGATTGAGCAGTGCGTCGGGCACGATGATCAATACGCGACTGGCAAGCCCTGTCACCAGTTGCTGCTGCAGGATCAGGCCTGCTTCGATGGTCTTGCCGAGACCCACTTCGTCCGCCAGCATCACCCGTGGCGCGAAACGCGAGGCGACCTCGGAGGCGATATAGAGTTGGTGCGGGATAAGATCGGTGCGGCCGCTACACAGGCCTAATACGCGGGACTTCTCGATGTCGCCTAGGCGCTCTAGCGTGTGTTTGCGCAGGTAAAACCACTGCGAGGCATCGGTCTGCCCGGAGAATAGGCGCTCGATGGGCTTGTTCAAGGCGAGGGTGTCGCTGAGCAGCGACTCGGGTAGCTTGATCGTCTCGGTCACGTCGTCGGCGAGATGGGAGTGGTAGATTACGGTGTTGTCGAGGGTGAACACCTCGATCACGATCAGCTCGTCGCCGTGCAGGGTGGTGATGGTGTCGCCAGCCGAGAACACGATGCGGTTAAGAGGCGCCTGTTGACGGGCGTAGCGGCGCTGCTGATCGCAGGAACGGAAGGCCAGGGTGACGGTACGATGGTCGACATCGGCGACGATGCCCAGGCCCAGTTCGGGTTCTGTTTCGCTGAGCCAGCGCTGCCCGAGGGCAAAGGTATGGAGGGTATGCATAGAGCCGGGGTGTTTCCTAAGAGGGTTGTCGAGCGCTGTATTTTAGCCGATTAGAGGGTGGCTTGAGAAACATCAATCCCTAATCGGCACAATTCTATTGTGGAGCTTGTTCTTGCTGAAGGCGCGGGGGGCGCTCCAGCGACATCGGTCCGAAGCGTCCGGCCCGATAATCGTTGATGATGAGCTCGGCGACACGGTTCCAGTCGACGTCTTTGTTCTTGCGCACACAGCCCCGGGACACCGCGAGCTCGCGCAGGAAGACTTCGCTGTCGGCGGGCAGTTCGTCGACCTTATAACGCTCCTTGAGGCGCTCGGGGAACTGATCGATCAGCACCTGGGCGGCAAATACGGCGACCTCGGTAGACTCCATCGCGGTAGCGCGGATAGCGCCGGAAAGGGCTAGGCGGTAGGCGGCAGTCTGATCTTCGAGTTTGGGCCACAGTACCCCTGGGGTATCCACGAGGAACCAGTGGTCGTTGAGCCGCACGCGCTGCTGGCCCTTGGTAATGGCGGGCTCGTTGCCGGTGCGGGCGATCTTCTTGCCGAGCAATGTGTTCATGATGGACGACTTGCCGACATTGGGGATGCCGACGATGAGCACCTGGTTCTTATGATTCTGCTTCTTCCAGGCACGCAGGGCGGCGGCATCGGGGTTGCTCGGAACAGTCTCTTCGACGACGGGCTTGGCGGCATTGACCTTGCGCATGAGTTTCTGGCACAGAAACAGGACGTCGGAGGTCTCTAGGCGTTTCTCTTTGGAGCTAGTCGCGGCGTAGGCTAGGGGCTGTGCGTTGTAGTAGTCGAGCCATTCGCGGGTTATATGAGGGTTGGCGAGATCGGCTTTATTGAGCACGTGCAGGCAGGGTTTGCCTTTGCGCATGGCCTTGAGCATGGGGTTAGAGCTGGCCTGGGGCATGCGGGCGTCTAGTACTTCAATAACGACGTCGATGTCCTTAATAAGCGCGGCCATTTCCTTGTTGGCCTTATGCATGTGGCCGGGGTACCAGGAGATTGCCATAGGATGTTCTTGTCTCAGCAGAATTGAGCGCGAATTCTACCGTGTATGCCGCTCTAATACACGTTTAATGGCAATCGCTAGCTTAGGCGTTGGGCTTGTAATACTGCTGGTGAGTCCTGATATTGAGGTCAATGCTAGTTGATCGGGTAAGTGTTTTGTAAGTCATATTGCTTCGTGCTTCGTGCTTCGTAGCTCGCGCTGGCTGTCGGGTATAGGGTTTCCGGAACCGCCAAAGGGCGCACATCCCTGTGCAGGCTCGACGTGCGCCGTCCTGGCGCCCGACGTTCCTGAACCCCTATACCCGACATCCAGCGCTGATATTGCGCGAGGTTTATAGTTTAACGTATTGATAAATATCTGTATAAATGATCTTGAATGAACGCTTTTGAACGAAATCTATTAACCATTGATTGGCGTTTTAAAAGAGCCGCGAGGGAGGCATGGAAGTGCAGGAGCGTCGGGCGCCAGGTCGATAAATTGCTCCTGCATTTTCGGCACTCCCGCCATCCATGGCGGTCGGACGCGCACGTCGAGCCTTCACAGGGATGTGAGCATTTTGGCGTCTCCGGCAATTCCATGCCTTCCTCGTGGCTCGAGCAACGAAGTGATTCGGTTCAAGCAATGGAGTGATTCGGTGCAAGCAACGGAGTAATTTGGTTCAGCAACGAAGTATAAATGTTGAATGCTAGGGTTAAACAAGAAAAGAGCAGTAAACTGTCCGCAAATGTTAAAAAGTGAGAGAGAGTCTAGAATGGATATGCAGCGTAGTATTGAGGCGAGTTTGCGTGAGGCTTTGCTGTTGGAGCATTTGGATGTGCTCAATGAGAGCCATAATCATGGTGGGCCCGGCACACAGACTCACTATAAGGTTACTGCCGTCTCCACCGAGTTCGAAGGCATGGGCCCCGTGAAACGTCATCAGCGTTTATACGGTCTACTAACTGAGCAACTACACAACGGCGTGCATGCCTTAGCCCTGCATACCTATACGCCAACCGAATGGGCCAAGAAGAACGGTGCTGCACCGCTTTCCCCCGACTGTTTGGGGGGTGGGCACTAAGTCCTTATAGCTTGCTTTATAAGGCTTTTTTTGTTACGGTGCCGCTGTTTTCTAATTACGGGATAAAGATTACTTAATGTTCAGACTATTTGCTTACCCAAGATCCTCTGCTCTTGTGCGCGCCGGCCTGATCGTGATTTTAGCATCCCTGCCACTGGCCCTTTACGTCAAAGTACGACAAGTTGACGAACAAGTGGTCGTGGAAGAGAGCGTTGTGCCGGTCGAAACCAGTGTCGAGAGCACGCTGCCAAACTTCGAAGCGATCACCAATATCGATTTGAAGAAGGAAACCTTCTTCACCTATTTTAATGCCTATATCGAGGCAGAAAATAAACGCATCCTAGAGCGCCGCGCGAAAGTGCAGCTGTACGCCAATATCCTTGCCACTGGCGGCGACTTGAGCGCCACGGAGCAGGAAACCCTAGACGAGTTCGCCTTGCAGTATCGATTACAGGACAGCGAGCTGTCGCCAGTCGATCTGATAGACGAGTTGCTAGTGCGTGTCGACATCATTCCCGTGTCTCTAGCTTTGGCGCAGGCCGCAACCGAGTCTGCGTGGGGAACCTCTCGCTTTGCTCGCGAGGGCAATAATATCTTCGGGCAGTGGTGTTTCGATGAGGGCTGTGGGCTCGTGCCAGGCCAGCGTGCCGACGATGCTAGCCATGAGGTTAGGTCCTTTGCCACGGTAGAGGCCTCTATCCGCGCTTATTTCCGCAACCTCAACACCAACCCTAGTTACGCGTATCTACGCGAACTGCGCGCCCAGATGCGCATGAAGGAAAAGCCACTAGACTCCCGCGCCCTCGCGCAGGGCCTATTGCGTTACTCGGAGCGCGGTCACGTATACATCAGCGAGCTCCATGACATCATCCGCATCAACGACTTACTGTCCCGCGACGGACAGAGTTAAGTTCGCCGTTCAATCCTGATTCGTCGGGGTTGAGCGGGTCCAATCCTTCGAGTACCAGAAATAACGGTTCGAGCCACGCAGCGGTGCCGTGCATAGATAGCGATAGCGGCGCGAATTGAAGGTCTGATCCGTGCTCACTCGCAATAAGCCCTGCTCCTGATCCAACCACTCCATTTGCATAGGCTGGCTGCCCGCATAACAGGCTAGCTGGCGGAAATTGAAGTCGCCCGCGGCGAACTGCAGGGTGAGGCTAGGGTTGCGCTCCTGGGTCATCTGGCTTTCGGGGTCGACCTTAAGCAGGTGGAAGGATAGGGTCTGCACCTTCTGCTTGAAGTCGTTCAGATCGGTAAAGCTGCCGCCGAATGGAAAGCGGGGCAGCGCTAGGAAATCCGCATCGAAACCCACCGCGCCAGACTGCTGACCAATCCCCATAAAACCCAAATCCGCTAACATCGCCTTATTGGCTGGGTCGTACTCTCCATACGGGTAGGCGATGAACTTGTGATTCTGTCCTGTCTCGGCCTCGATGCGCTCCTGCGCCCTCAGTAGTTCTTCGCGCAGGCGTTGGTCTCTCGCGGCCATGTCTTCGCCGGGTAGGGCGTCCACCATATGGGGATGATTCTCCATGTGGTTGGCGATCGTGACACCTGCATCACTCATCTGTTTGACCTGTGCCCAGCTCATATAGCCAGACATGGAATCGTTGAGGGGCTGGGTGTTAACGAATAGGGTGAAGGGGAAGCCGTACTCCTGCAGGATCGGGAAGGCGGTATCGAAGATCGAGCTATAGCCGTCGTCGAAGGTAATGGCCACACTCTTATCGGGAATCTGGCGACGCTCCCGCAGTGCCTCGAGCAGCTCGGGGAGGGGCATGACATTGAAGCCCTCGTCGCGCAGGTGGTCTAGGTGCTGCCTGAATACCGCTGGCGCCACGCTGGTGGAGGCTGGTGTCGACTCCGATACGTGGTGATAGAGGGTGATGGTGGCGTGCTCTGCGGCTTGGATGGGGGCGCAGGCGATGGCAAGGGCGCCTAAGAGCAGGTTCAGGGTGGCGGTGGGTCGTCGATTCATAAAATCCTTTGTGCTGGCGCCGCGGCGGGCTGCGTTATTGAGCGTTTCATTTTGCAGTAAGCTACCGGGCCGGGCAAGCGCAGTGCGGTAGCTACGCGCCTGTCTATAGGCGCCGACATTGACTATAATGCCCGCCTTTACGACCACGTTGGAGGTGAGAAGTGTATCAAGGTAATGCGATTAGGGTGACACGCCTCGAGGAGGATATCGCGCATCTTTGCTTCGACCTGCAGGGTGCGCCGGTTAATAAGTTCGATAGTGCCACGCTGAAAGAGCTCGAGCAGGCGGTGGCGCTTTTCGGCCAGGAGCGCAGCATCGCCGGCCTGATCTGTTCCAGCGCCAAGAGCAGCTTCATAGTGGGTGCCGATATCGCCGAGTTCAGCGGGCTGTTCAAGCTCCCCAAGGCCGAACTTCGCACCTGGGTCGAGCAGAGCAACCGCGTGTTCACCGCGTTGGAGGAGCTGCCATTTCCTACCGTGAGCGTGATCGACGGGCACGCCCTGGGTGGCGGCTTGGAGTTCTGTCTGGCCACGGACTATCGTATAGCTAGCCCTCGTGCCTCCCTCGGCTTCCCAGAGGTCGGTTTAGGTATCTGCCCTGGCTTTGGCGGCACGGTGCGCGCGCCGCGTGTCATGGATGTGGCCTCCGCAATCCAGTGGATAGTGTCCGGCAAGCAAGTCGATGCACAGCAGGCGCTAGCCAGTGGTGCGGTCGACTCGATTTGCGATACCCAGTTATTGCTCGAAGCCGCGCTCGAGCAGATTAGTCTTTGCCAAGAAGACAAGGCCGCCTGGCAGGAATCCCGAGCGCTTAAGAAGGGCCCTGTCGCGATCGATGCAAGCGTACTGGAGGCCCTCGTCTCTCAGGGTACGGCGCTTCTGGCCCAGAGCCGCGACATTCATAACCCGGCGCCGAAACTCGTACTCGCCGCCCTAGCCAAGAGCGTAGCGCTGCCACGCGATGGCGCGCTCGCGCTCGAGATGGCGCTGTTCGCCGATCTCGCGCAGAGCGAGGTGGCTAGCAACCTGATCGGCTTATTTACCAACGATCAATGGCTGCGCCAGAAGAGCCGTCGCATCGGCAAGGCTGGCAAGGCTGTAGGCAGCGCGGCGGTCCTAGGTGCGGGCATCATGGGCGGCGGCATCGCCTATCAGTCGAGCCTCAAAAACGTGCCTGTGCTGATGAAGGATATCGCCCAGGCGGGTCTGGACGCGGGCATGCAGGAGGCCTCGTCCTTATTGAATAAGCAGGTGGCCAAGGGGCGACTCGCGGAATCCGCGGCGGCGGCTATGCTGGAGTCCATACACCCAGTGTTGGATTATGCTGGTTTCGACAGAGTCGATATCGTAATCGAGGCGGTGGTCGAGAACCCACGAGTCAAGAAGGCGGTGCTGAGCGAAGTGGAGCCATTGCTAGGGCCAGATGCAATTCTTTGCTCGAATACATCGACGATCTCGATTACGGATCTGGCCACGGCGCTGCAACATCCCGAGCGTTTCTGTGGCATGCACTTCTTTAATCCCGTGCCTCTGATGCCTCTGGTAGAGGTGATTCGCGGCGCGCAGTCCAGCGACGCGGCGATCGCCACTACTGTGGCGTATGCGCAAGCCTTGGGCAAGACGCCAATCGTGGTCAACGACTGCCCTGGCTTCCTCGTGAATCGCATCTTATTCCCCTATTTCGGTGCGTTCTCGCAATTGCTGCGTGACGGCGCGGACTACCGCAAGATCGATGAGGTTATGGAGGCCTTCGGTTGGCCGATGGGTCCTGCCTATCTATTGGACGTAGTGGGCATGGACACGGCGGTACACGCACAGGCGGTAATGGCCGAGGGCTTTCCGCAGCGCATGCACTATGACTTCAAGTCGGCCATGGACCTGTTGTTCGAGGCGGGGGAGTTGGGGCAGAAGACTGGTTCGGGCTTCTATCGCTATGGGCCCGGCCCGAGTGGTCGCATCGAGAAGCAGATCGACGCTGCCATCGTCGCGCGCATAGAGGCCTTGCAGGCTACGCAGCAAGAATTTGACAGCGAGGAGATCATCGCCCGCATGATGCTAGCCCTGTGTCTAGAGACTGTGCGTTGTCTCGAGGATGGTATCGTCGCCGATCCTATCGAGGCGGATATGGGGCTTATTCTTGGGCTTGGCTTTCCAAAGTTCCGTGGTGGCCCCTTGCGCTACATCGATAGCATGGGCGCGCAGGCCTTCTGCGAATTAGCGCAGCGCTATGCTCACTTGGGGCCGCTATTCACACCGACGCCGCGCCTGCTCGAGATGGCGGCCAAGGGCGAGAAGTTTTACGCTTAGGCACATAGCCTCGGCGCAGTATTGATCAGGTCTAGGAGAACGACGCGTGACAGAAAGAAACGAAACCCCGGAACAGCGCAGACTTCGCTTGCTTAATCGCAGCCATAAGAATCTACGCCGCGATGTAGGAAAGGCGGTGGCCGACTATAAGATGATCGAGGAGGGCGACCTCATTATGGTGTGTGTCTCGGGTGGGAAGGACTCCTACGCGATGCTCGATATCTTGCTAAGCCTGAAGAAACACGCCCCTATCGACTTCAATCTTATTGCCGTGAACCTCGATCAGAAACAGCCTGGCTTTCCCGAGCATGTGTTGCCTAAGTATTTAAGCGAGCTCGGCGTCGACTACCATATTCTCGAGCAAGACACCTATTCGGTCGTGAAGGAGAAAGTGCCCGACGGGAAGACCTTCTGTGGCCTGTGTTCGCGCCTGCGTCGCGGCAGCCTATACACCTATGCCAAGAAGATCGGCGCGACCAAGATCGCACTTGGCCACCACCGCGAGGACATCGTCGAGACGCTGTTCTTGAATATGTTTTTCGGCGGCACGCTCAAGGCCATGCCGCCAAAACTGTTAAGCGATGACAAGCAGAACATCTTGATTCGCCCGATGGCCTATTGCAGCGAACAGGAGATTAGTCGCTATGCTAAGCTGCGCGAATTTCCGATCATTCCCTGTAATTTGTGTGGTACGCAGGAGAATATGCAGCGCCGCAATATCAAGGAGATGCTCAAGCAGTGGGAGCGCGAATACCCAGGTCGCGTGGAGAGCATCTTCCGCAGTGTGACGAATGTGTCTCCGTCGCAGTTGGCAGACAGCAAGTTGTTTCCGTTCACTGCGCTAAAGGCCATCCGCGAAGACGCCCCGACGATCGACTATGTAAATGTGGGCTAAGCGGCACTATGCAGATACCATTTGAACAGCTGAGCGCAGAGACGCTCACGGCGATACTCGAAGAGTACGCTAGCCGCGAGGGCACAGAGTATGGTGAGGTAGACTATTCCCTCGCGCAGAAAGTGGCCATGCTGCGCAAGCAGTTGGTGCGCGGTGACATCGGCATCAGCTTCGATGCCGAGACGGAAAGCTGTTCATTGATTAGCCTGCGCTGATCACGAAAAGAGAGTTGTAATGAGCGACAAATCGATACAAGGCGAGAATGAACGAGACGATGTGCAGGCGATCGCCACACTGGATGCCTGTGGCCTATTCTGCCCCGAGCCTGTGATGATGCTGCACAATAAGATTCGCGATATCGAGGCGGGCGATATTCTAGAAGTATTCGCAACCGACCCCTCGACCACCCGCGACGTGCCTAAGTTTTGCCTCTTCCTAGGCCATGAGTTGATCGAGCACTCGCAGCAGGATGGGCGCTACCGCTATTTGATTCGCAAAGTGTGAGCCCTGGGCCTTGCTGCCCAGCCCTTGCAGAGAGAAACCATGCCTAAACCTCTGTATCTGGTCGATGCCTCGATCTACATCTTTCAGGCCTATTTCTCGCCGCACCTAGAGGTATGGGGAGAGGATGGTCGCGACCTCAGTGCGTTCCTCGGCTATGCCCAATTCCTGCAGCGCTTTCTGCGCCAAACTCGCCCCGAACAAATTGCCGTGGCCTTCGATGAGAGCCTGTTCTGTGGCTTTCGCCATAGCTTATACCCGGACTATAAGTCCAACCGCGTGCTGCCGGACCCAGATCTGGAGAGGCAGTTGCTCGCCTGTGCCGAGTTAACCGAGGCGATGGGCGTGCGAGGCTTTGCCAGCAAGGTCTATGAGGCCGACGATATTATCGGGACACTCGCCGCGCGGTACCGCACGCAGAACGCTGCGCAGGGCCTTGCGGTAAGCATCGTTAGCCGCGACAAAGATCTCGCGCAGCTGCTGCGCGGCGAGGGCGATCATGTCTGGGATTTTAGCGGCAGCCTGCGCCGTTTCCACGACGACATCGTGCGCCAGTACGGCATTCGCCCGAGTCAGTTTCCCGACTATCTTGGCCTAGTGGGTGACGCGGTGGATTGCATCCCCGGTGTCCCTGGCGTTGGGCCCGTGGCCGCCTGTGCCTTGCTGCAACATTTTCAGACCTTGCCCCAGCTCTACGACAATCTGCCAGAGGTCGCCAGCCTCAGTTATCGGGGCGCGAAGAAGGGGGCCGAGTTATTGAGCAAACACCAAGAGATCGCGATGTTGAGCAGGCAGCTGGCCACGATAGTGGAGGATGTGGAGCATCCTCTGGAGGCATTCTCCACTGTGCAGTCCAGCGATCTGCAATGGCGTGCTCCGCAGGCCCAACTCGTGGCGGACATCCTGCGCGGCATGCAACTGGATAGCATCGCCAGCGAGCGTTACCTCACGCTCCTGGGCTCGCTTAGCCCGATTGCGCCGGCACAGGGGCTAGCATCGTGAAGATCGTTGCCGATGCCAATATCGTCGATGTGAGTGCCTTATACGAGGCTCATGGCGAGCTAGAGCTTTTGTCCGGGCGGGAGATAGGTCCGGCTGAGGTGCGCGATGCCGATGCGCTACTGGTGCGCTCGATCACTAGGGTCGACGCAAGGCTGCTGGGGGGGTCTAGGGTCCGTTTCGTAGCGACCGCGACCAGTGGCACCGATCATCTAGACCTGCGCTATCTGCACGCTGCGGGCATCGCCGTGGCGGACGCGGCCGGCAGCAATGCCAATGCCGTGGCCGAATATGTCTTAGCGAGCCTAGCTCGGCTGATTCTCGACAATGAGCTCGATCTAGGGGACAAACATGTCGCGATTATCGGCTTCGGTCACGTCGGGCGCCGCCTGTACGAGAGCCTCAACAAGCTGCAAATACCCTGTGTGTTATGTGACCCCTTCGTCGCAGCGCAGCACAGTGAGCACAGGTTCTGTTCGCTCGACGAGGCCCTGCGCGCGCCGATAATCTCGCTGCATACGCCCTTCACCACAGAGGGGGCTCACCCGACTTTTCATATGCTCGATGAACGGCGTCTGTCTAAGCTCACACCCGGGACGGTGTTGATCAACGCGGCGCGGGGAGAGGTTGTAGACAATGCCGCACTGACTCGGCAGCTAGCGCGAGACTCGGGGCTGATTGCAGTGCTCGATTGCTGGGAGCGGGAGCCGAGTATCTCGGCCGAGCTGCTGCGGCTTGTGCGTCTGGGCACGCCCCATATCGCCGGTTATAGCGTAGAGGCTAAGCGCAGTGCGAGCGAGCGCAACTACCAATCCTTTCTGCGTCACTTCCAGTTGCCCGACCCGCGCCACGGTGCAGGGCAGCACGCGCCGCAAACACTTCTGAGGCTGCCACAGCTCAGTGAAACTGAGCCGCAGCGGCTACTGGCGCATGTGTTGAGCCAGGCATGCGATGTGCGCAGTATCGATGCCCAGCTGCGGCAAGGCAGAGGGGTGCCCGATGCGGCGCTGTTCGATGCGATACGCAAGAGGATCGTCCAGCGCAGGGAGTATTCCCACTATCTGCTCGATCTAGACGGATGGCATGTAGAGCAGAAAAAGCCCGCATTGCTTGCGCAGTTGCGGGCTTTAGGGTTTGGCGTGAAGGACTAAGCGCGCTGCCTAGAATGGTTTGCGGCGCAGGAAATTGTCGATCTTCGTAATCGCCTGCTGCAACACATCGACGGTCGGTAAGAAGACGATGCGGAAGTGAGAGTTGTCTTCGATATTGAAGGCACTGCCTTGCACCAAGAGGATCTTCTCTTTCTCGAGCAGATCGAATACGAACTTGGCGTCGTCCTTTACTGCGTATACTTCCGGGTCTAGGCGCGGGAACATATAGATCGCCCCCTTGGGCTTCACGCAACTCACTCCGGGGATCTGGGTAATGAGGTCCCAGGCCATGTCGCGCTGCTCACGCAGACGCCCGCCCGGTAGAATCAACTCGTTGATACTCTGATAGCCGCCGAGTGCAGTCTGCACTGCGAACTGAGCCGGAACGTTGGCACACAGACGCATATTGGAGAGTATCTCCAGGCCTTCGATATAATTCTCCGCCTTGTCCTTGGCACCACTTAGTATCATCCAGCCGGAACGAAACCCGGCGAGGCGATAGGACTTGGACAGGCCGTTGAAGGTAGCGATCAACAGGTCGTCGCATAGCGATGCGATCGGAATGTGCACGGCCTCATCGTAGAGAATCTTGCTGTAGATCTCGTCCGAGAAGATTACCAACTGGTGCTTGCGCGCCACTCGAATAATCTCCTCGAGCACCTCTTTGCTGTAAACAGCCCCTGTGGGGTTATTAGGGTTGATGATCACGATCGCCTTAGTTTGCGAGGTGATTTTCGACTCGATGTCCTTGATGTCGGGGAACCAGTCGGCGCCCTCGTCACAGACATAGTGCAGCGGCGTGCCGCCGCTAAGGCTTACCGCCGCGGTCCACAATGGGTAATCGGGGGCGGGGATCAAGACCTCGTCGCCATTGTTGAGTAGGGCCTGCATGGCCATGACGATTAACTCGCTGACGCCATTGCCTAGATAGATATCGTCGATGTCGACGCCGTTGATGCCCATCTGCTGGCATTCCTGCATGATCGCCTTGCGCGCGGAGAACAGGCCCTTCGAGTCACTATAGCCCTGTGCATTAGAAAGATTGCGGATCACGTCCTGAATGATTTCATCGGGCGCCTCGAAACCGAAGGCGGCGGGATTGCCGATATTCAGCTTCAATATACGGTGGCCGTCTTCCTCTAAACGCTTGGCCTCCTCTAGAACCGGGCCACGAATGTCGTAACAGACTTTATTAAGTTTGTCGGACTGCTTGATTCTCTTCATTACATTGCTTCTCTGCTGCGGCAGATTCAACGAGGTTGATCTGCGTGTGCTAATCTAGGCGTATTGAGTGTTAGCCCTAAATGCAGGGCTTATGGGGCGGCTATTGTAAACCCCTATTGGCAAAAAGACAGTGGTACAGCTCAACAGACTTATATCAACACAGGAGCTTATGCAGCAATGAGCGAGCATAGAGACGCGGATACAAAGCAGGTAAAGGTGAAATCGGACGAGGTATTGCGTCAGGAGTTGGGCGAGGAGGGCTATCAGATCGTGCGCGAGAAGGGCACCGAGCGCGCCTTCTCGGGCAAGTACTGGAATGAGAAGGCGCCCGGGGTCTATCGCTGCTCGGTGTGCAATAACCCGCTGTTCTCCTCGGAGACCAAATACGATTCCGGCAGCGGCTGGCCAAGCTATTGGGAGCCGATCGATCGGGACAATGTGATCACCGAGTCCGATAAGAGCCATGGCATGGTGCGCACCGAGGTGCTGTGCTCACACTGTCAGGCTCATCTCGGCCACGTGTTCCCCGATGGGCCGCAGCCCACTGGGCTGCGCTACTGCATTAATTCTGCATCATTGCAGTTGGATGAAACATTAGCTAAAGAATGACCAACTCTGGTGAGCAGTTCATCGTGAGCTATATATCATTATTAATCGCGCTGCCTTTGCCAAGTGTGAAGGCACCCTGTACGAAGTTCTGACTATTTGCGGCATCGATCATCTCGAAGGCCCCTACGAAGCCCCCGGCGCTCTCGCCTGTGAAAGCCCCCGTAAAGCTGGTCGCGCCTGCATTGGGGGACCCTCCAATGGTAAACGAACTAGTTTCGGAAGTGAGGGAGACACTATTGCCTTGAAAACTGCCAGAAAAATGAGAATGCCAGGACTGTGAACCACTGGCACTACTCGTAACAACTGTGACATGACCATCTGAAATATTCGCTGAGTCGAAGTCGACTTGCATTTCTGCAGCGACACTACTTAGAGCACCCGCTGCGGAGCCGTATCCAGCCCCCGCACCACTGGCGAAATCGTATTCAAATTCTCCCGTGCCAACTAAGTTGTTGATAACGTAGTGTGGTGTCAGCTGCAGTGCGGAGAAGATGTTGGTCTGGATGTCGGTTTTCAGTTGAGAATCCCAATTGTCAGTCAACGGAGCGTTCCAGCTCCCCCATTCTACATCCAGATCGGCGCTCTTGCGCTGCGTCAGAATTGTTCCGGCGACATTGGATTCGGTACTTGAGTTCGTGAGCGAGAACGCCGTCGCGGCGTGTTGCCCGGTGTTGACTAACATGCCCGCGAGGGAACTGTACTGCTGATCGATATTATCGCCGTTGTATTTCAGGCTGGAGATTGCCAGGGATAGAAATGGACCTTGACCAGTCGTGTCATTCTTCGCATTTCCCGTGAACGCAACATCCCAACTGGAGTCTATTTCAATCTTTAAGCGCCCGGCCGAAATGCTGCCATTGCTTAGATCTAAGACGAAACCGAAAGACTTCAGGTCTGCCATAGCCAGGGGACCATCGCTACCCGAACCTTGGATTGCCGAGGTAGTGGAGTATTCCCACCTGCCAGTCGTGGCGGTGGGTACGCTGGGTGTGGCGATAAACCAATAGGCGTCAACCTCTAAATCGGTAGGGGTCGAACCGAGGGAGTCGCGTAGAATCTCGCTTCCGGTGCCCCCCGCCCATTTGCCCCAGGTAACGACAGTGCCAAGGCCACCAACATTGGCAGTGGTGGTGACGCCTGCGCCACCTTTGCGGAAGAAGCTATCCAGACTATCGTTGTGGAAGGATGCGCCTGCGCCATTGCGATCATAGGACGGCGATGAGTTCAAACGAGTATCGGTAATGAGATAATTGCTGGAGTTTCCCTTGCGCTGCGACGCACCGCCATAGACTCCAGCGCTGACATGATCGGAGAAGCTCAAGAAACCATATTCGTTGTCATTGAAGCCTGAGATTGCTTCGCCGCTGAGAAAGCTTGTGTCATGGAGGAGGAAGCTGCCGCGCATATAGTGGCCGGAATTGGCGTTCTCGATATAGTTGAAGCCGCCGACGAAGGTATTCGCACCGCTGCCGGTAAACCCGCCTAAGACGGTGCCGCTAACAGTAACGGCACTGTTGTTGTGTTTCGCACTATCGGTGGTGGCATCTAGGAGAATACCGTTACTGAGTGTGCCGCTAAAGCCAAATTCCCATCTATCGGCGCTGGTGTTGCTGCAAACAT
Organism: Gammaproteobacteria bacterium UBA5078; assembly: GCA_002416505.1. Taxonomy (GTDB): domain Bacteria; phylum Pseudomonadota; class Gammaproteobacteria; order Pseudomonadales; family Pseudohongiellaceae; genus UBA5078. The sequence continues at coordinate 70,805 of DIAM01000013.1, forward strand.
AAGCCATGCAGATATCGAGCAGGCCATTCGTCAGGGCGCCGGTGCCAAAGTTGATATCGAACACCGATCTAATCTCCAGTACCGATGCATAGGCATTGACTAGGGAGTTGTCCACCTTTCCGAAGGTCGAATAATTGCCCCCCGCATAAGATCGAGTGACGCTACCAATAGTCGTGAACTGTGCGGCGGTGGTGGGAACGAAGTTCACGTTGATCATGGCCTGATCTAGTGTTTCATACTGACTATCGTCCGCGAACACACTGTAGATTCTTGCGTCGGAGCTAGTCCACTTACCCCAGTTTACACTCGATTCGTTGACACTAGCTGAGAAGCTTCCCAAGCTGGCGTTATTGCGCTTGACGACGATGCTTGGCGTTTCGTCCACGGCCAATAGGTCAGCGGGGTCCGAGCTGATAAGGTCTTGCGTAGCGCCCACCTGTGCTGCATCGTAGCCGGCCTCCCCGGAGGCCACAGAGTATTGTGTAACCTTGCCGAACACGCTTAACAGGCCATCTTCCTCCAATTCCTCTCCGAGTATGAAGCCGTAGCGAGTGCTGGTGCTAAAGGCGGTGAGACCTGCCGTTGACAAGACTGGTACATTCACTGCATTGATCAAGACCGCGCCAAAGCTATGTAGTGAGTCAGCATCCTGCTTGAAGTCGTAGGCCGCGAGGAAACCGCGCGCGAGATTGCCAACGAAATGACCCGCGACATTTCCGGAGAACGCTTGCAGCGTTGGAACTTCGCCATCGATCGTAACATCCCCCGTAACACCGGTAACGGGCAAGGTGCCGTTACTCACCGTGCCTGTGAACGTATCCGTCGTCCAATGATAGGTGTCACTGATGACTTCAATCTTGCCATTGGTGAGAGCACCGGTGCCAAAGTCGATATTGAATTGACCTTTGATCGAAGTCGGAGCCTCGTCGCCGCCAGCGATGAATGCGCTACTGGTGGCCGTCGACTCGAAATACTTGCTGCCGACTAGCACGGCACTCGGTGATGGGGTGCCGGTTGCCACTATTACTTTGCCTGCCAGCTTGTTATACAGCGCGCTATTGCTGAGACTCGTTTGATACTTTAATTCCTCGCCGGAGATGCCCGTCCAACGCCCCCATGTGATATCGAAGGCGCTGACGCCATTGATGAGGGTTCCCGAGTCTGCTTGGTTGCCACCGGTATTGATGACGAAGCCTGGGTTCTGGCTATACAGCAAAATTTCCTTGTCAGCGATCTGTCTGTCTACTAGATTCCCGCCTGCGCCAATGCTAATGCCTAGATTCGAGGCGCCAGTGTTTGGTCCGACAATGGCGAATCCGCGATAGGTGAGGGCATCGATCTCGGTTTGCGTGATTGGGGCCGAGGTCTTGAGTAAGCTAGCACCGATAATGGAGTTCGAACTGACGCCTACTTCGTTGGCTCGAAAGCCAAGTACGAAGCCTTCGCCGGAGGTGCCTGTAAAGTTACCCGTTACCGTGCCCTCTACGTTGCGCGCATCGAGGGCAAATACATTCAACCCTCCGCTAAGTCCTGGAGCGTTGCCACTGCCTTCGCTAATACTGCCGCTAAGTGTCGAGGTGAACTTACCGCTTGATAGAGTCCCTGTGAACGATGCTGCCCATTCTTCCCAGGGATCGTTAGTATCGGTGCAACCACTTATGCCCATGCAAATATTCAGAGTGCCTGCCGTTACCGCACCTGTCGAAACATTCACGGTTAGAGAGCTGCTGATATCGTGTATCGCGGTGGAGCCCGTGTTCTTGTCCGCAACATAGCTGCCAGTGCCGGTATAGGTGACGTTGCCCACCAGCTTGTTCAACGTGGCAGTATCTGTTGTTGGCGCGGACACCAAGATGAATGTAGTCAGGGTGTCTGATTCACTCCCCGCAAAGTTCTGCCAATAAGAGGGGCTACCGGAGTTGCTTACCCATCTGCCCCATTGCACCGCCAGCCCATCGACTGTTGTAGCGACGTTCGAGCTAGTGGCACTGCCCGGGCGAATCGCTATATTGTTTGATGAATCGCCGAAGAGCGTGGAGCTTGAGAAGTCGCTGGCATTGCCACTTTGTACTTCTGACAAGGAGTGGGATACAGCAACGCCTGCGCGGCCGGAGCTCGATAGGGAAGTAAGCTCGGCAGAGCTAAGTTCTGGCGTAGGGTCCGGTGCCGGTGCCGGAGCTGGGGCTGGCGCAGGAGCCGGGGCTGGTGCAGGAGCCGGGGTAGGGGCTGGAGCCGGGGTAGGGGCTGGAGCAGGAGCCGGAGTAGGGGCTGGAGCAGGAGCCGGAGTCGGCGCCGGCGCCGGAGTGTTCGGAATAGTGGGAGTGGGCGATGTGACGATGCGACCATCACCACTGTCATTGGGGTTTATTGTCAGTGAACTGGTCTGACCTTGCCCGGTGCCAGAGCGCGTGGTGGTGCCGGCGGTGGTGCCTGCAGTATTGCCAGGGACTACCCCGTTTACGGTGCGTTCATCGCGGATCGTGGCGGCAGTGGAGGCCGGTGGGATGGTGCGAGTTGAGCCGTCATCACTATCGCCGCCACCATTTGTATTGCCCCCGTCACCGCCATTGCTCGTGTCGTCTTCCTCTTCCTCGACGCTGCCGTCGTCGCTCACGTCAATGTCGATGATGCCATATTCGTCGGGAGTTCCCGGTAGTCCCAGAGGAGCGAGAATCGCCGAGGCGATGAAGGCGAAGTCGAAATTCTGGCCAACCCCGAGTTCGATGGAACCGCCATCATTAAAGACGAAGGTGCTGCCATCGAACACGCCTACGATCAAACCGTCTGGTGTAATGAGGGCCTGATGGTCCGTGCCGCGAATGCCGATGGTGGCGAAGGGGGTTTCGACGTTATAAGCCTCTTTCGCAATGCTACCGGTGATAGTGCGGAAGCCGCCCTGCAGTAGCGTCATAGTCGCAGCGTCTGCCTCGCCCGTAGTCGATTGATAGGTGTACTCGGTAATCTCGAACACTGTGTCAGACTTCAGGCTGATGATTGCCGAGTCGGTGAGGCGAATCTGGGTAAAACCGGCGGGCCCGGTAATGATGGTGTCGCCAACGTAGAAATCGTCGCCACGCGCCAACACACGAGTACCTGCAGGGCTGAGGGCATTGACCGAGCCGCTGACACGAATGACACGTCCCGCGATCTCCTCGTCTTCCTGTGCATGCACTACTGGATTGTAGAGGCTCAGGCACAGACAGAAGAACCCGATATTGAGCAGCTTATAGAAGCGTTGTGTAAGTTCATCGTTCATATTTTGGCTCGTCGTTCGTTCGGCGTTAGTGTGCTCAGTCCCTTCTTTACATCTGGAACTGCAGGCCTAGTTGATATTTAAAACGTGTGTATTCGAATAGCGTGATATTGCTGCTGGCTTCGTTGTAGGCCATCTCGGAGTTAATGGATAGGCGGCGCGAATACTGCCAAGTCCAGCCTATTGCGGCCGAGACATTGTCATCGCTGCGCACATCATTGAAGAAAATTGGGTGCTCAGCGTCATAGCCCGTGCTCTGGTAGGACAGTCTTGCATAGGGTGTGTGTGTGCCGTTTAGACGCCACAATACGCTATGGGATAAGCCGTAGTAGTCCCGCCCATTGTGCTCGCCTCGCGAATCAAGCGCGACGTCTTGGGCATAGAACAAGGTGAAGGTATTGGTAAATTTCTCGCTCAACTTAGTGAGTGAGCCGGAGAGCAGTAGTTGATTCGTGTCTTTAAGATTGCTCAACGGGGATTCGGGCGTATTGACATTGCGGGTCGTCGATAGGGCACCCGAGAGGCCTTGATACCAGCCATTTTCACCGGCTCTCTGCCAGGAATTATTGAAACGATAGGTGTTCTGGAAGCGCTCGCTGTCTAGAAACACGGTCTGCACCTGCAGGCTATGTCGGAACCGATGCTGCTCGTTGCCATAACCGTAGGACAGATCGCCCAAGACGTAGTCGATGTCGAACTGGTCTGTAGATTGATTGTCGTGGCGATTGGCCACTAGAGTGAGATCGAGGGCGCGATCGCGAGAGAAGGGCTTCTTGTAGGCTAAATTAACGGTGACATCCATGAAGTTATCGGCGGTTTTTAGCCCTTCCGAATTTAACTCGATCTCTCCAATTAGGGGTGTGTCGATTAGACCATTGCTAGTGGCGCTGTTGATATTGTCGTCGTGGCCAATAACGGGGGCAAGGGCGAAACTGAAGGTCGCCTTACGAGTATTGCGCCGCTCTTCGATGAGGTTTAAGAACGCGCGTATATTGTCCTGCACATTCTCTGGTGGATTGCTTGCGAGCACTTCGTTGAACAGCGTCTCGGAGGCTGCTAGGTTATTCGTCAGCAGATAGGCACGCGCCAGCTCTAGCCGTGCGCGTTGTCGGGTGACGTTGCGCGGGGCGGTATTGGCGACGCGCTCGAAGGCAAAGACGGATTCGTTGGCATTGCCACTCTCTATGGCCGCGATGCCGAACAGGAAGTCGAAGTCGGTGTCGCCCTCCCACGCTTCTAGATCGCTGGTTGCGAGGGTGTACGCCTCCTCATAACGTTCTGCCGTAATGAGCTCGTTCAATTGCGTATTCGGGGGGAGGTTTTCTTGAGCATACGCCAGATGAGACGCCAGACTCGCGGACAATGTGGCTAAAGCGAATATTTTCTGGGTTCTCATAGATAGAGCGATCCGTTCCGATGAGATTTAGTCAATTGAATAGCGAGAATGCCGAGCATAGTAGAGGCTACTTGCAGCGATTTTGAGTGAAAGTAATTTTATACAACATTACATGGTATGCAGCAGTTTTAATACTTTTGGCAACATTTGCTTGCTCAATGTGTGACGCAGCTCGAAACCAAAGTGCTCAGTGTCGAACTAGGCCTACCCTATATGTCGGTAAAAATGCGCAAAACTTTGACAAATTTTGAGTGTAACGCTACTTTGCCTCGCAATTGGAGGCCGATGTGCTGAAGCTATTGAAGATGAGTCAAGTAGTCGTGGGAGTCGGGATCGCGATGGGCGCTCACGCCCAGCAATCCGAGTCGCAGGCGCCGAGCAATGATCTGTCATTCGGGGCCTATTACAGCAAAGGCGACTATGGCCAAACCCTCGATACCTCCATCTATTATTTCCCTCTCTCCTACGAGCGCTCCTTCGGCAATTGGAGCGTTCAGGCGAGCGTGCCCTATCTTGAGATTTCTGGTGCCGGCAATGTGTTAGTAAACGTCGGGGGTATCGGCAGGGAGGAGCTAGAAGTACTCGACAATCCTGTCGTGTCGGGCAGCAATCGAGGCGTGGGCGACACGGTTCTCAGTGCGACCTATCAACTACCCGCGATCTCGGGCTTGACGCCGTTCTTCGACTTGGGGTTTGAGGTCAAGCTACCCACCGCGAACGAGGATAAGGCTCTGGGTACTGGGGCCTATGACTATGGGGTGCAGCTAGACGCCTACCAACAAGTGGGACAGACCACACTATTTGCTACGCTAGGCTATAAAATGCGCGGCAGATCGGATTTGTTTAGCAGCATGACGGATTCGGGGTTTGTGTCCCTAGGCTTCGCTAGGCCGCTGAGTGAGCGACTTAGCGCTGGCCTCATCTATGACTTTCGCGAAGCCGCGTCTCAGACCTCTGCGGAAACCCATGAGCTATTGCCCTATGTGTCTTGGGCAATCGCCAACGAATGGACACTGATGTCCTATGTGGTAAAGGGCTTTACGGAGGATAGCGCTGACATCGCCGTCGGCGTGCAACTCAATTATCGCTGGTAGGGCATCGCTCCACAACGCCCTAGATGCGCATCGGTTGCACGCGCGGCGGCATTAATGCTGGTCGCTCGATAGGGCGAATGCGCTGGAATGGCGGTAGGTCGGGGCGCTGAATGCGTTCAGGCAGGCCATCTCGGTCACGCGTCTGATCGCTTGCTTGTTGTTCTGTATCGAGTTTCACCGCAATAGTCTCCGCGATCTGCTGCTCGTTCTCACGTAGCGGCTCACTCAACTCGAGCTTGTCTTCCTCTGCCGCTGTAGAGGCAATCTGGCGCTGCTCTTGCTGGGCTGCGTCGCTGTCCTGGACGGGGTTCTGCGGACGCTGCAGGGTATCCATTTCAGGTTGCTCGGCGGCATTGGAAAGCTCTACCAATTGCAGGTCGGCAAGGTCTTGCTTATCGGTGGGTGTGCTGTCCTGCATTACTTCTGGGCTCTGCGCGATCTCGATGCGCGTCTGCTCGACAAGAGGATTGCTATCGATCGCTTCGATCACGCGATCGCTCAGCTCACTTGACGCCGGGTCCTGCGCGAGAATGATAGGCGCAGACGCATCGCCCGGGGGGATGCGGAATTGTGGTGTCTTGCGTTGTTCTTCTGAGTCTGTGCTGGTGAAGAAGGGGGAGGGCCCGCCAGTGCCACCGAAGCCGCTGCCACCGAACTCACCAGATTTACCGGTGCCGCCCATGCCGCTGCCGCCATCGCCGCCGTCACCGCCGCTGCGCACCTTGCCGAGTGAGCCTGTCGTGATAAGCAGTGTCGCGAGGAATAGGAGTATGGCCAACAGTAGCGTGGCGGGATAGGTGCGCATGGCTAAAATAGCTTTAGGCATTCTGCTCTCCCTCGCGATCGGCCGATTCTTCATTTAGGACGGCGTTATAGTTAAACACCCCAAAGTTCATGCGATAGTTCCTGTCTTCCCCTTTCTCGTCACGTTGCTGCAGGGTCAAGGCGGCCTTGTTGAGTGTGTTTAAGGCCTGCATTCCTGCGGTATTGGCGAGTGATGCGAGCTCCTGAATCGACTCATGGGATAGCTTGTCATAATAAACACTTCTATCGAAATAGGAAGGCGTGTTGCCCGTCAAATTGTGTGCGCTAGCGCTGAGATGGTCGTGTAGATTCTTGCCGAAGTAGAAGGCCTTCTCGTCGAAGCCTTTCTCCGGAGTGAAGGCCCCGGTATTGAGCCTCACCTTATTGTCGCCGTCTAGGGTGGCAATCCCAAGATTGAGCCACTCATCGAGGATCACGCGGGGGCGGATGTCCTGTTTACACACCAACTCCACGAGGTCATCGAAGGTCTTCTCCTTAGTGGCTTTGACTGCGGTTCGCAGCGGCAGGGCCAATGGCAGGCCCTCTTTGTCCCAGAACTCCTTGGAACCGAGCCAATACGCGATCAGTTGCCCGCCGATGGAGATGTTCTTGGGCGTATTGAGATCTTCATTGAGTTCACTGCGCAAGCGTTTAACGTCTTTGCGGTGCACGCCAGTGAGCAGGTTAATGCGGCTATCGGTTTGGCGTTTGTCATCCATGCCGAATTCTTGGTCCGCCACCTCGACGTAGAGGCCTTTCAAGAGATTTACGAGGAAGGGGTAAGTGATTTGAAATGTCAGTAGTAGGCGCACCACTGGGCGCAAAATTTTGCGAATAGCCGCCACTAGCACCGCTGGGGGCTGCGAGGAAATGCTGAGATTTTCATCAGGTCGCGTCATAGGCGGCAAGTATAGCCTAAGGGTGGGAATATATCCCACATCTTTATGCGATGTAGTAAACCTGGGATTTAAAAGAAAGTGATCGAGATCACTTCCTGCGCATCTTTAGATTGACGTGGGAATAATTCCCACCTATTCTGCGCTCATGGTTGTAGCACAGTGCTCACGAGGACTCTGCGAAAAGGCACCAAAGTGTCACTATCAACAAGATGCGGGTAGAGGGATGCATTCACACTTATTAGACGATCGCAGTCATGGCCAAGCAGGCATAGATGCCTCAAGTCGCTGCGAAGACGTAAGATTAGTTAACCTGCCAGATGGCCGTCGACTCGCCTACACGGAGTTTGGTGAGCGCACCGGCTACCCTCTGTTTCATTGCCATAGCCATGGCAGCTCTCGCCTCGAAGCCGCTAGTTTCCACCGCGACGCCAAACAAGCCGGTTTCCGTATCATTGCAGTGGACCGTCCTGGCATCGGCCTCTCCGATTTCAATGCTAAAACCAGCGTCGCCGCTTTCGCAGAGGATTTGTCATTCCTCGCGCAGCAGCTGCGTTGCGCCCGCTTCGGTTTGCTCGCCAATGGCGCGGGCACGGCCTATGCCTTGGCGATGGCGAATATGAATCCTGAGCGAGTCAGCGTGCTGTTGGGTATGTCCAGCTCATTCCCGGTGTTCACGGAGCAGGGCAGTGTCTTGCAAAGGGTGTTGCGCAGCACCGCGGCGACGGCACTGAAGAGCTCGATTTTGCTGCGCCATTGGCGCGGCGCGTTGTCCCATGACCGCTATCTACAGCGTCTATTGGAGTCTCTGTCCTATGCGGACAGGCGCGTGTTTGAAAACCCGAGGGTGTTGGAGCTGGTCGAGAACGACGTTCGCGAGGCGTTGCGGCAAGGCGCTCGCGGTGTCGCGAGTGATAGTGCTCTGCAATTCTCTTCTCTGCCACTGAATTTCGCGCGACTACAGACGCCGTGCCATTTCTGGCAGGGCAGTGCCGAGGGCAGTAGTGTGCGAGTGCGTGCAGAGCGATTTATAGCCAGGCTCTCCAATGCTAGTCTGCACGAAGTCATTAACCGAGGGCGATATTTTTACTTACGCTATATGGAAGATGTATTCGCACAGGCTAACCTCTTGCTCGATCGCGGTAAGAAACCCCAAATACAACAACAGGCCTTTGCCACTGCCCAAATGCCACAGCTCGTGCAGCCTCGCGCTAAACGCATTAGCCGCTAGTGGTCTTCGTGTAGGTCGAAATCACAGACGTGATGTCGAAATTGTTTGTCACCCTCGAAGCGTTCCGAATACTCCTTACCCTCAATAGCCTTATAGGCATCGCTTTGGACGAATACGTCGATTAGCGATTTGTCTACAGCCCCCGCTTTAGCTTCTTGATGAAGAATGTCCAAGGCAAACTCCGCCGACACTGCTGCCTTATAAGGCCTATCCGATGCGGTCAGCGCATCGTAAATATCGCAGATGGTCATGATCTTGGAGGCAAAAGGAATCTCTGCTGCTCCCTTGCCATCGGGATAGCCACTGCCATCGAGCTTCTCATGATGAGCGCCGGCGATGGCGGGTACTTGTCTGAACTCCTCGGTCCATGGAATAAGGCTTAGGAAGTTGCGTGTATGGGTGACATGTGACTCTATCTCGCGGCGTTCCTCGGATGAGAGGCTGCCCTTCGAGATCGCCAGCATCGAAAACTCTTCTGGGCTGACGATAGCGAAACCGTGAGAGCGTTCGAAGGGGCTGCAATAGGCCGCGATGCGATTGAGGTCTGTTCGCTTGCCTGCCCCCAGTAACATAGGTTCGTTCGCGTCAATAATTGTGGCGAAGAACTGGTCAAGTTGTTCCAATTCCTGGGCGAGATTGACCTCGATGCGCGTATTCTTTGCCGCGTCGAAACTACCGCGTTTGTGCATCTGCAGTTGCTGCTTGAGCGCCTTGTTCTTGAGTTTCTCTTTGGCTAATAGGATGCGGAAATGGATGCTCTGAATATTCGCTTGGCTGAGTTTCTTGGCTTTGACTAAGACCGATTCGCGAACCCCGACCTTCCCGAAATCATGCAGCAGTGCCGCGTAACGCAGCTCCCTGACCTGGGTCTCATTCTGCGCATTGTGCCGATGCTCCGGAAGCTGACTCAGATTGACGGCGCGAGCTAACGCGACGCAGAGATCGGCGACTCGAAATGAGTGCCCGCTCGTAGTGGGGTCGCGTTGTTCGATCGCCATTACTGAGGCTTTAACAAAGCCTTCGAATAATTTCTGTATATCGTTGTGGAGGATGGCATTCTCGATCGCCACCCCCGCCTGGCCAGCGAGTGCTTGGAGAAGTAGAAAGGCCTCATCATCGAACGCGACTACCTGAGCCCGCACGTTCGTGTCGCCATTTAGCTTGGTTTCGCGGTGGCGTTTCTTGTTGATGAATTGCAGTACTGCAATTACATTTTTTTTCTTATTCAGTGCGGGTAAGGTCAGCATGCTGATGGTTTCGTAGCCGGCGCTGGTGTCGAAACTGCTATTGAACTGATAGACCGAATCGGGCGAGATGTTATAGGCGTCGGCGATATTGAGTGCGGTTTTATTCTGCGCAACATAACCCGAGATAGACTTTGCGTCGATCTTGAACTTACTCTCTTGGAAGGGGAAGTCGATGGAGTCATTCTGGGTTAGCTTGAAGGTCATCGTTGCCTTATCTTGGTCCACAAGAAACAATGACGCCGCATCGCAGTTCGAAATATTCTGACCTTCGCTTAAGATTTTGCGCAGCAAGGTAGAGAGATCATTTTCCGCCGCTAGCGCGATCCCCACACTCGCGAGCTTGCTCAAATTGCCCTCTAGGGATTGCATCAGCAGTGCACTGTCCAGCGCGCGTTTGCCTGCCAACCAATTGTCGCAGGCCATGCGGATGAGCTTTTGAGTCTGAATGGAGGGCAGGCTATCGGAGAGGACTAGATCGGTATCTACCTGCAAGGCGGTTTCGCTCAGCAAGACGATGTTGGTGAAACGGTTCCGCCAAGATTCGAGCGCAGCCTGCTGCAGCAATGCGCGATCGAGTAGGATCAATGAGGCCTGTTCGGCCTCGGCTTGCTCGATGCTGTCGATGGCAACGCAGCGCAGGGTGCTGCCGTTGAGTTGCCGCCATAGCGGATGCTCTTGAAATTGCGGTCCATAGCATAGGGTCAGCCCCAGAGTCTCTGCTGCATTCGGGCTTACACTCATTGTTAAATCAGAATGGGTCACAGCACGCAATCCACAGGCCAGCGAATGGCTTATAGTAAAAGTCCCACGGAGTGTACCCCAGCAAGAGCAATCTGGCGATAAAACAGGCGGGTGGCGTGTTTGAATAGAATCGGGAGGGGGAGGTGGCGAAGGGGTACCCCGTCCGAGTTTAGCAGTGGCTGCCCTCGGACGGCGTGATAGGCGATTTTAGTGGCCCATACTCACAGGCGTCATAATTTGCCCAGTGATTGTTGCGATGGCGCTACGGCGTAAATGCAGCTTTTCAGGTTGCATGGCCGCTTTTTCTTTCGCTTGGAGCTCACTTATAAAATTGCTGAGCATTTGTCTGGCTTCTGACTCGTATCTGAAGGGGCCAATATTGCCCCCCTCACGGGTACGAAAATACCAAAGTCCGCCATTGTCAAAAATACGCTCAGTACGATTGAAAGCTAGTTCATTAGAACGATCTTGCTTGCGGAGGCTGCTCATTATTTTAGTCCTCTTTAGTCTCCGTCAGCTCAAGGTTACCCTGAATTAATATTCAGTCCCAAGGATTGAGTAGTAACCCTGAGCTGACGAGTTTTCGCAAAATAAACTGGCTTGCAAAGTCTGAGAAGAGCGCAAATTGCATGCCATTTATTTAAGTTGAGCACGCCGCTGGAGACCTGACACCTCTGGTGTATTGCTTTTAGAAACAAAGAGTTAAAGACGTTTTAGAAAATGCGATGAAGTGCGGTTTTGTTGATGAATCAGTGCCTTAGGAAGCTCGGCTCACTGTGAGTAAATTTCACTCAGTGCCGCTGCTCAGAAAGCACTTAGCCACGCGAGCGCAGTTATTTTTTCAAATAAATTAAGGGCTTGGAGTGAGTCACGTTTTTAAAAATTTTTTCGATGAATCCGAATCTCGTTGATATTTCAGCGCCCGTCTTTACTGGCTTGCAGCCGCATGCGCGCGCTGGCCAAGTCTTCGGGAGTATTCAGGTTAGCGAAATCGCTAGGGCCAATATCGGTGATATTCAGTACGCTATTGGGAAGGGAACGGATAAGCGCCATTGGGCTATACAGACCGTCACGAAGCGCTGTGCTAAGCACATCCTCAAGCGCCAAGGACCATAGCGAGAACAGCGGCTGCCACTGCCCACCGCTGCACAGCCACGCTACTTGAGTGGATTCGGTATTTAAGACTCGGGTCAATTGCGCCACTATATCTGCAGGGAAGTAGGGGACATCGGCGGGAAAACAGGCAACTGCCTGAATGTTGGGCAGTTTATTGCGGCTGAACTGCATGCCAGTGAGGATGCCCGCCAAGGGGCCCGCTTCTGGGCCAAAGTTGTCTGGGACAACGGGAATCGCAAACTCGTCGAAGCGCTCAAGATCGCGGTTGGCGTTGATCGATAGCTGCGCCACTTGGGGCTCAGCCCCTGCGATTACGTGCGCTATTAGGGGTTTACCGCCTAGCTCTAGCAGGGCCTTGTTCTGGAATTGCATGCGCGAAGATCTGCCTCCTGCGAGGATGACACCGCCGATATTGTCTTTCGTGATAGGCATAGAGTGAGGCTGCTATAAAACGGTGAAGGGCTCGGTTAATCGTCAGGCGCTCGCGACCAGTACTCTCAATGGCCTATGTTGCGCGGGATTGAGCATAGGGGAGGTGTGCTAAACCGACAAGATTATTTATTGAATAAAAAGAGGCGGTATGGGAGAATCCCGCACTTCGGATAACAGGAATAATGTGATAAGTCTTTGATATTTATGGGGTTTAGGAAAACTAAGCCGTAAAAGACTGCGCATTTAGCCTAGTTGATTCAATTTCCCAACTGAAATTTGCCAATCTATCTTTGCGATTGGGTGAGCTTCAATAATATTGGTCGTGATTGGCTGGCCCTAAGATCAGCCATTCTTAGAGGGTATTTCATGCAAGTTTCCATCGAAACAACTTCTGGGCTTGAGCGTCGTATGACGGTCGGTGTGCCTGCTTCAACCGTCGAAAATGCAGTGAATGCGCGCCTTGCCGAAGCTGCAAGCACTATGAAGCTGAACGGTTTCCGTAAGGGCAAAGTGCCCATGAAGGTGATCAAGGGGCGCTACGGTCGCGGAGTTCGTCAGGAAGTGCTCGGCGAAGTGATGAGCAAGACCTATTACGAGGCGATTAACGAGCAAAAGCTCAAGCCTGCCGGTCAGCCACGTATAGAGCCTAAGACGATGGAAGAGGGTAAAGACCTCGAGTTCGTCGCGATTTTCGAAGTCTATCCAGAAGTAACGCTTGGCGACTTCTCGAAGCTTAAGGTTCAGAAGCTAGTAGCGGAAGTGGATGACGAGAACGTAAACAAGATGATCGAGACCCTGCGTCAGCAACGTCAGAGCTGGGAAACGATCACCCGCCAGGCTAAGAATGGCGATCGCTTGAATATCGACTTCGTCGGCACCATTGATGGTGAGGAGTTCGCAGGCGGCTCGGGTAAAGGCACTAATCTGGTGCTCGGCTCAGACCGTATGATTCCTGGGTTTGAGAAGGGCCTCTTGAAGGCCAAAGCGGGTGCAGAGGTTGTGCTCGATCTCGAATTCCCCGAGGACTATCAGAACAAAGAAGTAGCGGGTAAGGCAGTGCAGTTCAAGGTCACCGTTAACTCAGCAAGCGCTGCAGTGCTGCCCGAGCTTAACGACGAGTTCTTCGCAGTGTTCGGGATCGACGAAGGCGGTGAGGAGGCTTTCCGCAAGGAAGTCGCCGCGAATATGAACCGCGAACTAAAGAATGCGAGCAAGGGCAAGGTGAAGAACCTCGTGATGGACCTGCTTCTTAAAGAGCACCAGATCGATCTGCCCGCCAGCCTTGTGAAGAGCGAGATCGAGTCTCTGCGCCAGCAAGCGCTGCAACAATTCGGCGGTGGCAAGCAGAATATCGATCCATCCATGCTGCCAGACGATCTGTTCAAGGAACAGGCCGAGAAGCGCATCTCTTTAGGATTGATTCTGGGCGAAGTGATTAAGGTTAAGAAGCTTAAGGCCGATCCTACTCTGGTGAAGAGCACGATCGAAGACATCGCCTCGACCTATGAGACACCGGAAGAGGTCGTGCGTTGGTATTACAGCAACAAGGAGCAATTGGCCTCTGTTGAGTCCTCAGTTCTCGAAGATCAAGCTTTCGAAGCGATTCTGGCTGATGCGAAAGTGACTGAGAAGAAAGTCAGCTACGATGACGTAATAAAGCCCGACGCACCCAAGGCCGGCAAGAAATAGGTGAATATGGATCATAAGCAAGAGATCGTCACGAACGCGCTAGTCCCCATGGTGATCGAACAGACCGCTCGTGGGGAACGCTCCTATGACATCTATTCGCGACTGCTCAAGGATCGCGTCATTTTCGTGGTGGGTCAGGTAGAAGACTACATGGCCAATCTCGTGGTGGCGCAATTGCTATTCCTGGAGTCGGAGAATCCCGATAAGGACATCCATCTTTACATCAACTCCCCTGGCGGATCGGTTACTGCGGGCATGTCGATCTATGACACCATGCAGTTCATCAACCCGAATGTGAGCACGATGTGCATCGGCCAAGCCGCCAGTATGGGTGCTTTGCTGTTAGCCGGTGGTACTAAGGGCAAGCGTTTCGCACTGCCTCATTCGCGCATGATGATTCACCAGCCAAGTGGCGGTGCTCAAGGCCAAGCGGCGGATATCGAGATTCAAGCGAACGAGATCATCAAGCTGCGCCATCAGTTGAACAAGATCATGGCGGCGCACACCGGTCGCGAGCTAGACGTGATCGCAGCGGACACCGAGCGCGATAATTTCATGAGTGCAGACGAGGCCGTGAGCTATGGTCTTATCGACAAGGTACTCAATCAACGCGTGATGTAAGGCGCGGCGAACCCGCGATTCTTACACGTTTACCAAGAATTGTGCGACGAACCCTATGGTTGTCGCTTATTTTGCCGATGAACTATCTAACGCATAGGCATAACCAGTTGTACAGAAGCTATTGGAGAGTCCTCCAAAGTCCTGTAATCTGGTCACGAACCGATTTAGAGGGAAAGTTGAATGTCAGATGATCGTTTCAACAAAGGCGATGACAGCGGCAAACTGCTCTACTGCTCCTTCTGTGGCAAGAGTCAGCATGAAGTGCGCAAGTTGATCGCCGGACCATCCGTATTCGTATGTGATGAGTGCGTTGATCTTTGCAATGACATCATTAGAGAAGAGATTCAGGAAAAGGATTCCGAGTCCGGCAGCAAGAAGTTGCCTATCCCTGAAGAGATCAAGAAAACCCTCGACGAGTACGTCATTGGGCAGGAAAACGCCAAGAAAGTCCTCGCCGTCGCCGTCTATAACCACTACAAGCGTCTCAACTACGAGAGTGGCGCAGGTGGGGTAGAACTGGGCAAGAGCAATATTTTGATGGTTGGTCCTACCGGTACGGGTAAAACCCTGCTGGCGGAGACGCTTGCCCGTCTTTTGGACGTGCCCTTTACCATCGCAGATGCCACCACACTGACAGAGGCCGGCTATGTCGGCGAAGATGTCGAGAATATCATCCAGAAGCTATTGCAGAAGTGTGATTACGACGTCGAGAAAGCCCAGATTGGCATCGTCTATATCGACGAGATCGACAAGATCTCGCGCAAATCCGACAACCCATCGATCACCCGTGACGTCTCGGGCGAGGGCGTTCAACAAGCGCTGCTCAAATTGATCGAAGGAACTGTGGCCTCGGTACCGCCTCAGGGTGGTCGCAAGCATCCTCAACAGGAATTCTTGCAGGTAGACACCTCCAACATCCTCTTTATCTGTGGCGGCGCGTTTGCCGGCCTCGATAAGATCATTCGCGACCGCTCCGAGAAGAGTGGCATCGGCTTTAGCGCTGAGGTGCGTAGCAAAGATGTAGAGCATCGTATCGGCGAAGCCCTGCGCAATGTGGAACCCGAAGATCTTGTGAAATACGGCCTGATTCCGGAGTTTGTGGGTCGTCTGCCGATGATCGCGACCCTAGATGAGCTCGATCTCGATGCCTTAGTGCGCATCATCAAAGAGCCGAAGAATGCGCTCATCAAGCAGTATCAGAAGCTGTTTGAGATGGAGAACGTAGAGATACAGTTCCGCGACGAGGCCTTGAGCGCCGTCGCGGCAAAGGCAAAAGAGCGCAAGACCGGTGCACGTGGCCTGCGCTCCATCATGGAGAGCGTTCTGCTCGATACGATGTATAAGATTCCCTCTATGGAGAAGGTCAGCAAGGTCATTATCGACGCTGCCGTCATCAATGGGGAATCCGAACCATTATTGGTCTATGAGAATCGTGAACAGCCAACACGCGCTGCGACCGAGGAGCATTAGGAGGGGCCTTTTCGCCGCTTTGCAAACGCAGATACCCATAGAGTGCTAGACGCGAAGCGGCGGATTGAAATCGACAAATAAGCCCCAAGATAAGCACCTGTACTTATTGAGACTGCAAAGCCTCACCAAACATTATTCAGGACGTTAGCTATGGGTCTTATGTCAGATACTCCCGAAATCGCCAAAACCATTCTCCCGTTGTTGCCCCTGCGCGATGTCGTGGTCTACCCCCAAATTGTCCAACCCCTGTTCGTAGGCCGTCCCAAGTCTATCAAGGCGCTTGAAGTTGCCATGAATACTGGCAAGCAAGTACTGTTGGTCGCGCAGAAGAATCCGACGGATGACGATCCTAGCACTCGGGATATCTTCGAGATTGGCACTGTTGCCAGCATTCTGCAATTGATCCGCCTGCCCGATGGCACGGTGAAGGTCTTGGTAGAAGGGGTAAGCCGCGCGCGCATCAAGCTCGTGGAGCTGGAGGAAGACTATTTTCAAGCCCATATTGCGCCACTGAGCGCCGAGGCGCTGGCCGAGAAACAGGGTGAGCTGTTGGTACGCTCGCTGCTGGCCCAGTTCGAGCAATATGTGCAGCTAAGCAAGAAAATTCCACCAGAGGTCATGACCTCGATCTCCAGCATCGATGAGCCTGGTCGTCTCGTGGACACCATCGCCTCGCACATGTCCCTGCAGATTCAAGAGAAGCAGAACCTCCTCGAGCTCGTCAGCCTGCAGCCACGCATCGAACACCTAATGGGCTTGATCGAATCCGAGATCGATCTATTCCAGGTGGAGAAGCGCATCCGTGGCCGTGTGAAGAAGCAAATGGAGAAGAGCCAGCGCGAGTATTATCTGAACGAGCAGATGAAGGCTATTCAGAAAGAGATGGGAGAGTTAGACGACGCTCCAAACGAGGCCGAAGAATTAAAGTCCCGTATCGAAGAGGCGGGCATGCCTGCAGAGGCCAAAGAGAAGGCACTGTCGGAGTTGAACAAGTTGCGCATGATGTCGCCCATGTCCTCCGAGGCCTCTGTCGTACGCACCTATATTGACTGGATGGTCAGCATTCCTTGGAAGGCGCGTAGTAAAGTGCGTCTCGATCTCGACAAGGCGGAGGCCGTGCTCGAGAACGACCACTACGGCTTGGAAGAGGTAAAGACGCGCATTCTGGAATATTTGGCTGTGCAGAAGCGTGTCAAGAAACTCAAAGGCCCTATCCTATGTTTAGTCGGGCCACCCGGCGTGGGCAAGACCTCTCTGGGCGAGTCTATCGCGCGTGCCACGAATCGTAAGTTCGTGCGCATGGCCTTGGGCGGTGTGCGCGACGAAGCGGAGATTCGCGGTCATCGCCGCACCTATATCGGCTCTTTACCCGGCAAGCTATTGCAGAAGCTGTCGAAAGTAGGGGTCAAGAATCCCTTATTCTTGCTCGACGAAATCGACAAGATGGGCATGGATAACCGTGGCGATCCAGCCTCTGCTCTATTGGAAGTATTGGATCCAGAGCAGAACCATAGTTTCAACGATCACTATCTCGAAGTGGATTATGATCTGTCCGAGGTCATGTTCGTGTGTACCTCGAATACGATGAATATCCCCGGGCCTTTATTGGATCGCATGGAAATTATCCGCCTGCCTGGCTACACGGAAGACGAGAAGATCAATATCGCCAGCCGTTACTTGGTGCCCAAACAACAGAAGAACAACGGCTTGCGTAAGGACGAGTTAGAGATTGGCACAGAGCCAATTCAGGATCTAGTGCGCTATTACACGCGTGAGGCTGGCGTGCGTAATCTTGAACGTGAGATCGCTAAGATCTGCCGTAAGGTGGTGAAAGAGAACACCAATGCGAAGAGCCCAGCCCCCATCGTGCTCACTGGTGAGCTGCTCGAGAAGTATTCGGGAGTTCGTAAGTTTGACTTCGGCATTGCTGAGGAGACGAATCTGGTCGGTCAGGTCAATGGCCTAGCGTGGACGCAGGTAGGCGGCGAATTGCTGACTATCGAGGCCGTAGCCCTGGAGGGTAAGGGCAAGACCATCAAGACCGGCTCCTTGGGCGATGTCATGCAAGAGTCCATTCAGGCCGCTATCACCGTCGTACGAAGCCGTGCGCCGGCGTTGGGGCTCAAGTCGGGCTTCCACGAGACGATCGATTTGCATATTCACGTGCCCGAAGGGGCAACGCCGAAGGATGGCCCTAGTGCGGGTGTAGGGATGTGTACCGCATTGGTTTCCGCATTGACGGGAATACCGGTTCGCTCCGATGTCGCCATGACTGGCGAGATCACTTTGCGCGGTCAGGTGCTGCGTATCGGTGGTTTGAAAGAGAAACTGCTCGCCGCCCATCGAGGCAATATCAAAACTGTGATCATTCCGGCAGACAACGAGCGCGATTTGAAAGAAATTCCAGATAATGTGAAAGCGGAACTAGACATTCGACCCGTGCGTTGGATCGATCAAGTTCTGGAGTTGGCGTTGGAATATCAACCGGTGCCAATCGCCGGTGCCGAGGGCATAAAAACCGCGATTGCTTCCACTACCGAAGAGGGCGACAAAAGCAAGGACGAATTGCATATAAATACGCACTGAATCACACCAAAAGCCTGTGTTTCCTGTTGACACAGCTTTCCGTGACTTGGTATAAAGTGCCGGTCGTATTGCTTATCGAGCCATTTTTTTTGGATAAAAAAATCAGACAAAATAACAATACTTATGGTGGGAAGTGAATCATCATTTTACTGCCTAGGTTTTCAAGCACAATCAACATAGAAAAATAAGGGGATACCGTGAACAAATCAGAATTAATCGATGCTGTGGCAGCAGGTGCCGATATACCAAAAGCAACAGCTGGACGCGTAATTGACGCAATGATCGATGCGATCACAGACTCACTGAAGAAAAGCGACCCGGTAGTACTTGTTGGTTTTGGTACTTTCACTACCAAAGAGCGCGCAGCACGTCAGGGACGTAATCCCCAAACTGGCGCTACTATCCAGATCAAAGCCGCTAAAGTGCCAACTTTCAAAGCAGGCAAAGCTCTAAAAGACTCAGTTAATATTTAACTTACAGTCAAGATTCCAAAGCTAGTCAGATCCGCTCCCGTCTAACGACATTTGCGATCTGATTGCGACGGAGAGATACTCCCAATCGCACTATGGAATTTATAAGGCGCATCAGTGATGCGCCTTTTTAGTTTAAAAAGGGTTCGCATAGCTGCTCCGCGATCCATGCGATTTAGCTAAGACTCGATTCTCCAACAGGTACCGATATGCTGCAGACGATAAGAGAAAATTCACAGGGTTTGATTGCCAAGGTCATCATTGGTTTTATCATCGCCGTCATGGCTTTGTTTGGCGTTGAGTCCATTGTAGGGGGCCTAGCCAACAATGGAACCGTTGCGGAAGTAAACGGGGAGAAGATCACAGAACCCGAATTGGCGACCAATGTGCAAAATCTCCTGGCCAGCGTTGGTGGAGATCTCGGCGACCTCGACGAAGGTCTGCTGCGCCAGATCGCCTTGAACCAATTGGTCGAAGATCGCCTCATGCGTCAGGCCACTCAAGATGCGAATATGACGATCTCGAGCGATGCCATCGACCGCCAGATTATCAACAGTCCCCAGTTTCAGATTGGCGGAGTCTTCAACTCTGACCTCGCCCTGCGCACTATGGCGACCCAGGGCTTTACCGTTCAGGGCTATCGTGCCGCGCTGGAGCAGCAAATGGTCGTGGGCCAGTTGGTCAACGCCTTTGCCTCAACGAGCTTCGTGACCGAGGCTGAGCTGGATCGCATGGCAGCGCTATCATCCCAGACCCGTGATTTCCGCTTTGTATCGGTCACCCTAGGCAATAGAACGATGGGCGAGCCAATCCCCGCAGAGCAGATTGAAGCCTATTACCAGAACAACGAAGCGCAATTCATGCTCGATGAGGAAGTCAGCATCAAATACGTAGTGCTCGATAAGAGCGCGATTTTTGATGAAGTTAGCGTCAACGAAGCCGCGGTACGGGCGCAGTACGACGTAGAGAGTAGCGCGTTCAACTCCGCCTCACAGCGCCGTGCCTCCCATATCCTATTGGAAACGGGCAGTGGCTTGACAGAAGAGGAGGCCATGTCTCAGGCGGCCGATCTGAAGTCTCGATTGGATGCTGGAGAGGACTTCGGCGCGCTGGCGCTAGAGGCGTCCTCAGACACCATATCAGCGCAAGAGGGCGGCGATATTGGATATACCGATGGCAGTGCGTTCCCAACTGCTGTCGAAGAGGCCCTAAACGCACTCGAAGTAGGCGAAGTCTCCGCCCCTGTACTCAGCGAGTTCGGGGTGCATTTGGTGAAACTGACTGAGAACACCGTTAACGAATATCCTCCATTCGAGGAAGTGGCCGAACGCATCCGCCGCGATCTAAGCACCGCAGAGGTTGATGCGCTGTATTTCTCGCGTCTCGAGGATCTCGCCAATCTGGCCTTTGAAACTACTGGCTTGGACGATATTTCCAGCGAATTGGGCTTAGAGGTAGTGGATAGCGAGTTGTTCTCGCGTCTCGGCGGCTCTACTGACATAACCAGTAACGCGAATATTATCGCCGCAGCGTTCTCTGATGAAACGCTCCTCGACGGCAATAATAGCGATGTAATCGAATTAGGCGATAACCGTGCGGTAGTCTTGCATGTGGGCCAGCACAATGAGTCTACGCTGCAGCCGTTGGAAGAGGTCCGCGGAGAGATTGCGGCGATCTTGCGTACAGAGCTTGAGAAAGAGCGCGCCAGCGCGCTGGGGCAGTCATTACTTAGCTCACTCCAGGCGGGGACTTCCATAGACGACGTATTGGTTGAGAACGAGTTGCAGTGGATAGAGCAGGACGATGCCACTCGTGATCAGCCAGGCCTGAATGGCGAGGTTTTACAATCGGTCTTCTCGATGCCTAGTCCAACTGAAGGCGAGTCTATCTATAACGGCTTCTCGCTGAGCAATGGCACTTATATCGTCTTAGAACTACAAGAGGTGACCCGCGGTAGTCTAGCGCAGCTATCTCTAGCGCAGCGCGCAACAATGACCGATACCTACATCGAACGCGATGGCCGTGGCACTTTCGAGGCATTTGTAGCCAATTCGCGCCGCAATGCAGACATCACTATCAACCTCGAGCCGCTATAAGTCGCGGCTCAATTGAGATTCGAATCACTCGGGCGCAACAGCAATTGCTGCCCCGGGTGAATCAAGTCTCCTATCTGAATCGAATTCCAGTCCGCTAACTCTTCCGCCGTCATCCTGAAACGCTGTGCAATCTTCGCCAAGGAGTCACCAGTGCGCACGGTATAATGCTGTTGTGCTTCGACGACGCGCTTGCTGCCGGCCTGGGCGATAGTGGCATCTGCCTGCAATACCAATTGCTGTCCTGGTTTGATCAGCGCGTCCGTCGTCAAGGAGTTCCACTGCGTTAGCTCGGCCACGGTAATCTGATATCGATTGGCAATTAGCCATAAGCTATCGCCGCTGCGCACGGTGTAGCGCAGTGGCGTCTCTGGAGGCAGCGTGCTAGTCGCGGATGAGCGGCTAGCGGTAGCGACGTAGTCTGGGGCGTTCGGAGCGGCTATGGGGGTTGTAGAGGCATAGGCCCGCGGTATGAGCAGCGACTCGCCAGCGATAATGCGGCTACCCTCTATCGCATTGACTTGTTGTAGCACACTCACCTGCGTACGAAATTGCTGCGCAATCTTGCCTAAAGAGTCCCCGCGCTGCACGACGTAGCGATCCCAAGTGACACTGGGAGCGTCGCGCTGCTCCTCTAGTGCGCTCGTGAACGCCTCCGCGACGGCGATAGGCACGAGCAGGCCATAGGGGCCATCTGGGTGAGTAGCCCATTGTCTAAAGCCAGGGTTAAGCTGATAGAGCGTCTCCGAATCGATACCGGCGATACTAGCCGCGAGCGCGAGATCGAGTTGATAGCCTACGTCCACGAGCTTCACCGCTGGGGCGTTCGGCACATCCGTAAGCTCCATACCATAGTGATCGGGCTCGGCGACAAGCCGGCTCAGTGCGATGAGTTTCGGGGCGAAGTCTTCGGTGATGGAGGGCAGATTGAGTGACCAATAGTCTACGTCGCGGTCGCGCACTTCGTTCTTGTTGATCGCCTTGCGCACATTCCCTGGGCCCGTGTTGTAGGCCGCCAAGGATAGTAGCCAGCTCTCATCGAACATCTGCTGCAGTGTGGTGAGGTAATCCAGCGCGGCCGACGTCGAAGCGATGGGGTCACGACTGCCGTCGTACCACCAGTCTCGCTTTAGGCCGAGAGTAGGGGCAGTGCTGCTGCCAATCTGCCAGAGACCTACGGAATTGCCAGGAGAGACCGCATTCGGGTTAAACGCACTCTCGACAATCGGCAGGAGGGCTAGCTCCATTGGTAGGCCACGGCGCTCAACCTCTTCGACGATCTCGAAGATGAACGGGCTAGCGCGCTCCGTTACGGTCCGCAGATAGTTGGGGTTGTCTCGGTAGAATTGAATCTGTTCATCGATGCGCGCGTTGTCATACTTATACGCGAACTGCAGGCCGGCACCGATGCGTGCCCAAATATCTTTAAACTCAACTTCTTGCAGGACGTCGAGCTCCTCGGCCGGTGTAATCGAGACCCGTGCCGCTGCATCGCGGTTACTCAAGATGCGGGAGGCATTCTCCGCCGCGGTGCTTGCATCGGCCTCCATGTCGGGCTGATAGACCGTGCTACAGGCGTTTAAAAAGACGGCAGAGGCCATCACGAGGTAAAGGCGCTTGAAACGGAACCGAGGGAGAGTAGGGGCGAGCTGCGAGCTTATAATTTCTATAGATGTCATGAGGAGTACTTTAACTGTGTGCTAAACGAATGAATGTCCGAGTGCTAAGGACCTAAAAATTATCTTTCCAAGCGCGTAACTGTGCAAAAGTGTCGATTTCGTTATGCGCTTGCTTGCCGGCATGTGTCGCCACCATCCGTGCGAGATCTTTGTTATGACAACGCAGAAAGGGATTGGTTCGCTGCTCGAGAGCAATATTTGAGGGGAGGCTGGGCAGATTTGCCGCGCGCATCGCTTTAGTTGCCTCCATCCGTAGCTGTAAGTCCGTGTTATCGGGCTCTGCGGCTAGGGCAAAGCCGAGATTCGCCAAGGTATATTCGTGGGCACAAAACACTAGGGTCGTCCCAGGCAAGGCGTCGAGTTTGGCAAGGGATGCATACATCATCGCCGCTTCGCCCTCAAAAATTCTGCCACAGCCCGCTGCGAACAGCGTGTCCCCGCAGAACACCGCTCCTTGTTCGAGCGCCGCGCAACTAGGGAGGTAGAAGGCGATATGATCGAGGGTGTGGCCCGGTATCTCCAAGACTTGGAAGTCTAGGCCGAGTACGTTCACCGTATCGCCTTGTTTACACCGCTGTTTGAGAGACGCGATTTTGCTCGAGTGCGAGCCGATCACATTGGCATTGGGAAAGGCTTCGAGTAGGCGCTCGATGCCTCCCGTGTGATCTGGGTGGTGATGAGTGACTAGGATTGTATTCAGCTGCAGTCCTCGGCTTGCAAGCATCTCCAGCACTGGCGTCGCATCACCCGGGTCCACGATCCCCACCTGTTTTTCTGCGCCGCGTTGGAGCATCCAGATATAGTTGTCATTGAAGGCGGGAATTGGGCTGATATTTAAGGTCATTACATTTGATTTTCAGTGCCAAAGAAAGCAATCATAGTGCACCGGCCCCATGGTATAAACCTCTTTTCGTCAAGACGAGCGCTGCGTCATGTTGGAAAGCAGTAGGCTGTCCGGTTCGCAGCGTCACTAATAAGGTCTGAGCATGATTCAGCTTCTAGAAAATCTTCGGACGCGGTGGCGTAATCGCCGCGATCTTCCGACCCCGGAGGCGCTGTTTGAGGACATGGCGGCGTGGTGGGAATCTCCGCTTGGCAAGGCATTGCTCGCGAACGAGACCGAATTGCTAGAGCCTACACTCGCCCGCATTTTTGGTTACCACTTCTTGCAACTCGGGGTCAGCGAGCATTCGATGATGGATGCGAGCCCAATCGGTCATAAGCTACTGTTCGTGCCGCAATACGCAGCCAAGAAGACCCTGCCGGTCGCCAATAATGAAGCCTTGCCCCTGCAAAGCGATAGCGTCGATGCCGTGCTAATTCACCATGCCTTGGATTACACTCCCGATAGCCACCGCTTGTTAAGAGAGTCGGCTCGGGTCTTGATGCCGGGGGGGAAGCTCGTGATCATCGGTTTTAATCCGATGAGCAGCTGGGGCATGCGTAAGCTGTTCCGCTGGCGTAATGCGCGTCCGTGGGATGCCCGTTATATCGCCAGTTCTCGGGTTCAGGACTGGTTGAAGCTACTCGATTTCAGTATCGATAAGGTTGAGCATTGCGCCTATTTATTGCCGCTCAAACATACGCGCTTCGTGAATGCCGCTCCTCGTCTCGAGGCCGTCGGGACGCGTTTCCGCGCGCCGATTGGTGCCGTGTATGTCATAGTCGCCTGCAAGCAGGTGATGCCAATAACGCCTATACTGCCGCGCTGGCCGAAACTGCCAAGGCCAGTCTTGGTGAGGCCGGTTGCGGAATCAGCACGGGAAAGGCCGCAGGCCGCTAAAGTTAAACTCGATTCATAAAGCCTCATAGGCGACGTTTTAGGAAGTAGATTTGTCAAACACGATTCAGATGTATACCGATGGGGCCTGCAGAGGCAATCCCGGTAAGGGCGGCTGGGGCGCATTGCTGCGTTATAACGGCACCGAAAAAACCCTTCACGGCGGCGAGCCGCATACCACCAACAACCGCATGGAGCTAATGGCCGTCATTCAAGGCTTGCAGGCGCTCAAGAAAACCGGTTGCGACGTGCATGTCTTTAGCGACTCCAAATACGTGCTAACGGGCATCACCGAATGGCTGCCTAACTGGAAGAAACGCGGCTG
Source organism: Gammaproteobacteria bacterium UBA5078 (assembly GCA_002416505.1). Taxonomy (GTDB): domain Bacteria; phylum Pseudomonadota; class Gammaproteobacteria; order Pseudomonadales; family Pseudohongiellaceae; genus UBA5078. Next base: position 95,728 of record DIAM01000013.1, read on the forward strand.
GAAGACTGCCGCGAAGAAACCTGTGCTCAATGTTGACCTGTGGCAGACACTCGATGCATTGGCCGCACAGCACACTATTGAGTGGGAATGGGTCAAGGGACACAGCGGCCACCCCGAGAACGAACTCGCGGACGCCCTTGCCAATCGAGGCATCGACGAGCTTGATACCACTAAAGTTTAAGAAGACGATCGAGAGACTATGCGACAAATAGTATTAGATACCGAAACTACGGGGCTTGACCCACTGCAAGGCCATCGCGTCATCGAGATCGGCTGTGTAGAGATCGAGAATAGGCGTCTCACTGGGCGGCATTACCATTGCTACCTGAATCCAGACCGTGAGATCGACGACGGCGCTGTGCAGGTCCACGGCATTACCTCCCAGTTTCTAGCGGACAAGCCACGCTTTAAACAGGTCGTGGCAGAGTTTCTCGATTTCGTGCGCGGCGCGGAACTGGTAATCCACAACGCGCCGTTCGACTTGGGTTTTCTCAATCATGAGCTGCATCTGATTGGTCGGGCACAGGAGAGCCTAGAGGCGCAGTGTTCGGTGATCGATACGCTGGTGATGGCCCGTAAGAAGCATCCCGGGCAGCGCAACAGTCTAGATGCCCTGTGCAAACGCTATGAGGTGGACAATTCGCAGCGCGATCTCCACGGCGCCTTACTCGATGCCGAGATTCTCGCGGACGTCTATTTGTTGATGACTGGCGGGCAGACGATTCTGCAACTGCACAATGACGAGGATAGCCGCAGCGAGGGCGAGGGCTCTCATCGCGAGCGCGATCTTACCCGCGGGCCACTGCTTGTCACGCAACCCAGCCACGCCGATATGCTTGCTCACGAACAATTTTTAGACCGTATCAACAAGCAAAGCAATAATGCCTGCGTGTGGAGCGCTGCGCAGACTAGTGACTAGGAGCTACAACGCACTATGGATTCGGTTCAAACCTATTTTTATCGTGCCCAAGACATGCGTGGCGATGAGCTTGTCATCCTCTTTCATAAGGGTGAGGTCCTGCTGCGCAACGAAGAATTTCTATGGCCGAGTAAGGTATTAGAGGAGTTGGACAAGGCCTGGTACCCGTTGTTGTTGGTGGGAGAGTTCAAGTCGCGCCGAATCGTGGCGCTGAATCTGCCCCATGATTGGGCGCAAGAGGATTTTGCTGTTGCCAGGGCGTCTCCTCGCTCACTACTGCTACGCCATAGCTTCGACGATTTCACCGCGGTCGGTCGCGCCAATCAGCTGATCAATTGGTATGACAATCATCGCTATTGCGGTTCCTGCGGGGCCAATACCTTGGCTCATAAGAATGATAGAGCGCTAGTGTGCACGGCCTGCAATGCCACATACTATCCACGCATAAACCCCTGCATCATCGTATTGGTGACTAAGGGTGAACAGTTTCTGTTAGCGCGCCACAATCGCGGCAACGCCTCCTACAGCAGCTGTTTGGCCGGCTTCATGGAGGTAGGAGAGACGCCAGAGGAGACGGTGGTGCGAGAGGTCATGGAAGAGGTCGGCATCGAGGTAGACAATGTGCGCTATATCAAGAGCCAGTCATGGCCTTTCCCATCCCAGCTTATGTTAGGGTTTTTCGCCGATTATAAGGCGGGAGACCTGTGTGTCGACGGAATCGAGATCGCCGAGGCACATTGGTATAGCAAGGACGACCTGCCCGAGATGCCCTCCGCTGGCATTAGTGTCGCAGGCCAGCTCATTGCGCTATTCTTGCAAGGTTTAAACGAGAGAAAGAACGCCTAAATTAAGGAGAGTATGCTTGGAGTTTCTTACTGAATACGGTTTGTTTGTAGCGAAGGTGATCACGCTTGTAGTGGCCTTCATCGTTGTACTAAGTGCCCTAATCTCTGCGGGGTCTCGTGGCAAACGCACCTCTGGCTCCGGCAGGGGCACGATCTCGATCGTGCGCTTGAATGATGAGTTGGATGATATGCGCGACGCGATCAGGAAGACCGTGTTGGATAAAGACCAGTTCAAGCAGGAGCAGAAGCGCGAGAAGAAGCAGCACAAAAACGAGCAGAAAGAGCGCAGAAAACAGTTCAAAACGCTGCTAAAGAGCACCGATGAGCCTATTGAGGTCGAGTTTAGGAAGCGGATTTATGTAATTGATTTTGATGGCGATATCGAGGCTAGCGAGGTCGAGAGTTTGCGCGAAGAGATTACCGCTATCCTCTCCATTGCGACCTCCCAAGACGAGGTGCTACTACGCCTTGAAAGCCCCGGCGGCATGGTCCATGCCTATGGCTTGGCGTCCTCTCAGTTGCTGCGTATTCGCGACAAGGGCATCCCTCTGACGATCTGTGTCGACAAGGTCGCGGCCAGCGGCGGCTATATGATGGCCTGTCTGGCGAGCAAATTAGTCGCCGCTCCCTTCGCCATCCTGGGTTCTATAGGAGTCTTAGTGCAATTACCCAATTTCCATCGCCTACTGCGCAAGTACGATGTCGATTACGAGACTATCAGCGCGGGGGAGTTCAAGACCACCCTGACGACCTTCGGTGAGATCACTAAGAAAGGCCGCACCAAGGTTAAAGAAGACGTCGAAGAGATGCACGTACTGTTCAAGAACTGGGTTAAACAGCACCGCCCAGCGGTAGAGATCGATGCTATCGCCACCGGCGAGACTTGGGTAGGCATTCAAGCACTAGAGCGCAATATGGTAGACGCGGTCATGACCAGTGACGAGTGTATCGTTGCGGCCTGCGACGAGGCGGATGTGTTTGAGGTGAGTTATGAGATTCGTCTATCGATCGGCGACAAACTCGGGGCCGCCATCCATAGCACCATGGATCGAACAGTCATGTCCTTATGGAAGCGTGTGCGTGAGAATAGCTTCTATTCATAAGGAGATTAGGCAATGAGCATCGAGACCAAGCGATTCAAGGCCATGCGCATAGAGGAGCGGCAAGAAGGCGACAAACTCGCCTATCGCAGCGCGATCGTAATGCGCGAGCTAGGGGAGTTGCCCGCAGGCGAGGTCTTAGTGAAGGTGCAATACTCCTCACTGAACTACAAAGATGCTCTGTCTGCCTCTGGCAATAAGGGGGTGACGCGTAATTTCCCGCATACCCCCGGCATCGATGCGGCCGGAATTGTACAAAGTAGCAGTGTCGATGCGTATGCCGCGGGCGATGCGGTCATCATCACTGGCTATGACTTGGGAATGAATACGGATGGGGGCTTCGCGGAGTATGTGCGAGTCCCCGCGGCATGGTTGGTGCGCCTGCCCGATGGGCTCAGCGCTTTCGAGAGCATGGTGTTGGGCACGGCGGGACTGACCGCCGCCCTGTGTGTCGACAAGCTCTTGAAGGCTGGGCTCACGCCCGAGGATGGCAACGTCTTGGTCACGGGTGCCACTGGCGGAGTTGGTTCGGTGGCGGTCGCTTTGTTGGCACAACTAGGCTTTGCGGTGACGGCGGCGACAGGCAAAGCCGAGGCGGCGGATTTCCTGCGCTCGCTGGGCGCCACCGACATCATCGATCGACAAGAATTGCTCGAAGATAATCCCCGCCCCTTACTTAAAGAGCGCTGGGCCGGGGTCGTCGATGTTGTCGGTGGCGCGGTCTTATGGAATGCGGTCAAGGCACTACGCTATGGCGGCAGCGCTGCCCTGTGTGGCTTGGTCGGTTCGCCCTCTCTAGAGGCCAGTGTCTTCCCCTTCATTCTACGGGGCGTCAATCTGCTTGGTGTAGACTCGGTCAATGTGCCACAAGCACTTAAGAGTGCGATGTGGCAGCGCTTGGCAACGGATTGGAAGTTAACACAGCTCGATGCGTTGGCGGAGACGATCGGCTTCGACGAGCTCGAAGCCAAGCTGAATTCACTGCTGGCGGGGAAGGGCAAGGGCCGCACGGTGCTGGCCCTTTAAGAGGACTCTTATAAGACGTGTTCGCGGCGCCTGAACAAGGGCTCTGGCTTGTCGACACTGACTTGGTAGCCATCGCGGAAGTCATCGAAGGCGGCGAGGGCAGTATCGATGTTCTGGTCTTCGCGCAAGGCGAAGGCATCGAATCCACAGCGTGCCATATAGAAGAGCTGGTCGCGCAGCACATCGCCAATCGCACGTAACTCACCCTTGAACATGAAATTGCTGCGCAATTCGCGTGCCGAGGAGTACACGCGGCCATCGGAGAACACCGGGAAATTCAGTGCAATCAGGCCAAAGGAGTGCAGATCCTCGCCTAGGGAAGCCGGTAGTTCATCGCTCTGCAGCCATACCGCCGTTTTCCCAGGGCGTTGCTTTAAGGCCTGACGATTCTCCTGCCAGAATGCCAATGGCACTATCAGGGGCACGGCCGCCTTATCTGCAATCTCACTCATCTCGCTAACTTCCTTGAGCAGAAGCCAAGGATCTTCCACGATAGAGCGGTTCTTAATTAGTTTTTCCATACACCTCTTCCTTGAACGGCGCCATGCCGAGACGATTAAACGTATCGATGAAGCGCTCTTCGCCTTCACGGCGACGCTTATACACGTTGATGATCTTCTCTATCACATCGGGCACTTCGTCTTGAGCGAAAGAGGGACCTACGATCTGGCCAAGAGATGTCGTATTCTCGGCAGAGCCGCCAAGGGAGATTTGGTAGAACTCAGCCCCTTTCTTATCTACCCCGAGTATGCCGATATTGCCTACGTGGTGATGGCCACAGGCATTCATGCAGCCAGAGATGTTCACGCTGACCTGACCGATGTCGCGCAGCGTCTGGGGGTTGTCGAAACGGCGCTGGATCGACTCCGCGATGGGGATTGATTTAGCGTTCGCCAAGGCACAGAAGTCGCCGCCGGGGCAGCAAATGATATCGGTCAGGAGGCCGAGGTTCGCGGCACTGAGTTGATTCGATTGTAACGCCTTCCACATCTCATACAGGGCATCTTGTTCGACATCGGCGAGGATAACGTTTTGCTCATGGCTCACCCGCAGCTCATTGAAGCTGTAGCGATCGGCCAATTCGGCGATGAAGTTCATTTGCGCAGTTGTCACGTCACCGGGAGCCACCCCAGTAGCTTTCAGACAGATAGTGACGATGGCATAGCCGGGCCTCTTGTGTGCGTCGACGTTTTGCTGGTACCAACTGGCGAACAAGACATCGCGCGCAAGCGCTTCGCCCAGTGCGGCGCTGGTAGCGGGCAGAGTCTTATAGTCAGGATCATGGAAAAAGCCTTTGCAACGCTCGATCTCGGTCTCGGTAAGGCGCAGTGGGCCGCCTTTAAGGCTTTGCCATTCCTTCTCGACTTTCTCGCGGAAGGCATCCACGCCTGTCTCTTTCACAAGAATTTTGATGCGCGCCTTATACTTATTGTCGCGTCGGCCTTCGCGGTTATACACCCGCAGGATCGCGTCGAGATAAGTAAGCAACTCATGCTCGGGAAGGAACTCGCGAATCGCCTTGCCAATAACCGGCGTGCGACCGAGCCCGCCTCCTACTAAGACGCGAAAGCCGAGCTCTCCTGCCTCATTACGGACGATGAACAGGCCTATGTCATGGACTTGGGTTGCCGCTTGATCGTCGCTAGTGCCACAGACCGCGATCTTAAATTTACGCGGTAAGTAGGCGAACTCGGGATGAAACGTAGACCACTGGCGGATGATCTCGCAGTAGGGGCGGCTGTCGGCAATCTCGTCGACCGCGCTGCCCGCAAATTGGTCGGTGCTGGTGTTGCGGATGCAGTTGCCGCTGGTTTGAATGGCATGCATCTCCACCTCGGCGAGGTGGGCGAGGATGTCGGGCACGTCTTCCAGCGCAGGCCAGTTGAATTGAATATTCTGCCGGGTCGTGAAATGGCCGTAGCCCTTGTCGTAATACTCGGAGATATAGGCCAGCTTGCGCAGCTGAGTGCTCGAGAGCATGCCGTAAGGAACCGCAATGCGCAGCATCGGTGCTAGGCGCTGAATATAGAGACCATTTTGCAGACGCAGAGGCAGGAACTCGGTTGGCGCGAGTTCGCCTTTCAAGAAACGCGCAGTCTGATCGCGAAACTGCGCGATGCGGTCTTCTAGCATTTGATGGTCGTAATTATCGTATCTATACATGGTAATAGTCTGTGTCTAGTTGGGCTGATTTCAAGTACGCAGGCGCGCTAGGGCAGTTGCTTATAGGCCTCAATGGGGGCCGCATTGTAAAGCAAAGGGCGGACCTAGTGCTAGTTTCCCGGTTTATGACACGGCCTTGTCAATTTCGGGCCATATTGCGCAAGTTTCACTTGATTCTAAAGAGTGAGGCTTTAAAATGCCGCTTTGATTTTTGTCATTTAATGGAAAACATTATGAGCCATCACGACGTCTCCGCAAGCCCCCAAATTAACGAAGAAGAGAGCGATGCTAATAGCCGTGCAGACGTGCTTGCGATGCTCTCTTTAGTTGCCATTATCGTCACTATGGCCGTGTTCTACGTAAGCCGCTAAAACTCGCGGCGCTTAGGCTGTGCCAAGGCGCCTAGCCTTGGTCGCAGCCTAGGGCAATACTAAGCGTACAACTACGACTAAGGTCAGTATAAACAGCGCTGTGAATATCACTGCAGCCACGATGAAGCCTTTGACCGAGCCATTGGCGAAGTCCCTCTCCTTATTCGCGCTACTCTGCACGCCAAAACTCGCCTGCATCACGCTCAGCATGGTTTTCCAAAACGGTAATTTGGCCTGTTCGTCTTTGTCTTCCGCCATCTCGATACTCCTCTATTCGACGATATTTGGACTCAATAAACCCTGCATTGTTGCAAGGCTTACCCCTTTTCTTGCTGCGATCGCTTCGACTTGGTCGGCGTCGATCTTACCCACGGAGAAGTAACGCGATTCGGGGTGAGCGAAGTAGAAACCACTCACGCTAGCGGCGGGATGCATCGCATAGCTATCGGTCAGTTCCATGTCGATATGGCCGTCGATGCCGAGCAACTTGAATAGCGTCACTTTATCCGAATGTTCCGGACAGGCCGGGTAGCCTGGGGCAGGGCGAATGCCCTGATAGCGCTCGTCTAACAAATCATCGTTGCTCAGGGATTCGTCTTGGGCATAGGGCCAGAACTCGGTGCGAACTCGTAGGTGCATCAATTCGGCAAACGCTTCGGCCAGACGATCGGCAAGGGCCTTCACCATCAGGGCATTATAGTCGTTGTTCTGCTCTTGGTACTGTTTAGCCAGCTCATCGGCGCCGATCCCCGTGGTGACGGCGAAACCGCCGATATAATCGGGTGTGCCGGCATCCTGAGGGGCTACATAGTCTGCCAAGGATAGATTGGGCACGCCCAGCGCCTTGGCACTTTGTTGACGCAGGAAGCAGAAGCGAGCGATCTGCTGCTCTCTGCTCTCATCCTCGAACAGGGTCACATCGTTCAGATTCTGCTGTGCCGCAGGCCAGAAGCCCACTACGCCCTGTGCCTTGAGGCGCTTGTTGTCGATCAAGTCTTTGAGCATCGCCTGCGCATCCTTGAACAGGTCCCGCGCCGCCTCGCCGACAACCTCGTCCTTTAGGATCGCGGGGTATTTTCCGGACAGGCTCCAGGTGATGAAGAAGGGCGTCCAGTCGATATAGGGGACGAGCTCTTCAAGTGGGTAATCCTCGAAGACCTTAGTGCCAAGGAATTGTGGGGCGACAGGACGCTGCTGCTGCCAATCGGACTTGAAGGCGTTGGCATTCGCTTTGTCGAAGCTGATGATGTTCTTACGATGATCACGATTGGCGTTACGCAGGCGCACGGCATCGTACTCGTCTTTGATCTTGCTCTTGAACTCGAGGCCACCGTCGCTGCTGAGCAGATTACTCACCACGGTAACGCTGCGCGAGGCATCGGGCACATAGACCGTCGAATTGTTGTGGTAGTGCTGGTCGATCTTGACCGCGGTATGGGCCTTAGAGGTGGTCGCGCCACCTATCAGGAGGGGGATCGTGAACCCTTGTCGCTGCATCTCCTTCGCTACGTGGACCATCTCATCGAGTGATGGCGTGATCAGGCCGCTGAGGCCGATGATGTCGACTTTCTCCGCGATAGCGGTTTGCAGGATTTTCTCGCAAGGCACCATCACGCCTAGGTCGATGATGTCGTAGTTATTACAACCCAACACCACTCCCACGATGTTCTTGCCGATGTCGTGCACGTCGCCCTTAACGGTCGCGAGCAGGATCTTGCCCTTGGCCTTGAACACCTGGCCTTTCTTCGCCTCCTCGATGAAGGGCAGCAGATAGGCGACCGCCTGTTTCATGACGCGCGCACTCTTGACCACCTGGGGGAGGAACATCTTGCCACTACCGAATAGGTCGCCGACAACATTCATGCCGTCCATGAGCGGGCCTTCGATCACCTCGATGGGCTGCTCGAACAGCAGGCGTGCCTCTTCGGTGTCTTGTTCGATATAGCGGGTGATGCCTTTGACTAGCGCATGGGAGATGCGCTTGCTCACCTCATTCTCGCGCCAACTAAGGTCTTCATGACTCTCGGTCGCGCTCTCGCCGCTATATTGACCGGCGATCTCCATCAGGCGGTCGGTGCCATCGGGGCGGCGATTGAGGACGATGTCTTCAACGCGCTCCTTAAGCTGCGCGGGAATCTCGTCATAGACTGCCAATTGGCCGGCATTGACGATGCCCATGCTCAGGCCCGCTTGAATAGCGTGATAGAGGAAGACCGAGTGAATCGCCTCGCGCACCGTATCGTTGCCTCGGAAGGAGAAGGACACGTTGCTGACGCCACCGGAGATCAGCGCGTGGGGCAGCTCTCGTTTGATGTATTCACAGCTGCCTATGAAATCGACCGCATAGTTATTGTGCTCCTCGATGCCCGTGGCCACTGCGAAGATATTAGGATCGAAGATGATGTCCTGGGCGGGAAAGCCGACCTCGTTCACCAGGATGTCGTAACTGCGCTTACAGATCGCGCACTTCTTCTCGAGCGTGTCGGCCTGACCCTCCTCATCGAAGGCCATGACGACCACGGCAGCGCCGTACTGCATGCACAGCCGCGCCTTGTCGACGAAGTCTTGCTTACCCTCCTTCATGCTAATCGAGTTAACGATGCCCTTGCCCTGAATGCAGCGCAGCCCAGTCTCGAGTATCTCCCACTTGGAGGAGTCGATCATTATCGGCACGCGGCTGATGTCTGGCTCCGAGGCGATAAGGCGTAGGAAGTGCGACATGGCGGCATTGGAGTCGAGCATGCCTTCGTCCATGTTGATGTCGATGATCTGCGCACCTGCCTCGACCTGCTGCAGTGCAACATCGAGCGCGGTGTCGTAATCGCCCTCGCGAATGAGGCGAGCGAAGCGCTTCGAGCCAGTGATATTGGTGCGCTCACCCACATTTACGAAGAGTGATTCGGAGGTGATATTGAACGCCTCTAGGCCGCTCAGACGACAGGCGGGCGCGATATCGGGTATCGCCCTAGGCGCGCACTGTGCCACAGCGTCCGCAATGGCACGAATATGGACGGGCGTGGTGCCACAGCAGCCCCCGACGATATTGAGAAAGCCGCTGCGTGCGAACTCTGCAATTATCTCAGCCATCTCCTTGGCGCTCTGGTCATACTCACCAAACTCATTTGGCAGGCCCGCATTGGGGTGAGCCGATACAAAGGTATTGGCGATGCCGGAGATCTCTTCGATATGTGGGCGCAACTGCGTAGCGCCCAAGGCGCAGTTGAAGCCTATGGAGATCGGTTTGGCATGGGCGACAGAGTTCCAGAACGCCTCGACAGTCTGGCCGGAGAGCGTGCGTCCACTGGCATCGGTAATGGTGCCCGAGATCATGACCGGAATCTCTATGCCGATACGCTTGCTGTATTCCTGCACTGCGAAGATAGCCGCTTTCGCGTTCAGGGTATCGAAGACGGTCTCGATCAACAGGATGTCCGCACCACCTTCGATCAGTCCCTGCGCGCAAACTAGGTAATCTGCCACTAGGGCATCGAAACTAGTATTGCGAAAGGCGGGGTCATTCACGTCGGGGGAAATAGACGCCGTGCGGCTAGTCGGCCCCACGATACCCGCTACGAAGCGTGGCTTGTCGGAGCTGCTGAATTCATCGCAAACGCTGCGGGCTAGTTTGGCTGCCTCGAAATTAAGCTCGTAGGCTAGAGCCTCTAACTTATAGTCGGACTGTGAGACCGCGGTCGAGTTGAAGGTGTTAGTCTCGATGATATCGGCGCCGGCCTCGAGGTACTCGCGGTGAATCTGCGCGATGATATCGGGGCGGGTTAGCGTCAACAGGTCATTGTTACCGGCCAAATCCTGTGCATTGTCTTTGAAGCGCGCCCCTCTAAAGTCGGCCTCTTGCAATTTATAGGCTTGGATCATGGTGCCCATTGCGCCATCGAGAACGAGAATGCGCTCGCGCAAGGCTCTGTGGAGGGTGTCGAGGGTGTTTGCTATAGCCATGTTTGATAACCGCCGGGCAGGGGAGTTCGCTAAAAAGCGCGCATTCTAGCAGAACTGCACTGTCGCGGCATGTGCAAATCCTTCCGGAACAATATGAGAAAACTGCATACTAATAACCAAGTAAATTAGTACAGTATTTAACTTGCGCGAAACATAGCGTAAACTGCGCCCACTCATGCACGCTCTGGTAGGAAACACTATGATTACGATCACTGAGTCAGCGCAGGAATACCTCGCCGAACTCCTTAAAAAGCAGGATTGCGAAGGCATAGCCGTCCGCATCTTCATTCTCGACGCCGGCACCCCTAAGGCCGAGACTTGCATCTCCTTCTGCCGCCCCGGTGAGTCTCAAGAGGATGATGAACTGCGCCCCTATACTGCCTTTGATACGTATATAGAGAAGCGCAGCATCCCCTTCTTGAAAGACGCCGTGGTGAATTACTCCAAAGATGCCATGGGCGGACAGCTGACAATTAAGGCGCCGAACTCGCGCTTGCCGCAGATCCAAGAGGATAGCCCAATAGAGGATCGCGTGAATTACGTGCTCTATAACGAGATCAACCCATCTCTGGCCGCCCACGGTGGCGTGGTGACATTGGAGGAGATCTACGAGGGCAATGTGGCGGTACTGAAGTTTGGCGGTGGTTGTCAGGGCTGTGGCATGGTGGATCTCACCTTGAAAGAGGGCGTGGAGAAGACCTTGCTCGAGCAAATTCCCCAGCTGACCGAGGTGCGCGACATCACCGATCACAGCCAACGCGAAAACGCCTATTTCAAGTAAGGCCTAGAGCCGGCTAGGGCAATGCCTTAGCCGGGATAGCGTTGTTTAAGTCCGCTGTACAGTAATTCCGGATAACTCAGGTCTGCCGTATCCAGGCTTTCCATCAACTCCACTAGATGTTCATTGTCCTCGCGCCCTTGCCAGAGCTTATGGTAAGTGCCTTCCTTGTAACCGTGGTCCTGTCGAAAGAAATTCAACACGTTCTTACTCACGTATTGCTTAAACAGCGACTCCCAGGTCAAGCCACAGTCTTTCATCACCGCTTTAAACAGTGCGATATCGACTCGACGAGCGCTCGAGAGCCCGATTAGCAGTTCTAGTTTTGCCACGAGGCTTAGGTCTTGAAAGTGGTAGGTCTGCGAGTCGAACTCGAGGCTGCTGCCGTGTTTCGCTGCGCCTGTGGCTTGTAGCAACGCGGCACTGGCCTGGGCCTGATCGTCCTCATGCTGCAAGAGGATCTCAGACAAAAGGAAATGCCAGATATCGATAATCTCCATCTGTAGCTGCGCTAGGTCGCAGTCCTGTTTCTTCCACCATTTCCAACCATGGTGCTCGATCGCCTCGGCAGCCTCAATCACTACTGCGCGCAGATAGGGGAAGCGCTTCTGAACCCAGAGAGGATCAACCTTGGCATTCATGCGGGACTGCAGGGATAGCATTAGATGGGCTTGGTTTTCGAGTAGAGTGGTCATGGAGTCCTTTTTGTTGCTGCGAACAATCCCTATTTTTTAGCTTGCTCACGCAGAATTGCGAGCATGTCTTGACGACTACGCAACATGTCTTGATATGAGTTTATTGTGTCGCGGTTCAGTTCGCTCTTCTCGGGTGTCGAGCGCAGAGCTTTCAACCATTGCTCGAGAAGGCTAATTTCACTTAGCAATTGCCGTTCACCCCGTCGAATTAACTCAGGGTCTATGGAGACTCCACCGCGGCTTTTGCGAAAGTCCTTCATTATTCTCGTCCTACAAGCTATCCCATTGCGCAAGGTGCAGCTCACGCATGAAGCTATGGCTATCGGGTTCACCCCATTGTTGCACTAGCCATTTGGCGTCTGTCTTAGTAAGTAAACTCACGTGCTCGAAGCCTAACACGGCATAGGGGCTACTCAGCGACTTCCAAGCGGAGTAGTCGATCTGTTTTATGGTGTTGGCCGGCAGGGTCTTGGTGTTCGGAGTCTTGCCATGGAAAAAGTCCGCTTGGGCGGCCAGCAGATAAAGCTGCTCGAGCGCGCCAGTATAGGATTGCCGCTTCTTTTTCAAATCACGAATTTGCGCACGCAGCACCACACACGACTGCCGAAATGCCCCCATCTGCGGTAGAGCGCTATTGCACAGCTCTAAGGCAGCTTCGAAATCACCTTGCGCTAAACACTCGCGGCTTCTGACCAGCCATTGATCCGGGGAGGCAGGCGCGTTGGCGAGCTCTGCCGGCTCAACGCTTGGGGCAGGGCGGGGCGCTGGCGAGGATTCGGGCTCTATGCCAAGCATTTCCTCGATATCGGACATCTCGGTCACGGCGGCTTGTTTTAGCTCAATAGGAGGAAGCGGAAGATTGCGATCGACGCTCTCCTCATTCTTTCTGTGTTGATTGCGATGCAATGCCCAGACGATCAGCACTAATAGCCCTATCGCAGCAAGGATGCTCAGCCCTATTAAAATCAATTCACTACTCCGCTGTGTTCGTGATTTTTCAATAAGTATGTAGATAGTCGCCAAGTTTTAAGGGCAACGCTAGTGATATTGGTCGATTCTACCAATCTTATCGCTATCGGGTCGATCTCTATTACACTAGCGAACGGAGTGTCCAAAGTTAAAATAGGCGCAGCGCAGGCTGTCTCCTAAACGGCCTTAAAGCTGACTTTGAATGGCTGTTTAAATCAGTAATATTGAAAATCATCAATTAACCCTTGACGAGAGCACCGAGGCTTCCTAAAATGCGCCGCTTTCCGCAATAAGGCAGATCGATTGCAGAAAGATTGTACTACTCTAGTCCCCTTCGTCTAGAGGCCTAGGACACCTGGTTTTCATCCAGGCAACAGGGGTTCGAAACCCCTAGGGGACGCCAAATCTAAAGGCCCGACTTTTGTCGGGCCTTTTTTTTGCCTTGCCCTTTGCCCTTCGGGCTAAGCCTAGTGTTTTAAGTCCCTGTTCGCCGTCGATCATCCCCCCCTTAGTTAAATAGCGCACCCAATGTTGATTTGCTATGATGGCGACCCGCTGAGGAGGCTAATGCTAGATCCGCAGCTAGCCTCTCACCCGCATACAATTGCCTAGAAGTTACGAGTATGACTAGCGCTATATCGATAAAAAATTTGTACAAGACCTACGGGAACGGACACCAGGCTCTCAAGGGCGTCGACCTAGAGGTGGAGGAGGGTGACTTCTTCGCCCTGCTTGGCCCCAACGGTGCCGGCAAATCTACTACCATCGGCGTGATCTCTACTCTCGTAAAGCAGACCTCGGGCACCGTTAGCGTGTTCGGCAAGGACGTGGCGACCCATGTCTACGAGACCAAGCTCGATCTCGGCATAGTACCCCAGGAAGTAAATTTCAGCCTTTTCGAGAAGGTGATGGATATCGTCATGACTCAGGCGGGTTACTACGGACTGCCTAGGGCGCTGGCGAAAGAGCGCACCGAAAAATATTTGAAGAAGCTGGGGCTGTGGGACAAGCGTAATAATCGCGCGCGCATGCTCTCTGGCGGAATGAAGCGCAGGCTGATGATCGCCCGCGCACTCGTGCACGAACCTCGCCTATTGATCTTGGACGAGCCTACCGCCGGTGTCGACATAGAGTTGCGACGATCGATGTGGGAGTTCCTGCAAGAGATCAATAACAATGGCACCACCATTATTCTGACTACCCACTATTTGGAAGAGGCAGAGAGTCTGTGTCGCAACATCGCGATCATCGACGAGGGCCGCATCATCGAAAACACGAGCATGAAGCTGTTGCTCAATAAATTGGATTCACAGACCCTGCTGTTCGATCTGCGCGCGGAGATTGAGCCCAGCGCATTCGCCGCACTCTCGATTGAGCGCAGCCGACTTGTCGACCCACATTGTTTCGAAGTGGATATTGGCAAAGACGAAGACATCAATGGCGTGTTCCAACACTTGCAGGCCAACAATATTGGTGTGAAGGGGCTGCGCAATAAAACGAATCGACTTGAACAACTATTCCTCGCGAGATTGAAGAGCGCATAGTTTTCCACATTCAATTAGAAGGTGTTCATCCGGTATGCTGGCCAATTATAAATACATCGCTTTCGAGACGATCTTAGTAAAAGAGATAAGGCGCTTTGCCCGAATTTGGGTGCAAACGCTAGTGCCCCCTGCAATCACGATTGGGCTGTACTTCTTGATCTTTGGCAATCTCATCGGCCGCAGAATCGGCGACATGGGCGGTTTCGACTACATGGACTTCATCGTGCCTGGCCTGATCATGATGGCGGTCATTCAGAACTCCTACGCGAATGTCGTCTCCTCGTTTTTCAGTCAGAAGTTTCAGCGCAGCATCGAGGAGTTGCTTGTTTCTCCGGTTCCCAACTATGTGATCCTGTGCGGCTTCATCGCCGGCGGCGTGGCCCGTGGACTAGCGGTAGGCTTTATCGTTACCCTGATGTCGTTCGCTTTTACCGATCTCTCTATCTACAATCTGCCGATCACCATACTCGTCGTGTTAATGACGGCGGTGGTGTTCTCGCTGGCAGGGTTCTTGAACGCTCTTTTCGCGAACAGCTTCGATGACATCTCGATTATCCCGACGTTCGTGCTGACACCTTTAATCTATCTTGGTGGGGTGTTCTATTCGGTTGAGTTGTTGCCCAGTGCCGGCCGGATCGTGTCCTCGTTCAATCCCATTTTCTATATGGTGAATACCTTCCGCTACGGCTTCCTTGGTAGCTCTGACGTGAATATCGTCTGGTCGCTGGGAATGTTGAGCGTATTCGTGCTCGTGCTTTATGTGATCTGCATTGCCTTGCTTCGCAGGGGCACGGGCCTGCGTCATTGATCAGCGAGAGTGCAATTAACCATGAGTGAGATTCCACTAGGTCGGGCGACACAATATCCTACCGCCTACAACCCCGAGTTATTGTTCTCGATTCCACGCAGCGAGAACCGTGGGCGCATGGGGATAACGGGCACGCAGCTGCCTTTTCGCGGCTATGATCTTTGGCGTGCCTACGAGATTTCTTGGCTCAACGGCAATGGCAAGCCCATAGTGGCGACCGGCGAGTTCATCGTGCCGGCCAGCTCTCCCAATATCGTCGAGTCGAAATCCCTCAAGCTCTATCTGAACTCTCTGAACCAGACGCGTTACGAGAGTCTCGAACAGGCTCGGGCCACGATTAGTGAAGATCTATCGCAAGCCGCCGGTTCCAAAGTAGTCGTGCAACTCGCGCCTATTGCGCACTCGGAAGGCTTCGTTATCTGTACGCCAGAGGGAGTCTGTCTCGACGCGCTCGACGTCATGATCGATCGTTATACGCCAAACCCCGATCTGTTGCGTGTCACTGCGGGAAAGATAGTGGAGGAGACACTCTACACCGACCTGTTTCGCTCGAACTGTCCCGTCACGGCACAGCCGGACTGGGGGACTGCGGTAATCCAGTACAAGGGTTCGGCCATAGATCATCAGAGCCTACTGCGCTACTTGGTCTCGTTCCGTGAGCACGAAGGATTCCATGAAGACTGTACCGAGCAAGTGTTCTGTGATCTCCAGAGACATTGCGATCCCGAGAGTTTGAGCGTCATGATCCATTTCCTGCGCCGTGGCGGCCTAGAGATCAATCCGGTGCGCAGCCTGGACCCAATACAGGTCGACTTCCCCGCGAATCGCTTCATTCGCCAGTAGGGCTGGTGCTAGATTTCCAGCAATAGTAAGTACAGGCAATGCCTAAACGGAAGCAGCTCCCAAACGCGAGAAAACTCCAAATCTCAGCTCGGTTCTATCCAGCCTTGTATAGTGCCGGCTTCTCCTTGTGTTTCTACCCCTGCTGTTATAAAGTGTCGCGCCTTCGAAACAGTGCAATTGGCTGATTTTGAGGCAAACGGTGAGGTGTCCGAGTGGCTGAAGGAGCACGCCTGGAAAGTGTGTATAGGTTAATCCCTATCGAGGGTTCGAATCCCTCTCTCACCGCCACTTAAAAGTAAGAAGTCGCCCCGAGCGCACCGCATTCCTTGAAAAGAACGCCACGTCCGCAAGGAGAGGGATTCAAACCCGAAAGAGGGTTCGACCGATTGCGACGCAATCGGCAACGAGCGCAAAGCGCGAAGCCCACAGGGTTCTAACAGCCTTTGGGCTGTTAGAATTGAATCCCTAGACTCCAAACTACTCGTGCGCACTGACTTAGCTACAACGTAGCCCACAAAAGCAGTCTCGACCCATATCGAAAGATGTGCCGATTCAAACCCGAAAGAGGGTTCGACCGATTGCGACGCAATCGGCAACGAGCGCAAAGCGCGAAGCCCGCAGGGTTCTAACAGCCCAAAGGCTGTTAGAATTGAATCCCTGCACACTGAACATCTCCCAAGCTCAATCCCAAGCAATACCCCGTAACGTCCCAAACAACTTCCCCCGCGAAGCCTACTTCCTGTAGTATCGAGCGAAACAAGAATAAGGGTGGGGGCTCTTCGCATGGGATTTTATCGTCAGGCGCACAGGCTAGGTTCGCTCGTTTGTCTACTCCTGGGTATTGGCTCAGCGCCGATGCTCCACGCCGCCGACTGGCCCTCCTACGGGGCCGATTCATCGTCCAGTAAATACACCTCACTCGATCAAATCACTGTCGCAAACGTCACCTCGCTGCAAGCCCGCTGGTCTTGGGACTCTCCCGATAATCCGACGGTGCTCGAGAATCAGGCGCAACAGAACTTCATCGCTACACCCGGCGCCTACAAGGTGACACCTATCGCAATCGACGGTGTGCTATATATCAGCACCTCTTATGGGCGTGTGGCGGCGATAGATGGTGTCAGTGGCGAGCAGCTATGGGTGTTCGATACGAAGGCCTGGGAGACGGGCAGGCCAACTAATCTGGGCTATAACCACCGCGGCGTGTCTTACTGGAGCGATGGCCAGAACGGCCGCATTCTTATGCCCACGAACGATGCCTATCTATGGTCAATCGATGCGAGCACCGGTCTTGCCGATCCTCAGTTCGGTGAGCAGGGGCGTATCGACCTGACTCTTGGCCTTGGTCGCGCAGTCGACCGCGCGGCCTACACCCAGATCTCTGCGCCCCTCGTCGTGGGGGATATCGTCGTCGTAGGCTCATCCATAAGCGATATTCCCAATTACAAAGAGGCGCCGCCCGGCCATGTGCGTGGTTTTGACGTGCGCAGCGGCGAGCGCATGTGGATATTCAATACCATCCCACAGGCCGGCGAATACGGCAACGAGACTTGGGAGGAGGGGGCCTGGGAGTACACGGGCAACACCAATGTCTGGACCCTGATGAGCGCCGACGAGGAGCTGGGCTATGTCTACCTGCCAATTGGTACGCCGACCAACGATTGGTTTGGCGGCCACCGCAAGGGGGATAATCTTTTCGCGGAAAGCCTAGTCTGCATCGAGGCGGCTACTGGCAAACGAGTATGGCATTTCCAATTCGTACATCATGGTGTATGGGATTACGACCTGCCCGCGGCGCCCAATCTTATCGACATCACCGTCGCTGGCCGCTCCATAAAGGCTGTGGCTCAAGTCACTAAGCAAGGCTTTGTCTTTGTCTTCGACCGCGCGACAGGAGAGCCGGTGTGGCCAATCGAGGAGCGCGTGGTGCCCCGCAGCACAATCCCCGGCGAGGCGCTTTCTCCAACTCAGCCCTTTCCCAGCAGACCCGCGCCTTTCGAGCCCCAGGGCATCTCCGAAGAGACGCTGATCGACTTTACCCCCGAGCTACGCAATGAGGCACTACAGGCCATCGAGAAGTTCGACTATGGCCCTCTGTACACGCCCCCTTCTGTGCGCGGCACGATAAATTTTCCAGGTTGGTTTGGCGGAGGCGGCTGGCAGGGCGCCGCGGCAGACCCCGACACTGGCATTCTCTACATCCCCTCGGGCAGCGCGCCGATGGTGGTGACCTTATTAGAGCCAGACCCAGCGAAGTCGAATTTCGACTATATGCGTGGCGGCAATGGCGCCGCGCCAAGCCCACGTGGACTGCCCTTAACCAAGCCACCCTATGGGCGCATCACGGCGATCAATCTCAATACCGGCGAGCATGAGTGGATGGTGCCCCATGGGGAGGGTGTGCGTGCGCGTATTATCGCCGAGGGTGCCCTAGACCCCGGTCCGGTTGGCTCGCCTTCGCGAACTGGGCCATTATTGACGAAGACGCTCTTATTTGTGGCCCAAGAAGACGGGGGGCGTTACGTACTGCGCGCCTTCGACAAGGCCAATGGCGCGGTATTGCATGAGATCGAGATGCCGCTACCACCTAGTGGAACCCCTATGTCTTATAGCGTTCAGGGCACTCAGTTTGTTGCGATAGCAGTGGGAGCAGGCGCAGATTCTCGTATCTTAAGTTTTGCACTAGCCCCCGAGGCTCAGCGATAGAGACTAGCAGGGTATTGCGCTTGATTAAGCGGGAAAATTTACCCATAATGCGCCGCTGTGATGGCACTGATAGGTGTATTCACGCTTGATGGTATCTCTTGCTGGTCCCCTCGCAATGATAAGCTGTGAACCCCGCCAGGCCCGGAAGGGAGCAACGGTAATAGCTGACTCATGTGCCGTGGTGTGGCTGGCAGGAGGTACCTCCAACTCTAGATACGACCTCGCCAGCACCCCTGCGTTTATAACGGCGCTCTTAAACGCCCAGAAGCCAACTAAAACGTCCAAGACAGTGACCGGAATCAAATGACTTACCAGGTATTGGCGAGAAAATGGCGACCTAAATCATTCAGCGACATGGCTGGTCAAGAACATGTCCTGCAGACCCTCGTACACGCCTTAGACAATCAACGCCTCCATCATGCCTATTTGTTTACCGGCACCCGCGGCGTTGGTAAGACGACTATTGCACGTATTTTCGCGAAATGCCTGAACTGCGAAGAGGGCATAAGCTCTACCCCGTGCGGAAAATGCAGCGCCTGCCGCGAGATTGGCGAGGGTCGCTTCATCGACCTAATCGAAGTCGACGCTGCATCCAAGACCAAGGTAGAAGATACCCGCGAATTGCTTGAGAACGTGCAATACGCGCCATCGGTCGGCCGCTATAAAGTCTATCTGATCGACGAAGTGCACATGCTCTCCAATCACAGTTTCAACGCCTTGTTAAAGACGCTGGAAGAGCCGCCACCCCATGTAGTGTTTCTATTGGCCACTACGGATCCGCATAAACTGCCAATCACGATTCTTTCGCGTTGCCTGCAATTTAGCCTGAAGAATCTGAGCCCACAGAAAATTGTCGAATACCTCAGCTCGGTGTTGCTTGCTGAGCAGATACCCTGCGAAGAGGGTGCGCTGTGGAGTATCGCCAAGAGTGCGCAAGGCAGTATGCGTGACGCGCTGACCCTGTTGGATCAGAGTATCTCTTTCTGTGCCGGCAATGTCACAGAGGCGCAGGTGAACACCCTATTGGGCACGCCAGATCAGGCTTTAATATTGCGCATCGTCGCGGCATTGAACGCTGAGGACGCCAACGAACTTCTCGAGACAGTGGGCGTGATCGCATCACGCTCATTCGACTACTTCCTATTACTCGACAATCTCCTGGCACTTCTGCATCGCATCGCGATCGCGCAATTGGTTCCAGGCGGCGTGGACAATAGCCAGGGCGATCGCGAACAGATACTCGGCATCGCTAAACAGCTCACTGCGGAACAGGTACAGCTGTATTATCAGATCGCCTTAAATGGCCGTGCCGACATGAGTGTCGCGTTCGATGCCCGCATGGCATTCGAGATGCTATTGCTGCGCATGTTAGTGTTCTCGCCCCAAGCCCCACAGTCAAACGCGATCGAGATAGCGCAACCCGCGATGTCCGACGACGCAGCGGATACGCAAAAAAAAAAGCCTGAACTAAACTCTGAGCCTGCCTCCGAGCGAGTCCCTGAGCCTGCCCCCATAGCTGCGCAGGCTAAAGACGTCGCGTTATCGCCTAATCCGGAACTCCTCGTCGAACCCAGCGCTGCGCACGAGCGCGTTGCGGAATCCACGACACAAGTTCTAAGCGCGGCGCTTGACGAACTCCCCGAGGCGCCAACGGTTGCCGCCGACGCCGCTAGCACTGAGCCTAACCCTATGCCGAGCGCGCCCCTAGCGACAGCAGCGCTAGAACACGCGGCAACTCCAGGTACCGGCAGTGATAGCGCGGCGCCGCTCGCCGAGCCCTCATCGACGCCACGCAATCAGACTGAGCGCTGGATTCAGATAGTGCGCGAGCTTGGCATTACCGGCATCACTGGCAATCTCTTGGCCAATTGCGTATTAGTAGATATGAGCGATAGTGCTGTCACACTCACGCTAGACGAGACGCAAAGCGCTCTGTACAACGACGAACATGGGCGCAGAATAGAACAAGTGCTATGCGAGCATTTTAAGAAGCCTCTCAAACTAACACTGTTAATCGGCGCCATCGACGCCGAGTCCCCCGCACAGCACCGGCAGCGGATGCGCGAAGAAGCACTAGAGAAGGCCCGTACAGAGTTTGCGCAGGACGAGCATATTCAGGCAATTATCAGCACTTTCTCGGCGTATATCGTGCCAGAGAGTGTCAGCATTTTGAGTGAGGAAAAATCATGACCGATATCAACGAATTGATGAAACAAGCCAAGCAGATGCAAGAACAGATGCAGCGTGCGCAGCAAGAGACCGCGAAGATCGTAATGGTGGGGGAGTCCGGCGCGGGGCTCGTCAAGGTCCATATGAATGGTCGCCACGATGTGCAAAAGGTGGAGTTAGACGAGGGGCTTATGGGGGAAGACAAAGACGTCATCGAAGACCTCATAGCTGCCGCAATCAACGATGTGGTCAAGAAAATTGAAGTGAAGAACCGCGACAATATGTCGGGCATGGCGGCCGGGTTAAAATTGCCAGAGGGCTTTAAGCTGCCGTTCTAAGAATTTCGCAAGAGAGCGATGAAATGTTTGCCAGTCCCTTAATCGAGAAGTTAGTGGAATCACTACGCTGTTTACCAGGCGTTGGGCCCAAGTCGGCACAGCGTATGGCCTTGTATCTATTGGAACGCAACCGCGAGGGGGGCAAGCACCTGGCGGCCGTGCTCGAGGAGGCCTTAGAGAAAGTCGGGCATTGCCAGCAGTGCAGGACTCTCACCGAAGATGCGCTATGCGGCATTTGCACCAGCCCATCACGCAATAGAAACCTTCTCTGTGTTGTGGGCTCGCCTGCGGATGTGCATGCCATAGAACAGACCGGCAGCTACAAAGGACTGTATTTCGTGCTTATGGGGCATCTGTCCCCTATAGATGGCATCGGGCCCGACGAGATCGGTATACCGGAGCTTGTCGCAACCTTGAAAAAGCAAGCCGTGGAAGAAGTGATTCTAGCCAGCAACCCCACCGTCGAAGGTGAGGCAACCGCCTATTACATCGCCGAACAACTCAAAGGATTCGAAATCGTCATTTCACGCATTGCCCACGGAGTACCTGTGGGGGGAGAGCTCGAGTTCGTCGATGGTGGCACTCTGAGTCATGCGTTCAATGGCAGACTCGTCGTAAGGCAATTATGAATGAGATAACAGTTACAATCGAAGCACCTGTTTACGTAACAGATAACGCGGTACTCGCACAGCTTTGCGAACAATGGCAGCACTTGTCGCTGATCGCGTTGGACACGGAGTTTGTGCGCGTGGACACCTTTTATCCTCGTGTTGGATTAATTCAGGTGGGCGATGGGGTAAAAAATTATCTCCTCGACCCGTTGGTCTTGAGCGATTGGAGTGGTTTTATTGCGCTGCTGAGCAATACGGCCATAACAAAGGTGCTGCACTCTTGCTCCGAGGACCTCGTCGTATTCAAAGACTTCTTCAAGCAATTGCCCACCCCCTTATTCGACTCGCAGCGTGCCGCCGCATTCCTCGGTTTTGGTTATAGCATCAGCTATCAGAATCTAGTGAAAGAAGTCCTCGATATCGAGGTGAGCAAAGACCAGACGCGTTCGGACTGGACGCGCCGACCCTTAACGGACGAACAGCGTAACTATGCCGCGCTGGATGTCGCCTATCTGCCCGCGATCACACAGTTTCTCAAAGACAAACTCAGTGCATGCGAACGCAGTGCGTGGGCAGATGACGAGTTTGGCCAAATGCTTGCGGCGGCCACACCAGAGTCCGACGCCGCTTCCTGGCAAGACTACTATCTTAGCCTTGGCGGGGCATGGCGCCTGGATGCGCCTCAATTAGCGGCATTGCAGAGGCTATGTGAGTGGCGTGAAGAGCAGGCGAGAGCCCGCAACAAGCCGCGCAGCTGGATAGCGAAAGATGCCGAGTTGCTCGCAATCGCCGCAGCGATGCCACTTGAGCCTAGCGCCCTTGCAGCCGTAGCGGACTTGCCTCGCCCATTGGTGAGCCGAGACGGTGCCGACATCCTAGCGCTTATCAAGGCGCCACAAAGAGGCCCTGCGCCGCGCCCGGAGCTCACAGAGCAGCCGCTGAACACCGAGATGCGTAAGTCCCTCAAGCTTTGCCAGGGCATCGTGCGTCAACTCGCCGAACGGCTTGAGATGGCCCCTGAGCTCATAGCCCGTAAAAAGCAGTTGATTCCCTTAATCGCCGCCGCGCATAACGGCCCGGAGTTTTCATGGCCAGAAGGCCTTGCAGGCTGGCGTCAGACACTGCTCGAGGAGCCCATGCGCAAGGCGCTCAAGACAGGTTCTAGCAAGTGAGTTCCGATACCACGCAGCCAATATTGGGCGAGAAATTTTGGGAGCTTCCCCTAGAGCAGCTCAACCGAGCGCAATGGGAGGCCCTATGCGATGGCTGCGGTCGTTGCTGCCTGAAGAAGCTCATCAATACTAAGGACGAAAGTGTCCACTACACTCGCGTCGTGTGCCGTTATTTAGACACCGATCGCTGTGCCTGTACGGCTTATTCTAATCGCCAGAAACTCGTCCCCGATTGCCTTGTGCTGGATATAGAGATGCTAGCGCAACTGCACTGGATTCCGGATACGTGTGCCTATAGACTGCGCTATGAGGGGAAGCCCTTGCCGCAGTGGCACCCGCTTATTCAGGGCAGCCGAGCGGCAATCGACGCACAGCAGATCTCGGTAACAGGGAAGGTGATATCGGAGGAGTTCGTGCATGAAAAGGGTCTCGAAGAACACATCATTCGCTGGGTAAGTGCAGCATGTTAGATATCTACGACTATATCGCCGGGTGGGCCGTTTATATCGCAGCGGGCGCTGTCTGCTATATGATTTTCTACCGCTTAACCGGTGCGATCAAATTCAAACCTCTCGCTAACTCCCTGCGCGCGATTCTTATCGCCCTGATGTTCACCCCTTGGTATGTCAGCCCCGAGGCAGACCTCCTCGCACCCGCTCTCATGGTGATGATGCTGGATATGGTCACACTCGGTGGTTCCGCCTTTGTACGCGCCTTAGTGCCACTCTCCATGGCGATTATGTTCGGCGTTCTTGTAACACTGTCTGGCGCCTTAATAAAGCGCTTGCTCAGGCGTTCCGAGAAGCGTTCTGCGCCTTAGGCGTTCGAGCGTTTCACCTCTACTCGAAAGGGCCCAATTTAAAGATGATCAAATTCGAAGGCACACAGCAATATGTTGCCACCTCAGAGTTGCAGATGGCTGTCAACGCGGCGCTCAATCTGCAACGCCCGCTACTCATCAAGGGCGAGCCCGGCACGGGGAAAACCATGTTGGCCGAGCAGGTGGCGCAGGCCTTAGGCTTCCCCCTGATTCAGTGGCATATCAAGTCAACGACCAAGGCACAGCAGGGCTTATACGAGTATGACGCCGTGTCGCGTCTGCGTGACTCACAGCTTGGCGATGAGAAAGTGCATAATATTGCCAACTACATCGTCAAGGGCAAGGTCTGGGAGGCTTTCGATCATGATCAACAAACGGTCCTGTTAATCGATGAGATCGACAAGGCTGACATCGAATTTCCTAACGATCTGTTGTTAGAACTCGACAAGATGGAATTCTATGTCTATGAGACACAACAAGTGGTCAAGGCCAAGCATCGCCCGCTGATTATTATCACTAGTAATAATGAGAAGGAACTGCCTGACGCGTTTCTGCGCCGTTGCTTCTTTCATTATATAAATTTCCCCGACGCGGTGACCATGGAGAAAATCGTCCATGTCCACTATCCGAGAATTAAGCAGTCACTCCTGCAGCAAGCTATGGAAGTATTCTTCGATATCCGCAAGGTGCCGGGGCTGAAAAAGAAGCCTTCAACCTCCGAGTTGATCGACTGGTTAAAGTTGATATTAGCCGATGACATACCAGAGGACGTACTCAAGGATCATGACAATAAGAACGCTATTCCCCCCCTCTATGGCGCACTGTTGAAAAATGAACAAGATGTTCACTTGCTAGAGCGTCTCGCCTTTATGCACAGAGCGAAAAGGTAGAAGGCATGTTGATTCAGTTCTTTCAGGCACTCCGGGCCGAAAAGATTCCCGTAACTCTTTCGGAACTTTTCGCGCTTCTGGACTGCCTAGAGAAAGGGCTTGTCTTCGCAAGCATCGATGATTTTTACTATCTGGCACGGCTGTGCATGGTCAAAGACGAAAAGCATTTCGATTGTTTCGACCGGGCCTTTGCAAACTATTTCGACACCCTCGCCAAACTCGACGACGTCCTCAACAGCCTCATTCCCGAGCAGTGGCTGCGCAAAGAATTCGAATCTAGTCTCTCCGAGCAGGAGAAGGCACAGATCGAGGCGCTGGGCGGACTCGAGAAACTATTCGAGGAGTTTCGCAAACGCCTCGAGGAGCAAAAGGAGCGGCACCAGGGCGGCAACAAATGGATAGGCACCGGCGGCACATCGCCCTATGGCGCATTTGGCTATAACCCCGAAGGCATTCGTATTGGTCAGGACGAGTCGCGTTCCAATAGAGCCGTTAAGGTCTGGGATAAACGCATATACCGCGATCTAGACGATGACGTCGAGATAGGGACGCGCAATCTTAAGATGGCCCTGCGACGCCTACGCAAATTTGCCCGCACGGGCGCTGAGCAAGAACTCGATATCAGCGACACCATCTCCTCTACGGCCCGAAATGCCGGCCTACTCGATATCAAGATGGTGCCGGAGCGGCACAATTCCGTGAAGGTGCTTATATTTTTCGATATCGGGGGTTCTATGGATCCCTATGTCCGGCTCTGTGAGGAGTTGTTCTCCGCGGCACGCTCCGAGTTTAAGCATCTCGAGTATTTCTATTTTCACAATTGCCTATACGATTCTGTGTGGAAGAAAAGTCATCGCCGTGCGGCAGAAACGACCTCTATATATGATATTTTGCACCGCTACGGTAAGGACTATAAGGTTATCTTCGTCGGCGATGCTACGATGGCACCCTATGAGATTACCCATGTGGGTGGCAGTATTGAACACTATAATGAGGAGCCCGGCGCCGTGTGGATGTCGCGCATGACCGAGGCCTTCGAGCGGCTGGTCTGGCTCAATCCGGTGAGCAAACAACACTGGGAACATAATTACTCGATCGAACTGATACGACAGCTAGTGGAAGAGCGTATGTTTCCACTGAGTTTCAACGGATTAGAAGAGGCGATGGCAATGCTAAGTGGGAAGACCAAGAAGAGTCCATTCGCGCCAACCCATTAGTCGGGCTTTTACACCGACCCTAACAAAGAGAGTCACTATGAGTGCTGCCCAAGAAATCGAGATGAAGGATGATCTAGACCCCAAGCGTTTCTCTTTACTCACGCAAATGTACGCGTACGCATTTGAAACCTATGCCAAGTTACCGGCATTTACCGCTCTTGGGCATACCCTCAGCTACGAACAGCTTGA
This sequence comes from Gammaproteobacteria bacterium UBA5078, assembly GCA_002416505.1. Lineage (GTDB taxonomy): Bacteria > Pseudomonadota > Gammaproteobacteria > Pseudomonadales > Pseudohongiellaceae > UBA5078. The sequence goes on from DIAM01000013.1 coordinate 121,858, forward strand.
GCGCTATAGCGATGAGTTCTGTGCATATCTTCGTGCGCAAAATAATTTGCGGCCAGGGGACAGGATTGCCATTCAATTGCCCAATATATTGCAGTTCCCAATTGCCTCGATTGGTGCAGTGAAGGCTGGGCTAGTACTGGTCAACACCAACCCCCTGTATACCGCACGGGAGATGAAACACCAATTCATAGACAGTGGCGCAAAGGCGATAGTGATCCTTGCAAATTTCGCCGACAAACTCGAAAGCATCCTTGCGGACACTAGCATAGAGACCGTAATCACCACCGAGATTGGAGATGCACTGCCAACCCTCAAGCGCTTGGGAATCAATTTCGGTGCGCGCTATTTGAAGAGAATGGTGCCTGCCTACAATCTGCCTAAAGCGGTGCCTTGGCGCTCGATCGTGACCGGCTCTACAACACTTGCGAAACAAGAAGCCGTCGATTCGGGCACCGATGTCGCAATCATCCTCTACACCGGTGGTACCACTGGAGTCTCCAAAGGCGCCATGTTGACTCACCAAAACCTACTCGCCAATATGATGCAGTTGCGGGCAGTCAGTAAGGGTGTGATTAGGGACGCGCAGGATAGTATTGTTGGGCCCTTACCGCTCTATCATACCTATGCCTATATGATGCACTGCCTCACGATGGTGTATGCAGGCAACCATAGCGTGTTGATTCCAAACCCGCGCGACATCGATGGCTTTGTGAAGGTCTTGAAAGAGTCTAAGCCAAATGGCCTTCTGGGAATTAATACCCTTTATCTCGCGCTGTGCCGTCACCCCAAGGTTAAGCAAATCGATTTCAGTAATTTGCGCTTCTGTGCGGCGGGCGGAATGGCGCTCACTCCAAGCGTCGCGAAGGAATGGGTCGGCATTACCGATTGTGAGGTGTTCGAAGGCTATGGCCTAACGGAATGCTCACCGGTAGTTTCTGTGAATCGACCTGGGCAAGTGAAACTCGGCACGGTAGGTTTCGCCGTGCCGGAGACTGACTTGCAGGTAGTTGATGACGAGGGCAAGGTCTTAGCGCTTGGCGAGAAGGGCGAGCTTTGGGTGCGTGGCCCACAGGTCATGAAGGGCTATTGGCAGAATGAAGAGGCCACCGCAGAATCATTGACTCAGGATGGCTGGTTCAAGACCGGGGATTTCGCACAGATCGATGAACAGGGTTATATCCGCATTGTGGATCGCAAGAAAGAGATGATCAATGTGTCGGGCTTTAATGTCTTCCCTAGCGAGGTTGAAGAGGTAGCCAACTCGCATCCGGACATTTACGAAAGCGCCGCCATCGGTTTGCCCTGTGAAAAAACCGGCGAGAAGGTGAAGCTGTTCGTAGTATCGCGAGATGCCTCGCTTACCGAAGAGGCGTTGATCCATTATTGCCGACAGAATCTTACCGCCTATAAAGTGCCCAAGGAGATCGCTTTCGTAAAGGAGCTACCCAAGTCGAATATAGGCAAAATTCTACGCCGCGAATTGCGTGAACAGGAATTGGCGAAGCTCGAGAAATCAAGCTAATCATAGACGCCCACGCAGTACCCGAAGGAAGCAATTTCGTGCAGGACTCTCTACAAGCTCTAATTCCCGACTGCCTCATGGCCCAACAACACGGACTGCGTGCGGAGTTGGTGCGTCTTGGTAAACAACGCCTTGGGCCGGAGCAGGGCGCACAAGCTCGCGCCGCATTAGAGAAGAAGATTGCCGCCTCTATCGAACAGGTGGCTGCGCGTCGCGCTACAATTCCTCGCATCGAATATCCCGAAGAACTGCCCGTTAGCGCTAAGCGCGATGAGATTAAAGCGGCGCTCCTAAAGTCCCAGGTATTAGTCCTTGCCGGTGATACAGGCTCGGGCAAGACCACGCAACTGCCTAAGTTATGCCTGGATCTCGGCTTTGGTGCGCGTGGTTTGATCGGCCACACACAGCCCCGGCGCATAGCCGCGCGAGCGGTCGCCGCTCGTATCGCCGAGGAGACTAACACCCCCCTAGGCCAGGCTATCGGCTACCAGGTGCGCTTTACCGATAACACCGAGGCCAGCACGCTCGTCAAGTTGATGACCGATGGCATTCTGCTCGCAGAGATACAACAAGATCGCTTCCTCAATAAGTATGAAGTGCTCATTATCGATGAGGCTCACGAGCGCAGTCTCAATATCGATTTCCTATTGGGCTATCTCAAACAACTCTTACACAGACGCAAAGACCTCAAGATAATAATTACCTCTGCGACAATCGATGTCGAAAAATTCTCCCAGTATTTCGATGACGCGCCTATCGTCTCCGTATCTGGACGCACCTTTCCAGTGGATATCCTGTACAGGCCGCTTGAGGGTGATGACGACGATAGTGACGACTCCAACAAGACCCAAGGGGACCCGGTCACCGCCGGCATCTTAGCCGCGCTACACGAGGTCGAGGCGCTGGAGCGCAAGCAAAAACAAGCCCCTGGGGATGTGTTGATATTCTTGAGTGGCGAGCGTGACATTCGCGAACTCGCTGTTGAGCTGCGTAAACAGCCGATGCGTAACACCGAGATTCTGCCTCTCTACGCTCGCCTTACCCCGGCAGAGCAGAACAAGATTTTCGCTAAACACACCGGGCGCCGCATAGTGCTGTCCACCAATGTCGCGGAAACCTCTTTGACCGTGCCGGGCATCGTCTATGTTATCGATACTGGCTATGCCCGCATCTCTCGCTATAGCGTCGCGAGTAAAGTGCAACGCCTGCCAATAGAGCGCATCTCACAGGCCAGCGCGAATCAACGTGCCGGGCGCTGCGGGCGTGTGAGTCATGGCACCTGTATCCGTCTCTTTAGTGAGGAAGATTTCCGCAGCCGTGCCGAATTCACCGACCCCGAGATTCAACGGACCAACCTCAGTGCCGTCATTCTGCAGATGTTAATGCTGCGCCTTGGTGAGATCGAAGGCTTTCCCTTCCTCGACAAGCCCGAGCAGAAAGCGATTAACGACGGTTATAAATTACTGTTAGAGCTAGGGGCGATCGACAAGGCCCGACAGATTAGCTCTATCGGTCGTAAGATGGCTGCGATTCCTGCCGACCCACGCCTGGGCCGCATGCTTATCGATGCCGCGTCACGAGGCTGTCTGCAAGAGTTGCTGATTATAGTCAGCGCGCTAAGCGTGCAAGACCCTAAGGAGAGCCCTCCGGATAAGCGCCAGGCCGCGCGCGAACAGCATCAAAAATTTGCGCATCCGGAATCGGATTTCCTCGCCTGGGTCTTACTCTGGGAAGAGTATGAGGCGCAGCGCCAGGCGCTCAATCAGAATGGCTTGCGGCAGTTCTGCAAGAAACACTTCCTGTCGTTTATGCGCATGCGCGAGTGGCGCGAGACGCATAGGCAGTTGCACCTGACTTGTCAGCAATTGGGTTTCAAAGAGAATCGCCGCGGCGATGCCCCCGCCACCATCGAAGAGATTAACTACGAGGCGGTGCATCGCGCCATCCTCAGTGGTTCGCTCAATCAATTAGGCATGAAGGGCGATGATGGGCAGTACAGCGGCAGCCGCGGTCGTAAGTTCTCAATTTTCCCAAGCTCTGCGCTCGCCCGCAAGGGGCCGAAATGGGGTGTTACCGGTGAGTTAATCGAGACTTCACGGCTATTCGCGACGATGCTCGGGCGTATAGAGCCCAAGTGGGCTGTCGAGGCGGCTGGTGATCTGGTTAAACGCGACTATGCCGAGGCCCATTGGGAGAAGAGTAGGGGGCAGGTGGTCGCCTTCGAGAAAATCTCCCTGTCCGGCCTCGTATTGATCGAGAAGCAACGCGTCGATTTCTCCCGTATCGACCCAAAGCTCTCTCGCGAGATCTTCATTCGCGAGGCATTGGTAGGGCTTAGCCTCAAAACGCGCGCGGACTTCTACAGCCATAATCTGCAGATGTTGGAGGCCTTGCGCAAAGAGGAAGAGAAGCTGCGCAGGCCCGATATCATCGTAGGTGAGGATCAGTTATTCGATTTCTACAACGGCAAGATTCCGGTGGGAATCTGTGACAGCCGCTCCCTCGAGCACTGGTTGAAGAAGGAGGCGCAGCAAGGGCGCAAACACATCTTGCATATGAGCAAGGAGGACCTATTGCATCGCGATGTAGACGTCGACCTTGCCCACTACTTCCCTGACAGCAGCACTATACAGAACAATCCCATCGCTATTGCCTATGCCTTCAAGCCCGGCTCGAGCGACGACGGTACCTTTATCGATGTGCCGGTCGGGATACTCGCGCAGATGCGCCTACAGGACTTGGACTGGATGATTCCCGGGACGATCAAGGAGCGCTGCGTCCTTACGCTCAAGGGCTTGCCCAAACTACTGCGCAAGCAGTTCATACCGGTGCCGGATTTTGTCGATGAATTCGTGAAGTTGTTGGCACTGTCTCCGAACTCGCCCCCTTCCAAGGAGTCTCTGCTAACGCTACTTAAAGACTTCGCTCGGCGTAAAAAAAACATCCAGCTCGACTTAGAAGTGCTCGAAGCTGTCGAGTTGCCTCCGCATCTGCGGCCTTGGATCAGAGTGCTCGACGAAGATGGGATGACTCTAGACAAGGGCCAGTCACTGCAAGCCTTGCAGGACAAGCATTGCAAGGGGGCAATAACCGCACTCGCACAGGGCGGTAACCACCCGATCGAGCGCACCGCGCTGCACGATTGGGACTTCGGTGATCTCCCAAAAGAGCTACTAATCGATGCCAAGATCAGTGTAATTCGCTACCCAGCGCTCGTCGATCATGGCGAGAGCGTTGCGATCGTTCTGCAAGAGACGCCACAGTTGGCCGACAATCTAACCCGAAAAGGCCTAGTCACCTTGTTGATCGCGCGCTCGGCACAGCAGAAACGCGCGATTGTCGACATGCTCAAGAAGCTGCACAAGGCGTTGACCCTGAAGATCGCATCCGTGCCCAGTGATTTTGAGAACGAGGGCATGCGCGCTATCTATCAGTTGGCCTTCGAGATCGCCGAGCTTAAGATTCCCCGCAATCGAGATGAATTCGAGCGTTTGCTCAATAGTGGCAAGTCGGAGTTAATCCCGACGGCAGAGCGCTTTACTCGTCTATTGCGCAATATCGTGGACGAGGCCTTCGCCTTGCGCCGCCAGCTAGCGAGCTTGCTAGGCCCCGAACTAAGCCAGACGAAACGCGATATCGAGCAGCAACTAGAGCGATTATTCGTGCCTTCCTACCTATCCAGTACGCCCGCGACTTATCTAGTGGAATACCCGCGTTATTTGAAGGCGATCAATATTCGCCTCGAGAAGCTTACTGGGCAGGTCCAGAAGGATATAGAACATTCCAATTCAATCAATAAGTTACAAACTGTTATTGAGAAGGAAATCGAAGCTTGCAGGGTGCCCAACGAAGCCCTAGAAGAGCTGCGCTGGTCCATCGAAGAGCTGCGCGTATCGATATTCGCACAGACCCTGGGAACGCGCGCCCCAGTCTCAGAGAAACGCATCAACAAACGTTTAGATGAATTGCGCCGTTTAGGGCTGCTCGCGCGTTAATGCTGTCTGAATAGGGGCGCAAAGATGCACTGTGGCCGATACATTGTGAATTTCCAAAGAATCCCCATATAGGGGGGTGTCTTTCGATTTTTCCGTTTGGGATAATGCGCCGCAATCTTATACCGTGCGCAAAGCGTATATGAGAGGGGTGCGATTGCGCCGTAGCGGAACAATAATCTAGCCGTGACGCTAGGAACTCGTTAGTCATTCGCGCATAATGCGCGGCGTAAAAAGCCCTCCCTAAGAATTGGTGGGTTTGGCTATATCACAGTAACCCGATCCCTAATGCACGCGTTTTGGGCTGGCAATGATCGTTTCTAGAGGTTTCCATAAGGTGAGTTGCTTAATGAGAATGGCGGCATGGAGCACGCTATTTGCGTTGCTTGCGAGTAGCCCGAGCGCACTCGCCGCCGACCCATGGGAAAAAACCAATGTTCGCATCTATGCCTTCAATAAATTCTTAGATGGTTGGTTGCTGCGCCCGGTCGCTATTACCTACACCACAATTATGCCCAATATCGTGAGGCAGGGTATTGGCAATTTCTTTAGTAATATCGACGATGTGAATGTGCTCGCCAACGATCTACTGCAATTGAAGCTGCGCGATGCGGCCTCGGACTCAGGTCGATTATTGATCAATACGACAGTCGGCATCGCGGGCGTAATAGATGTGGCATCCTCGGTTGGCTTGATCAAGAATGAGGAAGACTTTGGGCAGACATTTGGTCGCTGGGGGGTTGGGGCAGGGCCCTATGTGGTATTGCCTTTCTTTGGCCCCAGTTCGGCACGTGACTCGGTAGGCTTAGTGCTCGATACACTCTTTAACCCTATCCAGTATTACCAACAAGATGAGGCTCGCAGCACACTGACAATAGTGAGTTTCATCGACGACCGTGCCTCGGTGTTATCGATGGAGGCTTTGATCTCCGGAGACGAGTATTTGTTCGTGCGTGAAGCCTATCTGCAGCAACGCGAATACTTAGTGAACGACGGCGCCTACTACGACGATTTCGACGACTTCTAAGCTAGCCCTCGCTCGCTCCTTGTAATGCCTCTCGCACCTGCAGCTTGGTGCGGATGAAATCGCTGTGCTTAACATAAATCAGATCACTCACATTGCGAATCATATGTTCTTCATAGCGGTCCAGCTTCTGATCGGCGAAGGCAACTCGCCACAGGTTCTCTATTAGTCGAACGCGTTGATCGTAGCTGTAACTCTCATTAATTAGACTCGTAAACTCGAATAGAGAAGTCGCCTCGCTAGCGGCAATCTCTGCCATGTTTAGCAATTCTTGCAAGCTAGTTTTATCCAAGTCGAAGGTCTCACTCAGGAGTTTAGTCAGCGCCTGTCTCTCCCTCTCATCGATGCGCGAGTCCGTGCGCATCAATTCGAACATCAGCGCAGCGGTGGCCAATTCTATTCTCTTATCGTCCTGCTGCGTTGCGTGCTGTGGGTTGACGGAGAGTTTCTCTTCGAAAAACTGTTTTATCGCTAAAAGCATAGGTTCTCTACCGATTGATTAATCAAAATTCACGGCAAACGCATCGTCTTCGGTCTGCATATTTTGTCCCGCGACCAAAGCGAGTGCGTCCTCTAAAACCGCAACACCCGAATCTTTTTTGAACGCGTTCTCACTGAGATGGCGACGGAAAGCCTTGCCGCCTGGCACGCCGTGGAATAGGCCGAGAATGTGCCGTGTCATGTGTTGTAACGGTACGCCGGCGCGACGCTGCTCCTCTACATAGGGGATGAAAGCGTGCATCACGTCGAAACGGCTACGCTGATTCGTACTCGCCCCGAAGAACTCTTCATCAACGCGATTGAGTATCCACGGGTTCTGATAGACTTCGCGACCGATCATCACCCCATCCAAATTTTCCAATAAGTCTTGCGCATCTTGCAGAGTCTTTATGCCGCCGTTGATAACGATTTTCAAGTTAGGAAAGCGCTGTTTCAAGCGCAACACACGAGGATAATTGAGCGGCGGTACGTCGCGATTCTGCTTTGGACTAAGGCCCTGCAGTCGCGCGATTCGCGCATGAATGATGAATATCTCACATCCCGCCTGTGCGATGGTGTCGACAAAATTAAATAGGAATTCATCCGAGTCATGCTCATCGATTCCGATTCGGCACTTGATGGTCGCAGGGATATCCACTTGCGCCTTAATCGCGGCTAGGCCTTGCGCGACCAGTTCGGGATCTGCCATCAGGCACGCGCCAAATCGACCCGACTGTACGCGGTCACTCGGGCAGCCAATGTTGAGATTTACCTCATCATAGCCATAGTCCTGCGCCAACACCGCACAGCGCGCCAAGTCGGCAGGATCGCTGCCGCCTAGTTGCAGCGCGACGGGGTGTTCTGCCTGGTGGAAGTCCAGATGGCGCGGCACGTCGCCATGGAGCAGGGCGCCGGTGGTGACCATCTCGGTGTAGAGCAGTGCGTGACGGCTCAATAGGCGTAGGAAATAACGCTCATGCCTATCGGTCCAATCCAGCATGGGTGCAACGCAGAAACGATGTGAGCTTGTAACGGTCATGTCTAAGTCGTGTTTATTCGCAGCGAGTGGATGGTAATCGAGAGTCCTTACGCCCCTGCCGGGTGCGTACATCAGGGCCGCAGTATACCGGAGAAAAGGGGGCAAACACGAATTGCTGTATTTCGGGACCCGGTCCGCATAGCGTATAATCCAAGTCCTAATATTGTTTTCCATATACACAGGAATGTTATGCAGAAAGTTCGCACCCGTATCGCGCCATCTCCAACAGGGGATCCCCACGTCGGCACCGCCTATATCGCATTGTTCAATCGCTGTTTCGCCAAGCAAAATGAAGGCGAGTTCATCCTGCGCATCGAGGATACCGATCAGGCACGCAGCACAGCGAAATCCGAACAGGATATTTTCGCCGCCCTGCGTTGGTTAGGCGTAGATTGGAGTGAGGGTCCGGATATCGGCGGGCCATATGGCCCCTATCGACAGAGCCAGCGTAGCAGCCTGTATCAAGAGCAGATCGAGGTGTTACTCGAGCGCGGCCATGCGTTTCACTGTTTCTGTACTTCGCAACGCCTTACGGAGCTACGCAATCAGCAGATGGCCGACAAAACCACGCCAGGCTATGATGGCCACTGCCTGCATTTGAGTAAGGAAGAGGTCGCGCAAAAACTCGCCGCGGAACAGGAATACGTGATTCGCATGCAGGTGCCGCAAGAAGGGGAGTGCCGCTTCGAGGATATGCTACGCGGCGAGATCGCGATTAACTGGCAGCAGATCGATATGCAGGTATTGATGAAATCCGACGGCCTGCCGACCTATCATTTTGCGAATGTCGTCGACGATCATTTCATGGAGATTAGCCATGTTATTCGCGGCGAAGAATGGATTAATTCGACACCCAAGCACCTTTTGCTCTATCAATACTTCGGCTGGGAGGCACCGGTCTTCTGTCACATGCCGCTGTTGCGTAACCCCGACAAGAGCAAGCTGAGCAAGCGCAAGAATCCCACGAGTATTAATTACTATCGCGATATGGGCTATTTGCCCGAGGCCGTCATTAATTATCTCGGAATGATGGGCTGGACCATGCCCGATGGTCGTGAGCTGTTCACCGTGGATGAGATGACGGCCCATTTCGACCTTATGCGAGTCTCGCTTGGCGGCCCCGTGTTCGATGTCGAGAAACTCGACTGGTTGAACGGCAAATATATCCGCGAAAGACTGAGTGACACGCAATTTATGCAGCTATTCGCGCAGTGGGCGTTCGACGAGCAGAAGATGGCGCAGATTATACCCCTGCTCAAGGATCGCGTAGAACGCTTTAGCGATGTGGTGCCTTTAGCAGGATTCTTCCTGTCCGGTTTGCCAGAGATAGGAGCAGATAGTTTCGCGCACAAGCAGTTATCGGACGAACAAATGCGCAAGATCCTTCAGTTTACTCTATGGCAATTGGAGAACAGTGAAGATCTGGGCCGCGATGCCGTCGAGCAAGAGTGTGTAAAGCTCGCAGCTTATTGTGGCTTCAAGATACGCGATTTCCTGTTTCCGTTGTTTGTGGCAATTACAGGAAAGGCCGTGTCCACCTCGGTGATCGATGCCATCAGTATAATCGGCATCGACGTTTCGCGAGCGCGCATTCGTGCCGCGATTGGAATATTGGGGGGAATTTCTAAAAAGGAAACCAAGACCTTAGAGAAGGATTTCAGAGACTTCGAGCAATCGGGGGAGTAATGATTGACAGCTCTCTGATCGGTGCTTAGAATGCGCGAACTTTTTGCTGCCACTGACATTTCTTGGCAGTAAAACAGTTCCTAGCATCTCAGGCGGGAATTGCACGTCTTTATGGGGCCTTAGCTCAGCTGGGAGAGCGGTTCGCTGGCAGCGAAAAGGTCAGCGGTTCGATCCCGCTAGGCTCCACCACTTTACTGAAAGAACTAAAAACTGTGCCGGGCGATGCAACACATCGAACCCGGCACTTTTTTGTCTTACTTCTTTGGATAGTCGCGCTTTACATGTCCAGTGTACAACTGACGTGGGCGACCAATCTTATAGGGATTGCTGATCATCTCGTTCCAATGGGAAATCCAGCCTGGCGTTCTACCGATCGCGAAGATCACGGTAAACATAGAGGCGGGGATGCCAATTGCCTGCAGAATGATGCCAGAGTAGAAGTCCACATTGGGATAGAGTTTACGCTCGATGAAGTACTCATCTTCCAGCGCGATCTTCTCGAGACGCCGAGCGATGCGGAAGAGCGGGTCGTTCTCGACGCCCAAATCTTGCAATACCTCGTCACAGATCTCGCGCATCACTTTCGCACGTGGATCGAAGTTCTTATAGACGCGATGCCCGAAGCCCATGAGGCGGAAGGGGTCATTCTTGTCTTTGGCGCGGTTGATGAACTCCTCGATGCGCGACTCATCTTCAATCTCATACAACATATTCAAGACCGCCTCGTTGGCGCCGCCGTGTGCGGGGCCCCACAGCGCGGCTATGCCAGAGGAGATGCACGCGAAGGGATTAGCGCCTGTAGAGCCTGCGAGGCGGACAGTCGACGTAGAGGCGTTCTGCTCGTGATCCGCATGTAGCAAGAAGATCGTGTCCATCGCCTTAGCTAGGATGGGGCTTACCTTGGCCTCATCGCAGGGCGTGTTGAACATCATGTGGAGGAAGTTTTCTGCGTAGCTAAAATCGTTGCGAGGATAGAGGAAAGGCTGGCCGATGGAGTGCTTATAGACCATCGCCGCGATGGTTGGCATCTTGGCGATAAGACGCAGTGCGGCGAGCTCGCGATGCTTTTCATCATTGATATCGAGTGAGTCATGGTAGAAGGCGGAGAGGGCGCCCACGACGCCGACCATGATCGCCATCGGGTGAGCATCGCGAGGGAAGCCCTTGAAGAACTCGTATAGCTGCTCATGCACCATCGTGTGATTGCGGATCTTCTTCGCAAACTCTTCTTTCTGTGCCGCGTCTGGCAGTTCTCCATTGAGTAGGAGGAAGCAAGTCTCCAAATAGTCGGACCCTTCGGCGAGTTGCTCGATAGGATAGCCGCGGTGTAGCAATACACCCTTGTCCCCGTCGATATAGGTGATCGCCGATTTACATGACGCCGTAGACATAAAGCCGGGGTCGTAGGTAAATAGCCCTTTCGCGGTAAGCCCCCCAACATCAACCACATCCGGCCCTAATGTACCGCTAAAAACCGGTAAATCGATTGATTCGGTACTGCCCTCTAGGGTCAGCTTGGCTACTTTATTACTCATGCAAAACTCCTGTGAAAATCTAAGCTCGTAATTTTTCTGGGTGCTAAGATAAGATTAAATTATCTGCACTACAAGCGGTGAGCACGCAATATTGCCGCTTAGGGCTACGATAGTCACGGCTTAATGCGAGTTACTGAGTTTTCCGCCGAATACTGTATAAAATATTCATAATAATGGTGCGAGAAAATGGTGCATCGTTGCTAATGTCTCGATAGTTGACAACCCCTTGTCATAGTTCGCTTTTTTACGGGCCAATTTATTGTATTCCCTAGGTCGTAAGACTATACTCTTCGCCCAAGTTACGCGTGCACTAAATGTATGCATAATCAAACAGATCGGCCTGTTTGCAAGGTGATCACTTTCATCAACAGCGCCCCTTTCGGGCCTCAAGAAACGATAACTCTGTGAAAGATACTAGACCTAAGAATCTTGATTTCTCGACCTTTAGCTTACCGCTGCCAGCGATCACCTCGATATTGCACCGTATATCCGGCGTGTTCATCTTTGCTGGGCTAGCGCTACTCCTGTGGCTCTTAAGTGAATCTCTGTCCTCAGAGCAGGGCTTCAACAATGTCGCGATGTGGATGGACAACCTGATCGTAAAGCTCTTGTTGTGGGCTGTCATATCGGGGCTTCTGTATCACCTAATCGCGGGCATCAAGCACCTGATCATGGACCTTGGTATAGGCGAGACCCTAGAGGGCGCCCAAACTGGAGCTAAACTCGTCGTGGCCTTGTCGGTGATCTCTATTGTATTGACGGGAGTATGGCTGTGGTAACGAATGTAACCAGTTTTGGACGCAGTGGACTCTATGATTGGGTCATGCAGCGCATCACCGCGGTAGTGTTGGGTGTGTATTTCATCGCGCTATTCACATACCTGCTTCTCAATCCAGATTTAGACTATCAGCAATGGCATGCCTTGTTCTCAACGACCTGGGTGCGCATCGCAAGCCTAGCGGCGCTGCTGTCGATCTGTGCCCACGCGTGGGTCGGACTGTGGACGATTTCCACAGATTACCTGACCACCTACCTGCTCGGTCCTAAAGCCACTGTGCTAAGACTGCTCTTTCAAGCCGGTAGCGTTGTGCTGATGTTCATATACCTCGTTTGGGGTATTCAGATTCTATGGGGTATGTAAATGTCTGGTATTCGGACTCTTTCGTTTGATGCAGTGATCGTTGGTGGTGGTGGTGCGGGTTTGCGCGCAGCCTTAGAGCTTTCCCAGTCCGGCTACAAAACGGCCGTTATTAGCAAGGTATTCCCGACTCGTTCGCACACCGTTTCGGCCCAAGGCGGCATTACTTGCGCGATCGCCAGTGACGACCCAAATGACGATTGGCGCTGGCATATGTATGACACTGTTAAAGGCAGTGATTACATCGGTGACCAAGACGCGATCGAGTATATGTGCAGTGAGGGTCCGCAGTCGGTGTTCGAGCTCGAGCACATGGGCCTGCCATTCTCACGCACCGAATCCGGCCGCATCTATCAGCGTCCCTTCGGTGGACAGTCCAAAGACTTCGGCAAGGGCGGCCAAGCGGCGCGTACCTGCGCAGCGGCAGACCGCACGGGTCATGCATTGCTACACACCCTCTATCAGGGCAACGTCAAGAACAAGACGGTGTTCTTCAACGAATGGTACGCCACCGATCTAGTACACAATCAAGATGGCGTCGTAGTGGGCGTGATCGCGATCTGCATAGAGACTGGCGAGACCGTCTATATTCAATCGAAGGCGACCGTATTCGCCACCGGTGGTGCGGGTCGCATATACGCCTCCACTACCAATGCGATGATCTGTACCGGCGACGGCGTCGGCATGGCGTTGCGCGCGGGCTATCCGGTTCAAGACATCGAGATGTGGCAGTTCCATCCCACCGGCATTTACGGCGCGGGCACTCTCGTGACCGAGGGTTGTCGCGGCGAAGGTGGCTACCTGATCAATAAAGATGGCGAGCGCTTCATGGAGCGCTATGCGCCGAATGCGAAAGACCTTGCCGGTCGAGACGTAGTGGCGCGCTCAATGGTGCTCGAGATCCTTGCTGGCCGCGGTTGTGGTCCAGATGGCGATCACGTGATGCTCAAGCTCGATCACCTCGGCGAGAAAGTCTTGAACGCAAAGCTGCCAGGAATTCTAGAGCTGTCGCGCACCTTCGCACACGTCGACCCTGTTAAAGAGCCCATCCCAGTGGTGCCTACTTGCCACTATATGATGGGCGGTATTCCGACCAATATTCATGGTCAGGCGATCACGCAAGACGGCAATGGCAAAGACAGGATTATCGAGGGGCTGTTCGCAGTTGGGGAATGCGCTAGCGTATCGGTGCATGGCGCCAACCGCTTGGGTGGTAACTCTCTTCTCGACTTGGTCGTATTCGGCCGTGCCGCTGGCAAACACATTCAAAACATGCTGCGCCAAGGCGTGGAACAACGTGCCGCTACGAAAGCTGATATCGACAAGGCCCTGACGCGCCTGAATCGACTGAACTCGACGACCTCCGGCGAGAGTGTTGCCGTGCTGCGCACCGAGCTGCAGACTATCATGCAGAACTATTTCGGCGTGTTCCGCACGGGCGAGTTCATGCGCGATGGTATCACCAAGCTCAAGGAGCTTCGCGGTCGCATTGCGAACGTTAATCTCGAGGACAAGAGCAATGCCTTCAATACTGCGCGCATCGAAGCGTTGGAGCTGGAGAATCTATTCGAGGTTGCAGAGGCAACGGCTATCGCGGCAGAGACGCGTACAGAGAGCCGCGGCGCACACGCACGCGACGACTTCCAGGAACGCGATGACGTGAATTGGCTGTGCCATTCCTTGTACTTCCCTGAGAGCAAGAGTGTGACTAAGCGTGCCGTGAATTTCACGCCGAAGACTGTCCCTACGTTCGAACCGAAGATACGTACCTATTAATTCATTTTCAAACGTCTAAACGACCTGATCAGTTCGGGAAAGGTAAATTAACGTGTTAGTGAGCTTATATCGCTATAACCCAGAAGTAGATGCAAAGCCAAGCATGCAGGATTACGAGCTGGATCTGCCCGCTGGTAAAGACCTGATGGTGCTGGACGTGTTGGAATTGCTCAAGCGCAAAGACCCAAGCATCTCCTATCGCCGCTCATGCAGAGAAGGGGTGTGCGGTTCCGACGGCATGAATATCAATGGGACTAATGGACTGGCGTGTATCACTCCGGTCTCCTCGGTTGCGAAGAATGGCAAACTCATTCTGCGACCGCTGCCTGGCCTGCCGGTAGTGCGCGACCTCGTTGTCGACATGACCGTTTTCTATACGCAATTCGAGAAGATCGAACCGTACCTGATCAACGACAAGCCTGTCCCTGCGATCGAGCGTTTGCAATCGCCCGAGGAGAGGGAAAAGCTGGACGGCCTTTACGAGTGCATCCTTTGCGCTTGTTGCAGCACGAACTGCCCATCGTTCTGGTGGAATCCCGACAAATTCGTCGGCCCCGCCGGCCTTTTACAAGCTTATCGCTTCCTAGCGGATAGCCGCGACACAGCAACAGATGCGCGACTAGCCGAACTCGAAGACCCATTCTCCGTATTCCGTTGCAGGGGAATCATGAACTGTGTTGCGGTTTGTCCTAAAGGGCTAAACCCCACACGAGCGATTGGTCATATCCGATCGATGTTACTGCAACGCGCGAGCTGAGACTAAAACGTAAACGAGGATCGAGCCCGATGGGCTCGAGCGCCACGCGAGCATGGCGCGATTCTCAATAATCCGGGAATAAAACAAATGCAAGACAGCATTATGGAATTAATGTGGAAATCGGGGCATCTCTCTGGTGGCAATGCCTCGTATGTCGAACAGCTTTACGATCAATTCCTGCAGGACCCGGAAGCGGTCCCGCAAGAGTGGCGCACCTATTTTCAGAATCTCCCTCAGATATCCGATTCTCCGCAATCGGATATTTCGCATTTAGAGGTTCAGCAATATTTCAAGAAGCTCGGCAAAACTAGCCGCTTCAAACCCCTTCTCACTAGCGATGCCGTTGTAAACTCCGAGCACTCCAACAAGCAGGTGCAGGTGCTGCACTTGATTAGCTCCTATCGCGTTCGCGGTCACCAAAAAGCCCTGCTGGATCCATTGAATCTTATGCGTCGTGCACAAGTGCCCGACCTACAACTGGATTTCCATGGGCTCTCGCCAGTGGACCATTCCACCGTGTTCCAAACCGGCTCTTTGTTTATCAAGAAAGATAAAACCACGCTTCGCGAGATCGTGGATATTCTTGAGACTATTTATTGTGGATCTATCGGTTACGAATTCATGCACATCGTGGATTTGGCAGAGAAGCAATGGATAGAGAAACGCATCGAAAGCAACCACGGCAATCCAGACTTTCCTGACGAAGTGAAGCGCCACCTTCTCGAACGCCTAAGCGCGGCGGAAGGTCTAGAGAAGCATCTCGACTCAAAATACCCAGGCACTAAGCGCTTCGGCCTTGAGGGCGGCGAGAGTCTCGTGCCTTTGGTTGACGAACTAATTCAGCGCTGCGGCAGTTATGGCGCGAAAGAGATCGTGATCGGCATGGCCCACCGCGGCCGCCTAAACTTGCTAGTGAATACTCTTGGCAAGAACCCAGCGGACCTGTTCAGCGAATTCGAAGGTCGCGCAACGTATAAGAGCTCTGGTGACGTGAAATACCATCAAGGCTTCTCGTCGAACATCATGACTCCAGGCGGAGAAGTGCATTTGGCGATGGCGTTCAACCCCTCCCATCTTGAGATTGTATCGCCAGTTGTCGAAGGCTCCGTGCGCGCGCGCCAAGACCGTCGACTCGATAAGCTTGGAAATAAAGTGGTTCCCATCATTATTCACGGCGATGCGGCGTTTGCAGGGCAGGGCGTGGTAATGGAGACATTCCAGATGTCACAGACCCGCGCTTATGCTACCGGTGGCACCGTGCATATCATCATTAACAACCAGGTAGGCTTCACTACGAGCCGCCAGGAAGACGCGCGCTCCTCTGAATACTGTACCGATGTGGCAAGAATGGTGCAGGCGCCTATTTTCCACGTTAATGGCGATGACCCAGAGGCTGTGTTGTTCGTCACTCAGCTAGCCCTGGATTTCCGCTACGAGTTCAAGAAAGACGTCGTCATCGATCTGATCTGCTACCGTCGTCGTGGTCACAACGAAACCGATGAACCCTCTAGCACGCAACCGATGATGTACAACCAAATTCGCCAGCAGAAGACGACCCGTACTTTGTATGCTGAACGCTTGATTGCTGACTCACTAGTCACCGAAGAAGAAGTCGATCATTTGAATTCTTCCTATCGCAAGGCGCTGGATACCGGCGCGCACGTCGTGAAGTCTTTGGTTAAGGAGCCTTCCGTCGAACTGTTCGTCGACTGGAGCCCTTACCTCGGTCACGAATGGACGCCGCATTACAACACCACGATCAAGATGAATACCTTGCAGGCGCTTGCACGCAAGCTAGTGACGATACCCTCTAGCATGACCTTGCACCGCCAGGTACAAAAAATTATCGATGACCGCACCGCTATGGCCAGTGGTGAGAAGCCAGTAGATTGGGGTTTTGCAGAAACTCTGGCCTATGCGAGCATCCTGACTAGTGGCAATAAAGTACGAATTACCGGCCAAGATGTGGGACGCGGTACATTCTCACACCGTCATGCGGTATTACATGATCAGGAAGATGGTAAAGAGTTTATCCCGCTGCAGTCCTTAGCGCCGGATCAGCGCAGCTTCTCAATATATGACTCCTTGTTGTCCGAGGCGGCAGTGCTGGCTTTTGAGTATGGCTATGCGACTACCACTCCCAATGCCTTGATTATCTGGGAAGCACAATTCGGAGACTTTGCGAACTCGGCGCAGGTTGTGATCGACCAGTTCATAACCAGTGGCGAGAACAAGTGGCAGCGCCTGTGTGGCCTGACCATGCTGTTGCCCCATGGCTATGAAGGGCAGGGCCCAGAGCATTCCTCGGCACGCCTCGAGCGTTTCCTGCAGATGTGTGCAGAACACAATATTCAGGTCTGTTTGCCGACTACCTCTGCTCAAGTATTCCATATGCTGCGCCGCCAAGTGCTATGCCCACTACGCAAGCCTTTGGTCGTTATGTCGCCGAAGAGTTTGCTGCGACATAAGGAAAGCACTTCCACATTGGAGGAGTTGGCAGAGGGCACATTCCAAGTGGTCATCGGCGAAACCGATGAGTTGAAGAATGAGTCGGTCGAGCGCGTAATCCTATGTAGTGGCAAGGTCTATTACGATCTTCGTCAGGAGCGCCGCGCACGCGGCATCGACAACATCGCGATTATTCGTTTGGAACAGCTCTATCCATTCCCCTCCGACGATTTGCGCGAAGCAATGAAAGTCTTCGAAAACTTCAAAGAGGTAGTGTGGTGTCAGGAAGAG
The DNA here is from genome assembly GCA_002416505.1 of Gammaproteobacteria bacterium UBA5078. GTDB lineage: Bacteria > Pseudomonadota > Gammaproteobacteria > Pseudomonadales > Pseudohongiellaceae > UBA5078. The sequence goes on from DIAM01000013.1 coordinate 139,546, forward strand.
CCAATGAATCAAGGCGCATGGTACTCGAGCCAGCACCATATGCGCCGCGTTGCCGAAGATCTCAAACCAGGCGTTATCTTGAGCTATGCAGGGCGTGAGGCGTCCGCATCTCCCGCAGCAGGTTATCCGGCTTTGCATTTGGAACAACTGAAATCGTTCCTCGACCAAGCTTTGACTCTCACTAAATAGACGCAATACAACGTAGCGAAGGAAACAAAAATGACAATCGAAATAAAAGCACCGACCTTACCCGAATCAGTACCGGACGGCACGATTGCAACTTGGCACAAGAAGGCAGGCGACGCTGTAAAGCGCGACGAGCTACTCGTCGATATCGAAACCGATAAGGTTGTGATCGAAGTGGTGTCCCCTGCGGACGGCGTGCTCGAGAAGATCGTGAAGGACACTGGCGACACCATCGTCAGTAACGAGTTGATCGCTATAGTGACCGAAGGTGCCGGCGCGTCAAAGCCAGCGGCTAAAGCGGACACAGCAAGCAAGAGCGAGCCCGCTGCAGCCCCCGCGCCTGAATCAAAAGCAGAGACGAAAGCAGACTCCGCTGACGAGCCGCTACTGAGCCCAGCCGCTAAGAAAATCGCACAAGAGAATTCGCTAGATATCGATAGCATCAAGGGCACGGGCAAGAACGGCCGCGTCACTAAAGAAGATGTTATGGAGGCAGTGGCGAAGAAGTCTGCACCAGCGCCTCAAGCCAAGAGCGACGCGGCCGCAAATATCGACACCTCTTCGGGACGCGTCGAGGAGCGTGTGCCGATGAGCCGTTTGCGCGCGAAGGTTGCAGAGCGCTTGCTGCAGGCTAGCCAGACCACTGCGATGTTGACCACTTTCAACGAAGTTGATATGGCCCCTATCATGGAGCTACGTAACAAATACAAAGATCTATTCGAGAAGAGTCATGACGGCATTCGTCTTGGTTTCATGTCCTTCTTCGTACGCGCCAGCATAGAGGCTCTAAAACGCTATCCGGCCGTGAACGCCTCGATCGATGGTAGTGATATCGTTTACCACGGCTATCAAGATATCGGCGTCGCGGTATCCTCGCCACGCGGCCTAGTCGTGCCTGTCCTGCGCAATGCCGATCATATGGGCCTAGCTCAGATAGAAGGGCAAATACGTGAATATGGCATGAAGGCGAAAGACGGCAAACTTTCGATCGATGAAATGACAGGTGGCACCTTCACTATCTCTAACGGCGGCGTGTTCGGTTCCTTGCTATCCACGCCGATTCTGAACCCGCCACAGACTGCGATCCTAGGCATGCACAAGATACAAGAGCGCCCCATGGCGGTTAATGGAGAAGTGAAGATCTGTCCTATGATGTATCTAGCGCTCTCTTATGACCACCGCATGATCGACGGAAAAGAGGCCGTGCAGTTCCTAGTGACGATCAAGGAACTATTGGAAGATCCTGCGCGAATTCTTCTGGAAATCTAATTCAAACGCTGAGAAATATGCGAGTCAATTATGAGTAATAAGTACGATGTTATTGTTATTGGTGCAGGCCCCGCTGGATATGTTGCAGCGATTCGCTGTGCGCAACTAGGGCTGAAGACTGCCTGTATCGAAAAATGGCACGATGACAAGAAGAACGCCGTATACGGTGGCACCTGTCTGAACGTGGGTTGTATTCCTTCGAAAGCCTTGCTGGATTCTTCGCATAAGTATGCAGAGGCCCAGCACGACTTTAAAACCCACGGCATCAGCACATCCGGTTTGAAAATGGACGTGCCCGCGATGATCGCGCGTAAGGCGAAGATTGTCGGCCAGCTGACCGGCGGCGTGAGCCAGCTGTTTACGGCGAATAAGGTTGATGGCATAGCGGGCACTGGCAAGTTGCTGGCGAATAAGACAGTCCAAATTACCAAGCACGACGGCAGCACAGAGCAGATGAGCGCTGAGAATATTATTCTTTGCGCGGGCTCTGCTCCTATCAACATCCCTCCTGCGCCCGTGGACAACGACACTATCGTTGATTCCACTGGGGCATTAGAGTTCTCCGCTGTTCCGAAACGTCTTGGCGTCATCGGTGCAGGCGTGATCGGCTTGGAGTTGGGCAGTGTTTGGGCACGCCTAGGCTCCGAGGTTACCGTTCTCGAGGCAATGGATGCATTCCTTCCTGCGGTGGACAATCAGCTGGCCAAGTCTGCCTTGAAGATCATGAGCAAACAGGGTTTGGACATCAAGCTTGGCGCGAAGGTAACAGGCAGCAAGCTCTCTAAAGGCAAGGCGAAGAGCGTCACCGTGAACTACACCGATAAAGACGGCGAACAGGAAATCGTCTTCGACAAGTTGATCGTCGCAGTCGGCCGTCGTCCCGTGTCAGAGAATCTGCTCGATGAGAAATCCGGTGTTGAATTAGATAAGCGCGGCTTTGTCGTTGTGGATGAGACATGCGCCACTGCGGTGCCAGGGGTCTGGGCCTGTGGCGATTTGGTACGCGGCCCGATGCTCGCGCACAAAGGCATGGAAGAGGGCGTAATGGTCGCCGAGCGCATCGCTGGCAAGAAGACCCAAGTCAATTACGACTTGGTGCCTTTTGTCATCTACACCCATCCCGAGATCGCCTGGGTTGGTAAAACAGAAGAGCAGCTTAAAGAAGAAGGGCGTGAATACAGCGTCGGCAGCTTCCCATTCAGCATCAACGGTCGCGCAATGGCGGCTAACGAGTCTGATGGCATGGTTAAGATTATCGCCGATGCTAAGACCGACCGCGTTCTAGGCTGTCACATCATCGGACCAAGCGCGGCAGACCTAATGCAGCAGATGGTCATCGCGATGGAGTTCAGTGCAAGCGCCGAAGACATCGGGCTCACTATGTTCTCACACCCAACACTATCAGAAGCGGTTCACGAGGCAGCACTTGCTGTTAACGGGCACGCCATTCACGGAGTCAACAAACGCAAGCGCTAAGCTTGCGTTTTTACTTTTAATTTTCGTAATTAATAAAATGCTCGAGGATGTTGTATGAATTTACACGAATATCAGGCCAAGCAACTTTTTGCCGAATATGGTCTCCCCGTGTCGACAGGTTTCGCCGTCGACACTCCAGAAGAGGCCGCTGCTGCCGCCGATAAGATCGGTGGCGACAAGTGGGTAGTTAAGGCACAAGTTCACGCTGGTGGTCGCGGTAAGGCCGGTGGTGTAAAGCTAGTTACTAGCAAAGAAGAAATCAAAGCCTTCGCAGAGAAATGGTTAGGCAAGAACCTCGTTACCTATCAGACCGATGCGAACGGCCAGCCTGTAAGCAAGATTCTCGTTGAGACTTGTACCGACATCGCGCAAGAGCTTTATCTCGGTGCGGTAGTCGATCGTTCTTCGCGTCGCATCGTCTTCATGGCCTCCACAGAAGGCGGCGTTGAGATCGAGAAAGTCGCAGAAGAGACGCCGGATAAAATCCTGCGCGCAATCATCGATCCACTCGTAGGCGCACAGCCGTTTCAGGCGCGTGAACTGGCCTACAAACTTGGCTTGAATGATCTGCAAGTAAAGCAATTTACCAAGCTCTTCCTTGGCCTGGCCAAGTTATTCGTTGACTTTGACTTGGCGCTACTCGAGATCAACCCTCTCGTGCTCACCGAGCAGGGCAACCTGCACTGCCTAGACGGCAAGATCAACATCGACAGCAATGCGATGTATCGTCAGCCTAAGCTGCGTGAAATGCATGACCCAAGCCAAGACGATGAGCGCGAAGCTCTTGCGGCGAAGTGGGAACTTAACTATGTCGCCCTAGATGGCAACATCGGTTGTATGGTCAACGGTGCTGGCCTAGCGATGGGCACCATGGACATCGTACAGCTTCACGGCGGCGCGCCGGCAAACTTCCTCGACGTAGGCGGTGGTGCCACTAAAGAGCGTGTGACCGAAGCGTTTAAGATCATTCTGTCCGACAAGAACGTGAAGGCCGTGCTGATTAACATCTTCGGCGGCATCGTACGTTGCGACATGATAGCAGAGGGTATCATCGGCGCCGTATCCGAAGTTGGCGTGACGGTCCCCGTAGTAGTAAGGCTAGAGGGGAATAACGCAGAGCTCGGCCGTACGGTCTTGCGAGACAGTGGTTTGAATATTATCGCGGCTAGCAGTCTGACTGACGCTGCAGAAAAAGTCGTAGCGGCAGCTGGAGGTGTTAAGTGAGTATTTTATTAACGAAGGAAACCCGCGTAATTTGCCAAGGCTTTACCGGCTCTCAAGGAACGTTCCACTCCGAGCAGGCAATTGCCTATGGCACGAACATGGTCGGTGGCGTAACCCCCGGTAAAGGCGGGCAGACTCACCTTGGCTTGCCAGTGTTTAATACTGTCGCCGACGCAGTCGCACAAACAGGGGCAGAAGCCTCTGTCATCTATGTGCCCGCGGCTTTTTGCAAAGACTCCATCTTGGAAGCGGCCTTTGCCGGTATCAAACTGATCGTCTGCATCACCGAGGGCATTCCTACACTGGACATGCTCGACGTTAAAGTGAAGTGTGACGAGCTGGGAGTCCGCCTAATTGGACCAAATTGCCCCGGAGTGATCACTCCAGGCGAGTCAAAGATCGGTATCATGCCCGGCAACATCCATATGCCTGGCCGCGTAGGCATCGTGTCTCGCTCTGGTACATTGACCTATGAGGCGGTAAAGCAGACTACCGATTTCGGCTTCGGACAGTCCTCTTGTGTCGGAATCGGTGGCGACCCCATCCCGGGCTCTAACTTCATCGATATCCTTGCCCTGTTCGAACAAGACCCCCAGACCGAGGCGATCGTGATGATCGGCGAGATCGGCGGTACGGCAGAGGAAGAGGCCGCGGCCTATATAAAGGCACACGTGACCAAGCCAGTCGTCTCCTATATAGCCGGTGTGACTGCACCAGCAGGGAAACGCATGGGTCATGCGGGTGCAATTATTTCCGGTGGCAAGGGCACGGCAGCAGAGAAATTTGCCGCTCTTGAGGATGCCGGCGTTAAAACGGTTAAGAGCCTTGCCGACATCGGCAACGGTATAAAAGAAATAACTGGCTGGTAGGGAACTAACACCAGAATTCCCACTCCGAAATTTAGAATCAAATGTAGGAAAATTTGTGCGCCAAGTGGTTCTAAAAATCGGATGGGTTGTGATAGGCTTAACGTCGAATTTGGCATGGAAAGCCAAATTTCGCTTAATAAACAACAATTTTATGAGCGGTAGTTACCAAAAAACTCAAATCTCTATTAATTGGGTAGAAAGGTAACTTTTGGCTAGTGAGATTGGAAAGAAGGAGAATCTGCCGATTCAGCTTAAGGAAAAGCATGTGGGGAGCTTAGGCAGAAAAAACAGGATTTGTTTCACTTAAACACAAGTTGTCGGGTTTGCAGCAGTTAAAGAAAATCGGCTTGTCTGCACACTTTGATAGTTCAATAAAATAATAGGATGGCACATGAATAACCGTCGATTATATTACAAGGTTCTAGCTCCTTTCGCTTCGTTGATAGTAGCTGGTGCGACACAAGCAGCTGAGGTTGATACAAGCATCATAGATCAAGCCTTGAATATCATAGATCAGCAAAACCAAGCCGCTGTTAGATCGCAAGAAACGATTACTAGATTGTCTAACTCCACTTCGACTCTTTTCGAAGAGTTCAAGGTAGAAAACGATAACCTAGAGTCAATGCTGGTGCTGAACGCCGGTTTGCGCAAACAGATTTCGATCCAGGAACAACAAATTGCCACGATTCAGCAATCCATCACTGATGTGGCAATTGTGACTCAGGAAATGCCTTTCCTGATGAACAAGATGCTCACTAGTGTTGAGCAGTTCATTGAATTGGATCTACCTTTCCAAATGGATCTACGCCGCCAGCGTCTGCAATTCGCTCGCGACGCGATCGATAGCCCTGACGTCTCCATCGCTGAGAAATTCCGTCAAATCCTTGTGATCTATCAAAACGAGAACAACTACGGTCGTACTCACCAAACTTACCCAACAACTCTGACACTCGACGGTGTTGAGCGTGATGTGGATATGTTGCGTGTTGGTCGTATAGCACTCGTATACCAGACTAAAGACCGTACAATGACTGGTGCTTGGGATAATGAATCACGTAGCTGGGTAGAATTGGACGCTGGCTCTTACCGCACTGAAGTTCAGCGCGCTATTAGCGTTTCAAGCGGCCTAACTTCACTCTCCATCATGGACCTACCAATCGTTGCACCGGAGTCAGCACAGTGAAAAAATTAATTCAATTTGCAGGAATTTCCGTAACTGGCCTGTTTCTGGCTATTTCTTCGCAGACATTTGCCCAGGCTCCAGCGACTTCGTTAGCCGAACTCCTGAACAATGTTGAGCAGGACCGTGTTGCACAATCTGCAGAGCACCGCGATCGTGAGCAGCGTTTCCAGCAGCAAGCAAATCAGCAGCAGTCGATTCTAGATGACACTAAGGCGCGCATCGTGGCCGAAGAGACTCTCAATACTCAGTTGACGCAGACTTTTGATGCTAACCAACTGATCATTGCAGAGCGTCGTGAGGCCTTGCGCACAGCGCGTGCTGACTTGAACGAGCTATTAGGTACTATTCAAGGCGTTGCCGGTGACTTCCGCAGCATCTTCGAAAACTCCTTGATCAGCGCCCAATACGACGGCCGTGAAGAGTTCATGGACGACTTCATTGAGCGTGTTGCGAGTGACACAGAGCAAGTGCGTATCGACGAGATCGAGCGTTTCTGGTTCTTCATGCAGCAAGAGCTGATCGAATCTGGCAAAGTTGTACAGTACACCGACCAAGTAAGCCTGCCATCTGGCGAGTCTACTGAGCGTCGCGTTACTCGTATCGGTACCTTCAATGCAATATCCGAAGGCGACTACCTGAGCTACACCGGCGCGATTGGTCATCTGCAAGTGCTTCCTCGTCAACCATCTGGCGACGTAGTAAGCCGTGCATTGGCTCTTGAGAATGCCACTAGCGGTCTGCACAAAGTTGGTCTAGACCCAACGGGCGCACTCGGCGGCAGCATGATGGCTAACCTCATCAACTTCCCAACTGCAGCTGAGCAGGTTCGTGACAACTCTGGTGATATCGGTTACCTGATTATCGCTGTTGGTCTTATCGCGATTCTTATTGGCTTGATCAGAACCTTCATTCTGACCGTAGTTGCTGCCAAGGTTAACGCGCAGGTTAAGGCTGATAAGGCGAACAAGAACAACCCACTGGGCCGTGTTCTGTTGGTTGCCGAGTCGAATCCTAACGTCGACACAGAGACGCTAGAGCTGAAACTAGGCGAAGCAATTCTGCAAGAGACACCAGCGCTAGAGCGCTTCCTGACTCTCATCAAGATCATCTCAACAATTGCCCCTCTAATGGGTCTGTTGGGTACGGTGACTGGTATGATCAACGTGTTCCAGCAGATTACCGTATACGGTGCTGGTGACCCAACAATCATGGCCGGCGGTATCTCGATGGCTCTTATGACGACAGTACTGGGTATCGTTGCGGCAATTCCTGCAATCTTGATGCACAGCTGGGTGAAGAGTAAGTCGGATCGCATCATCCATATTATGGAAGAGCAGGCGACCGGTATTATTGCGAGAAAAGCCGAAGCCGCTTCTACAACTAAAGCATAAGCAGACAGGGAAAAACATTATGTATTTCGCTCTGATGGATGCTAACGACGCTATTACAGCGTTTATGGACAAGGGAGGCGGTGTCCTCTGGGTCATCGCGACTCTCTTGCTCGTGAAGTTTTCAATGGTGTTTGAGCGGGTCTGGTATCTGAACTCCACCCACGCAAAGAGAGTCAAACAGACTCTTGCCGCGTGGAATGGTCGAACAGACAGGAACTCTTGGAGAGCACGCCAGATTCGTATGGCGATGATCTCTGAGATCTCCTTGGATCTGCGCGGATCAATGCCACTCATCGAGTCTCTCGTTGTTATTTGTCCGTTATTGGGCCTTCTTGGAACGGTAACGGGCATGATCGAGGTCTTCTTTGTTATGGCACTCACTGGCGGTGGCGATGCGAAGTCCATGGCCGGCGGTGTATCTAAAGCAACAATCCCGACCCTTGCGGGCATGGTAGGCGCGTTATCAGGTATTTTCGCGACCAACTGGCTCAAGCATAAAATGGATCGCGAATTGGAACTTCTAGAAGACCATTTGGCTCTCAACAACTAGACACTGAAAAGGCGTAATAATGAAAAGCGGATTGATGAAAAAAAGAGACGACGACGGCCCAGGGGAGATTGACCTCACCCCGATGCTAGACGTGGTTTTTATCCTGCTGATCTTCTTCATCGTGACCTCCGTGTTTGTCACAGAGGCCGGTATTGAGGTCACTAAGCCTGAAGCGTCTACGGCTGAGCCCAAATCAAAGGACCTTATCCTTATTGCAGTTAGTGCAGAGGGAGAAGTCTGGATTGATGGTGAAGCTGTTGACCCAAGGTTCATTCGTGCGAGGTTCGAACTGCGCCTCGCCGAATCACCAAATTCGTCTGTAGTAATACAGGGCGACCGGGATGCACAGAACGAGCGCGTAATGGATATTTTACGTGCCGCTCGCGATGCTGAAATTGCTAGTGTTTCGATATCTACGGAGGCGTAATTATGATCGCTGTAAGATGGTTAGTCTCAATGGCACTTGCCTTAGTTATCACTCTTCTGTTGTTCTATATGATGCAAGCCTTGATTGCGACAGGCACGGCACTGGAACAACGCGTGAACGTGGTGAAGATAGTCGATGCCACAATGCCCGAGATCGAAATGGAAGTGGTACGTGAAGTAGAGAGACCTGAGCCTATTGAGCAACTCGATACTCCACCACCAGAGGTACCTGAGCGTTCTAATACTCTAGACAACGGCCCAGGCCTCAGCTTCGAGCGCTCTACGATCAACCTCGATGCTGGTCTCGATATTGGCAATGCAGGCATCTCGATCACTGATGGTGAAATGCTGCCACTAGTGAACGTGACTCCACAGTATCCAACTCGTGCCGCATCGCGCGGTATAGAAGGGTGGTGTCAGGTTTCATTCACGGTAACGGAAACCGGTGGTGTAAGCGACGTGATAGTTGTGGACGCAGAGCCTAAGGGCATCTTCGACTCCTCCTCTATTCGTGCAGCTGAGAAGTTTAAGTTCCAGCCTAAGGTAGTAGACGGTCAGGGTGTTCCAGTGCCTAACGTCCAGTACGTTTTCCGCTATCAACTTGAAGGTGAACGCTAATGCTTAGCCTATTCAAAAGTAAAAAACTGACACGCGAAATCGTGTCGGTTCTCACGATGGCGGGCGTGCTTGTCGCCGGCGCAGCGTACTCAGTCGACTCTTTTGCAGCCGACGAGCCACGAGCGCCGCCCCCCACGCGTACTTCTGACGTTTTGACCGAGCGCGTATTCAAGTCAATTTCCGAGATTCAGGAGCTCATGAGCCCTGAAGACGAGAATGCTCAGCCTGATTATGCTCGAGCCAAGGTGCAGCTGGACGAGTTGAACGAACGCTATGACCGACTAAACGATTTCGAGAAGTCGACACTGCTGAACTTCTACACGAACTATTATCTGAGCACTGACCAGATCGATTTGGCACTGCAGACCTTCGAGAGAATTCTAACGATCGAAGAGCTGCGTGAAGAGTCGAGACTGCGTGCCTTGATGGCACTCGGTCAGCTGTATATGGGCGAAGATCGATTCACTGATGCTATTGACGCGTTCAATCGCTGGAGAGAACTCTCCATCGAAGAGAACGAGAATGTGTATCTGGGTCTCGCGAACTCGCACTACAACCTTGCTCAGTACAACGAAGCCATACCGTATCTGATTAATCACATGGATATGGTGCAGGCCAGCGGTAGGGCTTTGGCTAAGAACATCTATGGTCTTCTTAACCTGATGTATATCGAGCTAGAAGACTACGTCAGTGCGGAGCGCATCACTAAGCAGATGGTAACTTTGTTCGACGAGCCGAGCGATTGGCGTAATCTGTCAGCAATTTATGGCTATCTGGACAACGACAAGAAGCGTATCGAGACGTTGTCTATCAGCTTTGCGAAAGGCTATATGGAGAATGAGTCCGAGTTCCTTAACCTCGCTCAATCCCTCGCTGGTGCGGACGCCCCTTATCAAGGCGCACGAGTACTAGAGGCAGGGTTTCAGAAGGGTGCAGTTGAGGAGAACGAGGATAATCTTGCGCGTCTAGTACAGATGTACTTGCTAGCAGCCGAGTATGAGAAAGCCGTAGAACCTGCTATGAAAGCCGCAGAAATGGCCGAGACTGGTGAGGCGTATGACCAATTAGGCTACGTCTACTATATGCTACACGACTATCGCGCCTCTGCTGATGCCGCTATCAAGGCACTCGAGCGTGGTGGCTTGGATAATCCAGGTGACACGCAACTCTTCCTTGCTCGTGCATTGGTAGAGCTCGATGATTTCGATGCAGCAGAAGCAGCAGCTCGTAAAGCGCAAGACCTAGGTGAGAACTCTGCACGTTCGTTCCTGACCTATATCGAACGCAGCAAGCAACGCTTCGATGTACTCAAGCAGCGTAAAGAAGACGCTATCGATTTCTATCGCTCTTGATGACAGACGCTTGAAATTTGGGGTTTAGGCCCCATCTAAAAGCCCGGCTACTGAATAAGTAGCCGGGCTTTTTTATTACCAAGATTTCTAGGGACTTTGCTGATGACTACTGAAACGAAAAAAGAGACTCGTGGCTTCGAGACCGAAGCCAAACAACTTCTTCATCTGATGATTCACTCGCTGTATAGCAACAAAGAAGTGTTTCTCAGGGAACTCATCTCCAACGCCTCAGACGCCGCAGATAAACTTCGCTTCGAAGCGCTATCCAAGCCGGAATTATTCGAGGCGGACTCTGATCTGAAAGTGCAGATCGAATTCGACTCCGATGCAGGCACGATCACTATCTCCGACAACGGCATCGGCATGAGCCGTGACGAGGTGATTAGCAATCTGGGCACCATCGCCAAGTCTGGCACTGCGCAATTCCTCTCCAATCTTTCCGGCGATCAGAAGAAGGACTCCCAGCTGATCGGTCAGTTCGGCGTAGGTTTCTACTCTGCATTCATCGTGGCCTCCACGGTAGAGGTCGTAACACGCCGAGCCGGTTCCTCAATCGCTGAGGGTGTGCGTTGGGTGTCCTCTGGCGAGGCAGACTACTCGATCGAACAGATAGAGAAGAAGGAGCGTGGGACCTCTATTACCCTGACCCTGCGTCCGGAAGAGAAAGAGTTCGCCCAATACTATCGACTCTCCAATATCGTGAAGAAATATGCCGACCATATTTCGATCCCCGTATTGATGCTCAAGCAGTCTTTCGAGGATGACGAGAATAAGGACGAGGCGAAGGCCCCCGAATTCGAGGCCGTGAACGCTGCCAAAGCGCTCTGGACTCGCCCACGCAATGAGTTGAAGGACGAAGAATATATCGAGTTCTACAAGCATGTTTCCCATGACTTCGAAGAGCCATTGAGCTGGAGCCACAATAAGGTGGAGGGCAAGCTGGAATACACAGGCCTGCTGTACGTGCCCAGCCGTGCTCCGTTCGACCTGTGGAATCGCGATGGCGCCCGCGGCTTGAAACTCTATGTGCAGCGCGTCTTCATCATGGATGAGGCAGAACAGTTCCTGCCCCTGTATCTGCGCTTTATCAAAGGGATAGTGGACTCCAACGACATCTCCTTGAATGTCTCGCGCGAGATCCTCCAGAAAGACCCTGTAGTAGACTCGATGCGCAGCGCTATGACGAAGAAGGCGCTCGACATGTTGGCCAAACTCAAGAAAGACGAGCCCGAGAAGTATGCGAAGTTCTGGAAAGAGTTCGGACAAGTACTCAAGGAAGGACCGGGTGAAGATCAGGCCAACAAAGAGAAGATAGCCGGCCTGATGTTATTCGCCTCGACTCACAACAGCACGCCCAATCAAGATCAGGGCCTGAGCGACTATGTGGCGCGCATGAAGCCGGAGCAGGACAAGATCTACTACGTGGTTGCAGAAACGGTCAATACGGCCCGCAACAGCCCACACCTAGAGATATTTAAGAAGAAGGGCATAGAGGTGCTCCTGCTCTCCGATCGCATCGACGAATGGCTCATGAGCCATCTGTCCGAGTTCGATGGCAAGAAATTCCAAGACGTTGCGCGTGGTTCTCTAGACCTAGGCAAGATGGAAGACACTGCGGAGAAAGAGGAACAGGAAAAGACAGAGAAGAAGTTCGAGTCTCTGACCGCCCGCATCAAGGCGCAGCTAGAGAACGATGTCAAAGAGGTGCGAGTCACGCACCGCCTAACCGATTCACCGGCATGCCTTGTGGTCGACGATGACGACATGGGCGAACAGATGCGGCGCATCATGGAAGCGGCGGGGCAGGCTATGCCCGAGACCAAGCCCATCTTCGAGCTTAACCCTGAGCATCCTCTGATTGTAAAGTTAGATCAGGAGCAAGACGAGGAGCGCTTTGGCGACCTAGTCTCTATCTTGTTCGATCAGGCGAGCCTTGCCGAGGGGCGTCAGCTAGAGGATCCTGGTCAATTCACTAGACGCCTGAACAAGCTATTGCTAGAGATGTGCGACTAAGTCGCTACCGGCGCGGCCCGTTGTGGCCGCGCCGGCTCTTTTTACATCTTCTCTAGGGTCTCCAAGCCTAATAACTCCAAGCCACGGCCCAGGGTCTTGGCAGTCAAATCTACCAGCTTCAGTCTAGAATCTCTTACCTCGGGCTCCGCCTTCAATACCGGACAGGCCTCGTAGAAGCGCATGAAGATGCCCGCCAACTCGTATAGATAAGAGCACAGATAATTCGGAAAGCCATCGATCGAGACGACATGCACCGCCTCGGGGAACTGTAGTATTTTTAGGAGCAGATTGCGCTCCTCACTCGCATCGAGTTGAATCTGCGCAGCGGAGTTAACTCCACCTTCCTGACGACGCAATATGCTCTTGATGCGTGCAAAGGCGTACAGCATATAGGGGGCCGTGTTGCCTTCGAAGGACAGCATCGTGCCCCAGTCGAAGATGTAGTCGCTCGTGCGGTTCTTGGACAGCTCGGAGTATTTCACCGCGGCAATTCCCACCACTGCGGCGATCTCATCGCGACTCTCGATATCCAGATCCGGGTTCTTCTCGCTGACGATGACGTGGGCGCGGCGCACCGACTCTTCTAACAGATCGATAAGCTTGACGTTGTCACCACTGCGCGTCTTGAAGGGTTTGCCGTCCTCGCCCATCATCATGCCATAGGCGATATGCTCCAGTGAGCAGGACTCCGCCACAAAATCCGCAATCCTCGCGATCGCAAAAATCTGCTGAAAATGCAGGCTCTGCCGCGCATCGACCACATAGAGAACGCGATCGGCGTGTAGTGTATTGGCGCGATAGCGGGCCGCCGCGAGATCGGTAGTGGCGTATAGATAGCCCCCATCGGACTTCTGTACGATAGTGGGCAGCGGCGCGCCTTCCTTGCCCTTGAATTGCTCCAAGAACACACACCGCGCTCCCTCGGAGACGCTAAGTAGGCCTTTCTCATCGAGAGCGGCAACAATATCGGCCAGTTCGGGGTTATAGAAGCTCTCGGGCTTCAGGTCTTCGCGCCGCAGGGTAACCCCCAGGCGCGCGTAGACATTCTCGCAATGCCCGAGGGACTCGTCGATAAAGCTCTGCCAGGCCTGCAAACATTCCGGATCGCCTTGTTGCAACTTCACCACATAGCTGCGCGCAGTCTCGGCGAAACCTTCTTCGTCGTCGAAACGCTGCTTAGCCTGTCGGTAAAAGGCCTCTAGATCGGCAAGCTGCGTCGAGAGCTGTGCGTTCTCGGCGCGCAGGGACGCCATATGAGCGATCAACATGCCGAACTGTGTGCCCCAATCGCCCACATGATTCTGACGTATAACCTTGTGCCCACAAGCCTCCAAAACACGCACCAGGCAGTCGCCGATGATGGTGCCACGCAAGTGACCTACGTGCATTTCCTTGGCCAGATTCGGGCTGGAGTAATCCACGACGACGGTCTGCGGCGCGGGCACGGCCTCGATAAGTGCTGACTGTGGCTGGGCATAGTGTTCGCCCCACTGCAGCAGATAGGCGTCGTGCAAGAACAGATTAATAAAGCCAGGTCCTGCGACTTCGGCGCGGGCGATAAGGTCGTTGGCGGGAATGTTCGCAAGCACGCGGGTCGCCAATTCTCGTGGATTGGTCTTCAACTGCTTCGCGACAGCCATGACGCCGTTGGCTTGGTAATCCCCGAACTCTGCGCGGGTGGCGTAGATTACATGCCCCTTCGAGTCGCTCAAGCCTGTGGCCTGATCGATAGCGCTACTCATCAACTGTTCGAGAGATTGTTTGATATTGAACATATTGCTTTGTCCTGACTCCAAAAAGCCCTGAATTGTACACTAATCAAAACACGGATTTAGGTATAGGCGCCAAGGTATTGTTACAATAGCGCGCTTTTCCCAAGCCTTAACTCCTAGAGACGCATCCAATTGCCAAGCAATGAGAACACAGCCGCCCTAAACGACCCTAACCGCGGTGTGCAAATGCTCGAAGTAGGGGTGCACTCAGAGGCACAACGGATCGACAACTTCCTCATGTCCCACCTAAAGGGCGTGCCCAAGTCGCGGATCTACCGCCTCATTCGCAAGGGCGAGGTCCGTATCAATAAGAAGCGGGCGAAACCGGACACGAAACTGCACGCCGGCGACCTAGTCCGCGTGCCCCCAATTCGCGTTGCTCAGGCCAGTGTCGTCGTGGCGCCGAGCCAAGGCTTAGTGGACTTGCTCTCCAGCTCAGTGCTCTTTGAGGATGAGCAGATGATCGTCATCAACAAGCCGCAAGGCTTGGCGGTCCACATGGGCTCGGGCCTACAGACCGGTTTGATCGAGGCGCTGCGCTGGGTTAAGAAAGAGCAGGGCAGGGAGGAGGAGTTTCTCGAGCTCGCTCACCGTATCGACAAAGACACTACCGGCTGCCTCGTGATCGCTAAAAACCCTATGTTTTTAAAATACTTACAAGCGGAATTTAAAGCAAGAAGAGTCCATAAACGTTACCAAGCGATTGTGCATGGGCCCTGGCCTGAGGAGATTGGCGAGGTCAACGCGCCGCTACTAAAGCGTGATATCCATGAGGGCGAGAAGATCGTCACCGTGGACGAGGCCGGCAAGGCCTCCAACACTGCCTTCAGCCTCCTTAAGTCTACGCAGGCAGCCAGTTTCATAGAGGCTAGGCCATTGACGGGGCGCACCCATCAGATACGCGTGCATTGCCAGTATGCGGGACATCCAATCGTGGGGGACCGCAAGTACACGACACTTCAGCCCAACTCGCTGACCCACGTCAAAACCCTTTGCCTGCACGCCGCGAGCATCGAGTTTGCACTGCAGGATGGCCGTATAATTAGCGTTCAGGCGCCCTTGGCGGGGCACATGAAGCAGTTGCTGGATTCTCTGTGAGCTAAATCGGGAGAATTTTCTTAAAATGTCGAAATATCATGCCGTTGTGACTAGATTTTTTTGACAGAAGCCCTCTGGACGCCTATTATTGCGCGCCTATGGAAGACACCCTGATACCAGACTATGTTGATGCACGGAAAATCTTTGCTCAACAGTTACTTATAAAGGGGACAATCCCGGTGTCTCGCTTGACGAGATTCTGCGAACTTGTTGCATCCACGCAAGGCGATGTGCAGGTAAAGATGAAGTTCGACTTGGATGAGAGCAAGAGGCGCATCATCGAGGGTGAGCTGGACACGCAAGCGCAGGTTATCTGCCAGCGTTGTTTAGAGCCAATGCAGATCGCACTGCACGACGAGTTTAGACTGGCCGTTGTGAACTCTGAGGCGCAGAGCGAGAAACTGCCGAAGAGTCTAGATCCGTGGATCTGCGAAGATATAAAGCTCGTGTTAGCGCAAGTGATAGAAGAGCAGTTAATCCTCTGCATGCCTATCGTCAGCTATCACGACAATGATTGTATTGAGAAGCTATCATTTGAGGCCACTCAACCCAAACACAACGGTACGGCGAAAGTGGCGAACGGCGCAGGCAAGCCCAACCCCTTCGACATACTGAAGACGTTGAAAGACAAAGATTAATGAATTTCTTTTAAACGCGCCCGAACAGGCGCAGCTAAAAACTAGGAGCTACAAGCATGGCAGTTCAACAGGTAAAAGTTTCCCGTTCACGTCGTAACATGCGTCGCGCGCATGACGCCCTGACAGGCCCTACACTGTCTACCGATCAGACCACTGGTGAAGTACATCGTCGTCACCACGTCACGGCAGACGGTTTCTACAAAGGCAAAAAAGTATTGGATCTTGGCGACAAGTAAGTTTGTCTACGCCTAAGCGCATTGCAATCGATGTCATGGGAGGGGATTTTGGTCCTTCCGTGACAGTGTCTGCTGCACTTCGCGCTCTGGCGGCCCACGACGACCTTGCCCTGATATTGCTTGGCGACCAGGCGCAGATCGACGCCCAGTTATCCGGTGTAGATTCTCGCCTCATGCAGCGTCTGGAGATTATCCACACCAGCGTCTGCGTCGAGAACGACAGCAAGCCCGAGTCCGTATTACGAAAGCCTAAAGAGTCCTCCATGTTTCTGGCTGTGAACCTCGTAAGAGAGGGGCGCGCAGATGCCTGCGTCAGCGCAGGCAATACTGGAGCGTTATTACTCGCTGGACGACACCTGCTCAAAACCCTCCCCGGAATATCTAAACCTGCCATCATCGCGAGCGTTCCACTACACGCGATGGGACGCAACACCTATATTCTAGATGTGGGCGCTAATCTATGCAGTAACGCCAGAGAACTCCTCGAGTTCGCTATAATGGGCTCGATTCAAGCGAGTGTCGTGAGCCGCATCGGCAAGCCTCGTGTCGCGCTCCTGAACGTAGGCCATGAGGAGCATAAGGGCACAGCCATCATTCGTGAGGCGGCCCAGCTCCTGCAACAAACCGAGTCTGTGCACTATGTGGGCTTCGTGGAAGGCAATGAGATATTTACGGACAAAGCGGACGTGGTGGTCTGCGACGGTTTCTCCGGCAACATCACCATTAAGACCAGCGCGGGCGTGGTTCGCGTTATCGAGCAGATGTTGAAACAGCGTGCGTCTAGCAGTTTTTTCTCGCGCCTCTTAGGCTTGCTTGCATCCCCTTTGTTGAAGCAATTGCGGGCGCAGATCGATCCGGCGCAGTTCAACGGGGCCAGCGTTTTAGGCCTACAAGGCATTATTGTAAAGAGCCACGGGCATGCCCATAGTAAGGCATTCTTCTTTGCCATTGAGCAGGCTCTCAAAGAAGTAGTAGACAATGTGCCAAGCCTCATCGCACGGCGCATGGAAGCTTTACAGCTTACTCATGGCGATGCACTCGCCACACACGACTAAGTTTTGAAACTAGGAATTGGTATATGAAGAAATTTGGATTTGTATTCCCAGGCCAAGGATCGCAGAAGAAAGGCATGCTCGGCGCGATCGCCAACGAATACCCTGTGATCGGTAGCAGCTTCGAAGAGGCCTCCGCGGCGCTGGGCATCGACCTTTGGGCTATCGTTCGCGACGATGCCGACGGCTTATTAGACCAGACTCATATTACCCAGCCGGCTCTTTTGACCGCCTCCGTCGCCCTATGGCGCCTATGGCAGGAGCAGGGTGGGCCTCTACCCGAATTACTCGCCGGGCACAGCCTCGGGGAGTATTCTGCACTCGTCTGTGCCGACGTCCTCTCACTGGGCGATGCCGTGAGCTTGGTTCATAAACGCGGCCTGTATATGCAGGACGCCGTGCCTTCTGGCACTGGAGCGATGGCGGCCATCCTCGGCCTAGACGATGAGAAGATTCAAGACCTGTGCGAGCAGCATGCGCAAGGCGAGATAGTAGCGCCTGCAAACTACAACTCCACCGGGCAAACCGTTATTGCCGGCGATGTTGCCGCAGTAGAGCGCGCCATGGCCGCATGTAAGGAGGCCGGCGCGAAGCGTGCCTTACGCCTCAACGTCAGCGTGCCTTCGCATTGCGCGTTGATGCAACCTGCGGCGCTGCGCCTCGCTGCGGATCTAGAGACGGTGCTCTTCAAGACCCCGAAAGTGCCCGTCATACAAAATACTAACGGCCGCGTCGCTAACAACTCCGAAGACATCAAAGCCAATCTCCTCAAGCAGCTATATATGCCGGTACAATGGGTAGAGACGGTCGGATGCATGTGGGACTTCGGCGTCAGCCAGCTAGTCGAGTGTGGACCAGGCAAGGTGCTGGGTGGGCTCATCAAGCGCATAGAGCCTAATATCGAAACATTTTCACTAGAAGAGCCCGAGAATTTCGCGCAGACACGCGCGCAAATCACTCAATAGGCTCAGCAATTACACTTGGAAATCATTATGAACGATGTCAGCAAAAGAATTGCACTGGTCACTGGCGCAAGCCGTGGAATTGGCAAATCCATCGCGATGACTCTCGGCAAGCAAGGCATGAGCGTTATCGGCACAGCCACTACTGAGAAAGGCGCCGCAGACATTGCGAGCTATCTGCGCGATGCCGGCATTGAGGGCACTGGCATGTGTCTGAATGTGGCCTCCGTGGATTCTATTGGCGAAGTGTTCGCCCGTATCGTGGCGGAATTTGGAGTGCCCTTGGTGCTGGTTAACAATGCCGGGATAACACGAGACAATCTACTCATGCGTATGAAGGAAGAGGAGTGGGACGACGTGATCGACACCAATCTCAACTCACTCTATCGCCTGTGCAAACTCGTCGTGAAGGGCATGACCAAGGCTCGCTGGGGTCGCATTATCAATGTCAGCTCGGTGGTCGCATCAAGCGGCAACGCGGGGCAAACGAACTACGCCGCATCTAAGGCTGCTATCGAAGGTTTTTCACGCTCTCTCGCGCGCGAGATTGGCTCTAGGGGCATCACGGTGAACTGTGTAGCCCCAGGCTTTATCGATACCGACATGACCCGCGCATTGAATGAGAAACAAATGGAGACTTTCCTTGCGCAGATTCCTTTGGGGCGTTTTGGACAAGTTGAGGAAATCGGTGCGGCGGTTGGCTTTCTAGCTTCGGATTCAGGAGCCTATATTACGGGCGAAACTCTGCATATTAATGGCGGAATGTACATGCCCTAAAACTTTAGAGATGCGACTTAAGTAACTGTAATTGATTAATATTCACTCATGTCGCCGAATTATTTTAGACTTAAAGATTACAACCCGTTGAAAATAGATGTAAACTTGCGTTTTCGATTATCTCGGCCGCTCAATTTATGGCCACATAATCAGAAGGCAGTATCAAAAAATTAGTATTTAGGAGCTAATAATAGTTATGAGTAGCATTGAAGATCGCGTTAAGAAAATTGTCTGCGAACAGCTTGGCGTTAAAGAAGAAGAGGTCAAATCGTCTTCTTCATTTGTAGAAGATTTAGGCGCTGATTCTTTGGATACTGTGGAATTGGTTATGGCTCTGGAAGAAGAGTTCGAGACCGAGATTCCTGATGAAGAAGCCGAGAAAATCACAACGGTACAACTCGCCTGTGATTACATTAATTCGCATTTGTAAGAATTTTTAGGCTCGATAAATTAAGCTACTCCGGGCATGCTCTGGAGTAGCTTTTATTTTGCCTGTAATAATAAGTCTGCAACACGGGTTTAATCATCCGTAATGGAGAGCGACGCAGTGAACGGTAGAAGAGTTGTCATCACTGGCATAGGTCTTGTTACTCCTCTTGGGAATAGCGTTGATTCGTCTTGGCAGGCTATCAAGGAAGGGCGCAGCGGCATCAATATGCTGACGCAATTCGATACCTCCGAGTTCTCGACCCGTTTCGGCGGCTCCGTCAAAGATTTCGACTGCACCCCTTATCTGAGCGCGAAAGAAGCGCGACGCATGGACGTGTTCATTCAATATGGACTCGCGGCCGCCGTGCAGGCAGTGACAGACTCGGGTCTACTCGACAGCCCAGTAAACTTCGAGCGTATCGGCGTGGCGATCGGTTCCGGAATCGGCGGCATCAATACCATCGAAGACACCTCCAATCTCGTCCGTACCTCTGGGCCTCGCAAGGTCTCCCCATTCTTCGTGCCGGGCTCGATTATCAATATGCTCGGCGGCACCCTGTCGATTCGCTACAACTTCCAAGGCCCCAACATCGCCATCACCACGGCGTGTACGACGGGCACTCATAATATCGGCGTCGCTGCCAATATGATCTGCGCTGGCCAGGCCGATGTAATGCTTGCCGGCGGCGCTGAGATGGCGACATCGCCGGTAGGGCTTGGCGGCTTCTGCGCAGCCCGCGCATTGTCCACGCGTAACGAGGATCCACAAAGTGCCAGCAGGCCTTGGGACAAAGACCGTGATGGTTTCGTACTCAGCGATGGCGCCGGCATTATGGTGTTGGAAGAATATGAACATGCGCGCAAGCGTGGCGCAAAGATTTACGCCGAACTGGCCGGTTTCGGTATGAGCGGCGACGCCTACCACATGACTTCGCCATCCGCGGGCGGAAAGGGTGCCGCTCTTTGTATGCACAACGCCCTTGCCAGCGCCCAATTGGACCCATCGACCGTGCAATATATAAACGCGCACGGTACCTCGACGATTGCGGGAGACTTGGCGGAGACTCACGCGATAAAGAGCGTGTTTGGGCCCTATGCGCAGCAACTAGCCGTGAGCTCTTCGAAATCCATGCTCGGCCATCTACTGGGTGCCTCTGGCGCTGTAGAGGCTATCATCTGCGCGCTCTCTATCCGTGACCAGGTGCTAACACCAACGATCAATCTCCAGAATCCCGATGCCGAATGCGATTTAGACTATGTCCCGCACCACAGCCGCGATGCGAAGATCGAT
This sequence comes from Gammaproteobacteria bacterium UBA5078, assembly GCA_002416505.1. Classification (GTDB taxonomy): domain Bacteria; phylum Pseudomonadota; class Gammaproteobacteria; order Pseudomonadales; family Pseudohongiellaceae; genus UBA5078. Next base: position 160,358 of record DIAM01000013.1, read on the forward strand.
GTGGCGCTCAGCAACTCCTTCGGCTTTGGTGGTACCAATGGCAGTTTGGTGTTCAAACGTCTGCAGTGAAGCCGCGTAGGTCGCTGATCTCGCGTTGAAAGCGTCAATCTGGGAGGCGTCATGCTCATAAATGGGCAGCATCAGAATCTACTTCCAGTCGCCGATCGTGCGGTGCAATACGGCGACGGCGCTTTCGAGACTATTCTAGTTCGTGACCACCAGCCCGTCTTGTGGCAACAACACCTCGATAGGCTGCAGGCCACCTGCAAGACACTGCAGATCCCAGTCGACCTCTCCTGCGTTCGCGACGAAGCCGCCGCCTTAATCGCCAGCCATGGCGCCACTGGCGTGTTGAAAATCATCATAAGCCGAGGCGCTGGGGGCCGTGGCTATAGCGCCCCGGCATCGCCCGAACCAACACGAATCGTGCAGATACACCCATTGCCACAAGGCTATCTGCAAGCCTCGCGCGAGGGTATCCGCGTCTTCAAGTGCAAACATCCCCTATCCAGCAATCCCGCTCTGGCGGGCCTCAAACACCTCAATCGCCTCGATCAGGTGATGGCCAGTTTCGAGCTGCCCACACAGTTCCAAGAGGGCCTGATGTGCAATGCGGCCGGTGACCTAGTCGAAGGCATCAAATCGAATGTCTTTTTAGTGATCGATGACGTCCTGCTCACTCCGGAGTTGAGCCAGTGTGGCGTGGCGGGCGTAATGCGCGCCGCCATCATCGCGCAGTGCAATGAGCTTGCGAGCCTGAATGTCGCCGAGCGCAAACTCGGCCTGGATGAGCTGGAAGCCGCGAGCGAGGTCTTCGTGTGCAATAGCGTTATGGGGATTTGGCCAGTTACGCGAATTCAGTGGAATCAGGCCGCGCTCAACTACGAGATCGGACCGATAACGCGACGCCTGCAAACACTGATCGCTGAGGTTGAAGCCAGATGAGCCTTCGCAAAATCCTACTGCGTTTGTTTATCGCGGCCCTTGTCTTGGGCGGTCTCGGGCTAGCCGGGGCGTATGGCTATCTACAATACTACTTGGACAAACCCCTGGCGCTGCGGGCCGATCAACTTGTTGAGGTAAGGCCGGGCAGCTCCCTATTGCAGGTCGCTAGGCGCTTAGAGCAGGAAGTGGGCCTGACCCATCCCCGCTTGTTCTCGCTGTGGGCGAGTAACGAGGGTTTCGACCGCGCCATTCGCGCCGGTGAGTTCATCATTAGCCCTGGCATGAGCCCTAGAACGGCGCTACAACACCTCCTCACGGGGCCACTCGTGCAATATCCCTTCACTTTTATCGAGGGCACGACGGTACGCAGCGCGCTCGATGCGTTATGGCGTAGTCCTAAGTTACGCGTCACGCTAAGCGAGAGCAGCGACGAGGAGATACTCGCCGCGCTGGGCAGCGCATTCCCAAGCCTAGAGGGGGCGCTCTTTCCCGATACCTACTTCTACACGGCGGGCACCACTGACTTGGCCTTGCTGCGTCGCGCCAACGCCCGCCTGCAAGAAGTATTAGAACAAGAGTGGGAAACTCGCTCTGTGAGCCTGCCCTATGCAAGCCCCTATGAGTCCCTCATACTCGCCTCTATTATCGAGAAAGAAACCGGATTACGTAGCGAGCGGGAACAGGTTGCCGGGGTGTTCGTTCGCCGCCTGCAACGGGGCATGCGCCTACAGTCCGACCCTACGGTAATCTATGGCATGGGCGAGGACTACACGGGCAATATCCGTCGCGTAGACTTGGAGGCTAACACTCCCTATAACACCTATAGGATCAATGGGCTGCCCCCAACGCCTATCGCGATGACTGGCCGCGGAGCGATCCATGCCAGCCTGCACCCAAACGATGCGTCATATCTGTACTTTGTGGCCACAGGCGATGGAGGACATCAGTTCTCAACCACACTCGACGAGCACAATGCGGCGGTAAGACAGTATCTGAGCCGGACGGCGACCCAACCCAGCACTAATTGAAGGCGGAATAGCAAGACATGACAGCGCGGTTTATCACCATCGAAGGAGGAGAGGGCGTCGGTAAGAGTACCAACATCCAGTTCATTACCGCTCGCCTAAACCAGGCCGGTATCGACTATGTTTTGACTCGCGAGCCGGGTGGCACCCCTCTGGCGGAGAAGGTGCGCGACCTGCTGCTCAACGAGCACGACGAAGCGGTGAGTGAGATGACCGAGTTATTGCTGATCTTCGCCGCACGCGCGCAACACCTGCAACAAATCATAGAGCCCGCCTTGAAGGCCGGCAAATGGGTAGTTTGTGATCGTTTCACCGACGCCACCTATGCATATCAAGGCGGTGGGAGAGGGCTAAGTCAGAGCACAATCGCCGCACTCGAGACTCTAGTCCAAGGAAGCCTGCGCCCCGACCTGACCTATGTGCTGGATCTCGCGCCCGATATCGGCCTAGCCCGAGCCAGCAAACGCGCGGCCTTGGATCGTTTCGAATTGGAAAAAATCGAATTCTTCGAACGCGTGCGAGCCTGCTATTTGCAACGCGCCGCGCTAGAGCCTGGGCGCTGCGTGGTGATCGATGCCTCCGCGCAGCTTGCACAAGTGCAGGCCGATATCCTGGCCCACTTGGAGTCCCTACTGTGAGCAAGGCCCTTATTACAAACCCATTACCCTGGCACGTCGAGGCCTGGGAGGCTTTCCACCAACAACTGCACAAAGGGCAGCTTTCACACTCCTTTCTTATCAGTGCCGAAGCGCAGAGCGGCAAACGCCTGTTCGCAACGATGCTCGCGCAATGGCTATTATGTGAATCTCCCACGCACAATCAGGCCTGTGGCCAGTGCAGCGCCTGTCTTCTGAACGATGCTCAAAGTAATCCGGACTTCATCATCGTGCAGCCCGAAGAGAAATCCAAGATCATCAAGATCGATCAGATCCGCGAGCTCAAGCAATTCATCGAGACTAGCTCTCACTCCTTCGGCAAGCGCATTATCTTGCTGGACAGCGCCGAAAACCTGAATATCAATGCGGCCAATGCCTTGCTCAAAGGCCTAGAGGAGCCGCCCGCCGATGTCATCTTCCTGCTCCTTAGCGACCGACCCAAGTCGGTATTAGCCACGATATCCAGCCGCTGTCGCGCCCTGAAACTGCCGAAACCCACGGCTCAGCAGTCCCTGCAGTGGCTCGCAATCCAGGCCCCCGAGACGGCGAGCGAGGAGCGTGAGTTTGCGCTAGACTATGCCCAAGGCCGCCCCCTACAGGCGTTGATGACGCTGGTGGACGGGAGTGCCCAGCGCAGGGAAACCCTGGGCAATGATCTCCTGAACGTGATGAAGGGGCAGGAGATTGTCAGTAAGATGGTCGCTCGCTACTATAAGAACGATGCACTGGATGTGCTCAACGTGCTCTGTTATTGGTTGGGGGTACTGGTCAAGTTTCAGATATCGGGCAACAAAGATCTAGTGAAAGGGCGTACTCTACAACAGGCTGCCACGCTAGTTCCCGATCAGGCCTTCCAGACTCGTGCGTTCTCTTGCGCCTTACTAGGCTTGTATGAAAATATTTGCGAGGCGCAAACACAGGTAGCCAGCGTTTCGAATCCGAATATGCAGCTACTTCTGGAGGATCTCTTGTTACAGTTGCAACATCTCTTTAGACAGGACACACGCGATTGAATATGCCCGTGGCAGAAACAGAGAATAGGCCAGCTAAGCATGGCATCTTGTCGTTGACCATCAACGACAAGGCCGTGCTCTATGCTGCCTATATGCCATTTTTAAAGAATGGCGGTCTCTTTATTCCAACCACGCGCAGCTACGAGATGGGCAACCAAGTTTTCATGCTGCTCAAACTAATGGACGACGGCGAGCGCATTCCAATTGCAGGCACAGTAGTGTGGATTACCCCGGAACTAGCACAGGGCAATCGCTCCGCGGGCATAGGCATACACTTCAAGGATGCCAAAGGCGTAATTCGGAATAAGATTGAAACCATACTCGCCGGCAGCCTTAATTCCGACAAACCCACGAACACGATGTGAGGATAAGCATGTTTAATTTTTCCGCGAATTTGCTATGTAAGCCAGTGAGTTCTATTAGCGCAATCCTATTCAGCGCGCTGCTACTAAGCGGCTGTCAGCAACAGAGTAACAGTACAGCCGTTGCGGCTGAATCCGCCAGCAATTCTACTGTCTTGCAGGTGATGAAAGACCCTTCCTGTGGTTGCTGTGAAGGCTGGGTGCAGCATGTCAGTGAGCGCGGTTTCCTCGCGCAGATCAGCCATCCTCAAGATCTCAACGGCGAGAAACTCAAGCTGGGCATTGCGCCACAGTTTCAATCTTGCCACACCGCAGTGTCACCCGAAGGCTATGTTTTCGAGGGCCACATCCCTGCCAATATCGTACAGCGTTTCCTAGACGAAAAACCTGACGATGCCATCGGCCTCGCGGTTCCTGGTATGCCTATGGGTAGTCCGGGCATGGAGATTGGTGATCAGTTTAGTCCCTACGATGTGCTCGTCATGAAATCCGACGGGAGCTCGCAAGTCTATGCACACATCGCGACTAAGCAGGAGCAGTATTAGGAACGAGTAGCGCTAGGCTAAATGTTGCGCGATAGTTTTTCCTATCGCGAGGCTTGCGGTGAGCCCCGGCGATTCGATGCCAAATAACTGCAACAATCCGGGCACGCCGTGCACGTCGTCGGTCTGCAAAACAAAGTCCATGGCCTGTCCTTGTGCGCTGTACAACTTAGGGCGCACCCCTGCATAGTCTGGCTCCAACTGTGCGGGGTCTAGGGCCGGATAGTAACGTCGAATCGCCTCCACAAATTGTGCCTTACGCCGCACATCCACCTTGTAATCCACCGTCTCGATAGCTTCGATATCCGGCCCGAAGCGCACCGCACCACCAAGATCGATGCAAGCGTGTATGCCCAAACCACTCGTTTGCGGTGCGGGCATTGGGTAGATTAAATGCTTAAAGGGTGCGCGAGCGTTGAGCTTAAAATAATTGCCCTTACTCAATGCGAGTGACGGGATATGCGCGCTGTTCAAGCCATCGATACGCGCGGCTAGTGCCTGGGACTCGAGCCCCGCCGCATTGATCAATGCGCCGCAATGAAACCGAAACGCCTCCGCCTTGTCAGGTTCACCACTGAGCGTGTGTATCTCGAAACCATGCGCGCCACACAACACACGCTCGACGCGAGTGCGACAGACAAACTCCACACCCGCCAGCTGCGCCTGTGTCAGCAGTGATTGCATCAGCGCATGACTGTCGACTATACCGGTATTGGGCGAGAATAGGGCGGCACTAGCCTCGACTAGAGGTTCCTTCTCCTGCAAGGCTTTGCGGTCGCACCAACGCAAATCGAGCACGCCATTGTCGCGTGCGCGTGCGGCCAAGGCTTGCAGCGCGTCCAACTCGCTCTCTTGCGCGACTATGAATTTACCGACGCGGCGATGCGCGACATTGTACTGACGACAATAGTCGTAGAGCAGGGCGCTGCCCTCTGTACACAAACGCGCCTTAAGAGAGCCTTGTTGATAATACAGGCCCGCATGAATCACCTCGCTATTGCGACTACTGGTTTCCTGCCCAAAGCCGCTGTTCTGCTCTAGCAAGAGAATAGAATAGGAAGGGGGTTTGCTGCGCGCCATCGCTTCGGCGGCCGCAATTCCGATGACACCCGCGCCCACGATACAGAGATCGAAGTGATCCATTTAGCCTGCCACTGTGTTGCGCAAGATGCGCCGGAAGGTCAAATTGACTCGCGCCTCCTGCAGACCTTGGACCTTGGCGATACGGTGACGCCAATATTGTTGAGTGCCGCCCTGCATAATCAGTACGCTGCCATGGCCTAGTGAAGTCTTTAGAGTTGGGAGTCGTTTCTTGTAACGATGCTTGAGCTCGAAGACGCGGCTCGTGCCCAGACTCAATGATGCGATAACGGGGTCCTGACCCAGCTCCCGCTCATCGTCACTGTGCCAATCGACGCTGTCTGCGCCGTCGCGATAGTAATTGGCCAAGGCTGAATTGAACGAGTGAGCGCAGAGTGTTTCGACACGCGTTTTTACCCTCAGAAGAAACTCCGGCCAGGGCTGCGGGCGCAGCGCTATGTTGGAATAGGAATAGTGTGCATCGGAACTGCCGAGCCAACATTGCAAGCGAGGAATGGGGATCGACTTCCCGGCAATACGAATATGGTCTTGTCGCCATGGAAGGTCTGTAATGCACTGCATCATCAAGGCATCGGCCTCTGACTCGTCCAAGGCATTCGGGAAGTAGTGTAGCTGCCCATCCTCTATAGGAAGCGCGACCCCGTTATCGAGATCATCGAACAAGTCGAGAACACAATCTCTACCAAAGGACATGAGTGGGACTCTTCGCAAGGTCAGTCGAGAAGATCGAGAAGCGCCTCGATCTTCTGAGCTGGTAGGGCACGCAGCTTGTTCAGCAGCTGTGAATCTAACTTCAAATGCTCATCGACACCAGGGCGCGATTCGCCTTTGACTTGTTCTATGTAGCGGCCCAGAAGGAGATTAATCTCTGTGTTCATGCTGCGCTTATGGTGCCGGGAGACATGTTTTAGTTTCTCCAGCAAATCTGCCGGCAATCGCACCACGAACTTACTCATCTCCGGCTTAACCGGCAATTCGCTATTTTCCTGCATACTCGCGCCTGGGCCTTGCTGAGAAAACTCGGCCGGCTCCAAAGAGTGCTCTCGCTGTAGAAAATCTGTGTTAGCTTGTTGTGAGTCTGATTCGGAAGAGTCCCAGCACATATTGATAAAGCCTGTATTCGCGCAAATTTATTTGTGATCATAGCCGTAACAACTCACTGACTCAACACTCAATAACGCATTGATACTACAAAGGAAGCCTTGGAAATTGACTAACTACGATTACGATCTCTTCATAATTGGCGGAGGCTCCGGCGGCGTGCGAGCTGGCCGAATTGCCGCCTCACTCGGCGCAAAAGTTGGCATGGCCGAAGAGCGTTATATGGGTGGAACCTGTGTCAACGTGGGCTGCATCCCGAAGAAACTCTACAGCTATGCCGCCCATTATGCGAAAGACTTCGTCGATGCCCGCGGCTACGGCTGGCAATTCCCAGCTCAGCCCCAGTTCGATTGGCCAACCCTGGTGAATAATCAGAGCAAAGAGATCGCCCGCCTGGGCACTATCTACCAATCCTTAATGAAGGGGGTTGGGGCTGAGGTCTTCCACGAGCGTGCCACGCTACTGGACGCTCATACCGTGCAGCTACAGAGCCGCAAGGTCACCGCAAAGGAGATACTGATCGCCACTGGCGGCTGGCCTTTCGTGCCTCAGTTTCCTGGCAGCCAACATGCGATCACCTCGAATGAGGTCTTCTCTCTAGATGAATTGCCCAAATCCATCCTGATCGTGGGCGGCGGTTATATCGCCGTCGAATTTGCGGGCATATTCGCCGCGCTGGGCGTTGCAACCTGCGTGTCCTATCGGGGCACACACTTATTACGCGGTTTCGACACCGACATCGCCGCGGCCTTTACTACCGAGCTGGAGAAATCCGCGACACTTCACCTGCAATCCAATGTGGAGCAGATCACGGAGCAAGGAGCTCGCCTGCGCGTGCGTTTCGATCGTGGCGAGGACATCGAGGTCGATACCGTGCTGTTTGCCACGGGTCGCCACCCGAACACCGAGAAACTCGGCCTAGAGCAGCTCGGTGTGAAACTCGCCAAGAACGGCGCGGTGATCGTAGACAAGCATTTCACCTCGAATATTCCCAATATCCACGCGGTTGGCGATGTGATCGACCGTGTCGCCTTGACGCCGGTAGCGCTTGCCGAGGGTCAGATTCTCGCGCAGCGCCTGTTTGGCAAGGGCAATAAGGAGATGGACTACCACAATATCCCGACCGCGGTGTTCTGTCAGCCGGAGATCGCCACCGTGGGTCTAACCGAGGCCGAGGCTCGCGAGCGCTTCGACGAGATTAGCGTCTATAAGAGTCAATTCACGCCTCTAAGACACACGCTCAGCGGGCGTATCGAGAAGACCTTCATCAAGCTGTTAGTCGACGCCAAATCCGATAGAGTGCTGGGCGCCCATATGCTGGGCGAATACGCCGCGGAGATCATTCAAGGCGTCGCCATCGCGATAAAGGCTGGCGCGACCAAGGCGGATTTCGATGCCACGCTTGGCATTCATCCAAGCGTCGCCGAGGAGTTCGTGACGATGCGAACGCCATCCTAGCGACTCTGTGGGCCACGCGAGTCATATAACTGCGTGGCTCACTATAAACGTGTTGACGTTTGGCGTGGCAATATTATCTATAAACAAGGTTAGGAGTCGCATTTAACACTCTGAAAATGCTTTAAAACCTATAAAACCCACCCATTACACTATTTCCGGTAATAATAATTACCGGAAATAGTAATGCATGGGTCGTTGCGGCATACCTCGATACCCTCGCTAAACCCCACCACCCTGCCTCTATCGCGCCAACCCCCATGCTGCCTAAGCTCAGAGACACTGTTTCATTTCTGTGTGCGCCTGCGCACAGAGCCCAGTCAGTTGATTGGACTACAATGCATTTCGTAGAGTGTCTAATTAGAAAGAAAGGGAGATTAGGCCAGTCTACACAGCGAAACCAAGCGTATGTACGACAGCTGCGGGTCAGATGACCGACTAACAGCAACTAGACATCAATGTGACACGTCTAAACCCTATCTAACTAACGAAAACTAAACGCTTTTTAGGGAGAAAATAGACACATTGGTAGCCCGGTAAATATCCGGGAAAATATAGTTGCCAAGGTCATTGACAATCACATTAGTTAGTAAGACCATGCGCGCCCACAATGATCCACCTGCTATTTAGTGAATACGAGAACATAGTTCTCACGGAGAAATAAATGAAAACTACACGATCCATTGGTACAGCACACTTCTGTCTGCTTGCTTGCTTCTTGAGCCCAGTTGCTTTGGCTGCAGAACCAGGGATTTACGCCGGTTTCAACCTAGGCCGTGCATCGTCAGCTGTTGATAAGACGCGCATTACAGATGAGCTTTTCGCGCCAGGCTTTACCTACACGAGCCGCCGCGCTGATACGAAAGACTTTGGCTTTAAACTGTATGGCGGTTACCAATTCACTCCTTACTTCGCATTAGAAGCAGGCTACTTCGACCTTGGCAGCTATAACCTAGACAGCGCAATATTGCCTTCTGGTCAGCTTTTAAGCGACATGGCGTTTCGTGGTATTAATTTCGACGCAGTGGTCACTGTTCCTGTATCCGAAAACGTGTCAGTTTTCGCTCGTGCCGGTATGAATCAAGTCGAATTGAAGAGCGACTATTACGGTTCAGGTTCTGCAGCAGGTGGCGTCTACCCAGCTGGTACGCGTCGTGACACGCACGAGAAATTCGGCGTAGGCATGGCTTATGCGATCAACGATGCTGTCAGCGTGCGCGTTGAAGCTGAGCGTTACCAGTTCGAAGACGTCATTCGTCGCGATGGCAACATCAATCTTTACTCTGTAGGCCTTGTTTACAGCTTCGCTAAGCCAAAGCCAATGCCTGTTGTAGCTGCCCCAACTCCAGCGCCGGCACCTGTTCGTGCGCCTGCTCCGGCACCAACTCCAGCGCCAGCGCCAGCACCAGCACCGGTAGTAACTACTCTATCAGCTGACTCATTCTTCGCTTTCGACAGCGATGTATTGTTGCCTGCTGGTCAGCGCGAGCTCGACACCATGGCTGCTAGCCTAAGTGGCACTCAGTATGACGTGATCACTGTTACAGGCCACACTGACCGCCTAGGTCGTCAGGCTTATAACTTGGCCCTGTCTACTCGCCGTGCAGAGTCGGTTAAAGCGTATCTGATCACTCGTGGCATCCAAGCTGCCAAGATTACCGCTCGCGGTATCAATGGTTCTAACCCAGTAACGACTATGGCAGCATGCCCAGGCACAGTGGCAACTCCTGCACTGATCGCTTGTCTGCAGCCAGATCGCCGCGTAGAAGTGGAAGTGACTACACGTCGCTAATCCTTCTGCCCTCGCCGTGTGATTCGATGAGGATTGCACGGTGAGCAAAGCGCAAGAATAAAAAAAGGGGCTCTTAGCCCCTTTTTTTATGCCTGCCTTTTAACGCTAATATGACTCCTCGGCATCCCTACAGGGCTCGCCATTGAGCTCGAACTCTATAGTCGTGTGCTCGAATCTAAATTCTCTCAAACTCTCGGCAACCTTCTGTTTTAATTCTAATTGCTGCAGCATCTGAAGATCCTCGGCTAGCACCAAATGGGCCGTCAGTACATGCCGCTCGCCATCGAGCGACCACACATGCAAATGGTGAATCGCCGCCACCCCCTGGAGAGCGCCGAGCGTGTCTCGAATGGGCGCTAGGCTTAACTCCTCTGGCGTGCCCTGCAAGAATAGTCGCAGCGTCTTCCACAGATTGCGCACAACATTGAGCAAGACAAACAGTGTGAAGCCGATCGATAAGATTGGATCGAGAATCGGCCACTCCTTGAACATCAGCACTACGGACACGATCAGCACGGCAACCCAACCGAGCACGTCCTCTAGTAGATGCCAATTGAGCATCCTCTCGTTGAGGGTGTTGCCCTTGGAGAGCTTGAAGGCGGCGAATCCGTTGACGGCAATGCCGAATATCGCCAAGCCGAGCATGCCCTCGGTGACCGGCATTACCGGGTCCTGCAGCCTCGGTATAGCACTGTTTAGCACCCACACGGAACCAACTACCATCACTATTCCAGTGAGCAAGGAGCCTAGTAGAGAGAAGCGTCGGTAGCCATAGCTGAAGTCATCGGAGACTGGTTTGCGGCTGAGGCGCGCCAGAAGCCAGGCGAGGCCGATCGATAGGCTGTCGCCAAGATCGTGTACCGCATCGGCCAAGATCGCGGTGCTATTGGTAAGTAGGCCGCCCACCAACTCAATCAGCGTGAAGCCTACGTTTAGGAAGAACGCCCAGCCGATGCGCCGGGTAGAGTCATCATCGTGTTTATGGCCATGATCATGGGAATGTGAGTGCATGCGTCCCCTACTCCCTTGGCCTTCTAGTTGCTTGCCGGAGGCGTCCAGTCACAGGTCTCGCACTCGCTCGACATACCGCGGTCCGCCATTACGGCGAAGATAAAGTCTCGCCAGACCTCGTTAGGCTGCCAAACTGTGTTCATGTCAGCCTTAGCCTCGGCGATATCGACACCCTGATAGAGCACGCGGTACAGGAAGCTAAAGGCGGTCGCCCGGGCATTTACCTGGCAATGCAAGAAAGTCTTGCTCTGCGGCTCGCGCTGCATCGCATCGGCAAATGCATCGAAATCACGAATCGTAGGATTGTTGAAGTCCACGGCAATATGCAAGTAGTCCATCCCCAAGTCTTTGACCAGCTGATCCTCTTCGGGAATCGCCGTGCGCCCGTTGTTGAAGGCTATATAGATGACGCGATCGTAGCCCGCCTCCTTAATTAGCGGCAATTGCTCGCGGCTGGGCTGGCCTGCGCTGGAGAATAGCGGCGTGTACTGTCGGTAATTTAGAATCTCGTCTAGGCTCTGCGCACCGGCGAGGCTTGTCAGCGTCAGCAGGGCCGCGCCCACCGCGCCTCTGGCAAGAGCGGTGACTACGGTGCGGCGAAACGAGTGGCTTGCATGATTCATGATGGTTTCCTCAATAGTGGGTCCGCCGCCCAGAGGCGTCGAGCTCGAAAATACTAGGCGCAGAATAGCGCAGTCTGTTCCCGCAGCGCTAGAGTCACTCGAGCGCTAAGCCGAAGTATGCGGCGCATTGCCTCCTAGCACTTTACAATGAGCCTAGAAACCTCCATAAAGACTCTTGTATGAAGACTCCCAAACAACCCAGCGCGCTGTTCGACACTCTTGAGGAGATGCCCAATCCCTTCAAGCACCCTACCCGCTCCCTGAGTCACCTGATCGAAGACGCGCCCGATGAGGCTCTGCCGGACTATCAGTTCGCCTGCGAGTTCCTGTACAGCTATAGAGGCAGCCCAGACACCTTCTCCACCTATCGACGCGAGGTAGAGCACTTCCTACAATGGTCTTGGCTCGTCGTGGCTAAATCTCTTGCCCAAGTAAAACGTGAGGATATCGAGGCCTATGTGGAGTTCGCTAGGAGTCCGCCCCTTACCTGGATCGGAGGCAAGAATGTGGCGCGCTTCCTCAATCGCGACGGCGCCCGCCTGCCCAACCCAGAATGGACTCCCTATGTCAGCGCCGATGGCGAATATGTCTGTTCGCAGGCAGGCCTCCAATCCCTATTTAGTGTCTTAAGTAGCTTCTTTAACTTCTTGATTCAAGAGAATTATCTTAGCGCTAACCCCGTCTCTCAGATTCGCCAGAAGAGTAAGTTTCTGCGCAAACAACAGTCGAAGACACAGATTCGTCGCCTCTCGCCTTTGCAGTGGAGTTTCGTGATCGAGGCCGCCGAGCACCTAGCGAGCGAAGACCCGACCACGCACGAGCGCACCCTATTTATCATGAATGCCCTGTTCGCCATGTACTTGCGAATCTCCGAATTGGTCGACACCCCGCGTTGGTGCCCGCAGATGGGGCATTTCCAACGCGACCCCGAGGGCAACTGGTGGTTCCTGACGGTCGGCAAGGGCAATAAGGAGCGCGAGATATCGGTTAGCAATCAGATGCTAGAGGCCCTGCGGCGCTATCGCCTAGCCAGGGGCATGACGGCTCTGCCAATGCCTGGCGAAGCGAGCCCGCTCATCCACAAGACCCGCGGCAAGGGTGGCATCACCAGCACCCGACAGATTCGCGGTATCGTGCAGAAGTGTTTCGACCATGCGCAGGACCACCTCAAGAGCGAGGGATTCATAGAGGAGGCCGAACGCTTGGCAGCGGCAACCGTGCATTGGTTGCGTCATACCGGCATCTCCGAGGACGTTAAGTTCCGCCCTCGCGAGCATGTGCGCGACGATGCTGGTCACGGCTCGAGCGCGATTACGGATCGCTATATCGATGTTGAACGAGCCGAGCGACACGCAAGTGCGCGTCAAAAGCCCATAAAGGGTGACTAAATAGGCCAATGTGGAGGAAATCTGGACGTTTTTTGCCTTCCTGCACGGAAACGATCGCGATAGACTTAAGGCCTTATAGAAGGATTGTCGATAGCAGTTAATCAGGACTAGTAATTGGATGCATCCTTGGTTTATAAGGGTGCTAGAACTCCTCGAGAAACACAGATAACAACGGTGTAAAGCAATATGACTAAAGCACAAATTGCGCTAACGCGAACGCACAGCCTCCTTGGCTTCAAAGCAGCGAAGAGTCTCTCCCCTATCATCGCCTTAATGTTCAGTCTGGGCAGCACCAGCCTTTTCGCCCAAGATGTCGAAATACTGAACCCGGTCTTAGATGTCGACGCCCTGTACACCGAACTTAGCTCGGAGCCCGTCTACGGCAAGACCGCGGCCGAACTGCTCAAAGAGCTCGAAGACAAGCACTATTCGCGCATACTGTTCGACGATCAGTTCTCCCATACCGTGTTCGACGCCTATATCGACGCATTGGATGGCTCTAAGCTCTATTTCCTCCAAGCGGATATAGACGCCCTCTCCGCTTACCGCGATGCGCTGGATGACACACTCAAGAGTGGCAGCATCGACCCAGCCTTCGAGATCTACAACCTCTACCATCGCCGCCTACTCGAGCGCATGGTCTACGCGATCAATGAGGTCGAGAATAATCTCGACACCATCGACTTCACGCTAGACGAGTCTATCGAAATCGACCGCGAGGAAGCCCCCTACGCCCAGAGCGTGGCGGAGCTCGATGAATTATGGCGTCAACGCGTGAAGAACAGCGCGCTTAGCCTGCGTCTCGCGAAGCTCGAGCCCGAGAAGATCGAAGAGCGTCTCAGCAAGCGCTATCGCAATCAGCTAACCCAAGTCCTGAAGACGAATAACCGAGACGTCTTCCAGTCCTATTTGGCGACCGTTGCGAGCACGATCGACCCTCATACGAGCTATTTCTCCCCACGCGACTCCGAAAACTTCAATATGAGCCTGCGCCTATCGCTGCAAGGCATTGGCGCACAATTGACCACCGAAGACGAGTACACGAAGATCGTAGAGCTGATCAAAGGCGGTCCCGCCGAGCGCGGCAATGAGCTAATGGCAGGCGATCGCATCATCGGCATCGCGCAAGGCGTGGATGGCGAGATAAAAGACGTCATCGGCCTGCGCCTCGACGACGTGGTCGATCAGATTCGTGGCGAGAAAGGCACCGTGGTGCGCCTGAGCGTGATTCCTGCGGACGCCACCGGCGAGACTCAGTCTCACGAGGTCTCTATCACCCGTGACACAGTGAAGCTCGAGGATCAGTCAGCCAAGAAGGAAGTCATCGAGGTCAGCTATAACGGCAGCCAATACAAGGTGGGCGTCATCAAACTGCCTACGTTCTACTTCGATTTCGAAGCCGCCTCCGCTGGCCAGCCCGATTTCAAGAGCTCCACGCGTGACGTGAAGGCATTACTCGAAGAGCTCAAGGCAGAGGGTGTTGAGGCGGTCGTCATGGACCTACGCGACAATGGCGGCGGCTCACTTACCGAAGCGAACGATCTGGTCGGCCTGTTCATCGATACCGGCAACACCGTACAGATCCGCTATTCCGGCCTACGCAACGGCTTCGTGCGCGCCTATGGCGACGGCAACCCGGAGGTCACCTATTCCGGCCCTCTAGGCGTCCTCACCAATCGCGCCAGTGCCTCTGCTTCGGAGATCTTCGCCGGCGCGATCCAAGACTATCAGCGCGGCATCATCATCGGCGGCCAGACCTTCGGAAAGGGCACCGTGCAGGAAATCATCCCGATGGACTACGGCCAGGTCAAACTGACCCGCTCCAAGTTCTATCGCATCTCCGGCGCCAGCACACAGCACCGTGGTGTGATGCCTGACATCCTCTTCCCCGACCGCTACAGCGCGATCGAGGAGATGGGCGAGAGCAACCTCGATGGCGCGCTACCCTGGGATACGGTTCGCCCCGTTGAATACAATACTTACTTCCCAATCAAAGACATATTGAGCGATCTTCAGGTAAAACATGATGAGCGTGTCGCCAGTGATCCGGACTTCATATACCTAGCCGAGCAGATCGAGCGCTCACGCGAATTGCGCGAACGCACCACGCTCTCGCTGAACGAAGAAGTAGTTCGTAATGAGCGCGACGAGAACCGCCGCACGGAGTTTAACGCCAATAATATGCGCCTATTCCTCAAGGGCTTGCCCTTAGAGGTCTGGAAAGAGCCATCCGAGGAAGATCTCGACCCTGAGAGTGTTGCGATCGTGAGCAACGATGAAGAAGAGGAAGAGATGAAGGAAGACGATCCACTACTGCGCGAGAGTAGCTTTATCTTGATCGATATGGCCAAAGCCCTCGGCAACCCGATGACTGCCGATAACAGCGGCACCTTGAACTCGGCAGCCCTATAGAAACAGGCCCTCTTCAGTAGTGGGCCTGAATAGGCAAAAAAAAACGCTCAATGGACTTCCATGAGCGTTTTTTTTGATCTCGAGAAAGCGGGTTTCCCACTCTGGGCGATCTAGAGATCAACACTGCCCAGGGTAGCGCAGCGCACCCTCCCCTTAGGACCCTAAACGATAGCGCAGCTTAACGACTAGGGTGCTTCCTAGAGGATTATCCCACGAGTTCTCAAACAACTCGTCGAACGCCATCAGTGCACTGCGGCGATTATCACCCTTGGTATACACAACGAAGAGATCCGACAAGGGCGCTATCTGCCAGCGGTAACGCAATTGGAAGTTCAGCTGTGACAAACCGAAGCTATCGGTCGGCCCGGCGGGCTTTAGCGTCTCGATGAGATCGCGATTCTTGGTGACTGCACTGGCTGGGAGATAATAGAACTCGTCCTCCTCAGCCTCTATACCTACCCACTGCAGGGCCACACTCAGTTGCTGACGCGATGTCAGGAAGTAATCGAAACTCGCATCGAAGCGCCACTGCTGCGCCTGAAATGTGGTGAAGTCCTGATTACTCTGATGGAGCAGCCAGCCATCGCGATCGTCATAGCTAATCTCGCTAGATAGCGCGATATTGTCCGCAGGACGCCAGGTGATGCCAGCGCTCGCCCCCTCGCTATCGCCGCCGACGAACTCGCCAGAGGTCGAAAAACCAAAGCTATAGCTTACCGGTAACGCGGTATTGGTCTGGTAACTGAAGTTCGAGTTGGTGCGCGCGGAGGTCGCAAAGGTGCCATTGCCGAAACTGTTTTGGTCGTCGTAACGCTTGGGGAAGTACTGCAGCCCCACGTTGATGCGGTCGAGGTTGTTCAGAGTCGCGGAGGCGCTCAATACCGGAAAGGCGTTGTTGGTGCGATCACCATTGCCATTCTCCTCATAGCGTAGGAAAGGCGTAAAGCGGAAATTACGCACGATTTCCAGGTCAGACTTCACCCATTCGAAGCGATACCACAGCTCCCGCGAATCATTGCGCTCTTGGAAGCCGAAGTCATTCACATTGAAGGTGTCATCCAAATACGTCATCTGGAGATTGTGACGAATGCCCTGACGTGGCGTGTACACCACGTCTGCGAACATGCCCGCGCCGGTACCCAGCACGTCGGTATCCGTGCGAATGATCTGCCCGTCCACGTTCCAGCGCCCACCATTGGTGAGGTAATGAAAATCCACGGCATGGACCTCGGCATCGGACTCGGGATGCTGGACTATCGAACCGATATAGCCCAAGCCACGATAGGCCGCACCCTTGCTGTCTTCATAGATCATGCGGAAGGTGCCGAAATCTCGACCATCCTGGTAATAGCGCGTGCCGCCTGCCAAGAATTCGCTTTCGTCCTCGAACGCCGTCATGACGCCATAGCGCACCGCGCCTGCCTGCCCCGTCATCTTCACGGCACCGAGCAGGTCTGCCGGACGAATTCGCTCGCGTGTCGGCAACGCAACCCCCGCGGGCAGTTGTGGCGGGCGCGGCCGCGCGCCGATGCGGCGGGTGTTCACGATCGAGAGTCGCTTGCCATTGCTGCCTGTGGAGCGTGGCGTGGTGTTGAACACTTCTTGTCCTTCTTGGAAGAACAAGCGTTTCTCGGGGAAGAAGGTTTCATTGGCCGTTAGGTTCACTACGACGTTATCCGACTCGGTCGAGCCGAAATCGGGATTCGCCGCCGCCGTCATCTGGAAGTTACTAGAGGGGCGCCAAAATACATCGAACCCAGCCTTATTCTGCACGTCACTGTCGATCTCATCGAAGGTAGATGAAGCATAGGGGAACACGCTCCACTGCTGACGCACGTCGACCCCCTCTAGCTCCAGCAAGGGCAGATTGCTCATGAAGATAGAGCTCGACTCGGGAATCGCCGGCCACGCCCAGGTCTGATTGAGATAGGCCACCTTGCGCTCGGTATAGATCCCGATGCGTCGCACGGCGTCCTCACGTGGCATCGCCATCTGGCCCCAGGGCACATAGAATTCCGCACTCCAGCCATTGTCGGTCTGTTGCGTCGCGCCGTACCAAGCCCCGTCCCACTGCGTGGTGTAATTGCGCTCTGGCAGCACAGTGCCGTCGGCCTGATTGTCACCGAGGGCTAGCGTCATCCAATAGGCAAACAGGCCCTGTCCGGAGGTATCCAGCGTGATGGAGACCGAGTCGCGGTCGATCGCGATATTGTCGCGGGTGCTGATGCGTTGCACGATGCTGTCGGTAGGCTGTTCCAGGTCGAAGCTAATGTAGATGCCGCGCTCGGTGTAGAAGATGCGGACCGAGGTGTCGAAAGGCACATCCCCGAGAGTATCCGGATCGATTACCCGCATCTCATTGATGGGAGCAATTCGTCCCCAGACCGCTTCGTCGATGTTGCCATCGACATCCACATCGGCGCTGCTATGGGCGAAGCGCTGCAGTGTTAAAGCGCTGCCATTACGCAGTGTTAGCTCCACTGGAGAATTCGTTGAACCTTGGCTGTGGGAATTGGAACTGAGGAAAAACAGGCACACTAGTGCCGGGATTACTACGCGGAATTTCAATCGACTCACCTTCGCTTATTATGATTGATAGGTGTAAAGCACCTGATTTACATACGAAAAAAGACGCGTAGCATAAACCGTGCGTGAAATTCCGTCCAGATAGAACTCAACTGCACTGACCGTAAACCCCTGCGCATCGACGGTCAGCGCTGTCTCCAAGCCTGTTTCTTTACGCTAAAGGAGCACAGGCGTCACCGAGGTATCCCCCACCGCCGCAATAGTCCAGGTGCTGCAATTGAATGTGGATGCTATCGGGGTCGGAGAAATACAGCTCCGGGGTGCCGCCTTCTGCGCCGCCTCGGTTAGGCATGCGTAGGCTAATCCAATGGACCAGGGCCGGCGTGTTGCTATCCTCCACTCGCGGCGTTATGCCAGCGCTCTCCAATTTCGCCTGAATGGCCTCGACCTCGAAGTCCTCCACACTCATGCTCACGTGATCCATGCGTCCTGGCCGCGTTGGAGCGCCCTCTTGAGCGCCGCCCACGAACATGAGGAACTGCTTGCCATCGCCCACCCCGACAGTCGGGCTCGTGGGTCCTTGGTAAGCCAGGTATTGCAAGCCAAACAGGCTCAAATAGAACTGGTTTGTGTTGGGGGCATGGCTCATGAAATTGGTGAAGTGGTTAATGCCGTCCAAGGCCATCAGGCCGGTCCCGTTGGGGGCAGCGATGTTGCTGCATTGCCCGTTGTCGCTGCCGCAGTAGGCGGCGTCACAAAGCTGGAAATTGAGGCCTTCCTTGCCAGCGAAGGCGACGGCCTGCTGGTTCAGGGGCCAATAGCGCATCGCCCGCTTCAAGTTGTCGGGCTCATTCGCGGCGCTGGCATCGTTGACGAAGCCATGTGCCTGCAACTGATCGGCTACAGACTGCGCATTAAAATCGCGAACGCTAAGGCCAATGTGGGTGATCCCAGGAGTTTCGCCCGCTTGCAGGGGGCGAATCGACATGAACTGCGGCCCACTGCCAATACGTAAACACACGGTATCGCCAACACGCGCCGTGATAGGCATGCCGAATAGCTGCTGATAGAAAGCGACTGAGCGCGCCACATCGCTGACCCGAAGTCCAAAAGTATGTAGCTTCTGTACCGCTATCGCCGCGGCGGCTGACTGAGCGTTAAGGAGAGAGGCGAATGGCGCCATGACAGCCATCTGCAGCATCCGGCGGCGTAATTTATTAGGAGAGTGTCCATGATCGCGTTTGCTAGGCGTGTAATCTTCAGGTCTTTTCATTATTATCTCCGGTACTTTTTAACTTAGACTTGGCCCTAAGTCTTACGGGCTTCGACTATAACGCGCACGGCGCGAATCACAAAATGAATCGGTCGATTTCCCGCTCCGAACAGGCCGTAATATTAACAATGGAAACCTCTTATGACATTTATCTCTTCTAAGGCCGGACTGCGGTTCGCCAGCGTTACAGCATTGCTAACTCTTTCATCATTGGCTGTGGCGCAGACAACCCTGATTAGCGATGTGCACGGCTACACGATCAATGCCGACCATCAGATGGTGGAATTCAACGCATTGCAGTTTAGCGATGGCAAGGTCGATCGGCTCTACGGCCCGGGAGAACAATTGCCAGAGGACGAGGAGATCGTCCGTATCGATGGCGAGGGTAAGACCCTGCTAAGCGGACTGGTGGATGCCCATGGCCATATCCTCAGCTATGGCCTGAGCCTTTTGCGCGTAGACCTCACTGGAACTACTTCAGAGCAGGAGGCAGTCGAACGCATTCGAGCCTTTCGTGACGCCAATGGCAACCTCGAATGGATTCAGGGCCGTGGCTGGAATCAGGTACTCTGGGACAGCAACGAATTCCCATCGGCGCAGAGCCTCGATGAGTTTTTCGGTGACACTCCGGTCTGGTTGAGCCGCGTCGATGGACACGCGGGATGGGCAAACGGTGCCGCGATGGAGCTGGCTGGGGTCAACGCGGCTACGGCAGACCCCGCTGGCGGCCAGATCATACGCGACCCTGAGGGCCGTCCCACCGGCACATTTGTCGATAACGCCATGGATCTCATTACCGCCAACATCCCGCAACTCAGTGTACAGGAGCAAGCCTTCGCCTTGCGTCGTGCCATGATGGAGTTAGCGGCACAGGGACTGACTAGCGTTCACGATGCGGGCGTCTCGAGTGCAACGGTTGAAGCCTATAAACTCCTCCTCGAGGAGGGCCCCCTACCCATTCGCGTTAATGCGATGCTAGGCGCAGGAGACCCTCGCCTACCCGAGCTTCTCGCCGCCGGACACTATGCAAGCGCCGACGGCACGTTCACGATTAATAGCATCAAAATATCGGCCGACGGCGCATTAGGGAGTCGTGGCGCCTCATTGATCGAGGACTATAGCGATATGCCCGGGCACAGAGGCTTACTCCTAATAGAGCCCGAGCGCATGTACGAGATTATGGAAATGGCGATGAAGGCGAATTTCCAAGTAAATATTCATGCCATCGGCGACAACGCGAACAAACTCGTATTGGATAACTTCGCGGTACTCATCCCGGCCACTGGCACACGCGGATTACGCCATCGCATCGAACACGCACAGATCTTGCGCTACGAAGACATCCTGCGTTTCGCCGAACTCGGGGTTATCCCCTCCATGCAGGCTACACACGCCACTAGCGATAAAAACATGGCTCAGGACAGGCTCGGGGAGATTCGCATACAAGGCGCGTACGCATGGCGCAAGCTGATCGACGCCGGCGCGATCATCGCCAACGGTTCAGACTTTCCCGTAGAATACCCCAACCCCTTCTTCGGTTTGCATGCCTCCATCACGCGTCAGGATCATGACAATCAACCTCCAGGCGGATGGTTCCCGGAGGAGCGCATGACCGCGGCCGAAGCCTTCGCAAGCTTTACACTGGATGCCGCCTTCGCCGGGCATCAAGAAGATACATTAGGCTCCTTGGAACCAGGCAAGGCTGCCGACTTTATTCTTGTCGACCAAGATATTTTCAGCGATGCGCCCACAGAAATCTGGAAAGCGACGGTCTCAAGTACATGGGTTAACGGTGTACGAGTCGGCGCCGATTAACAATCGCAGCAGTAGAAATTGAGTAGCGTTGTAGAAATGTTGATAACACGCAGTAGAAAAGCCCCATGGAATAAGACACTTCGCAACATCACTACGGCGCTAGCACTTAGCACCGTGATTGCCTGTGCGAGCGCCGAACCACTCGACCCGCAACTAGAGGAATCTATTCGCTGGTACACAGGGGAGACCGGAACCGTAGACGATGCACGCGCACGCAGTCTTCTCGAGCGTGCCGCTAGTGACAATGATCCCCTCTCGCGCATGTGGGTCGCGCGCGTCTACTCCACCGGACGCATGACGTTCCCCGCAGACAAGGAACAGGCTATCCATATCGCCGCGACGGTCATAGCACAGGTGGAGGCATTAGCGCAGGCTGGCAATGCCGAGGCGATGTTTCTAATGGGCACTGCATACGCAGAAGGGCTTGCGAAAACACAGGACCCTATCACAGCCCTCACGTGGTATCGACTGGCAGCGCAGCAGCAGCACGTTTTGGCGCAACACAATATCGGGAACGCCTACTCCTCCGGAACTGGCGTTGAGGCCAGTAACGAGATGGCGGCCTACTGGTGGCAGTTGGCGGCACAGCAAGGCGATGCGGTAGTGCAGTACCGCCTCGCTCAGCTCTACGAGCAAGGGCGCGGCGTGCCTGAAGACATGTCGCTCGCACTGCTTTGGTATCAGGACTCTGCGCGCCGCGGCAATGCCAATGCTAAACAAGCATTGGCGCGCCTTGGCGTTGCACAGAGCGCACCTTGAGCATGCCTACCTAGTCTTTTCGATAGGCCTTTAGCAGGCCCTTCATCTCGCCTCGCAGTAAGAAGATGCCCAGCAAGTTGGGCAGTGTCATCACCACCACCGAGACCGCCGCGAAATTCCATACGATCGTCGTGTCCGTAAACGAGGCGATGAAGAACGCTAGGCAATACACGACGCGATAAGGCGTCACCATCCTAGGTCCGAATAGGTACACGATGGCGCGGTCGCCGTAATAAGACCATGCGATGGCTGTCGAGAACGCGAACAACACGAGAGCTATCGAGACGATATACTGCCCGCCTTCCCCGAAGAAACCTTGCGTAAACGCGATCGAAGTCAATGCTGCAGAGTGCACGAGCGACTTGCCTATTAGCGTCACATCGGTATTGCTCAACGCGCCATCGACGATCTGGATAGTGCCGGTATAGGGCTGTCCCGTACGCTGATACACCACGTCCTCGGCTACCGAGCGCGAATGCAGAATGGTGAAGTCACTGCCATTGGTTGCGAGCCCATCTTGCACGGAGACACTGCCCGTGTAGCGACTCACCGCCGAGGTCTCGTTCAAGGCCAGAAAACGGTACAGCGATTGGCGATCGGCCTCATTGTCGTCGCTTATAGATCCAGTGAGATAAACCATATCCGCGCCTTGGAACGTATTCTCAAACTTCTGCGTCCACACACCAGAGGAGAGAATGACCAAGCCCGTGATGGTGCAGATGATAATGGTATCGATGAAGGGCTCCAGCAACGACACCATGCCCTCAGAAACCGGATCCTCACAGCGCGCCGAGGCGTGCGCAATCGGCGCCGAACCCTGCCCCGCTTCGTTCGAGAACAGGCCGCGATTAACACCGCGGTTGAATGCGAACGCGAAGGTCGCGCCAAGGAAGCCACCGACCGCGGCGGAGCCGGTAAACGCACCGCTGAAGACTTCGATGAAGGAAGGAATCACATTCTCTATATTCGGAATAATCACCGCAGCTGCGCCTATTAGGTACAAAAGCGCCATCGACGGCACCAGTGTCGAGGACACTACGGCGATGCGGTGAATGCCACCGA
Organism: Gammaproteobacteria bacterium UBA5078; assembly: GCA_002416505.1. Lineage (GTDB taxonomy): Bacteria > Pseudomonadota > Gammaproteobacteria > Pseudomonadales > Pseudohongiellaceae > UBA5078. Next base: position 183,219 of record DIAM01000013.1, read on the forward strand.
CGATCACCAGACCGAGCAGCACGCTAAGCACTGCGCCTGTGGCCATTGGCTCGAATCCAAAGCTGGTTTGTACGCTTACGGCGATATTATTGATCTGCGGAAGATTGCCGGTGCCGAATGAGCTGATCACCGTCGCCACCGCGAAGAAGATCGCCAACCAGCGCATCTTCAAGCGTTTCTCCATGTAGTACATCGGGCCGCCAGCGACCTTGCCATCGGCCATGACACTGCGGTATTTATGCGAGAGCGTTACCTCGACTAATTTTGTAGCCATGCCTAGGAACGCGGTCATCCACATCCAGAATAGAGCCGCAGGGCCGCCTAGAAAAATAGCGAGCCCTACTCCCCCGATATTGCCAGTCCCCACTGTCCCAGAAAGAGCCGTACTCAATGCTTGAAAATGGGAAGTCTCGCCGAGCTCCTCCGACTCGCCCTTCTTGCCACGCAACACAGTCCATGCATGCTTGAAGTAGCGTAACTGGGGAAACCCTAGATAGACTGTGAAGAAAAAACCCACCCCCAGCAATACGAAGGGAAACCAGGCCGACGAGCCAAGATAGCTGTCAATGGTGAGAATAAAAGAATTAAATGCGTCCACGTAGATCTCCTGAGCGGCGAAGGGTTCTGCTAAGCGACAATGGGCAGACCTAGCAAAGATCTACCCATTCTCTCTCCCTATTGGCGCTAGCGCCAAAATATTATTGGTATAGGTCCTGATAATCGCTGTGTGAAAGCAGCGCGTCAAGCTCGCTAGGGTCGGCCAGTGTGATCTTATAGAGCCAGCCGCTCGTGTACGGCTCCTCGTTGAGCGTCTCCGGGCTGTCCACGAGACCTTCGTTGACGGCCGATACAGTGCCACTGACAGGGCTATAGATTTCCGAGGCAGCCTTTACCGATTCAACCACCGCCACGACCTCATTCGCCTGTAACGCCGCGTCTAGCGCGGGCAGCTCCACGAAGACGATATCTCCGAGTGCCGATTGCGCAAAATCACTAATCCCTACCGTGGCACTTCCATCCTCGTTCAGGCAAACCCATTCGTGACTTCTCGTAAATTTAAATTTCTCGATCTCTGACATTTTTTAAAACCTCGTGAAACTGTGGCTCACTGAGCCAAGGGTTGAAAGACTTTCTTGCCAAAACGAACAAAACCGGGTTTGCCTATAAGCACGTCAACGAGCTTGCCGCGAATCTCGACTTGCGCACTATTAGAGCCGGCTGGCACGCGAGCCAGCGCGACGGACATATTCAGTGTGGGGGAGAAGCTGCCACTGGTGATCACGCCCTCCCCTTTGTCGGTCACCACGCGCTGATCGTGGCGCAGCACGCCGCGCTCCTCTAGCACCAGCCCTACCAATACGGGCAGATCTCCAGAGAGCTGCCGTTGCTTCAGGCTCGTCAATGCCTCTCTGCCGATGAAATCCCGTGTCTGGGGCTCCCAACTAACCGCGAATTCCATATTCGCCGCTAGGGGCGAGACACTCTCGTCCATGTCCTGTCCATAGAGGTTCATCCCCGCCTCTAGGCGCAGGGTATCCCGCGCGCCCAGACCGATAGGCTTAACCCCAACGGCGAGCAATTTCTCCCAGAAGGCAGCGGCCAGTTCCTGCGGGAAGATCAGCTCGAGGCCCTTCTCACCGGTGTAGCCGGTGCGCGCTATAAACCAATCGCCGCACATCACACCCTTGAAGTTAGGCAATGCCCTGACTGCCTCGGCGTCGGCCTGCTCGAGCACGCTGCATACCTTATCGATGGAGCTGGGGCCGTGAATCGCCAGGATGGCGAGTTCGGGACGCTCTAGCACCCAGACCTCGAAGTCTCGCGCCTGCTTGTTGATCCATTCGAGATCCTTCTCGCGCGTTCCGCAGTTAACCACTAAACGAAATCCGTCCTGCATAGCGTAGACGATCAGGTCGTCGATGACGCCGCCATCATAGGTGAGCATACCGCTATACAGAGCCTTGCCTGGCTGATCGAGCTTGGCGACATCGTTACAGAGCAGGTAGCGTAGAAAGGATTCGGCCTCTACGCCATCGACATCTACAACCGTCATATGGGAAACATCGAAGACTCCACACTCCTCGCGCACCTGCCGGTGCTCCGCTAGTTGAGAGCCGTAATGAATAGGCATATCCCAGCCCGAGAAGTCTACGATCTTCGCATTCGATTCTAAGTGTTGCTGATAAAGTGCTGTGCGTTTATTCATAAGAGTCCATAAGTTCAATGGTTGTGGTTCATCACTACGTGCAATGCCCGCATCGAAGATACGGGCATTGCTGGAAAAGCATTCCTACCAGTGTTTTTCCTACAATGGAGGGCCAGGCGGTAAGGGGAAGCGCGAACGCGGGCGTTTGCCCCAGCCTCCGGCGGCTGAATCTAGGCCGAATGCCTCGGGCGCATCGAGATAGCGGTCTATGTCCCGTCTGGCCTGACGAAGATGAGAAACCGCCAGTGGATCGCTCCCAGACATCGACTCTAACGCGTCCTCAAGCACCGCCAATTGATCGAGAATATAGGCGCGAACCTCTGGGCTCACATCGTCATCGGCGCCCAGCATCATCATGGCATGCAGCGTTACCCATTGCGTAACGCGTCGTAGAGAGCGGTCCCGTGGATCTGCATCCTCGGGTGCTAACCAAGTGTTCTCGAATATCGTCGCAAGCATCTCCGGCAGCGTTAAAGTGTTTGGGTCGCGATCGGCGAGCGCGACCATGCGTGCCGTTTTATCCGCAGCGAATAGGGGCTCGATCACCATGGCAGACAGTGTGCGAGCAGCACCGATCTGGTCGAAGGCATAGTCGGCAGACATGTCCTCTAAGTTGTCGAACGGGGACGGAGTTAGCTGGACGAGCAACTCCTCGGACAAGCGCAGGCTCGCGGGTGAAATAGCCTCCATCAATAGTGCCAGCACGTCACGCTGCAAGCTTGCGGGCACTAACTCAGTAGGAGGCAAGGTCTCTCCCTTCACAACGATGTTGTGGTACAGCCCACCTACATAGCGTTGCCCAGCCTCGATCGCATAGCGATGATGCAGATAGTTCATCCACAAACGCAGATCGCGGAGCGAGCCGATCGCCTCGCCCTCCTCTAGAATATTACTGCCGTACTGTGCCAGCATTATCTCGCGGGCGGCTAGGGTCTCCTCTAGGTACTCCGTGGGCGTTGCACGATCGTCGTACCATGCCCAGCGCGGGTCCGTGCTAGGCACATAGATAATCTGCGCCTCACGCATCTCGGCGATTATGGCATCTAGGCCTGCCGCCTCGTCTTCCGCAGCGAACTCCGTATAGGCGAAACGAGCTAGGAAATCGTCGTATAGGCCGGTGCCATATTCGAAGGACTCGCTGAGATCGAGTGCACCATCAACCACTTTGACTCGCGGGGTTGGGTATTCCATCACGGAGGCGCGATCGTTGATGCTCGAGGCCCAGTTATGACCGAAGCCCATGACATGGCCTAACTCATGAGCGGTTAGCAAGGCTTGGCGCAATAGGACCATGTCTCTTTGCCCATCGGGCATATTCATGCCATAGGCCTCTGGGCTTAGTTGCTCCGGCGTCGATGCACTCTCGAACTGCTCTGGCAGGATCGTATAGGCCTCATAGTAGTTCGCGATGGTACGAATGCGGTGAGAATCCATGCGAGTCTTCGAGCCGAGGATCTCTCCGGTCCGCGGGTCCCTAAAGGTACCGCCGCTAGAGAAACCGCGTTCGTCACGATCTATCCAGAGTATCCACGCATAACGGATATCCATGGGGTCCATGTCGGGGGTCGGGTCGCGCACTTGTACTGCGTTGCTAAATCCAGCGGCCTCAAAGGCTTTATTCCACCACAGTGTGCCCTCTTTCATCGCGCTGCGAACGGGCTCGGGAACGGCAGGATCGAGATAGAAAACGATGGGCTTTATGGGATCGGACATAGGCGCATCCGGGTCTTGCTTCTCTAGGCGCCAGCGCGTTACCCAGTTAGTTTCGGTGCTATTTTCGAAGCTCTCGGAATAGTTGCGGAAATCGAGAGAACTGACGCCTATGCGCGGGTCGGCTTTGCGAGACACATAACCCACAGGGGCTTTGAGGAATGAGTGGTGAATGCGCACACTCATAGTGCGATTATTGGCGAGTACATTATTGGTAGCGACGCCAGGATTCTCGACTGAGAACGTTGAGATGGTTTCGATCTCGGTGTTCTCCGAGAATGCTTTCATGCGCGCGGGGTAATAAGTACTGCGCGATGCGTCGTAGCGAAAACTGCCCTGGTTGGCGCGACGCAGGCGCGTCTCTAAACCACCGGCATCTTGCAGGAATAAGGCGTTGCCATTGACGAGTACACGGCCATCGTCTTCGGCCACAATGGGCAGTGATGCCAGAACGGAGCTAGGGAATGAGACATCGACATTGCTCGCCTGAGCTTCATTCTCAGCCAATGCGCGATAGTCGAGGTTTAACTCCTTGACTAAAACTCGTTGGCCTATCTGTTCGAAATGCACCACCACGCTACTAAGAATGCCACGATCGAGCCCTAGCTCGACGGAACCTCCCCCGCTTGCGGCGGAAACATAATACAGAACATCTTCATTGAAAGCGGGAATCTCGAGTAGCACGCGGCCCTCATCCTCATCCCAATAGAAAGGCACAAAACCTTCCTGTCTTTCGAGCCCTTCTGTCACCTCGGCAATAGTAGCGCCCAGAGCAAAGCTCGTTGCAAAGGACGCCATTAGTGCGCTGAAGCTTGTGAGCAATATGAGTAGCAAATGCCGTGTTAGAGACTTCAGTTTTCTATCACTCTTCAGAACATCAGACATGCTACTACTCATATGACTCACTCCATTTACTTGCTGTTACGATGCGAGATACGCATCCTTTTTCTAGAACTCGACTCTAAAGCCGAGTCGGTATGATCTGCCCATCACGTCGTAGAGACCGCGGTTGGTAGGCAGATAGCCAGGACGGTTCTCAGAACCCTGGTTTGCCGGGTAACCTATCAATACAGGGTCTGTGTTCATGACGTTCTTGATCGACAGAAACAGCTCTGCGTCGGACTCACCAACACTGAACGAGTTAGCGATATAGGCATCGTAGTAGATCTCACCGGGGATGCTGTTATCGTTGATCGTAAAGTTTGGCGAAGTGCTGACAGGACAATCTGTCTGACACTCGATATACGCGTTGCTGATTACGCCATCGCTTACACCGCGGCCGGTCATGCGGAAACTCCAAGTATCGTAGTTATATCCCGCAGTTAGACGGTACGCCCAGTCTGGAGTCGAGCCAGCATTAGAGCCTGCAGCGTCGATCGCCGTTACGCCATTATCAGTCACATACTCTGTGTAGTTAGTCGCGAGTGCACGCAAGCTGACATCACCACCGAACAGAGGGAAACGATAAGACGCCTCGTAATCCAAACCCGTTACCGTGCGGCTATCGAGGTTTTCATAGAGCAGGTTAATGCTACTGAGCACGCCAGCATCGTAGATGATGTTGTCGCAATAGCGCTGCACATTGTCGAAGTAACAGAAGTCGGCAACGCTCTGAGCACCGACGAAGCTAATCAGACCATCAACCTCGATATCGAAATAATCTACCGACGCAGAGAATCCCTCGATGAAGCTAGACTGATAGACCAAACCAAGACCAATCGTGTCAGCCTCCTCTGGTCCAACTGCGGTGCTGCCTTTCAGGCTCTGCACGAACGCTTGCGAAGTACCGTTGATATTGACCGCGTTTGTTCGTGCTGTACCCTGGTCGAATTGCTCGCTCAAATTTGGAGCGCGGATGTCACGAGACTTCGTGGCACGCAGAGTAACATCGTCGATTGGCATGTAAGTAAAACCTGCCTTCCACGTCGTTACACCACCTGAGTTACTGTACTCGGTGTAGCGTGCCGCACCGTTGAACTCCAAGCCTTCAAAAACATTGAAGACTGTTTCCACATAGGCTTCTGCTACATCTACAGCACCTGTGGTGACTTTGTAGTTACCGTACTTCCAGCCACTGTCATAGATCGGATCTACTTCGCCATCGATCGTGTCTTCGCGCCACTCGGCACCGAAGGCAAGAGAGATAGGGCCAGCCCAGCCTTGAATATCGCTCGTGCTGAAGTTGAAAGCGGCCACGTCTTGCGTAAACTCTTGCTCGCGACGCGGACGTCCCATGACATAGTCCAGGCCTGCTGCGCTAGCCACACCAACGCCGAAGCGGTTAAGAGGTACACAACCGTTTGCAGTATCTGTGAGTGTAGAACGACAGACGATGTCACCCGATACAGGATCGAATACCGCGTCGGTCGCCAGAGTTAGCTTCGCGAAATTATAGGTAGGAGACTGATGTTCGTCCGTATCTGTGAGGCCACGCTGATAGTACACATCCCAATCCCAGCCCAGACCCATCGCATCAAAGCTACCGTTCGCGCCTGCGACAAAGCGAGTAGTCGTACGCTTGTTTCGTGTGCCCGAAGCTGGCATGTCTTCATTACTCGTGCCAAACAGGAACGAGTCTTCGCCGGCTGCGGCTAGGGTATCCTTCATATACTGCGGAAGGTATGCGTTGTCTGCGTAAATGCGACGATTACGATCTGTAGGGTTGATGTAATAGCTCTCCCCCTCGTAACTCGCCTGTGATGCCTGGAAGAATACTTCCGTATCTGGAGTCACCATGTAGCTAACGCGACCGAACAGACTGTCGCGAGCGTTATCTGCCGCGAGTGAATTTGAACCACGAATACCTGAAGTCGCATAATCCCAATCACCACCTTGCATCCAGTTGCCCGCAGTCGCACCATAGGAGAGTTGCCCAGGAGAGCCATTCGTGCCGAAATAGGTGCCTTGTAAGGGGCCAGATGTAATCAAACCGCCTGGGGTGTAAACCGAGATCCCGATGTTCTCATCGACGATGTAATAGGGCTGACCCGCCACACTCCTGTTTGGATTCAGCATGCCTTGGTATCCGGTCAGATTCCAATCACGAGAAGTATAGTGCACGCCCTCTGAGCGGAAGATATCGCCACTTAAGAGTATATGGCCGTCGCCGTCTGCGAACGGAAAGCCGGCAGTGATCTCAACTTTTTCACTCGGGTTGTCACCATAGGTAGACTCACCATATTGAACGCTAGATTTAACGCCGGTGTAGTCGCGATCGAGGATGAAGTTGATAACGCCACCAACGGCGTCAGAGCCATAGGCAGCAGAGGCTCCGCCAGATACTACTTCGACGCGCTCGATCAGAGACTGCGGGAAAGTGTTGGTATCTACTTGACCACTAGAGCCAGATGTCACAGAGCGCTGCCCATCGAATAGCACCAGCGTTCGACCCGCGCCTAAGTTACGTAGGTTCATTGCCGCAATGCCTGCATTACCACTACTCAAAGACCCTGAAGAACTCGTGGCGGTTGAGCTGCCTTTCACCGAAGGGAGAGTGTTAACGAAGTCAGCGATGCTCGCTGGTGCATCGGCTTGGATATCTTCCGTGCTTAACACAGATACTGGTGTTGGAGCGTTATAACCATCACGGGCGATACGCGAGCCTGTGATGACGATGGATTCGACATCGGCAGATGGCTCTTGTGCTTGGGTTGCCGCCGATAGCATTAAAGAGCTAATCAAAACAGACAACGAGGTGCAGGCTTTCAACTTAAAGTTTGAAGTCGCGTGCATTATGTAACCTCCGGGTTCATAAGTGGGTTTGGTTCGCTACGAAAGGGCTTTTTATTAATCATTCCTTTACTCGAGAAATAGCAGAAACCATGCCAGCTCTAGAACCTGCGCTCGAAACCGAGCCGATTCAGAGAGAATTGCCGAAGATTTATAGTTAGATTTCAAACTTAATACTTCTTACTTAAAATCATTTTTATCAATGCATTACAGTTAGTTACTTTCGTTACACAAACCTAAACATCAAGCTAATATAACGACATCAAATTAATTTCACTTTTGCATGAAAGGAATGTTTAGGAGAAATAATTCAGGTCTTATCCCCTATTGATTAAGGGGGAGCTTAAATTTTTAATGCTCGAAAACAATTCAGTCATCGAAGTAAATGCCCAAAACTAGCGCAGTCTTGAATCTGGATTCCGCCTCAAGTCGGTGCGGCGCTTAGCATCGGTGCATAGGCACCACGACACACTCCCCTAATCCAAATAAAGGGCATGAGTCACTTTTTGTGAAAAAAGCGTACTCATGCCCCCCTACTACTATTCAAGAACTAGCACTGAGATCAGGCTGTCCCTAGGTCACTGCTTAGAACTCAAGGCGAACCCCAAGTCGGTACGTTCGGCCCATCACATCATACAAGCCACGGTTTGTAGGCAGATAACCAGGACGGTTCTCGGAACCTTGGTTCGCTGGGCTTCCGAAGATGACAGGGTCAGTATTCAACACGTTCTTAACTGAAAGGAACACTTCTGCATCCGAACCTGCTACTTCAAACGAGTTCGCTACATAGGCGTCATAATAGAACTCGCCGGGTATGCTGTTGTCATTAATCGTGAAATAGGGTGACGAACTAGCGGGACAGCTAGTCTGACACTCGATATATGCATTGCTGATCACACCGTCGCTAACACCGCGACCCGTTAGGTTGAAGCTCCAGGTATCGACGTTATAACCAGCAGACAAGCGATAGGCCCAATCAGGCGTGTTGCCGGCATTGGAACCCGCCGCGTTGATCGCTGTAACGCCGTTATCGGTAATGTCCTCTGTGTAATTAGTCGCAAGGGCACGTAGTGTCAGATCGCCACTAAACAGTGGGAAACGATAAGTTGCCTCGTAGTCCACACCCTTAGTCTTGGAACTATTGAGGTTCTCGTAATACAGATTGATCTTGCTCAAGACACCGTTTTCGAAAATGATGTTGTCGCAATAGCGCTGGACACCGTTTAGATAACAGAAGTCAGCAGTATTCTCCGCACTCAAAGAACCGATCACACCATCGATCTCGATATCGAAGTAATCGATCGCAGCTGAGAACCCAGGCAAGAAGCTAGATTGGTACACTACACCGAGTCCGATGCTATCTGCCTCCTCTGGGCCTAGGCCCGTACTACCCTGCAAACTCTGTACGAACTGACGAGAAACCCCACCAATATTCACCGAGTTAGTACGACCAGTGCCGGTGTCATAGAGCTCGCTCAAGTTGGGAGCACGAATATCACGGGACTTGGTGGCACGCAGCGTGATGTCATCGATCGGCGTATAAGTTACGCCAGCCTTCCAGGTGGTAACGCCGCCAGCCTCACTGTATTCCGCATAACGCGCCGCACCGTTGAACTCAAACCCTTCGAAGATTGAGAACACAGTCTCTACATAGGCCTCTGCAACAGAAGTGTCCGCCGTCGTCACCTTATAGTTACCGTATTTCCAGCCGTCCAAGTAGATTGGATCTACCTCGCCGTCGATAGAGTCCGAGTGCCATTCGGCGCCGAACGCGACGGAGATCGGACCAGCCCAGCCTTGAATGTCACTAGTGCTAAAATTAATCGCCGCGACTTCCTGCTCAAACACTTGATCGCGACGCGGTTCGCCCATCACGTAGTCGAAACCGGCTTGCGAGGTTACACCGACACCAAATCGATTCAGGGGCACGCAGCCATTGCTCGGATCGGCAATAGAAGTACGGCACACGATCTCACCAGTAGTTGGATGGAAAACCGCATCGGTGGCATCAGTCAGACGCTGGAAGTTATAGGTAGGATTCTGGTGCTCCTGGGTTTCAGTCTTACCAATTTGGTAATAAGCATCCCAGTCCCAGCCCAGATTGAACGCACTGAAAGATCCATCGATGCCCGCGACATAACGCTGTGTCTCACGAACGTTCTGGCTGCCAGAGGCTGGGAAATCTTCGTTACTAGTACCAAACCTGAACGAAGTCTCCCCCGCCGCCGCGAGTGCATTCTTCAAAGTGGTAGGGAGATAGGCGTTGTCGGCATACATCAAACGGTTAGTATCCGTCGGGTTAATATAGAAGCTATAACCCTCATACTGCGCGTAGGAGGCCTGGAAGAACACTTCCGTATCATTGCCCAGCTTGTAGCTCGCACGACCGAATAGGCTGTCGCGATCATCGTCGGCCGCCAAGGAGTTGGTGCCACGAATACCGGAAGTTGCATAGTCCCAGTCGCCACCGAGCATCCAGTTGCCCGCCGCAACACCGTAGTCGAGCTGGCTCACCGCACCATTAGTTCCGAAATAAGTGCCTTTCAACGCACCGGTGGTGATCAAGCCACCGGGGGTGTAAACACCGATGCCGATATTCGGAGAAACGATGTAATAGGGCTGTCCGGCAGTCGCGCGATACGGGTTAAGCATGCCCTGCGTGCCATCTAGGTTCCAATCGCGCGACGTGTAATGCACACCATCCGAGCGAAATACATCGGCACTGAACAGTAGGTGTCCGTCGCCATCTGCGAACGGCATGCCTGCGGTGAATTCCACTTTCTGGCTAGGATTATCGCCATAGGTAGTCTCACCGTATTGCACACTTGTCTTCACGCCAGTGTAATCACGGTCGAGAATGAAGTTCACTACTCCGCCAACGGCATCGGAACCATAGGCGGCGGAAGCGCCACCTGTCACGACCTCAACACGCTCTACGAGAGACTGTGGGAACGTGTTGGTATCTACCTGGCCCGTGGACGCAGAGGCTACGGAGCGCTGCCCATCGAAAAGAACGAGGGTACGGCCAGTCCCGAGGGAGCGTAGGTTCAATGCCGCGATACCCGCTGCACCATTACTCAGCGCACCCGAAGAGCTTGAGGAGGTTGAACTGCCCTTCACAGAGGGCAGTGTGTTTACGAAGTCTGCGATACTCGCAGGAGCTTCGGACTGTATGTCTTCTAGAGAAAGCACTGACACAGGGGTTGGAGCATTGTAGCCATCACGCGCAATACGCGAGCCCGTGATAACGATGGACTCAACATCAGCCGAAGGCTGTTGTGCATTGGAAACGGCAGAGAGCATCAGTGAACTAATTAATACAGACAACGAGGTGCAGGCTTTCAACTTGAATTGTGAAGTCGCGTGCATTATGTAACCTCCGGGTTATTTAGTGGGTTTGATTCAAAAATTAAGGGCTTGTTTTTAGTAATTCCTTTGCTCGAGGCAGAGCAGAAAGCGTGCCAGCCCCGCACGCCACCTCTTCTATTATTTGATATCAAAGGATTTTTTTGAGGTGTATTAGAAGGGGCATGCGACCCCATCTACGAGACTGCTTAGTAGACTAATCCCGCATAAAATATGCTTATTAAGAATGATTCTCGTTTTGGCGCCTATGCACAGCAGTAGGTAATATTTGTGAGAAAATAATTCACTTTGCTATGATGTCATATCGTTAAAATGACACAGGCCAAGGGATAGCCGCGCGAACCCGTGCCAGCAGTGCGCGAAAAAGGTACAGTGAAAACACTCGATGTCCGATCGTGGCGCAGCGTCACCGCGGCTGCGCGCATCAATTCAGTGCGATGGCGATGCGATGCGTTGAAAGATTTCACGTAGTTGAAGGAAGTTGCGGTCTTCCAACGTAAAAACACCAGACCCTCTGCTCGGTTTCTACTTTTGGCACGCAGAGTGCACGCTAATAGGGTCATGTGCCTGTTTTATCAGCACACATTAATACTCCCCACCCATAGCCCACGAACGGGACTAGAACACTTCGCAATTAGTAATGCATTGAGGAAAGTTTGTATGGCGATCAGCGTTTTTGATCTATTTAAGATTGGTATTGGCCCTTCATCTTCGCATACGGTTGGACCGATGAAGGCAGCGTTAACTTTTGTGCAGGCTTTCGATGAATCCGGAGCGTTGACACAGTGCGCACGCGTGAAAGTCGAGCTGTTCGGCTCATTAGGGGCCACTGGCGAGGGGCATGGCTCCCCTAAAGCTATACTCTTAGGGCTCGAGGGTGAGACGCCAGAGCATGTCGATGTAGAATCGATTAGCAGTCGAGTCAGCACGATTCGCGAGTCATCTAAACTCAATCTACTGCGCAAGCATGCGATCGACTTCGACTATAAAGACGATCTGGTATTGCATCGCCGCAAGTCGCTGCCCTTCCATCCCAACGGCATGCAATTCACCGCGTTTGCTGCGGACAACACAGTATTGTTTAAGAAAATCTATTTCTCTGTCGGCGGTGGCTTCATCGTGGACGAGTCTGCAACGGGCGATAATATTCTCATAGAGGACCCGATCAAACTCCCCTACCCCTTTAGCAGCGGCAAGCAGTTATTGGCCCAATGCAAGAAGAGTGGGCAGTGTATCAGCAGCCTGATGCTCGAGAATGAAAAAGCCTGGCGTGCAGAGAAGGAGATTCAAGAGGGCCTGCAGGGGATCTGGAAGGTGATGCATGCCAGCATCGAGAAAGGCTGTCGCAGCGAAGGCATCATGCCGGGCGGGCTGAAGGTAAAACGCCGCGCCGCGCCACTGTACCGACAACTAAAAAATCAGAGTGAACGCTTCGGCAATGACCCTTTGAAGACATTGGACTGGGTCACACTCTACGCACTGGCCGTCAACGAAGAGAACGCCGTAGGCGGACGCATCGTCACCGCTCCTACCAATGGCGCCGCGGGCATCATCCCCGCAGTCCTGCGTTACTACCTCGAATTCTATGGCAATAATGACCCGCAGGATATCGAGCGCTTCTTCTTAACCGCGGGTGCGATTGGCATCCTCTATAAGATAAATGCTTCGATAAGCGGTGCTGAAGTAGGCTGTCAGGGTGAGGTCGGTTCGGCCTGCTCCATGGCGGCGGGCGCACTTGCTGAGGTGATGGGAGCAACGCCAGAACAGGTAGAGAACGCCGCCGAGATCGCCATGGAACATAACTTAGGGCTAACCTGTGATCCAATCGGGGGCTTAGTACAGGTGCCCTGCATAGAGCGCAACGCGATGGCTGCCATCAAGGCGATCAGTGCCGCGCGCATGGCGCTGCGTGGCAACGGTGAGCACTATGTGTCGCTCGATCAGGTGATCAAGACAATGCGCGATACTGGGCGCGACATGCAAACCAAATACAAGGAGACCTCTCGCGGCGGCCTCGCGGTGAATGTGATAGAGGTACCCGTCTCGATTATCGAATGCTGAGGCCTACTTACTGTAGAGAATCACATCTGTAGCAAGCATGGAATAGGCAGAAATCCCGATCTCCTTATGAGTCATGCTTATCGCCATAGTCCCTTGGACATAGTAGGGCTCGTAGATCGATTTGAGTGGAAAGCCGCCTGGCACCTCTACGTAAATGATCTGATTAGGAGGCGGTGGCGGTGTATGAATGCACGCACCAAAATAGGGAACTAAGAAAAATTCGGTCACGTTCTGCGCCGCATCGAATTCGAGAGGCACCACGAAACCAGGAATCTTGACGCTTAGATTATTGAACTCTGGAACGATATTGGTCGACTGCCATGCCGCGGTGACTTGATGATCGCTCACCGCCTTGGCACCTAGGTTTCCGCCGAGAGTTGGACGAGCATCATTACTCGGGTCCGCTCCGTGTTGCACAGCCGGCTGGCTGAGCAATGCATCACGATCCGTTGGCGGCAATAGCTCTAGCCAATTTACTTCTCTGAAGTCTTGTGCGTGCACCAAATTTGCACACAGCAGCAGACCGGATGCTGCGAGTTTATGAAAGCGTTTCATTAAATAGATCACCCTATAAGAAGCATTGCGAAGTGTCATTTCGCACTTATAATGCAATAGCCTTTTTGAATTATCAACGGTAGTTATAAATGACTTACGCGATAGAGTGCCAAGACATAATTTTTAAATGGCCTGGCAGCAATAGCCCTGTGCTAGAGATCAATGAGTTTAATGTAGAGCGTGGAGAACGCCTCTTCCTGTACGGCGCCTCTGGGTCAGGGAAATCCACCCTCCTTAGTTTGATCACCGGCCTACTACACTCCAGAGAGGGCGAGATTCGTGTACTCGATAAAGACATGAGTAAAATGGGCGACCGTGCCAAAGATCGCTTTCGCGCGCAGCATATCGGTTTCGTTTTTCAGCAGTTCAATCTGATTCCTTATCTAGATGTAGAGAGCAATATCGGCCTAGCGGCCAATCTAGCGGGTCTTTCCAAGTCCGAGACCAAACAACGGACCCTGACGCTGCTCGATGCGTTGCTCATCGACCCTCGCTTCCAGTCACAGCGCGCAGACAAACTGAGTATCGGTCAGCAACAGCGTGTCGCGGTTGCACGCGCACTGATCAACGAGCCCGAGATATTGATAGCGGACGAGCCCACCTCCTCACTCGACGAGGAAGCAAAAGACGAGTTCATCGAACTACTACTCAAGACTCAACAACGCACTGGCGCGAGCGTCATATTCGTGAGCCATGACCGCAGCTTAATGAAACACTTCGACCGCACCCAAAGCATGACAGACATCAACCGCGTGCTCGCTCATCGAGGCAGCCATGTTATTTAGTATCGCGTGGCAGAGCCTACTCAATCGCAAAGTCAGCGTGGCACTGACCCTCGCGTCCTTAACATTGAGTGTCATTGTCGTTGTTGGCGTCGAACATATTCGCAGTCAGGCCAGAGCGAGCTTCGAGCGAACGGTGTCTGGGGTAGACCTCATCGTCGGTGCACGCACCAGTCAGATCAATCTATTACTCTACTCGGTGTTCCGCATCGGCAATGCCACGAACGGAATTAGCAGCGAGAGCTACGAGCTAATCGCGGGAGACCCCCGTGTCGCTTGGACTATCCCACTATCCCTAGGCGATTCCCATAGAGGCTATCGAGTACTAGGTACCGACTCTAACTTCTTCGAACATTTTCACTTCGCTCAGCAAAATAGCCTCGAGTTCAGCCAGGGAAAGGCCTTCTCGAGCGCTTTCGAGACCGTACTGGGCGCCGAGGTGGCACGGCGGCTTGCATACCAGCTTGGCGATAGCATCACCCTCTCACATGGCTTAGGAGAGATCAGTTTCAGCAATCACGAGAGCACGCCATTTACCGTTAGCGGAATACTCGAGCCGACTGGCACGCCCGTCGATCGGACAGTCCATGTAACGCTCGCAGGCTTAGACGCGGCACACGGCTTAGGCCCACATGAAGACACTCATCAACACGACGATGATAGCGGCGCAGAACAGCATATTGACAGCGATGAGGTCACAGCCTTTATGTTAGGCCTACACTCTCGAATGAGCGTGTTTGAGATACAGAGAGCCATAAACGAACATGCTGGCGAACCCCTACTCGCGATTCTTCCCGGTGTCGCACTCGCTCAGTTGTGGGAGGTTATGGGCAGTGTCGAGAGCATTCTAGCGCTAATCTCCGCCTTGGTGATGCTAGCCTCATTGCTTGGAATTGCCACTATGCTTTTTGCCTCTATGCGTGAGCGACAACGCGAAATCTTCCTCTTCCGCAGCGTTGGCATGCACTCCACGTCGATTTTCTTCCTCATCGAGATCGAGGCGATACTAATCACAACACTGGGCATAGGATTCGGCTTAGGCGTCGTTTGGGTCACGCTGAGTGCTGGTCAAGACTGGTTAAGCCAAGAGTATGGCCTCATGATAGATACGCTCCCCTTAAGCCCAAGTATCACGGCGTATCTAGGCGTCATCCTCATTGCCTCACTGCTGCTCTCGCTACTACCAGGAGTAGCGGCCTACAGGAGTTCACTCGGCACCAAGCTTAAGTTCTAACCGAGATTGTTTCTGCCATCTATGACAGAGAGTGCACGCCTCTTCTTGGTGCCGAAAATTTGCGCAGGCTCATTTTTTGTGCACTACTCATAATATAACTAGCATTCTAATACTAGAATGGCAGATATGTTTTCGCCGTTAGTTGTAGCGACTAACCCGGCATCGCATTTAATAAAGTCAGGTTTTCCACAACTTACGCCAGCTTTCTCGAGACTGCGCGGTTGCTCACGACAATTCTCCACCTTCGTATTTTTCATGCCCGATTGTGGCACACAAAATGCTCTCCTAAGCTCGAGTCACATTGTAACGGCTCACAGTCTCTCTTAGACATTGATTCAGTCTCTTAAGCAGGGAATGCTCGCTAATTAATCTGCGCGGTACGGCGATGCCGGTACTCTTGCGCTCACTATCAAACATCAAGACCAGAGGAAAATAATCGATGAGGCCTTCCATGATTGTAAAAAGCGCATTGCTTACTAAGCGCAAAATCCTTGCAGCACTCGTGCTCGCCGCGATGAGCCATGCCCCTTTGTCATTCGGGCAAGACTCCGATGCGCTTAAGGATGAACTCGCCGCGAACATCGACGGACGCGCCAAGCTCGTACAAGAGATGGTGGACTCCATATTCAGTTTTGCCGAACCTGGTTTTCAAGAGTTTGAGACCTCTGCCTATATCACGGGCATCCTCGCCGAGAACGGTTTCGAGATCGAGATGGGCATCTCCGGCATCCCGACCGCCTGGACAGCCACATGGTCAAACGGTGACGGCCCCACTATCGCCCTTGGCAGTGACATCGACGCCCTGCTCGGCCTCTCTCAGCTACCCGGTTCTCCGGAGATTCAGGCAATGATCCCTGGCGCTCCTGGTCACGGCGAGGGCCATAACTCGGGCATGCCCGCAATGGTCGCGGCCGCCCTCGCAGTGCAAGACCTCATGGTCGAGCACGACATCCCAGGCACACTCATGCTATGGCCTGGGGTCGCAGAAGAGTTGTTGGCGACTAAGGCTTACTTCGTGCGTGATGGAATCTTCGACGACGTCGATGCCAACATCTTCTCCCACGTAGGTCGCGACTTGAACACTTCCTGGGGTACCACTGGCGGGAATGGCATGGTCTCGGTGGAGTACACCTTCCACGGCAAGACGGCGCATGGCGCCGGCGCTCCCTGGGCCGGACGTAGCGCGTTGGATGCAGTCGAGGTTATGAACTACGCGTGGAATATGCGCAGAGAACACCTGCCGTTGACGCAACGTTCACACTACATCATCAGTAATGGCGGCGGGCAGCCGAATATCGTGCCGGACCTCGCCTCGGTCTGGTATTACTTCCGCGAACAGACTTTCGAGTCCGTGCGCGATCTATTTGAGACGGGCAATACGATATCCGAGGCAGCCGCGATGGCGACAGGCACCACGGTGGAGCGTCGGATTCTGGGATACGCGGCGCCTCAACACGGCAACAAGCCGATGGCAGAAGCAGCCTACGAGAATATCAAGAAGGTTGGCCTGCCACGCTGGAGCGAGGAGGACATTCAGTTCGCCCGTGCAGTGCAGCAACGCAACACTACATCCTTCGTCGACTATATGGGAGGCGCCGAATCGCCACTCGTAACGGAACTAGATGAGTTGTCCACACCAGAGACTCGCGGCCCCGCAATGGGCGGCGGTTCGGACGATATCGGCGACATCATGTGGACCGTGCCTACGATCACGATTCGCTACCCTTCCAATGTGCCCAACACTACGGGTCACCATGTCACGGCAGCAATGGCGATGGCGACACCGATTGCGCATAAAGGGGCGGTCACCGGAGCCAAGGCTGTGGGCATGACGGTACTGGATCTCCTACTCGACCCCACGCTGATTCCGAAGGCGAAAGACTACTTCGACAACGTGCAACTCAACGGTACCTCCTATGCCCCAGTACTGTCAGAGTCTGATATGCCAGCGATCGATCTCAATACCGAGATCATGAGCCAGATGCGACCTCAGATGCGCGAGTATTACTACGATCCTTCTCGCTATGACAGCTATCTCGAGCAGCTAGGAATCGACTACCCACCCGTTGCGCAATAGCACCGAGCTAGCGATGTAAACCGGACTAGTGGCACAGCCGTGCCACTAGTTTTTCAATTGCAGTATTGAGGAACACTTTATGAAAGGCCCTCGCTCACTAATGTTTAGAAAACGCGTTCTCTTGGGCGCCGTGTTGTTGGCGTCTATGGCGCAAGCCTCCTCCTCTGTCGCCCAGGATATCGATGCCCTGAAGAGTGAGCTCGAGCGCAATATCGACAACCGTGCGAAATTAGTCCAGGAGATGGTGGACTCGATCTTCAGCTTCGCCGAGCCTGGCTTTCAGGAGTTCGAAACCTCTGCCTATATTACTGGCATTTTGGAAGACAATGGATTCGAGATCGAGATGGGTATCGCTGGCATTCCTACTGCGTGGACCGCGGTCTGGGCAAATGGTGACGGTCCCACAATTGGTCTAGGCAGCGACATCGATGCACTTCTCGGCCTCTCGCAGTTGCCCGGCTCCTCGGAGATCCAACCCTTAGTGATCGGCGCTCCCGGTCATGGCGAGGGTCATAACTCTGGAATGCCAGCCATGGTAGCTGCAGCGCTCGCCGTGAAGGACCTGATGATCGAGCATGATATCAAGGGCCGCCTCAAGGTGTGGCCAGGGGTCGCCGAAGAATTACTGGCCACCAAAGCTTACTATGTTCGCGACGGAGTCTTCGACGATGTCGATGCCAACATCTTCACACACGTGGGCAACCGGCTCGGCACCTCCTGGGGCGCCACCGGTGGCAGTGGCATGGTCTCGGTCGAGTACTCTTTCCACGGCAAGACCGCCCATGCGGCGGGGGCACCATGGGCTGGACGCAGTGCTCTGGACGGCGTCGAACTAATGAATTACGCGTGGAATATGCGTCGCGAGCATCTGCCCTTGTCGCAGCGCTCGCACTATATTATCAGTAACGGCGGCGGCCAACCCAACATCGTGCCGGACGAGGCGGCGGTGTGGTACTACTTCCGCGACCTCACCTTCGAATCAGTGCGTGAACTATTCGAGATAGGTAACACGATCTCAGAGGCGGCGGCGATAGGCACTGGCACTACCGTGAGTCGTCGGGTATTGGGCTACGCGGCACCTCAGCATGGCAACAAGCCGATGGCAGAGGCCGCCTACGAGAACATCAAGCGCGTCGGCATGCCACGCTGGAGCGAGGACGACATGAAGTTCGCGCGTCAAGTTCAGGAGCGCAACACCACGTCTTTCGTAGATTATATGAATGGCGGCGAGGCACCTCTTAACACCGAAATATCGGAGCTGTCCTCGCCCGAGACCCGTGGCCCGGCAACCGGCGGCCCGTCCGATGACATCGGCGACATCATGTGGACAGTGCCGACGATCACGATCGGCTATCCTTCAAACATCCCTAGAACGACATTCCACCATGTGACCGCCGCTATGGGTATGGCGACGCCTATCGCCCATAAAGGCGCAGTGACAGGCGCTAAGGCGGTAGGAATGACGGTGCTAGACCTATTGACGGATCCAACGCTGATTCCTGAGGCTAAGGACTATTTCGAGAACGTGCAACTCAATGGCACCTCTTACGCACCGGTGCTAACCGCGGCGGATCAGCCTGCCATCGATCTAAACCGCGAAGTGATGGAACAATTGCGACCTAAGATGCGGGAGTATTACTACGATCCATCGCGCTTCGACAGTTATTTGGAACAACTGGGTATCGACTACCCTCCCGAGCAGTAAACAGGCGTTGTAAGTTTAGGACTCGTCAGTCTTCGGATTGGCGGGTCTTTTTTTTGGAATCTGCAAAAGTGCGTGAAGAGTTTGTGTTGTGCTTGAATCAACCGCCTGCAGGGTTGGCTCCTATATTAAAGGCTTAAGGTAAGCCCCATTCGAATGCCGGCGTTACTAAGTTAGTCCGACACGCCGTAGTTGAGCACCGACAGATCGTTAGACTCGATCAGAGTCTTGAGAACTTCCCACGGGTCTTCGCCGTGCGCCGTCTCGCGATCGCTGATATAGGCGCCTATACGCGCCCTCGCTAGGGTATAACTTGCGGCATAGGCGCCGTATTGCTCGGAGAATGCAATGAGCTGGTTCGGGCTAGGCACCAGTGCCTCGCGCTCGAGTCTAAAGGTGGCGGTCGCTTGGGGAATTGTACGATCGCTGTAGTCACGCAGAATAGGAATGGTGCCCAAGGCAATCTGATCCAGTAACACGCGTACCTGATTGTATTTCTCGATGTCGAGAGATCCTAGGCCCGCTATGGGAGCTAGCACCTCCTTCTCGAACTCTGTGCGCTCATCAAGCGGAAACAACAGGTCGACAGAATAACTCGCAGCCCCTTCACGCAGCGCCGATTCGGGAGAACGCAGCAAGGTCAGCGAGTCCTCAACCAACATCTCCCCTGCGCTCATAGCCTGCTCGAGGAACACATACTGCGCGTGATGCCCGGGATAGGTCTCATGACAGGCAACATCGAGAGCCGAGCTTAGATAGCCCATCGACAAAGGATTGATCATCAAGACGCTCTGCCCATTGCCTTCGAAAGAGTGCCAAGGCTCATTAATATCGCGAGACCATTCGACACGCAGCTGCTCATGCGCAGGCATAGTCCAGTGGGCCAGGCTACGCGTCTTACATTCTTCCAAGGCGCGGGCGAACACTGCCTCGCGCTTATCGGCGGGCACTAGAAATTGGTTACGAAACTGAGCCAAGCGATAGGCAACCGCGCCGCTGCCAGGCAGCAAAGCCTCTAGCTGTTCACGATACACCGCTAGATCGTTCTCCTCGCTCCCCTTGAGGTCGATTCCAAAAATAGCCTTGGCTTCGTCTTCATAACTGAACTGCTCCGGCGCGATGATGGATTCCAACACTAGTATCAGCCCCTTCACCTTCCCAGTGAGAGAGGCCTGGCGTTGAGGGTGCACACTCAGCTCCGGGTCTGCCAAGTGATCTCGAAGCGACTGAGAGGACGTTAGCAATGACGCTAGGCCCGGGCCATCACCTTCCCCTCGACTATCGAGATTCTCGGGGCCGAAGTAGATATCGACCTCGCCCTCTTGTAGGCGGTCTAAGGATAGCGCCAGTTCGATATAGTCTTCGCCGTAAGCCGAGAGACGCTCCTGTGGTGAGCCTGGCGCTAACCCTAAGTACAGGCCCGCAGCGAGTGCAACCGCACAGGCCACCGCGAGCGGTAGCCGTAGGCGTTTGGAAGGGGAACTAGGAATACTCTGTATAGTTTGCTGATCTGTCACGTCTCTTACTCTGTACGCAATGCTTCGATCGGGTCTAATAAGGAGGCACGGCGCGCTGGGTAGATCCCGAATATTAAACCGACCAATGCGGCAATGCCGATCGCCATGACTGTCGATGCGACAGAGATGGTCGCTGGCCAGCCCAGAGACCATCCAACCACTTGCGCAGAGAGTAGTCCCAGCACGAGCCCGATGAGCCCACCTACCACACTAAGCGTGATCGATTCGATGAGGAACAACATCGCCACGTCGCCAGAGCGAGCTCCAGTGGCCATGCGCAGTCCAATCTCCCGCGTGCGCTCGGTAATGGCCACCAGCATGATGTTCATGATGCCGATGCCTCCTACGATGAGTGAAACCGCCGCGATACTAGCCAGAAGCGCCGTCATGGTGTTACTTGCGCGATCCAGGGTGTCCGCCATCTCGTCGAGCGTGACCTCATCCAGCTTTGGCAGATTCGCAAGAGCGAACGCCGCGGCCGGGGTATAAAGTCCCTTGGTAAGTGCCTGCGCGGCCTGTGTCTCCACGATGAAATCGTCCGGTTCCAACATGCCATCTGCACCCAATTCGGTACTGATATTGTGTCGCGCCCGTAGAATCGATTTGACTTCATCGCCGATGCGGGAGGTCTCACCCGCCTTCTCGGCAGCGAGAGTAAGCGAGTCGATGTGGCCTACTCCCATACTAGCCTGCAGCAACTGCCAAGGGACGAACAAGACTTCCGCATGATCGTCCGCCTGACCGTCGGTGACCCCGACCACGGTATAGACCGTGTCGCGTACCTGTATGACATTACCAATTGGATTGCCGCTTCCGTATAACTTCGTCGCAAGCGTCTGGCCCAACACCGCCTCCGCTGGCCCATTGTCGACTAGCATTCGTCCCTGGCTAAGATTCCACGTATAGATCGAGGAGAAGTTACTCGCGACCCCTTGCACGCGCAGGAACTCTCGTGCATCGCCAGCGCTAACGAACGTCCGTAGTGAAATGCCAGGGCTAATGGCAGTGACGCCCGCTACCTGCTGCACAATAGCGTTGCCGTCGTCGGGGATAAGCGTATTGGCGGCCCCTAGTCCGGAGGCGATGCCTACGGTCTTGCCGCCACGGGTATAGTTACCCGAGCGCACGAATACGATATTGGTTCCCGCGGAACTCACCTCACTCTCGACGGACGCTCTTGCCCCAGTGCCCAAGGCTACCATCGTCAACACCGCTGCCACCCCTATGATGATGCCGAGCATCGTCAAGACGGTGCGCAGTGGATTGCGACTAAGGGAGCGGATCGCTAATTTAATATTAACCGGCAACATTGCGGACATGCTTACTCCAAGTACAAGAGATAATTAATCGATTTTAAGTGCGACTACGGGGTCGAGGCTTGCCGCACTGCGTGCTGGGCCATAACCGAAAATAACGCCGGTGCTCGCCGCCATGGCCACCGCAACGAACAGCATGGTGGGTGATACAGAGGTTGCCCAATTCATCCCATGATCCACGATATACAGCCCAATCGCGCCCAGGCCTAGGCCCACTAGCCCGCCCAGCGCTGCCAGCGTTACCGCCTCGACAATGAACTGCACAAGCACATCGTTCATGCGCGCACCGAGCGCCATGCGCAGGCCGATCTCTCTGCGTCGCTGCGCCACTGAGACCAACATGATATTCATGACCCCTATGCCACCTACTAGGAGTGAGACTGCCGCGGCCGCAGTCAGAAGAAGGGTAAAAGTACGGCCCGCTTGTCTCAGACTCTTCGCCATCTCCTCCCATGAGGCCTGTTCGAACTCCACCACATTGGAGTGCACGGCGCGGGATAGGCGCGGGTCCGAACCTAATCCGGGCATCGCGGAGACACTCTGGGTCTCGACACGGAAGTCTTCCAAGGTGTCTTCGGGTAACTCTCGCAGCGTGCGCATCGACTCGCTAATGCTCGCGGCGACACGAGAGGTAGTCGCGACCGAGCGCGTGCGCACAGTGATCTCATCGAAGGTATCGCGTTGCAGTAACTCCATGGCGAGTTGTAGGGGAATATAGATGGTCGGTACGATGATAGAGCTGGTCTGGTCCTCTTCGTCACTAATGATGCCAACGACCGAGATATTCCGACCGCCTAGGGAAAGGCTCTTCCCGATAGCCTCTTGTGCTGGCCAGATTCGCGAGGCCGTCGTCTCACTTATCAGCATCACAGGCGCGCCAGTGTTTTGTTCGCGATCGCTCAGCGCACGTCCCTGCAACACCTTCCAGCTTTGCATGTCATGCCAGGAATTCTGGAATCCAAAAAGTCGTGCGATACGCACGGGACTCTCGTCTGCGCGATCTACCGAGAGATTACCGCTAAGGCTGCCGGCAACCGCGCGCACATCCTCGATCTCGTTGCCGAGCATATCGAGCTCTTCCATGCGCAAGGGCCAGGCTGGGCTGCGCACCTTGGTGATCTTCACTCTGCGTTGCTTGGTGCTGACCGTACCAGTGCCCTCGGTCTCTCCTAACATCGCCATCTCGGCGTCCACCAGCCCGGACTCGGATACTTCGCCGCCCGAGCTGTCTTGCCCCCCGTTCGCCTGTGCGAGAAGCTGAAAATTGCCAGAGCGAATGCTAATCATGGTAGGACCCGCACTCTCGATCTGGTTCTCGATCTGCTCCTGCGCACCGCGCCCGAGACCGGAGACTACGACAACCATCGCGACACCAATACTCATGCCGCTAAGGGTTAGCAGTGCCTGCAAGCGATTCTGCAGCAGCGCCTTCAAGGCCATCTTAAAACTAGTGTCCAGCATGTTCTGACTCTGCGATGACGGGTGTAGGGGCATCCATGAAGCGTGGCAATACCATTGCAGGGATGTCGAGGACGAAGGGTTCGCCTTGGAAGAGGAAGGCGACTCGCACGATGTCATCGATGCTAGTGACAGGAGTACTCTCCCCCATCCAGTGATCGCCACTGGCGCTGATCATCATGGTGACCGGTTCGATGCTATGACCACTTCTTTCGATCTCAACGCTGACATCCGCCACGACTGCGGCAGGCAGGTCATTGCGCAGTGGATCGCTGTAGTAGAGTTGAATGCCGCCCTGTTCCGGCACCACTAGCTCGAAATGCATATCCAGATACATCATCACGAAACCGCCATGCTTGGCGTCATGATTGCCGTGCTCCTCTTCGCCGTGCCCAAGCGCAAGCGCTGGAATGCTCATAAGTGCCACACACAATATTACGCGAGCCCAAACTACAGGAAAACTATGCATTGCAATCACCCTCTTTACTCATGATGAAGAGCACCAATTGGATTAAGTTGAGAAGCACGATGAGCGGGGTAGACACTAGAGACAACACCGAGCACCGCCGCCACAATTATCGCGAATACCATCGAGATGACGGACACATCTGTGGACCATTGAAAGACCTGCTCCAGACTCTCCGCTACCAGTACGCCGCAGGCAGCGCCGATCAGTCCACCAACCACGCTCAATACGATCGCCTCGAGCACGAACTGCGAGGCGATGTCACTGCCTCGCGCCCCCATCGCCATGCGTAGACCCACCTCGCGGGTACGCTGCGTGACGGAGAGCAAAAGGAGATTCATGACGCCTATGCCACCCACAAGGAGCGACACCGTGGCAACGCCGGCAAGCAGGGCCAACATAGTCCTGTTAGCACGCTGTAGGGATGCCGATAGCTGTTCTATGGTCAGGGCATCGATGCTCTCGAGATTGCCTGCCACGATACGAGCCACATCGGGCGAGAGCCCCTTACCGAGCAATTGCTGTGCCTGCGTCTTCACCGTGAAATCGTCGGGCATCTGCTCCGTGATCCCGTGGCGACGCCTTAGGATCTCTTCGATCTGCTTGCTTATACGGGTCGTCTCCCCCGCAGACTCGGTGGTAATGGTAATGGTGTTCAACTTGCTAAGGTTCAGAAGACTGTGCACCGTAGTCACAGGAATATAGATAGCGTCGAATTGATCGTCCCCGGCACTGGGCTGTGCCGCCCAACTAGTACTGTCTACTACGCCAATGACTCTGAAATCCTGATTCCACAAGACGATGGTCTCGCCAACGGGGTTGATGCCTTCCCCAAACAGGCGGTCGGCCACTACTCGGCCTATCACCATATCTTGTTCCGCATCGCGTACCTGAGAGGCGCTTAGGAAGCGACCGTAGGGAAATATCCAACCGCTGCGAATAACGGGTAGGTCTGACTCGGTGCCATGCAGACGCGTAAACCACTGTTTCGTGGGATCGGCCTTGAGAGAGATGCGCGCGTTCTCGTGCACCCCAGAGGCGACAAAGTCGATACCCGGGATCTCGCTGCGTATCGCCTCGGCATCCTCTAGTGTCAGGGTAGCTGCGGCCCCGAGGCCTGCCATATTGTCACCCAGCCTGTCACTGGCCAGAGGGTGATCGTGCTCGGCCATTGGGTCATCTTCGAAATGGGCATTGAGCAGACGAACGTTGGGAAAACCAGGGATGGGCCCTTTAACGAGATAGGGAGTACGCTGCGGCCTAGGCGAGGGAACATAACCGTGGTCAGCGGGCGAACCCCCTGCTCCGGCACGCTCCGTCTGATAGTTGCCGGAGTTCACGATGATCATATTGGCGCCGGCAGCGAGAAGCTGATCTTTGATCGCCTCTTGCGCGCCGCGGCCAAGGGCCATGCTGGTCACCAATGCTCCAACGCCGACAGTCACCCCTAGCATCGCCAGGAGTGTCTGTGCCTTGTTGCGCATCAGCGCCTGCCAGGCCAATGCAATCAAGTGCGCGCCAAAACCCATGTTCGCTCCTAATAACCGCTCGCGGCCGCAATGGGCGCGACTGCAGCTAAGTCTTCTTCCGGGTTACGGGGGGTATTTTTCTCGTCGCTGATAATCACGCCGTCGCGCACGGAAATGATACGGGTACCATAGGCGGCTATCTCCGGTTCGTGGGTAATCAGCACGATGGTGATGCCCTGTTTCTCGCGCAGTTCCTGCAGCAGTCGCATCACTTCGATACTCGTCTTGGAGTCGAGGTTGCCGGTAGGCTCATCGGCCAGGATCAACGCTGGCTTATTGACTAGCGCCCGGGCGATCGCCACACGCTGCTGTTGACCACCAGAGAGTTGGCTAGGATGATGATCCAGGCGATCGGCCAAACCCATGGCAGTCAGCGCCTCTACCGCGCGTTTGGTGCGCTCTGCATTGCTCATCACCGGCCGCGTATACAGCAATGGCAACTCGACATTCTCTACCGCGGTGGTGCGCGGCAGAAGATTAAAACCTTGGAATACAAAACCGATCTGGCGGTTACGAATATCGGCAAGCTCCTGACGGGGCAGGTTCGATACGTTCTTGCCATTGAGCAGATAGCTGCCCTCCGTCGGGCTATCGAGACAACCGAGGATATGCATCATCGTCGACTTTCCAGAGCCAGATGGTCCGGTGATCGCGACGAACTCTCCCTCCTCTATGTCGAGCGAGACGCCACGCAGTGCATGCACGGTGTTATCGCCTAAGTGATAGATTTTTTTGATGCCTTGAAGTGAGATCACTGACATGTTTTGCTTCCTGTAAACATAATACTGACTGAGTCACAAACCCGCTCGCCTAAGCAAGCTAAACGAACGGGCTGTGCAAAGTTTGTGTTTCGATCAATCCGACGAAGCCGGTGCCGCATTCAGACCAGCATAGTTGTACAGCACTGTCGCTACGGATTTTTCGCCGCCAGCCATGCCGTAGGTATTACCGGCACCCTCGATCACGAAGTACTCGTTAGCGGCGTGCGCGTTTCCGCCTGAGCCAACCTGACCACTCACGATTGGAATGTCCATCACGTCACCGGCAAACAGATAGGCTGGCCAGTAACCACCCAGCATCGACTCCATTTCCTTAATAGGATCGTTGTAAGCCACACCGAAGGTATCGAACATTGTCATCGCCGCACGGGCAATGTCATTGTCGTAGGACATCTTCGCCCAGGGCACATCACCCACGACATTAATCTCAACATCCTCGTAGCCGAACTTGTCCAAGTGAATGCGCAACTTGTTCACGATGTCCATGCCGTCTTGAAAAGGTACATAACGGAAGTTGTGCTTAGAGACTATGCGGTTCGGAAGAATCGCACCCGAACCGCCTTCAAACATATTGCCACCCCAGATGCCGTCGAGGTTCATCGACTGCCCGTAACGCGCCATGGTGATAAAGGTGAGGGGATCATCCGCGATGAAGCGCTCTACGCCGAGGTTGCGCGCAGCCACTTCGAGGTCGATGTTCTCGGCCATCTCGCGTAACTTGGCCAATTCAGCTTCGCTCAGCTCCTCGATATTGTCGTAGAAACCTTCGAACATCACGCGGTTACCAGTCTCGTCCACGAGTGTGGACAGCATCTGGATGTGGCGCCAGGCCGGCGCATCTACCGAACGCTTATTGCCGCCATGAATATTGCTGTAGTTAGGACCGCGGCCCCAAGACTCGCCGCTGGTAATTAGCTCTACGAAGACACTGCCCTCTGAGCCGCCACCGAAACTGCCCTGACTACCGAAGCGATACATCGCGTCGGCTTTCGCGAACAACTCCGGATTCTCTCGTACGAATTTTCGATAACCAGTGGACATCCTCTCCTCGTCGCCCTCGGCCACAAAGATGAGGTTGACGGGCAACTTGCCGGTGACCGCTTTGATGGACATCAACGCGTTGAGCTGTGTCATCTGCGGGCCCTTGGAGTTGCTAGCGCCACGGCCTAGCAAGACCTTCGCATAGGGCGCCTGTTCAATAAGATTGGCCGCGAAGGGAGGCGATTTCCACAGATCAGGCTGGGTAATCGGCATGGTGTCGTACATCCAATAGATCACGAGAGTCTTCTCTGCGCCCTCGTCGCAATCGGCGTAAACCACGGGGTTACCCTGCTGACCCCATTCCGTGATTCCGACGTCGTACACATTGGTAGTCTGACAACCGAGCTGATCGAAGAAGCCCTTGACCATGTAGGCGGACTCTTGAATTCCCTCGCCTGTATTGGAGACGCTTGGCTGTTGTATCCAACGCTGCAGGTTCTCGACATGCTCATCGATATTGGTATCGATGTAGTTAAATATTTCCTTCAACTCGTCGTTGTGGATAGTGCTCATGTCTATCGCAACGGTCTCGTCACCGGTCGGGCGAATGCCCAGCGCCGTGCTCGCGGGGCTTGGCGTCGGAGCCGCAGCAGCGGTTGGCATTGGCGCTGTGGAGCTCGTTGTTGACTCGCCGCTACAAGCAGCAAGCATGGCCATAGTGCTGATAAAAAACGGTAGTGCTAAAGGTCGAAATTTGAACTTAGTCATATTAGCCACGCTTTACTCCTGAGACAGGCGCCTTTGAAAAATGGATATCGACAGCGAAGCAGTGCAGGATCTCTACCACCTCTAGAACGGGATTGAGTCCTTAGGTATCTCTGCTCGCAGCCTTCGTGTCGCAAAGCGTGGTGCATTTTGCGTACCAGAAAGTTCATGCCGAGAATAATTGGCGAACTCCATAGCGCGGCAAGCTTCGTGCAGCAACGCTAAGGGACTGTTTACGATAGGCAATTCAATATGCCTAGAAAGAATTTTTACCTTGCGATCTGGTTTACATAACGCGGGCTGTGCAAGCGCTCTTAGCGAAACCTGAACCATTTTCGCTCACTTACGATCCACCGCGCACTCTTTAGGAGCGCTTCCCAAACGATAGGCCCTTGGCACGATTCTGCAGCATCTCGCGCAGACTCCTAAACCTTGCGAGGATGAAATGCGAAGCTTTTAGTCGACGTTGACAGTGCAATCGAAACTATGGGAGATTGTTCGCCTTTCTTTTTCGAGAATCTGGCAAAGCATCGCGCGGAACTCATATAAAATTCTATTAATCGGTCAGTAATTTAAAGTGGGAGACTTGGATGTTTTACAAAAGCCTCAAGTTGGCGGAGTTCGATTCAGAACTCAATGACAGCATGTTAGAAGAGACGCAACGTCAGGAAACACACATCGAATTGATCGCATCGGAGAACTATACGAGCCCGCTCGTGATGGAGGCTCAAGGCTCCGCGCTCACCAATAAATACGCCGAAGGCTACCCAGGCAAACGTTACTACGGCGGCTGCGAATTCGTCGACAAGGTAGAACAGCTCGCAATCGATAGGGCGAAGGCATTGTTCAAGGCAGACTATGCAAACGTGCAGCCACACTCCGGTTCGCAAGCGAACGCGGCGGTCTATATGGCCCTGATGAAACCGGGGGACACCATCCTCGGCATGAGCCTGGCCGATGGCGGCCACCTAACTCACGGCGCCTCAGTAAGCTTCTCCGGCCGCATCTACAAGTCGGTACAGTATGGGCTGGATCAAGCCACCGGCGAGATCGATTATGCTCAAGTCGAAGCCTTAGCCAAGGAGCACAAGCCCAAGGTGATTGTGGCGGGTTTCTCCGCCTATTCTAAGATCGTCGACTGGCAACGCTTCCGTGAGATCGCAGACAGTGTCGACGCATGGTTTGTCGTCGACATGGCCCATGTTGCCGGCCTCGTAGCGGCAGGAGTCTATCCAAGCCCTGTCAATATTGCAGACATCACTACGACTACCACTCACAAGACATTGAGAGGGCCCAGAGGCGGAATCATACTCGCGCGCGCGAATCCGGAAATCGAGAAAAAGCTTAATTTTGCGGTCTTTCCCGAGAGTCAGGGCGGTCCCTTGATGCATGTCATCGCCGCCAAGGCCGTATGCTTTAAAGAGGCCATGTCGGACGAGTTTAAGCTCTATCAAGAACAGGTGGTTAAAAACGCACAGGCGATGGCACAAGCGTTCATAGACAAGGGCTATGAAGTGGTCTCCGGCGGCACGCAGAATCATCTATTCCTACTAAGCCTGGTCAAGCAAGGCATAACGGGCAAAGACGCCGACGCGGCGCTGGGGCGTGCCAATATCACCGTGAACAAGAATGCGGTGCCCGATGACCCTCTCCCCCCGTTTGTCACCAGCGGGCTTAGAATCGGCTCGCCCGCGGTTACGACGCGGGGCATGAAGGAGAAAGAGGTGCTGCTGCTAGTGGACTATATGTGTGAGGTGCTAGCGGACATCGACAACGAGACTGTAATCGACAGAGTTCGGGAGCGTGTTGAGACGCTTTGTTTAGAATTCCCCGTGTACAAATGAGTGATGGGCGGGGCTGGAGTGGTATCCGGCCCCGTCCCCCACTCCTATTCGCCTTTGGCTTTGTGCTCGAAGCGTAAACCTACCGCACGGCCGCGTCCGAAGCCCTTCCAGTAAGTGTGCGTCGGCCCAGCCGTCTCACCATTCATTGCGTAGACGCCGTCATTGCCATTGGGAATCAAATCTAGGAATGCCGCGCGCTCGGACATGCCCTTGAGGTGCAGATCTAAGAATACCGTTGCGAAATGATCGAGGATATTATTCGAACGCACCGCATCCCATACGGGGTCCACATAATGCCCCGCTCCGTTGAGCTCTGGATCATCTAGAATCTCCACCGGCATCGGGATTGGCGCGGCTACGCTGTGACCACCGTTAATAAAGGTCAGCAGGTAGCGATCGGCATTCACCGTGTTCTCGAAGATCCCACGGGTGCCATTCTCATAGCCTGCAGTGACATCGACATCCCCCGCCACGAACAGGGTAGGCGTCTGCACGCCCTCTAGAGTCTGTGGTGTGAAGAAATTACTGTTCATGCCCCAGGGCGCTATAGCCACCGCGGCCTTAATGCGCGGGTCTAGGTTGCGCCTATAGTTACGATTCTGCAGGGTGTGGTCTGCGAGTAACTCATTGGGCGGGGAGATGGCCGCATCGATCATCGCGGTATTGAACGACGCGCCGATGTTGTTCAGCAGGCCGTAGCCGCCCATCGAGAATCCGATCAGGCCCGTATTGTCGGCATCGACGATTCCCGAGAGAAAACTCCCACTGTCCTCGTTCATGTCCGCGATGCTATTGAGCACGAAGCGCTGGTCCAGTGGACGATTATAGAGCGTGCTGGCGATAGGCTCCTGCCGACGATAGGTGCTGTCGGTGTGATCGATAGAGGCTACCACATAGCCCTTGCTCGCCAAGTTCTCGCCCATGTGACTCAACAGGAAACGGTTTCCCGGATAGCCATGAGAGATGATGATCAGAGGGTATGGCCCCGCTCCCGTGTTCGGCGCCGCATCGCGCACTGCCCGGCCATGCAGGGTCGCGATTATCTCGAGATTTCGAGTCTCCGCGCTGTATGTACCACCGGCGCTCTGCCCCGCCTCGAGAGTAGCGGGATACCAAAGCTCGACGGTGAGTGGTCGGTCGTAATAATTCGTGACCTCCCCTGCCACCGAGTTGATGACGTCGACGCTCTGCGCCGCAACAAGGTCTAAGGTCCGCACGCCTATATCGAAAGTGCCGAACTGACTAAGCTCCGGCGCGTCATGACGAATGATGTCGATTCGATTAGTCTGCGCGAAGGCGCTAGTTGTAGCTGTCATCACGAGTAAAACCGTTTGTAGAAGTCTCATAGGGTCGCCCTTCACTTATTCTTTCTGCTCGTAGTGTCCCATCAGCATGCCAGTGCCCAATATGTGCCCATCGATCGCCTCGAGAAGGGTCTCTTTATTGAGGCCTTCGGGCAGGTTTAGCGCTGCATCCAAGGCATAGATGCGGAAGTGATAGGCGTGTAGCTTGCCGTCCACGGGAGGACGGGGCCCGAAATAGCCAGCCTGACGGATACCGTTTAAGCCGTTGATCATACCCTCGAGACCCGCAACACCGGCGACCATAGGCTCTTTGCTAAGTGCAGCAGGCAATTGACCCGCTGCGGCAGGAATATTGTAGGCCACCCAATGCACGAAGGGCTGTGGCATTGGCACTACAGGATCGTCTAGAACCAAGGCAAGCTGCACAGTGCCCTCTGGGAGGCCGCTCCAGGACAGCTGTGGCGACACATTATCCCCATAGGCGGAGTTGGCCAAGGGCACCATTCCATGCATCTCGAATGCGGTGCTGCTGACCGTAATAGTGTCTTCCATGTCGGCGGCAAACGCCCCGGCAGCAAGCGTTAGGCCTAGGCCAAGAGCGGTAACGGTGCGAGTAAATGCATTCATAGATATCTCCGAAAGGAAGAAAGTATTGTTGTTTTAGCCTAAGGCATTTCGCAAAAAACGCCCCTAAGATTGGCTCTACTATAACGCCCTTGGCAGTAAATCAGAAGCATGCTTGCGCGCCGCTCAAGACCGTTCTATCGATTCTGCGCTTGCATCGCTAAATTGCGCAGACTATATTCGTAACCATTCGATCACATGATGAGAAACGCTATGCGACGCGACGTATTTCAAGCCATTGCGGACCCTACGCGCCGGGCAATCATTCAGATGCTCGCCTCCAAGCCTATGAACCTCAATGCAATCGCCGCGCAGTTCCCTATTAGCAGGCCCGCTATTTCTAGGCATATTAAGATCCTCGCCCAATGCGACGTCTTGCACATTCGCCAACAGGGCCGCGAGCGTATCTGCACTAGTAAGCTTGAGAACCTGCAGCCAGTCCAAGATTGGCTAACGCAATATGAGATCTTCTGGAATCACAGACTCGACGCCCTAGCCCAACACCTCGAGACATCGACCACAAACAACAAGGAGAATCGATCATGAGCAATCCTGCACAGCCCATCGTAGTTGAGCGCGTCTTCGCCACCTCCGCAGACGCCCTGTGGCGCGCCCTCACCGACAAAGACGAGATGAAGCAATGGTATTTCGATCTGCCGGAATTCAAGGCCGAGGCGGGGTTTAAGTTCACCTTCACTGGCGGACCTAGCCCCGACAGACAATACGTGCACCTGTGCGAAGTCAAAGAAGCGGTGCCCGGCAAGAAATTGAGTTATAGCTGGCGCTATGAGGGCTATGTTGGCGATTCACTCGTGTGTTTCGAACTTGTTCCGCAAGGCAGCAAGACATTGCTCAGACTTACCCACTCCGGACTGCACACCTTCCCTAGTGAGAACCCCGATCTCGCGGCGCATAATTTCGCGGCGGGTTGGGATGGGATTATTAATCAGTCTTTGTTGGCGTTTGTGGAGAAGTGACCGGCGATGGCATTGCTGGGGGGGGGTGATGCTTAAAGTTTGCGGATGGCACGCTGCTGCGGTGCTGATTACGTTGCCGTGCAGGAGAGATTACTTTTTACAGCCTTTGGGCTGTAAAAACCCTGCGGGCTGCGCGCTTTGCGCTGGGTGCGCAAAGCGACGCTTTCGGTCGAACTCTTAACGTTCGAATATCTCTCCCGCTGGGGGCTGCATTAGATTCTGGGAGATTTGGAGTTGGCGCTGAGGGTGGTAGAAGTTAAAAGTGGCGGAGGGAGAGAGATTCGAACTCTCGGAGAGCTTTCGCCCTCGTCGGTTTTCAAGACCGGTGCATTCAACCACTCTGCCACCCCTCCGCAACGGGGCGTAATCTTACTAGAAAATCATTTTCAGTCAACCACATATTAGCAATAAACGGGTTTCATGCTTGCGGTCGAACTCTCGGAGAGCTTTCGCCCTCGTCGGTTCTCAAGACCGCTGCATTCATCCACCCTGCCACCACCCTTCGTATCAATGAGTGACGCATTGGAAACCGAAACCCGGTCAACTATAGAGTGAACACCAGGCGCCAATGAGCTACAAACAGTTACTTTCGCTGCACCACGAGGTACAATCGAGCCTGCCTTAACAAGGCTGAGGGCTATTGAAATCCGGGGTTTTAACCCCATATTTGTTTAGTGTGCGGGTCGCTCGAAATATTGAAACACAAGCCCCGCATTCCCGGTCTTTAGTCTGCACAGTATAACTACGGAGATTACTTAATGAGCCAGATAGATGTTTTAAACGCTTCACAAACCCGTGGATCGGTTGTTGCTGTAAATAAGGTACTAAAGAACACCTATATGCTTCTGGGTCTCACGCTGGCGTTTAGCGCCTTGATGGCCTTTGTAGGCACCAATGCTGCACCAATGAACATCTGGATGTACATCATTGGCTTGTACGGCCTGTTGTTTGCCACGCATGCGTTAGCTCGCAGCGCTTGGGGTTTGCTCACGATATTCGCCTTCGCCGGCTGGATCGGCTACGGCACGGGCCCAATGATCGGGATGTATATGTCTACCGCCGCTGGCAGTGAAATTGTGACCACGGCCCTCGGTGGCACGGCCTTTATCTTCTTCGGCCTTTCGGGCTACGCTTTGGTTTCGCGTAAAGACTTCTCCTTCCTCACAGGCTTCATCACTGCGGGCTTCTTCGTGCTGCTTGCGGCTGTGATTATGAGCATCTTCTTGCAGATCCCAGCCCTGCAACTCGCCATATCAGTGGGCTTCATGCTGTTCTCTAGTGCGATCATCCTGTACCAGACTGGGCAGATCGTGAATGGCGGCGAGCGCAACTACATCTTGGCAACCATTACCCTGTTCGTGTCCATCTACAATCTGTTCATGAGCTTGATTCACTTGCTAACGGCTTTCTCCGGCGACGATTGATCGCGCCTGAAACGCCCTTCGAAAAGCCTCGGTAGTCACCGGGGCTTTTTTATTTCAGGCAGCCTATAATCTACACTTCATTCATATACGCACGAGCAAATACCCGTGAAATTGACCGTCCTAGTCTATAGCGCCCCCTACTCCACGGAGGCCGCCTATAGTGCCTACCGCTTCACGGCTTCGGCCCTAGCGGCGGGTCACGAGATCTATCGGCTGTTCTTCTATTACGACGGCGTTCACAACAGCAACGCCTCTAGCGCCCCGCCACAGGACGAGTTCGACCTAGTTAAGGCTTGGTCGGAACTAATTAAGACTCATAAGCTGGACGCCATCAGCTGCGTCTCCTCCGCCCTGCGCCGCGGCGTGTTAGATGCGCAGGAGGCCGCGCGCTATGAGAAAGAGGCGGCCAGCCTAGGCTCACAGTTCGTGCTTTCGGGCCTTGGGCAACTCGTGGATGCTAATGCGAAGTCCGACCGCGTCATGAGCTTCGGAGCCTAGCGTCGATGTCTTCCCCTAACCCGCCCAAGACCATCACCTTCATCAGCCGCAGCACGCCCTATGGCAGTGGGCGCGCCAAGGCCTGCCTAGACATGGTGCTCTCTGCCGCCGTTTTCGAACAGCGCATCAACCTCGTCTTCATGGACGATGGTGTTTGGCAATTGCAGGCGGCCCAGCAGCCCAAGAGCATCGACGCCAAGGATCTTAGTGCCGCACTATCCGCCCTGCCCCTATTCGAGGTGAGCAATATATTCGCAGAATCAGAGGCGCTGAGCTCACGCAATCTGGATCCTGCAGCCTTAGCCATCGACGTCAAAGCCTGCAGCGCCGAGACGATCGCAGCATTGATTCGTGAATCCGACGTGGTATATCAGCTATGAGCACCCTGCATACAGTCAACAAGACCGCTGCCGACGACGCCCTAGCCGCCTGCCTTAAGGTGGCCTCCAGCGGCGACAGCGTATTGCTGATCGAGGACGGCGTCTATCAGGCCTCGAAGCTCGCGGGAAACCCTCAGACTCGCGCCCTCAAGCTATTCGCATTAAGAGAGGACGCGGACGCCCGCGGGATCAGCCTGCCGGCCACCGTCACGGCCATCGGCTATGCACAATTTGTAGAGCTGGCCTGTGAGCACCAGCGCAGCGTGAGTTGGTTCTAGGGCACCGCTAATGAGTCAGTTGCTTCTTAACAATCACAAGGCAATCCCACTGGATAAAGACGGCTATCTGCGCAGTCTCGAAGACTGGAGCCCAGAGGTCGCCGATAAACTAGCCTCGAGCTTATCGATAAGCTTGCTTGAGGCGCACTGGGAAGTCATAGACGTATTGCGCGCATTCTATCAACGCACCGGGCTGTCTCCGGCCATGCGACCGCTAGTGAAACTCGTCGCCACCGAACTAGGCGCCGACAAGGGACGTAGTATTTATCTGCTGAAACTCTTCCCCGGCAACCCTGCTTTATTGGCCAGTAAGATCGCTGGCCTGCCACGGCCTACGAATTGTTTCTAGACAGCTGCGGCTGTCGCAAATCGGGAATTCTGCTATGATTCGCGATCTTTTTTTACATACCAACTGACCCATAGCACTTTGAAGGACACAGCACTATGAGCCTTGCCGATAGCGTACTCGCCATCAATAACGACTTGCCCATTCGCACGAATCAACCTGTCCACAGCGGCAAGGTCCGTTCGGTATACTGGCTAACGCCACAGGATAGTGAACGCTTGATCAAGGAGCGTGG
The DNA here is from genome assembly GCA_002416505.1 of Gammaproteobacteria bacterium UBA5078. Classification (GTDB taxonomy): domain Bacteria; phylum Pseudomonadota; class Gammaproteobacteria; order Pseudomonadales; family Pseudohongiellaceae; genus UBA5078. The sequence goes on from DIAM01000013.1 coordinate 219,362, forward strand.
CTATAAGGTGGCCCCCGATGCTCCTCTAGCGATCATGGTGATCAGCGATCGGATCTCGGCATTCGACTGCATCTGGCATGGCGAGGGTGGTCTCAATGGTGTACCGGGCAAGGGCGCGGCACTCAATGCGATCTCCAACCATTGGTTCAGACTCTTTCGTGAGCAAGGCTTGGCCGAGAGTCACATACTCGAGATCCCGCACCCCTTCGTCTGGATAGTACAGAAAGCCAAACCAGTAATGATCGAGGCAATCTGTCGCCAATACATTACAGGGTCTATGTGGCGCGCCTACACTAAGGGCGAGCGCGACTTCTGTGGCATCAGCATTCCCGACGGCCTGAAAAAAGATCAGAAGCTGCCAGAGCTGCTCATCACCCCCTCTACCAAGGGCATCCTCAAGGGCATCCCCGGTGTACCCGAGGCGGACGATGTGAATATCACGCGTCACGACATCGAACAGAACTACGCGGCGTTCAATTTCCGCCGTTTCGAGGACATCGATTTCTACGAGAAATTGCTACGCGAAGGCTTCGACGTCATCAGCAATGAATTACAGAAAATCGACCAAGTCTTCGTCGATACCAAGTTCGAGTTCGGCTATGTCAAAGACATCAATGGTCAGGACAAATTGATCTATATGGACGAGGTCGGCACGCCGGACTCTTCGCGCATCTGGGATGGCCCCTCCTACCGCGAGGGCAAGGTGATCGAGAAATCCAAAGAAGAGTTTCGCCAGCAGTTATTGCAGTACTTCCCAGACCCCGACATTCTGCTGAACAAGGATCGTATGCCCGAGCGTGCGGCACTAGCACGCGACAATGCATTGCCAGAGGCGATTCTGATGCAGATCTCCAGCACCTATCTGAGCATCGCCGAGAAGATTATCGGCAAGCCGGTGACGCTGGCGGATAATCCTCGACAGGAAATCCTCGACATACTCGGCAAAGAATTTAATTTGATCGATTAGTCAAACACAGCCTCAGACTAGAGCGCTCTCATCCAAGAGCGCCTCTTTTCTAAACCAAGAATACTTGTCTTGCAAGTTTACGACCGCGCCTACGATGATAATCGTGGGCGCTTTCACCTCTGTACTGTTCACTATTCTCGGCATCGTCTCCAAGGTACCCTTGAGCACTAATTGATTTTGCGTAGTGCCCTGCTGCACCAGTGCGATCGGTCGCGTCGCTGGCGCGCCGTGGGCGATCAACTCCGCACAGATAGACTCCAAGCCCACCAGCCCCATATAGAACACGACGGTCTGGTGCTCCTTCGCCAACTCGTCCCAGTCTAGATCGATGCTGCCATCCTTCAAATGCCCGGCCACGAAACGCACCGACTGCGCACAGTCGCGATGAGTAAGTGGAATACCGGCATAGCAGGCGCAGCCAGAGGCCGCGGTAATACCTGGGATCACCTGGAAGGGAATATTGGCCGCGGCGAGCCTGTCGATCTCCTCGCCACCGCGGCCGAAGATGAAGGGATCGCCCCCCTTCAGGCGCAACACCTTCTTGCCCTCTTGAGCTAGACGCACGAGCATCTCGTTGATCTGCTCCTGGGGCACGGAATGGTTTGCACGCTCCTTGCCCACATGGATCATGTCGGCATCTGGGCGCACGCGCTGCAGAATCTCCGGCGAAACCAGGCGGTCGTAGAGCACCACATCGGCCTCGTGCATTATGCGCAGTGCCTTGAGTGTCAGCAAATCGGGGTCACCTGGCCCCGCACCGACGAGATAGACTTCGCCGCGCACCTCGATCTGTTCGGATGCGGCCAGTTGATGCTCGACATAACGTCGCGCCTGATCCTCGTCACCGGACAACACCATGCCCGGCATAGGGCCAGAGAGCAGCGCCTCCCAGAATCGAGTACGCGCCTTGAAATCTGTGACAACACTCTTCACTCGCCCGCGAAAGGCCCCTAACATTAATGCCAATCTGCCATAGGCAGCAGGCACCAATATTTCAACTTTCTCTTTCAGTTTGCGCGTCAAGATTGGCGAGGTGCCGCCACTGGAGATCGCGATCACGATGGGAGAGCGGTCCACGATCGAGGGGACAATGAAGCTGCAAAGCGCCGGCTTGTCCACCACGTTCACGGGCAGTCCGCGATTCTTCGCGGCGATGGACACGTCGCTATTCACTTCCTCGTCATCGGTTGCCGCTACGGCGAGGAACACGCCGTCCAGGTCACTCTCTTTGAAGGCGCGAATGCGCAACTCGCCGGCGCCGGCAATGACGAGGGCCTCGAGCTGTGCGTTTATCTTAGGCGCGACCACACGCAGCCTTGCGCCGGCGCGATCGAGGAGCACGGCCTTGCGGTAGGCCACGTCTCCACCGCCCACGACTAGGCAATTCTGCGCACGAACATTCAGAAATATCGGTAGGAACTGCATATGCCACTCCTCGGGAGAGTCTCGAGACTATCTAGAAGTGTTAGGCGATGCGCTCGGCGCCGCCCATATAGGAGCGCAGCACCTGAGGTATCGTCACCGAGCCATCCGCGTTCTGGTAGTTCTCTAAGATCGCGACCAGTGTGCGGCCGATGGCGAGGCCAGACCCGTTCAGGGTATGGAGTAATTCCGGCTTACCCTTCTCCGGGTTGCGCCAGCGTGCCTGCATCCTGCGCGCCTGATAGTCCTCGAAGGTGCTACAAGAGCTGATCTCACGATAGCAGTCCTGTGAGGGCAGCCATACCTCTAGGTCGATGGTGCGCGCGGCTCCCGCGCTCATGTCCCCACCGCAGAGCAACATGGTGCGATAAGGCAGCTCAAGCATCTCTAGTATCTTCTCGGCGTGCCCGGTCAACTCCTCGAGCGCCGCATCCGATTGATCTGGTCTCACCATCTGCACTAACTCGACCTTCTCGAACTGATGCTGACGGATCATGCCGCGGGTATCGCGACCATAGCTGCCAGCCTCGCTGCGAAAACACGGCGTGTGACACACAAACTTCAGGGGCATCTGCTCGGCCGGCACGATAGAGTCGCGCACCAGATTCGTCACGGGCACCTCTGCGGTCGGGATCAGGTAATACTCGTTCTCCCCCTCCAAGCGAAACAGGTCCTCGGCGAACTTAGGCAGTTGCCCGGTGCCCATCAGGGACTCGCGGTTGACGATATAAGGCACGTATACCTCGGTATAGCCATGTTCGAGCGTGTGCTGGTCCAGCATCAGCTGAATGAGCGCGCGGTGCATCTTCGCCATCGCCCCCTTCATTACCACGAAACGGGTACCGGTAAGCTTAGTAGCCGTTGGGAAGTCCATGGTCTCCATGGCCTCACCAATCGCCACGTGGTCTAGCACCTCGAAATCGAACGCGCGGGGCGTGCCCCAGCGACGCAATTCCTGATTGTCTTTCTCGTCCTTACCCGCAGGCACGCAGTCTTGCGGCACATTGGGCATGCGCATGAGCAGGTCGTTAAAGGCCTCTTGAACCTCTGCCAGGGCCTTCTTGTTCTCCTCTAGCGAGTCGCCAAGGTGCGCAACCTCGGCCAATAAGGGCTCGATATCCTGACCGGAAGCCTTGGCCTGGCCGATCGCCTTGGAGCGGGTGTTACGCTCGTTCTGCAGCTTCTCGGTCTCCTGTTGGAGTTCGCGACGCTTCACGTCCAGCTCATTGACTAGGGCGATATCCAAGTCGAAATTCTTCTTCTTCAACAAAGCCGCCAGTTTCTCGGGTTCTGCGCGCAACCATTTTGGGTCCAACATGGATTTCAATCTTCCTTCTTCGCTAAGTGAATTAGAGGGCCCGCATCAAGGCGATACCCAACCAGGCGCATAACAAGCAGATCAACACACTGCTAACAATATACGCGAGCGCCTGTAGTAAAAAGCCCTCTTGCGCCAATAATAGGGCGTCTAAAGAGAACGTTGAGAATGTGGTAAAGGCGCCCAAATAGCCCACGATCAGCACGGCGCGCCATTGCTCCGTTAAGGCCATGCGCTCGCTTATGAGCACATACATCATGCCAATCAACAACGAGCCTAGGACATTGACCGCTAGGGTGCCCCATGGAAAACGATGGTTCGAAGCCGCGCTTACCGCGCCGATTAGCCAGTAACGGGACACGGCGCCGAGCGCCCCACCCAAGGCCACTGCGAGAGAATACATCATCTTTTGCCTCGCCTGTCAGTGTCGCGTTTTGAGTAGCGCTGCACGGGGCTTTGCTCGTCACGATCGCGTAAATAGTCGAGCTTCTCGCGTATTTTCGCCTCTAATCCGTATTCGCTTGGCCGATAGAAGCGCGTGTCTTGCAACGCCTCGGGCAGATAATTCTCGCCCGCAGCATAGGCCCCTGGCTCGTCATGGGCGTAGCGATACTCGGCGCCGAAATCCATGTCCTTCATCAGGCTGGTGGGTGCATTGCGCAGGTGCATCGGCACCTCCAGGGAGGCCCCCTTCTGCACTATCGCCATGGCCTCGTTGAAGGCACTATAAACCGCATTACTCTTCGGCGCACAGGCCAGATAGATCACCGTATGGGCGATTACCAGATCCCCTTCCGGACTGCCCAGACGCAGATAGGCATCCCAGGCCGACATCGCCATCTGCAGGGCTCTAGGGTCGGCATTGCCGATGTCTTCGCTCGCCATGCGCACTAAACGGCGGGCAATATATAACGGATCGCAGCCACCGTCCAACATGCGCACGAACCAATACAGCGCCCCGTCTGGGCTGGAGCCGCGCACAGACTTGTGCAGGGCCGAGATCTGTTCATAGAAGGCGTCCCCGCCCTTATCGAAACGACGACTCCCGCCCTGTAGCACCTGCTCCACTACCGCCAAGTCTACCTGCAGGATGCCGTCTTCCTCGTCGGCGAGGTCTACGGCGATCTCCAACAGGTTCAGCACACCGCGAGCATCGCCGTCGGCCGCGCTCGCCATGCGCTGGCGCGCCTCTGGGCTTATGGCGATGTCCTGCAGTCCTAGGCCGCGCTCCTCATCGTGCAGGGCGAGTTCGAGCAGGCGCAGAATCGCCGCGTCGTCTAAGGATTTAAGCAGATAGACCCGCGCTCGGGACAACAAGGCGTTGTTAAGTTCGAAAGAAGGGTTCTCAGTAGTCGCGCCTACGAAGATCAGCGTGCCATCCTCCACATGGGGCAGGAAGGCGTCTTGCTGGCTCTTATTGAAGCGGTGGACCTCATCGACGAAGAGGACGGTGGGCTTGCCCTTGGCGCGGCGCAGCAGCTGGGCGCGCTCGACCGCGGCGCGTATATCCTTTACGCCACTGAGCACCGCGGAGATGCTCTCGAAATGCCCGTCGCTGGCGTGAGCAAGCATTCTCGCCAGAGTGGTCTTGCCCACTCCCGGCGGCCCCCACAGGATCATCGAGTGCGGCGCGCCACGGCGTATCGCCTCGCCTAGGGGCTTGCCCTGACCGAGCAGGTGCTCCTGACCGATGAAGTCCTCGAGGCGAATCGGGCGCATGCGCGAGGCTAAAGGCTGAAACGCCTGTGCAGCTGGGGGTTGCGCTTCTTGTTCGAGGGCGTCGAATAGTGACTCGGACATAACAAGCCTCGGCGTTAAGCGGGTTTAGTTGGCAGCGCGGTTGTCGATCAGCTCGATGTCGTCAGGCACTTCGAACACGAACACGGCGTCTTCGATGGGCTCGTTGATCTCGTGATTGAAGAACTCCCAGAAGGTGCGCTGACCGTTGCCGTTGTCCACATGGATAGAGTTCAGCGTCTGGCCGCGGAAATACAGGGTGACGCGCTCGTAGAGGCTAGCGGGGTCGACGGGTTCTAGGATGAACTCGAAGGCGTTACCGTTGCCCACGTCACCGCCAGTGATGAAGTAATCGGCCTCGATCTCATCGATACGGCCACCGAGCAGCTGTGCTGCCAACTCGGAACGCTCCGGCTCCCATGCCTCCAGCGTCACTTGCAACAGGTCTGGCTGGTAGTTCCACAGCCGTTCACCGTCGGTCACGATCAACTCCGGGTATGGCTCTATGGTCTCCCAATAGAAGCCATTGGGTCGCTTGAGCTTGAAGCGAATCTCGCTCTCTTCCAGCACACCGCCCGTGGACTCTACGATCAGCTGGCGCACATCGGCCTCAAAGGTCTCTATATCGCCGAGTAATTGCGACAACGCCGCTGCGGACTCGTCCTGGGCACTCGCCGTCCCCCCGCCTAAGAGGAAGGCGGACGAGGCGCAGCAAAATACAAAAACAGAGCGCAAGCTCATAGCAGAATCCCTAATTATCGCGGTGGAGGCGGCGCGATCACTTCGCGACTGCCATTGCTGTTCATGGAGGTGACGACACCGGCGGCTTCCATCGCGTCGATCATGCGGGCGGCACGGTTATAGCCGATTCTTAGCTTGCGTTGTACGGCAGAGATTGAGGCCTTGCGGGTCTCGGTCACGAAGGCCACGGCCTCGTCATAGAGGGCATCGTCCTCTTCTTCACCCTCTCCATCGCCACCGCCAAATGCGCCCATGTCACGATCCTCGGCGCCTTGGGTAATCTCGTCGATGTAGACCGGCTCGCCGCGGGACTTCCAATCGGCTACCACGCGGTGCACCTCGTTATCGCTAACGAAGGCACCATGAACACGCGTCGCGATACCGCCACCGGGAGGCATAAACAGCATGTCGCCGTTGCCCAACAACTGCTCCGCACCACCCTCGCCGAGAATCGTGCGCGAGTCGATCTTGGACTGCACCATAAAGGACAGGCGCGTGGGAATATTCGCCTTGATCAGGCCGGTTAACACGTCTACAGAGGGTCGTTGGGTCGCCAGAATCAGGTGTATGCCCGCCGCACGCGCCTTCTGCGCGATGCGGGCGATCAACTCCTCGACCTTCTTGCCCACCACCATCATCATGTCGGCAAGCTCGTCGACGATGACGACGATCATAGGCAAGGCCTCGAGCACAGGGGCCTGCTGGTCCTCTAATAGCTGCATCGGGTCGGCGCGCCACAGCGGGTCGATAATCGGCTGACCGCTCTTCGCGGCATCGGTCACCTTCTTGTTATAGCCCGCCAAGTTGCGCACACCCAGGGCCGACATGAGCTTGTAGCGACGCTCCATTTCCGCAACACTCCAGCGCAGGCCGTTGGCGGCATCTTTCATATCGGTAATGACCGGCGTGAGTAGGTGAGGAATGCCGTCGTAGACCGACAGCTCCAACATCTTCGGGTCGATCATGATCATCCGCACCTGTTCGGGTGTGGACTTGAATAGGATGCTGAGGATCATGGCATTGATGCCGACCGACTTACCCGAGCCGGTGGTTCCCGCCACGAGTAGATGAGGCATCTTGGCGAGGTCGACGATCATGGGCTTGCCCACGATGTCGTGCCCCAGCGCCATACTGACCGGAGAGGGGGACTTGTCGAATTCTGGGGATGCCAACACCTGGCTGAGCATAATCATCTCGCGATGCTCGTTGGGAATCTCGATCCCTATCACCGTCTTACCCGGTATCACCTCCACGACACGCACGCTGACCAAGGCCAATGAGCGCGCCAAATCCTTGCCTAAGCCGGTAATACGGCTCGCCTTGATGCCCGGCGCAGGCTGCACCTCGAAACGCGTGATCACGGGTCCCGGATTCACCTCCGTCACCTGTATCTCGATGCCGAAATCGCCGAGTTTCAGTTCCAATAGCCGTGACATGGCCTCCAGAGACTCCTTGGAGAAACCCTGCTTCTGCACGCCCTTATACTCGTCTAGGAGCGCGATGGCGGGCAAGTCGCCGGGGTTAGGCGCAGTGAATAGGCGGCCCTGACGCTCTTTCTCGACCCTAGCGCTCTTCACCGCAGGTTTCTTCTCGACGGGCTTGATGGTCGGCGGCACGCGCTTCTTCTCTTTCTCGATATAGACATCGAGTGCCCGCTTGCGGGTCTCCAGAATCTGCCGCGTGCCCTGCTCTTCCTTCTTAGACTCCCACCACGCCTTCCACGTCCGTGCTATCCACGCCAGGCCACTTAGTGTCAGCGCGCCGGTGCGATCGACAAGGCGCAGCCACGAGATCTCCACGCTTATGGTCAGGCCGAGAAGGAAGATCGCGAAATACAATAGGGTACTGCCGACTACCGCAAATACGGGCACGGTCACGTCGACCATCATCGAGCCAATCACACCGCCGGCGAGCCATGGCACATCGCCATCGATTGCGAAATGCATGGTCGCCAATGCGCAGGCACCCACGGCGAGCAGGATGATGCCGCTGGCCTTAAGGCCGAACATCGCCCAGGAGAAGGGTTCTTCGCCCTGCTCGGACTGGCGCAGGAAGCCGATAGCCTTGAGCACTAGGGCCAGTGGAAAGAGATAGGCGAAGAAGCCGAATAGATGAAATAGCAGGTCCGCTATCCAGGCGCCGAGTTGCCCAACGGCATTGTGCACATCGGCACTGCTGCCCGTGGTGGTGAAGCCGGGGTCCTGCGGGGAGTAACTGACCAGCGCAATCACTAGAAACAGCCCAAGCAAGAAACTGAGGATCAACACCCCTTCTCGAATGATGCGCTGCGCTACAGAACTAAGCTGCTGTTCTTTATCGACTTTCTTTTGAGGTTTATTTTTCAAACTTTTCAGACACCTGCAATTATATTTTCTATCTGATTCTAGATATTAATTGTCGCTATCATAATCAATTTTGGCGTCCCGGAAAACAAGCAAGACCCCCATTGCGGACTATTTACGGTCAAAAAGGCAAACGGAGGCGTTAGGGATCATCTAGAATAGGCACAATTTCTCAGCTAGCCCTTTAAATCGAGAGTCCTAGCACCCATTTCATCGAGCCTATCCCGCATGTGCTCGATGAAAATAGAGTTTGATTGAACAACGAGCGTAGAACCTACAGGAAGCATTACCTTATGAGCGAGAATCAACACCATCGACTAATCATCCTTGGCTCAGGCCCTGCCGGCTATACAGCCGCGGTCTATGCAGCACGCGCGAACTTAAATCCCGTGGTCATCACCGGGATGGTACAAGGCGGCCAGTTGACCACCACTACGGATGTCGACAATTGGCCAGGGGATGTCGAAGGCCTGCAGGGTCCCGCGCTTATGGAGCGTATGAAGGCGCATGCCGAGCGTTTCGAGGCGCAGATCCTCTTCGACCATATCAACAAGACCGATCTGTCCAAACGCCCTTTTACCCTCACGGGGGACTCCACGACCTACACCTGTGACGCGTTGATTATCGCCACCGGCGCCTCTGCCCAATACCTCGGCCTGCCCTCCGAGGAAGCCTTCATGGGCAAGGGAGTCAGTGCCTGCGCAACCTGTGATGGCTTCTTCTATCGCAATAAGCCGGTGGCCGTGATTGGCGGCGGCAATACCGCCGTCGAGGAGGCGCTGTACCTGTCCAACATCGCCTCACACGTGACCCTCGTGCATCGCCGCAACTCGCTGCGCGCCGAGAAGATCCTGCAAGACAAATTATTCGAGAAGCAAAAGGCCGGACTGATCACCATCGAATGGGATCACAACCTCGACGAGGTATTGGGAGACCCCATGGGGGTGACCGGCATGCGCATCACGCATACCGAGTCCAAGGCGCCCAAAGAGATCAAGGTCGATGGCGTGTTTATCGCCATCGGGCACAAACCAAACTCGGATATCTTCGAGGGCCAACTCGACATGCATGACGGCTATGTCGTGATCAACAGCGGCATCAGTGGCAATGCCACACAGGCCAGCGTGGAAGGCGTCTTCGCCGCTGGCGACATCGCCGACCACGTCTACCGCCAGGCCATTACCTCTGCGGGCTTCGGCTGCATGGCGGCTCTGGATGCCGAGAAGTTCCTCGATCAGTAGGCACCGGGGAGACTCGCGATGAGCAAGCTGCCTTGGCTGAGCGATACCACACTGGAGTTTCCCCCAGTGAGCAAGGCGCTAAAGGACCCCGACGGCTTACTCGCCGTCGGCGGAGATTTAAGTTGCGAGCGGCTCATTAGAGCCTATGAGAACGGCATCTTCCCCTGGTATCAGGACGATCAGCCCATACTCTGGTGGAGCCCATCCTTGCGCATGGCGCTACGCCCCGAAGAGCTCATCATCTCCCGCAGCATGCGTAAAGTCCTGCGTCGCGGCGAGTATCGGGTCACCCTCGATCAGGCCTTCGCCCAAGTCATCGAGCACTGCGCGCTAACCCGCGAAGCCTATCCCGGCACATGGATTACGCCGCAGATGCAGGAGGCCTATTGCGCCCTACATCGGCGCGGCATCGCGCATTCGGTAGAGGTCTGGCATGAGGGCGTGCTAGTGGGCGGACTCTACGGCATTGCCATGGGGCGGCTCTTCTTCGGAGAGTCTATGTTCAATCTTAGAGACAATGCGTCAAAGACCGGCTTCATTTGGCTCGTGAAACAGTTACAGGTCTGGCACTATCAACTCATCGACTGTCAGGTTCCGAGTGAACACCTGCGCAGTCTCGGCGCGAAAGATATGCCAAGGGCCCAGTTTCTAGAGATTCTGGCACAGGCCCGCACACTACCGGGCCGACAAGGCCCCTGGGAAATGGAGCTGCGCGATCTTGCAAGCGAATGATATCCAGCAATTACATTTCTATCAGACCGCCGGGCACCCCTGTAGTTATCTGCCCGGGCAAGAGGCGCGCACGGTCTTCCTAGACCCAGCCGTGCCCCTGTCCAAAGGAGTCTACAGCGCGCTTGTCACCGTGGGCTTTCGGCGCAGCGGCGCGCACCTCTATCGCCCCGCTTGCGACACTTGCAGTGCCTGCCTATCTGCACGCATCAAGGTGCGCGAGTTTCAGCACAATAAGCGTTTCAAACGGGTGTGGCGGCGCAACCAAGACCTGCGCAGTCAGGAAGTGAAACATCACGATTCGCCCGAGTTCTACGCGCTGTACAGCCGTTATATCAACGCACGGCACGTCGACGGGGACATGTATCCGCCCTCCTTAGAGCAGTATCAAGCCTTCATCGAAACCAAGACCGAAACCACCCATTTCTACGCCTTCTACGCGGAACGCGCGCTCGTGGCGCTTAGCGTTGTAGACGAGCTAGACCACGGCCTCTCCGCCATGTACACCTTCTTCGACCCGGATCAGAACCGCCGCTCCTTGGGCAGTTATGTCATTCTGTGGCAGGTCGAGAAGGCGCGGCGGCTAAATTTGCCCTATGTCTATCTAGGCTATTGGATTAAGCAATGCGACAAGATGCGCTATAAGACCGATTACCGCCCCCTAGAGATTCTCATAGACCATAACTGGGTTTCATTGAACTAAGATCACGCCTCGCGGCGCTGGACAGTAAACTTGCTTAAAAATGAAGGAGTTTTGCTTATTGGCACTAAATGGGGCAAAATGCGCGCACGTTTTTGTCCGCCCGCGGCCATTTTAGGCCCGCTTACCCCAAACAGGATTGATTGTTAATGGCAAAAGAAGATCAGATCGAAATGGATGGTGAAGTTGTGGATACCCTTCCCAACACCATGTTTCGCGTGAAGCTAGAGAACGGCCACATCGTGACCGCGCATATCTCTGGCAAAATGAGAAAAAACTACATCCGTATTCTGACCGGCGATCAGGTCAAAGTAGAACTTACTCCTTACGACTTGAGCAAAGGCCGCATCACCTACCGCGCCCGCTAAGCGAAGTAGCGAGAGCCACCTAGCCCTCGCTCTTGCTCAGCTCCTTACCCTCTGCGCTTTTACGGCCCTTGATCTCGAGCTTGACCTCGTCTTTTTCGATCGACACGACAACCTCGCCTCCATCCGTAAGTTCTCCGAATAGAATAGCCTCTGCCAGCGCCTTCTTCAGCTTGTCTTGAATAAGCCTTGCCATCGGGCGTGCGCCCATCGTAAGGCTGTAGCCATGCTCAACAAACCAGTCGCGCGCACTGTCATCGACATGCAGGGTGACCTTCTTATCATCTAGCTGCACCTGCAACTCGACCAAGAACTTATCCACTACCGTGCGAATCGTCTCGGTGCTTAGGGCGCCGAACTGCACGATGGCATCGAGGCGGTTGCGGAACTCTGGGCTGAAGGTCTTCTTCAGCGCCTCCATGCCGTCGGTGCTGTGATTCTGCAACGTGAAGCCAATAGAGGCGCGGGACATCTCTTGCGCGCCAGCATTGGTGGTCATTATGAGGATGACATTACGGAAATCCGCCTTGCGCCCGTTATTGTCCGTTAGCGCGCCGTGATCCATGACCTGCAGGAGCAAGTTAAAGACATCGGGATGCGCCTTCTCGATCTCGTCCAGCAGCAGGACACAATGCGGCGCCTTGCCAACTGCCTCGGTCAACAGGCCGCCCTGGTCGAAGCCCACATAACCGGGCGGAGCGCCGATCAAGCGAGACACCGTGTGGCGTTCCATATACTCGGACATGTCGAAACGAATCAACTCGATGCCGAGTATCTTCGCCAACTGCCGGCTGACCTCTGTCTTGCCCACACCCGTTGGCCCGGAGAACAGATAGGAGCCGATCGGCTTGTCTGGATGATTCAGGCCCGCGCGTGAGAGTTTGATAGCGGAGGCCAGATTCTCGATGGCCTCATCCTGCCCGAACACCACCATGCGCAAGTTCTCATCCAAATTCTTGAGGGCTTGCACATCGGAGGTCGACACGTGTTTCGGCGGAATGCGCGCTATCGCGGCCACCACTCGCTCCATGTCCTGGGCCTGAATCAATTTCTTGCGCTTGCTAGCGGGCTGCAGGCGCTGATAGGCACCGGCCTCGTCGATCACATCGATGGCCTTGTCCGGCATGAAGCGATCGTTGATATAGCGACCGGCCAACTCCGAGGCGACCCGCAGCGAGTTATCGCTATAGCGCAGGTCATGATGTTCCTCGAAGCGCGACTTGAGCCCCTTGAGGATGCGATAGGTCGTCTCGACATCCGGCTCATCCACATCGATCTTCTGGAAGCGGCGCGATAAGGCACGATCTTTCTCGAAAATGCCACGATATTCCTGATATGTCGTGGAACCTACGCAGCGCAGATCTCCCGAGGTCAGGACTGGCTTGAGCAGATTAGAGGCGTCCATGACACCGCCCGATGCGGCGCCGGCACCGATGATGGTATGAATTTCGTCGATGAAGAGGATGGCCTTAGGGTTCTTCTTGAGCTCACCCAAGAGCGCCTTGAAGCGCTTCTCGAAGTCGCCGCGGTACTTAGTGCCGGCGAGCAAGGAGCCAAGATCGAGGGAATAGATGACATTGCCCTTGAGTACATCGGGCACCTGCCCTTCCACGATCATGCGGGCTAAGCCCTCGACCACGGCGGTCTTGCCGACACCAGACTCGCCAACGAGCAGGGGGTTGTTCTTGCGGCGTCGAGACAGGACTTGAATCAAGCGAGTGACCTCGGCGTCACGCCCGATAAGCGGATCGATCTTGCCGAGTGCGGCCTGCTCATTGAGGTTGCTCGCGAAACTCTCTAGCGCGCTCGCGGCTCGCTCGATGCCCTCTTCCTCGCCCTCCTGTTGCTGCGGCGAAGGCTCGGCCCCGCCGTCATGCCCTGGCACCTTGGACGTGCCATGGGTGATGTAATTGACGACATCGATGCGGGCGACATCTTGCTGGCGCAATAGGAATACCGCCTGGCTCTCTTGTTCGCTGAATATCGCCACCAACACATTGGCGCCGGTGACCTCGCGCTTGCCGGAGGACTGCACATGGAACACCGCACGCTGCAGCACTCGCTGGAAGCCCAGGGTCGGCTGAGTCTCACGCTCGATCTCGAGCTCCGGAATTAGGGGAGTAGTAGAATCAACGAACTCGAGCAACTCGGCGCGCAGGCGCGCGAGGTCTGCGCCACAGGCATGCAAGACGTCCGCGGCGATATCGTTGTCCAGCAGCGCGAGCAGCAGGTGCTCTACCGTCATATATTCGTGTCGCTTCTTCCTGGCTCCGGAAAAGGCGCTGTTCAAAGTAATTTCTAGATCTTTGCTCAACATAGGATTGCCTTCCGTTTAACTATCTACTTCAACGTTACAAAGAAGCGGTTGCTCGCATTCTTGGGAATAATCGTTAACTTGCTCGGCCTTGGTCTCCGCGACGTCCTTGGTATAGACCCCGCATACCGCCTTGCCCTCTGTGTGTACCTTTAACATGATCTGCGTTGCTTTCTCTACATTCAGATTGAAAAAAGAGCATAAGACATCGACTACAAAATCCATGGGCGTGTAATCGTCATTAAAAATCACCACCTTATACATCGGTGGCTTAGCGAGCTTGGGGCGTACGGACGAGGTGGCAAGCGCCCCATCGCGGCCGTCGTCTGCGCCAGGGTCCCATTGCGCGCTCACTATTGGATGAACACGCTCTGAGCGCACGCCTGCATTGACTATCTCAATCATCTTGCCTTAATCCTGATTGCTAACTACGAAGATCGAATACGCGGGAACAACGAGACACCCCGCTATTGCACCCCATGATACGCCTGATTTATAGAATCGAAAAAATATTTAGCGCCCCACACTATCCGTGTGAACCGTGCAATTGCGGGCACGATACCTGCTTACAGCTTGTTTTATGGGGGCACACAGGCCCGCTATCAACGTTGACAAGTATAAAGCAGTGCGTTATACGAAGTGCTGCAAGTGTTAATCCTAAGTACAAAAAATAACAACAACACGTTACACGGGAGTTTTGCCATGAATACTGGGCAAGTGAAGTGGTTCAATAACGCAAAAGGGTTTGGTTTTATTCTTCCTGATAATGGCGGCGACGATTTGTTCGCGCACTACTCGGCCATAGGGATGGAGGGCTACAAAACACTAAAGGCAGGGCAGACTGTTTCGTTCGAAACCATTGAAGGTCCCAAGGGCCTGCATGCTGCCAATATCATACCAATAGGTCTGGAGCAGCCCCCCGGAGCACAGGCAGGTGAAGACAATTGATGTCCTTACACCTCTAAAACGCTAATTCCCAAACAGCCCTTCACCATGCCTATGATGAAGGGCTTTTACAAACCCCTTCCGACGATGCTTTCTGCAGATCGCTTACGCGCTTGCCAAAGCCTCGTTTAGGGTAGCGCTCGGCCGCATTGCGCTGGACGCCTTCGCAAGATCGGGCTGATAGTATCCACCGATATCCATCGGTTCGCCCTGAGAGTCATTCAACTCTTTTACAATCGTCTCTTCCTTCTGGCTTAGTTCGCCGGCGAGTTTCGCGAAACGCTGCTGCAATTGCGTGTCCTTGCTTTGCGCCGCAAGCGCCTGCGCCCAATACATCGCCAGGTAGAAATGACTGCCACGGTTGTCGAGCTTACCCACTTTACGATCGGGTGACTTGTCGTTATCTAGGAACTTGCCAGTCGCCTCATTCAAGGTCTGTGCAAGCACCAGTGCCTGCGCATTCTTAGTCTTAGTGCCAAGATCCTCGAGCGATACCGCTAGCGCGAGAAACTCACCTAGTGAGTCCCAACGCAGGTGCCCCTCTTCCACGAATTGTTGAACGTGCTTAGGAGCCGAACCGCCTGCGCCAGTCTCGAACAAACCACCGCCTGCCAACAACGGCACGATGGACAACATCTTCGCGCTAGTACCCAGCTCGAGAATTGGGAAAAGATCGGTCAAATAATCGCGCAAAACGTTGCCGGTGACGGAGATCGTGTCCTTGCCGTCCTTGATACGCTCGAGAGAGAAACGAATCGCCTCGACAGGAGACATGATAAGAATCTCCAGACCATCAGTGTTATGAGCTGGCAGATACTGCTTAACCTTCTTGATGAGTTCCCGATCATGCGCTCTGTTCTCGTCGAGCCAAAACACCGCTGGTGTAGAGGTGGCGCGTGCGCGTGTCACCGCGAGCTTCACCCAATCTTGAATCGGCAGGTCTTTGGTCTGACACATACGCCAGATGTCACCTTGCTCGACACTGTGTTCAAAAATAAGCTTGCCGGACTCGTCGCTTACACGCACTTTGCCTGCGGCGGGAATCTTGAACGTCTTATCGTGTGAGCCGTACTCTTCTGCCTTCTGCGCCATCAGGCCAACGTTTGCAACGCTGCCCATGGTCGTCACATCGAATGCGCCGTGTTTCTTACAGAACTCGATGGTCTCTTGGTAGATCCCGGCGTAGCAACGATCTGGAATCATGGCCTTGGTGTCGTGCAATTTGCCATCGGATCCCCACATCTGCCCAGAGGAGCGAATCGCCGCGGGCATAGACGCATCCACGATGACATCACTTGGCACGTGTAGATTAGTGATGCCCTTATCGGAGTCGACCATCGCCAGCGCTGGGCGTGTGCTGTAGACCGCCTGAATGTCTGCCTCGATCTGCTCGCGCTGGGCATCGGGAAGACGCTTGATCTTCTCGTAAACATCGCCGAGGCCATTCGCTGGATCCACGCCTAATTCTTTAAACACGGCCGCATATTTTTCGAAGACGTCTTTGTAATACACCGTGACGGCGTGCCCAAACATGATGGGGTCGGACACTTTCATCATGGTCGCTTTCAGGTGCAGGGACAGCAAAACGCCGCTGCTCTTGGCGTCATCGATCTGCTCTGCGAAGAAAGCTCGCAGTGCCTTAGCGCGCATTACGGAGGCGTCGATCACCTCTCCTTCCAACAGCGCAGTCTTCTCTTTCAATACCGTCGCGACGCCATCGGCGCCGACGAACTCGATCTTCACGGCACCGGCCTTTTCGGCCACATAGGATTTCTCGCTCGAGTAGAAATCGCCATCGCTCATGTTTGCCACATGGGATTTTGAATCGCTGGACCATTTGCCCATGGAGTGCGGATTCTTGCGCGCGTAGGCTTTCACCGGGGCCGCGACGCGGCGGTCGGAGTTGCCCTCACGCAGCACGGGGTTTACCGCACTGCCTAGCACCTTCGCGTAGCGCGCCTTGACGGCCTTATCTTCATCGCTAGTGGGATCTTCTGGATAATCGGGCAATGCATAGCCATGCTTCTGCAATTCTCTGATGGCGGCGTGCAGCTGGGGAATCGAGGCGCTGATATTCGGAAGCTTGATGATATTGGCCTCCGGCGTCTTAGCAAGATCGCCCAATTCGGCCAAGGCATCCGATTGTTGTTGTTCCGCACTCAGATAATCCGCAAAATTCGCGATTATGCGTCCCGCCAGGGAAATATCCTTAGTTGTTATGCTGATTCCTGCCGGCTCGGTAAAGGCTTGAATAATCGGGAGCAGTGAATAGGTGGCAAGCGCAGGAGCTTCATCAGTGATGGTATAGATTATCGTTGGAGCATTAGTCATAGTTGTTCCTTGTTTATGTAAACCGGATTCACCTTAGGGTTTTCAGTGGCGGGATAGACTTTTCTGATCTCTACACTGCGGCAGATTCGAGCGATCTGTCTTGATATTTTGCGGCGCATTATAGCAGTTGAGGCTTTGTTAGAATAGACGCAAACACGACGCGAAAAGCCCGCAAGAGGCGCAATTTCGCTGTTACCACGATCTCAAAGGACATTATTAACGCTTTATGGCTAAGCTAATCCTACTCAACAAACCCTACGACATGCTGTCACAGTTTACCGATCAAGGGGATCGCCAAACGCTGGCGGCGTGCATCGAGCAGAAGGGCTTCTACCCGGCGGGTCGCCTGGACCGAGACTCGGAGGGGCTTCTACTGCTCACCGACTGCGGCAAACTGCAGGCGCGCATCAGCGACCCGAAACACAAACTGGGCAAGGTCTATTGGGCCCAGGTAGAGGGCGAGATCAGCGCTGAGGCTCTACAGGAGCTGACCAAGGGCGTGAAGCTGAAGGATGGCCTTACGCGGCCTGCACAGGCGCGACGCCTAGTCGATGTGGACGTGTGGCCACGCACTCCTCCGATCCGGGAGCGCAAACTGATTCCGACGTCTTGGGTGGAACTAACAATATACGAGGGCAAGAATCGGCAAGTTAGGCGGATGACGGCGGCAGTAGGCTACCCAACCCTGCGCCTAATCCGAGCCAGCATCGGCCCGTGGCAACTAGAGGGCCTGATGCCCGGTGAGTCGCGGATGATTGAGGTCGGTTCTTAAATTGAACATTTGTGTAGTCTGTCAAGGCGCTTCTGTTGGATTCGGCAATTTGGTTTAGAGGTTGGAGCCCCCTTACGAGGGTAAACGCGCTGCACGGTAGGGGCTGCTGAGAGACGCCGTGAATACATCCATGTAGGCTTAGGCGCAGCATCCATGCTGCTTATACTCTCCTCAGCCCCCACCGCACACCAGTCCTCGATTACAACGCTAATCATTCCGCCGAATCACCCGTGGCAAGTTCGGTAATTTGAGTTGTGCCCGAAATTAAGTTAGGAAAAGAACACTAATCTAGGTCGCACCTACAAAGTCAGAGTGGCAATGTGGGGTGCTTCGATGCAGGACCATGAGCCGCCCGGCCGATGAATTGCTCCTGCATTCTCGGCACGCCCGCCATCCATGGCGGTCGGACGCGGCGACTGAGCCCCCATGGATGGGTCCACGGCGTGTCCAGCAGCGAAGTACGCCGCAGTGCCACTCGCGCTACGGAGCTCTAAACTAGACAGAACTGAACCGAATCATGACCACAAAACCAGAGGGGCAAAGTGAGGCGCTGTCGAAATTAGTAAAAGACGCCACCTTTTAAGTGGTTTTTTCCCAGCGAGCTCGAGCCTGTTCGTCGCTGGCGCGGCTCTCTATCCATTCTGAGGTATCGCCCGCCTGCTGTTTCTTCCAGAACGGCGCCCGGGTTTTTAGGTAGTCCATGATGAATTCGGCCGCCGCGAAGGCGTCGCCGCGGTGGGTGCTCGCGACGCCCACGAAGACGATCTGATCCCCCGCGTGTAGTTCTCCTACGCGGTGCACGACCTGGCTCGCCAAGACGTCCCAGCGCTGCTCTGCCTCGGCCACGATGTCCGCAAGCGCCTTCTCCGTCATGCCTGGGTAGTGTTCGAGGAACAGGCTCTTTACCGCCGGCTCGCTGCCCCTGTGCTCGGGCTCGTAGAACTCTCTGACTAGACCCGTAAAACAGGCGATGCCGCCTGCGTTGTCAGCCTCCTCGCGCAGGGCCGCATAGAGCTGGGCCACGTCGAAGTCGGCGCTGCGTACGCTGATCACGCTCAACCCCCCGTCATCGGAGGGAAGAAGGCGATTTCTTCGCTCCCCTGCAGTGGATGGCTGCGCTCCACTATGGTCTGATTCACGGCCACCAGCACTCGCGATGGGTCCTCCAGCACCGCCCATTCCCCGGCGCGGCTCTGACTTAGGTGCCGGGCCAGTTGCTCTACACTGCCTACCTGCTCAGGCAGTGCTAGCTCCTCATTCTGAGCGCCGAGTGTCTCTCGCAGGCTCGCAAAGTACTGTATCTTCACCATAAATTAGTCCCCCGATTAAGCTATCCCTGTAAACCCTGCCCCTGAGGGTCTTAGTCCTGCCGTGTAAAGTGGCCCGACTTACCGCCGAGCTTCTCCTGCAGGCAGATCTTCTCGATGACCATGCCCTTGTCCACCGCTTTACACATATCGTAGATGGTGAGCGCGGCCACCGAGGCGGCGGTTAATGCCTCCATCTCGACCCCAGTCTTACCATCCAAGCCACAGCGCGCGGTGATCAGCACCTGATTATTGTCGGCATCGACCTCGAAGTCGACCTTGACGGAGGTCAGCATGAGCGGGTGGCACAGAGGTATCAGGTCGGCGCACTTCTTGGCTGCCTGAATGCCCGCGATCCTTGCCACCGCCAGCACATCGCCCTTCTTATGCCCGCCAGCGACGATCAACTCTAGGGTCGCGGGTAGCATCGTGATGAGCGCCGTCGCGGTAGCCGAGCGCTTGCTGACCTGTTTGCCGCCGACATCCACCATGTGGGCATTGCCCTGCGCATCCAGATGCGTCAATTCACCCATTTTCTTGCTCCACTGATTCGCTAATTTGCATGGGCCGGTATTATCCATGTAAAAGCCTCCCATCTAAAGCGATTCGTGCGCCCGTAGCCTCTGCCAGCAAATCGTCAAAGCTAGAGGCATTTTGACGCATTTTGAGTTAGGATTGCGCCTTTGCACAAAGCAGCGGAAACCCCTCAACGATGGCCCAGTGGCACCCCCACAAGACAGTCGCGACAGTTGTCGAACACAACGCGCGCTTCTTGATGGTAGAAGAGTTAATCAAAGGCAAACTCGTCTTGAATCAGCCCGCGGGTCATCTGGAGGCGAATGAGAGCCTCGAGGCGGCCGCCATACGCGAAACCCTCGAGGAGACCGCCTGGGAGGTCGAGCTCACCGGCTTTCTCGGCTTGTATCAACAGACCTCTAGCGTAGAGAATATTTGCTATATCCGTAGCTGCTTCATCGCCAGGGCCATTCGAGAAGTACCGGGCTTGGCGCTGGATACCGATATAGTGCAGGCGCTGTGGTTAACCCGAGCAGAGTTGGAACAGCGCAAGGAGCAGATGCGCAGCCCAGTGGTGTTGCGAGTGATCGACGACTATCTGCGAGGCAAGGCCTATCCGCTCGACGTCGTGCAAACCCTTGATTGAACTGGGCCCTTATCGCCCCCAAGACTGAATTCGAAACCATGATTGCAAGCTCCACAAATACTGCGGCTAACGCCTCCATCAAAGTCATCGTCGGTATGTCCGGCGGCGTCGACTCGTCTGTGGCCGCCCTCCTGCTGCAAGAACAAGGCTATCAAGTCGAAGGCCTATTCATGAAGAATTGGGACGAGGACGACGACAGCGAGTACTGCACGGCAAAGGCCGACTTGGCCGATGCCGAATCCGTATGCCGCAAGCTCGGCCTGAAACTGCACACGGCAAACTTCGCCTCCGAATACTGGGACAATGTCTTCGAGCATTTCATCGCCGAGTATCGCGCGGGGCGCACGCCGAACCCGGATATTCTCTGTAATCGCGAGATCAAGTTTAAGGCCTTCTTAGAGTACGCCACGGAGTTGGGCGCCGACTATATCGCCACCGGCCACTATGTGCGCCGCGCCGTCATCGACACGCCGGGCGCAGAGCGCACGCTGTTACTCAAGGGTCTGGATCAGAACAAAGATCAGAGCTATTTCCTCAGCGCCGTGAACGAAGACAGCCTCGCCCGCAGCCTCTTCCCTGTCGGCGAGTTGGAGAAGAGCGAGGTACGCGCGCTAGCCTCCGAGCACGGCTTCGTCACCCACGACAAGAAAGACAGCACCGGCATCTGCTTTATCGGCGAGCGCAAGTTCAAGGACTTCCTGCAACGCTACCTGCCCGCCCAACCTGGCGAGATCGAGACCGTAGACGGCATAGTGCTCGGCAAGCATCACGGCCTGATGTACCACACCTACGGACAACGCCAAGGCCTAGGGATCGGCGGCTTACACGATTTCGGCGACGCGCCCTGGTATGTGGTGGGCAAAGATTTAGAGCGCAACGTGCTCGTAGTAGCGCAGGGCAACGAGAACGAATATCTTTACTCAGGCGCACTGCAGGCAACCCAGCTCGCATGGATCAATCATCAAGCGCCGCAGCTACCACTGCAATGCATGGCGAAGATACGCTACCGTCAGGCCGATCAACACTGCACGGTCGAGGCAATAGACGACGAGACTGTCATGGTCACATTCCGCGCACCGCAACGCGCCGTAACACCCGGTCAGAGCATCGTGTTCTATGACGGGGAAATTTGTTTGGGAGGAGCTGTCATTGAGCAATACTTCCGCTAAGTTCAACGATTGGGAATATCGCAATATCACACTGGCCGTAGTCGTCCAGTGTGCGCATCTGGTCAATACACTCGCCCATAGTGGGCGCGCGGATGAGGCGCAGATTAAAGCCTGTATCGACCCGCTCCTAGTCATCGACTCCGACTCGGTCGCGGACATCTACCCAGATGTCAGTCGCTTCTCCAATGGCCTGAGCATCCTGCAGAAATCCCTCGATAGCGATGGCATGAGAGAGTTCGGCGAGCCCATGAAATATGTGTTAGGAATGAGCGTGCTCCAACAGCAATTGATGCGTGTACCAGAGATGCAAGCTGCGATTCGGCAGCGCATGCAGCAGCGCGACACGCTGTTTCTCGATCGCGAGGAACAGGATCTGGATGCCGACAGCCTCATGCCCGTGCAGAAGTCTGACAACTACGACTACGCCGTACTCGCGGCGCTCTATCAGGACACTATCAGCAAACTGACTTATCGCATTCACGTCAAGGGTAATGTGGAACACCTGCGCAACCAACGCGTGGCCGACCAGATTCGCGCCTTGCTATTAGCGGGCATTCGCTCGGCCCTACTCTGGCATCAACTCGGCGGGCGCCGTTGGCACCTGTTTTTCTACAAGCGACGCATTCGCGACAGTGTGGCGGCTATTCGCCGCAACCTGTTTGCAATTCATTAATAAACCTCTCGGCTAGGACACTAACATGACAGCGAGCCCCTTAAGCGGACTGACCGCCATCTCCCCCATCGACGGACGTTATCGCAACAAGGTCGATATCTTAGGCAACTACTTCAGCGAGTTTGCGCTGATACGCTACCGCGTGATCGTCGAGATTCGTTGGCTGCAATGTCTCGCGGCACACCCTCAAGTCACCGAGGCCCCCGCGATCTCCAGCGCTGGCAATCAAGTGCTCGAGGACATCATCGCCAATTTCTCGATTGCAGACGCGCAGCGTGTGAAAGACATCGAAGCCACGACGAATCACGACGTTAAGGCGGTCGAGTATTTCCTCAAGGAGCGCGTCAGCAGCCACGCAGACCTCGCCACACAGATCGAGTTCGTTCACTTCGCCTGCACATCCGAGGACATCAATAATCTGTCTTATGCCCTGATGCTCAAAGAAGGCCGCGATGAGGTCATGCTGCCGCTGATGCAGCAACTAGTCGACAAGCTACGCAGCATGGCGCACGAGCTCGCCGAGCAGCCGCTATTGTCGCGCACCCATGGCCAGACGGCATCGCCCTCCACCATAGGCAAGGAGATCGCTAACGTGGTCGCCAGGCTAGAGCGCCAGCTCAAGCAGTTTAAGCACAACGAGATCCTCGGCAAGATCAACGGGGCGGTCGGCAATTATAATGCCCACCTGTCGGCCTATCCCGATATCGATTGGCAGGCCAATGCGCAAGGTTTCGTCGAGTCCCTAGGGCTGCAATGGAACCCCTATACGACGCAGATTGAACCACACGACTATATCGCCGAACTGTTCTCGGCGCTGTGTCGATTCAATACCATCCTCATCGACTTCGACCGCGACGTGTGGGGCTATATCTCCCTTGGCTACTTCAAGCAGCGCACCATCGCCGGAGAAGTGGGCTCGTCGACGATGCCGCATAAAGTCAATCCGATCGACTTCGAGAACTCCGAGGGCAACCTAGGCATCGGCAACGCCGTGATGCAGCATATGGCAGAGAAACTCCCGATCTCGCGCTGGCAGCGTGACCTGACCGACTCCACGGTATTGCGCAACATCGGTGTCGGCTTCGCCCACAGCGTGATCGCCTACCACGCCACACTCAAGGGCCTGAGCAAGCTGAATCTTGCGCCGGAGAAACTGCTCGCCGATCTCGACAATAGCTGGGAAGTATTGGCCGAACCGATCCAGACGGTGATGCGTCGCTATAACGTGGACCAACCATATGAGAAGCTCAAGGCGTTGACACGTGGCCAGAAAATTAATCAACAGGTATTGGAGCAGTTTGTCGACACCCTCGACATCCCAGAGGAAGGCAAGGCCCTGCTGCGCTCGCTGCGCCCAGAGAACTACATAGGCAACGCTATCGATCAGGCGAAGAAGGTTTAATGCGCCCTAAGTTGCTAAGCGGAGTACGCCCTTGAGCCCTGCCCTATTGCCCAAGTCTTTCGATGTAGAACGCTTTCTCGCCGAGTACTGGCAGAAGAAGCCGCTCCTGATTCGGGGCAATGGCAGCTTCGCCGATCCTCTGGAGGTAGACGAGCTCGCCGGCATGGCCTGCGAGGAGTTCATCGAGTCGCGCCTGATCCTCAGCGACCCGACGCAGGAGCATTGGACGCTGCGCAACGGGCCCTTCCCAGAGGCCGAGTTGCGCACCCTAGCGACGAGTCATTGGAGCCTGTTGATACAGGCGGCCGATCAATGGGACGAGGGCGCGCGCGCCATTCTAGAGTCCTTCGACTTTATCCCGCGTTGGCGTATCGATGATCTGATGATCAGCCTCGCCAGCGATGGCGGCGGCGTTGGACCGCACTTCGACTACTACGATGTCTTCCTGATCCAGGGGCTCGGTAAGAAGCGTTGGCGTCTGGGCGGCCGCGTGGATAGCGACACCGAGCTGCGCAGCGATACCGACATGAAACTGCTGCGGCATTTTCAGACCGAGGAAGATTGGATCGTGGAGCCAGGCGACATCCTCTACATACCGCCGAATATTGCGCACTATGGCCAGTCTATCGGCACCAGCATCACCTATTCGGTAGGTTTTCGAACGCCCTCGGTGGCAGAGCTACTCGATGATATCAGCAATGAGTTGATCGAGTCGCTGCGCGAGGATGAGCGCTATGTCGATACCGCACCGCGGCGCCCAGGCCGGGTCGGCGAAATCAGCCCAAGCGTGAACGAGCAGGTGTTAGCGCTGCTGCAACAGCGTCTGCTCGACGCGGCGCTAGTGTCGCGCAGCTTCGGCAAGTATATGACTCAGGCGAAATACCCTGACTTGGTAGAGACGCCCGCTCCCCTGTCAGCTGCCGAGCTAGGCGCCTTGCTCGAGGACGGCGCCACGCTGCAACGCCACCCAATCGCACGCTTCGCCTTCACCCAGCACGCCGACGGCAGCACCGAATTGTTCGCCGGCGGTCACAGCCTAGTGAGCCCAGCGTCCTTCGATGCCACTCTCGAGGCGCTGTGTGACCCGTTTGCCGCAGAGCCGGATTGGGCTATCCTGTTTCAGGCAGACCAGAACAACGCAAACACGATTCTCGCACTATATAATCAGGGTAATTTGTGGATTGCAGACTCTTTCGACGAGCATGATGAGGCCTAATGAACATCGCGAACACACTATTGTCCTGTAAACGCCTAGCCTCGCGCGGCGCATTGTTACTAGGCTTGGCCATGCTAAACCCGGCGTTGTACGCGCAGAACGCCCCCATTGCCGCCAATCAACAGGCCGTGATCGAGATAGTGCGGCTGCAACATAGGAGCCCCGACCTGATCCGCGGCGCCCTGCTCCCGCACCTAGACGAGCGCGGCGCGATCAGCCAGATCGACAATAATCTGATCATTAGTACCTCACGGGCAAATCTGGACGAACTCGAGGCCCTCATCGAGCAGCTCGACGTTGCCCTCAAGCAATTGCTTATTCGGGTAGATTTTAACTATGCCGCGGCGAACGTGCAGACCGCAGACGACGGCAGTCAAACGGACAGCGTCAGCACTCGCCGCCTCGAACACCCCGTGCAGAGCATGTTGGTAACCGAGGGCCAATTCGCCTACTTCAATCGCTATCAGGAATCGCCTCAGCTTAGCCCCGTGTTCGGTCCCTACGGCGTGCAGTTAATGCAGGATAGGGTACGCTCGGAGCAGAGCGTGGCCGTAAAGGCCGAGATACGCGATGAAGTAGTAGCTCTCGAGTTCGCCGCGTCCATGATTCAAGCGGGCGGCGGCACGGACATGGAACAGGGCCAGGCGCTGAGCAGCACGGTACAGGTAGGCCTGAATCAGTGGATTCCATTGCAGCAGGCCGCCGAGCGTTCGCAGATGTTCTTCGATAGCATCGAACCGTTCACGGCGACCACCACGCTCGAAGGCGGTTTGGCTGTCCGCATAGAAGTCATGCCCTAAATCGTCTATTCCACCCCTTAGCGCAGAGGCATCGCGTGTCCCAAATTAGCGAGTATCTGCTCGACACCCTCCCCTATGAGCGCGATTGCGCAGCCCTGCTGTGTCGCCTGCAGTCACTGCCAGGCCTAGTAGCACTAGACAGCGGCCTCGGGCAGGATCGTAACGGGCGCTATGACATCATCAGCGCCCTGCCCACCGTATCGCTCACCGACCCAGCGCAGCAGGCGGATATGTTTGCCCGCGTGCAACAGGCGCTCGAACAGGAGCGCCCGACACTGCCCGCCCCGGACGCGCTGCGAGCCCTGCCCTTCGGTGGCGGCGCACTGGGCTATTTCGCCTACGATGGTAGCGCCAACATCGGCATCTATCACTGGGCGATCGTGATCGATCACCAGCAGCGGCGCACTCACTTATTCGCCCTGCCGGGTTGCCCTTCGCAGACTTGGGTGCGGGTCGCAGAGGCACTCGCGCAACCCATTGAAACACCGACCGAATTCGAGCTTGCCAAAGCCTTCGAGTCGAATCTCAGCCCAGCGCAATATGCCGCCGCCTTCGCGCGCATCCAAGACTATATCCAGGCGGGCGACTGCTATCAGGTGAACCTCGCGCAGCGCTTCAACAGTCGCTATAGCGGCGATCCGCTGCGCGCCTATCTGCGCCTGCGCAAGGGTATCCACAGCCCCTTCGCGGGGTTTATGCGCACCGACGGCGGCGCGCTGCTCAGCTTCTCACCGGAGCGCTTCATACGAGTCCACGACACGCAGGTGCTCACCCAACCGATCAAGGGCACGCGGCCGCGCTCGGTGGACCCAGAGCGGGACCTAGCGCTGGCGAGGGAGTTACAGGACAGTGACAAGGACAGGGCCGAGAATCTCATGATCGTCGATCTGCTGCGCAACGATCTGGGTACGCTGTGCGTCACCGGCTCTATCAAGGTAGAGCGATTATTCGAACTGCACAGCTTCACCAATGTGCATCATCTGGTCAGCAGCATCCGCGCCCGGCTCGGGCCAGAGCATGGCGCCTTGGCGCTATTGCGCAACTGCTTCCCCGGTGGCTCGATCACCGGCGCGCCGAAGAAACGCGCCATGGAGATCATCGCGGAGCTGGAGCCGGACTCGCGCCAAGTGTATTGCGGCACGCTGGGCTATGTGGGATTCGATGGGAATTTAGACAGCAATATTATGATCCGCACCCTGCACTGCGCACAGGGCGAGATCTATTGCTGGGGCGGAGGCGGCATCGTTGCCGACTCCATATGCGCCCAAGAATATCAGGAATGTTTCGACAAAATAAACAATATAATCAATAAATTATAACGTTAACTTAATGCTGGATTAGTCCGCAATGATGCGCGGACTGCCCTTCGCGAAGGCCTGCTGTAGCTGCTTATATTCTGTCACCGAAGCAAACTGCGGGAACTCATCGATGACGTTCTGTGGGGCACGGAACAGCACGCCCAAGTCGGCCTCGGACAGCATCGTGGTGTCGTTGTAGGAATCACCGGCGGCCATGACTGTGTAGTTCAACTCATGGAAAGCCTTGACGCACTGACGCTTAGGATCTTTCTGACGCAGCTTATAGTCGGTGACCTTGCCGGTCTCGTCCGTAATCAGGCGATGGCAGAACAAGGTCGGAAAGCCCAGCTGACGCATCAGGGGTTGGGAGAACTCATAGAAGGTGTCCGAGAGGATCACCACCTGGAAGCGCTCGCGCAGCCAGTTCACAAACTCCGGCGCACCGGGCATTGGGCTCATCTCGGCGATTACGGCCTGGATGTCCGGCAAACCCAGCTTGTGCTCGCTCAGAATACGCAGGCGTTGGCGCATCAACACGTCGTAGTCGGGAATGTCGCGTGTTGTAGCCCGCAGCTCATCGATACCCGTACGTTCCGCGAACCCAATCCAGATTTCTGGGACCAACACTCCTTCAAGATCAAGACATACTACTTCCAACGCGATTCCCCTTTGCCAAAGGCTTAAATTCAAAACGCGTAAATGTACCCACATCCCGCGGGCTATGCAAGGTAACGCGCTGTTTACCCACAGCGTCAAATCGTAGAGAATGCCACGCACAGACCACGCGGCTAGCGCCGCCACAGTGCCATCGAAGTGAAGGACACCATGATTACTGCTCAGGATATCGCCGCGCTCAACACGAAGTTCCAAGACCAGCAGCCCAAAGAGATTCTCAAGCATGTGCTAGATCAGGTGTCGAACATCGCCATCTCCTTTAGTGGCGCGGAAGATGTGGCACTGGTCGTGATGGCCTGGAAGCTGAACAAGGACATCAAGGTCTTCAGCCTCGACACCGGCCGCCTGCACCCCGAGACGCTGCGCTTCTTGGAGCGCGTGCGCAATGAATACAAGATCGACATCGAATTCCTGAGCCCGAATGCCACCGCCCTGGAGACCTTCACACGCGACAAGGGTCTGTTCAGTTTCTACGAGGATGGCCACGAGGAGTGTTGCGGCATCCGCAAGATCGCGCCACTGCGTCAGCATCTGCAAGGGCTCGACGCCTGGATCACCGGTCAGCGCCGCGATCAGAGCCCTACCCGGGCCGATGTGGCGATCGCTCAAGTCGATCCGGCCTTCTCGACGGCGCAAAAGCCCTTGCTCAAGTTTAACCCCCTCGCGAATTGGACCTCGAAACAAGTCTGGGACTATATCCGCATGTTCGACCTGCCCTATAACCCGCTTCACGACCAAGGTTTTGTCAGCATCGGCTGCGAGCCCTGCACGCGCCCTATCGGCCCGAATCAGCATGAACGCGAGGGTCGTTGGTGGTGGGAGGAAGCGACGGCGAAGGAGTGTGGGCTGCACAAGCCCTCGGTAATCGTCTCGGACCGCTAAGGCAGCACCGGAATAGGCAGTCGCGCAAACAGTTGGTCCACCTCATGCTGCGAGTTGCTCTCTAGCACACGCTCGACCAGCGCCAAGCTCAAGTGCGGTGCGAACATCTTCATGAAGTCCGTCATATAGTGCCGCAGGAAGGCGCCACGTCGAAAGCCTATGCGGGTGGTGCTATAGGCGAATAGATGGCTGACGTCCAGCGACACCAGATCGGTGTCCTTGGCGGCGTCATAAGCCATACTCGCGACGATGCCGATGCCCACGCCTAGGCGCACATAGGTCTTGATCACATCGGCATCCGCCGCCGTCACAACGACCCGTGGCGAGAGATCTTCGGCCCTGAAGGCCTCGTCCAACTTCCCTCGCCCAGTAAAACCCGATACATAGGTCACGATCGGATATTGCGCGATATCGGCTAGGCTCACGAGCTTGATATTGAGAAGCGGATGCCCTTGGGGCAGCAATAGGACACGATTCCAGCGATAACAAGGCATCATCACCAAGTCCCCTACCAGCTCCATTGCCTCGGTCGCGATAGCGAAATCGGCAGCCCCGCGCGCCGCCATCTCGGCGATCTGCAGGGGCGTGCCCTGATGCATATGCAGGGAAACGGCGGGGTATTGCGCGATGAATCGGCTGATCACCGCCGGCAGCACATAGCGCGACTGCGTGTGAGTGGTGGCGATGGTGAGGCTGCCCGACTCTTCGGACTTGAACTCCTGTGCTATCTGGCGAATATTATCGACCCGCAGCAAGACCTCCCCTGTGGCCTCGAGAATCTTCTCCCCAGCGGGGGTCAATCCCGTCAGGTGCTTGCCACTGCGCACGAATATCTGCACACCAAGCTCGTCCTCAAGCTGCAGTATCTGCTTGCTTATGCCCGGCTGAGAGGTATATAGACTCTGCGCCGCGGCGGAGACATTCATGCCACGGCGAGCCACCTCCCACACATAACGCAGTTGCTGCAATTTCATGAAGACGCTCCGCGCTGTTCCATCATGCTAGGCCCTAGTCCTTGCTGACTTTCTTGTGATTCGCGACGCCGCTGGGCACATGGCCGGTAGCGACGTGATTGCGCGCCGACTCGCAGTGCGCCTCCTGATCGTCGAAGAAGACGTCTGCGTCATAGGCGCGCAGGAAGTCGCCCTTCTCCATGCCACCGAGGAACAGGGACTCGTCGATTCGGATATTCCAAGCCCGCAGCGTCTTCACCACGCGCTCGTGAGTCGGGGCCGAACGGGCCGTCACCAGACACGTCCTAATGGGTGCCTCGCCAGGGGGAAACTCCATCTGCAGCTGCTGCAGGGCCGCGAGGAAATGTTTGAATGGCCCTCCCGAGAGAGGTTGATTGGCCGCTAGGCGCTCGCTGGCCGTAAACGCCTCCAGCCCGCTCGCCTTATAGATCTGCTCGGCCTCATCGGAGAACAGCACGGCGTCGCCATCGAAGGCGAAGCGCAGCTGCCCCTCCTGCTTCGAGCTCACCTTAGAGGGCAGGATCGTCGCGGCCGCCACGCCGTGCTCGAGCGCCAAGCGCACGTCACCGCCATCGGTGGAAAGGAATAGATGACAGTTGAACGCCGAGATATAGCGATAGGGGCTATCGCCCCCGCAGAACGCAGCCCGGGTAATATTCAAGCCATAATGGCTGATCGAGTTGAAGACCCGCAGCCCGGTGTCGGCGCTATTGCGTGAGAGCAGGATAACCTCCACGCGAGAGGCCTTGATGAGTTTGTTGAGGTTGAGCAGCTTGTTCACAAGGCCGAAGGCATCGCCTGGCGCTAGTGGCTCGTCCTCGTGGGCGATCTGATACTGCTGATAGGCCTCGAGGCCCTGTTCTTCATAGACCTTATGGCTTTCGCTCAGATCGAACAAGGCGCGCGAAGAAATCGCGATCACCAATTTTTCCACCGTTGTCTGTGTCATGGGGCGCTTGTGCTTCCTCTGAATAATCGGGGCTTGCCTCCCGCTGGCGGCGGGACGTTCAGTATAGTGCATTGTGCCGAACGGATACCGTCCAATTACGCTAAAAACATGTAAACACGCCGCCAAGACGGCTAGAATCGCCAGCTAATGAATTTATGCTGCCTCCCATACGGATATTTGGATGAAGAGTGAAGACCGGCCCGAAAAAAAGGCTCTCGTACTCTCGGGCGGAGGCGCCCGAGCGTCCTACCAAGTCGGCGTATTGCGTGCGATCGCAAACCTACTGCCACGTCAGTCTTCCAACCCCTTCCCCATCATCACGGGCGTCTCCGCCGGCGCCCTGAATGCCGCCTCTATCGCCACCAACGCGCAGCGCCTGCGCACAGGGGTGCGCGCCCTAGAATATGTGTGGAAGAACATCAGCAGCGAGCAAGTCTATAAGTTGGACTCCAATGGGGTAATCGGGAACGCCTCTAGCTGGGTGTTCTCCTTTCTACGCAATCGACGCCGCAACACCCCCACCTCGCTCCTAGACAATATGCCGCTCGAGACCTTGCTAGCCAAGGTGATCAAGTTCGAGCGCGTGGAGCGCAATATCCAGGCGGGTTTTCTCGAGGCGCTCGCGATTACCGCCTCCGGCTATTCCAGTGGCGAATCGGTGTCCTTCTATCAGGGCGTGGACAGCCTGAAGAACTGGGAACACCCACATCGTCTCGGCATTCGTACGCAATTGGGCTTAGAGCACCTGATGGCCTCCACGGCCATACCGGCGCTATTCCCGGCGGTGAAAATCAATAGAGAGTTCTTCGGCGATGGCGCGATACGCCAGCTGGCGCCGCTAAGCCCCGCTATCCAACTAGGGGCCGACCGTATCCTCGTCGTGGGGGTAAGTAGTACGGTGCCGCGCCCTAGCAAGGGATCGGAGCCTCCCCACCCTTCGCTGACCCAGATCCTCGCCCACATCCTCAATAGTGCCTTCGTCGACACACTGACCATGGACAGTGAGATCCTGCGCCGCTTCAACAAGATGGTGCCGCTGATTCCCGAAGAACTCGCGCAGAAGGACCGCGCCCTGCGCATGCGGCCCATTCAATTGCTGGACATCACCCCGAGTGAAAACTTGAACGAGATCGCCTCGGAATATTTCGACGACCTGCCCCGCGCCCTCAAGCTATTTATTCGCGACGCGGGATCTAGCTCGGTACTGAGCCTGCTGCTATTCGAGAAGAGCTACTGCAATCGCCTGATCGAGCTAGGCTATAAAGACGCCATGGAGAAGGAAGCACAGATCCTCGAATTCTTTCGAGATGCCTAAGAGGCCTGTGCGGGCTCCAAGCGACACTGCAAACCTAGGCCGCCAATGCCACAATAGCCATCGGGGTTCTTGGCCAGATACTGCTGATGGTATTCTTCGGCATAATAAAATTTTGATAACATTTTGATTTCAGTAGTAATTGTCCCGTGTCCGGCAGCGTCGAGCTGGGCCTGAAAGACCTGCGCGCTGGCCTGACTCGCCTCCAGCTGTGCCGCACCGTCGGCGTAGATCGCCGAGCGATATTGCGTGCCGCGGTCGTGCCCCTGACGCATCCCCTGAGTGGGGTCGTGTGACTCCCAGAACACCTCCAGCAGTCGCGCGAGGCTGATCTTCGCAGGATCGAAGAATACGCGCACAACCTCTGTATGCCCCGTCATGCCACTGCACACCTCTTGATAGCTAGGATTCGGTGTATGCCCTCCGGCATAGCCGACGGCGGTACTAAACACACTCTCCAAGCGCCAGAATACCCGCTCCGCTCCCCAGAAACAGCCTAATGCGAAGACCGCACTGCGAATGCCCTCGGGCATTGGTGGCACTAGCGGATTGCCGTTGACGAAGTGCTTGCACTGTAGTGTTATCGCCAGTTCTGAACCGGGCAAGGCTTCATGAGCACCCGGAATCGACAAGGGTTTACCGAAAATCATTATGAGACCTCACTGTTACAAAGAAATTAGCGCTCGAACGCCATCGCCAGGCACTTCAGTGGCTGGCTCGCGTCTTGAATGATGACCCTCAATAGGGCATTATCGCGACTTAATTTTGGCCCACAGGCGACACGCCTGACCTGATATTGATTAGGACAGTATACGCCTTATAGACGCAGCCGAAACCTCGTTATCTCCGCCAAGAACAAGCACATAATCTCGCTACAGACGATAAGAAGGAAGCGCCATGAGTTCCGCATTAATGAGCAACTACGGAAACCCAGAGCTCGAGTTCGAGCGTGGACAAGGCTGTTATTTATTCACCCCGGAGGGAGAACGCTATCTCGACCTCACCATGGGAATCGCGGTTAACTGTCTTGGACACTGCCACCCTCACCTCGTGGCCGCACTGCAAGAGCAGTCCACCAAGATCTGGCATAGCTCAAACCTATTTCGTATTCCGCAGACCGAACGACTCGCGAAACGCCTAGTCGAGCACACCTTCGCCGATCGCGTATTCTTCAGTAACTCCGGAACAGAGGCCGTAGAGGCGGGATTCAAGATGATGCGGCGCTATCACTATAGCCGTGGCGACACCGAACGTGTGCGCATCATCGCATTATCACAGTCATTCCATGGCCGAACGCTAGCTCCGATCGCGGCCTCAGCCAACCCCCTCCACACGGAAGGCTTCCTCACTGGCGACCCCGGTTTCGACCAAGTACCGTTCGGCGACATCCACGCACTGCGCGGCGCGATTACCGAGAAAACGGCCGGCATCATTCTAGAACCGATCCAAGGCGAAGGGGGCATCCGCCTCACGCCATTCGACTATCTCTTGCAAGTACGAGAACTGTGCGACGAGATGGGCATCCTGTTGATGTACGACGAGGTGCAGTCTGGCGTAGGACGCTCGGGCTTCCTATACGCGTACCAAGCCTCGGGAATAGCGCCAGATCTACTTGCTTCAGCCAAGGGCTTGGGCGGCGGCTTCCCAATCGGCGCCTGCCTAGCTACCGAACGAGTCTCAGCGCCTATGGTGGCCGGCACACACGGCAGCACATTCGGTGGCAATCCATTGGCTACGGCGGTGGGCAACGCAGTCCTAGATATCATTACTGCGCCTGGCTTCCTGCGCGCCGCCATGGAGACGGCAGCCTACTTACGTGCGGGACTTGCCGCATCGATCACACGCTTCCCCGACGTGCTGGCCGAACAAACCGGAATGGGCTATATGATCGGGCTCAAGTGCGTCATCAGCAACGCAGACCTACTTCAGGCTCTTAAGGAGCGTCACTTACTCGCAGTGAAAGCCGGCTCGAACTCCATTCGCCTATTGCCTCCATTGAATATGACTCGTGAAGAGATCGACGAAGCGTTGCACGCGCTCAACGGGGCCTGCGAGGCTCTGTCGAATAAAAGTGTCTGAACATGCAACACAACGACACTGACGAGAACCTCTCCAAAGCGAATTCGGGCATATGGTCGCTGATAGACCTCTGTGCGGACTTTTATTGGCAGGAGTCTCCGAGCTTTCAATGCACCGCTTTGCGTGGTAGCGCCTCGCTACAGGATGAATCGAATCCATTGCTGGCGCTGGAGGGCGCTACCTTGTGGGACATCGGCTGCCTAGTCACTGGACGTGGTCAGAGTTGGCGGCAACACCTATCCGAGCGCAAGCAACGACAGGACTTCAAGGAGTTAATCTGCAAGCTCCCCTCCAAGTCCCCCTCGTCCTCCACCCCTATGTACTACAGCATCAGCGGTAAGGCACGCTTCGACGCCGGCGGCACCTTCATCGGCTATCATTGCTTCGCACGAAATATCTCCGAACAGGTCGATACGGAAATCTCACTGCGCCGCTTCCGCGCCGCGATGGATATGTCCGGAGACATGGTCTATTTGGTAGATCGCAAGACCATGCGCTACATCGATGTGAATGACACTGCCTGGAAAAACTCCGGCATGAGCAAGGAAGAATTACTCGCTAAACCTCCGGAAGAAGCCCTCATGAAGGAGTCGATGGAGGAAACAGAGAAGCGCTATGATCGCCTGATCATCGAAGGCGGCACCAGCAGGATCGAGCGCGAGATCATCGATCACAAGGGCAATCAGGTCTACCTCGAGACCTATAGCCGCGCCAGTAGCATCGATGGCAACTGGATCATCATCGGCGTAACACGCAATATTACCCGCCGGAAAAAAACTGAACAGACGGCACAAAAACTGCACCGCATGTATTCGTCCTTGAGCGAAACCAATGCCGCTAGCCTACGTGCCGTCTCCGTCGATAGCCTGTACCACAGCGTGTGTGATGCGGCCATAAAGGGCGGCAAATTCGCGGTCGCCACTATCTTCGCTCTCGACGATACGCAGCATCTTCGCGCCGTCGCGTCCGCCGGGGATCACGGCCCAAGATTACTCGAAGTCTTAATCCCCATTTCACAAGATGAGGCCGCGGGACGCGGTCTCATTGGCACTGCGTTTCACACACAACGCGCCTGTATCAGTAACGATTTTCTTGCGGACTCGCGCACCGCCGCATGGCATCAGACTGGCGCAGGAGGCGGCGTGGCGAGTGCGGCTGCGTTCCCGCTGCTGTGCGCCGATAAATCGGTCGCGGTATTGCTATTTTACTCATTCGAGACAGGAACATTCGACGAGGAAATCGTCGCGTTATTACAGAGCATGGCGGACAACGTCTCTTTCGCGCTGGAGAACTTCAACAACGAGAAACAGCGCCAAGAGGCTGAGCGCATTTTGCGAGAGAACGAAGAACGTTTTCGCAGCCTTACCCATCTGTCTTCCGATTTTTTCTGGGAGATGGACAATAGCCTACGCATCCAAACCTATGAGGGTCGAATTGTCGGCCAGAGCAATCTGAATGCGATTGCCGCACTCAAAGGTAGAACCCTATGGGGTTTCGAAAACCTACTGTGCACCTCGAGAAATTGGGATGAGCTGCGCTCCATGCTACAGGATCGCCAACAATTCAAGGACATCGAGTTCAGTTTCACCAATGCCGAAAACGTTGTCTACTATCTCGCCATGAGCGGCGAACCAGTATTTGATTCCATTGGAAAATTTTGTGGATACCGTGGCATCTCGCGCGACATAACCGCAAAAAAGAAAATTTCGAATCGGATTCAATACCTCGCGAGCCACGACAATCTGACGGGTTTGCCGAACCGCAGCAAGTTCAATGAGATATTAAAGAGTAATGTACAACTTGCACTGCGCTACGAGGAGCGATCATTTGCCCTGTTCTTTATAGATGTCGATCGCTTTAAGCACGTAAACGATACCCATGGGCACCATATGGGCGACGCCCTGCTGCAAGAGATCGCAAGGCGTCTACAGATCCCGTTGCGCGTTACAGATGTCGTGGCGCGACTTGGCGGCGACGAATTCGTGATCATCGTCAATGGCGTGCATGAGCAGGAGGCTATCGCCAAGATAGCAGGCAATTTATTGAGAGTTATCGCGAATAGCATCGTGATCGAAGACGTGCATTGCGACATAAGCGTCAGCATAGGGATAAGTGTGTTTGGGCAAGATGGCAAGGACGAGGATAGTCTACTGCAGCATGCCGATGCGGCGATGTATGTCGCCAAAGATCGCGGCAAGAATAATTTCCAGTTCTATCAGAGTTCCGCTTCGGATTCGTCCCAAGCCTCGTAACCACCATCGAGACTATAGGAGTGCTTGAAACCGCGCTCGGTAAAATACTGCGCAGCCCCCTGGCTGGTATTGCCATGATAGCAACATACGATGAGCGGGCGACTCTTGTCGTTGTCCGCCACAAAAGACTCGATATTATCTCCGCTCACTTGCACCGCGCCGGGCATTGCCCCGTTCGCGAAGGAGTGACCATCGCGGATATCGACTACCAGCGCATTCTGCGCTATTAGCTCACGCGCCTTCTCTACATCGATCCTTTGAAAACCCATACCCTACCCCGTAGCCGTTAACTCATGAAAGAATACACCAATGGATTAGCCTCTGAAAAGGCAGTAAGATTTCACCCTGCACCGCTTACGCACACCGATAGGCCTAAAATGACAGCAAGTTATACGAAGACTCTTTACACCCACCTCCCCAGCCTGGGGGTAACCTCGACATGAGCGAAGCCAATCAGCAAGTGCAATTCTGGAATTATGTACTACAGGTCGCCGAGACGCTCGAGGCCAACTCCGACGCCAACGCCAAGGCGGTACTGCTAGAGCAGCTATCTACGCTACAAGAGGCCTTCTCAGAAGACTTAGACCCAGTGGATAACTATGAGACCTTCGTGGTCGTCAAATTATGTGCGGCGATACAGCGCGTGCTGTCCGAGGAGCCTGCTTAATTTCAACTGAGCTCGATCTGATCGAAGCTAGTTACCACGCTATGCGTTGAGGTCTTTGCAAGTTTGACCGGGTCAAGCGCACTCTCTTCAGGACGCATTATCCAGGTCGTCTGAAAGCCGGCATAGGCGGCCGCATCGAGCTCTTCTTTCACATCAGAGATGAACATGATTGACTCGGGAGGCAGGGCGATCGCTTCGGCCAGATTGATGAAAGACTTAACTTCACGCTTAGGGCCGATCGTCGTATCGAAGTAACCGGAGAAAAGTAGGCGCATGTCGCCGCACTCGGAGAAGCGGAAAAACAATTGTTGAGACTTTATCGAGCCTGAGGAATACACATAGATATTGCGCTCTTGCTGCTGCCAGCGCTGCAAGACCGCGGGTACATCCTCATACACATGGGCTTGGAATATGCCTTGTTTATAGCCCTTCTCCCAGACCATGCCCTCTAAGGCCTTGAGCTCTGTATCTTTGCTGTCCTCGCGAATCCACTGCTGCAGTAATTTAATGATGTCCTCGAGCTTGTGCAGAGCGATGCCGGTGTTTTCACTTATGCGCACGAGCACCCGCATCACATCACGCTCTTCGCTATGCTCACGGACAAAATTGCCGATATGCTTCAAAGCGTATGGGAAAAGGACATCGTGCACGAAACCGATACTACTGGTCGTGCCTTCGATATCGGTGACTACTGCGGCAATCTTCATCGGGTCTCCAGTCGCGAAGCGGTGCTCGGCGATCGACTTCATCACAACACTTTTAACAGCGCTGCAGATTAAACAATTATTACAACGTGCCCAACTACCATATTAAACATGTGAGGGGCGCTACTTCTGCCTCAAAATGGCGCACTTACTTTGCTCAAAACGTCTTCTAGCACATAGCTCGCGGCACGTTTTATATATAAGCAGGAATCGGGCCATTCACATAGACAACTCGATTCCAAAACCCGGCAATTATAGCGCGATTCAGTCCAACATACAGACCAAACCCTTCAAATAAAGGCTTTCCGGGAAAGGCAAGCCCACCGGATGGTCCTGCGCCTGATGCATATAGTGGATAATCTGCCCATGGCGCCCGGCGTCGAGCACCCCATCGGCCGTGATCTTCTGGAACAAGGGCAGGTCTATCGCCCCCGAACAGGAGAAGCTCACTAGCAAACCACCGGGACTCAGCAGCGCGGCCGCCTGCATCGCGATATCTTTATAGGCCCTTGCCGCGCGCTTGAACTGTGCCTTGGTTTCCGCGAACTTGGGCGGATCGAGCACGATCAGATCGAACAGCTCCTGACTCTGTTTGAACTCGCGCAATAGTTCGAACACATTCGCCTCTCGGTTGCTGAATTGTTCCGGCGTGAAGCCGTTGCGGGCGAAATTCGCCGCGGCTAGGGCCAAGGATGGCCCCGAGGAGTCGACATTGAGGACGTGGCTCGCCCCGCCCTGGAGGGCTGCGATGCCGAAGCCTCCGGTGTACGCGAAGCAGTTCAATACGCGGCGCCCCTTACTCAGTGAGCGCACCAACTCCCGGTTATCGTACTGATCCAGATAGAAACCAGTCTTATGACCATGGGCGATGCTGACTCCGTAGAGGCGACCCCGCTCGTTGATCTCCACTAGTTCCGGTGGCTCCTCGCCCCAGAGCAGGCCCTGCGTAGGCTCTAGCCCTTCCCGTGCACGCACTGCAGCCTCGGAGCGCTCATAGATGCCCTTGCACGGCAGAAGATCGCGCAACTGCGCCACGATGGTCTCCTTCCAGAGCTCGACACCCGCGCATAGGAATTGACACACGAGAAAATCCCCGTAGCGATCCACAATCAAGCCCGGCAGCTCATCGGCCTCGGCGTAGACGATACGGCACCCAGTGCGCTGCGGATCATTGAGCAGCGCCTCGCGTCGCTTGATGGCCGCGGCGAGTCGACGCCTGAAGAAGCCCTCGTCCACTACCTCGTCTTGCTTGAAGGTCCATACTCGCGCGCGGATCTGTGAGTTTGGCGAATAGGCGGCAACGGCGATCTGCTGACCCGAGGCGGTGAGGATCTTCACGGTCTCACCCAATCCAGGCTCCCCGCTCACTCGATTAACGGCACCAGAGAATACCCAAGGATGCAGGCGCAACAGAGAAGACTCTCGTCCCTTATTTAAGTGAAGTGATTTCATGAGCTCCATCGAACCGGTCTAGGGGTGGGCAGGCTGCGCGCCTGCATTGAGAGTTGCTGTCAATTTCGAAAAAACGCGATTCTACTCTGTTTAGGGCTCTCAACAAAGTCGTCGTACCAGCAGATGTTGGTATCGCCCAAGGCTGCGATAAGGCTCTTGACGGGACAGCTCGAGTTCGAGGCGAATGAGAGTCTCCTCCGGCATCGCCCTGCTCTCGGGAGTTAAGAGATAGTCGTGAATAACCCGAATGCCACTGTGACAGAGTATTTCCCAATGCAGTGAGTCGAAGGCTTGTAAGACCTGCACGGGATCGAGGGGGCGGGTTGGGGTGAGGCTGCCGGGACTGGGCTTATACGCGGCATCGAGGATCTGCGGCCGCTTGCCCCGCAGTAGATTCTTCATGATCAGGCCATGACGATTATAGAACGTCAATGAGAGCACTCCACCCACCTTGACCAGTGGCAACAGGGCCTGAATGAGGCCCGGCTGATCCACCACCCATTCCAGTACGGCATGACACAGGACAAGATCGTAGGGCTCGTCTTCGCCACTGTGTTGCTGCGCACTCATCTGTTGGATCGAGCACTGCCGAAGATCGACGGCGTCCAGACCCTTGGCCAACGCGCTGCTGCGGGCTAGCTCCAACATCTGTGCGGAGATATCACATAGCACGAGGGCATGGCCCTGCGCCGCGAGCGCAAGGCCGAACTGCCCCTGCCCTCCGCCCGCATCGAGGATGCGCAGTCCCGGTGTGCCCTGCGCCGCGATGGCCTGTGGCAGG
Source organism: Gammaproteobacteria bacterium UBA5078 (assembly GCA_002416505.1). GTDB lineage: Bacteria > Pseudomonadota > Gammaproteobacteria > Pseudomonadales > Pseudohongiellaceae > UBA5078. The sequence goes on from DIAM01000013.1 coordinate 259,040, forward strand.
AATTGCTGAAAGTCGCGCTGCAACACCGCTAAGCGCAGCGCCCCCTTCAAACCACCATAGACATTGTTGGCGAAGCGCGGCGCTAGGTCATCGAAATTGCGGTCGCTGTCCATGGACACGGGAGTGCGGCGCCGGTTTGGAACGCTATTGCTCAATCGAGCACCGCGCCACTGCTATCGAGCTCTACAATTGGATAGCCTAGTGCCTCAAGAGACTCTAGGATCACACTCTTATCGCCTACCACTAGGATCACCATATTCTCAATAGGGAGCTTCGCGCGCGCTAGGTCATCGATCTCGCTCTTGCTGATGTTATTGATAATCTCCCGCTGCGTGTCGACATAATCCTCTGCCAAATTGTACTGAACGATACGGCCGAGGAAACCCGCTTTCTGACCCGGCGTTTCGTAGCTCAAGGCGTCGCTCTGCCCGACCGCCGAACGCGTGAACTCCAACTCCTGTGCGGTGATGCCCGTCTGCGCATAGTCGCGTATCTCGTTGACGAACTGCACCACGGAGTCCGCCGTGCTGTCCATGCGCACACTGGAAGACGCCGTGAATGGGCCTGGGAACTCGGAACTGAAGAAGTTGCTGCGAGCGCCATAGGTATAGCCCTTATCTTCGCGCAGGTTCAGGTTGATGCGGCTATTGAAGGCGCTCCCTAAGACATAATTCATCAAGCCTGTCTTGAAATACTCACCCGTCGCGTCATAGGGCATGTCGGTGATATAGCCTATGCGTATCTCGGCCTGCGCAACGTTAGGCTTGTCTACCAGATACAGAGTGTTGCCCTCGATTGCAGGAGATGCGGGCTGCTCGCGCAGCGGGATCGATGTCAACGGCAGTTGATCTAGGAAGGCTAACTCCTCGAGAATTTCCTGCTCTTCGATATCCCCCACCACGACGACCTCGAGATTCGGGGTGGCGAAGTTTGCGCGCGCGAAATCCTCGATATCCGCTAGGCTCAGCGACTCCAAAGTTTCGATGCGACCGTTATAGGGTACTGCGAAGCTGTGCTCCGGCCCATAGATCAAGCGATCGAAAACCTCATTGGCGATGCTTGAGGGACGCTCCTGCGAGGCTTGCAGCGCCTCTATCTGTTGACGACGCAAACGGTCTAGGTTCTCTTGCGTGAACGCCGAATGCAGGACCCGTTGTTCCAGAAGGTCGATGCTTTGAGTGAGATTGCGACTCAATGCATTCATGCTCACCACCATGCTCGACTGCCCCGCGTTGACACTGATGCGGGCACCAAGTTTCTGCGACTCCCTCTCGAAGGCCTCGGCACTCAATTGCTCGGTGCCCTCCTCCATCATGGCGGCGGTAAGTGCGGCTATCCCATATTGCTCAGGAGTCTGAGCGAGTTGGCCCCCGGTAAACTCGAGGCGCAAGGTGACTGTGGGAATCTCACGACTCACGGTGCCAATCACCTGCGCGCCATTGTCCAAGTGCGTGCGCCAATAGGGTGGCACTTGCATCAGCGGCGCCTGCCCCGATCGTGGCCGCACGCTACGGTCGAAATCATCGATCACGGGGCGTGGCTCGAAGCTATCTGGCGTGTTATCGGTCACACGAATCGCCGGACTTGGCGTGAAATTATCGGGCTGTACCGGCGCATCCGGATTGGCTTGAGTTAGGACGCTGAGAATGACCGCAGGTTTACCCGCGATGTATTGATTGAATACCCGCAGCACATCTTCCTTGCTAAGGGTTCGCAATAACTCTAACTCGGTGGCGATGTAGTTGGGGTTATCGATAAGATAGTCGTAAAGAGCGAGGCGTGACGCCTTGCCCCGCACACTCGCGAGACCATTGACGAGCTCTGCCTCGTTCTGCCCTTTGAAAGTCGCCAGATCGTCATCATCGATATCATCGGCATCGAATTCGGCCAGGATCTGCCGAATCTCCGTCACGAACTCCTCTAGATTCGCCTCCGGAAAGGCTTGCACTTCCAAGGAAAAGAAGCCACCTAGCTCGAACGCACTATTCGAGGCGCTGGCATCGACCGCGCGATTGCTCAGCACGAAGCGCTGGTAAAATGGCGAATCCTTGCCGCCACCGATAATGCTGGCCAACGCCTCCAGGGGCACGCGATCGGCCTCGGAGAAAGGCACCGTAGGGTAGCTCACCTCCAAAAGCGGAAAGCGAATATTCGGATCCACATAAGAGATATAGCGGTCGCTCTCGATCGTAATAGTCTGCGGGCTCGCGCGCTCTACCTCTGGACCTCGCGGAATGCTGCCGAAATACTTGTCCACTAGGGCCAGGGCGTTGGCCTCGTCGATATCTCCGGCGATAATCAGCGTGGCATTATTGGGGCCATACCAGCGCAGGAAGAAATTCTTCAGGTCATCTAGTGTGGCGGCGTCTAAGTCTTCAGGGTAGCCGATCACAGGCCATGAATAAGGGTGACCACTAGGGTACAGCGCGGCCAATAACATCTCATATACGCGCCCGTAGGGACGGTTCTCTACGTTCTGGCCACGCTCGTTCTTCACGGTAGAGCGCTGAATCTCAAACTTCTCTTCGGTCACCGCCTCCAGCAAGAAGCCCATGCGATCGGCCTCCAGCCACAGGGTGGTCTCGAGTTGATTCGCGGGCACTGTCTGGAAGTAGTTGGTGCGATCGAAACTGGTGGAGCCGTTCATATTACCACCGGCCTCAGTCACTATGCGAAAGTGTTCGTCGTCTCCCACGTGTGCCGAGCCCTGAAACATCATGTGCTCGAAGAAATGCGCGAAACCCGAGCGCTGCGGCTCTTCACGTGCAGAGCCTACATGGTAGGTGATGTTCACATGCACGAGCGGGTCGGATTTATCCTCGTGTAAGAGCACCTTCAATCCATTGGGATACTCGAACTTCTTATAGGGAATGACGATCTCATCGCCACTGCGCGCTACCGTCTCTAGCAACTCATAGTCACCCACCGGGGCAGCCACCACAGCACCGTCGCGCGAATCATCGACCGGCGCAGGTTCGGAGCAAGCGAAAAGCAATACTGCCAATGTAACAATGGAAATAGAACGGAACATATACACCTCGCTGGAATTCGTTACGGCGTCAGACTAGAAAGGACATCGCCTGGACACGAGTATATCGCGTTTTATACACGAAGACGCCCCAAAGCCTCAGACCGTGCGCGGGTCTTTGATGACCAGTAGCAGCGCCACCACGGTCACAGCCGTACCTGCGACAGTCATCGGGGTGATCGGCTCATCGAATAGGAACCATGCCATTACCGCGGTGGTCGGCGGTGTCATGTAGAGCAGGCTTGTCACCTTGGTCGCCGCGCCATCGCGAATCATGATGAAGAGCAAGGAGATCGCGCCGATCGAGAGCGCGAAGATCGACCAGAGCAGAGACGCGATCATGGGGAAGACCCACTCGATCTGCCGCGTCTCGAACGCAAACATAAAGGGCACGCAGAGCAGCGCGGAGGCGGCGAACTGGATGGTGGAGCCCACGCGCAGATCGAAACGCGGGCAGAAGCGCTTCTGATAGAGAGTCCCAAGGGTGATACTCGCCAGCGCTAGGACCGAGAGACCAAGGCTGACGAGGCTCAGCCCAATGAGCGAGAACTTCGCCATGACCACCATGCCGACGCCGGTCAGGCCCGCCATCAAGCCCAGCCACTGCCTCGCGTTAACCCGCTCCGCTACCAATGCCGAGAGCCACGCCGTAAAGATGGGTTGCAGGCCCATGATTAGGGCCACTAGGCTCGCGGACATCCCGAGTTTGACCGCGGCCCAGACCCCACCAAGATAGCCAGCCTGCAGCATCATGCCCGCGATGGCGATATGCAAACACTGGCGCCCAGAGGGCCACGTTACGCCCGCCAGTAGCGCAACCGGCACCATGACCACTAATACCCCCGCGAAGCGCAGGAACAAGAAGGTCATGGGCTCCGCATAGGGCATGCCATAGCGGGCCACGATGAAACCGGTGCTCCAGACAAAGACGAATATCACGGGGATTAGGCGCTGCAGAGACTGCTTCATAAATCGAACTCTTGAGACCGATATTGCGCGACCTATGCTGGTCTCTACGCTCGTGAACGGATCGAATTTTAACCGGGCACCGGGTAAATTGCAGCCTCATTTCCCTCATCGGCGACAAGAACTAGAGAAACTCTCGGGCGCCGTGCCTAAGGTTTTTGCCGGCACTTGTGCGGGGCTTCTCTAGTGCGTCTCTAGACAAATCGGTCTCTAAAATGGGAAGCTTCAGCTTCTATTCAATTCGCCCTAGGAAGTATTGTGGCTAAAACCGCGACAGAAGAACGCATAAAACGTTTGAAGAACCATCTCGAGATAGAGAATCCGGCACTGGCAGAGGTGGTGACACGCTTCCAGGATTTGGATCAGGTGGCACGCAAACTCGGCTTCATGGACCGCGACGACTCCTACGCGACACAAATATCCTGGTGGCCCGTAGTAGCGGTCCTCGGCACTTACTCGGCGGGGAAGTCCACCTTCTTGAATGAGTTCCTCGGCCAGTCCCTGCAGCGCACTGGCAATCAGGCTGTGGACGACAAATTTACCGTTATCGCCTATGGCGCAGGCGACGAGGCCCATCAGCTACCCGGACTCGCACTAGACAAGGATCCGCGCTTTCCCTTCTATCAGATCAGCCGTGACATCGAGAAGGTCGCCGAAGGGGAAGGCAAGCGCGTGGATGCCTATCTGCAGCTACGCACCAGCAATGCCCCGGTATTGCAGGGCAAGATTTTTATCGACTCACCCGGTTTCGACGCCGATCAGCAGCGCAGCTCCACCCTGATGATCACCGACCACATCATCGACCTGTCTGATCTCGTGCTGGTATTCTTCGATGCGCGTCATCCAGAGCCTGGCGCTATGGCCGACACTCTCAAGCATCTGGTGGTCAACACCGCGCAGCGCGCAGACAGCGCCAAGTTTCTGTATATCCTCAATCAGATGGACAATACCGCCCGCGAGGATAATCCCGAGGAGGTCGTAGCCGCCTGGCAACGTGCGCTAGCACAATCGGGGCTGACGGCTGGGCGCTTCTTCCGCATATACTCCGAGACCGCCGCTCTGCCCATAGCCGATGATCAGACACGGGAACGCTTCCAAGCCAAGCGCGACGAGGACCTGAACGACATCAAGGCGCGCATCGAGCAACTGGACGTGGAGCGCGCCTACCGCATCATCGGAGCGCTCGAGAGCAATGCCAAACACTTGCGCGATACCCTGGTCCCTAGGCTGATCGATGCCAGACAGACATGGTCGAGCCGCTCGCTGTGGCTCAATGCCATTGTCTTCGTCGGCGGCCTCGCGGCTTTTCTTTTCTATAGCATCCGTGCGCAGGCCTGGCACGGGCTGTACTTTACGCCGTTCTCGGACCTGGACATCCCCATGCAGTTTGCGGTAGCCGCGATTGGCGCAGCCATACTGATCTATCTCAACTCCACGCTGCGCCGCCTAGCCGGCCAGTCTGTGCTGAATAGACTGCGTCGACACAGCAACAGCAAGGACGACGCCCTAGTGATTACCGCCTTTGAAGCGAATCTGAATTCTTGGTGGTCATCGCTGATACCGTCACGACCACTGGGTTGGACTGCACGCAGCCGTCGCAAGCTAGACACGGTCATCGCCGGCACGGGGGAGTTGGTGCAGAAGCTCAACGATCGCTTCGCTAGACCGACCAGCGCAAACTAGAACACTACAAGATGGACAGTACTCGATCACCGCCGATCGCGCCCTAAGGGTTCGATCGGCGGCCCCCTAATCGACCTCTTAGGGTCTGCTCACGAGCAACGGAGTGTAGAGCAGCTCTAGGTACTGCAACACGGCCTCTTCCCAGCTAAAACGCGCATTGGCGGCATTGCGGCGCAGATTCAACCAGAGTGCCGGTTTCGCCGTGCTCGCGCAGGCCTCACGGACGCAATCGAGCATGTTCTGCGCCTGTTCACGGGGCGTGTCGCCTCGAAAAGAGAGGCCATTGACGCCGTTCTCAACCGTGTCCTTCAGGCCGCCCACCGCATGGACGATGCACGGGGTTCCCGCCCGCATGGCCAGCATCTGACTGATTCCACAGGGCTCGAAACTGCTTGGCATCAGGAATAGATCACCGTCCGCATATAAGGCGTCGGCCAGCTCTTCCGAGAAGCCTTGCAGGAACAGGAAATTCGCGTGACGCGCCATCGCGCAGGTGAAGAAGTGTTCATAGAACTCCTCGCCACTGCCGATCATGATCAACACACCATCGCCGAGTTCGGTGAGCAATTTATCCAGCGCATAGACCTCACCGCCATGGCCATCGCTCACTGCTTCCATGAGCAGGCGCGCCTTCTGCCCCGTTACGCGGCCTACCGAGCTGAGCGTGCAGCTCACAGACTTGCGACGACGGCGCCACTGCGCGGTGCGACGCTGCGCATGAAAGTGCGCGGCGGGGACATAGTGCTTGTCCCCTACCCATTGCAATAAGGATTGGTCGATTAAATCTAGCAACTGTGCGCGGGAGCGATGTGGCGCAGGCGGCGTATTGTAGTCACAGCCATTGAGAATGCCATGCAGCCTCCCCTGCGCCTCTAGACACTGTAGATCTTTCTCCAGCCCTTCGCCCCCCACGAAACCATGGGCTTGATCCGTCGGAATCAAAATCTCCTTGGCGTAGTTCGGCGACACCGCATGGACTCGATCGGATAAATTGATGCCGGCGCGCATCAGGTTCACGCAGTCCCAGTGCACGGGATCTTGAATAAGCGTCAAATCCGGAGCGAGGTTGGGATACCAGTGGTGTAGGGATGAGTAGTGTCCTGATAGGGGACGGACGCCCTGTAGCGAGAGATTGTGGATCGTATAGACCGTGGGCATCGCGCGCAGGGCTCGGTAGGCCGGCATATAGCGACGCAATAGGGCCACGAGCGAGGCGTGCCAATCGTGCAGATGCAGCACTTCCACTTCGTTGAACCGCTTCTCTATCAAGCCCTGACAGACGGCGATACAGAATAGCGCGAATTTATGCGCATCGGTCGCGAAGGGGCCCTGCTGGTCATTGCAGTAAATCGCGCCCTCACCGCAGGACGCGAACAGGGAGTGCTCGAGGATATAGTGCCTAACGGACCCCAGGCCCTTCTTGCGTGCCCCCCCGCCCTTCGCCGTGGCAGTTTGCTCGACTCGGAAGATCGCCACCGTTTCCGGGTGGCCACAGAAGGAGACCTCGAGGGTACCGAGCAGGGCCGCATCATTGCGCTTTGCCAGCGACTGATAGCCCGGCGTGATAACCGACACCTCATGGCCCAATTGCGCTAGGGCAATCGGCACGTCTCGAATCACATCGCCGATCCCCCCTACTTTGCCACCCACCAACGCCCCGTTCTCTGCGGCAATCATTGCAATATGCATGCATCCCTCAATCTATATTCCGCCGACCGACTGGCCTAACATCTCACGCGTGACTAGCGTGACGCCCTTGTCGGTCACACGATAGCCCTTCTTGATATCCGCCTCGCGATCGTAGCCAATGACGGTACCCTCGGGTACGGTGCAACCGCGATCGATAATCACCTTGCGCAACTTGCAGTGGCGTTTTATGACGACATCGGGCAACACAACGGCCTCGTCGATCTGCGAGTACGAGTGAATCCGCACGTTCGAAAAGAGCACGGATTTTCGCACTATTGAACCCGAAATAATACAGCCGCTAGAGACCAAGGAATCCATTGCAGCCCCGCGGCGGTCGTCGTCATCGAAGACGAACTTGGCCGGTGGCAATTGTTCCTGAAAGGTCCAGATTGGCCAGCGCGGATCATAGAGATTCAGGGGCGGAGCTGGCGAGGCGAGCTCCATGTTCGCTAGCCAATACGAATCGAGATTGCCGACATCGCGCCAATAGGCCAGCTCATCGCTGTCCGGGTCTACGAAGCGATACGCGAACACCTTATGGTCTTTGATGATCGAGGGAATAATATTCTTGCCGAAGTCGTGATCCGAGTCGACGTTCTTAGAGTCCTGACGCAGCTGCTCGAAAAGAAACTCTGTCTTGAATACATAATTGCCCATCGAGGCAAGACAGCGCTCGGGATTATCCGGGACGTGTTGCGGGTGCTCGGGTTTCTCGCTGAAGCCAAGAATTCTGTGCGCACGATCGACGCTCATGACGCCGAAATTTCCCGCCGCCTCTTCGAGCGGAACCTCCATGCAAGACACCGTCATGTCCGCATCATGCTCGGCGTGAAAGGCCAGCATCTCGCCATAGTCTTGGCGGTAGATATGGTCGCCGGAGAGTATCATGACGTACTCGGGAATCTCGCCGCGTATGATATCGATGTTCTGATATACCGCATCGGCGGTACCCATATACCAGCTGTCGGAATGGCGCTGCGAGGCAGGCAGAATCTCCACGCCCTCCCCCAACTCCTTCTTGAAGTGTCCCCAGCCCCGCACCAAGTGTTTAATCAGTGAGTGCGCTTTGTATTGGGTCACGACACCGACGCGACGCACGCCGGAGTTGATGCAGTTGGAGAGGGGAAAATCGATGATCCGAAATTTTCCGCCGAAGAACAATGCGGGCTTGGCGCGCCAATCGGTTAACTCATGAAGTCTTGAGCCCCGTCCCCCGGCCAGTATCAACGCATAGGTATTGCGGGTTAGTTTACTTATATAACGTGGACCGCTTTCCATAATCGACTCCTCACTCAGTATATTGTTATTTTTGGGCTTTCACTGAAAGACCCCAGATCTCTTCCGCGTAGCTGCGGATAGTGCGATCACTGGAGAAATGTCCGCTCGCTGCGGTGTTTAAAATACTCATGCTTTGCCACGCATTCTGATCCTGGAATAAGGCACCGACACTGCGCTGCGCGTCGACATAGCTACGGAAGTCTGCCGCCGTAAGCCATTGATCTCCGGGATTACGAATGCTATCGCTGATAGGCACGAAAAGCCCCGGTTCTCCCAGATTAAAGAGTCCAGACTCTAAGAGCTGCATCGTCGCCGAGAAATCGCTGTCATTCGCGATAATATCGTTCGGAGCATAATTCTCGCGTGCTCGTGCGACCTCGTCGGCCTGCAGGCCAAACAGGAAGAAGTTCTCCGCGCCCACCTCGTCGCGAATCTCGATATTGGCACCATCGAGGGTGCCAATGGTGATGGCCCCGTTCATCATGAACTTCATATTGCCCGTGCCGGAGGCCTCCTTGCCTGCCGTGGAGACTTGTTCTGACAGGTCTGCACCGGGACAGATGATCTCCATCACCGTCACGCGGTAATTGGGTAAGAATGCCACGCGCAGCAAGGGCTTGGCACGCTCATCCGCATTGATCACCGCGGCAACGTTATTGATCAACTTGATGATAAGTTTGGCCATGAAATAGCCAGGCGCAGCCTTCCCTCCTATCAACACACAGCGTGGCGTCATGCCCTCGGTGTCGCCGCGCAATATTCGCTCGTAAAGATGAATGACGTGCAACACGTTGAGAAGCTGACGCTTGTATTCGTGAATACGCTTGACCTGCACATCGAACAACATGCCGGTATCGAACTCCACGTCACACTTGAGCTTGACTAAGTCAGCCAGGGACTGCTTGTTGGCGGTCTTGATCGCGGCCCACTCTTGGCGAAATTGCGCATTCTCGGCATAGGGTGTCAGTTGCCTTAGTTGGTCGAGATCGGTGACCCAATGTTCGCCGATGGACTTGGTGATCAAGCCGGCGAGCTTAGGATTGCAGAAGGCGAGCCAGCGCCGCGGAGTGACGCCATTGGTCTTATTATTGAATTTTTCCGGCCACAGTTGATAAAAATTACGGAACAGCCCTTCCTTCAATAATTCGGTATGCAATGCGGCGACACCGTTCACGGAAAAACTACCGACAATGGCGAGATGGGCCATGCGGATATGGGGATCGGCACTCTCCTCGATCAGCGACAACTCGGCCAACTTGCCGCCATCGCCCGGCCATTTCACCGCGACCTGCGCAAGAAAACGAGCATTGATCTCGTAGATAATCTCGAGAATACGCGGCAGCATCTCGCGGAACAAACGCACCGGCCAGCGCTCCAATGCCTCTGGCAATAAAGTATGGTTGGTGTAAGCCATGGTGGTATTACAGATCTTCCAAGCGCTGTCCCAATCCAATTTCTGCTCGTCCAACAGCAGGCGCATTAACTCTGCCACCGCGATGGACGGGTGGGTATCGTTGAGCTGAAAACAATTATACTGAGAGAACTCGTCGAACTCGGAGCCGCTGCGCTGCACCCAACGCGCGATCACATCCTGCAGACTCGCGGACGAGAGGAAATATTGCTGACGCAGGCGCAGCACCTTGCCATTCTCACTCACATCATTGGGGTACAGGACCATCGATATCTGTTCGGCCTGATTCTTCGCGGCCACCGCCTCTGCGTAACCACCGGCATTGAATTCATGCAAGTTAAACTCTTCGGTGGCGGAAGACTTCCATAGGCGCAATGTATTCACGGTGTCATTACGATAGCCCGGTATCGGCATATCATAGGGCACCGCTAGAACATCGCGCGTGTCGATCCACTGGCGATGCTCGCCATCGGCCCCGACCACGGTACTGCCATAGAACTTCACGCGACGAGTATCCTGTGGCGCCTCGAATTCCCAAGGGTTTCCGAACTCTAGCCAATGATCTGGGCACTCCACCTGAGCGCCATTCTCGATGCGTTGATGGAACATGCCATAGTCATAACGAATCCCATAGCCAGTAACCGGGAGCCCGAGTGTCGCGCAGCTGTCTAGGAAACAGGCCGCGAGCCGACCAAGACCACCATTGCCTAGACCCGCGTCGCGCTCCTCGGCAGAGAGTTCTTCCAGCGATACGCCATAACGATACAGAGCCTCGCGCAGCGTCTCCTCCATATCCAGATTCAGCGACGCATTGGTCAGCGTGCGTCCCATTAGAAATTCGAGCGAGATATAGGATACGCGCTTGGGACGCTCGTCCTGATAGCGTTTGCGGGTCGCTCTCCAGCGCTCGACTAAGCGATCGCGCACCGTCAGCGCCGCCGCATTAAAAAGATAGTGGTGGGCGTTGCTGGTCTGATCGCGCCCCAGCGTTAAATGGAAATGCCGATCCAGATCCTCCGCCACCGTCTTACTGTCCATGCCGAGCCAGGCATATGTGCCAACGCCGATAGGCCCCTTCTTCTTCCGGGGAGATTTCTTGGCGCTAGTTTTAGAACTTTCAGATGAACTACTCATGACTCGATTACTTCCTCGACCTGTGTGTTTGCAGTGGATACTTTATTGGCGGGGTCGCCCTGCCGTGCCAGGAGCACGACCGTCGAGCAGGAAAATAGATTCAAACGATTGACGACCATGCAATTGTTGACATCGGGTATCCCCGATTGAGTGGCGGTATCCAGAAGGATCTCCCATCGCTCCACACCGGCGACGATGGGCAATCTGAAGCCGAGTGCGCCGCGATCGGCATGGAAGATTATCAACACCCGCTCACGAAGCGAAGTTGCCGGATTCAGTCCCACCAACATGCAGCCGAGGGTACGAGCATGGTGCTCCTGCCAATGGCTGGCCTGCATCAACTCGCCACTATTGTTATACCAAAGAATCTGCGGGTCGTTAACCTGCATCGCCTCATGCACATAGCGATCGAAGAATAGGTGGGAGTAGCGCGCGCGCAGCTCGGTGAGGTGCGTAGTGAACCTCTGCTGCATGCGCCCCTCTTCGTTGATCTTGTCCCAGTTGATCCAATTGACCACGTTGTCTTGGCAATAGGAATTATTATTGCCGTGCTTGGTACGGCAGCTCTCATCGCCACCGGAGAGCATGGGAACACCCTGTGACAACAACAGAGTGGTCAGCAGATTACGTTGCTGCCGCTGGCGCAAGACGTTGATGGTCTTGTCCAACGTCGGGCCCTCTATGCCGAAGTTATCGCTGTAATTCTCGCGATGCCCGTCCTGATTCTCCTCGCCATTGATCTCGTTATGCCGCTCGCGATAAGTCACCAGATCGTTCAAGGTGAAGCCATCATGGCTGGTAATGAAATTGATACTAGCCGAGGGCTTACGCCCATCGTGTTCGAAAATGTCGCTAGAACCGTGGATGCGTCTGGCGAACTCTGGCAGCACTCCAGCATCGCCCCGCCAGAAACGGCGCACCGTATCGCGGTAGCGATCATTCCACTCGCTCCATCCGGGCGGAAAATGACCGAGTTGATAGCCTCCGGGCCCGATGTCCCACGGTTCCGCAATCAGTTTCATGCCGGCCAATACCGGGTCTTGTAGCATTGCGTCGAAGAAGCCACTGCCCTGATCGAAGCCATAGGACTCTCTGCCCAATACCGGTGCCAGATCGAAGCGGAAACCATCCACCTGCATCGCACTGGCCCAATAACGCAGGCAATCCATCATCAACTGCACCACACGCGGATGCGTCATATTCAGAGTATTGCCACAGCCGGTGTCGTTGATATAGAAGCGTTTATCTTCGGACTGCAGGCGGTAGTATGACAAATTGTCGATGCCACGATAGGAGAAACTAGGGCCGAGGCGCCCGCCTTCTGCGGTGTGGTTAAAGACGACATCGAGTATTACCTCGATGCCGGCCTCATGAAATGCATCGACCATCTCACGCACTTCGAGGATCGAGTTGCTACTCATATAGTCCTGATGAGGCGCGAAGAAACACAGGCTGTTATAGCCCCAGTAATTGACCAGTCCCTTCTCGTTCAAGAAATGTTCGCTGATGAAACTTTGAATCGGCATCAATTCGACCGAGGTGATGCCCATCGCCTTGAGATAGGAGATTATCTGAGCATTGCCCATGCCCGCGAAACAGCCTTGTTGCTCGGGCGAAATACCCGGGTGGGAAATAGTGAAACCCCGCACATGGGTCTCATACAACACCGTCTTGGCTAAGGGAACACGATGACTTGTGCGCGTACTGCCCACGATATTTTCCACCACCACACACTTTGGCATGAAGGCCTTGTTGTCGCGCTTATCGAATTTCAGATCCTTGTCGGCATGATTGATGTCGAATCCGTAATGCGTATCGGACCACTCGAACTTGCCGACCAGTTGCTTGCAATAGGGGTCAAGTGAGATTTTATTGGCATTGAAGCGATGACCCATGTGTATCTGCCAAGGGCCATGGACTCGATAGGCATAGACGGTGCCTGGGCCCGCCTTAGGCAGATAGCCATGCCAGACCTGATTAGTGAGTCGCGGCAACTCAAAGCGCTGAATCTCTCGTGAACCATCGGGTGTGAAAAGACATAATTCGACGCGCTCTGCATGGGCAGAGAACAGCGCGAAGTTAACGCCCTCTCCATCCCAAGTCGCCCCTAATGGATAGGCGCTGCCCGGAGCTAGGGATACTGCTTGCTTCATAAATTCCCCGTTTGTGAAAACATGATGGTAGCCAATGGCGGGACCGTGACGATGATGGACCAGGGGCGACCATGCCATGACATTTGTTCGGCCTTAACGGCGCCGTAATTACCCGCGTCGCTACCGCCATAAATGGCGGAATCACTGTTGAGCAACTCTCGGTATAGACCCGGCCCTGGTACGCCGATGCGATAATGGCGATGTTGGGTCGGCGTAAGATTGACCACCGCCACCACCGAGCTCGCCGCCTTGTCCACGGCCTTGCGCAGGAAGACAAAGATCGACTCTGCGCGCGCGTCGGCGTCGATCCACTCGAAACAGTCCGCATCGCTATCTCCTTGATAGAGAGCAGGCTGGGTCGCACACACCCGATTGAGATCTCGAACCAGGCGCTGGATTCCTAGATGGGGTGCATGATCGAGCAAGGACCAATCGAGGCTGCGGTCGTGATTCCATTCGCTACGCTGTGCGAATTCGCCACCCATGAAGAGCAATTTCTTGCCCGGATGGCACCACATCAAACCGAGGTATGCGCGCAGATTAGCGAATTTCTGCCAGTCGTCGCCGGGCATCTTCTCGATCAACGAGCGCTTACCGTGCACCACCTCGTCATGGCTTAGCGGCAGTATGAAATTTTCCGAGAATGCGTATAGAAGACCGAAGCTCAGGTCAGAGTGATGATATTGCCGATGGATAGGATCGCGCGCCATATAGCGCAGGGTGTCGTTCATCCACCCTAGGTTCCATTTGAAACCAAAGCCTAGGCCGCCGCGCGAAGTGAATTCGGTCACCCCAGGCCAGGCCGTGGACTCCTCGGCGATCATCGCCACACCGGGGTAGTTGCGGTACACTCGCTCGTTGATCTGCTTGATCAGGCTAATCGCCTCGAGGTTCTCGATACCGCCATACTGATTGGGGAGCCATTCGCCCTCCTCCCGGCTGTAGTTCAGGTACAGCATGGATGCCACGGCATCGAAGCGCAGTCCATCGATATGGAACTGGTCGAGCCAGTAGAAGGCATTGCTGAGCAGATAACTGATGACCTCGGCGCGTCCATAATTATAGATCAAGGTATTCCAGTCTGGGTGGAAGCCCTGACGCGGATCCGCGTGCTCATACAGGCACGTCCCATCGAAATTGGCTAGACCATGCTCGTCGGAGGGGAAGTGCGCGGGCACCCAGTCCAATAGCACGCCAAGGCCTTGCAGATGGGCCTGATCGATGAGGTAGCGAAAGTCGTCGGGCGTGCCAAAACGGCGCGTTGGCGAGTACAGGCCGATCGGCTGATAGCCCCAGGAGCCATCGAAGGGAAACTCACTCATCGGCATGAACTGGATGTGGGTAAAGCCCATATCCTTCACATAGGCCAATAATTGATCGGCCAACTCGTGGTAGGTGAGGAAGCCGTCATCGTGCCAGTGGCGTCGCCATGACCCGGCGTGCACCTCGTAGATCAACATCGAAGATTCATGCAGCGCTACTTTACTGCGCCGCTCTAACCATGCCGCATCGTGCCACTCGTACCGAGCCTGTTCGGGCACGATCGAGGCGTTGTCGGGCCGCAGCTGCGTAGCCTGCGCATAGGGATCGGCCTTCCAGGGCAGCACCTGCCCCTGCGCACTGACAAGCTGATATTTATAGCACTGCCCTGAGCTCACGCCGGGGATGAAGCATTCCCACACGCCGAATCCAGCATGGACACGCATGGGATGGCGCTCCGGGTTCCAGTCATTGAAATCCCCGATTACCGCGACACTACTTGCCGAGGGAGCCCAGAGCGCGAATAGCACCCCTGCGACGCCTTCATGGCTGAAATGATTAGCGCCTAGGAAACGATAGGCACGCTCCTGCTCCCCTCTACTGAACAGGTATAGATCCTCGGCATTGAGAAAAAGCGCCTCGACTGCCAACTGCTCGGTGCTGTCTGACTTTGCATTCTTATTACGTTGCGCCGGCGTTTTCTTTACCGCCGCGCGGGGCTTGCTGCTCATGGCAGATTCCTTTCTTCGCTAAATCCGTAGAGCAATTTGCTCCCAAACTCTGAGTTGATTAATGCCGCGACATCGGCGGGTAGGCGGCGGCGCCAGTTGGGGTATTCACTGCTCGTGCCGGGAATATTCACTGGCGTCTCCAATAGGGCGAGATCCTCGAGCTGCACCGATACCAGCTGCGCGGCGCTGCGCGCGCAGCAGCGGAAAATCGCTGCACACAATTGCAGATCAAACGGTTTGCTCTCGCTGTCTCCTTGCCAAGGAGCGGGCAGTAGCCATTGTTCGCCGAGCCAATGCAGCACCTGATATTTCTCCTCGCGACGAGAGTGCAATTGCTGCTGCAACTCCTCCTCGCTGTTGATCAGGTCGAGCTCATGGCGCAACCTCAAGTCCGTCCCATTCCACCATGCAGCCAGTGGCGGCACATCGTGGTTGGCGACCATGGCGAGGGACTTTGGATGGTAATGCTCTGGCTTCTTAAAATGAAAACCGTCGTATTTCTCGAAATAAAACAATGAATTAGAGAAGATAGCCGAGGAATTAATATAAGTTCTAACCTCGGGTGGGACCACGCCCAGATCCTCTCCGATCACGACACAGCGATTGCGCAGACTCTCGAGCCGGAGAATGGCGAAAAGCTCGTCGACATTATAATGCACATAGGCCCCTACGCCACGACCGGGATAGCGCGGACACCACCACAGCCGCATCAAGGCCATCACATGGTCGATGCGTAGTGCGCCGCAGTGGGCCATATTACTATGCAATAATTCGATAAAATGACTATAGCCACTAGTGCGCAAGGCGTTGGGGTCTACCGGCGGAAGTCCCCAATTCTGCCCCTGCGGGGCGAGTGGGTCCGGCGGCGCACCGATGCTGGCAC
Organism: Gammaproteobacteria bacterium UBA5078; assembly: GCA_002416505.1. GTDB lineage: Bacteria > Pseudomonadota > Gammaproteobacteria > Pseudomonadales > Pseudohongiellaceae > UBA5078. The sequence continues at coordinate 275,256 of DIAM01000013.1, forward strand.
GCTCGCAATACAGATCCTTGTTCAGATTGACCTCAGCCCCACCACCGTCGCCGCCTACCGCCAGATCCCGAATCAGGCCAATGCGCATGCCCTTGTGCAGGGCTAGTTGTTGGCAAGCCTCTAGCTGGGACTCCGCCAACCATTGCAGATACATAGTGAAGCGCGGGTCGGACTCGGTCTGCAGGGCATCGCTACTGTGCAGGCGCTCGGCCTCATAGCGCGCAAACGCCATCAGGCTTTGCCCCTGCGCCTCGACAAAATCATTGAAGATGCGCGCGCGGGCGGTATTTTTCTCTAGATGCTTGGCGAGAAAATGGCGAAACATCTGCACGAATATCTCGTGCTTACACTTGGCTACCGCCACATAGTCGACGCTATCGCCGCAGCGTAGCTGCGCAAGGCGCTCGTGCCATTGTGGATCGGCAACCATCTCACGCAGGCTTGGCGTGGCTAAGAACTCGGTCTCGCGCTCCACATCGATATACAGGGGGTTGAGGCGCCGCCGATCATTCGGGCTATAGGGACTGCAATTGTGCGGGGCATTGGCGTCCAGGGCGTGCAGGGGGTTCAAGACCAGGAAACTCGCCTTCTTGCCACTCGCACAGTCGATCAATGCGGATAAATCGGTAAAGTCGCCGATGCCCCAGTTGCGCTCTGAACGCAGGCTATAGACCTGCACGGAGAAGCCCCACAGGCGCTGTCCTGACAGGGCCCAATCCGGTTCGAAGCTGCGCGCCGGCGCAACGATAAGTTGCGCCTCGAGTCCCTCAAGCCGGAGGGTCTTGGCGACCTCCTCATCGAGGCAGCGCAACAACAGGCCATGGTAACCGATGGGCAATACCCCATTTAGAAAGGGAGCCAAGGCCAATTCACGGGCACTGTGCGCGATGCCATCTAACTCCCCCTCCCCGGAGCTGGGCAGGTGCTGCGGCGAAAATTCCTGCGCAAAGCTACTGCCATCTTCGCATTGCACCTGCCACTGCCAGAGGCAATCGAGGGCGGAACTGGGCAGGCGCAGACACACCGTCTCGCGCCCGCCAGGGCTGAGAATATTGGCCGGATAGAGTGCGGCGCGCCATTGATTCTCGCGCGCCAGTGCGAGCGTGGCATGCAGTTTGGCAGGATCGACCCGATCGCCCGTGATCAGGTCCAAACCCTTGAATAAAAGGATATCGAAGCGGTCACTGAAGGGTATCTGCGCGATGTGGCCCGAATACTCTATGTACTCGCTGGCTACATGGTTGAGTCTCAATAATTCCTCGACCTGCTCGCGCTCCTCATCGTCGAGTGCTGCGCAGGCCTGCAGGAACAGAGGGTATGCGGGAAGGCTAGTCATGGACAGACCTGCAATAGGCGGCGCAGCCAAGGAGTCCCGGATAGTCGGCGCTGATACGCCCTATCGGCACACTGCTGCACCAGGAGGAGAAAGGCCCTTTGTCTACAAATCGCGTCATAAAGAGCCTTTGGTCGAAAAATCGGTCCATTTTTGTCAGCATCGCTCCGGACAGGAACAAGCCCGATAGACTGCCAGTCATCAAGGCGATGTCCCCACATACCGAGCCCATGATGCCCGTGAAATCGGCGATGCTCTGCAGACACAGCTCATCGCCCTGCTGCGCACCGGCCACAATGTCCGCGGCTTGCAGCTCGCCATCCACGCCCAGTAACTGCGCGTTGGCCCAGTACAGATTTGCAAGGCCCGGGCCAGAAAGCAGGTGTTCGATCGATACGCGCGAGAAACGCCGCCATAGCTGTGCTAGGAGCGCCGCCTCGTGTGCATCGACGGGGGCGAAGGAGAGGTGGCCAGGCTCGGATTCCAGAATACCCCCGCTAGGCAACATAGTGGCGCCGCCGAAGCCAGTGCCGGGCCCGACGATGCTGCGCGCATGCCGTGCGGGTTCCGCCAGCGCATGACTGGGCACGGCTCGCTGCCACCACTGCACCCGCGCCTGCCCTAGGTCGCTAAGGCAATAGGCTTGCGCACTGAAGTCGTTGAGAATCGAGATGGGTAACTTCAATAGCTCGCTCAGTGCGCTGCGACTAAACTGCCATGGAGAATTGGTCAACTTGATCAGATCGTCGTGCACCGCGGCGGCCACGGCGAGGCAGATTCGCTGCGGTTTTGGGGCAGCGCTATAGGCAAGCCGCTCTATATAGGCATTCAGAGCGTCCTCGAAACGCTCGTAATCGGCGCACGCATAGCTGAACACGCACCGTAAAGTGGCATCGCTCGCCGTCACATAGGCGAAGCGGGCGTTCGTCCCGCCGATATCGGCCAACACGAAGCAGCCCGGAGCTAACAAGTCTTGCGCACTCACACTCACCTCGATCCAATCTCCATCACTCGACTCATAATTACTGACCCAGTGTCATGCATTCCCGAGCAAGAGTCTCGATCTTGCCCCACTGCTGCGTCTCGATTAGCTTCGTATCCACCATCCATGAGCCTCCTATACACAATACATTGGGCAGCGCTAAATAGTCGCGATAATTGTGCGGCCCTATGCCCCCGGTCGGGCAGAACTCCACCCCGGCGAACGGCGCGGCGAGTGCCTTCAACAGAGGAATGCCCCCTACCGCCTCGGCGGGGTACAACTTGAAGCATTGATGCCCGCTCTCACTGCCCTGAATGATCTCCGAAGGCGTGCTCACACCGGGCAGGAATGGCAATCCGAGCGCTCTCGCCACGGCCGACAAGCTCTGGCTCCAACCGGGGCTCACCGCGAAATCGACACCGGCGGCCGCGACCGCCTCCATGTCCTGTGCGGTTCTTATTGTGCCGGCGGCAACGCAGAATTCGGGGCGCGCCGCCTTGACGGCGCGAATGGCGGACAGCGCCGCCGCTGTGCGCAGCGTGATCTCTACCGCGAGGATACCGCCCGCGGCTAAGGCGTCGCAGACCGCTAAGGCCTGAGCGTCGGACTGCACGGTCAGCACGGGCATAACGCGCACCGTCAATAACTGCTCTCTAATCGGGATCATCGTCTGCTCTCCATTGGGTTCTCAAATAGTCATGATACTGACGCACCTTAAAACACCGAGGCACCCGATTTCGCGGTGCTGCTGCATTGCCGAAAGCTGTCGAACAGCCCCCTGCCTAGGGTGCTGCTAAGTTCGATATCCGCCGCGCTCCAGTTCGCCTGTGCGATCTCACGCGCGGCGAGCTCTGCGGCGCTCAACTGCACCTGTAGAGTCCCAGCGTCGGCGTCCAAGGCGATGATATCGCCATCCCTTAGACGCGCGAGAGGGCCGCCATCTAGGGCCTCGGGGCTCATATGAATCGCCGCCGGCACCTTGCCCGAGGCGCCGGACATGCGCCCGTCGGTGACCAGTGCCACCTGGAAGCCTTTGTCCTGCAAGACGCCCAGATGGGGAGTCAATTGATGCAGCTCCGGCATGCCATTGGCCTTCGGCCCCTGGAAACGCACCACCGCGACGAAGTCGCGCTCATATTGACCACTCTTGAGAGCCGCCACCATATCGTCTTGATCGTCGAACACCACGCATGGCGCCGTGACCCTGCGGTGCTCTTTCTGCACAGAGGAGGTCTTGATAATGCCCACTCCGAGATTGCCTTGCAGCAGGCGAATGCCACTCTCCCGATCGAAGGGTTCGGTAATCGGTCGCAGCACGTCGGGCAGAGTCGATGCGGACTTCGCAGCCACCCACTCCAACTTGCCCTGCGCGTTCAGGTGCGGCGCCTTCAAAAAGGGGTCTAGCCCGTGTCCCATGAGGGAATCCACATCCTCGTTGAGCAGACCACCGGCACGAAGTTCACGCACGAGGAAGGCCATTCCTCCAGCGCGCTGAAACGCATTGATGTCCGCATCGCCGTTGGGGTACACATGCACCAATAATGGCACCACGCGAGCCAGCCGATCGAAATCTTCCCATGTCAGGATAATGCCCGCGGCCGCGGCCATCGCGACCAGATGCAGCGTGTGATTGGTTGAGCCACCCGTGGCGAGCAGGCCTACCAATGCGTTCACGATGCTCTCCTCCTTGACCATCGCCGAAAGAGGTAGGTGGGCGCCCTTCACGTCCGCGGCCGCGATCACCCGCAGCACCGTCTCGCGCGTGAGGGCATCGCGCAGTGGATCCTCTGGATTGATGAAGGAAGCCCCGGGCAGCTGCACGCCCAACATCTCCATCAAGACCTGATTGCTATTGGCGGTACCGTAGAAGGTACAGGTGCCAGGGCTATGATAGGAGGCAGACTCGGCCGCCAGAAGCTCCTCTTGCGTCGCGAGGCCCTGCGCATAACGCTGACGCACCGCCGCCTTCTCCTTGTTGGGGATGCCCGATGGCATGGGCCCGGCGGGGATAAAACCGGCGGGCAGGTGGCCGAACTGTAAGGCGCCAATCATCATGCCCGGCACGATCTTGTCGCATACACCGAGGCAGAGCACCGCATCGAATAAGTTGTGGCTAAGACTAATCGCCGTAGACATCGCGATGACATCGCGGCTAAACAGGCTCAACTCCATGCCCGCCTGCCCCTGAGTCACCCCATCACACATCGCGGGCACGCCACCAGCGACTTGCGCACTCGACCCTAAGCCTCGTGCCACTTCCTTGATCAGCGACGGATAGGTCTCTAGTGGCTGATGCGCGGAGAGCATATCGTTGAAGGCGGTGACGATGCCTATGTTGGCGCTCTGCATGAGCCTAATCGTCTGCTTGTCGGTCTCGCCGCAGGCGGCGAAGCCATGGGCGAGATTGCCGCAGGAGAGTTTGCGACGCGGGGGTAACTCGTCGCGAGTGCGTTGCATGCGTTTTAGATAGAGCTGACGCGCCTGACTGCTGCGCACACGAATAGCCTCTGTTACCGCTTCGATTACTGCGTGCATACTCATCTCCTTAGTCTTGTTCCGCGTAGAAAATTTCCATAACAACCTTAGCCTGGTTCAACACCGCCCGGACTGGTAGCTCCGTCACCGGACCTGGCTCGATCGCCGCCTCCAGCACCCGTTTCTTCTTCGCGCCGATGATGTGCAGAAACAATTGTCTCGCGCCGAGCAAAGCCGACAGGCTCAGAGTCATGCGCGGGTATGGCGCGTTAGGGGGCGTAATGCCACAGCAGATACTCTGCTCCGACTGCAACGCCTCACTCAGGCCATCGGCCTTGGGGAAGAAGGAGGCGGTGTGACCATCCTCCCCCATACCCAACACAACCACGTCCAGTGGGAATACCTCGCGCAGCAGTTTCGCCTCGACCTCGGCGACAGCTAGGAATGGGTTCTCATCCTCCGTCTTTAAGCCTACGAAACGCGCCTTGGCGGCGTGATCGCGCAGCAAATGGCGATGCACCAGAAGCGCATTCGAGTCCTGGTGAGTCTGCGGGACCCAACGCTCGTCCACCAGTGTGATCACTACCTTCGACCACGGTATATCTATACTAGCCAATGCTCGGAACAGGCTCACCGGCGTGCTCCCTCCGGACACGGCGAGGCTCGCCCTACCGCGCTCGTCTATGGCATTGAGCAAGTCCTGCGTTATGCGCTGCGCTAGCGATTGCACCAGCTCATCGTTAGCAGTGTATTGGTGCAGCATCCATGTCATGACCTACTCCTACAAAATTCAGTCGTCATTAGGATATCCAGTTAATAAGGATAATGGGATAAGTGTAAGCAACTCCCTTGCCAGCTTATGTGACTACACCCGTTTAAGCTAATACTGAATGGCTATTGAACAATATAGTAAGCTAGCTTATTATATGCTTCATTATGAATAAAAACTTCGATAAGAGTTTCGGTTTCGCCATCCACGATGTCGCCCGCCTATTGCGGCTCAGTTTCGATCGCCAAGCGGCGAACACGGGGCTGACAAGGGCGCAGTGGTCTGTCTTGGCGCATCTGCACCGCGGTAACGGGGTGCAGCAGAAAACTCTAGCTAAGGTAATGGACATTACGCCCATTACCCTCGCGCGCCACCTTGACCGTTTAGAGGTCGATGCCTGGATCGAGCGCCGCGATGACCCGGAAGATCGCCGGGCCAAACGCGTGTTCTTGAACCCTAAGGCGAGCCCCATGATAGAGATGCTGAGCACCCTTGGTCAGAGCGTTCGCGCTCAGGCCATGACCGGCATCAGCTCTGCGGACGAGGAATTATTTATGCGGGTTCTCCTGCAGATACGCGCGAATCTTTGTGCCGCCAATAATGGCCACGACACCACGCAAAACCGCGCAAGCAATTGAATGAGGAACCAGCAATGAAAGCCAATGTTGTCATCCGCAACCTGATGTTCTTGATCCTAGGACCGGCAGTCATCGCCGGGATCTCCCTATGGGTCTATTTACAGGGCGGCCGCTTCGTCAGTACCGACAACGCCTATGTAAAGACAGAGATCGTGTCCGTTAGCAGTGAGATTACCGGCCGTGTCGTCGAGGTCATCCCTCATGATAATGAGCGCGTGAGCAAGGGACAGCTATTGTTCCGCCTGGACGACCAACCCTACCGCATCGCACTGGCCAAGGCCGAGGCGAATCTGGCCAACGTGCGCGGCACCATCGAGAGCGAGAAGGCAGATTTTCTCAGCGACAAACTCGCCATCGACAATGCCAATACCGATCTAGAGTTTCGCCATAAAGAGATGGAACGCATTCGCAAACTGGTGGAGACACGCTCCATTCCCGCCGCGCAATTCGATCAGGCCGAGTACGCATGGCGCAGTGCCAGCAACGCACTGGATAACCGCACGCAGTCTTTGCAGGCCGCCAGAGCACGCCTGATCGACCCAACGCTGCCTACCGAGCAACACCCGCGCTATCTGCAGGCCTTAGCGGAGCTGGAGAAGAGCAAGCTCGACATCACTCACCTAGAGATTCGGGCCCCAGCCGATGGCATCGCTGTCAATGTGGCGGTGCACGAGGGCGAATATGTTATCGCCGGCTCCTCACTGGTTAGCCTCGTCGACGACAACAATATGTGGTTGGAAGCAAACTTCAAAGAGACAGACCTGACCTGGGTGCGCCCCGGCCAAGTGGTCAACGTTAGCATCGACGCATTCCCAGGCGAAACTTGGGAGGCGCGAGTGTCCGGCATCATGCCCGCCACAGGCTCTGAGTTCTCTTTGCTGCCCGCGCAAAACAGTTCAGGTAATTGGATCAAGGTGGTGCAACGCATTCGCGTCAATATCACCTTGGACAACTACAACCGCGAGTTGCCTATCTCCGCTGGCATGAGCGCCGTCGTCGACATCGACACGGGCCGCAGCCGCACGCTTCCTTGGATAGCGGCAAACTAAGCGCGGGAGTACCGAATGTCTACCGCTACACAGCAAGCCAAGCCAGGCGAGGTCGCCTTCCGTGGCTTCATCACGCTATCGATCATGTTGGCCACCATTATGCAGGTGCTCGACACGACGATCGCGAATGTGGCGCTACCCCATATGCAGGGCAGCCTCACCGCCACTCAGGAGCAGATCACCTGGGTACTGACCTCCTACATCGTCGCCTCCGCGATTATGACCCTGCCCACCGCCTGGCTCGCCGGGCGCTTCGGGCGCAAGCGTGTCTTTCTCGTAACGGTGGGTGGATTCACCCTCAGCTCCGTATTGTGCGGCATGGCTACTTCCATCGAACAGATGGTGATGTTCCGCATCTTGCAGGGCTGCTTTGGCGCGGCGCTAGTGCCACTGGCGCAAGCCACGATGCTGGACATCAATCCTCCAGAGAATCACGGCAAGGCGATGGCGATGTGGGGCATGGGTGTCATGATAGGCCCGATTCTCGGCCCAACTCTCGGCGGCTGGCTTACCGAGTCCTATAACTGGCGCTGGGTGTTTTATATCAATCTTCCTCTGGGCATCATCGCTTTCTTAGGCATGATGTTCTTCATGCCCGACTCGGATCGGATCAAGCGTCCCTTCGATACCTTCGGCTTCATAATGCTGACGGTCATCATCGGCAGCGCGCAATTATTAATGGACCGCGGCGAGCACGCGGGTTGGTTTGAATCGCGCGAGATCTTGATGTATTGCGCACTAGCCGGTTCCGCGCTGTGGATGTATATCGTGCATTCGATGCGCGCCGAACACCCCTTCCTAACCCCTGCCATCTTCAAAGATCGCAACCTGATGACGAGCCTAGTGTTCATCTTCTTCATCGGCATCATTCTGCTCGCGACTATGGCCCTGCTGCCCCCTTATATGCAAAACCTGATGGGCTACCCCGTACTCGATGTCGGCATCATCATGGCGCCACGTGGCATTGGTACGATGATCGCGATGATGATCGTCGGCAAGCTCAGCAACCATGTCGATGCGCGCGCACTAATCCTGTTCGGCCTTGCCTGCACGGCAAGCTCGCTGTATGCCATGACTGGATTCAGCACCTATGTGCCACCCTCCACACTAGTATGGACTGGCATGTTGCAGGGCTTCGGTCTCGGCTTCATCTTCGTGCCCCTAAGCACCGTGGCTTACGCCACACTGCCAACACAATACCGCGCAGAGGGGGCGAGTGTGTTTAGCCTGAGTCGGAACATGGGCAGTAGTGTGGGGATTTCGGTGGTGATGACGGTGCTAAGCCGCAATATGGCGGCGAACCACGCCTATCTGACAGAGAACATCACCAGCGCTAGACTCGGCATCGGCTATAACCAGGTGCCCCAAGCCTTATTGGATAATGCGGGCGGCATGCTGGCGATGCTCGACGCGGAGGTCACCCGCCAGGCTGCCACCATCGCCTATCTGAACGATTTCAAATTAATGATGTGGGTAGTGCTAGCGGCCTCGCCCCTGGTCTTACTCCTACGCAAGCGCGCGCCGCGGCCAAGCCCTGCCTGATCACTTAGGCAAATAGATATTGTGGCAACCCTCGCAAGGTGCGTACATCAGCTCGTTACCGGCGCTGAACATCGCCTCCTCGTCGTGATTCTGCACGGCGCGCTGCGCGGTGCGTGCCGCACCGATCAGTTGCTGCACAAACCCCTGCCAATCCGCGTTTTGCGCCTGCTGGGCATAGGCCCCGTCGGCGCCGCCTTGCGCGGTGAGTTGCGCGGCGGCAATCACGGCATTGGCGGCCTGATCTAACTCCAGCCATTGCGTATCACTCTTGATCTCGTAGGCGCCCCAGATCTTGTTCGTCGCAGGGGCGATCACCCCCACCATGATCTCGCGCATATTCAGTCCCGAGCTCTCGGCGGCCCAGCCAGAGATCGCCATACCAAGACCGACGCTCGCCACCAGCCCTACTCTTGTCCAATGTTTCATAAACCCTCTCGTCAGCATCAATTGACCGATTGTCCCGAGGCCATTAGGTCCTCTACATAGAGCACGAAACTCGGATCCTCGCCCTTCAATAATTTGGGCAGATCCGCCAGATAATTGGCTTTCTTGCACCACTCCTGAATATAGTCTTCCCACGAATTCCAGCGACGCGCCTGCTTCAGGCTCATTGTCTCGTCGAATAGCAACAGATAGGCCCGTTCGAACAGGGAGGTCAGCATCGCAAAAATGATCAATTGCCGCTCGCGCTGCTCCTCGTTCAGCTGCGTAGACTCTTCCGAGAAGAGCCGCAGATCCGGGTTCTCCAGCGCGACCTTAAGGAAGTCTTGATAGTTATCCGAGAGGAGTTGATAGACCTCCTCCTCCTCATTCTCTCGCTCTTTGCGTTGCTCGAATAGGAACACGAAGATCGCCAGGGGCAGGCCTACGACCGTCACCACATAGCTAAGTAACTCCCAGGTTGCTAGGGACATCTTGCACACTCCTTTTGCCCTGAAAAACCCGTCGATGGTCGAGCCTCGACGGCTGATGCGGGGTAAATCCACTCCTTTGCAAGATAATGCCAGCTTTCCGGTCGCTCTCCTAGTCAAGCCATCGCAGTGCCGCACGCCGAATACTACAAAGAAATGACGAGTTTAGCGCTAATATAACAACGGAAATCGATGGGATGCCCGTATGACTTCCCAGACAAGCACACTAATTCCTTTTTTTGAGACTTTGCCGATGGATTCGCGAGACACAATGAACGCCGACACTCAAGATTCTCCCCTTATCGCCCCCCCTTCGCGCAAGAAGCGCAAGCGTCGCTGGCCCCTGCTGTTGACCATCCTAGTGCTCGCGGGAGGCAGTATCTATTACCTGAACTCCGAGGAGGAAACCGAGGCCGATCAGCCCCTAGTGTCGACGGTCGAGATCGGCAGCATCATCAACACCATCTCCTCCGCTGGCACGGTCAAGCCGAGTAATTTTGTCGACGTCGGCGCACAGGTCTCCGGCCAACTCGAGAAGCTCTATGTCGAGGTCGGCGATGTCGTCGAGGAGGGCCAAATTCTTGCAGAGATCGACGCCCGCTCCCAGCAGAGCCGTGTCGATGCCAGCCGTTCCGCCATTGAGGCGCAGGAGGCTCAAATCGCCTCGCGCCGCGCCACCCTGGATCTGGCCAAGACCAATAAGGAGCGTCAGGAGCGCCTTATGGCTGCCAATGCCACTAGTCAGCAAGACTTCGACACCGCCGTCGCGAACCTGGCCAACGCCGAAGCCAGCCTGATTCAACTAGAGAAGCAGATTCAACAGTCTCGCGCCAGCCTGCTCTCCGATGAGACCGAGCTGGAGTACACCCGCATCTACGCGCCGCTGGCAGGCACCATCGTCTCGATCGAGATGAACGAGGGCCGCACGCTAAACGCCAATCAGAATGCGCCGACGATCCTGCGCATCGCCGACCTGACACTGATGACCGTAGAGGCCGAGATCTCCGAGGCCGACATCGGCAGCTTGAAGAAGGGCATGGAAATCTACTTCACTACCTTGAGCGGTGGCACGCGCCGCTGGACCGGCGAACTGCGCCAGATTCTGCCAACGCCAGTGGTGACCAGCAATGTGGTGCTCTATACCGGCCTTTTCGATGTACGCAATGAGGACGGCACCCTGTTGCCGGAGATGACCGCACAGGTCTTCTTCATCACCTCCTCCGCCCGCGACGTGTTGACCGTGCCACTAGGCGCATTGACCTTTGTCGATCCCGAACAGCTAGCACAGGGAGCTACTACTAACGGCGAAGGGGCAGTGCCGGCCGCAGCACAACGCCCCACTGCGGGAGCACAACGACCCGCTGGGACAGGACAGCGACCAGCCGGTGGGCGTCGCCCACAGGCGAGCCAAGCGAGCGGCGATGCTACCGCTCGACGCATCGCCTTCACGCGCGTGCTTCAAGCCGATGGAACTGAAGAGCAGCGCCGCGTTGTGGTTGGGGTGACTAGCCGGGTCAGTGCCGAGATCATCAGTGGTCTTCAAGAGGGCGACCAAGTCGTGGCCGGCATCATCCAAGCTGCAGCGATTCCCACTGTCAGGACAGATTCTGGGCCCGGTGGCTTCCCTGGAGGCTTCAGATGAGCATAGGCGTTCTTGATGGAAGCGCCCTGCCCGATGACGGCACATTGGCCGAACAAATGGCTGCTAGCGACCTATTGTCTACCCCTATCATCGAGCTGCGTAATATTAAGCGCACCTTCGTCACGGGCGGTGGCGTGGAAGTACACGCCCTGCGCGGCATCGACCTGAAGATTCATATGGGCGAGTTTGTCGCCATCATGGGGCAGTCCGGTTCCGGCAAGTCCACCATGATGAACATCTTGGGTTGTCTCGACAAAGCCACAGACGGCACCTATCTTTTCGCCGGTCGCGATATTCGCAACTTCGCCCCCGACGATCTGGCGTGGCTGCGCCGCGAGGCCTTCGGCTTCGTATTCCAGAGCTATAACCTACTGCCTCACGCCAGTGCCGAGGAGAACGTGGAGATCCCCGCGATCTACGCCGGTTACTCTGCCCGCGAACGCCAGGTTAAGGCTGAAGCCTTACTAACCTCACTTGGTTTAGGCGATCGTATGGATCACCGTCCAAGCCAATTGTCAGGTGGCCAGCAGCAGCGCGTCTCGATCGCTCGCGCACTCATGAACGGTGGCAATATCATCCTAGCGGACGAACCCACAGGCGCATTGGATTCCCAGAGTGGCGTGGAAGTCATGGCGCTTCTTAAGGATCTCGCCAGACAGGGCCATACCGTCATTCTCATTACCCACGACCCAGAGGTCGCCTTGCAGGCGGACCGCATCATCGAGTTTAAGGATGGCAAGGTTATAGAGGATCGGCGGCAAGACGGTGTCGAGTTCAAGCCAAGAGGCAATGAGCAGTTGCGACAATTATTTATGAATCGCAAGATCGCCTCGCCACTGGCCGGTGTGGCCGAAGCCATCAACATGGCCCTGCGCTCCCTGACTGCCAATATATTCCGAACTATTCTGACCCTACTCGGCATCGTGATTGGCGTCGCCTCTGTGGTGGCGATGCTGGCGATAGGCGAAGGCGCGAGCCAGGAGATCGTGGACCGCATCAGCTCGATCGGCACCAATATACTAACGCTACAGCCGGCACGAATTCCTGGGCAACGGCGCTCTATGCCCTCAACGCTTACCTTCGAAGATGCCGACGAGATTCTCGCATCCATTCCGAATGTACTTGGCACCTTGCCAGAATTGCAGGGCAGTTACACGGTGCGTTATGGACGCCAAGATTATTCCACCACAGTCACCGCCACTGGCGAAACATTACCGGAGCTTCGCAACTGGCCGCTATCCCAAGGCGTATTTTTTACCCGCAATGATAGCGACCGCTATGTCTCGGTTGCCGTGCTCGGCGCGACGGTGGCAGAAGAGTTGTTCGAAAATGGGGAAAATCCGTTAGGCGAATTTATTTTAATTCGCAACGTCCCCTTCCAAATCATCGGCGTGCTAACCCGCAAGGGCTCCTCCGGTTTCGGAGGCAGAGACCAAGACGATGCGGTATTCGTGCCATTGAAGGCCGGGGCGTTGCGACTCTTCGGCGCAACCGTCGCGAACTCTATAACGGTGGCCGTGGATGATATCGGAAAAATCAATCAGACCGAGGCGAATCTTAGCGAGTTTATGATCGCGCGCCACGGCAGTGAAGATTTCCGCATCTTCAACAGCGCGGAATTGCTCGACACAGTCTCCGCCTCGCAAGACACAATGACGATGCTACTGGGCTCCGTCGCGGCGATCTCCCTATTAGTGGGCGGCATCGGCGTGATGAACATCATGCTGGTCTCGGTGACCGAGCGTACTCGTGAGATCGGCATTCGCATGGCCACCGGTGCGCGGCAGTCCGATATCCTTGCGCAGTTTCTCTCCGAGGCGATCGTGGTCTCCGGCGTAGGGGGTATGATCGGCGTCGGCATCGGCGTCGGGGCGGGACTGATTATGCAGTACTTCGGCGTGGCCATTAAGTTCACCTCCACCCCGATGATTCTGGCCTTCTGCAGCGCCGCTGCCACGGGCCTGGTATTTGGTTTTACGCCAGCGCGTAAGGCCGCTCGACTCGACCCAGTGGTCGCGCTCGCCAACGAATAAGGAAACAGGAAGCATGCGTCATTCTATAGTCCAAGCACTGACTCGCTCACTTTTGGGCAGCGGCATCGCATTAACACTCACTGCCTGTGCGCTACACACCGACGTACCGGAACTCGCCGCCGGCGATGTGCCAGACGCCTGGGTAGCGCCCGTCGACGAGGCGGCCGCGGCTTGGCCCCAGAATACATGGTGGGACGGCTTCGCGGACCCGGAACTGAGCAGCCTGATCGACACGATCGCGCAGCAAAATTTCGACCTCGCTAACAACCGTCGCACGCTAGAGGCCGCGCAGATTACACTGCGAGAGGCCGGATTCGAGCTACTGCCCACCGGCAGTATCACGCTTGGCACAGGCGCGAGTTATAGCGAGAGCCGCAGCGAGGGCAGCACGCAGAGTAGCAGCCCCAATGTCCCCTTCGAATTAGGCGCCTCGCTCAGCTATGGCAATATTATTGCTAAGCCTGCCATCTATACCAAGGCGGTTGCCGATTACGAGTCACGCGCCGCACAGAGCGCCGATGTGGCACTGACGACACTCGGCACCTCGGCCTCTACCTATTTCCAGTTGTTGCTGATCCGCGACAAGATCACCGCCTCGTTGCAGAACGTCGAGAATGCCCAGGCGATCAGCAATATTGCCAATGCCCGCGTTGAGGCCGGCGTCGCCGTGCCCATAGAGGCACTGCAGCAACAGATCGCCCTACAGAGGGAGATGGCGAATCTAAGCAACTTCCGCCAGAGTGAACTGTCCGCCCTCGCCTCCCTCGCGTTACTGTCCGGAACCGGCGTGCAAGACTTCACCGTTGCGGGGGAAACTCTGAACGAAGTTACAGTCCCGAACGTGCAACCCGGCCTGCCCTCGGAGCTGTTATTGCGCCGCCCTGACCTCGTGCAAGCCGAGGCGCAGCTGCGCAGCTCGAGCGCAAATGTCGACATCGTGCGTACCGCCTACTTCCCTAGCATCTCACTGACAAGCAATCTCAGTGCAGGAAGCACCTCCTTGACCGAACTGATCTCCTCGCCCGAGACCTTCCTGAGCCTCAATGCATCGGTAGTGCAGACGCTGCTGGACAATGGCCAGCGCGACCGCAACCTAGAGCGCTCACAGCTCACGCTGGAGAGCAGCCTCGCGGACTATCGCAAGACGGTGTTGGCGGCCTTCAACGAGATCGAGGTACTACTGAGTAATATGCAGGTACAGAATCAGCTCCTGGAAGTGGCACAGCAGAACCTCGTTGCGGCGGAAGAGTCCTTTCGCATCGCGCAGGTCCGCTACGAGGAAGGCGTCACCGACTTCCAGACCGTGCTGACTTCGCAGAACACGCTGTTCTCTACTCGCAATAGCTATCTGGACACCAAGCTCTCGCAGCTCAACACCAGTGTGAGCCTCTATCAGGCGCTCGGCGGCGGCTGGGAGAAGGAGGCACTCTAGCCCCCTACTGGAGATTGGGCGGTCGATGGGCTAAAGTGGCGCTTCGTTTGAACATCAGAGAAGCTATTGATGCCCGCTGCAGGTGACGCTCAAAAATCCCGCAAACAACGCGTCTATGACGTGATCTTTGGTTACGACACCAAGGCCGGTAAGACATTCGATCTGGTGCTGATCATCATGATCAGTGCCAGCGTGTTCGCCGTGATGCTGGACTCCATAGGCTGGCAGAGCGCCACATTCAACCGCAGCCTGTTCATCCTCGAATGGCTCTTTACGCTGGCCTTTACCCTCGAATATGGCCTGCGCATCTACAGCTCACCGAAGCCACGAAGCTATGTGCTGAGCTACTACGGGCTCATCGACCTACTCTCCATCCTGCCCACCTACCTCGCCTACTTCTTTGCCGGCGCCAACTTCCTGGTGGTCATTCGCGTTTTGCGCGTACTGCGCATATTTCGAGTTTTAAAACTGTTTCGCTATATGGGCGAGGCCAATCTCCTATTCGGCGCACTGGTCAATGCCAGGCGTAAGATCTTCGTGTTTATGTTTGCCGTATTTAATCTGGTAATCGTATTCGGCACCCTAATGTTTATCATCGAGGGTCCCGAAAATGGCTTCGGCAATATTCCACAGAGCATCTACTGGGCGATTGTGACTATTACCACGGTAGGCTATGGCGATATCGCACCCCACACGCCATTGGGTCAGGCCATCGCAGCACTAGCGATGATCTGCGGCTACGCGATCATCGCAGTGCCAACAGGCATCATCGGCGCGGAATTGATGCAAGAGTTCCAGACCCGCGGCACACCCTCACCGCACCGCAAGACCGCGTGCCCCCATTGCGAGGCGAAAGACCATCAAACCGACGCCACCTATTGCCGGCTATGCGGCGGCTTGCTTGCGCCCGAGAAATAGCGCTTCGAAAATAGCAGCACTGCTTATTCCAAAAGGAAGCTAATCTGCTCGCCATTGACTTGCACCGCATAAGTGCCAGCAGACAGATCCGTCACATCTAAGGCGACAGTAGCGCTGAAAGGCTCAAGCACTTGCACACATGCGACGAGAGTTTGCAGTGGCGTCTGGGCGAATACCGCATAGAAAGTAGACCCCTTACGCGTGACCGCGGTCTCCAATTCGATGCAGGGATTGGCCATATAACCACTGACGACAAGCTCCACTTTAAGTGGCTCTGTCGCAACGATGTTCACGGATTTTTCGGTGACCGTGGCAAGACTTTTTTCAACGCCGCCCAGCACTGTAAAGTCACCGTCTTTGGTAAGTTCCAACTCCACCTGCTGATAAAACCGTGTGCTACCCCCTTCCACGACAATCGCATCGCCTAAGTTCAACACATTGTCTGAAAGTAAAACCGGTTCCGCTTGTGCCCCATGCATCGCTGTTAGCATGGCGACTAGCCCAAGAGTTGATTTTTGCATTTTACAGCCCTCCCTAACGAACTAGGCCGTTATTTTATCCCCGTTTTCTCGACCCGACAACATAGCGCAAGAGCCCTACTTTTTCTTCGCTAGCGCCTCCTTGAGCCCGGCGAATGGATTATGGGTAGCGGCGCTGGTCTGATTCTCCGCATGCCCGCCGTAGCGAATGAAGTTCGCAAACTTGCTGTGCTCCTCATCGTGGCAATACAGGCACAGCAATTCCCAATTGCTACCGTCGCTCGGGTTGTCGTCATGATTATGATTGACGTGATGTACCGTGAGTTCGCTGAGATTGGGGCGAGTGAACTCGCGCGCGCAGCGCCCGCAGATCCACGGGTACAGCTTCAGCGCCTGTTCGCGATAGCCCTTCTCGCGTTTGGCCATATAATCGCGCTGGGCATCCAACGCACGATCGGCTTTCGAAGTATTCATCTTGTCCATAGGGTTCTCAGCGTGTACCCGGCATGATCTCGAAGCCAGGGTCGAAGTTAATTAATACGCAGTTGAGCTGCTGCAAGACTCGCACATCCCCCTCGAGTTGACCATTACCCGCCGCTAATTGCTGCCCGCGTGTGGCCTGCCCGGTTATGACGGCGTCCAGATCGCTGCGGTTCATGCGGATGGTCTTTGCGTCAGAGCATGCTAGAAGCTAGCAAGCGCCCCAGTTGCGGTCAAACACTAATGAGCCCTTGGCAGCGCGGGGTCTAGCATTGATAATCCAGACACTATGCAATCGGTAACGGGCTTTATGAATAGACGTTTTAAAAAATCCTTACTCGCCCTGCTGCTCCTGTTTGCGGCCGCGTATCTTTTCGCACAGGGCGACACGCAGGACGCCGTCATCGAGCCGGATCTGGCCGCGCCACTCACCCAGCACAGCCTCGCTAGCGGCGCGTTCAATCTCCACTATCTAGACACCGAGGAGCTCGGCAGGCCCACCGTGGTCTTCATCCATGGCACGCCGGGCAGCGCACGCTCCATGCGCCGCGTTATGGCAGATTCGCGCCTGCAGCAGGCCGCAAGACTGGTCGCGATCGATCGGCCCGGCTGGGGCGCCTCGCAATTGCCCGCCGGGCAACGCAGCGTGCCAGACTTCGATGAGCAGAGCGCCATGATCGAACCGCTTCTGCTGCGGCTCAAGGCACAGAGTAAGGGGCAGGCATTACTCCTGGTCGGGCACTCCTATGGTGGCTCTCTGGCCGCCTATATCGCCTACCGCTACCCAGAGTTAGTGGATGGGGTTTTCATGGCCGCCAGCGCCATAGACCCAGTGCTGGGCAAGCCGCGCTGGTATAACCGCGCCGCCAGTACGTGGCTGGTATCGCGCTTTCTGCGCGCGCCTCTGTTGAAGGCGAATGATGAGATCTGGGGAGTATCCCCCGCTTTAGAGCGCCTGCGCCCGTGGTGGGCGAACGCCGACATTCCGATGGTCTTCCTGCAGGGGGACGAGGACGAACTGGTCGACCCTCGTAATTTCGATTTCGCAAAGAGCGTGCTGCCCGCCGCTGATAGCACCGTTATCCAATTGGCGAATCAGGGGCATCTGCTGCAAATTCAGCGCAGCGAGCTGATGGCCGAGCTAGCACTCGAACTGCTCGCGCGCGTCACGCAGCTCTAAGCGGCGTTGACGTGGCCATGTCCCCTACTCGGCCTTCGTCTCGCCTCGCGTCTTGTAGGAGCGCAGATCGATCCAGAGCACGAAGAAGATGTAGCCGCTGCCCCAGAGTAGGCCCGGCAATATCGCCTCCCACACATCCGCCGTGCCCAATAGGGCATGCAGAAGCAGCGGGATGCTGAGCATGAGACAGAAGGTGATGAGGAAACTTAGTACTAAGGCGAGGGAGTGATAGCCGAGCCGGGCGAGCGCAGCGCGTGCGGTGCCGGTTATCAACCAGGTGGAGACGAAGGCATAAGCCCCCTGGCCCAAACCCGCTCGCAGGGCCATCTCGGGACCATGGTCTAGGTTGACGAATGCCGCCCAAGGACCATAGATCAACATCGCGGCGATGGCGGCCCAGGTCTTGTTCAGGTAGCCGCCTCGCCCTCGGCGAAAACGACGCGATTGCGCCCCTGCTGTTTCGCCTTATACATCGCCACATCGGCTCGTTCCATGACGATTTCGCGGCTCGTGGAATTGCCCTTAAACAGGCTCACGCCAATGCTACAGGTAGACTCGTACTTCAGGGTCGACAGGGGCTGATTCTCAAGTTGTGCCAATAGTTGATAGGGCTGGGCCACTTGCTGCAGGATCCGATTCGCGACTGTCGCCGCCTTCGTCCTCGCCCCCGTTAGATCGTTGCCAATATCCATCACCAGCACCACGAACTCGTCACCCCCTAGCCGCACCACCGTGTCCTCGGCCTTCACGCTCTCCTTTACCCGGTAGGCCACCTCGATTAGCAGTTGATCGCCGATCGCGTGTCCGTAGGTGTCATTGAGGGTCTTGAAACGATCCAGGTCGAGCATTATGAGAGCCGACACCGTCCTCACCTTGCTGCGACTCATCGCGTAATCCAGCGCTATGTCCAACACCCTGCGATTGCCGAGTTGCGTCAGTGGATCATGTAGCGCTAAGGACAGGCCTACCTGCTCCGCTTTCTCCATATAGATCACTAGGAGCCCAAAGGCGAACATGATCAGCCCGATCATGGCGCCGACGAAGGTGATGGACTGCACCGGGCTTGGGCTGGTTATCGATAGCAGTAAGTTGTCCCCGGTGAGTGCTACCCCGGCCCGGAACACAAACATCGCGGTGGTGATGCCCGCCGCGATGATGATGATCCATTTACCCTGCCCGCGACGCTCGTGAAAGTCTCGCGCGATGCTCCACACCAGCAAGGCGGTCTGATAGACCGAGAAGGCTGCCCCGATGATGACGCGCGCCACGAAATCGTCGATGAAGAACAAGAAAGTAATGACGGTGAGCAACGCGGGCCACCAGATTAATAGTCTTGGCGGGCGTAGCTCTGCGAATCGG
>DIAM01000013.1:294604-304027 GCA_002416505.1 Gammaproteobacteria bacterium UBA5078
CTCTGCGAATCGGTAAATACCCTCGGTGAATATCGCCAGCATCGATGAGATCAACAGATTTGCTAAGACGATGGAGAACAGGTCGGGAATCTGCCCACGCAGACTTATTAGGATATAGCTGAAGCTATGCAACGCGAAGGCGATAGACCATAGATACAACTCTTTATTGCGGTCAATCGCGACTACCAGCACGCACAGCGCCAATACAAAGCCGAGTGCGATATTGACTAGAAAGAGAGTTTGAATATCCATCGTGAGAGGCATTGCTCCTAATTGGAGTATTCAAAAAACTCCACTAATTTTGTGAAAAGTTGCGCAGTATATAAGAAAGTGGCCCTGCACCACCATCACCACAAATCCACAAGATCATGTCGACACAAAACTTTGTCGGGCAGGAACGAGGATGTTATTAGTCCTGATGGACTACGATGCGATTGCGCCCTTGTTCTTTAGCCTTGTACATCGCCAGATCCGCATTCGTTAGCAGTTTCTCCTGGCTTACCTCATTGCTGACGAAAAACGCGATGCCAATGCTGCACGTACACTCGTGCTGGATTTTCTGCCGCAGCTCACCATCGAACGCGAAAGTAAGGCATTGATAGGGGCGAGATATCTCCGCCAAGACACGCTCGGCCACCAACATCGCATTGTCGCGCGCCAACCTAGGCTCGGTGCCGAGGTTGTAAAGAGACACAACGAATTCATCGCCCCCCATTCTGACCACGGTATCCTCGCCCTTCACGCACTCCTTCAGGCGATAAGCCACCTCTACTAAGAGCTGGTCGCCGATGCCATGGCCATAACTGTCGTTCAAGGGTTTAAACTCGTCGAGATCGATCAAAAGAATCGCGCCAATCTGCTTATCGCGCACACTACTGCGCAGCGCTCGCTTAAGTGTGCTCTCCAACATGCGTCGATTGCCTAGGTTGGTTAAGGGGTCGCGCAATGCCAACTCTAAGCTCTCTTGCTCAGCCCTCTCCTTGAACACCACGATCAAGCCGAACGCAAACATGATCAACACGGCGATCGCCGCCAAGGAGGTCGTCAAGGGGATAAGACTCGTACCAGTGCCCGCAACAACAGTTGGATCGGCGAAAACCGAGACTAGCAATCTGAACACTAACATCGCCGTGGCGATCGACGCCGCCCCCATCATGATCCAGCGGCCCTGCCCCTCTCGCCCCTTAAATACTCGAATCACGACGAAAAGCAGATATGCAGTTTGGCAGGCGTAGAAAACACTGCCGAGCGCAACACGGGTATCAAAATCATCTATAAACACCCAATAGGAAACGAAGGTGGCAAGCACCGGAAGCCAGTAAGGCCATCGCCGAGGCTGCACAAGCTCAAAGCGATAGATGCCCTCGACATAGAGGGCGAGCATAGCGGAGACGAAGGTATTGGCGATGACGATGGAGATGAAATCTGGAACTTGACCGCGTAGCGCAATCAAACCATAGCTGGCCGCGTGCAGACCAAAAATGAGCGCCCAGACCAATAGCTGTCTATCACGACCAATGGCCACGATTAAGACGCATAGCGACAGAGTGAAGCTAACCAAGATATTGGCAGCAAATAAGGCGATATCGGACAAGATTTATGAGCGTTTTCGCGAAGCGTCTACGCCTGGCTCCCGAGTATTGATCGAATGCACAGTATAAGAGATTTAGGCTTACATGGGCGACTAATCATTTAGCTTCAACAGCCCCCTCGCCGATCAGATTACTCTGACCCCTTTGGTCGGGTCGGATCAAAGGGGTCAGAGTAATTTGATCGGCGGGGAGTGAAGATGCGCGCGATGGTCTCGTCGTCGTGAAACATCAAGTGCTTCAGCGCGGCGCCGATGTGCAGCAAGACGAGGATCAACAGGCTCGTGGCCGCGGTGGCATGGATGCGCCAGGCGGTATCGACCAGCGCCGATGGCCCTGGCAGCAGCCAGGCCAGCAAGGGGCCGGAGAGCATCATTACCGCGATATTGGCCAAGATTAGCGCATGGGCTAGCACCGCGATGCGATGGGTGCGCGACCCCTGCCCTACGGCCCTTGGATGCGGCACGCGCACTCGCCAGGCGATGCGCGCTGCCAGCAGCAGCCACACGCTAAGGCCAACCGTGATGTGCAGGGCGCGGCGGGCATCCACCTGTTCGGCTTCCTGCCACGCAATACTCTTGCCGAGCAACCACAGCGAGACGAGCGCGATTGCGCTAGTCCAGTGCAGGGTAATGGAGATCCAGCCGAAGGAGTTCGGCTGGTCATGGAGGTGCTTAGGCTTGTTCATGTAAAGCGAGAGCGGGCCTATTTATACTTCGAGGGGTAGAAACGCACCGATGCACGAGCCGACTCCGCATCACAGTCATATGCAGCGAGTTGATAGCCAGGGCGCGCAGGAACCCAACGCGTTGTGTAAGACGCAGGCTCGAGTAGGAACATCGGGTCTTCGAGCGTTAGAGTCAGCTGCAGATTGCCCTCTTCCATCCAATAACGCTCGGTCAAGACCTTCTGCGCCGAAGACGGAATGCCGTTGTAGTCATCGAAGCCGGTGATGTCGAACATGAAGTGCGTGGTGGTCACGATCAGGGCGCCGTCTTTGTAATGTCCAACCGAGAAACCCTGGTTACTGATGTCCAAAGCGGTCGGTTCACGCCCATCCAGCCAAACCGTGCGCAGCTGATCGTCTTTCTCGTAGCGCAACAACACGCGATCCGGCCACTGGGTCACCTGCATGTGATAGGGGTCGTATTGAATGGCAGGCGATGATGCAGGCTGACAGTCATACTTTGGAGAAATGATCTCCTCGAACACTTCTTGATATGCCTTCGCGCGCTCGTTGAGCACCGGAAAGTTCTCGCTCGTCCAAGGCATCGTCTCGCTATTGACTGGGCGCGCGCCGAAGCCGCCATCCCAAGTCCCGGACAGATCCGGTATAGCCACCTCGTCGGACTGTGCCATGAGCACGCCGGTGTGCACGCTGATCAGCGCCACTAGCGCCACTTGTGCGAAGCTCGCAACTGTTGCCTTAACGCCGGCAGGCTTATTTGTATCGTGTTTCATATCCCCTCCATCCCAGAAATCTTGTTGTTGTTTTGTCTATGTGCCTAGCAAGGGTTTAGCGCGGGGGCTGAGTCGCCTCTTCCACACGGCCGCCGGAGAGAACCGGGCTGCCGTCCTGTTTCGTCATGCGCACACAGCACAGGCCGGTGGAACCGTCAGCACGCGAGGGCTGACCAGTAACCTTGACCACCATGCCCATGGGCAGGGTATCTGGAGTCCACCCAGTGCGCTGCAGGCTCACGGGAGCACCAAGCTCGATCTGCCATTCGGTGATCGCGCCAGCGGCATCGGCTACGTCGACGAAGAGAAAGGCGTGGGGGTTGCGAAACACGAAGCGTTTCACGGTGCCTTCGATCTCGACCCTGCGATCGGGGTCATAGAATGGACCGCTGGCATGGTGGGCGATGACGGGGGTCATCACGAAGGCGACCCCAAGGGACAAGGCCAGGCCGGCCGCGGTAATCAAACGCTTGCTAATCATAGTGCTCTCCAGTTTTTATTGTCTTGTATAGCGATCTCTAAACTCAATTTCCAGTGCCCAAATACTCGCCTACATACGGTATCAGGCGGCCGCACAGCAGTATAGCCGTCCACAGCGCCAGCGAGGTATAGCCCACCACTTTCGCGATGAGAGATGGCGTGGTCTGCGCCGTCCAGCTGTGCATCTGCGCGCTCAACTTCCAGTAATACAGCATGGCGTTGAGGCCCGCCAGCACGATCAGGATCATCTTGAGCTGGAATGCCGCATTGTAGGCATAGGTCAGCGGATCGCCAAAGAAGAACAGGATGCCGGTGACAAGATTGAGCCCGAAACCGGCCACTACGACGGGAATCAGCGAGTGGGTGGCGACCGGGTCGAGCCTGCGGAAGTGCCCGGCAAGGCGCAGGTCGATGACCAGCAGCCCCCCGAACAGCAGCGAGAGCCCGAAGAAGTGAATGATCTCGAGAATCGGCCATACCCAGTAGGCCGACACCATCCACAGGTTGAGCGCGCTGCCATCGACGAAGGAGACTATTGAGCTGAGCATATTGTCCCCCTCCTCAGATGATGTAGGCGACGAGACGACCGGCGATGATCGCGCCCGTCCAAGTCAGCAATGAGCACACCGCCAGTGTGCGGGTGGAACGGCTAATGACGACGTCGACGCCGCCTTGGGTAGCGGCGCGCAGTCGCGACTGAATCACGCCCGCTAGCGCCATGCCCACGACGATGCAGGCGATCTTAATCAGGAATGCGGGGTTGCCGGCGAAGGTGACGGCCTGGGAGGTAAAGAGCATGACGCCGGAGATGGCATTGAAGATGAAGCCGACCCAGGCGAACTTGCTAAGCGAGAGGAACGCGACGGGGTCTAAGCCGCCGAAGCAGCCGATCAGGCGCAGGTCACGCATCATAAAGATGCCGACGACGACGGCCAGGCCCACGATGTGCACGGCGAGCAACATCGGATAGGCATACAGTGACAGACTCACCCATTGCGCGATGGGAGTCCCCTCTATCCATGCAAACATGTGCAATCCTTGAAGATGACGGCTTGTTATTGTTTTTTAGCGGGTCGTAGTATTGTCTGTGGCTGGCGGTGTGTCAAACACTCGCCATGCGCAGATCTAAAAGCCTGCGCACCCTCTTGCCTGCCCAGCGTATCGGTTCGCTACTTGATATAGATCAAAAATACTTCCCACCGGTAAGGTAGTATCAAAGCTATTCAAGTCTCTTTTCCTGAAGAAAGCGACTGCCCAATTCCCACTGACCATGCCGGAGTCGAAAGACCTCAAGTTGCGCATGGCAGACAATCTAGAACGCTCATTTTCGCACAGCAAACACGGCTAGAGAGCCTGTGCTGGACGAGGCTAAACGCAGGGTGCTACGCCGCACAACAGAGCGATGTCATTTGCCCACTAATACAACGCTACTGTTAATCAATCCAATACGAGTAAGGAGATATCCATGGCCGTTATGATGAAAGCAGCAGTCTTTGTTGAGCCTGGCCGCATCGTAGTGCAGGACAAGCCCATCCCGGAGGTAGGCCCTCTCGATGCGTTGATCCGCATTACGACCACGACAATTTGCGGCACCGACGTGCACATCCTCAAAGGGGAATATCCGGTAAACCCCGGCCTGATCATTGGCCACGAGCCGGTGGGCATCATTGAGAAACTCGGATCGGCAGTCAAGGGTTTCGACGAGGGCCAGCGCGTCATCGCCGGTGCGATTACCCCTTCTGGATATTCCAACGCATCGCTCTGCGGCTTTCATTCACAGTGCGGTGCCGGCACGAAGCATGGTTGGAAGCCCTTAGGTGGCTGGCGCTTCGGCAATACTATCGACGGTTCTCAAGCCGAATACCTGCTCGTCCCCGATGCCATGGCGAATCTCTCGCCGGTGCCAGAGGGCCTGACCGACGAACAGGTGCTGATGTGCCCCGACATCATGTCGACCGGCTTCGGCGGCGCCGAATCGGGAGGAATCAAGATCGGCGATACGGTGGCGATATTCGCGCAAGGCCCCATCGGCCTATGCGCCACCGCCGGCGCCAAGTTGCTGGGCGCGACCACCATCATAGCGGTTGAATCGATTCCCGATCGGGCCGCCGTGTCGAGGCTGATGGGGGCGGACCATGTCGTGGATTTCAGCAAGGTAGATCCGGTGGACGAGATCATGAAAATCACCGACGGCCGGGGCGTCGACGTGGCGATCGAGGCGCTCGGCCTGCAACAGACCTTCGAGGCCGCGTTACGAGTGCTGCGCCCGGGGGGAACGCTCTCCTCATTGGGCGTCTACTCCGCCGACCTGAAGATACCACTGGATGCTTTCTCCGCCGGGCTCGGCGATAACAAGATCATCACCACACTCTGTCCGGGAGGCAAGGAGAGGATGCGCCGCCTGATGGAGGTCATCGCCTCGGGTCGGGTCGACACCCGGCCGCTGGTAACGCATCGCTTCAAGCTCGAGGCCATCGAGGAGGCCTACGAGCTATTCTCACATCAACGCGACGCCGTCTTAAAGGTTGCCATTACCCCCTGAACAAAGAGTCCGCGGGCCGGGCAACGCAATAGTGACTAAGCACAGGGATGATGCCTATACTCAGCGCCTTCGCAAAAGCTTCGCGAAGATCGAGAGTTAGGGGTTGTCCGTAATGCTTAAAAAGCTATTAAGTTTCTTCCGCTATTTGCGCTCGCTGCTGAGCCCGGACGGATTCGCGCAGGCCTCGGTGTGGGAGCAACTGGCCACCATCTTCGTGTTCGGCGCTATCGTGATCGTGTTCCTGTCACCGGCGCTGGGCGATATTTCCACGAGCTACCGGATATTCGCAGACCCCTCCACCTTCGCCGACGCACAAGGCCCCCTACAGATATTCTTTGGCCTAGTGCAGATGATTTTCGGCCTAATACTATTCTCCTTCATCGTCTCGGTATTGTCGGCGGCACTGATCGAGCTAGTGGCCGACATCAAGGGCGGCAGGCTGCCGTTTCGCAAGAGCGGCCACATCCTCATCGTCAACTACAACGTGAAGCTGCCGCTGATTCTGGACGAGTTCAATCTGCGCGCGCGCAGCGCGGATGCGGTGCAGGACGTCGTGCTGCTATTCGCCGAGCCGGAGATCGTCAGCAGCTTCCACGAGCATCTGGATACCGAGCGCTGGTCGAACCTGGAGATCTATATTCGCCAGGGCGACCTGATGTCGTTCACGACCTTCGCGCGACAGGGCGTATTGAAGGCCCTCGCGATGGTGGTATTGCTGCCCGACCACATGGACGGCGCCTTCACCGCCGATAACTTCAATCTCAAACTGCTCACCACCCTGGTCAATAGCAAGGAGTTCTTCGCCCATCTCGCGCAGCGGCAGAATCTACGACAGCCGATGAAATGCTCCATCGAACTCTCGAACAACGCCGACTGCCGCGACATCGCGCTGTCCATTACCACGAAGGACTCTGGCCCCATGTTCTCGGTGATCACCCCAAATGATGTGATCGGCCATGTACTGGCCCGCGCCATGGTGGACGTGGTCTATTACAATGTGTTTTTCGAGACGCTCTCGTTTCAGGGCACCAATGCGCACTTCATCGACCCCGGCCTGTTCCCCAGTTTCGACATCGGCAAGGAGAAACGCTTCGAACAATTGCTGTTCGAGTTTAGCGGCGGCATCTTGATCGGCTACTCGTCTGTGGATGCCAGCGGCCGCTTCCACCTGCAACTCTGCCCCTTCGGCCAAGCCCTAGCCCCTAGCGACTGGCTGCTATTCTTGACCGACGACGCGAAGGGGCTGAGCTACTCGCCGGCGCAGCCGCAGGAGCTGCTGCCCCACCCGGACATCACGCCCCCCACCGAGCAGTCCAGCAGACGCATCTGCGTGGTCGGCGCCGCCTGGCCGGTTGCCCCCGTGCTGCGTTTCATCGATCCGGCCAGTCGCGACTTCCTACTCGATGCGCAGTTCGTGTTTGAGAACCCCAAGGACTATTTTACGCCCGCATTTCAGCGCCGCTTACGCACGGGCAATTACGAGAACATCATCATCAACCTAGACGATGAGTTGGGCTTTCGCCTGACGATGCTGCTGTTCGCGGCGCCGGACAGAGACGAGGAGTTCCTTGCGAAGATCGTGACGGTGCTCAAAGACCCGCAGATCGAAAACTTACTCAATCAGCGCGCGCAGCAATGCAGGACGTTGCTGTCTCACAAACTGGCGGCCAAATATATCGCGCAGCTCTCGTTTCAGAAGAACCTCGACATCCTCTTCACCGAACTCAGCTTCCCAGAGGGCGCCGAGTTCAATCTGCTAGAGGTCGACAGCCATATACCGGCAAGACTATTGAGCAGCCCCGCCGAGCTGAAACGGCTGCTGGCCGCCCATCAGATGATCTATGTGGGCATTGTGGATGCGGAAAAGAGGATCTGTCTGAGCCCAGAGGATGTTACGCAGGCAAGGCAGATTCTGGCATTGAGCCTAGGGAAGTTCTGAGCCCTGGGCTGTCGAGCGAAGGGCTTTTGACACTGAGGCTCATGGGGGCGCGGAGCGGCCGATGTCCTGTGTTTGGAATCATCACCCAGCCCCCATGAACTTAGCAGCGGTCTACTTTTTCTTTGGTGCCGCCTTCGTCGCTTGCGCCGCCTTATCGGCCACGTATTGCAACTCGGAGACCCGGCGCAGCTGCTGCAGGGAAGTCAGATGGGCGTAGATCAATGGCAACAGGCCCATCGTGCGCAGATGCAGATAGTCCTCGTCGGATAGCTCGTTGAGCGCGGTCTCGTTGACGACGTAGATGCCCTCGATGTTATAGCGCGTCGCATCCGGACGATGCTGCAGCTCTAGCTTCTGCGTGGCCAGCAGGTTCTTCTCCGTGAGCCTCTTACACATCTCCTGGGTATTGCGGGTCTGCTCGGCCACCTTGACCAGGGATTCGATTCTCTTCTCGAGATAGGCACTGCGCTCGCCCTTGTCGTCGAACAGCGGCTCGCCGCTGGTTTCACTCAACAGGGGGCTCTCCTCGTCTAGCAGCACGATGAGCTGATCGGTCGCCTCGTCCACGCGCGCAATGGTAAAGGGGGCATTGCCGAAGCTGACCGGAATCACTTGGGCCTGCCACTCTTCGGTCTGGCAATAGAGGTTTTGGCCTTCTCGCAGACCCATCAAGGCAACGGGAATGAAATCGTCGGTCTTACCGATCTTGACGAATACCAGTGGGAACTCGGCGGCAAGGGTAAAGAAGTCCTGGATGACGATAGGAACTAGGTGGTTTGACTTGTAACGGCGGTAGTCGCCCGATTCTGTAACCTTTAACTTGATGTGCTTGTCTTTGCGTAGTGGTTGGGGAGAACTCATTCTTTATTGCCCTTGTTGTAGTTTTACAATGCCCTGCATGGTACCTATTCTGGGCGAAAAACAACAGATGGGGGTATTTAGTAGATACTCAAGGAGAGCTTGAGCAGTCAGTGGCAGGACATCCTTGACCCTGCCGCCAATTAATAGAGAGTTATTTCACTACGTATTCGCGTGCTTCTAAGCAGGCGCTCATCGCTCGTTGGTAGTCGGCGCCCAGTAGTGAGTCAGAGTTCGAGTCTGTGGAATCGAAGCCGGTCTCGGCGCTGGCCCACTCATAGCACTCGTATTTATCCTGGCTCTTCTGCTCATCGCTCTGCCCGGCCGCAGGGTAGACGATCAACTTCTCTGTCCCACTGCTTGCCAGCACCTTCTTTGCCTCTTGTGGCTCCTCGATCACGATATATCCGGCCTGAGCCTTGCGATAATAGACCCCAGCGTTATAGAAGTAGCTACTGGCGCCAATGTCGACAGTGACATAGCCGCCCGGTAAGGCGGGAACGATGGCGCCAAGTGGCGCGGTGATGTAGACGTACTGGTAAGGCCCTAGAACA
>DIAM01000007.1 GCA_002416505.1 Gammaproteobacteria bacterium UBA5078
AGTGTTCTAGGGCCTTACCAGTCCAACCTTTATGGCTTTTCGGATGTATATCCCCATATTCGAAACTCCCTTGTTCTTGCAATTAGTGCCTTTGGCTATGAGTCGGTAGGCTCTCGTCTGCCAGCTACTTTTAAAAAGGTGTTTATTGAGTATCGCCGAATATTCGTTACTCGAACACATTGTTCTCACAAATTCTTAGACTATGCGTCACGTGGTGGAGTCGTCGAATTAGATTTTCGGCTCATAGATACGTTCTCGTTCAGCTAACCCCCCCCAGCATGACAACATGTCTTGCTCGCTCTTTACCGGTTTATTAGGACGGTTCATATTCAATCTTCGCAGAGTAGACTGGAATAATAGTTTCTCCTTCCAGTTCAAACTGCAATAGTTTCCCTTTGTCCCTCGGTTCGCTAAATGCAGTGGCCTCGGAAAACTTGGTGTTCCCACTTAGCACTAAAGTGAATTTTTTATTAGCACCATTTAGTAAGACCCTCATCATAAAATCGCTCGGCCTAATGTAGAAGGATGCAGTGCGCTCAGTCTCGTTTACAAACGATTTGGACAATTTTACGTAGCCAATAAAGTTGGCATTCATCGCCGCCAAAGAAACCATAAAGTGGTTCTCTTCATTGGGCTGATTCATTATCTCTCCCCACACCTCCTTATCTAAATCCAACCCATTAAAGCTTTTGGTCATTACGCCATTTACTGAGATACAAACATCATCATTGCGTTCGTTGGAGTTGTATTTGAATCCACAGGAGACTTCGACTTTTTCAATATTCAATTGCAGTTGCAGTTGCATTCGACGGCTCCAATTAGCACAAACGCTCAAGTTCAAGGGCGAATGTATGTTGGCGTGGCTTTTCCAAGAATCGCAAAAGGGATAACAGCATACTTTGGTCGCCTTGGAACTGTTTGTTAGGCGATTGCGATCTGCCGATTTCAGGCAAGACTGATCGCCATCTGCCGAGCATAACTTCCCCAATCTTTGTAACACCGGATGGATGCGGACTTAATAATAGGCGCACCATCCGTTACATCTAGCTTGCCTTTGAGCATCCACATCGTTTGCGCAATATTCATAATGATAGGGTAAGCCTCGCGATTTGGAATCAGCTTAGAATCCAAGAATCCGCGCTGCATTAATTCAGGCCCACGTCGAATGTTTTCCGTCCAGTATCCCTTTTCTCTTTCATTGCTAGGCTTAACTTCACCCATCTCGAACTGATATGACCAGCGATTAAAGTCGGCTTTCATTTGATCAAATAGGGCTTGAGAGACAACGAATAGATCCAAGTCCGAGTGACTTCCAAAGACTGCCCCAATCTTGTGTGGTGCCAATGACTGTCCTATCCGAGCACTGCCAGTTACGTGTATTTCTTTTGGGTCTACATCTAGACGCGTTCCAAGCCAGGCTCTTACCGACTCATAAAGGGCCGGTCTGTCCTTGAATGCAAAAGGAATACCTTCGGACAACCAGAGTCTTGCGATAGCCATTCTTGATAGCTGGCCACCATTAGCTGCTGCATCAACTAAGTGCTTTGCGTCAGGATAACTGCTGATTAATGAAGACAAATGTGTAGAGACTTTAAAAGCTTCCATTGCTTTCACTCTGTTTAAATTGGGTGGTCGGAATTGAACCAAAATCGGCGCGACCAAGTATGTAGGTCGTCCTTGTTTGTATTCTTGCAATCCGTCTTTCGTCCGGGACATGAGGTTCCGGATACTTTAGACGCGCAACAACATTTGCAGCTTCAACTTGCGAGATGACGGATGGATTGATACCTAGGCGCTGCGCAGCTTGGGCCAAGCCATTCATCCTCCATCCAAAGTAAGCGACGACCAAATACAGCCTAGGTAAATCGGTCGAATGAACAAGCCTTGTTAGCCCAACCGCAAGAACTATCTCCGCAAACTTGCGTCCTAGCGTCTTTTCATACCGCCCCGTGATTACCCTAACGAGCTGCATGGCAATCGTTGAGCCGCCTTCTCGTTTCCTACAGATAGCTGATCTCCATATGGCACGACATATAGATATAGGATCCACTCCTGGATGCATGCCATATCTATGGTCCTCCGCCGCAATTAGCACTGCTACTAGCGAATCAGAAATAGAAAGCTTTACCGATTCTCTATGGATAATCGGTATTTGGCTCTTAATTTTCTTCCAGTCTGCTCGTAAGTGCATACCTGCCTCGTACTGCCTAACGCCCTTGTTAATGGGCAAACTGCGCAGCAGTTTGTCCTTGAGCCCCGCAGGGGCGATTGAACTGATTGTTATAGAGCATCACCACTTAACGTTCACTATCCAGCTTTGCCTTGAGTATTCCTGTAGCCTTGTCAATTTCCTCCACAAAAACCAGATGCATTTTCTTCACGTGATCTACATGCCTTCGATCTATTTGGATATATCCGTCTTCCGGCTTCGCGGCTAGCGGGACAGGTGAGAGTAGAGTTAAGCGAGTAGGCATTTCAGATACTAATTGATATGCCTTCATAACAGGACCAATTTCATCAATAGAGAGTTTTCCCAATTGTGGGAGCATAGCCTGGTAAAAATTGTCAGTTACCCGAACGGGGATCAACCAATCTTTATCGCGCCCATCAGATCTGGCTCGGTCTTTATAGGTGTCGTTCAACGAATTAAGCTCTGTTAGAAGTCCCTGGCGGATTGAGTTTCTCTCGTTAATAAGATCAGCTTGCCTAAGACCCCGTGCAATCTTTGCGTTTGTTAGTAGTGTTGCGATAACACCGGCAAAACCAATTAAGCCAACCACTATGGTCTGATATTTATAGATGGATGTTAGAATTTCACTCATTAGTCGCCTATGTTCTATAACATTTGTATAGTGCGCATGCTCGATTTTTCAGATATGAGTGCGTGCTCATATATCCCGCTACTTTAAGGGAATCTAATGATATTTAGGGGCAAAATACAACAACTTATTCCACAGCGCTCCGAGTGGCCTATAACCTACGCATGCAGCTCAAGTGGGAACATTTGACTGTTCGGTTTCTAGAATCGAACGGATTCGCCTTGGCTGCGGTGGAGGCGGACTAAAACGGGCGCTAAAACTCTCAACCCCCACCCGACGACTCGACGCACCCGGCGCTGGCCCCAACATCCTCAACCCACATAGCCCTGCGTCGAGTCGTCGAGTGCCCCTGAAAGTTCTCCCGGGTGAAAAATGCCACTCCCGCCACCCCGAGAGCCGGACTATAGAGAATCCCAGTCCGGCACTTTTGGCCATAACCGAACCCAAACGCCGGACACGCGAAATCGGGGCGAGGCCGAGGTCGTCAGCAAGTGGAAGAATCGATTGGAGTTTTCTAAATCTCTCGTGGAAAGCTGACCGAAAAATTTGGTACCGAGAGCCGGACTTGAACCGGCACTCTATCACTAGAACCGGATTTTGAATCAAGGCAACTAATTGAAATATATACAAATAAGCTGAGTAATTGTAAGAAATTCCCTCTTTCTGGGACGGTCAAAATCGACCGAAACCGACCATATTCCGAACTTGCTGAGTGCCTGTGCCGCAACCGAAACGCCTAAGCTCAAGAATTCCTTTCAGTTTTCCCCACCGAACGCCGAAATTTGACCGAAATCGGCACTGGCATGTGCCTAGTTTGCGAAATGGCCATCAGTGTCACTAGCTGAAAAACCCTTCGCTATTGGATATTATCTCTGTCGTCTCGATCCAAGTGCCTCTGAGCTGTGCCTTATGCCCTAGCGTTCATTGCCCAGTACCAAGAAGCATCTCGATAATAAACGCTGCCGTAAGGACTCAACCAATGAATATCGTGGGTGGACGGGCAAGCTTAGGTGGGTCAGAATATGGGACAAGTTAATGAACAAGGAAAAGGATTGTTGATTTCATGACTGACACTCATAAATGGTACTACAAGGTCGATAATAAGCAGCGCGGCCCGGTTTCAATATCAACACTTAGCGATTTACTAGCCGTTAGTGAAATCGCATCGAACACACATGTACGAAAATCCGAACTCGATAATTGGCTGCCTATGTCATCAGTTCCAGAGCTCGCAAGTGAGTTCAATATCCAATTAACGCCTCCTCCGCTTCCTAATGAGATTTCAGCACAGTCCAGAGAAAATACTACTCAATTCGCAAACGAAAACACTGAGAAATCTAATTCGAGCAAACCAAAAACTCTTCATTTACTTACTGCGTGTTTTGCGTTTGGGGCTTGGGCAGCATTATTAGACGGTGAATTCTATAGTGTTGTAAATGGGATCGGGTATGCAATTGGCGCAGGACTTTCGTTTCTTGCATTTGTATACATATTTGCGGGAATACCCATGCTAATTTATTGGGTTGTTAAGAGAAAAAGAGCGCCTTTCGAGGGAAAACTTGTCTGGGGAACAAGCATAGTATTGGCTGTATTGCTCACTGCTGCGTTTGCTACAAATTAAGTCGATTTCAATTTTAACCTTTATTCTGGGGTATGTATGGCAGAACGAGAATGGTACTACTCTAAAGGTGAGGAACAGATTGGCCCTGTAGCCACAAATACCATTCTCGAGTTAATTCATGCAGGTGTGATTGGCAGAGAAACGCTAGTTTGGCACCCTAATATGCCAAATTGGTGTGGTTTAGAGTCTATTCAAGAGTTAGCGGCTCACTTGCCTCGAGATTCTATCCGAGAGGCGTCCGCCAAAATTGAAAAGCAGCCAAAAACTGAGATTAGAGGTTCAAACTACATTGTTCGTCACTGGCGAGGAGAGCTTGGTTTAGCAGTTTCTTGGTGGGTCAACGGGTTCGTATTGAATGTTTTTCTAACTTTTCTCGACTTGGCCCTTGCTGAGAGTGCTGAAGATTGGAGTCCATCGCTAGTAATTACATACTTAGCAAGCATTATAACAATATATATATGGCAGATAGTTGGAATTTGGAGATCTGCCTCTAACTACATTGATTTAGCTAATAACTCTATTCCAAGAAGTTCTGGGGCGTGGGGGAGAATAGCGCAACTTTTTACTTTCTTCGGCGCGATTAGCACTATCTCTGTTATTGCTCCTATGATTGAAGATTTATTAACCCTAGATCAACTATCAAGGGCTGCAGAAAACGAAAGATATTACATTCAGCGAATAGGAAGCACTGATCTACTTTTAAACGGGATTATAAGCGAATCGTCCGTGTCTGAATTAATAGAAATCTTCGAATCTGACTCTGAGCTAGTCGTTTTATTGTTGAATAGTCCAGGCGGAGTGTTGTATAGCGCTTTCAGAATGGCAGATTACATTGAGCAGAACGATCTGACTGTTGCTACAACTAATGAGTGTGTTTCTGCTTGTATGCTCTTGCTTGCCAGTGCGAAAACAGCTGCAGCATCTACGGAAGCGAGTCTCGTATTTCATCACCCAGAGAACAGAGCTGAGTTTAAATCCCCTGTTATGCTTGAAGGTGGTGTCGCAGAAACCGAAGAATTTTATAATCGGCTTGAAAGATACGGCGTTCCAAGTGTCAATTTTTCTGATTATAGAAAAAACGGATTTACTTCACTAACGTTGGGCGCTGCGTATAACGCAAATTTTATTAATTTGATTTGGGACGAATCTAGCAATGAATTTTACCCTCCAAGTGCACTTTGCGAACAGATAAATTGCTTCACATATCCTGTGGAAATTCCCGCCTCCTTCACACCGAGTTCAATTAACTCTTTTAGCTTATCAGAAGGTCAATGCTTTGATTTTCCAGATCCCAATGCTGTAGCAGTGGTGAATTTGATTGACTGTAACGAACTTCACAGCTACGAAGCTATAGGTAAGTACGAGTTGGAATCAACGTCTTTGCCTGCCGAAGATGACATGATCATGGGGTGTATGGACTATTTTGAGCCTTATGTAGGAATGAACTACCTTGATTCTCGATTGGATATCGTTGCAATCTTTCCAATACAGCAATCCTTTTCTCAAGGAGAGCGAACAGTAGTGTGTATGGTTAACGAGGTTGATGGCAGCAAGATGTTGGGTTCTGCTAGGAATAGTGGAATCTGAATCTAGTAAAGAGAAGCCAGGTTGGAAACGCTTTAGTGCTTTTCTACTTTGTGCTCTTTCTCGGCGATAATGTCTCCTGAAAGATAGGTGTTCCGCCATCGGTGGATTAAGGGTAGTCCTGAGCCAATTAAAACCGGTATCGGCTTGATTTTGGATATACCGACCTGCCGCACTCCATGCTTGCTTGAATTCTTCCGTTGGTTCTGCTTGTTCTACCCGATACGTGAGACTTCCCTTAGGCCTATAAAAAGTAATTGCTTTATGCACTACGTGATGTCTGGATAAAACTTCACTATTCTTAGTGAAACGCCCTGTGCGGATCCGCATGCAGGGTGTTGTGGGGGCTGAGGGTTAGAGACCCTCGGCTACCCGATTAGATTCTTCGTCATCGGAAAAGCATACCTATAAAATAACCAAGTCCATATACAGCACTTACTATAATCAGATCTTGTACATAGAAAAACGGATAAATTTTTGCGACACCGAGAATCCCGTTTCTGCGCTTTGAATCTCTAGTGAGGTTAAACCTGACGGAGTTGAATGACTTCAGTACGCACACAATAGCTGCTAGTGGCAGAACTGCATAAAACGAGAATACTGTGAACCCGATGTAAGCAGCCAATCCGTAAAAAATATATCGGCTGAACGAAATCAGCTCTATAGCTAGCAAGAACGGCTTTATAGGAGCGAGCTCTAGCTTGTCTGCGCCAGTCATTTTGTCCACCTCTGTTTGCGGCGCAAACAAACCTATTTTTAAAGCCGGCCACGTCACAAGCACCAATATCGGGCTTGAAACAAGCCAATGCCAGACGCTATTGAAGTACCAAATGAAAAACACAACCAATCCAAATGAAAATATTGCCACTGTTATAGGTACAAATCTTGAACTCATATTGCCCTTGATGCCTGCCGATGACATTCAGTAAGCGTCACTAACATTACTCAGACGCGCTTTGATGGTTGCTCGTATTTCTTGAAACTCACAACTTTTCTCCCCAGTGGTTTCATCCATGTATAGATCTCGGCGTACTTCAATCATAAGAGCGCTAACTCGGTTATCGTTTTGATAATGTGCCATAGGAACGAGGGCACCGGAAAAAGGGGCGTTCTCATTGATTGTAAAGCCATGTTGGCTAAACCCGTTCAGCATATACAGGGCAAGAGCTCTTGGCGTGTGATAAGGATCTGTACCTATACAAATCTGCGTTCTGTCCGCGAAGAACTGCTTTTCGTAAGGCAGAGCGATAGAGGGGAAACTATGGCAATCTAAGACCAAGCAGCGATTGTATTTCTCCAATCGGTTATTGACTGCCTCGGTCAGTGCTCGATGATGTGGGTAATACCACTTATCAAGCAAAGCCTGTCGTTGCGAAAGCGTCATCGTTCGGCGCAGAGGCGATAGGTCATGCGCATGAGTGTATATAGCGCCCATGCCTATGGCTGCCATAGTTTCTTTGTGATCGTCATCAAAACGCTCTACATCGACAACGAGGCGGCTCACTGGAGAGCAAACTACCTGAGAGGGATTAACGTCCCCGGCAAATAGATCTAGTGTATGGTGATCGGTCATCTTCAGTAGTTCTTCAGCCAATTGACTGTCGCTTAGGATAAACTGATCTCGTACCTGTTCTGGTATATGGGTTGAAGTATGAGGGACATGAAAAATGATCCATTCAGGCAAGAGCTTATTCATTTTTTATACTGCTGCATTACTAGGCCAATATTCCTGCCTACCCGGCCTTGCCAATATCCGCGCGCTTCTTCGTACTCCTCAATTGTGGAAAAGTTAGATCTTTCAGGCGGAGGTGGAAATCGCTTTTTTATTTCGTCCGGCAACTCGCCCCAAGACCATCCGCTTTTTTGAGATTGATTGGTGTCCCTAGCTGAGATTGTTCGCTTACTATAGGAAGCATCCCGAACACGATCAAACTTTTCTTGCTGCTTAATCCCCTCGGACATGCGCCCGGTAATCGCTTCCATATCTTTATCAAGAACACTTGGTATTCGCTGGTTCTTAGTCCCAAAGCGGCCGACTCCAAATAGGCGTTTGAATACAGCCGAAAACAGAAGACCGATTTGTATATGCTGGCAAATACCATTGCCGGTATTGGCATTGAGCTTGTGTCCATGCTCCATCACTTTCTCGGTGGGTACCGGTAGCTGACATTTCTTGCATGCTGGCGCACAAGAATTACAGATAGGATAACTGCCGCGAATTCTTCCCCGCGAGGCCGACATTGGAACAAATGATGTTGGTAATTTTGCGCCTTCATCAAACGAGGCCTCAAGCATGTGAAAAGCGAGTGGTGTATTGGCTTTTCCGCATAGTGAACAATGGCATGCATCTATTGTTCTATGTTTGTAAGACTCTAGCAGTCCTTGCCTTAATTTATCTCTAAAGTCTCGCATTTGCACCTCTTTCACCTAACGCTTTTGATAACAGGTGGCAGCGCAGCTGCCGTCCTGTTGATCTAATGGTTGTTGCCTCCTCATCATTCATGCCTTCTGAAATCCCGCAGCTACCCATCGAACAACCCAGCGCAGCCCATAAAATAACCAGCGCAGCCCATATAATAAAAGGATAAATGTTCCCCAAAAAACTGCCGGGAAAGCAACAATAACCAAGAAAAACGCATAGTAGTCCGGAGGTCTTGATGGGCTTTCATACTGCTTTGTGTCTACCCCTTTGATCAACTCGCCTGCATCAGGGTCTATTCGATCATATGCGGATAAGAAGTCGATTTCGTCACGATCACGAAGGTTGGAGAAGTTGATTCCGGCATATTTGTTATAGCCTAATTGCTTCTCCCCCGATTGCTTCTCCCCCGATTGCTTCTCCCCCGCTGTAAACCAATGGCTGGCATCGCCACTGGGGTAGCTCATATAGCTGCCAACCCCATACAGAAGGGCGGACGTACAATACAATGCAGTTACCACGATGATTATCCTAATCCACCCGTTTGGCCTCCAAGGGACTTTGGCCGAGTGGTCGACTTGTTGCTCTCCGGGGTATTCGACACCTGAATCGCCCTGCGGTTTTCCCTCCTTCCGCAGTATTAAGTAGGTAACCCAAGCCACGACAAGAAGGGCAATGTGGCTTTCGCTTTCACTTCCTAGTGATATGAATATTAGTAAGTTACAGAACCAGAACAGGACTGTTACAGCTATAGCGGGCCACTTCGCAATCGAGCGGCGCATGATCAGAAATCGGACGAGGAGCGGAGGCGTTAAGCCAATTCCCCATGTGATCGCAAAACTGAGCAATACCTGAAGAGTCCCATTCATCGTTTTAATCCTTTTGTTGCGGTAAACCAGTGGAGCTTCGGCTGCAGGATGACTTGTAGAATATATTCCGTGGACTGTCAATCTCGGACATCTCAGACTGCCGCCAATGACGTCCCCCGAATTGGTACATGTGCAACTGCATCTTGCCGATAACCTGAAGCGGTATCGCAAGCAGGCCCAACTCTCCCAAGAGGCGCTTGCTCATGCTGCCAGCATCGATCGCACCTATGTGTCCCAGTTGGAGCGCGCTCAAGTTAACCCCTCACTCGCAGTCCTAGTCCGAATCGCTGGAGTATTCGAGATCACCCTGTGTGATCTGCTTTTACCTAATTGATCAAAGCCGTCAATTTTCGTTCTGTACAGCTCGAAGAATCCAAGCTATTGCCTTGTTTGGGGGTATAAAGAAGGGTATCTCAATAGTTTGAAATGTATAACCTCATATAAAATAAAAACATACGAACTGATGGGCGGCATGATGTAAACGTCCCGACTCAGTTCCATAGAGTCTCAAGAAGGCCCGCAACTGACATGGTTGCGGGCCTTTTTTTTTAAGCTCGGCCTCAGTCGGATGGGGCGCTTGTGGCCAGCGCGACGATGTCCGCGTCGGGGCCGCTGGTCTTGACGATGAGCTCGCCATCGCTGGCGGTGCCTATGCCGGCGGCATTGGCCTCATCGGTATCGATATGCATCTCTGTCGCATAGCTTGCCTTGATGCGGACCAAGGTATTGGCGAACGACAAGGCTCGTGGCCCGCTGCCGATGCGCATGTCTACCCGGTCGCCGTTGCTTAGGCCCAATGCCAAGCCGTCGGCGGGATTCATGTGGATATGGCGAGCGGCAATGATGAGGCCATCGGTGTCGATTTCGCCCGCTGGCCCGCGCAGGCGTATGCTGGGCGTCCCCTGCAGGTCGCCGGAGTTGCGCAGTGGCGCATCGATGCCTAGGACGTAGCAGTCGGTGCGAGACACTTCGATCTGGGTGGCATCGCGCGTCGGGCCCAGTACGCTGACGTTCGCGAAACCGCCTTTGGGACCAATGAGTTCCACATGCTCTTCGGCGGCCCAACCCTCGATCTGGGAAAGCTCGTGAGCTAACTGCAGTTTATGTCCGGGGCCGAACAGCGCTTCCACTGCTGGCTGCGAGAGATGGACGTGTCTGGCGGAGACCTTCACTGGAATCCGGCAGGGTGCGGCAGGTTTGGCCTGCTCGGCCTGTAAGATTTCTTGGACCTCGCGTGCAATCATAAACTGCTCGTTGGTACGGGTGACCAATACCTTAATCCGGGAATCGGCTGCCGAGATTGTGCTTACCGCGAAATTGTCGAGCTCCGGCCCTTCGTTCAGGTCGGTATCGAGGTATAGGCCAAGAAATTCAAGGCGCTCGCAGATGCGCAGACGCATCTGCGCTGAGTTTTCGCCTATGCCACCGGTGAACACCACCGCATCGACTCCGCCCATCGCCGCGGCGTAGGCGCCGAGGTATTTACGCACTCGGTAGGCGTAGACTTTCAGCGCTAGTTGCGCGCTCCTGTCGCCGGCCGCCGCATGCACTTCCACGCTGCGCATGTCGGCGTTGCCACATAGTGCCAGCAAGCCGCTGGCGTTCTGAAGTTGCTGTTCTATGGCCGCCGCATCGAGCCCCAATTCATGTTGGAGAAATGCGAACAGGCCGGGGTCGACATCGCCGGACCGCGTGCCCATTACCAGGCCTTCCAATGGGGTCATGCCCATGGAGGTATCCAGCGATTTGCCATGGCTGATGGCACAGACACTGGCGCCATTGCCTAAGTGGCAGCTTAGTAGGCGCAACTCTTGAACGGGGCGGGCAAGCGCCTCGGCCGCACGCAATGCCACGTAATGATGGGAGGTGCCATGAAAGCCATAGCGACGCAGGCCGAGTTGGCGCCACGCCTGGGGTATCGCATAGGTATAGACATGCTCTGGCATGCTCTGATGAAAGGCGGTATCGAACACGGCTGCCTGTGGCAGGTGGGGCCACTGGGCCTGACTGCTGCGGATGGTGAGCAGCGCGACGGGATTGTGCATAGGCGCTAGGTTACTGCACTGCTCTATGGCCTCAAGCATTTCCTCGTCGATCAGTGCGGTGCTGCTAAAGCGTTTACCTCCGTGCACTACTCGATGGCCAATGGCATCGATATCGGCGCATTCGAACTCCTCCAATAGGGCCGGCACGCGCGCGACGGCCGCAGTGAGCGATGCGACGCTTTCCTCGCGCTTAAGCTCCTTCCCTGCTTCGCCACCAACGCGGTAGTGCAGGACGGCCTTGCCATCCTCAAACCGTTCAAATTCACCCTTGAGTACACGACTGTCGATCCGGGCTAGGTCAAAGACGCCGAACTTGAGGCTAGAGCTGCCGGCATTGAGCACGAGAATTTTCATGAACACCCTTTTGGATTGTTAGCGACGAGTAGGCGAGGGGCTCGCAGTTCTGAGCACACGCCCCTAGCAAAGCATAGTTTATGCTATCTGGACCAATAACGAGCCCGCAGCTAGGCGTTGTAACCCAAGACAGATGAACAGTCTAGCGAGGCACGGCCCCGATGTGCTTGAGTTAAGTCAACTTATACAGAGATGCTTAGTCTGGCTAGGTTTTTCGGTGCCTACTCGTAGGGGCTTATCGCAAAATTAGGCGATGATTACTGTGGGTATTGGTGGTTCAATGAGCGTTCCCGATTGGTCTGTACCACTAGCGCATGGGCTTGCTTGGTGCAAAGACGCAAAGCGTCATAAAATCTGCCATAGAGGCTCCATGTTTTAAGCCTGGATACAACGCATGCTAGCTATTCCACTGGTTCTGATCGCTGCCTTCTCCTATCTGGCACTGTTGTTCACTATCGCCTCGCGTGGCGAGCGCAGCACGAAGTCGGGTGCTCGCCCTTGGCGTTACACATTGGCTCTGGGGGTGCACTGCACGACTTGGGCGTTCTATGGAACCGTCACTCAGGCAGCGCAATACGGTTGGTGGTTCGCGCCCACCTATCTGGGCGGGATCTGTATCTTTTTGTTTGCCCATCAGTTTCAGCTGAAGATGCTGAACCTAGTCAAAGAACAGAACTTGACGTCTATAGCCGATCTCATCGGCTCTCGCTATGGCAAGTCACACCTATTGGCGGCCTTCGTTGCCATCATCTGTTTGATCGCATTGGTGCCCTATATTGCCTTGCAGTTGCGTGCTGTCGCCGCCAGTTTTGCTGCGGTCACAGGCCTCGAGGCTAGCGCGGCGCCATGGTTTCTAGATCTCGCGGCGGCCGTGGGCCTGGCTATGATAGGTTTCTCCATCCTTTTCGGCGCGCGCCGTCTGAGCCTCGCCGAACAGCATCCGGGTTTGATGGATGCGGTAGCCTTCGAGTCCATCGTTAAACTGGCCGCGTTCTGTGTTGTGGGCCTGTTTGTCACCTATCAACTATTCGATGGCGTCAACGACCTGATCTTGTCGGCCGCTGCCAATGAGCAGGCCCGCGAGTTGCTAGAACCCGAGGCCAATGGCGTTTACATCTATGCCACCCATATGGTGTTGGGCGCACTGGCGATGTTCGTGCTGCCTCGACAATTTCAGGTCAATTTCATCGAAAATACTAGCCCGGAAGAATTGAAGAAAGCGCGCTGGGCGTTTCCCTTATACCTGTTCGCCATCAATTTCTTTATCTTGCCCATCGCACTAGCTGGCGTGATCCTAGCGCCGGAAGCGCGCACCAATGACACCTTTCTATTGACCTTGCCGATACTGGCGGACCGCCCGGACATAAGCCTCATCGCCTTCATCGGCGGTCTGTCGACCTCTATTAGCATGGTCATCATGGCAACGCTCGCGCTGGGTATTATGATCTCCAACGATGTGATTACTCCGCTGTGGCTGCGCGCCCGGCGCAGTGGCAATCTGATCTCCGATCTCACTCCGCAGGGAATTCTGCTGACGCGGCGCCTGACGATGGTGGTCATCGTCGTCTTGGCGTATGTGTACCACAAGCTCACCGAGGGCGGGCTGCCCTTGGTCAGCAACGGCCTGATCGCCATGGCGCTTTTGTCTCAGCTGGCGCCGTCAATGTTCGGTGGTTTACTGTGGAGCAAAGCCAACAGGACCGGAGCAATCGCCGGGCTCCTGATCGGCACTGCAGTATGGGCTACGCTGTTACTGCTACCTTCGCTGAATCCGGCGCGGGCACTGACCGATAAAGCGATCAGCGATGGCGTGGTGCTGAGTCTTTTCGCCAACACGGTGTTCTACGTTTTGGTATCGCTGCTCACACGGCAGAGTCGAGCGGATTACCAGCAAGGCCTCAGATTCGCCCGCCCGGGGCACCGAGTCGGTTCGATCGCGAATGAACAAGGGGAGGGGCATGAGAAGCAGGTCACCTGGGGGCGGCTGCGCTCGGTGTTGTCACGCTTCATGGACCCAAGAGATGCCGAAGGTCTCAATCGTCGCTTGGGGCTGAGTATCGCCGATGTGCCAGAGCAGCGCCTAGTACACCCCATGTTGTTGATTCGTTTAGAGCGAGAGTTGGCTGGCGCTATCGGGAGTTCTGCCAGCAGGCTATTGATCGGCAGCCTCGCCCGCGAGTCGCCGGTGGCGGTAGAGGAGGTGGCGGACTGGGCATCGGAGGCATCCCAACTGTACCGGTTCAACCGCGAGTTACTGCAGTCCTCGGTGGAGAATATTCCGCAAGGTATTAGCGTGATCGATAAGGAGCTCAGGCTCGTGGCCTGGAACCGACGCTACTTGGAGATATTCGAATACCCCGAGGGATTGATCCGCGCCGGCATCGCCGTAGAGGAGATCTTGCGCTTCAACGCCAAGCGTGGCCTGTTTGGACACCCCGATGTCGATGTGGAAGAGGAGGTCGAGAAACGCCTGTCCTATCTGCGCAGCGGCAGCCGTTATCGATATCAGCGCCAACAACTCTCCGGTCAGGTGATAGAGCTGCAGGGCAATCCGATGCCCGACGGTGGTTTCGTGACCACCTACACCGACATCACCGAGCTGGTGACAACTCAAAACCAGCTACAAGAAATCAACGCGGAGCTGGAGGCGCGCGTGATCGAGCGTACAGAGGCTCTATCTGACGCGAAGCAGGCCGCGGAACATGCCCATCAGAGCAAGTCGAAGTTCTTTGCAGCGGCCGGACATGACCTGATGCAACCACTCAATGCGGCTAGCCTGTTCTGTGAGATGTTGTTGAAACGACTCGGACAGGACGACGCTAATTTCGCCGTGCAGATTCAGCAATCCTTACAGAATGCCGAAGAGCTGCTCACCATGTTGTTAGAGATGACCAAGCTGGAGTCAGGCAATCTGCAGCCCTATAGAAAGGACGTGCCATTGTGGGATGTGCTCGCACCATTGAACGCGTCGTTTGCATTGCTAGCGCAGGAGAAAGGGCTTGAGTTGCGCATCGTGCCGACGCAGGTCGTGGTAAATACCGATCAGAAAATCCTGCAGCGCATCTTACAGAACTTATTAAGTAACGCGCTGCGCTACACTGCGCACGGCAAGGTGTTGTGCGGCATCAGGCGTAAGTCAGACACACACATAGAACTACAGGTATGGGACACCGGGCGCGGCATTCCACCGGAAAAATTCAATGAGATATTCCTAGAGTTCAAACAGCTCGATCAACAAGATCACAATCCTGGCCTGGGCTTAGGGCTCGCCATTGTGGACCGCATGTGTAGGCTGTTGGATATTCCGATCCGGCTGGAGTCGCAGGTGGAGCGCGGCACTTGTTTCTCCCTAACTCTGCCGGTTAGCGCCTGGCGCAGTTCCGTGATGGTGAAGAAGCGACACATAAGCGATAGTTCACAATGGGCGTTGCAAGCGAACACGCACGTACTATTGCTCGACGATGACTCCACCATTCGCGAGGCCTTGTCTTCGCTGCTAAGGGAGTGGGGCGCTACCGTCACGGCCTGTGCAAGCATCAAGGAAGCACTACAAGTTGAGCGACGCCCTGACTTATTGCTGATCGATTATCATCTTTCGGACCAGCAGGTGGGAACTGATGCCATCGTGCAAATCAGGACTCGTTGGGTCAGCGACATTCCTGCCATCCTGAGTACCGCAGATCCCAACGAAACGATTCGCGAACAAGTCGTAGAAGTTGCGGCCCTGTTTCTGCCCAAGCCGGTGAAGCAGGCCGCACTGAAACGTTTATTAAAGGGCATTGGACTCGGCTAAATTATCTCCATCGTCGGCACGCAACATGTCA
Organism: Gammaproteobacteria bacterium UBA5078; assembly: GCA_002416505.1. Classification (GTDB taxonomy): domain Bacteria; phylum Pseudomonadota; class Gammaproteobacteria; order Pseudomonadales; family Pseudohongiellaceae; genus UBA5078. The sequence goes on from DIAM01000007.1 coordinate 15,536, forward strand.
TGGAATAATACGCCGGCCTGCGTTCTATTGATGACGCCCAGCTTGCGCAAAATGGCGGAGACATGCTGTTTTATCGTGGTCTCTTGCACGTCCAGCTCGAAGGCGATTTGCTTGTTGAGTAGGCCATCGGCGATACACCGCAGCACCTTGAATTGCTGTGGCGTTAGTTGGCTAAGCTTGTGGGCGAAATCCTGGTGTAATGAATTTTTCTGGACCGATACGGCGCTCTGCAGATGAGCGGGCAGCCAGTTGTCGCCACCCAACACGGTCTCCACTGCGCTGATAATATCGGGCATCGGTGCGGATTTAGGCACATAGGCGCTAGCGCCGAAACTCATCGCTCGCTCTACGACATGCAGTTGTTCGTTGGCGGACACGATGACAACCAAGATGTCGGGGAATTGATTGCGGATCGCGGTGAGGCCTGTCAGGCCCTGATTGCCCGGCATATTGAGGTCGAGGAATACCAACTCAATCTGCGGATGTTGCAGCAGCAGTGCCAGCAGGGCATCGAAACTCTCCGCCTCTAGTACATCGCCCTTTAGCGTCGCCGCTAGTGCGTGTCTCAGCGCGGAGCGGAACAGGGGATGATCATCAGCAATAATGACTTTGGCAAGCGTCGCGCTCTCGGCAGGTGTTGAGCTCTTGGTCATGGTAACGCGAAGGTCCGATAGAGAGAACATCGATTCTATACCTAATACAGGCCAATAAAAATGCCACCATCACAACCGCGATGGTGGCACATGCTTTGAGAGATAATCCGTCTACCACTCAGGATGGCTGTAGCCGCAATTCTCTTGCGATCGACGCTACCGGCTTATCTGCCTAGACGATAGCCCAGCGACAAGCTGACAGTGCGCGGGGCGCCGTAGTAGCCAATCAGTGTGGTATCGCCACCTAAGCCTGGGGCATAGCCATTGGGTAGTGACGCATCGGCGGCACCCAAGAAGGCGTAATTGCCTACGAGGAATTCCTCATCCGTTAAGTTTTTGCCATGTAGCCCTAGCGTCATCTTGCCGTCAGAGCTGGTCCAGCGCACGCCGAGGTTAAAGATGCCATAAGCGTCCTGCTCCAACACATTGCCCAGTTCGGTCAGGCTGTAGTCGCTACGGTAGCTGTAGTTACCGGTGAAGACGACGTCTCCGTTAGTAATGGGCATGTCGTAATTGAAGCCGACGTTGATAGTCTGTTCCGGGGTGTTGGTGATGGCGAAGTTATCGGTGATATCAATCGGATTCAGATTGGCATCATAGCTTCTTACGTTCTTGAAATTAGCATCGATTAAACCCACATTGCCGAACAGTGACAGGTTCTGTCCCGCGATCCAGGTAGCCTCAAACTCCAGACCCTTGGCATCGGATTGGCCCACATTGCCTAGGCGCTGATTGAGTGCGGCGGCGTTGCTAGGGTCGGGCACAACGGTGATGTATTGACGGTCCTTGTGATCGAGCATAAAGGCCGCCGCATTCAAGCGGAAGGTCGATGTCAGGTCGGTCTTGATACCCACTTCGTAGGATTCCACGTCCTCGGGATTCGCGGCTGGTTCGGCGCGCTCGGCACGCGGGTTGAAGGTGCCCGATTTGAAGCCTTCACTGTAGCTGGCATAGACCATGGTGTCGGCGGTGGCTTGATACTCAACGCTGATGCGTGGAGTGACTTTCGACCAGTCGGCGCTGTCATCCAATACGATGGGGGTGCCCACGGTTGCACCGCGAACATAGCCTGGTACCCAACCCGTTTCCGGGTAGACGGTGGCGAAGATCAAGCCATTGCGGACCACGGAGTCTTTCTCGTCTTTAGTGTAACGAATACCACCACTCACGCTCCACTGATCATTCAGGCGATAGGTGCCGTCAACGTACACTGCAGTGCTCTTGCTATTGCTGCAGCCCGACACTTCGCGGGTCAGCCCAGGCAGCCCCAGCGATTGCCCCAGCCTCTCCAGAATAGCGTCAAATGTCCCACATGACTCCGAGTCGAAGTAGTATAGGCCCGAGACTAAGTTGAAGTTGTCGGCGCGGTAGTTCAGCTGAAATTCCTGAGTGAACCATTCGTCATCATAGATTGCGGGCACATCAAAAATGCGCAGCGGCGTATTGTCAAAATCGATACTCACTGGCGAGTAGTTTTCGCGCTGCGAGGTAATCGATTTTAGCGTCATTGAGTCATTCAGATCCCACTCAACGGTCAGGTTCATGCCTTCGGTCTCCACCTTGTTCTCGGTGGGCATGCTGGTGTAGGAGTCGTAGATGCTGCTTGGCACAGGTGCCTGATTGGTCAACAGGCTCGGCAACAGGCGATAGCCGCCTTTTGAGTTGGAGCTGTCTTCGGTCTTGTCGTATCCAAACTGCACGAAGATATTGTCGGTCGGCGTATATTCCGCGGTGATTCGATAAGCCTGCAGGTCTTTGTTGTAGTTCTCCGTATCCTGACCGGCTAGGTCGCTGACCAAGAACTTACCGAATCCATCGCGTGTCAGCTTGGCGTAGCCAAAACCTAAATAGAAATCATCGCTCACAGGGACTTGGCCGACTAGCTTGAGATCGCGCTGACCGTATGTGCCCGCGGTGACGGTGGTCGCTAGGTCCGCTTCTCCGGTCATGCGTTGCGTCACATATTTCAACGCACCACCCACGGTATTCTTGCCGTATAGAGTGCCCTGCGGTCCACGCAGCACCTCGACGCGTTGGATGTTGAGGATATCCAGCACCGCACCTTGTGGACGGGCGATATAGACGTCGTCGATGTAAATACCGACACCGGACTCATAGCCCCACAATGGATCTTCTTGGCCCACGCCGCGGATGAACGCGGTCAGAGTAGAGTTGGTGGCGCGGCTTTCCTGAAGAGTCGTATTGGGAGAGAACTGCTGAACCTCGAGTATCGTCTCTATGCCACGCTCTGCGATATCGTTCGCGCCCAGAGAGGTTACCGCCAAGGGCACGCGCTGCATATTCTCGACCGTGCGGCGCGCCGTGACTTCTATGCTTTCCAGAATGCGGCCTTCCGGTTCTCTGGTCTCCTGCGCCTGTGCGGGGAATGCAAAACCACCGATGGCCGCCGACACCGCCATTGCGCAGGTTGAATACTTAAATTTGGTCTGTTTCATAACTTGAGCTCCCCGTGGAATTTTTATTAGCTGGCAGACACCATACCCCAAGGCAGTCTTGATGTGACCTGTACCATAGTACTATGGGTTGCGCCGCGTCATTCGTGAACAATGGCCTCTCTAAGAATAATGAGCCAAAGAGGGTCGTCATGTCGGACGTAGTTAGTTTAGTTGGCCTAATCGGCGGCCTCACACTGCTTATAGTGCTCACCCTGCGCGGTTGGAATCTGTTCATCAGCGCCCCCATCTGTTCACTCATCGTGGCGCTGACCAGCGCAATACCGATTTTTCAGGAAGAGATTAATTTCGTTCAGAGTTATATGTCCGGTTTCACCAGTTTCGTCGCCTCATGGTTCTTCATGTTCTTGCTGGGCTCTATCTTCGGCAAATTCATGGAAGACACCGGTGCCGCAGACAGCGTCGCGAGCTGGATTACTGGGAAAGTGGGCAAGCAGCGAGCTGTGTTGGCCGTGGTCATTGCCTGCGCTGTATTGACCTATGGCGGCGTTAGCTTGTTCGTGGTGGCGTTCGCGGTTTACCCCATGGCGTTGAGTCTGTTCAAGGAAGCCAACCTGCCACGCCGTTTCATCCCGGCTGCTCTGGCTTTCGGCTCGGTTACATTTACCATGACCTCGGCAGGCTCACCGGAGATCCAGAACTGGATTCCCATGGAGTATCTGGGCACAACACCCTATGCGGCTTGGAGGGTCAGCCTAGTGGTTGCCATCTTCATGGCCATATTCGGATACTGGTGGCTGCAACGCATCATCGGCGCCGCCATGAGCAGAGGAGAGAGTTTTCAGGCCAGAGCTACCGACCCACAACTACTGGAGCGCCGACTTCCCCATCCCGCCACTGGGATGCTGCCATTAGTAGTAGTTCTGGCACTTTCGTTTTTCTATCATGACACGCTGCAGCAGAACGCGCTGATTGTCGCGCTGCTCGGTGGGGTGTTGACGCTGATGGCTATCAACTGGTCCTACTTCACCGATATCCAGATAGCCCTTGGTCACGCCACAACCGGTGCCCTAATTGCCATAGGCAATACCGCAGCCGTCGTCGGTTTCGGCGGCGTGGCGCGGATTACCCCGGCATTCGACATAGCGGTGCTCGCTGTGACTTCGTTGCCAGGCAATGAATTGCTCGGCGCGGCCGTCGCCGTAAGCGCCATCGCCGGCCTAACCGGATCGGCATCTGGCGGGCAGGTGATCGCACTTCCTGCGGTGGCACCTCATTATCTCGACCTAGGTGTCAATCCTGAGCAACTGCACCGAGTCGTCGCCATCTCATCGGGCGCGCTAGATTCGCTGCCCCACAATGGCTATGTAGTTACCACCATACGCGGCATCTGCAATGAGTCGCACATGGATGCGTACTGGGCTGTCGGCGCGGTAACCGTCGTGGTGCCGCTGATGGGGCTAACTCTCGCGCTGCTGCTGTTCAATTTTTTCTGAAGCAAACCAAAGAAACCGAATTACCCGCAGGAGATGTACATGCTCGCGAATATGATGGACACGCAACTATTGATCATTGATCTTCTGCGCCATGCCTGTAACCGCCATCCGTCACAAGTAGTCGTTTCACGCCGCCTCGAAGGTGATATTCATCGCAGCAGTTACGCACAAATCTGGCAGCGTAGCAGCCAGCTGGCGCATGCTCTGAATGCACTCGGCGTAAAGCCGGGCGACTGCATCGCCTCGATGGCCTGGAATACACACCGCCATATGGAATTGTATTACGCCGTCTCCGGTATCGGTGCGGTACTGCATACCGTCAACCCTCGTCTCTTCAGTGAGCAGCTCGAGTACATTATCAATCATGCCGAGGATCAGTATGTTTTTGTGGACCTGTCCTTCGTCGAGCTACTGGAGCCGTTGCGAGACAAATTGACGAGCGTGAAAGGGTTTATCGTCATGACCGATCTGGCGCATATGCCCGAGACCTCGCTCGCTCCCCTGTATTGTTTCGAGCAGCTGCTGGAGACGCAAGCGAGCGACTATGCCTGGCCTAGCTTCGACGAGAATAGCGCTGCCGCACTTTGTTATACCTCGGGTACAACGGGCAATCCTAAGGGCGTGTTGTACTCTCATCGCGCAATGGTGTTGCACGCACAGGCCACCGCCTCAAAGGAACTCCTGGATCTGAGGCCGGACACCGTGCTGCTGGCCATGGTGGCGATGTATCACGCGGGCGCTTGGGGCGCACCCTATGCGGCCCCGCTTGCTGGCTGCAAACTGGTGTTGCCTGGTGCGGGCATGGATGGCGCTAGTATGTCGGAACTGATCGAGAGTGAAGGCGTGACGGTAGGCTTAGGCGTTCCTACCATCTGGCTAACTCTGCACAACTATTGGTCCGATAGGAATGTGCGCGACACCAGCTTAGAGCGCGTTTGCGTCGGTGGCGCGGCTTCCCCCTTAGGCATGGTTAAGCTGTATCAAGAGCGTTATGGCATCTATTGGCAACCTATATGGGGCATGACTGAGACTGGCCCCTTGGCAACGTCCTTGCCGGCAACTGCGCAGATAATGGCGCTGCCCTTGCCCGAGAGGTATCAGCAACAGACCTCCGCAGGATGGGCTGCGTTTGGCGTAGAGATGGCATTGTTTGATGCAGACGATCAACGTGTCTGCCATGATGGTGTGGCCACCGGTGAGCTGCGTGTGCGTGGCCCATGGATCAGTTCCCAATATTATAAGAATGATGATCTTAGTGCGTTCCCCGACGGCTGGTTGGCCACGGGGGATATAGCGGTGATCGCTCCTAGCGGCATCTTGAGGGTAGTCGACCGCAAGAAAGATGTCATAAAAAGTGGCGGGGAATGGATCAGCTCCCTAGAGATCGAAAATATCGTCAGCCAACACCCGCTGGTGAATGAATGCACAGTGATTGCTGCCAAGCATGCGAAATGGGATGAGCGCCCTGTGCTGATAGTGGTGTCAAACAAGGACGCCACACTGTCCCACGAGGAAATCCTAGGTTTCCTAGACGGCAAGATTGCGCATTGGTGGAAGCCAGACCAGACGATTTTCATCGCCGAACTGCCCAAGACGGGTACCGGCAAAGTGTTGAAGAACGAACTGCGGGAACGCTATGCTCATGTGCTCGCGCCGTGAATATTGACCGGCTGGCTAATACCGGCTCTGCAAATCGCAGAAGGAAACAGATCATGTTGAATCTTAAAAAACTTGTAATTCCTGCCATGTTCGCGTTGTTGCAGGGGGCGTGTATGTCCTCCTCGCAGGCGCAGGACTCCATAGGGCTGGTCGAGAAGCAGGTATTTAGCAGCCAAAATTTCGCGACCTACAATGGGCAGCAGATAGCGGAAGTTAGAGTTGGCTGGGAAGCTTATGGTGAGCTTAACGCGGCTAAAGACAATGTTATTCTGATCACCCATTTCTTCTCAGGCAATAGCCATGCCGCTGGGCGTTACACGAGCGCCGATGCGCTGCCGGGTTACTGGGACGCGATCATCGGTCCGGGCAAGGCGATCGACACCGACGCTTACTATGTGATCAGTTCGGACACGCTGGTAAATCAGGAGCCCTACAATCCGCTGGTGACCACGACTGGTCCCGCCACCATCAATCCGGCTACTGGGTCGCCATACGCGCTAGATTTTCCGGTAGTGACGATTCGTGATTTCGTGAATGTGCAGAAGGCGTTGCTAGATAGCCTAGGCGTGGCAAGTTTGCACGCTGTGGTCGGAGCATCCATGGGGTCGCTACAGGCACTAGACTGGGCCGCAGCCTATCCGGAGTTCGTTGAACGAGTCATTTCGGTGATTGGCGCGGGCGCAGTTGATCCATGGACAATCGCCTCATTGCAACAGTGGGCCAATCCCATTATCGCCGACCCGAACTGGAATCAAGGCAACTACTATTCTGGGGAGGCGCCCACCGCTGGGCTGCGTCAGGCGCTGGGCATGGTCACCCTGCAGGCGATGCACCCGCAGATATTCAATCAAGTTTACGCAAGCAGCAGCGCGCGCGAGACGGCGCCCTTGCACGATATCCGTGCGAACTTCAGCGTTGTCAATCTGCTCAATGCGGCGGCCCAGGCGCGCACTACCTTCGCCGACGCTAACCATCTACTGTATCTAGTCCGGGCCAATCAGTTGTTCATGGCAGGCTTTGCGGAGAACCTAAGGGCCGGGCTGAGTCCGATCAGCGCCAAGACTCTTTTCCTACCCTCGGCCAATGACCTATTGCTGCAGCCCTATCTCGCGCAAGAGGCGCATCGAACTCTGCAAGAGCTCGGCAAGGAAAGCTACTATGAAGAGATCGAAGGCCCGTGGGGACACTTAAATGGCGTCTATATGTTGGAGCAGAAATCCGCATTGATTAGAGAGTTCTTGAGCGCACAGTAACGCTCATTGGTCTTGCCGTCTCCCGTTCCTAGGCTTAAGCCTTCCGAGAACTCTAGGCAAGGAATACGCGCGGCGCCGCACTGCTAGCCCAGGCAATAAACCTAGATCTGAGAACCCGCTACGGCGGGTTTTCTTTTGCCTCAAAAACAGAACAGGCAAGGTGCGCGCAACCAGGAAGCAATGTGATACTCTCGGTGTTTTGTTTTGAATACCATCTTCGGGAATGCAAGCATGAATGAGTTGTTTAACCAGATCAATGCGATCGTCTGGAGTCCAGCGCTGGTCTTTCTGTGTCTAGGCGCGGGCTTGTATTTCTCGGTGCGATCACGCTTCTTACAGCTGCGCCACTTCAAGGAGATGGTGCGCTTGATCTTTCAGGGCAAGGTCTCCGAGACTGGCATCTCGCCTTTTCAGGCGCTAAGCATGACGCTCGCGGGTCGCGTAGGCACCGGCAATATCGCGGGAGTGGCAACTGCCATTACCTTCGGGGGGCCAGGAGCCTTGTTTTGGATGTGGGTAGTCGCCTTCCTCGGTGCCAGCTCAGCCTTCGTGGAGTCGACACTCGGGCAGATCTATAAGGAGAAAATAAACGGTGAATATCGCGGCGGACCGGCCTTCTATATTGAGAAGGGTCTGGGCATGAAGCGTTACGCATGGGTATTCGCCTTTACCACAATTATCTCCTGTGGATTGTTGCTCCCCGGTGTTCAGGCGAACGCGATTGCCGCTAGCGTCAGTACCGCTTTTCAGATTGATACGACCATCACCGCGGTGGTTTTAGCCGCGTTGCTTGCCTTCATCATCTTTGGAGGCCTGCGTCGCATTGCGCTTTTCGCCTCCACCGTGGTGCCATTCATGGCGATCGCCTATATAGCGGTGGCGATGTTTATCATCCTCATCAACATCGATTTGGTCCCCCACATGTTCTGGTTGATCGTGAGCAGTGCGCTCGGCTTCGATTCTGCTTTCGGGGCAATCTTAGGACTCGCGATCATGTGGGGCGTGCGCCGCGGTGTGTACTCCAACGAGGCTGGGCAGGGTACTGCTCCTCACGCCTCTTCGGCGGCATCCGTCAGCCACCCGGCTAAGCAGGGCCTGGTGCAGGCGTTCTCTGTCTATGTCGATACCCTATTCGTGTGTTCATCTACGGGCTTCATGCTCTTGATCACCGGCCTATACAATGTGGAGTCAGCCACTGGCGAGGCAATGTACACGGGCGTGGTGGGTGTGGGGGCAGGGCCGGGCTATGTGCAAGCGGCGCTAGAGGGTTTGATGCCGGGTATCGGCAATATCTTCGTCGCAGTAGCCTTATTCTTCTTCGCGTTTACGACCATTCTCGCTTACTACTATATTGCCGAAACCAATGTCAGCTATATCAACCGCGTGGTCGCCCGTCCTTGGCTGAGCACCGTGTTGAAGTTCGCGCTAATCGCGGCGGTAGTATATGGGACTGTCAATACAGCAGACCTAGCGTGGGGCTTGGGCGATACGGGCGTCGGCCTGATGGCCTGGCTGAATATCTTCGCCATCTTGATGCTGCAGAAACCCGCGTTCAAATGCCTCGCAGACTACGAGGCACAGAAGGCACAGGGACTAGATCCGGTGTTCCACCCTAGCGCACTAGGCATCGAAAATGCCGACTACTGGATCGAGCGCCTAGAGGCGCAGGAGAGTATAGAGTAGATTGGGGTGTCAGTACGCCGGCGGATAGTGCTTGCGCACAATGTCGAAGAAGCTGATGACCTTACGCATATTCTCGCGATTCTGAGAGATGAATAGGGAGTGGTCAGCGCCTTCGATCTCGACATACACATGGGGCATGCCGATGGCTTGCATTTCACGCACCCAGCGTCGCGTCATATCCACTGGGACCGCATCGTCAGCAGTGCCCTGAAGTACAAGGGTAGGGACGTGGCGTATAGCGGCTAGACCGTCTGGCGCTAAGTCGTGTAGCGGCGCGGGTGCTGCCACGGCTAAAGCGGCAAATACATAGGGGTTGTTCGTCGCTATATGGTAGGTGCCGGCTCCCCCCATGGAGTGCCCATATAGGTAGATACGATTCTCATCTACCGAGAACTCCTCGCGCATCATTGTTAAAACGGACATCACGTCCGCCTCGCTATAGTCTGCATCCAGCGGATCAGGCGTCGCTCGCGAGCCATACCATCCGCGGCGGGTATATCCCAACGGCGTTGCGACGATCATTCCTGTGGCCTCGGCATAGTCCAAGAAACCCTCGTAACCCATTAGCCAGTCGTAAGTCCTTCCTAGACCATGTAGCGCAATGATTAGTGGGCTCTGGCTTCCTGCTTGGTAGGTGCTGGGAACGAATACGGCATAGGGCAGAGTTTCACCGGTAGGCTCAAACACATAGCTGCGATGCGAAACGCGTGGGTCGTTGATCAACTGCTCGTCATCTTCAACTGAGCGCTCGGCCCAGGCTGAGCTAAAACAAATCGAACAAAGAATTGCGGTTAAAAAGGAATAATGTCTAGGCATATGCATTCACCAATTGTTGTTGTTTTAAAGCATATTGGCAGTATGCACTTTTTCATAGGCTAGGAAAAAGCCTCGTCGCGAAATTACGGGAACTAGAATACTCTTTTGTGCATCGATGTGGCTCAGAGGTTGGAGCCCCCTTACGAGGGTAAACGCACTGCACGGTAGGGGCTGCGCAGAGACGCCGTGAACCCATCCATGGGGGTCGGACGCGGCGACTGAGCCCCTTTACCCTCGCAAGGGGGCAGGGATGGGTTTACGGCGTGTCCGGCAGCGAAGTACCCAGCAGTGACACTCGTGCTACGAAGTGCTAAACCAAACTGTGCTATTTTCAACAGTGGCACTCGCAATACGAAGCACAAAACCAATCTGCACTCACGCCCAAAGTGACAATCGCGCTACTTGGCACACAAAAGTACTGCGCAAAAAAAAGGCCACCTTTTAGGGGTGGCCTTTTTTCAGGAGTTCCGCTGCTTATTCGCGCGGCGCACCAGCGTTAATCCAATGGATCAGAGTCTGCGTGTCCTCTACGGAGAGAGTACGCGCGTTCTCGAAACTACGGATCGTAGGGTCAACGCTCATAGGAGGCATACGCTTAGTCATGATCACTTCGCGCATCATTGGGCTCCAGCCCTGAACCATCTGGTGGCTGTTCATCGCGAACGGGCCAATGCCGCCTTCGATGTGACAACCCACACAGTTCTCGATCAGTACAGGAGCGACTTCAGTCTCGTAATCCGGGACGTCAGCAGCGCTAGTGACTTTAGCTGGGAATTCCAGCGCACAGCCCGGGGCTGCTTCGAAGTCTACAGAAACAATCTCTGTGTCGCGGCCGAATTCACCGGCAGCAATAGCGTCGAATGTCTCTCTTAAGAATGTTGTACCTGGCTCGCCACGGGCACCTGGAGTATCCAGCGGGCCACGGTACAAAATTGTCATATTGTTTGGGTCGAGTATAACAATCTCGCCAGCTTTAGTGATGCCTAATGATTCGGCTACAAGCTGAGTATCGTCCATGAGAATTGGCATTTCTGGGTTGTAGCTATTCTTGAAGCGACGAACAGCGTCAACATCATCGTTAATAGATGAATTCATCATTACGAAGCTAATTTGCTCGTTGTCCCACTTAGTTTCTAGAATTTTGTATTCAGAAAACATTTCTTGCGATGTGCTGCAAGAGTTTGCTTGTGAAATAACTACAAGCGCTTTCTGGTAGCCGTACTTGCTAAGTTGGTGAGCACGACCAGTTTCGTCGAGCAAATTAAAATCACCAACGCGCTCAGGCGCAGCGAATGATTGCGAGCCAGCAAGTAATGCAGCCAAAAGGCCCACGCACTTCAAAGTTTTCATGTTAACTACTCCAGTGAATCGGAAATAACTTATCTTTAAACAAGAAAAAAGGGTTCGCGCGGACGCGAACCCTTTTTCAGTGTTACAAATTACTCATCAGTATAAGAGAAATACCCGATGAACATTTCGTCCCAGCTCTGCAAGCCACCGATAGCTGGCTGTGATGGATCTGGTACACCAGTGTTGTACTGAGAGTTATCGAAAGCACCCTCAACCACTACACGTGAACCGGCTGGAAGAACCATTGGCTCAGTCAGGCGGTAAGTAGGCTGCCATCCGAAGTTGTAGTTAGCAACGTTGATGATCTCTTCGCGAGTCTGATCTGGGTAGATCACGCTTGCACGCATAGACTTGCCACGGTAGTGCATGTGAGCACGGAAGCTATAAAGAGTGGTTTCTTCTTCAAACACGTGGTTTGAAGCCATCTCGTAGTGCATGTCACCAGCAGGGATCACGATGTTGTTTTCACGGCCACCGCGTGCAGACACAGAGTAAGTGCGGAAAGCCTTCTCTGGAGCCTCGTCAGCGAACCAAAGACCAACACGAGTTGCGTCTTGAGTTTCTTGACCCATTGCAGTGTAGTGAATAGACATTCTTAGTGAAGAGCCAACAGGAATCTTAACGCCAGTATTTTCTGGGAAAGTTGTTGGGTCTTCCTTGCCTGGTGCAAAGCCTTCTAGGAACTCAACGCTTGCGACGTTGTCAGCTTCGTCGAACTCTTCAGTGTGCTCATTGGCAACAACATAAGAGAGAAGGTGATGAAGAACGCGCTTGTCGCCCGGAATGAACTGGACAGACTTAACCCACTTCTCTTCCTCGAAAGGCATTTCGATGTTTGTATTGATGTAATCGAGTACGCCAGTAGCAGGAATCAGTGCTGCTGGAACGTCAACGATGTAGTCAGGAGCGCCGTTAAGACCCCAGCCAGCGTCAGCTGGTTTGACCTGAGTCAATGGATCTACACCAGCGAAAGCCGACGATAGAGTCAAGCTTGCGCCCACCATGAGCAGAGAAGTCGTCAATAATGTTTTTTTCATTTCAATTCTCCTTGAATTGACATGTGCTGCTAGGATATTAAGAGCCTCGCTGTGTCGAAGAGAGAGCATCCGTAGTGGATTACTAAAACTTCAGGTGCAACAATCCACCCACTTCTGCGAGAACTTCCAAAGATTAACTTAAGTAACACCAAAAACGTAACAATTAAATGTGAGTATGTGTAACTTTGTGCAACCCACTCACAGTCAGTTAATTTACTAAGGTCTACAGGGCTGCGACAGACAGATATACTCGCCTGCCGACCTCACACTGATGAGCCCACTATGGACTAAAAGCCTAGTTAATGATGTTTCTTTTTTACTATTATGTATAACAGATTCTATCAATGATCTGCAAAATAGTTCAATAAAATCAATTAATTATGATTTAGCGAGGTTTGTGTTCGCAAAATCCCAGTTTACTAGGTTGTCTAGGAAGCTGGAGAGGAAGTCGGGGCGACGATTCTGGAAATCCAGATAATACGCATGTTCCCAAACATCGCAGACCAATAGGGGTGTAGCGCCCGTGGTTAATGGCGTTTCGGCGTTTGCAGACTTCGCAATCTTGAGCTTGCCGCCATCCACTACTAGCCAAACCCAACCGCTGCCAAACTGAGTGACGCCGCCGTTTACGAATTCTTTCTTAAAATTGTCGTAGCTGCCGAAATCTGCATCGATTTTCGCTGCAATCGCGCCAGTAGGAGCGCCGCCACCGCTGGGGGTCATGCTGTTCCAGAAGAATTCGTGGTTGTAGCACTGGCCAACGTTATTAAATAGTGGACCACCTACTTTAGCTGCGGCTTTAACAAGGTCTTCAATCGAGTCGGCGCTGATACCTGCGTCTGCTAGCAATTCATTGCCCTTCACTACATAAGCATTATGATGCTTAGCGTGGTGGAAACTAAAGGTTTCGGCGGACATGTGCGGCTCCAGTGCATCTGTTGCATAGGGCAGTGCGGGCAAAGTTAACTTCATAATGACCTCAATTTGTTGATTCGTTGAATCTCTTGCTTTTTTGGCGCTCACAGCTAAGATTTGCCGCGAGCTTTAGCGCCAAAATTGCATTAGAAAGAAAGCTCGAGAATAATCCACAATGCCGCGTTTTTCAAGGAAAGTAGCCCGAACACCAAGCTGGTATAGACCTATCGGAGAGGAATAAAGGATAATGGCATCATGAGAGATAATGACGACTTACACGACATCCCATCAATGGTTCCAGCCAGAGATGAAGTAGTACATCACCAGAGCAAACGCCGACAGCCGGATATCGTGCCTCCCGTGCGTTACGGAGAGACGATCAAGGTCAGCACGTGGCCGGTTCGCATTATGCTGGGAGTATTGACGCTTGCGATCGGCGCCGGCGCCTATATTGGCTATACAGTCTATGCGGATAATCTAGAGTCACTGCGTCAGGCTACGAGACGCATCGAAGACCTAGAGGGGCGCTTAGCCTTGGTGGGAGACTCCGCAGAGGAGACGACCGCGAATGTGCTAGAGCGGCTCGATTTCAATTTCTCCGAAATTGACAAGTTATGGGCTGCGCGTAATACCACCAATAATAGTGTTAACGAACTAACAGGCAAAGTGGCGGTTCTCGACGATCAGAGCAAGGGGCATACCGAAACCACGGAGACCCTGGCACAGCTCGTTTCTCGCAATTCTAATCAGATGCAAGACGGTTTTGCGAAGTTCGCGACGTTGCAAACGCAGCTCGAGCAGGCTAGCGCCGCGATTACTCGCTTGAATACGAGTATGCAGAACGTGCAGTCGGTCGCCCAAGATATGGCGAATATTCGTGCCAGCCTGAACAATGGCGATAGCACATTGGTGGGCCTGCAAGACCGCATGATGAATGTGGAAGAGGCCGTTGAGTCGATCGACGCCTACCGACTACAGGTCAATCAGACCATCATTCGCTTGCAAGAAAACATCGAAGCAATGCAGCGCAATTTAGGAAATTGAGTTTATTCTCTTCCGAATTCGACTTAACGCTTGGTTTGTAGCCTACATTGGGTATAATGCCGACCGTTTTGCGAAGGGCCTGCGGCTCTTTGTCGTGAAACGAGATCGTGTATCGAAGCGAGAACTTCGAGTATAAGGAAAGCCCCGCAAAGCGGATGTGGCGGAATTGGTAGACGCGCTAGATTTAGGTTCTAGTATCGAGAGGTGTGGGAGTTCGAGTCTCCCCATCCGCACCAGTGGGGCTCCTTGTATTGCTTGCAGCGATCGGTCTATCCTATCCCCTATATTGTTAATTCTTAGTTCCTCACGGACGATTCCCCTGCATAAGTCGCGAAACTCGCGGCCGTCCCAAGTCTTATGCCTCGTGGAGCAGTATGTCTGAAAAATCCAAAGACCTGACCAAGCGCAGTGAAGTAGACGCTTTCTTGCAGAAAGTGGCTGCGCTTCCGGCTGTGCACAAGTCCGGGGCTGCGGGGCGCCTGATGTTTGCGCTAGATGCTACCGCAAGCCGAGAACGCACTTGGGATCAAGCCATGCAATTGCAAGCGGAGATGTTCCTTGCCGCTCGTGATGCGGGTGGCCTGCAGGTGCAACTGACATATTTTCGAGGCTTCGCGGAGTTCTATAAAACGCCTTGGTGTAGAGACTCGGCTACACTCTTAGGACTCATGACGGGTATTCAATGCCGCGGCGGTACTACGCAGATCGAGCGTGTGCTGCGCCACGCCTTGGCTGAGAACAAAGACAAGCGCATTCATTGTGTCGTCTATGTTGGCGACTCGATGGAGGAGAGCGCGGAGATACTGTGCCAGTTGGCGGGTCAGCTAGGCATGCTCAATGTCCCCCTGTTCATGTTTCAAGAGGGAGGGGATCCACTGGCGAGCGCAACTTTTACGCGTATGGCGAAGCTGTCCAAGGGGGCCTACTCTCACTTCGATAGCGCCAGCGCCGCCCAGCTTCGAGAGCTGCTTCGCGCCGTTGCAGTCTATGCCAGTGGTGGACTGCAAGCGCTGGAGCAATTCAGTAGCCAGGCTAGCGAACCGGTGCGACGACTGACCAAGCAGATGCGTTCGTGAGCGCTTGCAAGACGACGCCAAAAGCCTGTAAAAAGGCCATTGTCATTACAGCGTCTGGGCAAAAAGGATAAAGTCGAACGTGTTTTTACTCCGTTACCTCGTCATCCTCGCGATACCCGTCCTCGCCTATATTGGGCTGCGCAAACTCGCGATCCGCTATTCCCTCAATCAGCGACAATTCAACCTGCTACTCATTCTGGCCACGGTGTTAATCGCAATCGTGATCCTAATCGTTCTGGGCCGAATCCCCGTGAGCTTCATACTGGCTCCAATAATGGTGGCTATAACCTTTCTGTTTCGTAACGTGCACCTCCTGATTCGGCTACTGCCGCTGTGGCAGATGTTTAAAGGCAAAACGCGCACGGCCTATGGGTCAAGCGGCGCGGCAGACAGCTCCAGTATTAACACGCGTTTTCTAAAGATGAGCCTGCAGCACGAAAGTGGCGACATGGACGGAGAGGTCTTAGAGGGTAAGTTTAAAGGCAGTAAGCTCTCCGCAATGTCTATTGATGAGCTATTGGAGTTGGCGCAGGAATGTCACAGGGACTCGGACTCGCTGCAGGTTCTGGAGGCCTATCTCGATCGCAGCCATGCGCAGTGGCGAGAGAGCGCCAATGCGCAGCAGGGCCAGGCTGGCTCACAGGACTCGCACGCAGGCAGCGAGGCCGCATTAAGCCGTGGCACTGCACTCGAGATTCTGGGTTTGCACGAGAACGCAACGCAGGATGAGATAGTCCAAGCACACCGACGCCTAATGCAGAAGATGCACCCGGATCGTGGTGGCTCGGATTATCTTGCGAAGAAGATTAATGCGGCCCGAGACTTCTTGCTTGGGCACCGTTAAGCATTAGCGGTCACGAGCGTTTTCGCGCAAGAAAGGCCTGCACAATCGCCTGCGCCTCTGGGCTCTGAAGTAGGCGAGCGAAATTCACGAGTTCGAGCGAAATAGTCTCTTCTATAGGACCACTCTGGTTGCGTTTCAATAAGTGTTTAGATGTCTGCACCGCCTCGCTTGGCAGCGCCGCTAGTGCCTGCGCCTTCTCTAAGGCGTGAGGGAAAACGCTGTCTGCATCGAGCACTTCGTTGACTAGCCCATATTCCTTTGCCTTGCTGGCTGAAAAGCGCTCGCCCAAAAGCAGTAATTCGGCGGCGCGCTGATGTCCCATGATATTCGGGGCTAGATAGCTGGAGCCAGCCTCGGGACACAGGCCTAAGCGAGTAAAGGGGAGCTGTAGATAGCTATCGTGCGCCGCGTAGACTAGGTCGCAATGCATGAGCATAGTCGTGCCAATGCCGATGCCGAGTCCGTTCACTGCCGCGATCAAGGGCTTGCGAAGACTCGCCAGCGCTTTCATGAACTGCACCGATGGGCGCTCACCACTGCGCTGCTCGGTGGCCACGAAATCGTTCACATCGTTGCCACTGGTGAAGCAATCCTGTGTGCCTCGCAGCAAGATCACTTTCACGGCGCTATCGGCGTCTGCTTCTTTCAAGCCTTCTGCCAGCGCCTTGTACATAGAATGAGTGAGCGCGTTCTTCTTCTCAGGACGGCTTATCTGAATGACGCACACGCCCTGGTCTATCGAATAGTGAATATGGGGATCGTTTGAAGAATTCATAAAAAGCCCTTGGCTTGTTGTATAGCCAGCAAGTGGTGATTTTTAACCGCGGCATGAGACCTCCTTGAGCCGCATTACGCAGTCTCATCCAGCGCAGTAGTAGCGCCTAATCTTGGCGCCTGCACTGGGCACGCGTGTTCGACATTGTGCTAGAATTCGCGCCTATTTGCGGCCTTTTTAATTTAGCACAGGAATCGACTGCCCATGACAGTAATCCGCCAAGAAGATCTAATCCAGAGCGTCGCGGACGCCTTGCAATATATTTCCTACTATCACCCCTTAGACTTCATTCAAGCAGTGAACGCCGCCTACGAACGCGAAGAGTCTGTCGCGGCTAAAGATGCCATGGCCCAGATTCTGATAAATTCGCGACTCTGTGCCGAGGGCAAGAGACCGATCTGCCAAGACACCGGTATCGTCACTGTGTTCCTGAAGATCGGGATGAAACTGCAGTGGGAGGGAGAGCTGAGCGTCGCGGATATGGTCAACGAGGGCGTGCGCCGCGCCTATCTTAATCCTGACAACGTCCTGCGCGCCTCGATTCTTAGTGATCCAGCCGGTGCTCGTAAAAACACCAAGGACAACACGCCAGCGGTGATCCATATGGAAGTGGTGCCTGGCGACACGCTCGATGTGACGGTGGCTGCGAAGGGCGGGGGCAGCGAGAACAAGGCGAAGATGGTGATGCTCAATCCCAGCGATAGCATCGTGGATTGGGTGCTCAAGACTGTGCCGACTATGGGCGCGGGCTGGTGCCCGCCCGGCATGCTTGGGATCGGGATCGGCGGCACCGCCGAGAAGGCGGCGGTGTTAGCAAAGGAGGCCCTGATGGACCCCATCGATATTCATGAACTGCGCGCGCGCGGGCCGCAGAATCGGGTCGAGGAATTACGCCTAGAGATCATGGATAAGGTAAATGCGCTTGGCATTGGCGCGCAAGGCTTGGGTGGATTGACAACAGTGCTCGACATCAAGATCAAAGACTATCCAACTCACGCGGCCTCTTTGCCCGTCGCGATGATCCCGAACTGCGCTGCGACTCGCCACGCGCATTTTGTCCTCGACGGCAGCGGGCCGGCGCACTTGCAGCCTCCGCGTTTAGAGGAGTGGCCGCAGATCACCTGGGATGCAGGTCCACGCGCGCGTCGGGTCAATCTCGACACGGTGACACCCGAGGATGTGAAGCAATGGCAGCCAGGGGAGACTCTGTTGCTCTCGGGCAAGATGCTGACCGGTCGCGATGCCGCTCACAAGCGCATGATCGAGATGTTCGCCCGTGGCGAATCTCTGCCCGAGGGCGTGGATCTGCGCGGCAAGTTTATCTACTACGTGGGACCGGTAGATCCGGTTCGCGATGAGGTCATTGGGCCTGCAGGTCCGACCACCGCCACACGCATGGATAAGTTCACCGAGGCGCTGCTGGACAAGACCGGGTTGCTGGGCATGATCGGCAAGGCCGAGCGTGGCCAAATCGCCATCGATGCGATCCAGAAGCACAAAGCGGTTTATCTCATGGCCGTGGGCGGCGCCGCTTACCTAGTGTCCAAGGCGATTCGCAAGGCGCGTATTGTCGCTTTCGAAGACCTGGGTATGGAGGCGATCCACGAGTTCGAGGTGGAAGATATGCCTGTGACCGTTGCGGTCGATGTCAACGGCGTTTCAGTGCATCGCACTGGTCCGGTGGAGTGGCAGCAGCGCATCGCTCAGAAAATTACGGTCCGCTAATGGCCCGCCCTAGTCACACATATCGGCGTAGGGGTTGGGCAGGTCGAGACTGATGCTGCCCTTAGCCCCGCGAATGTCGACACTGTTCTGCGCCACGGCCACGGCATCGGCATCCATCACATTGTGATCGAAGCGATAGATGCTTTGCGCGGTGCCAGCAATGGCGGCCTCGTCGTAGCGCTGCACATGCTCTAGCACGGCCTCGTTCTTCTGTGCGTATGCACTCATCTTCGCCTTGCCATGTTTTTTCTCTAGCATGCGCAGTGCGATGTGCGGCGCTAAAATCGACGCCGTCGCGTTATTGCCTCCGAACCCCTTCGAATTGATCAGCACCGCATCCATGCCCTCATTACCTACATCGCGATGCTCGAGAAGAAAGTCGAGATTGTCTTGGTAGACGTCGGCCGCGATCGCTTCGGTGGACGCAATGCCGGGGATAATACCGTAACGCCACATGCCCAGGCTGGCGCTGAGTTGATCGCCGGCAGAACTCGCCAACGAGTGGCCGATATAGGATTTAAGGGCGGCTATTGGCCAGTGCGCAATCCCGTTGGCCTTTGCCACAGAGCTCAGGATATGAGACTCGGTAGTGCGATTCTGAGGGGTGCCTGTGCCGTGTGCTTGGACATAGCTGCGGCGCTGCAGAGCCTCGCTTCCGATAATATTGCGGGTAGCAACGGCAGCCTTGGCGACGGTGATGTAATTGCCAACGCCCGGGCTAGCGATAGACTTCTTATAGCCATCGGCATTGACGAAGACATCGTTCACTGCTCCGAGAATATTCGCGCCTAACTCAACGGCGAGGGTGTCATCACACAGCACTACATACTGAGCGGATTCGGAGAGGGTGAAGCCAACATTGTTCCCAAACGGACGGCAAGCGCGGCGGTACTGGGGCGTTAGCAAACCGAGATGGCTGTCCAGTGCCAAAAGGCTGGCATCATCGGCTAGGGCTCCCATGGTGGCATAACCCTCTATGACCTCGGGAGTGATCGGTGCCTCGCTGGTTCCCACTATCGCAATGCGATGCGAGCCTGACTGAATATCGCGGATGCCTTGTCGAAGATTGTAGAGGAACGTAGCGCAGGCCGCGACGCTGGTGCCGGTAGTCCCTAAATTCCCGAGGATATAGGCATTGATGAAGTCCGCGGGCATTTCTGCGAATCCTAATGGCAGCTGCTTCGACGTCACTTTCTTGCCGAGCAAGCGTGCCTGCAAGAGGCCGCCATTGCCGTTGTAATCGAGCTGTGTCATGCAGCTGCCCGCATACACGCTAATCTGATCGGGTGCCACGTAGCCCAATAAAACTTCCCAGTCGAGACCGAGAGACTGAATCGCGTCGCTCGCGCCATACACGGTCATTTGCAGGCCGCGAGGATGATTGCGCGAGGCGTAGAGATCTTTCGGATCGAAACCGCTGGGCAATTGGCCGGCACTATTGACGCCGGATTTTTGATAATTCTCCGTGAGCACATCGAAGCCTCCGGAGAACTCAACCTTTACCTCGCCCGGGCTGTGCTCGCTGAGCTGCCAGTTCAGCGGAATGACATCGGGTAGATGCTGTTTGCGAATGACGAAGCTCAAGGGCTTGTCCGGGCTAGAGTTCAGTGTGGCGCGTTTGTGGTAGAGCACCCGCTGTGGATCGAACAGATTGTCCTCTAACTGCCGAATCAGCGTGCCCGCCTTGAGTACAGGGTCCAAGCTGTGTAGATAGCTTGCGAATTCGACCGCATTGCCCTGGCCGTCGCACCACACGCCGTCGCGCTTCTTGAGTAAGCCCATGAGGCTGGCGAGACTCGCGCGGGTCATCAGGGCGTCTTCCGGTCGCAATGCGTCAAGCACGAGGCGTCTATAGCCGTGGTGCAGCGAACTGCGTCCTGCGGGGTTGATTCCCCCCATCCCGATGATGACAGGCAGTTGCGACATAGATTCCTCTGGTGCGTTGCAGCGGCAGTGCTGCTTGAATGGCTTTTTGCTTTGCGTAATATAGTCAATCCGCAATTAGCCATATAGGTCTAATTGGACATAGTTACTGGCAAACTGGCCAAGCCGATTAGTGAGTGTAGTTGTGAGCTCGGTCACGCAAGCGCGCTTGCCTCGAACGCGCAGGCCACTATAGGATGTTGACTAAAGCGATAGCCGTTGCACGATGGCTCGTGCTCGCACAGAAGAGTCTAAAATGATCGATCCCCAATATGTCGAACGCCTGCGTGCGCTCCACGCACAGCTGAGTATCCCTGTGACCTATGCCGCCGAAACCGGCTTGCCCATGTATCCAGAGCCAGCCGAATTGGTCGCGACGGAACTGGATTTCTATGGGCGCGAGCAGCGACTTACCCCTCAGGCCTTCGCGGCATGGCGATCGATGCAGGAGAGTGCGCTCTCTGACGGCATAAGTTTGCTCCTGCTCTCGGCCTATAGGAGTGTGGACTATCAATGCCAAATACTGCGTCGCAAGATAGAGGCTGGGCAAAGTCTAGAACAAATACTGCGGGTCAATGCCGCGCCTGGTTTCAGTGAGCATCACACGGGTCGCGCTATCGATATCGGCGCTCCGGAATGCCCCGTGCTCGAGGAGCGCTTCGAGGAGACTACGGCATTCGCGTGGTTGTTGAGTAATGGGGCAAACTTCCGCTTCACTCTTACTTATCCGCGTGATAATAGCTGTGGAATCACCTATGAACCCTGGCATTGGTGCTTTAATCCTTCGTCCTCCCTTCAAGCCCCACAGCAATAGCCTTCGCACCCGCTCAATAAAATTCGACTTTAGCCGGTCTGCTCACATGGTTGCGCGGTTTCGATAGGCGCCCTTTCTTGCCATGTTTACGGCGTTTTTAAGTCGTGAAAGCAGCCCTAAAAGACCCTTAGACAAATCAAATTGATTGGAGTAGTCTGAAAGTGAAAGCTCAAGAAGGAGATTGAATGCAACTCGCTCGACTCGCCGCATGTTCTGTCGTAGTGGCAATCCTTAGTTTGACGATACCCGTCAACTCGATGGCTCAGGAACCACAGATCGAATTTCAAGATTGGCTCGCAACATTGATTGTTGAGGCTAGAGAAAAAGGCATACGCGAAGAAATAATTGACCAAGCATTGCGCGACGTCACCCCCATCCCGCAGGTTGTCACTAACGACCGCAATCAAGCCGAATTCACCGAAACCTTCGAGCAATACCTCGAGAAACGTGTCACGCAGTGGCGTATCGACACTGGGCGCGCACGATTAAAGCAACATCACGAATTACTAGCTCGCGTGGGCGAACACTATGGCGTAGCACCTCGCTTCATCGTCGCGTTCTGGGGTGTCGAGACTAACTACGGCAGTTTCACCGGTGGCACAGATGTGGTCAGAGCCCTCGTGACGCTCGCCTATGATCCACGCCGTGCGACTTATTTCCGCCGCGAACTGTTCAGCGCACTGCAGATTCTTAACGAGGGGCATATTAGCCACGCGGACATGAAAGGTTCGTGGGCAGGGGCCATGGGGCAGAGCCAATTTATGCCCTCGAGTTTCATAGAGTACGCGCAAGACTTCGATGGCGATGGCCGTCGCGACATATGGAAGAGTGAGGCCGATGTGTTTGCCTCGATTGCCCAGTATCTCAAGGCGGCACAATGGGATAATGATCAGACCTGGGGGCGGGAGATCCAGCTCCCCGCGAATTATCTAGAGCAGGCGGCGCAGTGGCAGCAGGAGCCAACCGAATACTCTTGTAGCGTGTTGCGTAGGCACACGGTGCAACGCTCCTTGCAGGACTGGCAAGCCTCTGGCGTGCGACGCGCAGATGGCACCGATTTGCCCACTAACGATTTGATGGCATCGATCATTCAGCCCGACGGAGAAGACGGTCGCGCGTTCATTACTTATGGAAATTTTAGGGCGATCTTGCGCTATAACTGTGCAAATAACTATGCCCTTTCGATAGGTCATTTAGCCGATATGTTCATCGGCTATTGAAAAGCGAGAGTTCGCAACAATGTAGTTAACTAGCCACTAGGTTTACGTGGCGTGAAACGAAGAGGAGGGCCAATAGAATCTGAAATTAGCAAACAAAAAAACCAAGTGTCACGATAACAAGGAGACCATAGCTTATGTCTAACGAATTCCAAATTGTTTTCCATAATATCGATCAATCAGCTGCACTCATAGAAAATGTCAATAAGCGCATAGAGAAGCTGCAGCGTTTTAGCAACGACATTATTGGTGGTAGGGTGGTCTTAGATTCACCTCACAATAATCACCACAAAGGCAAGGTGTTCAGTGTCACAGTTGAGATACACACCTCCGCGAAAGAAGTTATCGTGCGACAGGGCCAACACGACAAGCCTGCCCATGAAGATATTTATGTTGCAGTTCGTGACGCGTTTAACGTCGCTGAGCGTCAGCTTAAAGCGACAGACAAGAAGCATCGTAAGGCGACCTTAGATGTAGAGAATTTCGAGGTGCTGCCAGAGGCTAGTGCCGAGGAAACCGAGCAGCTACTCGCCAACGAAGACGATGAGGACACCCTTTTCCATACAGATGAACAAGAGGCTGAGGCCGCCGACATCCGCGCGGCTTAAATTGAGACAAGTGACGGAAATTCCATGAAATTAACAGAGCAACAACGAATCGAGCTTGAGGCGGCAGCGTTTAGGCACCTGCTGCAACATCTCGATGCGAATAAAGATGTGCAGAATATCGATCTGATGAATCTCGCTGGATTTTGCCGCAACTGCCTGGCCAAGTGGTATTCGGCAGCGGCGCAAGAGAAATCCATCCCGATAGACTATGAACAGGCGCGAGAGATTATCTACGGCATGCCTTATGCGCAATGGAAGGATAAATACCAATCACCGTTACAAGCTCAATAAGTCTAAAGCCTGTAGGAGTTCACAAGACTCCTACAGGTCTCCTTCGAATTCTCCCCCAAGCTCCGTGTCTACATTGAACAATTTTGTGCGCACTAAATGTCGATACTCATTCGGTGTTACGGCGTTCATGCGCTTGAATAAACCCGCAAAATAACTGGTATCCTGATAGCCAACTGAGAAGGCGATCTCCGCCACAGTAAGATTGCTATGTTTGAGTAAGGCCTTGGCCTGCTCGAGGCGAATCTCTTGCAGATACTGTAGTGGGGTTTTATCGGCGGCGATGCGGAAACGACGATTGAACGAGCGTACGCTGATGTCGAAGCGTTCAGCCAATGTTTTGAGCGATATCGAGTGTTGAAAATTCTTCTGCAACCACTCCTGAATCTTTATGATCTGTTCGTCGTGATGGGTGTTTTTCTCTTCACTGGCAAGAAGCATTGATTCGTAGGAGCGCTTCAGTTCATGGGTGAAATGGTGCGCGACCTCATCGGCAACGGCGGGCGTAAAGAGCTTCTCTACTAAGTGTAGAGTGACATCGCGTACAGCGTTCACACTGCCGGTGCAATACAGTCTATCTGCATGGGTAATGAAGCGCTTGCGTTGCAATCTTACCTGCCCAAAGCGTCTCTGAAAGTCATCGAAATAATACCAATGTGTGGTAGCGCTGCGATTGTCGAGGATGCCCGCCTGGGCGAGGAAATAACTGCCGGTACCAACACTGCAAATAGTGGCGCCAGCGCTGTACTGCTGCGCCAGCCACTGCGTTAGGGCGGGGTGTTTGCGCACGATGGCGTTGGGATTTCCCCACAATGCGGGCACGAAGATGAGGTCGGTTTTGGCGATCTCGCTAATAGCAGATGCGGGTTGAATGACTATGCCGCCCGTCATGGTGAGTGCGAGCCCATCGTGGCTGGCGATGACTATTTTTCGGGCAGGACTATTACGCTCACGGATGCGCCGGATGACGTCCGCGGCCCTTATCATCTCCAGTGGAATGGTGATGCTGGAGGCGAGACTGTGTTCGATGGCGAGTATGGTGACGTGTTTCATCCGAGGCCTTCGTAGCTGACGCCGATGACATACCAGAGCTTGGGCCCGCTAGGGGTATCGATGCTAACCTCACTATCTGCCGCCTTGCCCAGCAGAGCTCTTCCGAGTGGGGCATCGATGCTGATATAGCCGCTGGCATCGCCGACTTCATCGGGTCCTATTAGTTTATAGCGATGGGTTTGCCCCAGCTCGTCCTCGAGGCGTACCCACGCCCCGAAGTAGATCTTCGATGGGTCCGAGGGGGGGGTGCTCACCACAGTGAGCAATTCTAGGCGCTTGCGCAGATGGCGAACGCGGCGATCGATCTCACGCAGGCGCTTCTTGCCGTAGATGTACTCGGCGTTCTCAGAACGATCGCCCATGGCCGCCGCTTCGCTCACGGACTGGGTAATCTGTGGTCGCTCGGTGCGCCACAGATAGTTGAGCTCTTCGCGCAGACGTTTCTCACCCGCGACGGTGACGTAGTTGGAGATCTTAGGCCGTGGCTTTTCATTCGGGTTCATAGGGTTTGTACTTTGCGTTACTCGAGTCTTAGGCGCAACTGTCGCTTGCTTGGGTGAGCCGATTGTTGGATGCCCGGTTGGTCTGCCTGCTTGAGTTCCAGTTTGACGCCGAGACCGAGTAGTCGCACAGGGCGATTGCCGCGCACAAACGCGTCGGAGCAAAGCGCAATATAGCCCTCTAACTCTGTCGTGATGGACATGGCCTCTATCGTCGTGGAGACAAAATCGTTGAACTTCAGCTTCACATATTTCTTGCTGACATCGTAGTCCATCTGAACCCGCTGCAGTCGGGTTTCTAGCTGCTCGTGTAGTTCCGGGAGTCTATCTAGGCAGGCTTGTAAATTAGGCAGGTCTTGCACATAGGTGTTCTCGACGCTTAGCGACTTGCGTATGCGGTCGGGGTTTACCGCGCGCTCGTCAACGCCTCGTGCGAGTCGATAAAGCTTTGCGCCAAAACTCCCGAATAATTCGCGCAGCTCATCGACACTATAGGCGCGTAAGTCACCGCAGGTTTGGATTCCAAGGCTGTGCATCTTGGCGGCAGTGACCTTACCGACCCCGAAAATTTTCTTCACGGGCAATTCCTTCACGAAGGCATCGACTTGATCGGGCAATACGACGTATTGCCCGTCGGGTTTGTTCCAGTCACTGGCGACCTTGGCGATGAATTTGTTGGGGGCGATGCCGGCGGAGATGGTGATGCCCACTTCCTCGCGGACTCTGCGGCGAATCTCCTGCGCAATTAGTGTAGCGCTACCTTTACAGGCCTTGGTGTGGCTTACATCGAGATAGGCTTCATCCAGAGACAGGGGTTCGATGAGTGCTGTGTAGTCGGAAAATATCTGCTGGACGGCGCGAGAGGCCTCACGGTATTGCTCCATGCGTGGATAGACGACGATCAGCTGTGGGCAGTGTCGCAGGGCGGTGGCCATAGGCATGGCGGAGTGAATGCCGAACTTGCGTGCCTCATAGTTGCAGGTAGCCACGACACCGCGACGCTCGGGACTCCCCCCCACCGCCATAGGCTTGCCGGCGAGCGCGGGATTATCGCGCGTCTCGATGGACGCGTAGAAACAGTCGCAGTCGCAATGAATAATTTTCCGGGAGTCGGCAGCCATAGCTGTCATTGTAATGGGACGAGAGGTCAGAACCTACTAGCTCAGGTCCCTTTTTTAGGTTCATCACTAATCGGTTGCGGTTTGATATTCCGGGTTGGTGCTTCGTAGGTCGCACTGGCTGTCGGGTGTAGGGTTTCAGGAAACGCCAAAGGGCGCACATCCCTGTGCAAGCTCCACGTGCGCCGTCCTGGCGCCCGAGGTTCCTGAACCCCTACACCCGACATCCATTGCTGACTTAACGCTAAATTCGAAAGTAATAGTTAAAAATTCAAAACTGTAACGGTTAACCGCGTCAGATCGTAAGTTTCTACTAGGGAACGAGGCTGCGGATTGCTAGCCTACGCATATCAAGAGCCGCGTGGCGGGAAGGGAAGTGCAGGAGCCTCGGGCGCCAGGACGGCGCACGTGGAGCTTGCACAGGGATGTGCGCCTTTTGGCGTCTCCGGCAATTCCCTTCCCGTCGCGCGGCTCGGACATCGAAGTGGTTGCCCGAGCCGCGAAGGGAGTTCTAACCGTTACGGCGCTCGAAGTCTTTCATGAAGGCTACTAGTTGTTCGCAGCCCTCTACTGGCATGGCGTTGTAGATCGAGGCGCGGATGCCCCCAACTAAACGGTGACCCTTGAGGGCGTATAGGCCTTGCTTGTCAGCCTCTTTCAGGAACGCGTCGGCAAGCTCAGGTTTGGCGATGTTGAATGTCGCGTTCATGATCGAGCGATCGCGCTTGAATGCAGAGCCAATATAGAAATCGGTGCTGTCGATGGCGTCATAGATCAGCTTGGCCTTCATCTCGTTGCGCGCCTCTATTGCCGCAACGCCGCCCTGTTCCTTGAGCCACTCCAGTACTAGGCACATCATGTAGATGGCGAAGGTATTGTTCGTGTTCTGCAGGGAATGACTCTTCTCATAGACAGAGTAGTCCAGCAGTGACGGCGTGTAGGGAAGCGCCTTGCCGAGCAGGTCTTCACGAATGAGGACTAGAGCCATGCCCGCCGGGCCAAGATTCTTCTGCAAACCCGCGAATATCGCACCGAACTGATTGAAGTCGAGTTGGCGTGACAAAAGCTCGGAGGTCATATCCGCCACCAGCGGGATGCTGCCGGTGTCGGGAAACTCGTTCCAGCGCGTGCCGAAGATCGTGTTGTTGCTGGTCAGGTGAACATAGGACGTATCGGCATCTAATGACGCAGGATCGAAATCGGGGATGCGGTCGAAGTTTGTCGCCTCGCTGGTCGCGGCAACGCTGATATTACCGTAACGAGAAGCCTCTTTGCGCGCTAAAGTCGCGAAATTGCCAGTTTCCAAATAGGCCGCTTTATGGGCCGGCTTGCGATCGATTAGGTTCATGGGGATGGCAGAGAATTGCATCTGCGCGCCGCCATGGACGTAGAGAATCTTGAAATTATCGGGCAGGCCGGAAAGCTCACGAAAGAGGCTGTCCGTTCTGTCGATTACGGCATCGAACTCCTTTGAGCGATGGCTTATTTCGATTAAGCCGGCGCCGAGTCCTTTGAAATCGAGAAACTCGTCACGTGCCTTCTCCATGACAGAGGTTGGCAGCATGGCGGGGCCTGCACCAAAATTGAATACGCGTTTCATAATGTAGTCCTGCTTTGCTAAGTGAATAAATCGTTAGGCTTGTGCAACAGGGCCCTCGCTTCTAATCCACTGACGATTCTAGAGCCCTCTTGGGAGCCTGTGCTGATGTTGCCGCATGATCGTCTTGCGAGATTGCGCTCGGGCGCCTCTCCAAATTACTTACTTCTTATAATACGGTGACCTTGATGACATCCTTGATTTGCGCGATCTTCGACAAGGCCTCATCCGATGGGCGTGACTCTACATCGATTAGATTGTAGGCGATCTCATTGCGGCTCTTGTTGATCATGTCGATCACATTGATGTCTTGGTCGGCGAGAATGCTGAGGATCTGTCCGAGCATTTTCGGGACATTCTTGTTGCTGATAGCGATTCGAGTGCCCTTCTGTGCATTGGCTGCGCGATCCAGTGTAAGGTTTGGGAAGTTAACCGAGTTCTTGATGTTGCCGTGCTCTAGAAAATCCATCAATTGGTCTGCAGCCATTACCGCGCAGTTCTCTTCAGCCTCATCGGTGCTCGCGCCGATGTGGGGCATAAGAATGACATCGTCACGTCCGATCAATTCGGCGCAAGGGAAGTCGGCGACATACATACGCAGCTGTTTTTTATTCAGACCATCCAAAATCGCCTGAGTATCGACAATCTCATCGCGTGAGAAATTGAGCAGGCAAAGCCCCTGCTTCATGTTCGCGATCGCTTCGGCATTGATAAGGTTGCGGGTAGAATCCAGCACTGGCAAATGCAGGGATACGAAGTCCGAGTTGACCAACAGCGCGGTAAGGTTTTCGATCTTGCGCACTTGATTCGGTAGGCGCCACGCGGCATCGACGGAGAGCGCCGGGTCATAGCCCAGCACCTTCATGCCCAGGCCGATGGCCATTTCGGCCACGAGTGAGCCGATCGCACCAAGCCCGACGATCCCGAGAGTCTTGCCAGCAATCTCAGAACCCTTGAAGCGGCTCTTCTCCTTCTCTAGCAGTTTCGACATGGCCGCATTGTCTTGCATGTCGGTCAATGAATTGACATAGGAGATGCCCGGCAAAATGCCGCGAGAGGACAGTAGCAAGCCGCACAGCACCAACTCTTTTACAGCGTTAGCATTCGCGCCAGGCGTATTGAAAACCACGATGCCTTGCTCTGTGAAGGCGGGCACGGGCACGTTATTGACGCCGGCGCCGGCGCGGGCAACGGCTTTCAAATTAGGATTGGCGTCGGTGTCCTGTAGCTTATGGCTTCTTACCAGAATGGCATCTGCATCTACACTGTCCGGGCTAACTTCATAACTGCCGGGGAAGCGGACTAGGCCTTTGCTCGAAATCTGGTTGAAAGTCTTGATTTTGTACATCGTAGTTCCCTTATTTATTGCGTGGTTTAACACCGCTTAGGCGCGCATAAGGCAGGATACTTCGTCGAATCGCAGAGTAAAACGAGGAACACTGAGGACACGGGTAAGGATCAATCTCTATGCACACGCGCTGGAGCTTTAAAAAGCGCACTTTATATCCTGATTTGCGTGTGAATACCAGCATTCGATCAAGCCACGCCAACTAGCCGTGCCGGGCACCGAAGGCGGGTTTTCGCTTGGCCGCAAACCGGCTATGATGACGAAAATGCGGTCCCACACTGGGGGCAGCGGGGGTAGGTGTGCAGACGGATTTCATAGCGGGACAGCCCGTCGAGGTGGGCTCTGGCGGCATCGCGGTACAGCGTATATTGGGGCGCAATGCCGGCCCTATGACTGGGCCGGGGACTAATACCTATCTCATTGGCAGGCAGCACTTGGCCATCGTTGATCCCGGACCCGCAGACCAACACCACATCGACAGATTGCTCGCTCTGATCGATGGCCGCCGGGTTGAGGCAATCTTCGTGACCCACACCCACGGAGATCACTCCCCTGGGACCGCGCTATTGCAGGCCCACTTGGACACCCAGGTGATCGGACTTGCGCCCCCACATGGCAGCGGGCAAGATCCCAGTTTTCGTCCCACTCGTCTCTACGAGAATGGTCAGCGCATCCATTGCAGCGAATTCACCATGTCATTGCTGCATACCCCCGGCCACGTCTCTAATCATCTGTGCTTCCTGCTCGAGGCAGAGATGATGCTGTTCACGGGCGATCATATTCTCGAGGGCACCACGCCAGTCATTCTGCCGCCCGATGGCAATATGCGTCACTATCTGGACTCGTTGGAGAAACTACAGAGCCTTGCGCTGCGTTATCTAGCGCCAGCCCATGGGCGCGTCATGGATAATCCTGCACAAGTCATCGAAACGCTATATCGGCATCGAATGCGGCGCGAACGCAAGGCCCTCAGCGTCCTGACCCAGCGCAGTCTTACCATTGGGGCTAGCAGTTTGCATGAACTCGCCGTAGCAGTTTATGACGACGTGCCCGGTCATCTACTGCCCTGGGCCGAGCGCACATTACTAGCGCACTTGATAAAGTTAGCCGAGGATGGCGCCGTGGTCTGCCAGAACGAGCGTTGGCAACCTGCACAGAGCTTGAACAATGTCTGAATCGTGTTGGTATGTGTACCTGATCCGTTGCCGCCATGGGACCCTATACGCGGGCATCAGTACGGATGTGGCGCGACGCTTCGCGGAGCACCAAGCTGGCGCCCCCAAAGGCGCGCGGTATTTGCGCGGCAAAGGCCCTTTGCAACTGGAGTTCCAGGCCATCGCTGGGGACAGGTCTGCCGCTACGAAGTTAGAGATATGGGTGAAAGGCCTGCCCCGCAATGTGAAGGAAGACGTCGTGGCGGGGCGGTCAGACCTGCTTAAATTGTTCGCACAGGCGCAGGCCAGAGAAGCATTGCAATAGTCACAGGATGGAATCGACAAGGGCTAAATTATGAAGAAAGACATCGAATGGTTGAATCTGTCTGCGAGTTTTGCCGTCATTCTCGGGATTGTGTTCTTGGGGCTAGAGATTCGCCAGAACACGGAGATGATGAAGTCGCAGACCCGTGACTCGATCTCCGAGAAGCAAATGATGTTCTCCGAATGGGTCGCTACCGAGAGCGAATTGGCGGAGGCAATCTCCAAGGCGAACTCAGGACAGGCGATGACTCCCGCCGAGGGGGTTCAATACGCTTACTTCTTGGCCGGAGTTTGGCGGGAGTGGGAGAATTCCTATTATCAGTTCCAGCAGGGACTATTCGATCGCGATGAGTTCGAGCCGCGAATGAACCGTTGGCATGACATGATGCGTACTAAGCTGGTACGCGAATCCTGGGTGGCTACCCGAATGAATTACTCCCCTGGCTTTCGTGACGAAGTGGACCTCATTGTGAGCGCATACGGATCGAGCGCAGCGGTGTCGTCACCAAGCAACCCTTAAGGCAAAGGTGATAGCGTGACAGAGGCAACAACAGAATTAGTACAGGAGGAGGCATCCAAGATTCCGGTGGGAATCAGTAGCTGCCTGCTCGGCGAGAAGGTGCGCTTCGATGGCCAACATCAGCGTGACGCCTTCGTGGAGAAGACTCTTGGTCAGTTTTTCGAATTCCGGGCTTTCTGTCCCGAGGTTGCCATAGGGCTCGGCATTCCGCGAAGGCCTATTCGTCTCGTCGCGATCGATGCTGCAGTGCGCTGTGTTTCGACGGTCGATGACACTCTCGATTACACCCAGGAGCTGCGCGATACTGCGAACGAACAGATCGCCTGGCAGCAATCGCTGTGCGGCTATATTCTCAAGAAGTCTTCGCCAAGTTGCGGCATGGAGCGAGTCAAAGTCTACGATGGCGATCGCCCACGACGCGATGGCGTAGGCATCTATGCAGCTACCCTGATGGCGAATTTTCCGAATTTGCCAGTGGAGGAGGAGGGGCGCCTCGGCGACCCTGTGCTGCGGGAGAACTTCATCCAGCGCGTCTATGTGCTGTCGCGCTGGCGCGCACTCGAGCGCGAAGGGCTGACGGTACGCGGGCTCGTCACCTTCCATGCCCGGCACAAGCTCATCTTGATGAGCCATTGTTTGAATGCCTACCGGGCACTTGGCCCCCTAGTTGCCGGGGCGAATAGAGCGAACCTGGAGGATACGGCGCAGCGCTACATCGGCGAGCTGATGGCTGCCCTAAAGCAGCGCGCGACCCGCGGCCGCCATGCCAACGTATTGCAGCATATTCAGGGCTATCTGAAGCAATATCTGGATGCTGACGATAAGGCCGAGATGAGTGAGGCCATCGCGCAATATCTGCGCGCTCAGGTCCCTCTCATCGTGCCCATTACCCTGCTCAATCACTACTTCCGCAAACACCCCAACGACTATATTCGTGATTCTTGGTATATGCGTCCCTACCCGGCGACGATGAGTCTACAGAACGATATTTGAGTCCTGCCGCGTAATGCTTTGTCTGCACCCACTGTGAGGGGCTATAATGGCGCTTTTTGCGACGCCTCAGGCCGGAGGCTGCGCACGTAAAGCCTTCCCAGTCGGAGTAGATAAAGCAAATGGCAAGCATCGCGACAGAGCGCACTTTGGATCAAGGCGCCGACATCGAATCCTATATGATGGATCTTGGTCGTCAGGCTCGCACTGCTGCGCGCGTGATCGCAAAGGCGAGTACCGCTCAGAAGAACGCGGCCCTGTTGTCGATGGCAGAGGCCATCCAAGCGCGCCGCGGGCCGATATCCGAGGCCAATCAGCTAGATTTAGAGGCTGGCAAGGCCAAGGGTCTGGACAGCGCGATGCTCGATCGTCTTGCCCTGACGCCCGCCCGTATCGACAGTATGATCGAGGGTCTGCGCCAAGTGGCGGCGCTGCCTGACCCCGTTGGCGAGATCAGTGACATGCGGTTTCGGCCCTCGGGAATACAAGTGGGCAAGATGCGCGTGCCCCTTGGCGTTGTGGGAATCATCTACGAGTCGCGTCCTAACGTGACCTGCGAGGCTGCTAGCCTATGCCTAAAATCCGGCAACGCCGTGATCCTGCGGGGTGGTTCCGAGGCGCTGCATTCGAATCAAGCGATCGCACAATGCATCGCAATAGGCCTATCCGCCGCTGGCATCGATCCCAATGCCGTGCAAGTAGTTGCGACTACCGATAGAGCGGCCGTGGGCAAGCTGATCACGATGACGCAGTACGTGGACGTTATTATTCCTCGCGGCGGAAAATCCCTGATCGAACGCATCACCGCAGAGGCGCGTGTCCCAGTGCTCAAACACTTAGATGGCATTTGCCATGTGTACATCGATGATAAGGCCGATTATCAGAAGGCGATGGATATTGCGATTAACGCGAAAACCCAGCGCTATGGCACTTGCAATACGATGGAGACCTTATTGGTTGCGCAGGGCATCGCGGCGCGAATCCTGCCCGCATTGGCTAAGGCCTATAGGGATGCGGGTGTGCAGATGCGTGCCTGCAAGCAATCCTTGGCTCTAATGGATGGCGCTATCGCCGCGACGCCGTCCGACTGGAGCACGGAATATCTCGCTCCCATACTCGCGATCAAAATAGTGGCTGATCTGGACGAGGCGATGGACCATATCGCGCAGTACAGTTCGGCGCATACCGAGGCGATCGTGACAGAGGATTTCTCGCGTGCGCAGCGTTTCCTGCGTGAAGTGGATTCCAGCTCCGTGATTGTGAACGCCTCTACTCGCTTCGCCGACGGGTTCGAGTACGGACTAGGTGCTGAGATTGGCATCTCCACAGATAAGTTACACGCACGCGGGCCAGTAGGCCTAGAGGGGTTGACCTCGCAGAAATACATCGTGCTGGGTGACGGACAGATTCGCAAATAATGCGACACAGCGTGTTTAGCGCGATTTTTAGAGATTAGGTAGGGTATGGCAGCGCGACGCATTGGGGTCATGGGGGGCATGTTCGACCCCGTTCATCTAGGGCATCTTGAGGCAGCCAATTTGGCGATAGAGACCCTTGGGCTCGATGAGTTGCGTATGGTGCCCTGTCATGTGCCCAATCATCGCAGCGGCGCACATGCCAGTGCCGAAGATCGCTTGGCGATGCTGCGACTTGCGAGCGCGGATTATCACCGCATCGTCATCGATGATCGCGAATGTATGCGTGACGGCGTGTCGTACACCGTCGACACGCTCGCCTCGATCGCGCAGGAGAACCCCGATGCCATCTTGGTGTTGGTCTTGGGAATAGATGCCTTTGCAAAGCTACCCACTTGGCATCGTTGGCAGGCCCTGTTCATGATGGCGCATATTCTCGTGCTCGCTAGGCCAGGCACCGATTTCGTTATCGACCCAGATTTGCAGATGGATCTTGAATGCCGAGAAGTCGCGGATGCGCAGAGACTCTTCTGGAGTGCCCAGGGCAAGATACTACGCCTCGGGCAGCCGCAGGTTGATATTTCTTCGACTGCGGTGCGCGAGCAGTTGAGCGGCAAAGGCAACGCCGGGACCATCATCCCACGCGTAGTGAAAGACTATATACAGGCACACTCGCTCTACCAAAACACCCGCCATCCAGCAGGATAGGCTAATTGAACCCGCATCGCGGGTTTCACACTAGATAGGAATAAAGCCGGTTTGAATACTAAACAGTTATCCGTACTCGCAGTTAAAGCGCTCGAAGATATGAAGGGACAAGACATCGTCTGCCTGGATGTAAAGAAGCTGACGCAAATCACCGACTATATGGTCATAGTGACGGGCACATCGACCACTCACTTACGCTCCCTAGCGGACGAGTTGACTAAGCAAGTCAAGGCGGCGGGCGAGCCAGTGTTGGGCGACGAGGGCCGTCTCCAAGCAGAATGGATACTCGTGGATCTTGGCGCGGTCATAGTGCACATCATGCTTGCCAGAAGCCGCGCCCTGTACAGCCTTGAAGATTTGTGGAACTTCGATTCTAAGCCGGGCGAGATTCCGGTGGACCCTGCGGCCAAGGATGAAAATTAATCTAATATCTGTGGGCACTCGCATGCCCTCGTGGGTCGAGAGCGGCGTTAACGAATACGCCAAGCGTCTCCCTAGTGACTTTGCCTTCTCTGTTACCGAGGTGCCATTGGCCAAACGGGGCAAGAGTATCGACATTGAGCAAGTGATTAGGAAGGAGTCCGATGCGCTACTGAGTCGCGTGCGTGCGCAAGACTATGTGGTGGCCATGGAAGTGGAAGGCAAGGCGCTCAATACCGAGGGCTTGGCGGCACGAATCGACGCGATCCGCATGGAAGGGCGTAATATTGCCTTGCTAGTGGGTGGCCCCGATGGCTTAGGTGCCAGTGTTTTGGCGCGCGCAGATGAGAAATGGTCGCTGTCAGCATTAACATTGCCGCACCCGTTGGTTAGAATTCTCATCGCTGAGCAGGTCTATAGGGCTTGGAGCGTTCTCAATGGGCACCCCTATCATCGAGCCTGATTAAACTATTTGGCATTGTGACGGTCATATAAAGAGTTCGTCAGCAAACAGAAGGAAATATGGCAGAGAAATTTAAGCTGAATGATCATGAACGTGAGACCCTGATTTTTAACGGGCGCATGATCGTCGCTGGTGTCTTTATATTTCTCTTGATTAGCTGCTTGATCGCCTGGATGGTTTACCTTCAGGTGTACCGCTATGATTATTTCGCCGCACGCTCCGATGGCAATCGCCTGCATTCTCAATATGTGCCTCCAAACCGGGGCCTGATCTATGACCGCAATGGCGTATTGCTCGCGGACAATCGCCCAATTTTCAACTTAACGGTAGTCCGCGAGACGGCCCAGAGTCTCGATATATCCCTCGACTTGCTGCGCTCGGTGATTAATCTGACCGACGATGATATAGACCAATATCGCACGCGTCAGAGTCGTCGAGCCGTCCCGCATACGTCCGTACCGCTGCGCTACCAGTTGACCGAAGAGGAGATCGCGAACATCGCGGTCAATCAACACCTCTTGCCCGGCATCGCCGTTGAGGCGCAACTTGTTCGCCATTATCCCTTCGATGCCAGCTCTGCCCATGCGATCGGCTATGTCTCCGAGATCAACAAGGACGAGATGAGTGCGATGTCAGTCGAGACTGCCGCGAATTATCGCGGCACACATCAGATCGGCAAGACTGGCATAGAGAAGACCTATGAAGACTTGCTACATGGTCAGGTTGGCTATGAGACCGTCGAGAAAAACAATCGCGGGCAGGTGATGCGGGTGCTCGATCGCACAGACCCCATTCCTGGGCGCGATATCGTGCTTCATATGGATGCGAAGCTGCAGGTCGCTGCAGAGCGCGCCTTAGGGGATAGGCGCGGCGCGGTGGTGGCCATCGACCCCGCGACCGGCGGTGTGTTGGCGATGGTCAGCAAGCCAGGTTACGACCCGAACCTGTTCGTCACCGGCATCAGCCGCGCCCAGCTAGCGGAGCTGAATCGCTCCGGGCATACGCCGCTCTTCAATCGTGCCGTAGCCTCAAGGGTGCCCGGATCCACGATTAAACCCTTCATCGGCCTGGCCGGGCTCTATAACGAGACCATCACACCGGAGACCGAGATCTATGATCCGGGTTATTTCCGCCTGCAGGGACGTACACGGCCTTATTACGATTGGACGTGGTGGGTAGATAAGTCAGGCCATGGCGCGATCGATTTGCGGCGCGCCATCTATCAGTCCTGCAATACCTATTTCTATCAATTAGCCGTCAACTTGGGTATCGAGAAGATCCATGACTATCTGGTGACATTCGGTTTCGGCACGAATGCCGCGATCGACATCCCGGAGGCTAGCGCCGGCATAGTGCCCTCCGAGAAATGGAAGATGGAGAACCGCGGAGAGATCTGGTATTCCGGCGAGACGCCCTATGAGGGCATAGGCAATGGCATCTTCCAGGCGACCACGCTGCAGATGGCGGCAGCCGCGGCGGCCATCGCCAATCACGGCGTACTCAGGCAGCCACGCATGTTGCGCGGGACCATCGGCAGCGACGGTGAGGTGACAGACGTTATTTTTCCAGACAATGCGGCACAGCAGCAATTATTACCCTCGCAAGAGCAGATAGAGATAGTGCGCAACGCCATGGTCGATGTGGTGAACAAGCCCTATGACTCCGAGCACCGTCGTCACGAGGGTTCTGCCTACCCGGTGTTGCGAGAGAGCGGGCATCCCTTGGAATATCCTATGGGTGGCAAGTCTGGCACTGCACAGGTCGTGCAATTTCAGGTCGATAGTGCCGGTAATCGCGACAATGGCGAGGTCGATGAGCAATTCCGTACACACGCCATGTTCATCGCCTTCGATGCATCGGAGAAGTCGCGCATTGCCGTGGCGGTGTTTGTCGAGAATGGCGGCGGTGGTGGTTCAGTTGCGTTCCCGGTCGCTCGCGAAGTGCTCGATGCCTATCTCGTGCCCGAAACACAAAACTATCCCGAGCTCAGTGTCGTCGCAGAGAACGATCACTAACAGCCCACAAAATTAGTCGCAACAAGGTCCAGTACTGAAGATGGCAAGTCGTAGCATGAGTCGATCATTAGGAAACGATTTCTATCGTCTCACGGGAAAGCGTGGGGGTATTCGTAAATCCCTATGCCTGGATGCGCCTCTCTTACTCTCCCTTTTCTGTCTCGCCGTGTATGGTTTGATGGTGCTGTTTAGTGCCAGTGGCGAGAATGTAGCGGACGTACAGCGTCAAGCTGCGGCTATCGTGGTGGCGTTCATCGTTATGATCGGCGTCGCGCAATTCGAAGTGGACTTCTTCCGCCGTGGCGCGCCGTTAATGTACGCAGGTGGTATTGGCGTGCTGATCATCGTGCTTCTGTTTGGTAGCGAAGTGAATGGCGCTACTGCGTGGCTGGACCTTCCAGGCTTGCCCAGTTTTCAGCCCTCCGAGCTCGAGAAATTCCTAGTCCCAATGATGCTCGCTTGGTATATGTCGTCACGCTCCTTGCCGCCACGCTTCCGGGATTTGCTTGTCTGCGGGTTGATCATCATGCTCCCAGCCATGCTGATCTTAATGCAGAACGATACGGGCACGGCACTGATGGTGGCGATGTCAGGAGTATTCGCAGTTCTGCTGGCTGGCATTAGCTGGCGGATCGTGATCTTCGGTGCGACCCTGGTCATCATGGCCTCTCCAGCGTGGTATATCTTTCTTGCGCAGGCACACCAGAAGAACCGCATACTCACCTTTTTCGACCCTTACCGTGACCCTACAGGGGCCGGATATAACATCATTCAATCGCAGATTGCGATCGGTTCGGGAGGGCTGCAAGGGAAGGGGTGGCTGAATGGGGCGCAGTCCCAATTGGATTTCATTCCCGAGAGCAACACAGATTTTATTCTCGCCGTGCTCGCCGAAGAGTTCGGGCTATTGGGAGTATTGATTCTTATCGGGCTCTATCTAGCAGTACTGGCGCGCGGGTTTTATATCGCATTAACCGCACAAGACACGTTTAGTCGTCTTTTGGCCGGTAGCATCATTTTGACCTTCTTTTTTTACGCATTCGTCAATATGGCTATGGTGTCCGGATTGATGCCGGTGGTTGGGCTACCATTGCCACTCGTGAGTAAAGGGGGAACTTCCATTGTGACTCTTTTAATCGGTTTTGGGATATTAATGTCTATCCATACGCATAAACGTGTGTTGCCACGATAACATATTGATTATAATGCCGAATATTCTACATTTTAGGGAGGTTTGTTGAGTGTTGACCGAGTCGCGTATTCTCAAAGCCATCACAATCTCGGCCATCCTGATGCTTCTGGCGGCCTGTCGCAGCTCTCCTAGCGCTACGGCACCATCCTCTACTACGCCGCCGATGTCGGCGTCAGACGCCTATCAGGCTAGCCGCTACAATATTCAGCAAGATCGTGGCCCATCGGAGCTAATAGATCCCGCGCAGATTCGCGAAGTGGTTCCATTGTTGGAGCCTCGTACTCTTGCCGGGAATAAGAGTCCCTACACCGTCAACGGCAAGACCTATCGCGTGATGCAGTCCGAGCAGGGCTATAGCGAGCGTGGTTTTGCGTCCTGGTATGGCGAGAAATTTCATGGTCACAAGACCTCCAATGGCGAGATCTATGACATGTTTCAACTCTCCGCCGCCCATAAAAGCATGCCGATCCCGG
The DNA here is from genome assembly GCA_002416505.1 of Gammaproteobacteria bacterium UBA5078. GTDB lineage: Bacteria > Pseudomonadota > Gammaproteobacteria > Pseudomonadales > Pseudohongiellaceae > UBA5078. Next base: position 54,416 of record DIAM01000007.1, read on the forward strand.
GTTTTCTGCGCGTGACCAATCTGGAGAACAATCGCAGCATCGTGGTACGCGTCAACGACCGCGGGCCCTTTCATAGCGAGCGCATTATCGATCTCTCTTTTGCGGCAGCCTATATGCTGGGTTTCGATAATAAAGGCACCGCAATGGTGGAAGTAGAGGCGATCGTCCCCACGTTAGCTGCTACGAGAGAAGCGACCTCGCCCCCCAGTCCCGTTTTGTTGGCACCCCAACAGGCTGGAGGTGCCTTTTTGCAGGTGGGAGCATTCTCTGATTTGCAGGCAGCGCAGCAACTTTCCATGCAATTGCAGAAAATGACATCAAGACCGGTGTTTATCCGGTCTGTTGAGATAGGGGCAGAGCGCGAATTGATTCACCGGGTGCGCGTTGGGCCGATTCCAAACGCAGACGAGATTGGCCGCATAACGGACAGTGTTGTTGCCGCTGATTTGGGAAGACCGTACACTGTTCGCGAATGAAAACTTAATGGCATAAACGCCGCGGTAGACTAGCTAATTCGAGGGAATAAACGAGTGAATATGCAGGAGAAAGTGATGGCTATGACTGGATGTCCGAAGACAGGTTCGCAGACACTCGGCTCGCGAGTGCGACTGGCGAGTTCCCCCTTATTGACGGCGGTTGCCCTCGTTTCAACTCTGCTTGTTAGCGCTCCGAGTGTCGCGCAAGTTCCCGCCACAGAGGCCATCATTCCACGGCCACCCCAAATCGCGGCGAGTAGCTACATCCTGCTCGATGCGGTCACCGGCAAAATTATAGTGGAAGAGAATTCCGATGTGCAGTTGCCTCCGGCGAGTCTTACCAAGATCATGACGGCCTATATTGCCGAGGTGGAGATCGACAATGGCAATATGAGCTTGGACGACGAGGTCCATATCAGCGAGAAGGCATGGCGCACGCAGGGTTCTAAGATGTTCGTCGACGTCAATAGCAATGTCCGTGTCGAAGACTTGCTGCGTGGCATCATCATCCAGTCGGGCAACGATGCCAGCGTTGCCATGGCCGAGCATATCGCCGGTAGCGAGGACGCCTTCGCCGACATGATGAACCAGCATGCACAGCGCTTGGGGATGACGAACACCTTCTTCATGAATTCGAGTGGCTTGGATACCGAAGATCGTTACAACATCATGTCCGCTCGCGACCTGTCGACCTTGGCACGTGCGACGATTCTCGAACATCCCGCCCACTACTCTCTATATGCAGAGCGCGAGTTCACCTATAACGGCATTCGTCAGCCTAATCGCAACACACTGCTATTTCGCGACCGCAATATCGATGGCATGAAGACTGGTTGGACCACAGCGGCTGGATACTGCCTTGTGGCCTCGGGAGAGCGCGATGGTATGCGCCTAATCTCCGTCGTGATGGGGACGGCGAGCGAAGATGCGCGCGCCACGGAAAGCCAGAAGTTGATGACGTATGGTTTTCGCTATTTCGAGACCAGCAAACTCTATGATGCTGGAGACGTCTTAAGCAGCAGCAAAGTGTGGTCAGGAAAAGAGAACTCTGTGGAGCTGGGTTTGACGGAAGAGGTCGTTGCCACGATTCCTCGCGGCCAAAGCAGTTCCCTGCAAGCGACGCTGAATATCGATGAAACCATTACGGCCCCGATCGAGTTGGGGCAGGTGCTGGGGACTGTGCAGATCAGTTTCGGCGATGAGATCATCTATGAAGGCAATGTAGCGGCGCTGCAGGCGGTTGAGCGTGCTGGCTTCCTTAAGCGATTTATCGATTTCTTAACGATGTTTTTCACCAACCTATTCAGTTAAGCGGCGTCTCTATGAGCGATATTAAACTGCCCAAGATCGAGTTCCCTTGCGCCTATCCGATTAAGGTTATGGGGCTCGCTAGCGTCGATTTTCAGCAAGACATCCTCGCTCTGGTTCAGCGCCATGCACCCGAAGTGGGTGAGGAGCATGTGAAGGTAAGGCCTAGCAATAAGGGCAATTACTTGGCGATTACCGTGACCATTGAAGCAACCGGCACCGATCAGTTGACCGTATTGTTTGAGGACCTTAAGGCGCATACCAGCGTCAAGATGGTGTTATGAGTTCGCCCGATCGCGTGCCTCACCAGCCGTCTCAACAAACGCTTGAGATGGCTCCCTCGGAAGCCTCTCCTCGAAGAATGTCTCACCCTTTGCAGGTTCGACACTTGGGCTCGGTATTAGAGGCTAAGCATGCTAGCGCAGTTTGGCCCGAGCTGGACTATGTGCCGGTGTGGGAGTCGATGCGCTCGTTCACCGCCGCACGTACTGATCAGAGTCCGGATGAGATTTGGTTGCTCGCCCATCGGCCCGTCTTCACCCAAGGCCAGGCGGGTAAGCCAGAGCACGTATTGCTTCCAGGCGATATCCCGGTTGTGCAAATCGATCGTGGGGGCCAAGTGACTTATCACGGGCCCGGTCAGATAGTCGTTTACGTCATGGTAGATGTACGGCGTAGCGCAATCGGTGTGCGGGAATTAGTAGAGCAGTTAGAGCTGAGTGTTATCGATGTCCTCGCGAGCTATGGGGTGCAAGCACAGAGCCAGAGAAAGGCTCCCGGCGTCTATGTAAATGGTGCTAAAATCGCCGCTCTTGGCCTGCGCATACGCCAGGGCTGCTCTTACCACGGGTTAAGTTTTAATATCGATATGGACTTAGCCCCCTTTGCCCGGATTAATCCTTGCGGGTATGCGGGCTTAGAGGTCACGCAGTTGCGCGATCAGATCAACACCGCACTGAGCCGAGACGCGCTCATGACGGATGCAGCGCGGCGCTTGGTGGAGATACTGCACAAGAGGCTGGGATATAGCGAGTTTATAGAGACTAGTCAGACACGAATGAATAGCAAAGGTTAATAGAGACATTATGCCGGATCAGCCAAGACGCAATGTATTGATAGAAGGTGAGAAGCTTCGCGGCGCACAGAAAGTTGCGCGTATTCCCGTGAAGGTAATTCCGACGGTGGACCTGCTGAAGAAGCCGGATTGGATCCGCGTGAAAATTCCCGCGTCGCCGAAGATCAACAGCATCAAAGAGAAGCTTCGCGAGCACAAGCTGGCGTCCGTCTGTGAGGAGGCTTCCTGTCCAAATCTTGGCGAGTGTTTTAGCAACGGCACCGCAACCTTCATGATTATGGGCGAGATATGCACGCGTCGATGTCCCTTCTGCGATGTCGCGCATGGCAAGCCTAAGCCCCTCTATGAGGATGAGCCACGCGAATTAGCCGAAGCAATTGCGGAGATGGAGCTGCGCTATGTGGTAATAACCTCGGTGGATCGCGATGACCTGAAAGACAGTGGCGCGCAACATTTTGCCAATTGTATCAGTGAGGTTCGCCGCCTCAGTCCCGAGATTCAGATCGAAGTGCTAGTGCCAGATTTCCGCGGCCGCATGGAGATCGCGCTGGATATATTGGAGAAAACCCCGCCGCACGTGTTCAATCACAATCTCGAGACGGTGCCACGGCTCTATCGTCAGGCGCGTCCTGGTGCGGACTACAAGTGGTCCCTAGAATTGCTGCGACGCTACAAGGAGCGAGTTCCGTCCGTGATGAGCAAGTCTGGCCTGATGTTAGGCCTAGGCGAAACTAAGGAAGAGGTCATGGAGGTTATGCGCGATCTGAAGGCCCACAACGTCGATATGGTGACTCTGGGCCAGTATCTGCAGCCGAGCCGTAGTCACCTTGCGGTGAGTCGATTCGTGCATCCCGATGAGTTCGAGGAGTTGCGTGAGTATGGAGAAGCCCTAGGCTTCGCCCATGTTGCTAGCGGACCGCTCGTGCGCTCCTCTTACCACGCGGATAAACAAGCCAAAGGCGAAGAAATATAGACTCGTACTGACCGCTTAGGTGCAAGTGCAGATGCATTATGCCTGCGGTCTGCGAGTCGCGAGAATTTGAGGAGTATTCATGGACGGATTACATAAAGCGGTACGCACCGTATTGTTTGGTACGGCGCAATGCCTAGTGCTATTGCTAGCTATGAGCGTAAGTGCCCATGCCAATACCATCGTTCGCGTTAGCACCACATTTGGCGATTTCTCATTAGAGTTATTCGATACTACTGCACCCGCGACGGTGCAAAATTTTCTCAATTACGTGAACCGTGGCGTCTACAACGGCAGTTATTTTCACCGTTTAGAGAGAAATTTTGTGCTGCAAGGTGGTGGCTTTAGGCATGACACGCCCGGTGGTATAGCGGCCATCCCTACCGACCCGGCCATCGTGAATGAGTTCGGCGCATCGAATGTGCGCGGGACCGTGGCCATGGCGAAAGTGGGTGGCAACCCCAATAGCGCCACGAGTCAGTGGTTCGTCAATCTTGGCGATAACTCCGCTAATTTAGATGCGCAGAATGGGGGTTTTACAGTGTTCGGGCGCGTGCTCGGTGATGGCATGATCGTATTAGATAGGATCAATGCGCTAGAGGTTTACAGCCTCACCGGTACGCAGCAGAATCAACTTCCGCTCTACAATATTGGTTCCTCATCGAGCCTAACAGCTGCGAATCTTGTCAGCATGAACATGGAAGTTGTGCAGCGCTATAGTTCCGCGTTGAATGTCTTCGAAGCTAACTCTGGCTTGCTAGCACTAACCGTAAATGGCGGCGAGGCAATTGGTAGCTACAGCTTGAACCTGTCGCTAATCGAAGAGCAGCCCAGCATTAAGTTTCGTTTGAATCCAGACAGCATGGTGCTGCTCGCTTTCGCTTCGATTGGAAGTGCAAATTTTTTGAATAGTAATAATGAGCTGCACATTCCTAGCTTGGAACTGAATATGAATGGAGCTGTTTCGCTTATTCGCAATGTCGTATTGCAGCTAAGCGATGCGGACAGTTGGACGTTCACCCTTAAGTCTTACGATCAATAGTGGGCGCTTTGTCTTGTTGCCGCGCGCAGAAGAACAGCGGAAGCGAAGAGAATTTGTTTGATGGATTTCATGCCTGTACCTAGGCAGTCGGTCAATTAGAAATAGTGTATTTAGGAGTTTAGATGTTAAGACTACAAAATGCTGTGCGCACTTTGTTGCGCAAGATTGCGCTAAGCCTAGTGATGTTGCTCGCCATCTGCGCCAGCGCACAAGCCAATACCATCGTGCGCATTAGCACCACATTTGGCGATTTCTCATTGGAACTATTCGATACCGTGGCACCCGTGACGGTGCAGAATTTTCTCAATTACGTGAATCGCGGCGCCTATAACGGTAGTTATTTTCACCGCTTGGACAAGGGGTTCGTGCTGCAAGGTGGGGGCTATCGTATGGTGCCATTCACCGGTCCTGTCGAGATTCCCGCCGACGCCCCCATCGTGAACGAATATGGCGAGTCGAATTTGCGTGGCACAGTGGCGATGGCAAAATTTGGTGGCGATCCGGACAGCGCTACTAGTCAATGGTTCGTCAATCTCACCGACAATTCAGAAAACTTGAATAATCAAAACGGGGGATTCACCGTTTTCGGGCGCGTGCTCGGTGATGGCATGCTAGTCATGGATACAATTAATGAAATCACGGTGTATAGCCTAGGCACTCTTCAGACGCAGATTCCACTGTACAATTTTGAGGCTGCAACAACTCTGACTGCAGATAACTTCATCACAATGAATGCCGAGGTCGTGCAGCGTTATAGCTCCGCGATGCATGTCTACGAATCTACTTCAGGATTGTTGATAACGACAGCCAACGGAGGAGATGCACTTGGCACCTATAGTTTGAATTTGTCACTCATAGAAGAGCAGCCCGAGATTAAGTTTAGATTAAACGCCGATAGCCTGGTGTTACTAAGCAACAAACCCGACGGGCACGCGACATTCTCAGCTACTGACAATAAGCTGCTTATACCGACTCTAGAGCTCAACATGAATGGCAATGTTTCAATCATTAGCAATGTAGTGCTTCGATTAAGCGATGCCAGCAACTGGGTATTCACTCTAGAGTCGTACGACCAATAATTAGAATATAGAAGATGGGGCGGCAGGAAAATGGGAGCAGCGAGAGGAGAGTTCAGTTCACGGTTTGGCTTCCTGATGGCAGCATCTGGGTCCGCGGTCGGCCTCGGTAATATCTGGGGATTTCCGACTAATGCTGCAAGTAATGGCGGCGCCGCTTTTCTATTCATGTACCTTTTCATGGCATTCACGTTGGCTTATCCGGCGTTGATGGCAGAGCTGATTATAGGCCGACATACTCGCTCGAACGCGGTCGGTGCGCTGCGTCAATTATCCAGGGGGCCATTGACTGCGAAGCTGGGCAATGTCGTCGGGTTTGCAGGCATTGTCACTGTCAGTCTTATCTTAAGTTTCTACGCTATCGTGAGCGGCTGGATGCTAGCGTGGTTGCTAAACTCGTTTACGACTATGGCGGGGATGGACTCCGCATCCACTTGGCTGACAAGCGATGGGGAGGCGCGCAACGCTATTTTCTCAATTATATTCATGATGTTAACGATCGTCGTTATTAGCGCAGGCGTGCGCGACGGCATCGAGAAGTGGGCTTCGCGTTTGATGCCTGCACTCATCTTTATTCTCTTTCTGCTCATTGTCTATGTGCTGACTCTAGAAGGCGCGATGGACGGCTTGCGTGCCTATCTTGTGCCCGATATTAGCCGTGCGCTTCAGCCCGGCTTGATCATTAGCGCGCTCGGCCAAGCCTTCTTCTCGCTCTCTCTCGGGGTGGGGACGATGCTGATCTACGGCTCCTACCTCAGTAGTAAGGAGAACTTGCCGGCAGTCGGAACTCTGGTTGCGCTGCTGGATACCGGCATAGCCTTTCTTGCTGGCTTGCTTATCCTGCCGGCGATGTACGTGGCTTTGGCAAATGGGGTGGAGATCTTCGACGCCAACGGCGCGCTCGTAGCAGGCCCAGGTCTGATTGTCGCAGTTTTACCCGCCTTGTTTGAAACCATGGGCAGCGCTGGCGTGTTTGTAGCGCTCGCATTCTTCATTCTCATGACCATCGCATCGCTAACCTCGTCGATCTCTATGCTGGAAGTGCCAGTGGCCTATGTCGTGGAGACTTTCGATACGGGGCGTCGCAAGGCGACTTTACTGATCGGGAGCGTGGTCACACTCATCTGCCTAGTGATCGTCTTCAACTTCAACGCCCTGTTCGACTTAGTAGTCAACGCGACGACAGAGTATAGCCAGCCCTTGTTAGGGTTGTTCTTCGCCGTTTTCGTAGGCTGGGTATGGAATCGCAACGGTGTGCTACAGGAGATCCAGAAGGGTGCTCCTGACGTGGAACACTCATTCTTCTGGAAGGTGTGGCCGTTCTATATTCGCTACATCTGCCCCATAGCGATATTGGCAGTCTATATTCAGATAATATTTTTCTAAGCTCACAAGAGGCATTTCTTAGAATTGCGCTACCATTTGGCAGAAGCGCGCAATCTCTTCATCAGTGTTGTAATAGTGTACTGAGGCGCGATTTATGTCGCCGAGTCCACGTTTAGCGAGATCGAGCTGATTGCTCGCTAAGCGCGCTACGGAGGAGTTTATCCCCTTGGCACGCAAGCCCTCCTGCAATGTCGCTGCACTGACTCCTTGTTTGCTGAAGGTAACGATGCCGCTTAACTGCTTGCCGTGCTCATGTACTTGTACCCCCGCGATGGCGCCTAGTGTCTCCCGTAGAGTAGCACCTAGTTCCCCAACTCGAGTCTCGATCGCGGGCATGCCGATCTGTAACGCATAGTCGATTGCAACGCCGAGGCCGATCTTTCCCGCGACAAAGCATTCCCAGTTTTCGAATCGCCTAGCGTCGTCACGAAACTCATAGGTATTCGCCGAGGACCAATTGGCCGAGTGCAAGTCAATCCAGGCGGGCTCGAGTTTTGCCATGCTCGATCTGCGCATATAGAGAAAGCCCGTGCCACGCGGGCCGCGAAGGTACTTTCGACCGGTTCCTGTAAGCATGTCGCAGCCCAATTCATTGACGTTGAGATCGATCTGTCCAGCGGATTGGCAGGCGTCGAGAAGATAGAGAATATTGTGTGCACGTGCCATAAAACCGACTCTCGCCGCTGGGTGAATGACACCGCTTTGGCTGGGAGTATGGGTGAGGGCGATCAGTTTTACGCGTGGGTTAATAGCGGCCTCAAGGCGCTCGAGATCGATCACTCCAGCGCTATCATTGGGAATGACCTGGATCTCGATCCCTTGTCGTTTGGCCATGTGGAGTAGGGCGAGAAAGTTGCTGGCGTATTCTGATTGTCCGGTAAGGACGATGTCCCCCGCAGTAAATGGAATGGCATTGAAGAGACTGTTCCATGCATGGGTGGCGTTCTCAGCGTAGGCGATCTCGGAAGCCTCGCACGCTAAAAGCTTGGCGAAGGCGTCATAGAAGTTATTGATCCGAGCCTCGGCCCTACTGGCAGCCTCGTAGCCTCCTAGGCGTTGTTCGTCCGCTAGATGTGTGAGTATAGCGTCTGTCACCGAGCGTGGGGCCAGTGCAGCACCGGCGTTGTTGAAGTGGATCAACTCTGCGCAGGCTGGCGTGTCGTCGCGTAGGGTTCTAATATCGATGCTCATTGTCGCTTGTCTCTTAATTGCTCTTGGTCTGCCGTTGCGCCTTGCTTATCAAATTACGCTTCGGTACATTGCCCAGCTATTGCCTTTTGAGCAGGGACCTTGAAACGGAAACGAAGGGCCTGCCTCTACTTCTGACACTACCATCTAGCTCTTGCGGAGAGAACACTATGCTTAAGATTTATGGCGCGAGCACGTTTAATGCCACGAAAGTCCTATTTACTGCCGAAGAATTAGGACTTAGCTTCGATTATATCCACTTGGATTTCGCCAAGGGAGATCATAAGAGTGAGGCGCATTTGTCCAGACATCCGTTAGGCAAAGTGCCCGCGATAGAGCACGATGGGCGTTATCTTTTCGAGAGCGCTTCGCTTTGTCGCTACCTCGCTAATATTTCTTCTAAGAAGCTATATTCGGCAGACCCCTATGAGGCTGCACAGATAGACCAGATGATCGACTTGACCTGCCACCACGCGGGACGGTGGTTAGCGGTGTATTTCTATCAAGAAGTCGTCATGATGAAGTATTACCAGAAAGAGGCGGACGAGAAGGCAATAGCGGAAGCGAAGGGTTTTCTTGATCAACAGTTGCCCTTTCTTGAGAAGACACTTAAGGACAATGAGTTCCTGTGCGGCAAGCACCTGACGATTGCCGATACGGTCGCATTCCCCTACTTTCAAGCGTGCCTGAGCACGTCTGTAGCATTGGACAGCTACCCGGCTATCCAAGCATGGATCGCCAAGCTATCGAAGCGCCCTAGCTTCCTGAAAGCCATAGCCTTAATGCCGCAATAAGGACCTAGTCTGTGTTGAGGGCCTCGCCGAGTGCGAGGCTCTCAACGGTGACTGTGCCCGAAACCCTGCAAATTATTCCAGCGTGTGGAAATACACGCACTGCGCCGTTATATCCTGGCGTATCGTAAACCCCCCTTTCTGCAAATCTATAGCCTTAAACAAGGCCTTGTAGTCGGGTTTCAGAGAGTTGTAGATCACCTCTTGGATGATCAGGATGTTGAAGTTCTGTAGGCCTTGCCGGGCTGCAGATTCCTTGATGATCTTCGCGATAGAGGGGTGCTTTCTAATCTCCTCGTAGCGGTAGGCCTGAATCAGGGCCTCACCGAATAGATCGTATGACTTAATGCCACTGCTCTGGAACGTGCCCTGCACAGAGTTAAAGGCAAGTCCCATGGCGCCTTTGATTGGCGTGGCATACCCGAAACGTTCCACCTCTTCATTGAACGCCTTGAACATGATCAGGGCGGTAGAGATGGCATGATCGGCCAATGAGTTGGGGTCATCGGCGAGAAATGGGTAGCCGATCGAGCTGATGAAGCCGTCGCCTGTCTCTTTTAGCCGGAATGCACGAGACTTCAGGGGGTTGTGTTGATAGCCCATCATGCAGATCTGTGAGAAGGCGCGGAACACATCGAGAAAGAAAGACTTGGTGCGCTCGTGCTTGATCTCACTCGAGTTCTGCACGTCGAAAACATTGATGATGGCGCGGCCTTTCTCGACCGGCATAGTGTCCTCAAGCTGGTCTCCAGACTTGATCATTTCCAGCTGATGGGGATAGACCAATTTGGACAGCTGTTTGTATAAATGCTGACGGGTATCCGCGTCGATCGACTTATAGTAGAAACGCGTCTGTATACGCGAAAAGAACAACCAACTAAAGATACTACCAGCGAGAAAGCCCTGTGCTACTTGGACAAGGTTTGCGGCTAGGTACTGGCTATTGATTAGGTAAATCAGCGCGGTAAAGACGATGGTAAAAAGGATATTGCGAACGAAGGTTACCCGATAACTAGTGTGATAGGAGAATGCGGTCACCATGAGTAAGCTAAAATTAAGCTGTCCCGATAGCGCTAAGAATAACTCCGACTGAGTCGCAAGCGAGTCCTGAGGCTCAAACACGTATTTTAGCGTCAGGCAGAAACCGAAGATCGTCGTTAGGCAAACCAGATCCATAACTGTTCTTGAGTGTTTATCCACGCTCGACAATAGGAGGCTGGAGATCGGGAACAGAAAGATGAGGAGTATCGGGGCGGCATAAGTGAACAGGGTATTGAATGCGTAGGGGTTGCCGCTGGCCGATAGATTTAGGTAAGTGAGCAATGAAGATATTATGAACAGCACGCCCCCCGATTTTCCGGGCCAGCTTGTCAACGCTCGTGAGGCTTCGTCCCTCAGTTCGTCTCTAAATTCCTTGACATGCTCTCGGCAGTAAGCCGAATATTTATCTGAATTCATTATTCATTCTGATGTACTTGCGTCAATGTAATGCTGGCGAAACGGAAAATGCCCGTCAAGATAAGGGGATTTCGTGTTTTCTGCCGATCCCGAGAGTGGCGTGATTATACAGTAATAGGGTAAGGCGGCAATTCGAGCTGTCCTGCCAATAGTCGATTGAGCATGTTCTGGTTCACAATCCGGAGCTTTCGTTCCTGACCATCGCATTGCCAATATAGTGGGTCGAGCACCTATGCTTAGGCGGCAGATCCATCGGCAGTTATTTTCCGCATATTAAAGGTAAGCAGAGTTTTTATGTCTACATCTATCGTTTTGTATATCGCCATTGTCCTGAGTTTGATCTGGGCGCGTCTTCGTTTTTTCAAAATGACTTCCGGAACTCCGCGCCTCAGTGCGCTTCTGTACGACGCAACAGTCGCAACACAGATTATTACGACTGTGGTTTTGATGTTCACTGCAGGCGGCAAAAGTTTGCCGCTTGTAGCGGCAAGTATTTTCCTCTACACACTCTCTTTAATTTTATTTTGGTGGTCAATATTCACTGCGAAAAAACTCGACTTCGCATTCAGTAACGAAGTTGGGAGTATTGTAACAACGGGTCCATTTCGAATAGTGAGGCATCCATTTTATACCTCTTATATTTTGGCGTGGCTTGGCAGCACTTTCTTGTTTAACTCCTTGATATTGTGGATTACACTTGCTTACTTAATAGCCTTTTATTTTCTTTCTGCACGCAAAGAAGAGAAGGTTATTTTGAAAAGCGTGTACTCGGAAGAGTATAGAAAGTATATTCAAAATGTAGGAATGTTCCTACCTAGGATTAAAAATGGAAGCGATCAAGTTCAAGACTCTGACGGCGGAAAGTGAGATTGAAACCTATCTGAAAAAATTCGAGGGCTTTGTCGGTGTAAGGCTTCCCTATGACTATGCAATGCGAAGCAAGATTGTGGGTGTGTTCAGAGGAAGTGAGTTGGTCGGTGGGTATATGATCGTCACAAAGCCAGAGTTCAGAAGCTTGATGTTCGTGCCCGATGCCGTTAAGAATTCACATGAATTTTTCCAGAATGATTCGTACGAAATGATGGAGGTTAACGGGGTTTGGATTAGCCCGGCTGTGAAGTCTGCGCTCGAGAACTACCGTATTTGGTTCCATTTGCTTAAGAGCATGTTCTTCGCGCGCAAACACTACGTCCTATTGATGGCAGATCTGCGTAATGGCAATGTGCGTAATCTGCATAGCCTCCTTAATCCGGAGCTGCTGTATGAGGGTCCTCCCATGTTGAAGGCGGGCACTACTAGCCACTCGACTATTCGAGTTAGCGTGACCACGCGCTGGCAGATATTGCTAAACCTTCCTAAGTACTATCTAACTTTTCGCGAACGAGCTCGTCGCTCCACCGAGCGCGCTAAGGTCCGCGCATTTGGCCGCATGGCCCGACAGGCCGAGCCACAGTCCTAAGCCCTAGGATCGACTGAGAACACGCTAGTAAGTCCTGGGTGCGAATTCGCTGCGCACTCAGGACTTATGTCTCCTCTGGCACTGATGCCTCTGCTAGAGCGCTCTGTAAGCTTGCGTAGGCCCCGGCATCCGGCCTAGACTACTCCTAAGGCATAACACGGTTAGAACCCTCGTTGCGCCATCACTGGGCATTATCGATGTCTGTTGCAAATGCGCAGGAATGCGCCGCTAGGAGTGACGAATTGAATCAGGACAAGATACTCAGCCTTTTGGCTCAGTTACAGAAAGAATTGGATAACGGCGCAACTCTCGATAACGAGACGATTGCGTTGCTAAAGAAATTGGATAGGAATGTCGATGCGATGATTGCGTCTGCGGAGAATGACAACGCACCGGTCATGGATGATGCGATTGCACTAGAGGCTCGTTTCGCTGCCGATCACCCAGTTGCCGAACGTGTCATCCGAGAGCTGATAGACACGTTGAGCAAAATGGGCATTTGAGCCTCTTAGGGCTCGCTGGCGCTATTCTTTGTTGAAATGCAGAGATAGATGCTCATCTACCTGTATCGCCTTGTCACGAGCCTGCTCCGCAGCGACATAGGCATCCGCCTCGGTCCGGGTGCAAACGCCTTCCTCGACGGCTTTAGTGGCCAGCGTGGTCAGTGGCAACTCCTTAGTCAAGACTCCCTCTTTTGTTGCTTTGCGAATCGCATCTCTGGTGGCCTTCGTGGCCACGACCTGCATGAACGCGCTCTCGACGATGAATGCGGGATCGTCTGCCTCACTGCCAATATAAGCAAAGCGGGTGATGCGATCGCGTAGCTCGTTGTCGGTCCACATCGTTTGCACGATCTTGTGATCGAGTTGGTCGCTCGGACGCTTATAGGCATCACCCCATGGGAACACGATTCGTTTCAATAACACTGCCACTGGGCGGTTCGCCAGATTTGCGAAAAAGTCATTGAACGCGCGTTGGCACTCGTACAGGGATAGCTCGATGTTCCACTGTACGTATGGCAGGTCGGCCTCGTTGCGCTGGTAGTTTTCATAGTAGCGCAAGATGGTTGATGCCAGATAAAGTTGACTTAGGACGTCCCCAAGGCGCGCCGAAAGCCTTTCTTTGCGCTTGAGCTCGCCGCCAAACATCAGCATCGAAATATCGGACACTAAGGCGAGCGCAGAACTCATGCGCGTAAGCTGCTGGTAATAGGTGGCGGTATCGCCACTCACCGGGCGCGCCGCGATCAATCCACCACTTAAACCCAGGCTAAAGGTGCGCACGAAGTTGCTGATGCCATAGCCGATATGGCGGAAGATGAGGCTGTCGAATTCTCGCAAACCAGTAGCCTCATCGGGGTTCTTTGCGGCGACCATTTCCCGCGCTATAAACGGGTGACAACGAATCGCGCCCTGCCCAAAAATCATCAAATTTCTAGTAAGAATATTCGCACCTTCCACCGTGATGCCGATGGGCATACTCATATACGCGTGGGCGAGATAGTTTGCAGGACCCATTATGAGACCGCGACCGGCATGTACGTCCATCGCGTCCTGAATCACGATTCGGGACTTTTCTGTCATATGGTACTTGGCAATTGCCGAAACAACGGCTGGTTTGATGTGATTATCGACTGCGCCGGCAGTTATTATGCGCGCCGCTTCGAGTTGATAGGTGTGCCCGGCGATGCGAGCGAGTGCTTCTTCTACTCCCTCGAAATTGCCGATTGCTAGATTGAACTGTGTGCGTAGCCGCGCGTAGGCTCCGGTCAGGCGATAACTAAGCTTGCCCGTCGCGGTGCTTAGGGCGGGGAGGGAGATCGCGCGGCCCTCCGAGAGACACTCGACCAACATGCGCCAGCCCTGGCCGGCTTGCTCGACGCCACCGATTATCCACTCCAGTGGAATGAACACATTCTCGCCGCGGGTAGGTCCGTTCATAAACGTCATGCCCATGGGGAAATGACGCGGACCAATCTGGACGCCCTCATGGCTGGTGGGAATGAGGGCGACGGTGATGCCGCGCTCCGGTTCATCGCTCAATAAATGTTCGGGGTCGTACATCTTGAAGGCTAGGCCTAGTACAGTGGCCACGGGAGCGAGGGTGATATAGCGCTTATTCCAAGTTATGGAGATGCCAATACACTCCTTGCCCTCGAACTGGCCCTTGCAGACGATGCCGGTGTCGGTCATCGCCCCAGCGTCGCTGCCCGCCTCGGGTCCGGTTAGGGCGAAGCAGGGGATGTCTTCGCCGCTAGCCAGGCGAGGTAGGTAATGTTGGCGCTGTGCATCGGTACCATATTTCATCAATAGCTCAGCGGGTCCGAGCGAGTTTGGGACCATGGCGGTTACCGCCGCACTAGCACTGCGCGTGGCGATCTTAGTCACAATGGTCGAGTGCGCTAATGCGGAGAAGCCCAGCCCGCCAAATTCCTTAGGGATGATCATGCCAAAAAATTTCTCTTTCTTGAGATACTCCCAAGCCTGTGGAGGCAGGTCCTTGTCGATGTGCACAATATCCCAGTCATTCAACATCTTGCAGAGCGTTTCGGTCTGTGACTCAAGAAAGGCATTCTCCTCTTTGCTGAGCTCGGGAAAAGGGATGGCGAGCCATTCCTTCCAGTCTGGGGCGCCCTTGAAGAGATCGGCATCCCACCAAGTATCTCCCGCCTCTAAGGCCTCTTGTTCTGTGTCGCTCATAGGGGGTAGCACGCGTTTGAAGAATTCAAATACGGGGCGTGAGAGCCGCTCGCGGCGTAAATTGTCTTCGAAATAGAATAGTGCGACGCCAACTAATAGCAGCCACAAGAGCCAGGCGATGCCGCCGAACCAGGTCATCGTAAGCAGTGCTACCGCAATGCAGCCAAGTATTGTTCCCATATGGGCGCGCCGATACGCGAGTACCCAAATTACCGCTAGGATTACGAGAAGTTGCATCAATGTCGACATGAATAGCTCCGTCATGTGTGTGTTGGGGGGGTACAAGCGCACAGCGACTGCGGCTCGAGATAGAGGACGGTCAGCTCTGCGCTAGCCTTAAGATAGCACTGACTGAGGCAAAATGTGATGTCCACTTAAACGTAGGACTAACTGTGTCAACTCGTTCCAAGGATCGGCACGGGACAGGCCTTTCACCGCTAGATCGATACGGCGCGCATCACCTAGCATGCTCTCCAGCTCTATGAGACTTGTACGTTGTACGGCCTGACTCAGTTCTTTCTCGTGATTTCGCCGCACGCCTTCGCTTTTCATGGCCTGCGCTAGATTCTGGCCACGCGCTACATGGTGCGAGACTGCGACGAGGCGGCGCAGCTCCGCGCTTAACGCGCCAAGCAGCTGCAAGACCTCGGTACCTTCGGAGCGCAGTCCGTTGACAATTTTAATGCAGCGTCGAGCATCCCCGCTTAGGGCCGCATCGATTAGATTGAAACTGCTATAGCGTGAGCTATCGGCCACTAAGCTCATAATATGCTTGCGATCGATATGGACTTTCTTATCGCGCGAGGCTCCCGTCAGCACGGCTAATTTCTGAATCTCTTGATCTGCGGCGAGTAGGTTGCCCTCTACGCGTTCGGTTAGAACCGAGATGGCATCGGGGTCGGCAGTCATGCCGGCACTGGCCATGCGGTTGCGTACCCAAGCGGGAAGTTTGTCTGCGAACACTGGCCACACAGTAACGAAGACTCCGGCGGCCTCTAAGGCCTTGAACCATTGTGTGTTAAGCGCTGCGGGCTCGACGCGGGGGCTAACTAGAATCAACACATTGTCGGGATTTGGGGAGTGCAGATACTGCTTAAGTGCGGCCTTGCCTGCGTCGTCCAATTTTGCGGAGGTCAGGCGCAGTTCGATAATCTTCTTGTCTGAAAAAAGCGACATGCTATTGCCGGACTGTAGAAGGGATTGCCAATCGAAACCTCGGTCGACGAACAATAGCTCCCACTCACTAAATCCTTGCTCGCGCACGCGGGTGCGCAAGTGGGTCAGTGTCTCTTGCACTAAGAGAGTTTCGTCGCCGGCAATCCAATAGAACGGCGCAATTTTTGAGCCGCTGGATTGCGCGATCTGGTCGGAGTTGATTCTCACTAATCGGGCCCACCCGAGTGCGCGGCGGCAACGACACGCAGTCGATTCAGAATCTGGTTTACCAGTTCTTGTCGCATCTCGTCGCGCAGCATATCGGCCTCGCGTGTGCTACCGGCGATGTTAGCGGTGTCTTCGAAATAGCTGCGCTCCACCGCGATGCGCTCCACTGCTAGCAGGTTCTGATCCTGCATATCCAGTGCGAGCTCGACGCTCAGGCGCAGTGTGTATTGGGCGGCGCGCGCGCGGCCATTTACGGTCGCCGTGCTAGTGTTGAAATCTTCTTGGCCGACAGAGACGATATAGCGCGCTTGCGCGGCAGACTCTGCCAGTTGCATCTGCGCGTCCACTAAAGCGGCTTGTAGGCCTTGGGTGAGTTGGGAATTTTCCTGCGCACTGCGCACAAACACCGTTTCGGGTGCGAGGGAGGTGCTCTCGCTGCCCCTGAGGGAAAAACCGCAGCCGGTAAAAACCAGTGAGATCAGAACAAGGCTAGTTGCACGTAAAAGGGCTTTCATACTCAGTTCTCGACAAGAGCAGGCTATTCAGCCTCGGTTTGGGCTAAGGGGGCGGATTCTAGTTGCTGCACTCTGAGTAATCGAATCTGACGGCTGTCGGAGTTGAGTACCGTAAATAGAAACGTGCCTATGGTCACGTTTTCGTCTCGTTCGGGAATGTGATTCAGGTGTTGCAGGACTAGTCCGCCTATCGTATCGACCTCGTGATCGTCGAAATTGCATTCGAAAAATTCATTGAATTCTGCAACCGGTGTGAGTGCCTTGACGATAAAGGATTTGGCATCCACTTTCTTGATGAAGCTATCATCGTCGACGTCGTACTCGTCGTCGATCTCACCCACTATCTGCTCCAAGACATCTTCGATGGTCACGACGCCACACGGGCTACCATATTCGTCGATGACAATCGCCATATGATGGCGGGTTTCGCGGAACTCGCGCAACAATACATTGAGGCGTTTACTCTCTGGCACGAACGTCGCAGGCCTTACGATGTCCTTCAAATCGAAGCTATTGGTATCGCTCTTCAGCGCGAAGCGCAATAGATCTTTCGCTAGGAGAATGCCAATGACCGAGTCGGAGTTCTCCGCCAGCACTGGGAAGCGAGAATGAGAAACGGTGATGACGATATCCAACACCTCTTCCAGAGTGTTCTTTGCCGACACAGTAATCACCTGTGGGCGTGGGATCATTATCTCGCGAACCTGCATCTGCGAGACCTGAAGAGCGCCCTCGATGATAGACAATGCGTCGGTATCCAGCACATTGTCCTGTTCGGCATTGCGCAACAGTTCTAGCAGACTCTTTGTGTCAGTCGGTTCGTCTGAGAAAATTTGTGCAATTCTATCGATCCATGACCGCGGCCTTGGATCGATACTCACTTGCTCGTCAGCCATTTTGGCAACTTGCTCCTGTATTCAGGTGTCACATTTAATAATTGGCGTCGCGACGCCGTGTAGTTTATGCGGCTTATGGCGTTTCGGTATACGGGTCCGCTAGACCTAGTGTGGCGAGTATTGCGCGTTCGAGTGTTTCCATCTCCTCGGCTTCTTCATCACTCTCGTGGTCGAAGCCCTGCAGATGCAAGACGCCATGAATGACCATATGGGCCCAATGCGCCTGCACTGTCTTGTGCTGTTCTTGCGCCTCGCGCTCTACCACGGGAGCGCAGATGGCTAGATCGCCCAGGGGAATCTCCTCTAGGGAATCGAGAATATGGGTCGGCAAGTCATTGGCGAAGGAAAGGACATTCGTAGCATAGTCTTTGTGACGGTAATGTTTGTTGAGCTGAGCTGACTCGAGCTCATCGACAATCTTGATGCCGACAACGAAGGGCTTCTCGCTCGTCGCATTTTTATCGTCACGAAGAGCATGGCTTACCCAGTTACGAAATTCTTCTTCGCTAGGCACGTCTTGTGATTGCGCACAGGCATTGTCAAACTCAAGCATCGCGCTCATGGCCATGCTCCTGCAGCGAGTCTTGGTTGCCGAGCGAGGTAATCGTTTTCTGATCGTATCTGTCGTAGGCCTCCACTATGCGCTGGACTAGGGTATGGCGAACCACATCCTTCGAGTCGAACCAAGTAAAGCCTATGCCTTCGATATCCTTGAGCACCTGTGTCACATGCACGAGCCCGGAGCGGGTGCCTTTAGGCAGGTCGATCTGCGTGACATCGCCTGTGATCACGGCGGTAGAGCCGAAGCCTAATCGCGTCAAGAACATCTTCATCTGCGATGTGGTGGTGTTCTGGCTTTCATCGAGAATAATGAAGGAGTTATTGAGTGTGCGGCCGCGCATATAGGCCAGCGGGGCAATCTCGATGATGTTCTTCTCGATGAGGCGACCCACGCGCTCGACTCCCATCATTTCGTAGAGGGCGTCATACAGTGGGCGCAGGTAGGGGTCTACCTTCTGCGAAAGATCGCCTGGCAAGAAACCCAGTTTCTCGCCGGCTTCCACTGCAGGGCGCACGAGTAAAATGCGTTGCACGCGATCTTGCACTAGGGCCTCTACCGCTGCCGCGACCGCGAGATAGGTCTTGCCCGTGCCCGCAGGCCCAATACCGAAATTAATATCGAATCGATAGATCGATTCCACATAGTCTTGTTGATGTGCGCCGCGAGGCTTCACCGAGGTATTTGGCGTCTTCAGAATGAGAGGCTTGTCGAAGTCGTAGCGAGGCTTCTTCTCGACCGTCGCGCTATGGCTTTGCTCGGCTTCTTTGAGCACGAGATGCACGATATCGGGATTGATGCCGCCCTCATTCGCCGTCGACTCATAAAGTTTCGTCAGGACTGGGCCGGCAAGCTCCACGGCATGCTTGGAGCCTGTTAGTTTAAATTCGTTGCCGCGATTCTGGACTTTGAGCCCAAGAGACTTCTCAATTTGTTGAAGATGCTCATTGAGATGACCACAAAGATTGGCCAGCCGGTGCGTATTGTCGGGCTCTAGGACGAGCCTTTGAGTGTAATTCTGAGTTGCCATTAAGACAGCTTTCAAACCTCCTAAAAGTGGTGTGTGACGCTAGTATACCAATCTATGCTGACTTGTAAGCCCCTAGCTCTACTAGATATGGGCGCGGATGGCGGTTCTTTAAAGGGTGCCGAGAAGAGAGTTGGTCAATGCGCTCACGACTTTCACGTCGATGAACTGTCCGATCAGGCTGGCGTCGTCACATTTGAAATTCACTACTCGGTTATTCTCCGTGCGGCCCTGCAGATCGCCAGGGTCTTTCTTGGAGAGGCCGGTGACCAATATCCGCTGGCTGCTGCCAATCATGGCTTCGCTAATCGCTTGAGTTTGTTTGATTATCTGCGCCTGCAGAATCGCTAGGCGATGTTTTTTCTCTTGCTCTGAGGTCAGGTCCGGCAGGTCCGCAGCGGGGGTGCCTGGGCGGGCGCTGTAGATAAAGCTGAAGGAGTTGTCATAGCCAATCTCCATGATCAGATTCATGGTGTCCTCGAAATCCTTGTGGGTCTCACCGGGGAAGCCCACGATAAAGTCGGAGGAGAGGCTAATATTGGGGCGTATTGCCTTGAGTTTGCGAATGATGGACTTGTATTCCAACACCGTGTGGTTGCGCTTCATCGCCGCTAGGATGCGGTCTGAGCCGCTCTGCACTGGCAAGTGCAGATGGTCTACCAGTTCGGGTACGTGACGATATACCTCGATGAGATTGTTCGAGAATTCCATCGGATGCGAAGTCGTGTAACGTACCCGTGCGATGCCTTCTATGGCGGCAATATATTGAATTAGGGTCGCAAAGTCCGTCATATTGCCGTCGTGGCTCAGCCCGCGATAGGCATTGACGTTCTGCCCCAATAGGTTGATCTCGCGAACCCCTTGCTCGGCCAGATGCACGGCTTCGGCGAGCACATCGTCTAGTGGGCGGCTGACTTCTTCGCCGCGGGTATAGGGCACTACACAGAAGGAGCAGTACTTGCTGCAGCCTTCCATGACGGTAAGAAAGGCTTCACAGCCGCTGACGCGGGGCTCGGGCAGGTTGTCGAACTTCTCAATTTCCGGGAAGCTAATATCGACGACGGTGTTGCGACCGGTCGCGGCATCGAGCATCTGCGGCAATTTATGTAGAGTCTGAGGGCCGAAGACCACGTCGACATAGGGGGCGCGCTTGCCGATAGCGGCGCCTTCTTGACTCGCGACACAACCACCCACGGCGATCTGCAGGCCAGGTTTCGCTTTCTTCAAGGCACGCCAGCGACCGAGCTGGTGAAAGACTTTCTCCTGCGCCTTCTCGCGAATCGAGCAGGTATTGAGCAGAAGCAGATCTGCCTGATCCGGGCTATCGACCAATTCCGCGCCATGGGACTCGCGTAACATGTCGAGCATGCGCGAGGAGTCATACTCGTTCATCTGGCAGCCATGAGTCTTGATAAACACCTTTTTAGTCGGCATAGAACTCGTTACCGCGCTGCCTTGAGAGGAAGGCGAGGTGGACTCGACGGTAGTGGACTCGGTAGCTGTCAGGGGCGTGTCTGTTGTGATCATAGTGAGTTCGGTAGATCGGCATCGTTAGGGGCAAATAAGAGGGCGGATTGTAGCAGCATTAGGCGGAGCAAAGAACCAGTTCACGCACTTGCAAATAAACGCGGGTGAGTGGCCTTCTAATACTGTAAACTGCGCAGCAACTCCCTATGCCCCCATTCGCGCCCTTGAATTTCCCTAAAGCGGCCAGATATAGCGGAGCTTCAACGTTAAAGAGAGTGCATGCATGGCGACCCCCGCAGAAATCTACAGAATCACATTTCTCAACAAAGGCAAAGTCTACGAAGTATTCGCGAAACAGGTCTATCAGAGTGAGCTATATGGCTTTATCGAAGTTGAAGACTATATTTTCGATGAGCGTAGTCAGGTGGTGGTCGACCCGAGTGAAGAGAAGTTGAAGGCGGAATTCCTCGGTGTAAAACGCAGCTTCATCCCTATTCAAGCCATCGTGCGTATCGACGAGGTCGAGAAGGGCGGCGTAAGTAAGATCTCCAGTGGCGATAATATTACGCCATTCCCCGCACCATTCTTAGCCTCTCGCAAACCCGATACACAGAGCTCTGAGTAAGGGTTTAGCTTAGGGACGGCTATCGCCGCCCCTAAGTGTCTTGCACAGACTACTGGGTCATCTAGAGTCCTAGCGCTTTCTCGATAGTCGCCAATTCCACACACAATACAAACACACGCATCGCTGCCTCGATATCCTTAACGCTAGGGAAAGAGGGGGCTAAGCGGATATTGCTGTCGTTGGGGTCGTTCTTATAGGGATAGGTAGAGCCCGCTGGCGTTAGTTTGACGCCCGCTGCGGCGGTCAGTTTAACCACTTTATCTGCGAGACCCGGCTGCGTGTCGAACAGCACGAAATAGCCGCCCTGTGGCTTGGTCCAGCTGCCCAGCGCCTGGCCGTTGACTGATTTCTCGGCCAATCCAGCTTCTAGCGCTTTCAGTACACTCTCAAATTTAGGCTGTAAGATCCTGCGGTGCCCCTGCATCAACCCACGCAGTGCGTCCATGTCTTTCAGTAGGCGCATGTGGCGCAGTTGATTGACTTTGTCTGGGCCGATCGTTGAGATGCCCAGTTGGTCCGCCAAACTGGCAAGATTGGCCTCGGAGCTCGCGATGAAGGCGATGCCGGCTCCGGCATGAGTAATCTTGGAGGTGGAGCCGATGACGACAACATTGTCCAGCGTGCCCGCAGCCTCACTGAGCTCCAAAATATTGGCGAGGGTGGGAGGCGTGTCGACGAGATGGTGTTCGGCATAGGCGTTGTCCCACATGATGCGGAAATTGGCGCCGGCGATCTTGCCCAGCTGCGCCATTCTGGCAACCACAGGCGCGGAATACACCACGCCATCGGGATTCGAATACTTAGGGACACACCAGATGCCCTTGATCATCGGGTCTGCTTTTACAAGCGCCTCTACCTGATCCATGTCGGGACCCTCTGGCGTCATGGTGACCGGAATCATGATGATGTTGAGCGCTTCGCATACGGAGAAGTGGCGATCATAGCCAGGCGCTGGGCAGAGGAATTTGACTTGGCTGCCAGTCTTGCTCGCCTCGGCCATCCAGGCGGACTCGGGGCCGTTAACGCCGTGGAAATGCGCGCCGATCACGACTTGATACATCATCTGCAGGCTACTATTGCCACCCACCATGGTGCGCGAAGGGATGGTCTCGAGGTATTCGGCCGCGAATTTGCGCGCCTCGGGTATCCCCATAATGCCGCCGTAATTACGACTATCGCTGCCATCGGCGCACAGATAGTCATTCGCCAAGATGCCGTCGAGCGCGTCGCTCTGGCACAGTTGTTCGGTACTAGGCTTGCCGCGGGTCAAATCCAGATTCAGCTTCTGCTCGCTGACTTGTCGATACTGTTCGCGTAATTCCTGATGTCTCGCCTGCAATTGCTGATCGTTCAAGAAGGACTCCTTATGGATTGTAGATGTTGCTTAAGGCGCAGTGGGCACGGGGCCTCGAACTCGCGATGGCATTTTACAGTATACTGCGCGCAAACTCGATCAGGATGCCCTAATTTCCATGTCAAACCAACACGATACACAATCCGATGACGAGAGCAGGGGCAATATTGCCAATGGCAATGTGATGCCCGCCGATAGCGGCGGCGAAGCAGTCCAAGCCGCTGTGGCCGATCCCTCGGTTCATCCCTATCAACGCCTAAGCCCCGATCGTGTGCTAGATGCGATGGAGAGCGTTGGCATTCACTGTGATGCCAGGATTCTTGCGCTCAATAGTTATGAGAATCGTGTCTATCAAGTCGGCGTGGAGGATGATGTTCCCGTTATCGTGAAGTTCTATCGTCCCGAGCGCTGGACGCGCGCGCAGATCCTCGAGGAGCATGCCTTCGCCGAGGAGTTGGCCGGTCTCGAGATTCCCGTTGTGCCGCCTAGGCGACTCAATGGCGTGGATACCCTCTATGAGTTTGATGGGTTTTCATTCTCGGTTTTCGAGCGCCTAGCCGGGCGTGCCCCAGATCTGGACAACTTAGATAATCTGCTCGTGATGGGCCGTTTCATCGCCCGCGTTCATGCCGTCGGTCAGACTCAATCCTTTGCGCACCGAGTGAGCTTGAGTGTCGAGCGCTTGGCTGTCGAGAGTCGGCAATTTCTCTTAGAGAAGCAGTTCATTCCACTGAGCCTATGCCCTGCGTATGAAAGCCTGTCGAGGGATCTGATCGAAAAGATTCAGGCGATCTTCGGTCGCAATAGCGATGTGGCGCAGATTCGCATCCATGGCGACTGTCATCCAGGCAATGTGCTGTGGCGCGACGATGCCCCGAACTTCGTCGACTTCGACGACACGATGACTGGGCCGGCCATTCAAGACATCTGGATGATGCTCTCTGGGGAGCGTGATCAGAAACAGGGGCAGCTTCTGGAGATCGTGGAGGGCTATAACGAGTTCTACGATTTCAATGTGAAGGAGCTCGACCTGATCGAGGCCCTGCGCACCCTTCGTATCATGCACTACAGCGCATGGCTGGCCAGACGCTGGGAAGACCCCGCCTTCCCGAAGTGTTTCCCTTGGTTTAACACCGAGCGCTATTGGGCCGAACATATCTTAGAGTTGCGCGAGCAGATGGCTGCATTAGATGAGCCAGCGCTGCGCTTGTTCTAGGGAGACAAAGAATTAGTCGAGAAGCTCCACGACCGCCGCTTCGATGATTTCGATGTCATTGCCGCGGAAGCCCATGTGCACCATGCGCACGGTACCTTCTTTGTCGATCAGAAAGGACGTGGGCATGCCCGTGACGCCGAACTCGTTTAACACGGTGTTATCCGTATCCGCCGCGATCAGGTAATCGAGAGGGTTATCTAAGAGGAAATCCTGCCCGTCCTCTAGCGGATCGTCGACGTTGATCGCAATAACTTCGAAGCCCTGATCGCGATACTTGCCGTAGAGCTCATTGATCAGTGGCATGGAACGCAGGCAGGGTGCACACCACGAGGCCCAGAAGTCGACATAGACCGTTTTGCCCCGCAGAGCCTCAAGGCTAATCGCTGGCTTGTCTGCTTGAATGTCGGGAAGAGTGAATGACGGGGCCGTGTCGCCCTCTTCCACGGCTAATGCGGATAGAGGCAATAGCAGGCTCAAGACGGCGGCGCATTCACACAATACTACTGTTAACTTGTTCATACGGATCTCTTACTAAGCATGGCTCAAGCAGGATGCACTGCCGTTAGTTTCGGGAAATTTTCGAGCAATTCGTGCCAGCGCTGTCTCTGTATTTTCAGACGATATTTCACTTCTCGATAGCTATCGCGCATCTCTAAGCGATCCCAATGGCTCCATTTCTCATGGATTTCACTCGATTTCGCCTCATACCATGACTGCTGATGCTGGGCCCAGAGTTGCAGGGTCGCTTTCAGTTGCTGATATTCAGTCTCTAGGCGCTGTAGCCATTTGTCGGCATTACCCATGGCGGCATAGCGCTCGGTCGCGTATCGATACTGCATGTCTAGGCGCGCACTCTCGATGACTACTGGAGAGCAGCGCTTCAGGTCGCTGGTTAGCCCAACGAAGGCACAGCCACGAATGAACCATTTGGTGGGATCGTAGTGCCACCACTTGATGCCGTTGCGATAGTCCCATTGGAAGGTGTGGTGGTAGTTGTGATAGCCCTCGCCGTAGGTGATCAGGGCTAGCAAGGGATTGTCCCGCGCAGAGCTCGCATCGCTATAGGGCTGACGGCCCCAGATATGGGCGATAGAGTTGATAAACCAAGTGACGTGCTGGCTTAGCACTAGCCGTAACAGCCCGCCGAGTAGTATTCCGCCGATAACATCACCGCCGAGATAACCCAGAAAGGCAGGAACGCCGATGTTCATTGTCAGTACGAGTGCAAGATAATGTTTGTGCTGCCAGACGAGGATCGGATCGCGTTGTAAGTCTTTGATATTGGAGAAATCCACTTTGCCACTATCGAAGTCACGCAGGATCCATCCGATATGGGAATACCAGAAGCCGAGGCCAGCGGAATAGGGGTCTTTGTCGTTATTGTCGACATGCGCATGATGACGGCGATGGTCCGAGGCCCAATGAAAGACATCGTTCTGCAACGCACAGGCACCGCCTAGTGCGAAGACGAAGCGAACGATTGGATGGGCCTTATACGTCTTATGGGACCAAAGGCGGTGATAGCCCGCAGTGATCGACATGCCGCAAAAACCCATCAGGACGAAAAAGACGACCCATTCGTAGAGTCCATAGCCATGTGTAAACCCGTAATAAGGCACGAGCGTCACGGCCAGCAGCGGCGTCAGTGTAAATAGAATAGTGTTAGTCCAGTTAATCGGAGCTTTTTGCATAGCCAATATCTCTTAGCAGGCGAAGATCAGGATTTCTAAAATAGTACGGCATTTGACACCGAAAACCTCGAAATTATTACACGATTGTCGCGACCAACAAAATCTAGTTAGTCGCGCAGTAGGAGGATTTGCTTTATTCTGCGCCCCAACGCCTTATACGGCACGGCATCGGCTTCGAGAATATTTGGCTATGAGCGACACAAGCACCCAAGAGCAACTAATCGAATTGCAGACTCAATTCGCCTTCCAAGAGGATTTATTGCAGGCCTTGAACGAGGTCGTCACCATGCAGCAGACCCAGATTGACGCCCTGCAGCGCGAACTTAGTCTGCATCGGGACAAATTGACTCACGTACTTGAGAATCTGCCAGCCGCGGGCGAGGGCGGCTCAAATGAAGACGAGCGCCCCCCTCACTACTGAGGCGGGCCTAGTCAGTGGCTTTGACAGAGAGCTCTTATTTCGCTGCGGCGACGTCTTCTGCTTGCAAGCCTTTGTCGCCTTCACTAATGGCGAATTCGACCCGCTGACCGTCGTGTAATACGCGGTGGCCCTCACCCCGTATAGAGCGAAAGTGGACGAATATGTCGTCGCCGCTATCGCGAGTGATGAAGCCAAACCCTTTGCTGGCATTGAACCATTTCACACAACCGCTCTCGCGCTGCGCCTTATTGACGAGTACACGATTCTCTTCGTCGGGCTTCTTGGCTCGTTTCTTGGCGATTGGCGCTCCGGCCATAGCAGATGCCAGGCTGACGAGGAAGATCGCGATTAACATCTGGATGGAGGTGAGTTGGAGGTCGGTGAGAAGGACGGGGAGTCCGACGATCAGGGTGGCGATTATTGCAATAGTGAATGACTTGTTGAAATTCGACATGGAAACTCTCTTCGCTACTTATAATTATTATTTGTCAGTTAGGGCTAAGGCAGTTCACTTAAGCCTTTTTTCCCAACAGCGTCTGATTCTAACGGGCTTTAAGAAGAAGTCAAAGCCACGATCCTTGGGGCCTCGTAAATTGTTCACCCGCTAGGCTCTGTTAACACTTGATTAAGTCTCTATTCAGCTTCTCGATGCCAATATGCGAGCCAAGGTAGGGAGAAAGGGTTCTTCCGTTCGAACTACAAAGGCATTAATAAAGAAGATCCGATGTAAGACTTATACCAAGTGAGGTCGATGGCTTATGAAAAAGTTCCCAGCTCATGGCATTAAATTCATCAACACAGTGGCCTTTGGGTCACTGGCGCTGCTGCTGGCGGCGCCTAGTTTCGCCGATACGCGCTATGAATACGCACAGGTGATCGAGTCGCGGCCTGTGTATAAGAGCATCGAGATTTCGACGCCTCGCGAGGAATGTTGGAACGAGGAGGTGGCTCATACCAGGGCGGCGCGCTCGAATAGTCGCACGCCGGCATTGCTGGGCACTATTATAGGTGGCGCATTGGGCAACGCGGTGGGTCACGGCAAGTCCAATAAGCGCGTAGGCACTGTCGTTGGCGCGGTCTTGGGCCACTCAATTGGACGTGATATAGTCGCCGGCAATAGTCACGACCGTGTAGTACGTTACGAAACCGTACGCCAGTGCGAAACTGTCTATGAATACCGAGAGGAGGAGCGTTTAGTGGGCTACCAAGTAGTCTACCGTTATAACGACGAAGACTACTCGGTAAGAATGGACAACGATCCTGGCGAGCAAGTGCGTATCAAGGTCAATATTCAGCCTGTGTTTTAATCGTCTAGATCAGTCGATTTGACGCTCAGGCTGTACTCCGCAGCGTTTTTAAAGGGGTCCGAATTGAAGTCAAACACACTGACAAGTCGATTGCTGAAACTGGCATTCGCTCTAACAATGATGTCCCTGCTCGGGATCGCCACTGCCACTGCAGATCCACTGCAGTTGGCCCTTGCTGGCTATCAGGATCAGTCCGGGGACAATGCTGCGGAGCAGGCGCCGCAGATTTCGCAGCGTCGCGCGCTGGAATTGGTGCGTGCGCGCTTTCCTGGCACTGTCGTCAGCATCAATCAAGTTCAGCAGGGGGGCGTCTTACAATACCGCGTCCGCATGGATAATGAAGGCAATATCTACACCGTCTATGTCAACGCGAGTAGCGGTGCGATAACCCGGGAACAATAAATATGCGCTTGTTGGTGGTCGAAGATCAAAGCCTGCTCCGACAGACTTTAGTTCAAGGATTGAGTCGTTCTGGCTATGTCGTTGACGACGCAGCCGATGGCAAGGCTGGCCTTTATTATGCGACGGAGTTCGACTATGACGCTGCCATTATCGACTTAGGCTTGCCGCTGATCGATGGCATCTCCTTGATCAGACAAATTCGTGAGTTAGAGAAAACCTTTCCCATACTGATCTTGACGGCGCGCGGCGACTGGCAAGATAAAGTAGAGGGCTTAGATGCGGGGGCGGACGACTATGTGGTGAAGCCCTTCCAAATCGAAGAGATATTGGCGCGACTCAATGCATTACTACGCCGCGCCGCGGGATTCGCGAAACCGATTATAGAGTTTGGTCCAATCGCGCTGGATATCGGCAGTAAACGCGTGAGTGCCCACGGGCAGACGCTCGAGTTGACCGCCTATGAGTACAAGCTTCTGGAATATCTCATGATGCATCCAGGGCAAGTGATCTCTAAAACGGAGCTGACCGAGCATCTATACGCACAGGATTATGACCGTGATAGCAATGTGCTGGAAGTATTCGTGCGTCGTCTTCGACAAAAACTCGACCCCGATGAGTCTCTCAAGCCGATCGAGACAATTCGTGGTCAAGGTTATCGTTTCCGCAATGATCAGTAATTTGCCATGAGCGCTGCGCAAAAATTCTCTCCCTATTCGCTACAAACACGCCTCCTTACAGCCGTCAGTGTGCTGCTGACAATCTTCCTTGGCTTGACAGGGATAGTTCTAGATCGCGCGTTTCGTAGCAGTATCGAAGCGGGCGTTGCGGAACAGATGCAGGCGCAGATCTATGTACTACTCTCGGCCGTCGAAGAGGAGGATGGCACCTTCTATTTTCTGCAAGACCTGCGTGAGCCTCGCTTCACACAATTGAATTCCGGTTTATATGGTTTGGTCAGCAATCCCACCGCTGGCGAGGTCTTAAGGACCCCGTCTGCGTTAGAGGTCGACTACCCTGACTTTGCCGAACTGTGGCAAGACGTCAATCGTGGAGACTTCTATTTTTCACGCGCCTATGCCGGCGATGGCGAAGAGTACTTCATCGCGGTATATGGGGTGGTCTGGGAGAATGGCGCGTCATCCTATGATTTTGCCGTGATCGAGTCGACTAGCACCTATCTCGCAGAGGTCAATAATTTCAGGGCGAGCCTGTGGTCTTGGCTGGGCGGAGTCGCGGTTCTATTGCTGGTGTTGCAAGTATTGCTCTTGCGCTGGGGGCTGTCTCCGCTGCGCCGACTCGCCATCGACCTAAAGAGTATAGAGAACAGCAGTAGCGAACAGCTCGACGAGGATTACCCCAAAGAATTGCAGGCCGTGACACAGAATCTTAACCTGCTGATTAAGAGCGAACGTAAGCAGCAATTGCGTTATCGCGAAACCTTGGGTGATCTGGCCCATAGCCTTAAAACCCCCTTGGCCGTCATTGCCGGCGCGGTGCATGAGTTATCCTCGAAGCCTTCAGGTCGAGTGGACGATGGCTCGGTCGCACATGTTCACGCGGTGCAAGAGCAGCTTGAAAGAATGAATCAGATTATTGGCTATCAACTGCAACGCGCGGTTAAGACGAATGGCGGCTCTAGCCTAGCGCGACGGGTCGATCTGAGAGGCTGTGTAGAGAAGATTCTGCGGGCGCTAGAGAAAGTGTATGCCGCAAAGTCTATGCGGGTGACTTGCCACCTCGATAACGATGTATTCTTTCTTGGGGATGAACGAGACTTGATGGAGGTGTTGGGAAATGTCCTAGACAACGCCTTCAAGTATGGCTCGCAGACCATTCAGATTGCGGCGGAAGTGCGCCTATCGCCGGTGCCTCAGCTGAGTATCAAGATCGAAGATGACGGACCCGGTATCGCCACTGACCATAAAGAGTTCGTGCTGCAGCGCGGTGCGCGTCTGGACACTCTGGCGCAAGGTCAGGGCATCGGCCTTGCCGTAGTGACAGACATTATGAGCAGCTACGGAGGTCAGATTGCTGTAGTGGACAGTGCGCTAGGCGGTGCCTGCGTTGAGCTTGTGTTCAGCAATTTTCAATCACCCTCCCACGGCAGCAGCTCGAATGTCTAGAACAGCCAAGCAGCGAGACAAGAACACAACGTCATCACGAATAGGAACCACTTGATGGTGCTTTGTTTGGCGTGCACTGCAAAACGAACAGTAATCCATGCGCCAAACATTGTCCCAACCGCCAAAATCAAGCCAGGAATCCAGCGAACCTGATCGAAATAGATGAAGATCACCAGTGCCACCAGCGTAAAGCTGAGCGAACACACCATCTTCAACGCATTGGCCCGCACTAGGTCATAACGTAGTCCACCTGCCAGCGCACCAAGTAGGATGAACCCCACCCCGGCTTGGACGAAACCGCCGTAGATGCCGGCAATGAATAGGGTCCACCAAGCGCCGCGATTCTCCCTGACATCCTTCACAGGGGTGCCGTGGGGCGGAGCGATGAAGCCGGGTCGTACTAAGATAATCACGGACATCGTGAGGATCGTGATTAGCAGAATGGGCTTTAGGGCGACCGCGGGCATCGTCGCGGCGGCAATCGAACCGATGACACCGCCTAATAGATTGGGCACTAATATCGGCAGTATCGCGGATACGTCGAGCATTTTGTGCTGGTTGAAGCCGCGGACTCCCACCACGCATTGCAAGGCAACTGCTACCCGATTGGTCGCATTGGCGATGTCTGCCGGCAAGCCGAGCGTCATGAGCACCGGTAGGGTTAGGTTAGACCCACCTCCCGCGATCGTGTTTATTCCTCCCGCGATAACGCCTACCGCTGCAAGAATGAAGAGCAAAGTAATGTCGTATTCCATGGGGTCAGAAGGTCCAGATGGCAGGGGAAGCGTGAAAGGCGTCACAGTGTAGCAAATCAAAGGCCTGCGATCTGCTAAAGTTCTACTTAGATCACATACTTGCGCTGAGCGATTGCTTAAGGTGAGGATGCCCAATTTGGGCGGCCCTTGCTGGCCTAATGTTTATCTGCAATAGTGCCAAATGCTTACCCGCAAGGGGTTAGAGTACACTCAATCTCATGATGAATATTAAGAAAATCAAAGGGTTTACAGTTATCGAACTCATGATCGTCGTGGGCGTGCTCGGTATATTGTTAGCCGTGGGCCTGCCCGGTTTGCAAGATACCATAAGCCGAATTGGCACGAACACGCAGGCAAAGACTCTGGTTTCTAGCCTCAATTTCGCGCGCAGCGAGTCGATTAAACGAGGCACCCTAGTGTCCATTTGCAGCAGTGGCAGCGGCACAGACTGTGAGGTGGACTCTTGGGCGGATGGCTGGATCGTCTTCGTAGACAATAATGGCGACGCTGACGGCGCGGCCGGCTCTATAGATGTCGGTGACGAGGTGTTGCGGGTGTATCAAGGACTAGGTGGTAATTCCTTAAGCTTCACTGCGGATCTTCAACAATATGACCCTCAGGGCTTTGGAACGAATGCCGCGGCGCGCACTTTCCTGCTTTGCCCAGCTGATGGCAATTCTGCAAACGCACAATCGGTAGAACTATCGATAACGGGCAGAGGTCGACGCATCCACGACGGTTTGGTGTGTCCATGATCCGCACAATAAGACAGCGCAGAGCAATGGCACCGGCGCACTGTAAAGGCCGCCGGTCTCAGAAAGGCGCCACACTGATAGAGGTGCTCATTTCCTTATTGATACTGGCGGTAGGACTACTCGGCATGACTGGATTGCAGACTGTCAGCCTGCGCAATACGCAAAGCGCCTATCTTCGCACTCAGGCGAGTATCGCCAGTAGTGATATCGTCGAACGGATTCGAGCGAATCTGCAAGGGGTGGAAGCGAACAGCTATGATGACAATGCGGGTGCGGTAACCGCTGCATGTAATAGCATCGCAGGTTGCACTGCGGCGCAATTGGCCGCAAACGATATAGCGGAATGGAACGCGGCACTCGCGGCCGGTCTCCCTGCAGGCACTGGCATTGTCTGTGCCGATGCAACTCCAGAGGATGGCACGCCTGCGGTGCCGGCCTGTGATGGTGTCGGTAATCTGTTCGCTGTCAAAATATGGTGGGATGAGGATCGAGATGGCGCGGCCGAAAAACTATTTTCACTGAGCTTTCGCCCGTAAGTTTCTTAGGAGCTAAAACGAATAATATGAGTAAAACGCTGCAACATAGTGCTTCGCTACCACTCATCCGCGTTAGGATGGGGGGCTTTAGCATGATCGAACTGCTGATCGCGATGGTCATGGGGCTCACCCTCACCGCCGGCGTGATGCAAGTCTATGTTGGCAATACTCAGACCGAACGAGACCAAGAGGCGCGCGCGAGGATGCAGGAGAATGGGCGCTTCGCAGTGAGCTATCTGGCGGATGAGCTTAGAATGGCGGGTTATCTTGGTTGCCTCGCCACTATCGATGAGAACTCCGTCAATAACACATTGAACGGCCCGCCACCGTCCTTTCAACCAAACACAGGCTTGCAAGGCTGGGAAGCCAATGGCACCACCCCCGGCACCATTAGTAATAGTGCGAACGACGTAGCGCCAGTGAGCACTGCGGCAGGGGCTTGGACGACCTCTGGCGGTAACATCATGGATGCGACGATGGCGGTGCCACGCTCCGATATCGTGCGAGTGTGGAACGCCGCAGGCACTGGTGCCACGATTAACTCTATATCTCCGGGCGGTGCGATGACGGTGGTTAACTCAGGTATTGTCGACATCGACGATGGGGACATTCTCCTGCTTAGCGATTGTGAGCGCGCGGACTGGGTGCAGGCTTGTAACGTACAGGAGATCGGAGGTGGAGCAAGTATCAACTCCGTACTCTCCGCCGGTTGTGTGCCGGGCAATATCGCTGCACTGCCATTGGGAACCCAGGCCGGTGGAGAGCTGGTCAAACTGCAAGGCACCATGTTCTACGTCGGGAAGCGTGGGGATATTGCTACCAACCCGCCCGCTTTGTTCAGGCGGCAGCTCAATCAAACCGCGGGAGCTGGTAATGCCGAAGAATTAGTCGAAGGCATTGAGAGTTTGCAAATACTCTACGGAGTTAATCTCGATAACGACAATAAGAAGACTGTCGACGCCTATGTCAGCGCGAACCTCGTGCCCGATTGGTCTCGTGTTATCAGCGTGCGCATCAGTGTGTTGGTCCAGTCCATCGAGAACAATATGCTGCCTTCGCCCGCAGCCTATACTTTCAATGGAGTTAACTACGATGGTGCCGGCGGTAACGGTGCCTTGCCCGCCGATACCCGTTTGCGCCGAGTGTTTACCTCTACCATAACGCTGCGCAATCGTGCGGTAGGGAGTTAAATGATGCAAAACTCTATACAGCAGCTAGTGCGTAGGGGGGCGCGGGCACCGCGTCGTAAGCAGCGTGGCGCCGTACTAATTTTCTGCCTAGTGTTTCTACTTGTACTGACGATGATGGGAGTCGCCAGTATGGAGTCCGCGGTATTAGAGGAGCGCATGGCGGGCAATATGCAGGATTTCAACGCGGCCTTCCAAGCGGCAGAATCTTCGCTTCAGACGGGAGAGGCCTGGCTGAACGGGGAGATCACTTGGCCGGCAACCAGTACCGACGGCACTACGACGGTTTGGTCTAGGGATGCGATGGACCCCAATGCTGGTGACTCCTTGCAGTGGTGGCAGGATAGCGCGCGTGACACAGCAACATGGTGGAATAACAACGGCATCGAAGTGAGCGCTGTAGAGGGTGTGGCTACACCCCCACACTATGTTATTGAAGAAGTCTCGACTATCACAAGCGGGCAGTCCATCGGAATAGGTTCCGGATTACAGGGCAGAGTTCGGGTGTTTCACCGCGTGACCGCGCGCGGCTCAGGAGTGGGTGACGCGGCAGTTGTTCAATTGCAGTCTACATTCGTGAAAGCTTATGAATAGCGCACGCCATCCATGCAAGGTATGGCAGAGGTCATTATGTCGATTAAAGAAATAAGTAGAGTTATCGGATGTTGGTTGTTGTCGGTAGTGGGTCTTGCGATTCCATTGGGCAGCAATGCCGCGCCCCTGCAACTATCAAACAGCCCACTTTTTCTTGGTGTCAGCGTAGACCCTAACGTATTTTTCATGGTCGATGATTCCGGGTCTATGGACTGGGAGATTCTCGCGACGCCCCACGACTATTATCTAAATTACTGGGAGAACGCGGGTGTCGCCAGCAGTAGTGACGGTCTTTGGTTAACCTTTGCGTCGGTAGGAAGCTGTACTGGGCGTCGCTCCTATACTTTCTTCTTCGACAATAGTGATAATGCCTATGATTCTTGCACCTATCCTGAAACGGAGAAGCAGCCTGAATCTCTGCTGCGAGACTGGAGAGTGCGGTCTTCAGATTTTAACTTGCTCTATTACGATCCCGCTCAGGAATATAAACCCTGGCCTGGCAAGCCCGATGCGTCTTTCGTAGCGGCGCGCAGCGACCCGCAGACTGGATCCGATGGCTATAATGTTATTCGTGATCTGACTGGTTTTGTCTATCAGGTCGCTCTGGACGATCATGGTTATACCGGTACTCGTCCTAGTGGCCCATCCAATGCGACCAACACGGCGAACGGCATCGTAGATCTGTTCGATTCTCGTGTGGAATACACCGTGAGCGCGGCAGCACTTTCGCGACGCGCCTTGACCGTTCCAGCTGCCGCAACCATGGCGGCCTTGAACACCACTTGTACCCTAGCCCATGCCCAGCAAACAGTTCCATA
The DNA here is from genome assembly GCA_002416505.1 of Gammaproteobacteria bacterium UBA5078. GTDB lineage: Bacteria > Pseudomonadota > Gammaproteobacteria > Pseudomonadales > Pseudohongiellaceae > UBA5078. Next base: position 88,975 of record DIAM01000007.1, read on the forward strand.
TTCTGCTTGTTTTGGAACTACTGCTGCCACTACGACTATAAGCGGTACTGGGTTAGACCAGTACGGCCGAACTTTGGCCGAAACTAAACAGAATATCGCGAACTGGTATCAATACTCGCGCCGCCGCTCCTTCGTCACCAAAGGCGCGATCGCCGCGGTGATTACTGCCTCACCGGGCTTTCGCTTCGGGCTCAGCGTCATCAATCAATATGCCACGCTATTCGCACAGGTACCGAGCGAAGCGACTGTGGAATATTCTACCCACAACACCGCTTTGCTCGATAGCTTGTATAGCTATAATTGGCCCGCTCTGGGCACCCCCTTACGTCGAGGCCTAGAGCGAGTCGGGGCCTATTATGACAACACCTTGGGGATGACGGATCCTATCTTCTCGGCCTGTCAGCAAAACTTCTCAGTGCTCTTCACCGACGGTTACTGGAATGGCAGCGATCCGGCTAGTGCTATTGGCAATGCCGACGGAGATGCGCGTACCCGGACCCTGGCCGATGTGGCGAGATATTATTACAACAAAGATTTGAGTCCTCTTCCCAATCAAGTGCCTACGAGTCTACTCGACGGTAATAATCAGCAGCATATGGTGACCTTCACTGTCGCATTTGGTGTGACGGGCTTGCTTGTCGATACCGATAACGATGGTTGGCCAAACCCGGCGCTGAATGTGAATGGTAATTGGGGAAATCCATTTAATAGTGACCCCGAGAAGATCGATGACCTATGGCACGCGGCCTATAATAGTCAGGGCGTATTCGTTGCGGCTCAATCGCCTCAGGAGGTCGTAGATTCAATTCAAGACGCGCTCGCCAATATCGCCGACCGAGTGGGTTCTTCGGCATCGGTTGCCACTAACTCCGGTACACTTAGCGCGGGCAGTTATCTGTTTCAGGCGCGTTTCGACAGTGCCGACTGGAGCGGGCAGTTGCTTGCGTTCGAGATCAACCCCAATGGTAGTGTAGACCCTGTTCCGGACTGGAATGCTGGGGATGTGCTGGACACGCAGAACTACAATACAGCGCGTGAAATATTCACTTACAATCCAGATGCCGATGTCATTCCAGGGGGAAGCCCGGAAGGTCAAGGGGTCGCGTTCCGTTGGCCAGCCAACTACAAGTCGCCCGATGCGTTAACGGGACTGACAGCGACGCAGATTAACTATCTCTTAGGCGATGCGCCTTATCCTGCTGCCACAGTCACTCCCGCACAAGTGACCGCGAACCAAGCCTATGGAGCGGCTCTGACCAATTTCTTACGTGGTCAGCGCAGCAATGAAGGCGTGGGCTATGGGTTTAGGACGCGTAACTCGGTGCTAGGCGATATCGTCAATTCCGATCCGCGTTATGTGGGCGCGCCAAGTTTCCGCTATCCCGAAAGTGTAGCGCCGAAATCCTATGCGGCGTTTAAGTCGGCATATAGCGCGCGTGCCCCCATGGTTTATGTGGGCGCCAATGATGGAATGCTACATGGATTCGCCGAGGCCAACGGAAGTGAGGGCATCGCCTATGTCCCCAACGCTGTCTTCGAGAACCTCAAAGAATTGGCCGATCCCGCCTACTCTCATCGCTATTTTGCAGACGCGGGGCCTACGATTGTCGATGCCTATCTCGCCACTATGGACGACCCAGCTAGTGCGGTTGATGGGCTTTGGCGAACCGTCTTGGCCTCCGGTTTAGGAGGTGGTGGGCAAGCGGTCTTTGCGCTAGATGTAACAAATCCGGCGACATTCGACGAGGCGAATGCCGCGAGTCTAGTGCTGTGGGAGTTCGACGATTCCGACGACGCAGATTTGGGTTTCACCTATGGCAAACCCCAGCTCGCGAAGATGGCCAATGGCCGCTGGGCCGCAGTGTTCGGTAACGGCTACAACAACTCCGCTGCCGATGGCAACGCCAGCACGACAGGCGATGCTGTCTTGTTTATTGTAGACCTTGAGACAGGTGATCTAATTCGCAAGATAAGCACCGAAGCCGGAACGGTGGCCACACCCAATGGCTTGGCGACACCCACACTAGTAGATTACAACGGCGATTTGGTAGTGGACATCATTTACGCCGGCGACTTGCTGGGAAATATGTGGAAGTTCGATGTTGCAAATGCCAACCCTGCGCAGTGGGATAGTGATTACAAGTCTGGCTCAACCCCAAGAGCGCTTTTTACCACCGAGACGAATCAGCCGATTACGACTCAGCCGCAGGTAGCTTACCATCCTGATGGTCGTGAAGGTTTTATGGTCTATTTTGGCACAGGGCAATATCTGGAGATCGATGACAACGATCCCTTGTCGCAAGCAACTCAAGCTTTCTATGGCATTTGGGATAAGAATGCGAGTAGTTTGAGTGCCTTCAATAGTAGCAATCTTGTTGTTCAAACGATTGATAATCAATACAACGAGGGTTTCGATACCGATGAGAACGGGAGCGAAGATGCTTTCTATGTGTTGCGCGAGATGTCCGACAATGATTTAGACTTCGATACCTCGATGGGGTGGAAGATCAACCTACGGCCAGTGATGGTCGAGGGCTCTGCTAACGTGAACAACTTCGGCGAGCGACAGGTCAGTAACGCGGTAGTGCGCGACGGCCGCGTCATATTCACCACCTTGATTCCCTCTCAGCAGCCTTGCGATTTCGGGGGAAGTAGTTTCGTCATGCAGGTCAATTATCGCGACGGCGGTGCTCTGGGTTTCCCCGCATTCGATCTCAATGGCGACGGCGTGTTCGATGAAATCGATACGAATGCGTCTGGACGTATGTCTGATGTCGGTATCGTACCGACCTTGAGTATACTCTCGGACTCAGACCGCGATCTTGCCTTCGGAAGTGGCAGCAGTGGCGACGTGGATGTGATGGAGCTTAATACCGGAACGACCGCCAGCGGGCGCCAGTCGTGGCGACAATTAGATTGACGAGGCTCAATGGGAGTTATGATATGCGACGTTTGATCAATCTTGGAATGTTGTTGCTATGTCTGGTGGCTGCGCAGGCATTTGCACAGAACGTGCAGACAGGCACCATAGAAGGGCTCGACCAAGATAATGGTTATGTGACGATTTCCGGAACAAGGTTTGGGTTTTCCGATCGCGTTACGCAAGTGTATCTAGAGGACCGGCTCGTAGGCCCGGAGAAAATGGACGTAGGCATGGTCGTGCGTTTTACTCTCGATGCCAGCGGTACTCTGTTGCGAGTGGAAATCATCGGCCCCAATGCGATGCTGAGAGTGTTGCAGGAGAATTAGGCCTTCAACTCCATGGCGTCGCTAGCGCAATTTTGGGTTCCCGCGTAAGCTTAGGCATACATTAGTTACTATCGATAATGAGCGAAATATCCACTATGAGAAAACTCTCAACTTTGCATAAGGCTAAAAAAGCCCTCTCTGGTTTCACGTTGATCGAATTGATGATAGTGGTGGCGATTATCGGCATCTTGTCCGCAGTCGCCATCCCAGCCTATCAGCAGAGCGTACGTAGTGGCGGCCGCGCAGAGGCACAGAGTCTTTTATTGCAAGTGGCCGCCAATCAAGAGCGTTTTTACTCGGACAATAATTCCTATTCGGCGAATGCGAATCCGCTATCCTCGCCCGCTGTTGCTACCATCACCTCGGAGGCCGGCCTATATCAGGTAGGCGTTGCAGCCTGTGCTGGAGGTGCGATTGGCAATTGTTTCATCGCGACTGCAACGCCGCAGGGCAATCAGACTGCCGATAGTTGTACGACCCTCACGATCACCAATACCGGCCTCAAAGGCGCAACCGGAGACACAGTCGCCAATTGTTGGCGCTAGGGGCTCACGCTTGTGAGAGTCTCCCTAGGTCAGTCGCAGCTCAACGCCTTGCCCCTACTGTTCTCCCGTATTCCATCGCCGTCACTATCTGTGGCAACGCGCATGCGACCGGCACTGTTGACGACCAATTGACGCGCTAGCTGAGCGTTGCCAGAGGCGTCGCAGAAACTGAAATTGCCACTCTGATGACGAATAAATCCTCTGGCATCAACCTGTAGATATTGGCGATTGCCAAAGGCACGCCAAGTAATATTGCCATGTCGCGTCAAGTCTCTCTTCGTTCTTAGAAGCTTATCGTCTTGGTTGATTTCGCGATCGAAATTGCGATCTAGGAATACCAAGGCTCCGCTCGCCCACGCGCCACCGCAATCTAGCCCAGTGCTACTGGGGCAAATGGTCACGCCTCGTCCGTTTGTGGCCGCCGCGCTGCGTGCTATAAGAATTAGCTCGCTGATCGAGCGCAGTGCGCGGTCGCCCTCTTTGGACGCAACGAAGCCTCGCAAGGGCGTGATCGCTAGCCCAGTAAGAATGCAGATCAAGGCTAGCGTGATGCATAGCTCCAGTGTCGTGATTCCACGATTGCCAATCAATTTAGTCACCTCCTTGTGCTAAAGTTGCTCCTTTTTAGTGTAGTGCGCACAGCTCGATTGTGCGACTCACACGATGGGCGTTTTAAGTACAAGAATGGATTGATATGAGCGATTTTCTAATAGTAGGGGGGGGCATAATCGGCCTACTTCTTGCGCGGGAGCTCTCGTCGGCAGGGGCCAGCGTTACCGTAATCGAGCGTGGGGAGTGTGGTAAGGAAGCCTCTTGGGCCGGCGGCGGCATCGTTTCGCCCCTCTACCCCTGGCGCTACACACCCGCGGTCACCGCGCTTGCCAGCTCCGCGCAGAAGGCCTATCCGGAATTAGCAATGCAATTGCTAGAGGAGACGGGCATAGATCCAGAATTGGAGCGCACGGGCCTATTGATGCTTGATGCCCCTGATTCTGGCACCGCCTTGGAGTGGGCCAAAGGCGAAGGCAGTGCAATGCACGTGCTATCCGAGGCGGCGATAGTTCAACGCGAAGCGTCGTTGGCAGCGGGCTACGGTGAGGGCCTGTGGATGCCAGAGATCGCCAATATTCGCAATCCTCGTTTACTCAAAGCCCTGTTAAGTAGTCTGCAATTACAGCCTCGCGTTCGGCTCCTTCAGCACAGCACTGTCAGCGGTTTCATACAACAAACGGGTCAGGAAGGGCGCGCTGTGGCAGGAGTAGAGCTACTGCGTAACGGACATCTGGAACGAGTCCTAGCAGAGCACGTGGTAGTGACGGCGGGGGCATGGACTGGAGATTTACTTAAGAGCCTTCCGCTAGATGTCGCCGTGCAACCAGTAAAGGGCCAAATGCTTTTGCTTAAGCCCGCCAAGCGCGTGATCTCTAGCATCGTGCTCAGCAATGGTCGCTACCTCATACCACGTCGTGATGGACATCTATTGATAGGCAGTACCTTGGAGTATACGGGTTTCGACAAGAGTACTAGCGAAGAGGCCGGTCGAAGCCTCTATGCTGCGGCGATTGCACTTGTTCCCGAGTTAAAAAAAGCCCCCGTTATAGCGCATTGGGCCGGATTGAGGCCCGGAGCGGCGCAAGGCATACCGTATATCGGTAAGCTACCAGGCTTGCGTAATCTGAGTGTGAATGCGGGCCAGTTCCGTAATGGCCTAGTGCTAGCGCCCGCATCGGCCGGCCTGCATGCTGATCTGCTTCTAGGGCGGCCACCTCGGGTAGATCCGCTTCCCTATCAGCCGGTGTAGCTGTTTGGCTTTATTCTAGGCCCAGTTTCTTCATCCGATAGCGTAGCGAACGAAAGCTCATGCCGAGAAGTTCTGCGGCAGCGGTCTTGTTCCAGCGTGACTCCAGAAGCGCTAATTCGATAGCGCGCTTCTCGATATTCTCTAGATGCTGTTCGAGCGAGAAGCCATTGCCTAAGGTGAACCCTTCGCCTCGGCTGTCTATTTCGGTGTTATCCCCAACGATAGGGTCTGCCGCTGTGGCTGTGAAGCTGTTGTTGTGCTGGCTAAGGTCTAGGTTTTGAGCAGTGATGCGTTTGTTTTCACTGAGTGTCAAAGCGCGTTGCAGGATATTTTCCAGCTCGCGGACATTGCCCGGGAAGGGGTAGCGGCAAAGCGCTGCCATGGCGTCTTCGCCAATGCTCGGGGGCGCGTCTAAGTGATTGTCTTGCGCAATACGGTTCAGTAACTGTTGGGCTATATCGGGAATATCTTCACTGCGCTCGCGCAGGCTAGGGACTGCTAATTCGATGACATTTATGCGGTAGTAAAGGTCTTGTCGGAAGCCTTGTCGATTGACCTCTTCGACCAAATTCTTATGACTGGCACTGAGTAAGCGCACGTCTGTGGGTTGCTCGATTTGGGAGCCGACCGGGCGCACCGATTTTTCCTGTATTACGCGCAGCAATTTGACCTGCATATGTAGGGGCAGGTCAGCGACCTCATCTAGGAAGAGGGTGCCGCCAGAGGCGGCCTGGAACAGTCCAGTCTTGTCTTTTTCAGCCCCTGTGAAGCTACCCTTGATGTGCCCAAATAGCTCGCTTTCCATCAGCTCCGACGGAATTGCTCCGCAGTTCACTGCGACAAAGGGACCGTCGGCGCGTGCGCTCTGCAAATGGATAGAGCGTGCCGCTAGCTCTTTACCACTGCCTGACTCGCCGCTAATAAATACGGGAGCCTGGCTGCGTGCAAGACGGCTGATCTGTTCTCTTAGTTCCCGAATCCTAGCCGATTTGCCGCTGATATTGACCTGTGCTGGTAACACGGAGGTATGGCTAGATTGCGAAGGCATTGGCGTTTTAGATAGTTTAAGGGCCGCTACCACCAAGTCTCGTAGTTTCTGCAGATCGACAGGTTTGGAAACGAAATCGAAGGCGCCCGCTTTGAGTGCCTTTATTGCCGTCTCCGCATTACCGTGCGCGGTGATGACAGCGACGGGCATATGGCTATATTGAAGTTGAATATGCTCGACAAGCTTGATGCCGTCGCCGTCGGGCAGACGCATATCGGTGAGGCATAAGCTAAAAGCGCTGTTACGCAGATGCTCGAAAGCGCCCGCGAGATCGCTGGCGCTTTCCGTAATGAGTGACATCCGGCCCAGAGTGATCTCGAGCAGTTCGCGAATATCCGGTTCGTCGTCAACTATCAGTACTCTACCTGTCATCATTGCTCCAGGCGCAGGCCATCGATGCTCGTCAATCTATGTTCCGATCGGGGTGGGCGAAGCGGATGCTGAAACAGCTTTTACCCTGTTCGGTTCGCTTATATGAGAGTTGTGCTTGGTTAGCTTCGCACAGTTCTTTTGAGATATAAAGACCCAGTCCAGTCCCTGTCGCTTCGGTGGTGTGGAAGGGTTCAAACAAGTGTTCTTCGGTCTTCTCGTCGATGCCGGGGCCATCGTCGATTACATGCAACACCGGTATATCATCCCTATCACTAATGCCGCCTCTGAATTGCAGACTAGGTTTTCCTGTCTGCTTCTCACTATAGCGCAGGCCGTTCTCTACCAGATTATTGAGTATTTGCTCGAGTTGATTCGTGATAATCCTGACCTCGGTCGAACGCGGTTGAATGTCGATCTGGATTTCCCCGTGAAACTTATGTGACTCGCGATAATTGTCGACAAAGTCCGTTAACCAATCGTGAAGATTGACGCGCTGCGTGCGGACTTGCTTATGCCGTGACATATGCAGCACGTCCTCTATGATTTGATTAACTCTAGCGCTGTGAGTAATGATGATCTCAAGAAGCCGGCGATCGGTCGCACTGAGTTGAGAATCTTCCGCGAGTAATTGTGTGGCATGGCTGATCGCGCCTAATGGATTGCGAATCTCATGTGCAATGCTCGCGGTAAGCCGGCCTAGGGACGCAAGTTTCAATTGTTTGACGCGCTGAATTAAGTGGCTACTGTCTTCGAGAAAGACCAAGACACTGGAATCTGGCTGCGGCGTGAGATAGGTGAAGCTTGCTTGCAGCTGTGGGCCACTGTTGTCTACGCTAAAGGTTGGTGGGCGCTTAGTTTTGTTATCTTTCCAATGGTTCAGATTGTCGAGCAGAATCTCGGGCAATACCGTAGGGCTAGCGGTAGATTCGAGGCCAGAATTGGCGCGCTCATCGATTGGTGGCAATGCGAGCATCTGATTGGCCGCGTCATTGGCGGTGATGATATTACCCTCTTGTCCTAGTACTAGGATGCCCGTGCGCATGCGCGCGATAATTAATTGATTTAGCTGTTCGAGGCTAAGGATATCGGAGGCTTGACGGGCCGCCAGTAGAGCGCTGCGGCGCATCCTGTCTGCGAGCGTTTGCAGGTACAGAGACGTCGCGAATAAAAGGGCGCCTAAGAGGCCGGATTGCACATATTGATTAACGGGGATGTTGCGGGTGAAACTCAAATAAATCTCGCTATAGATGATGGCGATGCTAGCGATCGCCGCAAGGAAAGTGCTCATCCGTCCTACGATCAGAATGCTGCCGGCTGCAATCGTGACCAGATGGAGAAGGCCCAAACCGCTAAGGACACCCCGTGAACTATACGTGAGTAGTGCGATGCTAAGGATGTCGATTATGAAAAGCGTACTAAGTAGTCGTTGCCGCGCCTTGAAACTTTGCTCCGGCTTGAAAACGAAAAAGACCAGCATGCTGAAGCCGAGATAGGCTTCGGTGGTATATAGAAACAGAGGAGGGTTGTGATTGCCAAGCTGAGTAGTGGTAGCTCCGGTGAGGAAGCTCAATAATAAAATAATCGCGAGGGCAACACGGTAAACGTTATAAATCTGTAGGATTCGCGTATTTTGGTCGGGTAGCGTGTTGGCATCCATAACGACGGGTCTTTGAGGCTGTTTAGCGCACCGCAAAGCAATTTGCGTTTTGCTTATGCTGTGGGTTTGTCGGACAATATCGCACTTGATTGACAATTGCCATATGCGCCGTTGTTACCCTTCGTTTGAATAAATCATGCTGCCGCGCCTTTGATTCGCCGCAGACTATTTCTTGAGGACGCTATGCCCAAGCAGTTAAAGGTGGTAATGGCCCAGCTGAATTTGTTGGTTGGAGACATCCAAGGCAATACCACCAAGATCATCGAGGGGGCTTTGGAGGCGAAGAGAGTCTTTGCGGCCGACATCGTCACATTTCCCGAGCTCAGTCTGACCTCTTACCCTCCAGAGGATCTACTCCTGCGTCCCAGCTTGAAGTTACGCATCGACAAAGCGTTGCAGCGTATTTTCGATGCCAATCTCGATCTCTATCTCGTCGTGGGGTATCCACTTAGTGAGCAGGGACGACTCTACAATGCCTTGTCGCTTATCAAGGGCGAGCAAATTATTGCGACTTACCGCAAGCAATGCCTACCGAACTATCAAGTCTTCGATGAGCGTCGTTATTTCACACCCGGTCAGGACAGTGTCGTCGTCGAGATAAAGGGTTTTAAGGTCGCGTTGACGATCTGTGAAGATATGTGGGAAGAGGGCCCAACCCTGCAGGCGGCCGCGGCTGGCGCGCAGCTACTGCTCAATATCAACGCCTCCCCCTATCACCGAGATAAACCACACGAACGTGCGCAATTGCTCAGGGAGCGCGCGCAACTGGCCAAGTGCCCCATCGTGTATACCAATCTGGTCGGTGGTCAGGACGAGCTAGTTTTCGATGGCAGCTCGATGGCGGTCAGCGCGCTCGGCGAATGCATCGTGCGCGCCCCCTCCTTCGAGGAGGGTTTTTACTTCGTGAGCCTGACGGACTCGGCACAAGGGCTGTGCATAGACGCTCCGCAAGAGCCGCCCGCGGCCTTGGATAGTACCGAGGAGGGTTTGTACAAGGCCCTGGTATTAGGGGTACGCGATTATGTCTATAAGAACGGTTTTAAGGGGGTCGTGCTCGGTCTATCTGGCGGCATTGACTCCGCCTTGACCCTCGCCGTGGCTGCGGATGCCTTGGGGCCCGAGAGCGTCAAGGCGGTGATGATGCCTTTCGACTACACCTCCCAGCTGAGCCTAGATTTGGCGCAAGAGCAGGCACGGACCCTTGGGGTGGAGTACAGCGTTATTCCCATCAGTTCGGCGTTTAAGAGTTTCGCGGTCGCGTTAGAGGAGGAGTTCGCAGGCCTTCCGGTAGATGTGACGGAGCAAAATATTCAGGCGCGCTGCCGCGGGGTGATGCTGATGGCGATCTCTAACAAGACTGGGCGCCTCGTTCTGACAACGGGTAATAAGAGTGAAATCGCCGTTGGCTATTGCACACTCTACGGAGATATGGCGGGTGGCTTCGATGTGCTCAAAGATGTCGCGAAGACGATGGTCTACCGGCTCTGCGCCTATCGCAATGGCTTGGCCGATGCCCAAGATGCGCCAGTAATACCGGTGGCGGTGATTGAGAGAGCCCCGAGTGCGGAACTGGCTCCGGATCAAGTCGATCAGGACAGCCTACCCCCTTACGACATACTCGATAGCATTCTAGAGCTCTATGTCGAGAAAGACATGAGCGCCGCGCATATCATCGCGCAGGGCTTCGAGGAGAGCACTGTGCGTCGGGTCTTGCGCTTAGTCGATATCAATGAATATAAACGCCGTCAGAGCGCAGTAGGGGTGCGCCTGACAACGCGCGGTTTTGGCCGCGATCGTCGCTACCCCATCACCTCCGGCTGGGAGCTTGGCGAGTAATTCGTCAACGTAAACAGCCGAACAACTAGCAAGGTAGGAAGGCAAGTGAAAGAGCATATCCTGAACACCCTCGGCGATTCGCGCGATTATTTGCATCGCTTCATGAGCGATGCAAATAATATCGAGGCGATCGCTCGCGCGGCGAGCGTGATGATCGCCGCATTGCATAAAGGCAATACCATTTATAGCTGCGGAAACGGGGGCTCGATGAGTGATGCCATGCATTTCGCGGAGGAACTGACGGGGCGCTATCGCAAGAACCGTTTAGGGCTCTCTGCCGCGGCGATTAGCGATCCAGGGCATATAAGTTGTGTGGCCAACGATTTCGGCTACGAGTTTATTTTCTCACGCTATCTGGAGGCGCGCGCCCGCAAAGGCGATTGTTTGTTGGCTATCAGTACCAGCGGCAGTAGTCGCAATGTCATTAAGGCCGCGGAGTTCGCCATGGCCAATGGCATGGAGGTGGTCAGCCTGACCGGAGAGGCAGCGAGCGCACTTGGCAAGCTGGTGAGTGTCGATATTAGTGCCGGCAAGAGTGCCTTCGCGGACCGCGTACAGGAAGTGCACATCAAGATCATCCACACGCTGATCGAATTGATCGAGCGCGAGTTCTACCCAGAAAACTACTGAAAACTAGCCGAATATACCAAAGGTCAGGATGCTCAGTAGGCTACGGCCCTGATTGGGCGAGTCTTCGATGATGTTTTCGGGACGGAAGGGGCGTGTAGTCGGCGCTAATGGCGTGTTGTCTACATTGTCCCCAAGTAGGCCGAACGAGACCGTATAGAGCAGCGATGGGTTGGTGACCTCGCTGCGGACGATGAAGTTGCCACTAGGGTCAATCGCGGGATGGTCTGGGAAGTTAGTCTTTAGCAGCGACAAGGATGTCGCAGCGAGCTCGTCTAGCCCCATACGCAAGTAACACTCCACCATGATCGCGACACCATCGGCGACTATGGGGCTGCCTTGGAAGTTCTCAACAATATAACGACCCCGGTTCAATGCCGCCATATAGCCGCGGCGCTCCATATAGTATTCCGCAACGTGTACTTCGTAAGCGGCGAGCGTATTGCGTAGGAAGATCATCCTCGCCCGCGCATCGGCGGCGTATTCGCTGTCTGGGTATAGGGCGAGCAGGAGGGAGAACTCTGCGAAAGAGTCGCGTGCCCGACCTGGGTCGCGCTTGGAAGGGTCGGTAGGCAGGAAGCGGGCGATAAAACCGGAGTCTTCTGCGAACGATGACATGCCCTTCATATAATAAGCGTAGTCGATATTGGGGTTATCCGGGTGCAGGCGAATGAAGCGGTCGGCGGCGCTGCGGGCGGCCTCGAGGTCGAGGTTGCTGTAGTAGGCGAAGATTAGCTCTAACTGCCCTTGCGCGGCGAAGCGGCCGAAGGGGAAGCGAGACTCCAGGGCCTGATAGGTGGCGATGGCCGTACGGTAGTTGCGGGCGTTGAGCGCGCGCTGTGCGGTGGTATAGAACTGCTCCTCAGTGCTGAGGCTAGCGAACTCGTCTCTTTCTTCTCTGTCGAAAATCGAACACGAAACGAATGCCAGACAAAGGGTGATCAGGATCAGGACTCTCACGCGACAACGACCTCTACTATTGGAGCTTACATAAAATAGTGAATTTATCTGAGTGCTAAGCAGTTATAATGGCTCACCTGCCTCGCCAATGACGAGGACGTATTTAACCACAGCCGCCGCTTTATACCAAAGTGAAGCTGTATTCTTTCTTACATCGCTAGACTTCGGCAACTTAGCAGCGCGGCGCGCGTCAATGCGCAGCCCCAAAGCCCGTGAAGTCTGCTATTGCAAGGCTCTATGACAACTAAGATTAAAATGCAGGCCGTCGTGCCAGAAGCGCTCAGTGGTAACCGCTTAGACCAAGTAGCGGCCTCTGTGTTCCCCGATTATTCACGTGGTCGGCTACAAACCTGGATAAAAGATGGCGCTTTGCAGGTCAATGGCAAGCCTTGGCGGTCCAAAGATAAGGTTCACGAGGGTGATGCGCTGTCACTCGAGGCGGCTTTGGTGGCGGAAGAGGTTCACGAGGCAGAGCCTAGCGAACTCAATATCGTCTATGAAGACGAAGACGTCATCGTGCTTAATAAGCCCACCAACACCGTGGTGCATCCTGCCGTGGGTAACCGTACCGGCACCCTGCTCAATGGCTTGTTGCATCACTGCCCGCAGCTAAAAGAGATTCCCCGCGCTGGCATTGTCCATCGCCTGGACAAGGACACCACCGGCCTGATGGTGGTCGCCAAGAATCTGCTCTCCCACCGAATCCTCGTTAAGCAGCTGCAAAAACGCGATGTTGAACGAGAGTATGAGGCAATTGTCATCGGTGTGATGACGGCAGGGGGCATAGTCGACCTGCCTCTGGGGCGTCACCCCGTGCAGCGACAGAAGCGGGCGGTTGTCGAAGGCGGCAAGGAGTCGGTAACCCATTACCGGGTGATCTCGCGTTTTCGTGCCCATACCCATATTACGGTGAAGCTAGAGACGGGAAGGACGCACCAGATTCGAGTGCATATGAGCCATATACGTTATCCGTTGGTAGGTGATCCTACTTATGGAGGAAGGCTGCAGATTCCCAAGGCCTGTAGTGGGGAGTTGGCGAAAGAGCTTAAAGCGTTCAAGCGCCAAGCTCTTCATGCCCGCAAGCTCGGGTTTTCCCATCCGCGCACCGGCGAGCCCTGCAGCTGGGAGGCACCACTGCCAGAGGATATGGTCCACTTGTTGGCGGTATTACAGAACGACATCTAGCATTATTCGCGAAGAGGCTTGCCCATGCTAACGCATCCATTGCCCGAGGATTGGCTACAGCCGCAATGGTCGGTGCCCGATTCCGTCATTGCCTTTGTCACCACGCGCGACGGAGGCATTAGCGAAGCTCCATTTGAACAATTCAATCTAGGCTTGCATGTGGGGGATGTTCCTGCCGCGGTCTTGGCGAATCGGCAGCGCCTGATAGAGGCTCTACCGGCGCCTATGCATTTGCAATGGCTGGAACAAGTGCACGGCAATCAGGTAGTGGATGCACAGGCCGACGAGGTCACTAGGCTTGGTGACGCCGTATACGTCGATCAGCCTGGCCTAGGCGGCGTCGTGATGACCGCAGATTGCCTGCCAGTGTTCTTCGCCTCGCAATCAGCGCAGCGAGTAGCCTTGGCCCACGCGGGCTGGCGAGGCTTGGCCGCGGGGGTCTTAGAGCAGACCCTCGCGCGCTTTCCCGATGCCCCTGCTGATGTGTCGGTGTATCTTGGGCCGGCAATTGGCCCTTGCCATTTCGAGGTGGGAGCGGAGGTCCGCCAATCCTTCATCGACTCGGCCGCGACTCAGGCGCTTGCTAGCGCCATCGACAAACAGGCATTTCGGCCCAGCACTGAACAGGGGAAATACCTCGCAGATATCTATCTACTCGCAAGCTTAAAACTACGTGCAGCGGGTGTTAAACACATCGAAGGTGGCACGCTATGCACCTATTGCGATCGCGATCGATTCTACTCCTATCGACGCGACGGTCAGACCGGCCGTTTCGTCAGCGTCATTGGCATACTGCCTTAACTGACAAGCAATTCACAATTGCTTGATATTTTCGGTATTGGCCGCATTAACCTCCCTAGTACAATGCATTGGCTTGCGATGCTATCTGCCGAACCATCATTCGAGATTGAACGAGAACTATAGAGGTACTGTTATGCGCATGGAACAACTTACCAGTAAGTTACAGGCCGCGATTTCTGAGGCGCAGTCCCTAGCTCTAGGCCAGGACAATAATTTCATCGAGCCTGTGCACATAGTCATTGCGCTTCTGGATCAGAAGGGCGGATCTGTGCGGCCCTTGCTTTCGCAAACCGGTTTCAATGTCGGCGAGTTGCGCAAGCAACTCCAGCAAGCTCTGGAGCGCCTGCCGAAAGTCGAGGGAACTGGTGGCGATGTTGCGCTTTCCAACGAGTCGGGTCGGATGATGAACCAGGCCGATAAGCTAGCGCAGAAGAATGGCGATAAGTTCATCTCCAGTGAGACGGTGCTTCTCGCGGCCATGGCTGACAAAGGCGAGTTGGGAAGGTTATTGAACTCATTTGGGGTTAGTGAGCAAGCCCTGCAAAGCGCCATCAATAATCTACGCGGTGGCGATAAAGTAAGCGACGCCGGTGCGGAAGAGTCTTGGCAGGCGCTGTCGCGTTTTTGCGTAGATCTTACGGAGCGCGCGGCCAATGGTGAGCTCGACCCAGTGATCGGTAGAGACTCGGAGATAAGGCGCACTATTCAGGTGCTACAACGCCGCACCAAGAATAATCCCGTACTCATCGGGGAACCCGGCGTCGGTAAGACGGCCATTCTAGAGGGGCTTGCCCAGCGCATCGTGAATGGCGAGGTGCCTGAGGGGCTGAAAGATAAGAAAATTCTCTCTCTCGACATGGGCTCATTGATCGCCGGCGCGAAATTTCGCGGCGAATTCGAAGAGCGTTTGAAGGGCGTTCTCAACGAGCTCTCCAAGCAAGAGGGGTCGGTTATCCTCTTTATAGATGAGTTGCACACGATGGTCGGTGCTGGCAAGGCCGAAGGCTCTATGGATGCTGGCAATATGCTTAAACCAGCACTCGCCAGAGGTGAGTTGCATTGCGTGGGGGCGACTACTCTTGACGAGTATCGTCAATATATCGAGAAGGATGCCGCGCTCGAACGACGCTTCCAGAAAGTCTTGGTAGAGGAGCCTTCCGAGGAAGACACGATCGCGATTCTGCGTGGTCTGAAGGAGCGCTATGAAGTCCACCACGGTGTGCAGATTGCGGATGCTGCGATAATCGCGGCGGCGCGACTCTCGCAGCGTTATATTCCCGATCGACAATTGCCCGATAAGGCGATCGACCTAATCGACGAGGCGGCAAGTCTCATTCGCATGGAGATCGATTCCAAGCCAGAGGACATGGATCGTCTCGATCGTCGTCTGATTCAGTTAAAGATAGAACGTGAGGCCCTGAAGAAAGAAGAGGATGAGGCTTCGCGCAAGCGCAAGGAGAAGCTTGCGGACGAGATCGCGAAGTTGGAACTCGAGTATTCCGATCTCGAAGAGGTCTGGAAGGCCGAGAAAGCCTCCGTGCAAGGCGCGCAATCGATAAAGAGTAATCTGGAGCGTGCCCGCAACGAGCTGGAGCTGGCGCGCCGCGCCGGTGATCTAGCGCGCATGTCTGAATTGCAGTACGGGATAATTCCGAAACTCGAAAAATCCCTAGAGACTTCTGCGCAAGCCGATACCAAGGATTTGAAATTGCTTCGCAATCGGGTCACCGAAGAGGAGATCGCCGAGGTAGTTTCGCGCTGGACAGGAATTCCGGTCACCAAGATGTTGCAGGGTGACCGCCAGAAACTGCTGGAGATGGAGGATGCGCTGCATAAGCGCGTCATCGGTCAGGATGAGGCTGTGAATGCCGTAGCCAATGCGGTGCGTCGATCTCGCTCCGGTCTTTCCGATCCGAATCGACCCAATGGTTCGTTCCTGTTCCTCGGCCCTACCGGCGTGGGTAAGACGGAATTGTGTAAGGCTCTTGCCGAATTCCTCTTCGACACCGAGGATGCGATGGTCCGCATCGATATGTCTGAGTTCATGGAGCAGCACTCCGTCGCGCGCCTGATTGGTGCACCACCGGGCTATGTCGGCTATGAAGAGGGCGGCTATCTCACCGAAGCGGTGCGCAGAAGACCCTACTCGGTGCTGTTACTAGATGAGGTGGAGAAAGCTCATCCCGATGTGTTCAATATCTTATTGCAGGTCATGGATGACGGGCGCCTAACCGATGGCCACGGGCGTACTGTGGACTTTCGCAATACCGTGATCGTGATGACATCGAATCTAGGCTCCGATCGCATTCAGGAGATGATGGGAGAGGGGGGCACCGACGAGGCCGCCTATGAGCGCGTGAAGAATGAAGTACTCTCGGTAGTCGTAAGGCACTTTTCGCCGGAGTTCGTGAATCGCATAGATGAGACGGTGGTGTTCCATCCCTTGCTGCAAGATCAGATTCGAGGCATCGCAGATATACAAATTGGCTTATTAAACAGTCGCTTACATGACCATGACTTGCGAATTGAGGTGGCCGACGCGGTGCTGGATAAGCTCGCCCAATTGGGCTACGACCCCGTCTATGGCGCGCGCCCCTTAAAGCGAGCGATCCAGAACTGGATAGAGAACCCACTGTCACAGAAATTGATCAAGGGCGAGTACCTGCCAGGGGATTGCATCGTGGTCGATGTCAGCAATGACACGTTCGAGTTTGGTAAGAAGTAAGCCTCGCTGGTGATATGTTTAGTCTGCAAGCCCTATAAACGCTTGACTTTAGGGTGAATGGTGGGAAAATTGCCATCGTTTTTACTTGCAGACTGAACAGACCACCACCTCATCCGGTCCTGCTCAGTGGTCGTCCGACAAAAAATGTTGGGTGCCATGAAGATCTTAGGTGTCAAACTACGTCCACCTTAGGCTCCGAAACGTTACCGCGTTAAGGGCTGACAAGAGTCAAACCGGGTCTGCCTAGTGCGTTATGCACGGATCTGCTTTGACACTCCCTGAATCATTTTAAAATTACACTGTTGGTTTGCCTAGGGCAGACCGTCCGTATTGCTATCCGGGTTCGGTGCTCTTTCGTCAACATTGTACAGAGGTCTAAGAAAGTGGAATTATTATCAGGCGGTGAAATGCTCATCAGGGCATTACACGACGAAGGCGTTGAATTGATATATGGCTACCCCGGTGGTGCCGTATTGCATATCTACGACGCGATTTTCAATCAAGATAAGGTAGAGCACATCCTCGTTCGTCACGAACAGGCTGCTACGCACGCCGCGGATGGCTATGCGCGCGCAACCGGGCGTCCTGGTGTGGTACTGGTTACCTCGGGTCCCGGCGCAACGAATGCCGTCACCGGTATCGCCACGGCGTTCATGGATTCCATTCCCATGATCGTTATCTCGGGGCAGGTCGATAGCTCACTCATAGGGTCCGATGGCTTTCAGGAAACGGACATGGTGGGTATTTCTCGCCCGATCGTGAAGCATAGCTTCATGGTGCAGAATCCTGAGGATATCCCGAATATCGTGAAGAAGGCGTTCTATATAGCCACCACTGGCAGGCCAGGTCCTGTCGTTATCGATATTCCTAAGGATGTCACCGACCCTAGTAGAAAATTCAAGTACGCCTACCCTGAGTCGGTAAAGCTACGTTCCTATTCGGTTCCAGCGAAGGGGCACACCGGGCAGATCAAGAAAGCGGTAGAGATATTGTTGGCGGCCAAACGCCCCATTCTCTACACCGGCGGTGGCGTTATACAGGGCGAGGGCAGTGCCTTGCTAACGGAATTGACGCGAAAATTGGGCTATCCGATCACCAATACATTGATGGGTCTGGGCGCCTATCCGGCAACGGATAAGCAGTTCCTCGGCATGTTGGGTATGCACGGTACCTACGAGGCCAACATGGCCATGCACTTCAGTGACGTGGTGCTTGGTATTGGTGTGCGTTTCGACGACCGTGTTACGAATACTATTTCCAAGTTTTGTCCCGGCGCCAAGATTCTTCATGTGGATATCGATCCGGCGTCTATTTCGAAGACAGTTGCCGCAGACGTGCCGATCGTTGGCTCGGTCACCAGTGTCATCGAAGACATGCTAGAGCTAATTAAATTGTCCGAGACTAAGGTCGATCGCAAAGCGCTTGATCTATGGTGGAAGCAGATCGAGGGCTGGCGTGAAAAAGACAGCTTGAAGGTAGTCTCTGCCGAGAACGATGTCATCAAGCCACAGCAAGCGATCCAGTGTCTGTATGAGATCACCAATGGCGATGCCTATGTTTCTTCAGACGTCGGTCAGCATCAGATGTTCGCTGCGCAATACTACAAGTTCGATAAGCCACGTCGTTGGATTAACTCCGGCGGGCTGGGCACTATGGGTTTTGGTTTCCCCGCAGCAATGGGCGTACAGCTCGCATTTCCTGACGCAGTCTCCGTATGTGTGACTGGTGAAGGTAGCTTCCAGATGAACTTGCAGGAATTGGCGACATGCTTGCAATACAATCTACCTGTGAAGATTGTCTGTCTGAATAATCAGGCCTTGGGTATGGTGAAGCAGTGGCAGGATATGCAGTACGGTGGGCGTTATTCTCATAGTACCTATTCCGAGTCCTTGCCCGACTTCATCAAGCTGGCAGAGGCCTATGGCCATGTCGGTGTGCGTATCGACAAGCTCTCCGAGCTGAAGCAAAAAATGACTGAAGCGTTTGCGTTGAAAGATCGCTTAGTCTTCATCGACGTAATGGTTGACCCAATGGAGCACGTGTATCCAATGGCGATCAAAGGCGGCTCGATGAAGGATATGATTCTAAGCAAGACGGAGAGAACCTAACATGCGACATATAATTTCAATACTTCTCGAGAACGAGCCAGGGGCATTGTCACGCGTTGTTGGGCTTTTTTCGCAGCGTAATTACAACATCGAGTCTCTCACTGTTGCGCCGACCGAAGATCACACCCTGTCGCGCTTGACGATCACCACTGTAGGGGATGATCGTAAGATCGAACAGATCACCAAACACTTGAATAAATTGGTGGATGTCGTGAAACTCGTTGATCTAACTGAGGGTGCGCATATTGAGCGCGAGCTCATGCTGATTAAGGTAAAGGCGGCGGGTGCGCAGCGCGACGAAGTGAAGCGCACTGCCGATATCTTCCGTGCTCAAATAGTCGATGTGACGAGTACCATCTACAGTATTCAGGTAGTGGGAACATCGGCGAAACTAGACGCCTTCTTAGCGGCGATCAGTGGCATTACCATTTTAGAGGTTGCCAGGACTGGCGTCTCTGGAGTGTCTAGAGGCGAGAAAGTCTTGAGCGTGTAGACATTCAATTTTAAACGTCAATAAAAAAGGGCCTATTGGCCCTTTTTTATTGTTTAGCATTTCGCGATCAGATGATTTTCTTCATCGCAGTCATATAAGAGCGTAATTTCTTGCCCACGACTTCGATAGGGTGATTGCGTAGTGCCTGGTTGACAGCAATGAGCTCTGCGTTATCGACGTTATTATCGACTAGGCTGAGACCCTTGCCGATCACATCGACGTCGATCTTGCTCATGAAGTCTTTCAGGAGTGGAACGCACGCGTGTGAGAACAGGTAACAACCATACTCAGCCGTATCGGAGATTACTTTGTTCATCTCGTATAGTTTCTTACGACCGATCAAGTTAGCGATCAATGGCGTTTCATGCAGTGACTCGTAGTAAGCAGACTCTTCAATGATGCCGCTTGCCGTCATGGTCTCGAAAGCGAGCTCAACACCTGCTTTGAGCATCGCAACCATCAGGATGCCATTGTCGTAGTACTCTTGTTCACGGATATCCATAGTGCCCGCGGTAGACTTTTCGAATTCAGTCTCTGCTGTCGCGGCGCGCCAAGTCAGCAGCTTCTCGTCGTCATTGGCCCAGTCATCCATCATGCCACTTGAGAATGCACCGGTGATGATGTCATCCATATGCTTCTGATAGAGAGGCGCCATGATGTCTTTGAGCTCGGCCGCTAGAGAGTTCGCCACTAACTTCGCTGGATTGGATAGGCGATCCATCATATTGGTGATGCCGCCGTGCTTCAGTCCTTCTGAAACAACTTCCCAGCCATGTTGCATCAGCTTAGAGGCGTAGGCAGGATCGATTCCCTTCTCGACCATCTTGTTGTAACAAACGATAGTGCCTGCTTGCAGCATGCCACACAGGATGGTTTGCTCGCCCATCAAGTCTGATTTTACTTCGGCGATAAACGAGGACTGGAGTACCCCTGCGCGATGTCCGCCTGTGCCTGCGGCGTATGCCTTGGCGATCTCTAGGCCATCGCCATTTGGGTCATTCTCTTCGTGAACTGCAATTAGCGTCGGCACGCCGAAACCACGCTTATACTCTTCACGTACTTCCGTGCCTGGACACTTAGGTGCCACCATGACGACTGTCAGGTCTGGACGGATCTGCATGCCTTCCTCAACGATGTTGAAGCCATGAGAATAGGCCAAGCAAGCGCCTTTCTTCATTAAAGGCATGATCTCCTTAACTACTGGCGTGTGCTGTTTGTCTGGAGTGAGGTTTAGGACCATGTCTGCCTGCGGCACCAACTCTTCGTAGGTGCCTACCGTAAAGCCATTCTCTGTCGCGTTCTTCCAAGACTGACGCTTCTCTGCTATTGCGGCGGCGCGCAGCGTGTAGGAGATGTCTAGGCCGCTGTCGCGCATGTTCAAGCCCTGGTTAAGACCTTGTGCGCCACAGCCGACGATGACGATCTTCTTGCCCAGCAACTTGTTGACGCCATCGGCGAACTCGTTTTTATCCATGAAACGACACTTGCCGAGTTGTTGTAGCTGTAATCGTAAGGGTAGGGTATTGAAATAATTCATTTTTCTCTCCAGTTTCGGTGTTGTTCGACAGGATGCCGCGTCTAGTCGGCGGTCAACCACGGGTGCCAGCCATGCAAATTCTAGGTGCGCATAATAGGCGAAGTTGTTGGTTGCGTAAAACGCTATATATGCAACAATACGTTTCATATTCTGCAATGAAGCGAGCGATAGCCCTTTGGAACTCCGGGAACTGCAACTTTACCTGCATCTGTGCCGAAACCTGCACTTCGGTAATACGAGTCGCGAGCATCACCTGAGTCCGTCTAGCCTGACACGGGTAGTACAGAAACTCGAGCAAGAGGTGGGGACATCACTATTTGAACGCGATAGTCGTACTGTAAAGTTAACGGCAGCTGGAGCGCGGTTCCGCGATTATGCGGCCGAGACCCTTGAGCGCTGGGAACTGCTCAAACGCGACTTGCAGCAGCAAGCCGACGTGTTAACGGGCCGCCTGAGTATCTTCTGCTCTGTTACCGCGAGCTATAGCTTCCTGCACGATTTATTGAATCAATACCGTTCGCGCTATCCCGCTGTAGAGATTCAACTGCATACGGGGGATACGGCGCTGTCCATTCAGCGCGTCCTAGACGAACAAGAGGATATTGGAATAGCGGCGCGGCCCGAACGCATCCCGGAGAAGCTAACATTCAGGGCGATTCGCAACTCGCCGCTGATATTTATAGCCCCTCGATCGTCCTCGCCACTGCGTGATACGCTGGACGCATGCAAAAAGGGCCAGCTTGCCCTGCCGTGGAAGCAGATCCCGATGGTCTTGTCGGAGTCCGGTATTGCGCGAGACCGCGTCGATCGCTGGTTTTCCGAACGCGGGCTTAGCCCCAACATTTATGCACAGGTGGGGGGGAATGAGGCGATCGTCAGCATGGTCAGCTTGGGCTTCGGAGTGGGCGTAGTGCCCCAGTTGGTAGTGGAGAATAGCCCGATGAGGAGCAAGATCGAGATGCTCGATGTGCAACCCGCGCTTGAACCCTTTACGATTGGCTTATGTGTATTGAGGCGGAAGTTGAGTAATCCCCTGATAAAGGCCTTCTGGGATCTATCGCAAGACCACATCGCCCCCGGCGCGCTTTGAGTACAATATTAAGGCGAAGCTTCGGTGTATAATCGCAACGGTTCCGCCAGCCACCAATTCTTAACAGCCTGAGGGCGAGTTTGCTTTATGGACACAGAAAACAATAATGAGCAGGATATCGAGCAGGATTTAGAGGATAGCCTCTTTCCGATCGATGAGCATGAGGAAGTAGTCTCCGAGGGTGGCAAGAAAATCCGCCGTCGCGGCATCTACCTGTTGCCTAATTTATTGACCCTCGGGGCACTCTTCGCCGGTTTCTACGCGATTATCGCCGGCATGAATGGCGATTTTAATAAAGCGGGGTGGGCGATCCTCATAGCGGCGGTTATGGATGGCTTAGACGGACGGGTAGCGCGCATGACGAATACCCAGAGTGCTTTTGGAGCACAGTTCGATAGCCTATCTGACATGGTGTCTTTCGGCGTCGCGCCTGCGTTGATTATGTTTAGCTGGGCGCTGTCCTCTCTGGGAGAGGCAGGCTGGGCGGCAAGCTTCATCTATATGTCCTGCGCAGCGCTGCGATTGGCTCGCTTCAATGTGCAGTTAGGCACCGTCGATAAACGCTTCTTCGTTGGCCTGCAGAGTCCTGTTGCTGCGGGTCTAGTGACCTTTGTGGCGTGGGTAGGCTTTAAGTATCAAATCGAGATCACCCCCTTCGTGGCGGTTTGCGCCGCGATACTGACGGCATTCACCGGCATTCTGATGATCTCCAATTACCGCTATTACAGCTTTAAGGAGATTCATTTTCGGGGCACAGTTCCTTATGTTGTGTTCCTTATGGCGGTAGTGCTCCTCGTGGTAATAGCCCAGAATCCTCATGAAGTGCTATTAGGGATGTGCCTGATCTACGCATTGACCGGACCTTGTATCTGGGTTTATCGAAGAGTTAAATCGAAGACACGCAAGTCCACAGAAGAGCCCTCCACGTAATTATGGTGAGCTAGTGGCGGCAGGGCCGAGTTTTTGTAACATCGATAGAGGCGCGCTTGTCCAAGTTCTAAAGCGCTAGCTAAGCTGTAGATAGAGTTTTCACCAGCGCCGCACCGTACACTGCGAGCTGAGTACGCAAGTAAATGAGCGAGGAACAGATTATGTTGATTAAGTCTAAACCCGATATCTTAGCGTCCGAGATTACTCCGGAGTCGGTATACCACGATCGCCGCAGCTTCATTGCCGGCAGCCTTAGCGCGGCTTTTGGCGTTGCATCGGCTGGCCTGTCTGGGCTTGCAAGTGCGGCTGATGGGGATGGGCTGAGGGCTCGAGCTCCTACGGATTTAGAGCGATCTGCGCCCGCGCCATGGTGGGAAGACAAATTTGCCTCTATCAGCCCGGCGGTGAAAACCGGTGGTTTCTCCACTAGTGAGCCGCTGACCCCCTATCGCGATGTGATCTCCTATAATAATTTTTACGAATTCGGCACAGATAAGGGCGACCCCATCGCGAATTCGAAGCAGTTCAAGGTCGATCCTTGGTCTGTGGCAATCGAGGGGGAGGTTGAGAAGCCCGGAGTCTACACCCTAGAGGACATCCTCAAGCCCCATGCATTGGAGGAGCGTGTCTATCGACTTCGATGTGTGGAGCGTTGGTCCATGGTAGTGCCTTGGGTCGGTTTCTCCCTTGCGGACCTCATTAAGCGCTTCCAGCCCACATCGAAAGCCAAATACGTCGAGTTTTTCACTCTGCTGGACCCCGAGGTTATGCCTGGGCAGCGTTCGCGATTTACCACGATTAGTTGGCCGTATCGCGAAGGTTTGCGTATGGACGAGGCGATGAATCCGCTAACACTTCTTGCCGTTGGCGTTTATGGCAACTACCTACCGCCTCAGAACGGTGCCCCAATTCGCTTGATAGTGCCCTGGAAGTACGGGTTTAAGAGTATTAAATCCATTGTGAAGATTCGCTTCACTGAAACGCAGCCTGATACTAGTTGGAATATGTTGGCGGCGAACGAGTACGGGTTCTATGCGAATGTGAATCCAGAGGTGCATCACCCGCGCTGGAGGCAAGACATGGAGACCCGTCTCCCGCAGACTCTGTTTAGCAGTTCGCGAATCGAAACGCTGCCCTTCAATGGCTACGCAGAGCAGGTGGCCTCTCTCTATACGGGGATGGACCTGTCGAAGAATTACTGATCTAGGTATGACTCGGCATGGTGTCTAGGATGACGAAGGTAGCGAAATGGTCTGTCTTTTGCCTCGGCTTAGTGCCGTTTTTAGTCTTACTATATAGGGCTCTTAGCAATAATCTCGGGCCAGATCCCGCAGACACCCTAGCGGCGGAGACGGGGGAGTGGACTCTACGCTTCTTGTTGCTGTCACTCGCCATCACCCCGCTGCGCAATATGGGAGGGTGGCCAAAGCTGTTTCCTTATAGACGCACCTTCGGCCTGTTCGCTCTCTTCTATGCATCACTGCACTTTGCTATCTATCTAGTCTTTCTTCTGCAACTGCGTTGGTCAGAGATTTCGGAAGATATCCTAGAGCGTCCTTATATCACCGTCGGTTTCACGGCCTTCTTAATGCTGGTGGCGTTAGGGGTGACTTCGACCAAGGCAATGATGAGGCGGATGGGGCGGCATTGGCGCCAGCTGCATAAGCTGGTCTATCTGATCAATGTGCTAGGCCTCATCCATTTGATATGGATATTGCGTACAGACCTTACAGAGGCTGTATTTTATGCTAGTATTCTCCTCCCGCTATTGGCGTACCGGGTCTATAAGTACTCCGTCAGAAAGACTGCAAAGCATATCGATTTGTCAACGCCCAATTGAGTATTTAAGTAACCGATTTGGGCAATTACTTGTTGCCAGATTCAATCTTTGTGGCATAATGCGCGCCCTTGTGACGAGATGTACAAGCAAAGCAAACGAACACTCCTCGGAGAGTTTAAATGAAACGAAAATAACCGCTTTCATGCCTTGCCAAGTCACACAGGTTGCGTATAATGCGCCTCCTCCTAACCACGAAGGTTCAGGAAAAAGTTCTTTAAAAAGTAGAG
>DIAM01000020.1:0-37001 GCA_002416505.1 Gammaproteobacteria bacterium UBA5078
TCCAGCTGAGCTACGGATGCATGAAGGCCTAATTATACAATTGATACCCATCGCGAAATCGCGCTAACCTACCCGTCATTCTCCACACTGCATCCCCAAAGGCATTGTCATGATATTCGAAGCTGAACGCCATCTGCCCATCGGCAAGACGTCTTGGAGTGCCGATGCCGCCGAGCAGGCCTTGCGCGGCCTGCTGCTCGGGGCGATTCGTGATTATTCCCAGGAGAGCTTGTGGCAATCGGCCGCGGATGCCCAGTCGAAGCCCGATATGGCATCCACCATCTATCTTGGCGGCATGGGCGTGCTCTGGGCTTTAGACTTTCTTGATCGCTATATCGAGGTAGAGCTGCCATTCGATAAGCAGGCACTCGCGAGCAGGCTCTATAAGCGCTTCGTCGAGAAGGATGTTAAGGCATTCACGCAGTACAGCATCGATGGCAAGAGTTGCCCGTCCTACTTCCTGGGCGAGACGGGGATGTTGTTGGTGATGAGCAAGCTGCAGCCAAGCGCGGCGGCTGGGCACTGGGACAGCTTGCTGCCGATAATCAGACAGAATATGAAGAACCCCACCATGGAGGCGCTCTGGGGCGGTACGGGCTCTATCATCCCCGCGGTCTTCAAACTCGAGCAGGAGGAGTCGCAACAGTGGCGCGAGGCTCTGGTCGAGCACTGCCAGTTTATGAAAGACACGGTGACGCGAGACAACTGCTTCGCTAGCCCCATCTGGACACAGGACCTCTATGGGCTAATGCGCACCCTGCTGGGGGCGGGCCATGGTTTCGTGGGCAATCTGTTCCCGTTCATCAAGGGGCGTCAGTTCCTCCCCCAGGAGCTGGCGGATTGGGCGCTAAGCGATGCGGTTGAGACGATTATCCGCTCGGCAGTGGTCGAGGGCGATTGCTGCAATTGGCCAGCAGAGTTGGTGACGATGCCGGGTAAAAGTCCGCGGTTCTTGATGCAATGGTGCCATGGGGCGCCGGGAGTCATTACTTCATTGAACGGGATACCGACGGGCTATTCGCAGGAGTTTGACGCATTGCTGCTCAAGGCTGGCGAGGCGATCTGGCAGGCGGGCCCGCTCACCAAGGGCGTGGGCATCTGCCATGGCACCGATGGCAATGGCTTTGCGCTGCTCAAACTGTATTCCCGCACGGGCGATCCCCAGTGGCTAGAGCGTGCGCGCGCTTTCGCGATGTACGCTATCGGGCAGAACATCAACGGACACTCGCTATGGGAGGGCGACCTCGGCTTGGCCTGTTACTTACACGCCTGCCTCGAAGTAGATGATCGTTTTCCGCTGCTCGATGTTTGCTAACGCGATTATCAGCAAGTAGACTGCGCCACCTAATAAAAATAGCAGGCTAGTGAACTTGGCCCTGCGCCGCGTACCCCCTCTAGCAACAACTCCAACAACACACTAACGGAACATCAATATCGTGATAATTCGTCGAATTCCTATCGCCAAAATTTTAGTCATCTCCACCGCCATCGCTGGCGGCGGCACTGCCCATGCGGCCGACGCCAACGGCGGCGCACTGTCCGAGATCATCGTTAACCCAACCCGCGTTGCGAATACAGAGCCGGCTGGCACCTTCGCCTCGGCCATCACCGTGCTGCGCTTCGATCCGCAGACAGAGATCCAGTCCCGCGGGATGCCGGAGGGGCAAGCCGACGTCACCGTGCGCGGCGGGCTGTTCGAGAACACCGGCTTCAAGCTTGGCGCGGCCACTATCGTGGATCCACAGACCGGGCACTATGTGGCAGAGCTGCCCATAGACCCCGCACTGCTCAGCGCCCCAAGCATCCTCACAGGTGTGGACAATGCCTTGGCTGGCTTTAACTCCAATGTTGCCACCGTCGCATACGGGATCCCCGCGCTGCGTCACAGTGCCGAGGTCAACCTAGGCGTAGGCACAGACGCGCTACTGTTCTCCTCCGCGCGCTATGCCGACGTCACTCGTTATAACGATGCACAATATGGCTTACAGGTCTCTGGTGCAGTCTCCGAGGGCGAGGGCACCGTAAGCAATGGCGACCACGAGTTCGCGCGCTTTAATCTGCAGGCACAACGCATTGCGGGCGACACGCAGTCGGACCTGATCATCGCCTACCAAGACAAGTTTTTCGCATGGCCTGGCGCCTATACCGGTTTCGCCTCCTTGCCCGAGACCGATGCCACACAAACCACATTAGTGCTCGCCAATCATCGCAGCACATTGCGTAATGGCTGGTTGCAGGTGTCGGGCTTCTACAGAGCCTTGGATGACGACTACGACTTCGATCGCCGCAGCAAGGAATCGGGGGTAGCTGGCGCCTTCGAGCACGAGACCCGCAATTATGGCGTGGCCTTCGACGGCAGGCTCGCTTTCGCCAAGCTCAATTGGGATCTCAGTGGCCAGGTCTCTAGAGACTCTCTAGTAAGTTCGACCGACCTGAACACGGCGCTATTGGATAGCCGTTACTACGGCAGTTTTCGTCTGGCCCCGTCCTATGATTTCGCGGTCCCGCATGAGCAGACGGTGACGATACGCTTCGGCGCAGTTGTAGACACTTCCAGCGCAGACAGTAATGCGGTGTCCCCTGTGTTCGACATCGCACTGCACACGCCGACCGCTTCGGGTCAGCGCACCCTCAAGATGGAATTCGCCGGCACTAGTCAAGTGCCTGGCTACACGGCACTGAACTCCAAGCCCAATGGTTTATTCGGTGGCAATCCCAATCTGAAACGGGAGCAGGCGCGGCAACTCATCGTGACCCTAGCCCAAGAGGGACGCGACTGGCTCGCATCGGCCGCGGCCTTTCACCGCGAGGACGAGAACCTCGTCGACTGGACCTATGCCAGCGGTTCTACGTCGGCGCGACAGGCCAATGCGGTCTATATGGAGGTCAATGGGCTAGAACTATTGCTGCGCAAGCGATGGCAGCGCCTCGATCTCAGCCTTGGTTATACATACTTGGATAAAAAACCGGACTATGGGACCGCCACCGTCGATGCGAGCTTCTATGCTCTGAACTACGCGCGCGATAGGGCAACGGTATCGGTGAGCTATCAGCTCAATGAGACCTATGCCCTGCGCCTAGATAACGAGTACCGCACACAGCTGGCCAACCCCCTGCGCACCAGTGACAACAATGCGCTGCTAACCGCCGCGTCGCTGGACTGGACTTCGCCGCAGTTCGACGAGATCACCGCGCAGCTGCGCATCGATAATCTGACGGACGATGACTACCAGCCCTACCCCGGCACCCCGGCGGTAGGCCGCCAGATAAGCCTGAATGTGCGCTATAACTTCTAAGCCTTAGTCGACGCTGGCGCCGGTCACCTGCACGCTGAGCTGCCCCGCAGTCGGGGCAGTGCCCGCAGGGTAGTTAAGGCCCGAGTCGATGTCGCCGGTCTGCCCTGGGTTGAGCAGCGGCAAGACGGCGGCGCGGCTCACGCCCTGGCCGTTAATCAGCGCACGAAACTCCACGCGCACATTGCGCACCGGCATCGCCGAGACGTTCTGCGCGCGGGCCACTAGTCGGCCCTGTGCGGTCACGAAGGCTTGCACATTGATGTACTGCCCGGGGTTGTCCGCGATATCGAGCTGCATAAACGCCGCGCGGGAACGCGCCCCGATACTGCCTTGGGCCTCGGCGGCAATCTGGTAATACTGCTTGGCCACGGCCCGGTCATTACTCTGTAGTGACAGGTCGCCCAGTTCAGTCATCGCTAGCGCGGTGGGCAGCAACTTGATGCTGGCCTGCAGGTCGCGCGTGGCGCGCTCGTTCAGGCCTTGGCGCGAATAGGCGACGCCCCGGCCCAGGTAGTAGTCGAAATAGTCGGGGTCTTTGTCGATAGCGCGGCCGTATTGGCTCACGGCCGCCTCATAGCGGCGCTGGTAAACGAGGATGTCGGCCTGCAGGCCGAGAAAGCGCGCCTCGTCGGGCACCATGCTCAAGGCGGTGTCTAACTTGCGTGAGGCTTCCTCAAGACGGTCCTTAGCGATCAGCGCCTCGGCCTCGTCGAAGGCATCATAGGCGGGCTTAGTGTCGCGCAGGAATTGCGTGGCCTGTTGATAGCGCTCGCGGCCAAGCTCGCCGCCGCTAATACCCTCGGCGCGCAGCTGTGCTACTAGAGCGCGGTTGTTGCTCACCCGCTCCTGCGAGGGCGGGTGGCTCGCGAACAGTCCGTCCAGCCAGTTGGCATTGCCGCGCCCCTCGGATAGACGCACGAAGGTCTCTTGCAAGCTGATCGCCGCGGCTGGGTCATAGCCTGCCTTGGCCATATAACGAATGCCATAGGCATCGGACTCGCGCTCCGCATCGCGCCCATAACGGGTAGTGAGCAATTGCGCGCCAAGCTGCGCGCCGCCCACCGCATAATCGGCATACTCGGTGCCCTGCGCGGCGATTGCGCCTACCACCATGGCGCCTTGCAAGAGCATGCCGCGCTCCATGGCTTGAGCGCCGTGACGAGCGGCCGCGTGCACGATCTCGTGGCCCAGCACCGCGGCCAACTCCGCCTCGCTATTGAGCTCTACTAGCAGGCCTCGGTTCACGGCGATCTTGCCGCCGGGCAGCGCCCAGGCATTGGGCACGCCGTTATTGAGCACCACAAACTCATAGGGTAGTTGGCGGTCACTCACTGCCGCTAGCCTGTTACCCACCCCTTGCACGTAATCGCTCAGCTCTTGGTCCACGGCAAACTGTCCACCCTGCCCCTGCTGGGAGGGCACGTATTGTTGCTGGCCGATGGTGAGTTCGCGCTGCTCTGAAATAAAGCTCAACTCCCGCTCGCCGGTGACTGGGTTCACGCCGCAGCCACTAACAGCGGCAAGAGCCGCCAGCACAGTTATGGAGGCGAAATACTTAATATTGCGTTGAGAAATCATAGAACTCTCTTAGTTTAGGAGCATGAGAAAAGTGTAAAACTTCGGGGCCTACTTTGCCTAGTCGGTAAATTCGGTGATTTGGGCTATGCTTGTGACAGGATTAACAAAAGGGACTAGAACATGAACACACGTTGCGCCTGGGCAGGCTCGGATCCGCTCTATGTTGCCTATCATGACACCGAATGGGGTGTGCCGCTGCACGATGATCAGGCTTTATTTGAATTCCTCACCCTAGAGTGCCAGCAGGCCGGGCTTAGTTGGATTACCGTGCTGCGCAAACGCGAGAATTACCGCAAGGCCTTTCACAAGTTCGACCCGAAGAAGGTCGCGAAGATGAGCGATGAAGACATAGAGGAGCGCCTGCTAGACACCGGGCTGATTCGCAATCGCCTCAAATTGTACTCTATCCGCAGCAACGCCATCGCCTTCCTAGCCCTGCAGAAAGAGTTTGGCAGCTTCGACGCCTACATCTGGTCCTTCGTGGACGCGAAGGTGCTGGACGGTAAACGGCATGCCATGTCCGACGTGCCCGCCACCTCCGAGACTAGCGACGCTCTCTCGAAAGACCTCAAGAAGCGTGGCTTCAAATTCGTGGGCTCCACTATCGTGTATGCCCATATGCAGGCCACGGGCATGGTCAACGATCACGTGCACACCTGCTTCCGCTACAAGGAGGTGAAGCAACTCGCCGAGGCCTGATTACGCGCTAGCTCGGTCGGTCCAGTTGCCCCACGTCCAATAATGGCGAGGCATCGATGTTGCCAGCATTCATCATCTCGGCGACACGCTGCAGCGAAGCCTGAATCATGCTGCGCTCCCAGTCTTTGAGGGCGCTGAACTGGCGAATGAACGTCTCCTGCAAAGGCTCGGGCGCCATCTTAAGCACCTCGCGCCCAGCCTCTGTGATGCGTACCTGCACCTTGCGCTTGTCTTGCGTCGAACGCTCGCGCTGCACGAAACCCGCCGCCTCTAAGCGATCCAGGATCGAAGTCAGCGTCGCCTGGCTTAGGCTGATGGTGTCCGCGAGTTCACTGATGGTCGAGAGAGTATGGTCGCGTACCACCCTCAAGAGGATAAGTTGCGAGGAGGTAAGGCCTGCCAATCGCGTAACATGGCGTGAATGCAAGTCGGTGGCACGAATCACCTGACGGATGGACTTCAGAACCTTCTCGATCTCGGCATTGTTGCCATTTGTCACAGCTGCAGCAAAACCCGCCTCAAGCCCCACAGCTCCTCTCTCTGCTGCATTAGCCTCTGTTTTTTTCGACATTCCCACTCGCCTCTTGTTGATATTTATATTTAGACATCAAAGTATAATTTTGTTAGTATCCGCTCCCAGATTCGAGGCGTAGTACCTTAATATTCCTGATTTTTTGTAATAATTAAGTAATACGGCAGTTCAAATTAATCCCACCAAGGAGATGGCCAGATAGTTAGACAGCCAAATAAAATTATGAGTACTTTTCAAGAGAGCAATGCATCTCAAGAAAGACCCCGCAAGAAACTGACAATCCGTAATCCCAAGCCCACTGATGCGATATCGGTGCATAACCTAATCCGTGCTAGCGCGTTTGTGGACGATAACTCTCCCTATCTTTATTTATTGGTTTGTTCGCATTTCGCCCAAACCAGTGTAGTCGCCGAGCGCAACGGTGAAACCGTTGGTGTCATTACCGGCTATATCCCACCTACGCAACCGGACACCCTATTTGTCTGGCAGGTTGCTGTAGACCCGATGATGCGTCGTCGGGGTCTCGCCCGCGCCATGCTCAAATCCATGCTGCTAGGAGACGCCTGTAAAGACGTCAGCTATATCGACACCAGCGTCACCGAAGATAACGCCGCCTCGCGCAAGCTATTCACTAGTTTCGCCGCGAAGCTCGACTGCCCACTCAACGAATCCGTGTTGTTCGATCGACGCGAGCACTTTTTGAACCTGCACGATTCCGAGCACCTGCTCCGTTTAGGACCGTTCTCGACGACAGAACTTCGCAAAGAGATAGACGAAAAACTAGACCCCTCGATGCTGCCGGACGCACCTCAACCAGAGGTCGCCGTGCGCAATGAATCCCGCAAGCTACAGGAGACTTCATAATGACCACCATATTTGATGACATTGAGTCAGAAGTACAGAGTTACGCACGTGCATTTCCCATAGTCTTCAACCGCGCCAAAGGCAGCTGGCTATATGACGAGAAAGGCAAAGGCTATCTCGACTTTCTAGCCGGGGCCGGAACGCTTAATTATGGTCACAATAATGACCATCTAAAAGATGCCTTGGTCGAATATATTCAGGAAGATGGCATCACCCACGGCCTCGACCTGCACACCATAGCTAAAGAGAAGTTTCTGCACGCATTTAACGACAAGGTGTTGAAGCCGCGCAACCTCAATTACATGGTCCAGTTCACCGGCCCAACCGGCACCAACGCCGTCGAGGCAGCCCTAAAGATTGCCCGCAATGTGAAGGGCCGCTCGAATATCATCGCCTTCACGAACGGCTTCCACGGCGTGTCTCTTGGCGCGATGGCGGCGACGGGCAACTCTCATCACCGCGATGCGGCAGGCATAGCGTTGACGGGCGTCACCCATGTGCCCTTCGATGGCTATATGAGTCAAGACATCGACTCCATCTTGCTCCTCAAAGCGATGATCGAAGACACCTCCAGCGGCCTCGATAAACCCGCGGGCGTGATCGTCGAAACCATCCAAGGCGAAGGCGGCCTGAATGTCGCCCGTAAGGAATGGCTGCAGGAACTCGAGAAACTGTGCCGCAAGCACGACATGCTGCTAATCGTCGATGACATTCAAGCCGGTTGCGGCCGCTCCGGTCGCTTCTTCAGCTTCGAAGAGTCAGGCATCAAGCCGGACATCGTGACGCTATCCAAGTCGCTGAGTGGTTACGGCCTGCCCTTCGCGGTCACGCTGATCAAGCCCGAGTACGATACGTGGAAGCCGGGCGAGCACAACGGCACCTTCCGCGGCAACAACCACGCCTTTATCACTGCCGCCAAAGCACTCGAGCACTATTGGTCAGACGACAAGTTCCAGAACGACGTGCAGATGAAGATCCGCCAGCTATCTACGCGCCTACAACGCATCGCGAAGAACTATGACGCCAAACTTATGACGGCCAAAGGCCGCGGTTTCATGCAGGGCATCGAGTTCACCAGTGGCGAGCTGGCCAATCGTATTTGCCGCGAAGCCTTCACTCGCGGGCTCATCATCGAGACTAGTGGTTCGGAAGGTCAGGTAGTGAAGTGCTTGTGCCCGCTGACCATTACAACCGAAGAGCTGGATCAGGGCCTGACCATTCTCGAGCAATCGATTGCCGCAGTGCTATTGCTTGAATTGAGCGTCGCGTCTTAAACACACCGTCTAAAGGAAGGATTCCATGATTGTAAGAACTTTACAGGATTGCGAGAACTCCGAGCGCCGCGTGCGCTCGGAAACTTGGCAAAGTGTGCGCATGTTGTTGGCCAACGACAAGATGGGCTTCTCGTTTCATATCACGACGATATACGCGGGCACCGAGACACCGATGCACTATCAGCAGCATCTGGAGTCAGTCTATTGCATTTCGGGCAAGGGCAGGCTAGTAAACCGTGACGATGGCAAAGAGTTTGAGATCGTGCCCGGCACGCTCTACATCCTCGACAAACACGATCGTCACACGCTATTCGCCGAACAAGAGCTTAGCCTGGCCTGTGTCTTCAATCCGCCGATTACCGGCAATGAAGTGCACAACTCCGAAGGCTCCTACCCGCTCATCTCCGAATAGAGTCTCGCGCAGGCGAGCACGCAGGTCCTCCTAAGGAGATCCCATGCTGATCAGTTTTATAGCCTGCCTTTTAGCGTTCGTGCTGATTGGCATCAGCGCGGCTCGCAAGAGTCGCGGCACTAGCCGCGACTACTACCTCGCCGATCAAAGCGTCCCCCCCTCCCTCGTCGGGCTCTCCGCGGTCGCGACAAATAACAGCGGCTATATGTTCATCGGCGCCATTGGGTATACCTATGCCACAGGCCTCGCCTCTATCTGGCTGATGGTCGGCTGGATTGCCGGTGACTACCTAGCCTCTTTGTACGTACATCGCCGCCTGCGCGATTCCGCCGCCTTATCCGCAGAGACCAGCTATGCCGGGATGTTGAGCAATTGGAATGGTGCCGGGCGTGGGCAATCGACGCTGCGTCGCACCGCCGCATTGATCACCCTGATGTTCTTGCTCACCTATGCCAGCGCCCAATTAATCGCCGGCAGTAAGGCCTTGAGCGTATTGCTGGATTGGCCACTCTGGGCTGGCGCGGTATTGGGCGCTGTCATCGTCGTCGCGTATTGTTTCTCAGGGGGCATTCGGGCCTCGATCTGGACCGACGCTGCACAGTCCGTGGTCATGATCTTCGCTATGGCGCTACTGTTGGTGGTGGCTATCGGTGCCAGCGGCGGTATCGATGGCGCGGTCGCGCAGATGGGGGAGATAGATTACTTCCTCGACTGGTACCCGCGAGACCTCCCCTTTCCGGGCATCGGCGGCGGGGTGTTATTCGCCGCCAGCTGGTTGTTCGCGGGCCTGTCCGTGATTGGGCAACCACACATCATGATCCGCTTCGCCGCCCTGAGTAACGCCGCACAGATGCGTCGCGCACGGCTGTATTACTACGCCTGGTTCACAGCCTTCTATTGCATGGCGATCGGCGTAGGGCTGCTGGCCCGTGTCCTGTTGAATAACCCCGCAGAGTTCGACGCGGAGCTGGCGCTACCCACGATGGCCTTAGAGCTGCTGCCTCCGGTCTTAGTCGGCGTTGTGCTGGCCGGCATCTTCGCCGCCACCATCTCAACGGCAGACTCCTTGGTACTGGCCTGCTCCTCGGCGCTGTCCAATGACTTACTGAAGAATAAGATCGAGTCGCCGATATTGATTCGCTTCTCTACCCTAGCGATTACCGCGATAGCCCTGGCACTGACCTTTAGTGAGAATCAAAGCGTGTTCGCCATCGTCATCATGGCTTGGTCGGGTTTGGCGAGCGCCTTCGCGCCGCTATTGCTCGTACTGTGTCTTGGGCAACGCCCGAGCGAGAAGCTGGCGCTGGTGATGATGATAGGCGGTTTGCTCACGGCGAGTCTGTGGCGCTGGGCAGGACTCGCGGACGCAGTCTATGAGGGCATGCCAGGCATACTGTTTGGCCTGGCAGCGTTCTTGGTAGGCAATCGAATTAGCAGCAAGACGGAGACTGTAGCGCAGGGGCGCGCGGACTCCTAGTCCGCGATCTCTTTCTCGAGGTCTTCGCGCGCCTGCCGATTGAGCTCGGCGGCGCCCTTCTGAAACACCACCGTGTGCAGCATCTCGATCAGCACCGCTCTGAAGTCGTCGGGGTGCAGATACGCGCATGCTGCGCCGTCCGCAGGGTCTAACGCCCGCCTCTTCAGGTTCGCTCGATGATCCTCTGTTACTAGAATCACCGGCGTGTTGTTGCGCATTGGGCTGCTCTTCTCTATCGCGCGTAGGCGGTACAAGAATTGATCGCGCGGCTTCTTATAATTATTCCAACCGGTAATCACGCAGGACAGCTTGTTGGTGAGAAAACCGAAGCCACGGTCGTACTGACGAATGGCATCCATGGCATTGGATTCATTATAGGTGTTGATGCTGGTGTAAAGGCCCGTAGCCCCAATCTCAGCGGCAATCTCATCGACCAGCTTATTATCCAGATCGTAAACCAGAATTACGGGCTTAAAACTCATTGATCAACCTCTTATTGTTAGCGCAGCAGCTGTCCGCCATCGACATCCACCGTAGTGCCGGTAGCATAGCCATTATTCATTAGATAAATCAACGCGCTGGCCACCTCAATTGGGTTCCCTACTCGCTCTATTAACTGCCCCTTCACCATGCCTGCCACTGCGGCATCGCGCTTATCGCCTAGGCCATCGAATAGCGCCGTGTCGATAATACCGGGAGAGACGACATTGACGCGAATCGGGGCTAGCTCGATGGCGAGACAACGCACCAGATTCTCCACGGCAGCACCCACACAGCTAAGCGCCGAGGCATTGGCCTTGAGCTTGCGCGCGGGGGCGCCACTGACCAGCGTAATCGACCCGTTTGGGGCCAAGAAGGGCACACCGGTGCGCACCACATTCGAGTAGCCCCATAGCTTCCCGAAGGCCGCCTCAAACTGCTCCCCGGTCTGCTCAATGAAAGGCTTCATAGTGCGGCTCCCGCCAGTCGCCGCGGAGACTAGGTGGTCAATAACACCGGCCTCTTTGAACACTGCCTGTAAAGAGGCTGCATCATGGGTGTCGGCGGTCATAAACGTGACGCGGCTACCGGCCTTGGCTCGGGCCTTGTCGATATGGGCGGTGGAGCGACCCGCTGCCCATACTTTGGCACCGAGCTCGCTCGCGGCGATGGCAGTGGCCAAACCAATTCCAGAGGTCCCCCCTATCACGACTACATTCTTACCGCTTAAACTCATCGCTGCTGCATTGCTCATCGAGACTTTCTCCTTCTCTAGTTATGGGGCGCTCGCCGGTGTTGGGCTTTTATCTAAAAGCACCGAAACCCCTAGCACGAGCTGCGCGGGCGGATGTTATCATACAACGCTTAGCCCCCTCGTCAGTTCCGTCGAATGACTGGGATAATTCAACGCCAAGACTTTACCGCGAGCAACAATGCTGGCATGGTAAGCGGGCATTCGTTATATCTGGAGATCAGCATGTTAAAACCAGTTTTGCTCGTAGGACTTTGCGCAGCCTTTAGTGCCTGTGGCACATGGGTGAACGTGACCTCCGCAGGAATGCTCGTAGAGGTCGCTACACCCGAACAGGTCAGTGCATGTACGCGTCTGGGCAGCAGCACCACGAATGCCCTAAGCGAGATCGCCTTTGTTGATCGCGGCACCAGAAAACTCCAGCAGGAGCTTGTCGACTTGGCGCGCAACGAAGCAGGCGATATGGGCGGCAACCGCATTGTTGTCGAGACTCCGATTAACAATGGTCGTCAAACTTTCGGGGTATACCGCTGCCCATAGCTCATAGCCGTTTTAGCTGCCAGTAAGGCGGCTAGAAACCCAATAATAAAAATAGATAGCCTGTCGCACGCGGCCGCAGGACCTTAGGAAGTATCCAATCGATGGACAATAAGCTTCTGGCTCTAAGCCGAGTGTTCGCTAGCATCCCGCTCCTTGTCTTAAAGGTTCGCTGGTTGGTGCTAGCTCTGTTACTTGGCTCTACCGCCGTCATGATCTATGGCGCTTATACCCGCACCTCCCTCGACATGACCATCGACAGCTTCATCGACCAAGATGATCCCGCGATCGGCGCGCTGAACGAGTTCCGCAAACAATTTGGTAGCGATGACTCCGTCTTCCTAGTCTACCGGGCACGCGATGGCGACGTCTTCTCAAGAGAGTCTCTAAGCGCGATCGCTGGGCTCACTCGTGACTTAGAGAACTGGCAAGACTTAGACCCCAATAGCTTGCCGCAACAGATCAACGACGCTCCCGTAGACCTGCGCGAATTGGAGAATATTCGCAGAGTACAGTCTCTGACGAATATTCGTGTGCAGCGCAGCGATGCCGACACGCTACGCTCCGAGCGCCTCATCCCCAACCCCTTACCGGAAACGGACGCCGCCTTGGCGCAAGTGCGCGAGCGCGCCCTGCAAGAGGATGACTTCAAGCTCCTATTCTTCTCCGCCGATGGTCTCTATGCGGGCGTGATGATACAAACGTTCTTCGGCGCGGAGCCTGTGGCAGGGTTTACCCCGCAGATCGACAATGCCAGCATCTCACTGGACAGCAGTTTCAGCGCCTTCGACGACCCCGACACCTTCACCCTGAGCTTCGACGAAGAAGCCCAGGTGCAAGACATCCCCTTTCAAGCCGTGGACATGTTCGCCTATAGTGCTTTCTTCAATGCCCTGCAGGCGGCGTATTCGCCATACGAACAAGCGCTGGACTTCTACCCGGTGGGCAATCCCCCGATGATGGAGTTCGTCTACCGCACCCTGCAGCAGATGATGCTGCTCGCCGTCGCGATGATCGCGATCTTTATCGGCTTGCTCTGGGCGCTGTTTCGCTCCTTCAGTGCCGTGCTGTGGCCAATCCTCACCATCGCCTTGAGCCTCGCCTGGACCTGGGGCTTGACCTCGTGGTTCGGCGTCGCACTCTCGACAATGATTTCCCTGACCTGCCTGCTGATCTTCGCGGTTGGCATCGCCGACTGCGTGCATGTCATGAGTGCGTATTTCGCCTTCCGCCGCGAGGGGGAGAATCATAACGACGCGCTCTATCACGCCTATGACAAAACCGGCCTCGCCATCTTCATCACTACGATCACCACCATGGCCGGAGTCCTAGCCCTGAGCTACTCGGACCTACTCCCTATCCGTGTCTTTGGGGTCATGTCCGCGCTCGGCGTCTTCATGGCCTTGTTCTTCACAATGGTCTTACTGCCCATTTTACTGAGCATCTGGCACCCCGGCACAGAACAAAAGAAAAACAGTGTATTCACCACCCTCTCCTCACGCTGGAGCACACTCTCGCCGCTAGCGAAGCTTTGCGCCTGGGCGGTGTATGCCGCGGCGATCTTCGCTATTTCCGGCGCGCTGATCGGCGCCTATATCACCGTGGTCTCGATGCTAACCAGCGTGGTTATTACTTGGCAGCAGGTCATGCTCGAGCGCATCCCGCGCATCGTGGCCAAGCGTCCTGGCACCGTACTCGGCGCGTTCGGTGTCTTGTTATTGCTGTGCCTGTACGGCACCTCGCAGGTACAGATCGACAGCAATATCTCCGAACTGACGAGGGAGGGCAGCGATATGCGCGTTGCCTATGCTGTGGTCGACGAGAATATGGCTGGGGCGCAGAGCATGGAGATCATGATCGACACGGGGGCCACCGACGGGCTCCTAGATCCTGTCGTTCTCCAGGCTGTGGATGCCCTTCAGGAGCGCATCGAGACGCTTTATCCCGACCAGGTATCACGCACCCATTCCTTGGCCAATATAGTCAAAGACACCAACCAGATAATGAACAGCGACGACCCCGCGTATTACCGTGTGCCCGATAGCGAGGCGCTGGTCTCGCAGTTGCTATACCTGTTCAATAGCGCCAACCCCGATGATCGCCGCGCACTCGTCTCAGACGATTACAGCCGCTCCCACATCACTATCAATGCCTATAATGCCGGGTCCTATCAATACCAGCGCTTCTTCGACGAATTGGCGGTAGAGATAGAGCAGGCCTTCGTTGACCTCGAACCAAAATATCCCGAGATGCGCGTACTAGTCACAGGGTCGATTCCGCTGATGATGCGCGCCACCGATGAGATAGCCCAATCTCAGTACAGCAGCTTCATTCTCGCCCTAGTCGTGATCTGCGTGATCATGATGCTGACACTGGGCTCTGTGCAGGGCGGACTGCTATCGATCATTCCCAATATTATTCCGGCACTACTCAGCTTCGGTCTAATGGGCCTGCTGGGCATCCCCCTGGACACGGACACGCTAATGATCGCACCCGTGATCATCGGCATTGCCGTAGATGATACGATTCACTTCATGACCCACTACCGACTCGAGCTAGTGCGCACTCGCAACATGGCAATGGCGCTAAAGAGCACGATCGACAATGTGGGCAAGGCTGTCATGTATACCACCATGGTGCTGGGCCTTGGCTTCGCCATATTGAGCTTCTCGGATTATTTGGGTATGGCGAAGATTGGTTTTTTTGGCTCTCTCGCCATTTTCGTGGCATTGTTGAGCGACTTATTCCTAATACCGGCTATGCTACAAATATTTAAGCCCGACTTCGGGGTCAAAGACGCAGATCGCTCGTTCGCGCAGATCACCGCACCGAGCGCCACCGCGCATTAACTTCAGACACGTAGAGGGGTGCTACAAATGAAGCAGTTCTACCAGTGCCTAACAGGCGGCGCATTATTGTGCGCTGCACTCACGGCATCCAGCAGCACACTGGCGCAAATGAGCGCACGCGATATTCTCGAGAAGGTAGAAGACGCTCAGCGCACTACCACCAATTCCGCATTCAACCGCATCCAACTCTCTAGCTGCCAATTCGGCGTGCGCGACAATCAGATTACCTGTGCCGAGCGCCCTCGGGTCAAGGCCCTCGAGTCGGTCGGCATCAATTTCGGCCCACAAAACAAAGACACCCGCTCCGTTTCAGTCGTGTTAGAGCCGCCTGCAGAGAAAGGCATCGGCATGCTGAGTGTGACCTATGATGATTCAGACCAAGACAATGAGACTTGGCTCTATCTCTCGGCCCTCGGCACCGTCAAGCGTATCGCCAGTGGCAACTCCGATGACGATACCGAACCCGCCTCGATCTTCGGTTCTGAGTTCACGACGGAGGATCAAGACACGGGTAAGCTGGACGAGTACGCGCTGACGATACTTGAAGAGAACACCGAATCGGGTCGCGAGGTGTGGAAGATCGAATCGATTCCGAATGAGGCTCGCGCCCGCAAGACCCGCTACGCCCGCACGGTGCAATACATAGACAAAGAGCGCTTCGTCATGCTCCGAGCCGACATGTATGACCAGCATGATCGCGAGGTAAAGCGCCTCATCGCCTCCCGCGTTGAATTGATCAACGACGTCTGGGTAGCACGCTCTCTGACGATGATGAACCTAGTCAGTAATCGCCTCTCCAACATGGCAATTCTCGAGATCAATACCGGCATCGATGTGCCCGAAGATTTCCTAACACAGCGCACACTCACCGATGTGGCGTTCAGGGAGACGGAGCTACAGAAGCTGCGGGAGCAGATTGACTGACGTGAGCCGTGCACCCCGATTCCGCCTCCTCTTAGCCACGCTTGTGCTAAGCCCCCTGGGCTTGGTATACGCGCAAGACATTCCCGACAACATCGACGGTTTCGATTTCGATAGCGTCAATTTTGGGGATGATCTCTTCGACCAGGCCCAGAGCAATACGCCCGCATGGCTCGAGCCCTTTACCTTCAAGCTTAGCCAGCAACTGTTCGCGCAGGTCAATGAACACTCGGTGACGCGCGCCGACGGCAGCACCGATCGTAACAACGCCGCGATCGAGAATAGCCGCTTCAGCCTGTTAACCCGTTACCAGAATCCCTTCGCACCGGGCTGGCTGCTGCAGGCGAGCGCGCAGGCCAAGGTGTATTGGCCGGGTGACTACGAATACCGTGCCAACGATGAACGCATCGACACCGAGTTCCGCCTGAACGAGCTATTTGTGCAGCGCAGCACGAG
This sequence comes from Gammaproteobacteria bacterium UBA5078, assembly GCA_002416505.1. GTDB lineage: Bacteria > Pseudomonadota > Gammaproteobacteria > Pseudomonadales > Pseudohongiellaceae > UBA5078. The sequence continues at coordinate 16,127 of DIAM01000020.1, forward strand.
CGGGAACAGCCTGAAACTTGGCGCCCAGACCGTGGTGTGGGGCGAGAACATCGGCAACTCCGTGCTCGATGTCATCAACACTAGCGAGTTTCGCGATCTGACCATCATCGACATCGAGGATGCCCGGCTCAATCAATGGCTTCTGGTGTGGGACCGTTTCATCGGCAACCACCAGCTGTCCTCGTTCGTGAATCTCTACCCCGAGTTCAATCCGCCGCCGGTGCGTGGCAGCCCCTTCTTCTTCGAGCCCGCGTTCAATCTGACCGATTATCGCCGCGACCAAGCCCTGTTCGAGATCGGCTCGCAGATGCGCTGGAGTCTCGCGGGCAGCGATGTCTCCATCATGGCCGCGTACCTCTATGAGAATCAGCTCTCCTACTCGGCGCCCCCTTCCGGCACGGGGGACGCACAGTCCATGGCGAACGACTATCTGTTATTAGGCGCCTCGGCCAATCGAGCCATCGGCAAGCTATTACTGAATCTGGATATCGCCTATAGCCACGACATCCTCGTCAACATACTCGTCACGCCCGCAGATCCGAGGGAGGCTGCTTATCTCGCGACGCAGAAGATGAATAAATTAGGCGCAACCCTGGGCTTCGAGTACGCCATCGACAACGATCAGAGCATCATGATGGGCATTGCCGCGCAGGGAGCGTTGTCCCCCGCTGCGCGGCTTGCCGGCAACGCGGCCCTTCTGGGCGACGAGGTCACGGGCAATGCACTGCTGCGCTATTCCAATAATATGCGCAATGGGGATTTACAGCTGGCGGTGACGCTACAAAGCGCCTTGGATGCGGCCTCTGTGCTAGGCAGCGTGTCGCTTAACTACACGCTTAGCAATAATCTAGCGCTGATGGGTCAGGTCATAGCCACCAGCGCGAAGAGAGACTCCGCGCTTGCGACACTAGACCAAGACCTGCGCATGGGCATGACCCTGTCCTGGACCTTCTAAGATCTAGTCACTAGTAGCGATTCGGGCCTTCGAATACGTCTTTGTCGAACTCCTTCTCCCAGTTCGCCACCACGGTGGCCACCGATAGATCCCCCGCCACGTTTACGGCTGTGCGCGCCATGTCCAGCGGCCTATCGAAGGGAATGATGAAACCCACCACTACCGCGATCTGCTCGGGGCTCATGCCAATAGCGCCCATCACCGCCGCCATCAGGAATACCGATGCACCGGGCACCGCCGCCGTGCCGATAGAGACTAGTGTGGTGGCGCCCATTACGATGAGATAGTCGGCGAATGCGAGCTCGATGCCGAAGGCCTGCGCGGCGAATACCGAGACGATGCCCACATAGAGCGCGGTGCCGTCCATATTGATCGTCGCGCCGAGGGGCAACACAGTGGTCGCCACCACCGGCTTAATGCCGAGATTGCGTTCGGCAACAGCCATGCTCACGGGCAGAGTAGCCGAGCTAGAGGAGGTCGAGAACGCTACCAGCATCGCATCGCTGGCGCCCTTGAAGAACTTATAAGGCCGCAGCTTCAGCAGGAAGCGCATTATGCCGCCATGCACCAAGAACACATGCAGGAAGCAGCCGAGGAACACCGCGGCGGCGAGACGCACAACATCGAGTAGTGCGAGCACGCCTTGCGTGCCAGAGACCCAGGCGATCAGGGCGAAGACGCCAAACGGGGCGACTTCCATCACCCATCCGGTGATCTTCAGCATGATGTCGGAAGCCGCGTTCACCAGATCGGCGATCGGCTTGGCCTTCTCGCCCAATATGAGTCCCGCAATGCCCACGAGCAAGGCGAAGAAGATGATCGCGAGGATATTGCCCTCAGCCAAGGCCGCCATAGGATTGCTCGGCACAATGCTCATCAGGCGTTCAGACAAGGGAATCGCCTCCTGCACTACCCCTGGTATGGTCGAGGAGAGGTCTACGCCGACGCCGGGCTGCAATATCACGGCGAGTATCAGCCCAATCGTTATAGCGAACAGCGTCGTCAGCATATACAGGGCAAGGGTCATGATGCCCAAGGAGCCGAGCTTCTTCGGGTCACCCATGGCGATCACACCGGAGACCAGTGTGAAAAACACTAGTGGGACTACGACCATGCTGATGAGCCGCACGAAGAGATCGCCAATCCACTTAATCGAGACTGCCCCTTCTCCCCACACACTGCCAACGATGACGCCGAGCACTAGGGCAAGCACAATTCGTTTCCATAGGGCAATCTTGAACCAGTCGCGCAACATAGAAGTCTCCGAATAATAGTCTCTTACAGCTCGTAACATATTGGAAATAGTGGCTACTGAGCCTATAGAAAAACCCACTTGCGTGCCATCTTTTTTCTATGTGCAGAAAAGGGATAAACCTTGTGGAATATGCGACAATGCGCGCCCGAAGGACTTTCGTAAAACTTAATACAGGCATGAGCATGGCAGAGTTAGAGCCGGCATGGATAGAGGGGGTGGTGGTAGCCAATACGCACCGCACCCAGAATTTATTCTCGCTGCAAATAGAGGCCGACTTGGCTCCTTTCGAGGCCGGTCAATACACTTGCATTGGCATCAATGTGGACGGCAAGCGCGTCGCGCAACCCTACTCCATCCTGAGCGCTCCCCACGAGCAGCCACTGGAGTTCTTCTTCTACACCCAGCTCGACGGGCAGCTCTCGGCGCGCCTTGCACTCCTGCAAGCAGGGGACTCTGTATGGGTACAGCAACTCGCCGAAGGCAGTTTCACTCTCAGACAAGTGCCTGCCGGGCAAGACCTGTGGTTATTGGCCACCGGCACGGGTGTGGCACCCTTTCTCTCCATCATCAAGTCTGCACAGGTCTGGGACAGGTTCGCGAATGTGATTTTGGTGTATGCCGTACGGCAATGGTGCGATATCGCCTATAGCGAGCTGATCGAGGAGACCAAGGCACAATACGCAGATCGTTTCACCTTCGTGCCCTTCGTCAGCCGCGAGAAGGTAGAGGGCAGCATCCATGGCCATATCCCGGCGAGCATTAGCAATGGCACCATAGAACGTGTAGCCGGTCGAGAGCTGTCATTGCAGAACTCCCAGTTCATGCTCTGCGGCAACCCAGGCATGGTACAGGACGCACTAAAAGCCTTAGAGCAAAGGGGCTTTGTGCGCAGCGTCGATGGGCAATCGGGGCATATCACCCTCGAAGCCTATTGGTAGTAAAAAGGGGCTGAAGCGCTGGCCTCAACCCCTTTTGATCACTCCCCCCTGCGCCAGCGCAAGGCTTCATCGCTCTAGCCGCCAGGCGTCCACTCCACTGCAACCCAGAATTGGCGCCCCCAGGGTGTCGACAGACGCGTCTCGAAACCGCCCTGAATCGGCATACGCTGTGGCCGAAGATCGAAGAGATTGTTGATCCCTGCGCTCAAGGTGAAACTGCTGTCGAAGTATTGATCGATCACCTTCGCATAGGGTGCATCCCAGCGCATCTCCCCTCGGATAGTGCGCGGAGCGATCCAACCGTCTTAACGAAGAAGGGGCCCCATTGGGGCCCCTTCTCTTTTTTTAGCAATCTGTGCAACAAATTCCGCGCAGATTAGCTAGCTAGACTATCCGCTGGTTTAGAAATCGTACACCATACGCGCATAGATCGAGCGACCCATCGGATCCTGCAACTCACCCATTACACCAGCAAAGTCCGGTGTACGCTGCGCCTGACGGTCGAACAGGTTGCGCGAACCAACGCTGAACGCCATCTCGCCACCCATCAACTCCAAACCCTGATAAGTGTAGGCTAGGTCGAAGTCCGTCCATGCACGGATCTGGCCGCCAACGATACTAGGATTTGGGTTGGTATTGGCGAATAGATTGATAACGGGGATGTAGTTCGTACCATCCCAATCCATCTCACTCAGGTAGTGAAGCGTACCGCTTAGCGCGTGGTTGCCCAAGTTCCAGCCCAAGCGCAGGTTGGCCTTCAGTTCAGGCACCGCGGGCGCAGTGGCGGTTTGCAGGTTAGTCAAGCCGGCACCTTCGCCTATGGGGCCGTCGACGGTGTCTTGATACTTGAACGAGTCCATATAGGTAGCCTGCAGGCTAATGCGGAAGTTACCTAAATCGGCTAGGCTCAAGCGGTAGTTCGCCTGAATATCCCAAGCAGTTACCTCCACGCTCTGGGCGTTGACGCTACCCGGTGCAGAGACCTGCAAAATGGTGCCTAGGTCTCTTTCGTCGCGGATGATATCCGGATTGCTCAGACCGCTAGCCAGCCATGCCTGCAATTGCGCCATCGAGGGCCGACCGGCGGCACCCACGCCATTGCCTGCGAAGCCAGACCATTCCTTGAACGCAGCGAAGTCATTGTTCATCACTGTCTGGCCGGAGATGCCGACGATACGGTTCTTGAAGTCAGTGGTGTTCCAAGTAACCGACACGTCGAAGGACTCGAACGCTATATCAAAACCTAACTGCTTCGATGTTGAGAACTCGTTCTGTAGAGCTGGGTTACCGCCCGAACAGGCCGTAGTGAATGCCGAGAACGCGGAGAAGCGGTCAGTTACCGTAGACAGGCCACAGCTGACCGGATTCAACAGTTGCTGAAGCGTTGGCGCGATGAACGCGTCACCAGTCGTAGCACGCAGAGTCAGCCAGTCCATCGGCGCATAGGTGATGCCGAATTTCGGATCCGTCGACTTCTGGCCGGTGCTGAATTCCTCGTTGCGTACTGCGGCCTCGATTTCCACATTGGACAATATCGGAATCGCAAGCTCGAGGAAGTAGGCGTCAACATCACGACTACCAGTGGTGATGTCCTCAGCAAACGGGCTACCTATCCAAGTATCTCCGCGGATTTCAACGAGGGAAGGCGTGTTGGTGTACTTGTCTGAACGACGCTGATAACCAACCGCTGCGCCGATCGGGCCGCCTGGCAGTTCGAAGTCGCCCAAAGGCACTTCGCCGTTGAACACAAGATCAATTGTACTCAACCAGTTCTCTTCCATTTCCTTGTCGCGCGCCGCGATCGCATCCATCACCTGAATGCTATTATTGGTCGACTGATCCACCACGAAGAATGGGTTGTAACAGGCATCGCGATCGTTGATGACGTCACAACTTAGGCCCTGCTTCATGGCCTCGATATCGTAGTTCTGATTCGACGTGAAACGATAGGTCTGTTTGCCCGTGGCATAGGCAGCCATACCCTCCCACCCTTCCAATCCAGGAACCTTGAAGTCTGCCTGGAAGAGCATGCGGTTGCTAACGTCTGTGCTGCCTTGGGTGTTGTCGCCGTCCGCAGTGTTTCCGTTTGGTTGAGTGTGGGTCTTGTTGATCGGACGCAGGGTACGAGGTCTAACATCTTCGTGCAGCAACACGCCATTAGCGGTAGTGCCGGAGACTAGGTAGTCCATTAGTCCGTCTTTATTGATGTCGACCGATCCACGATCGGGGATACCATCGCCGTTTGCATCGATACCATAGAGCTGTTGACCTGCTGCGTTCTTGGCGAGGAACGGGTTACCCGGTTGCTCACCACGAACAGCTCCCAGCTCGGCGATGCGCGAGTTGCCCGGATTCGAGGTTGAGGTGTAGTTCACCTCGGACAGGCGCGAATCGAAAGCCTGGAAGCGCAGGGTCAGGTCATCGCTGGCCTCCCAAGTGGCGTTAAGGAAAAGAGAAGTAGTATCGTCTGGCTCGCGGTAGCTGCGAGTATCGCCGTAGTCGAAGTAGCACGTAGTGCCAGCTAGCATGCCATAGGGGTTGTTAGCGACATCTACTTGGTAAGACTGGCGCTGCGAGGCAGGCGCACAGTTAGGATCTGGTTTATTAGAACTAACCCCGGTGTACTGACCAGCGGCGTTACGCGTTGGTTGCACCCAGTTGCCTGGAGCGTTAGAGGAATAGTTCAGGCCTGCTTGGGCTAGTTCGGGGCGTTCGTCCCAGCCTAGACGGCTGTTGGTGCGGAATTGACCCGCCAACACCACGTCGATGTCGCCGACATCGCCACCCCATAAGAATTGTGCAGACTGCTCGTCGTAATCGCCGCGGGAGTCTTGCTCGCCATAGACCTCGACCTTCGCACCGTCATAGGAAGCGTAGGGAACGAAGTTGACCACACCAGCCACCGCTTCGTTGCCGTACAGTGCCGCCGCGCCGTCGGCCACGATGTCGAGGCGCTGGATGGCGATAGTGGGCAGCATGGCATTGACGTTTTCGTTCACGATACGCTTGCCGTCAATCAGAGTGAGAGTCGAACGAGGCCCGAGTCCGCGCAGATCGATATTGGAGGTGCGTGAGCTGGTGCCTTGGATTGTGTTAGTGATCGAGGACGAAGGGCCGCCTACGAAGGACATGTTCTGGATGACTTCACCAAGGTTTAGGGTGCCCTCATCTTTGAGGTCGTCAGCACTGAGCTGGGTAATCTGCGAGGCCTGGGTAAAACCCTCGCTGCGACGGATATAGGAACCGGTAACGACTACTTCTTCCACTTCCGGATCCACGGCCTGTTGGGCATAGCCCGCGGAGGACAGTGAGATCAGCGAGAGGGAAACAGCGGTGTAAATCAGACTGCGTTTGTGGGGAACATTGAATCGCATCATTCTCTCCTAAATTTGTTTTTGTTATTTGAAGCTAACCGATACAACACGGACTATGAGCTTGGCTTAGAAAAATCGACGCCTCATCGCCAACACCGAAGCCTGATCAATCTACATATTTGGAACGATCGAATACTGTCCTATGAAAAAGAATATTTCAACAGTTTGTAACTATTATTCTAGAACTTGTTACAAGTTGAACTTTAGGCAGATGACGGGATTCTAATAGAATTGATTCGACACTGAATCATTTCCTTGGCGAGCGTCTTCGAATATGATTGCGGAGCGATCGAGCGCCAAAACGGACATGGCAATAGAATCCATTTCGAGACGATTGATGCGGAGATAGGAACAAAGAGTTAATGGCAGGTTCGTGCTTACAGCCATGGCTTTAAGGCCTCGCCCTAAAACCTCGAGACACGCCCGAACGCCACAGCTTCACTAGCTTTTACTAGGCCTGCGCACTACGCTAACGCATCCATTCAGGAGCACCTCAGACTAGAAGCACAGCATAGATACGCTGCATCCGGTTTTGGTATGGGAGGCGCAGATGCACACACAATCATGAAGGGAGAATAATAGTGTGAAGAATGGCTACAGAAAACCGAACGACGAAATGATTTATTCTCGCGACTAATGAAGATCTGCCATAGCACAGCTGTAGATGATCTACCATTCGCTGCTTAGACTTTTCAAGGAATATACTTAGATATCAATTTATCTTCGGCGCATTTTGTAAAGAATTTATTTTCCCGAAATTGTCCGCCAAAGCAAAACGAGGAGAGGGCTTCTGCACTTTGGAACAAAAAACCGAGCCACTGCCATGGCCCGGTTTTTTGTTGATCATTCCCAGCTCTCCAACCTAGGAATAGGGTTCTATTCCTCTAGCGGCCCGGGGTCCAATCTAAAGACACCCAGTACTGACGCCCCCAGGGCGTTGACAAGCGCGTCTCCGCGCCTCCGATAATGCCCAGTCGCTGCGGGCGTTTATCGAACAAGTTGCTGATCCCGGCACTGACCGTGATCTCACTGTCGAAGTACTGAGTGAATACATGGGCATAGCGCGCATCCACGATGTACTCCCCATGAATCGTACTTGGAGGGTTCAGCGCGTTATTGCCATCTGCCCAGAAGAAGTCCACCACCTGATCATCGAACTCGATATCGTTCCAATAGTTGGCAGAGATCGACGCACTCTGATTGCCACGGAACCAGTTCATCCTCATGTTGAGCTTAGTCGAAGGAATCGGCGGCACTATGCCCGTCCGACCATTCTGTTTACCAAGCGCCTCGGTGCGCACCTCGTCCAGACCCATGTAGTCATAGGTCAAGTAGTAGGTCGTCTGCACAGTGGTGTTGAACGTCCCCCAGTCTTGGGTATCGAAGCGGTATTCCGCCTTCAAGTCGAGGAGGTCGATCCACACGGAACTGATGTTGGCAGATTGGACGAATAGTCTAGATACCGACCCACTGGGATAGCGCTGGATGGGGTAGCCCGCAATCGCGGCCTTACTCGCTAGCCATGCATCGGCACGAGCACGAGTTGCGGAGCCGGGAGCCGGATCGTAGCTGGCCCTTGCGATTCCAGTCTCCTTCAGGAAATTTGTGAACTCAAAGCCGACAGTGTCCTGCTGGCTCAAACTCCTAATCCTATCGACATACTCGATCTCCTGATAGTCCATGGACAGGTTCAAACCCTCCAGCGCACCCGAGGGCTCCCAAGTGATGCCAAGGTTCTGGATGGTAGAGGTTTCCGGTTGCAGGTTGGGATTACCGGAGCTACACCAGATGCCACCGATCAAAGGCGTGTTAGTGAACTCGTCTATGCCGCTGAACATGTCGGCGCAGGTGTCATCGGCGACGAAGGGGCGTGCCTGATAAGGCGAGGGAGCCAGGAAGCTCTCTCCCCACGAGGCTCGCACTGCCAAGCTCGGCAGGGCTTCCCAACGCAGGGACACCTTCGGCGTGGTGGCCTTTAGCCCGAAATCCTTGAATTCCTCGTGCCGCACCGCTAACTGTGCGGCCAAGCTCTCCAGGATTGGAATCTCCAGTTCCGCGAACACCGAGCGAGTCTCGGAGACATAGACCGCATCGTCCTGCCGCGCCCCGAGGATCTGGCTATTGGCATAGTCTTCGCCGAGCCGGTCGAATGGATCCTCGAAGTCATAGGTACTGAGATCCCGCCACTGGTATCCGATGGCCATCGCCATGGCGCCCGCGGGCAGGTCATAGAGCTCACCCGTTATGACGGTCTCAAACACATCCAACTCTTCTCGCGAGTTCAATCCATTAGGATTGGACAGCATTAGCCAATCGACCAATTGCTGGGAATTGCTAGTCACCCCTTCGACATAATTGGGGGACTTAGGCGACGAGGATCCGAAGGGATTGAACCACTCGTTGCCATTGGGGCCGCCCAAGCCAGACATGGCCAATTGCAGGCGACTGGAGCTGATCACATTCTGATCGGTGGTGGCCTTCGAATCCTGACGGGCGAAATAGGAATAGCCAGTCCACGAGCCCGCAAGATCATACTCGGCATTGAGCTTAAAACGATTCAGAGAAAAGTCCGAATCCACTTTCTTGGAGGTGTCGGAATAGAAAGAGGTGGGAAGTGTGGCGCCGGTATGCCCGAAGATCCGCCAACTCCACGGCGTAAGATCCACTCCCCACGGGTTGGCTGGATGACTGGCGGGGATCTTCATCACCGCGCGGTCATTGCCGCCGTTAGGAGAGGAGCCGGTGGTACGCTCATTGTTGTAGCGATAATGATTGTTCAGGGTGGCATTCAGGCGCAGCCAGTCTGTCGCCTCATAGCTCACACTACTATAGAGGTTATAGTCCACCTCATGCCGAGAATAGGCATGCTGCTGACTGTACTCATAGGTACAGGCCGTGCCTCGATAGATAGTCCCCGATGGGTCGGGCATCGAACCTGTGCCGTGAGAGGGTGAGCCCTCATTGAAAGTGCCACAGTTCGGGTCGAGCAGTGTTGGCCCGACACTGGTGCCGCCATGAGGGGCGAGTATGTTGACGCCCGCATCAGCGCCTTGCAGCTCGCGGAACACGCCGATAGGGCCAGAATTTGACGCATTGTTTGAGTGCTCCCATTCACGGGGACGCTCATACATCATCAGTGGCGTTCTCTTCTTCGCCTCAAAGGCGCCGACATAGTCGATACCGTTATCGAACGATTTTCCCCATAGGAAGGAGCCAGTCATATCTTCCATCGCGCCGTCTTCGGTGCGCTGGTAATAGGTGCGCGCACGGAAGCCCTCGAATTCCTTAATGGGGATGATATTGACCACCCCGGCCACCGCATCGGAACCATACAATGCGGAACCACCGTCCAGCACCAGCTCCATTCTGGCGATGGCGATCTCCGGCAGGGACGCCGACAACACGGGGCTCAGAGTCCGCGCACCATCGATCAGCGTCAGCGTGGAGTTCTCCCCCAAGCCGCGCAGATTAAAGCTACTATTGCCGTTCTGAGTCCCGTCGGCCGTACCCAGAACGATGTTTACCACATTGGTATTCTGGGTATAACTAAGGTCACGAATATAGGCTCCCATACTTGGTGCGCCGGACTCGAACAGATCTTCTGCGGTGACCGTATCAACAGGGGAGTTTTGCGCGAACGCGCTGTTGCGAATATACGAGCCGGTGACGACGACCTCCTCTACCTCGGGAGAGTCTTGGGCAAGCACATAGGCAGGAATCGAACATGAAATTGCGAGGCAGGATTGAATCGTTAGGCGCAGTTTCCCGCGCCGAGTAAAGTTCAGCATATTTATCTCCGGTTGTTAGCGCTCACCGCATTACTGCAGATCCGCTTTTATTTTTTTAGATACCAATAGCTACTTACTTGAATAAGGCACTACTTGATTATCACTGGAGATTCGACTTCTAAACTACCGATTCCGGTACGCCGATAAACGACCAAAACTTCCTTATGCGCTCGATATAAACAGCGCCTTTACTAAAACGCAATTACTAATTCTGTGTGACACAAATAGTCACAACTGTCGATCGATCGCTCTATTATATAACGCTTAGTAGTTGGTGATATCGGAATGATATTGCCACTCCCATTGTTAATGAATAAAAAAAGGGCATCGCACTAAGCGACGCCCTTTTATGACTAAACGTTTTTTATTCGGCAGCTACAGTGCGCTGCTTGGCCTCCTCGCGCTGCGCGAGAATTTCCTGATACCCATCCTCGTCGAGGTGCGTGACCGCCAGCCATGCATGGGTCATCTCGTCGGCTGTCCGGCTGCCCTCTACCACCCAGAAATCGGGATCGGGGTTGTTGGGATTATTCGCCGTGTTGTCATACCACTGCTTAATCACGAGGACGCCGCCGGTGGGAACTAGCGGCGCAACATCAGGCTCGTACAGATGACTGTGGTGCCAAGTAGCGCTCCAGTTAGAGATCTGGCTGATCTGCTCCGTGCGCCCTGTGGCTGGATAAAAAATCTCCAGAGAGGCGGCGCGCATGCGCAGGTGGCCGTGTGGCTGGAAGCTATCGACGCGCACGGGGTGATCGAAAGAGTGGAAGCCCTGTGTCATGGCGGTGCCATGGGGCGGGATAACCAACTCGCCCTGATTGAGTCTGTACAGTTTCAGGTCTTGCTTGAAGCGCGCCTTGTCGGCATAACCCTCCGGATGCAACCAGATACCGATCTCGACTACGTTATCTTCGATCATAGTGCCCGGGGCCGTTGCGCCTACGCCGCCGGGGAATAGGTGAATATCCCAACGCACGCGAGAATTAGCAGGGAGGACGCGGCACACACCATCGGGCATGATCTCGCCCCACTTGCCCATCGCATACTCGGTCAACTGGCCGTAGTCCTCATACTCGCCATCGGCGTTCATCACCTCGAGGTCAGAGTTGGCATGGTGTACCACCGCCTTCGCATTGCCGGCCGGCTTCACCTGTATCGCCTTGATGCAACGATCCTGGTTGAGACCTGTCTGCACATAGGGTCGATGCCACATGTCATTGCCCAGAGCGGGGACATCGATGGGCGCCGAGTCCAACACGAGAGTTGGTTGCCCGAATTGATCGGCAAAGTTCCATTCGTCGGGATTGGGCAGGTTCGCTACTGGGTGACTACGGTCGCCCCAATCCCCTTCCGGCGCGCCCTGCGCGACCCAGTTAGTGATCGTGCTAATCTCTTCATCGCTCAGACGCCAATCACCTTGCAGGTCTTGGATGCCGATATGCTGATCATAGGCGTAGGGCGGCATCTCGCGATTGGCGACACGCATGCTGATCAGCGGCGCCCAAGGGCGAATCTGTTCAAAGTTAGTCAATTGCATCGGGCCGATGCCGCCTTCGCGGTGACAGACCACACAGTTGTCAGTAATGATTTGCGCGACGTGATCCGCGTAAGTCACTCGCTCCGAATCGATCGAAAGCGAAGATGATTGTGCTTGCGCGTAAGAAGATAGGCCCAATACGCCTAGGACTGCGAAACCTAATGCAACTTTCCCGGGCCGCTGCTGAGTCTTCCAACTTTGCCTAGATAACATGATTTCCTCCTTTTAGATGTCATTGTGAGCATTCACCCTCAAAAACTTCCATCCGGACACTAGCTCACGCCTGCGCTGCAAAAACATAGCGAACCTCAAATCGCGTTCACTAATTAGTGCTTATTTTACGACTCGATAGTCAGAAATTCAAATTCACGCCCTATAACAAGCTTATGTCTGATTGACAAAGATCAAGCCGTAATGCACCGCCCCCAAGCAACCGTTACACTAGAGCCCTAAAAGTACTCAAACCCTTGAAAAACCCAGATTCGAACCGATTAAACTAAGAAGGATCGAAAAATGAAAACACGCATCATCGCGGCGATTTTGGTGCTCACTGCCTCTGCCGTTGCATTCCTACAGTTCTCGGCGGCGCTGCAGCTACGCCAAGAACTCGCTCAGAACGAGGCTCTGCTTGTAGAGTCGGAGGCCGAACGCGCGCGTTTAATGCGGCAAATAGACGCAAACGTCGCGCAACAGGAGCTATTTAGGCAGCAAATTGCTAATTTGCGAGAGAACCTGCAAAGCTCCACGGCCCAGCTAGGGTCGCTGTCGAGCTCACTACAGGAAGCGCGCGAAATGGTGCAAGACAATGCGCCCGACGGGCAAGCCGAACCGCGGGATGCGCAATAGAGCGCGGCCACTGCAGGTCTAAATGCAATGTCCCGCGTATCTATAGCGTGAATCCCATGCAATCGGACGCGGGAGCGATGGACTTCCTGCTGAAAATCTTTACATTAGCGACAACGAAAAGTACGAGCCACATTTGATGAAGTAAACCCTCTGGAGAACACTATGTCTTCTACGAACACCAGACGCTCTCGCAACGCGGCGACCGCTGTACTCACTATACTGCTTGGGCTAGGCCTCAGTGCCTGCGGCCCTCAAGAGTCTAGTAGCGCGCCAGAGACCAGCGCGGTGAGCAGCAGTGCCCCAGTGGGCTACACGCAGATCCATGCCCCTAGCGCCAACGACCCGCTCAATGCCCATATCTATGAACTCGATAATGGCCTACAGGTCTATCTCACAGAGAATCACGAGGAGCCGCGTTTCTACGCCGAGATCGCGGTGAAAGCGGGCAGCAAGAACGATCCCGCTGACGCGACCGGCTTAGCCCATTATCTCGAGCACCTTCTATTCAAGGGCAACCAAGAACTCGGCACGCTAGACTATGCTGCAGAGAAACCCTTTCTCGATCAAATTAGCGATCTTTATGAACAGCACTTCAACGCGACCGATCCCGAAGTGCGTGCGCAGCTCTACGCTGATATCAATCGCGTCTCACAAGAGGCCGCACAATTCGCCGTACCCAATGAGATCGACCAGCTCTATAACGGCATGGGTGCCGGCGGACTCAACGCCCATACCTCTCATGAAGAGACCGTCTATAAAGTGGGCCTTCCCTCTAACCGTCTCGAGCAGTGGGCGGCAATCGAGTCGAATCGTTTCATCAACCCCGTCTTTCGACTATTCCACACAGAACTGGAAACCGTTTACGAAGAGAAGAACCAGAGCCTAGATAACCCCGGCAGCCTATCGTATTACGCCATGAACGAAATGTTATACAAGAAGCACCCTTATGGTCAGCAGACCACGATTGGTGACGCCGAACACCTCAAGAATCCCTCTCTTGTTTATATTCGCAATTTCTTCGATACCTATTATGTACCGAACAATATGGCGATCTTCATCAGTGGCGACATCGACATCGACTCCGCTATCGCCACCATCAGCGCAACCTTCGGTGGGTGGCAGCCCAAGCCAGTGCCAGAGGTCGGCCCATGGGTTGAAGACCCAATTCAAGGCGTGGAGCGCATGACCGTGCGTTATCGCGGCGAGGAAGAGGTCGAGATCGCGTTCCGTACTGTGCCCAATGGGCACCCGGATAAAGAAGCCTTGATGCTGGCGGATATGATCCTCGACAACCGCACGGCAGGCTTGATCAACCTCAACTTGAATCAGGCACAGGCCGTGCAATCGGCAGGCTCCTCACCCAGATTCTTAAACGACTATGGTTCACAACACCTAAACGGCGTGCCCAAACAGGGCCAAACCCTCGAGCAAGTTGAGCAGCTACTATTGGACCAGGTTGCCCTCGTAAAGGCCGGTGAATTCGAAGACTGGATCATTCCTGCCATCGTCAATGACTTTAAGAAAACCGAGAAGGCAGCGCTGGAATCCAACACTGCCCGAGTTGGCAATATGCGCTCAGCATTTATCCAAGGCGATGACTGGGATCATTATGTGGCAGAGATCGGCCGACTCGAAAAGGTCACGAAACAAGACATCGTGCGCGTGGCGAATCAATATTTTGGCAACGACTATGTCGCGGTTCAGCGCATCGACGAACAACAAGATATTCCGCAGGTAGAGAAGCCCCAGATCGATCCGGTGAACATCGACCCCACGCGCCAGTCGCAGTTCGCGGCCTCTATCTTGGCGATGCCCTATGAAGAGATCGAACCGACCTATGTGCAAGCAGGCCGAGACTATCAGGTGGTGGAGTATGCACCCGGTGTGCCTTTGTACTACGCCCCTAACCCCCTCAACGACCTGTTTAGCTTCTCCATCAGCGTAGAGGCCGGCACGGAAGAGAATGACGCCCTTGGCCTTGCCACCGCACTTCTGCAGAAGTCGGGCACTGGCGACATGTCCGCCGAAGACTTGCAGAAAGAGTGGTATCGATTAGGCAGCGAGTTCGGCGTTGGCGCCGGCGCGAACGAGTCCTCCTTGGGGATATCTGGCCTAGACGAGCAGTTCGACGCTTCCTTGGCGCTCATGCTAAGAGTCGTGCGCAATCCCAGTGTCGACGAGGCCACGCTAGAGGAACTCAAGTCTATCATCCTAAAGTCACGCGAGGACCAGCAACAAGACCCCCGCGCGATCAGTCAGGCCCTGTACCTATATAATCGCTATGGCGACGACTCGCCCATGCTCACATCCCTGACTTCCGAACAGATCAAGGCGGCGAGTGTTGCAGAGCTCGAGGCATTGGTCGGCGACCTGCTCAAGTATAAGCACACGCTCAGTTACACGGGCTCGATGCCTTTGGAAGAATTACTGACTCGTCTGCACGCGCTCTATGAAGTGCCCGAGCAGTTAATGGATACCCCTCCCTATCGCTTCCGTACTGCTCGCGCGATCGACAGCAATCAGATCTACGTCGTGAACCAGACCACCGCGCAGGCACAGGTGCGCATCGAGTTCCCCGACGGCGAATACGACGAAGCACTCACGGTGCCCTCCTCTTTGTACAACCCCTATTTCGGCACCAGCATGTCGAGCGTGGTGTTCCAGGAGTTACGCGAGGCCCGCGCTCTCGCCTATTCCGCGCAGGCGCAGTATGCACAAGGCGGCCGCGTTGGCGCAGAGAATTTAGGCCTCGGCGTCATCAGCTCGCAGAACGATAAAACCGTTGAAGCCCTCGGGGCCTTCCTCGACCTGTTCGAGAATATGCCGGTCTCCGGCGAGCGGTTCGAAGTAGCCAAAAACTCATTGCTGAACCGCTACCGAACCTCGACTATTGGCTTCCGCCAGATCAATGGCACGGTACGTTCATGGGAGCGTTTAGGCATCTCTGGCGATCCTCGCGCTAGCCGTTTCGCGCAGCTGCAGAGCTCGACTCTGGAAGATATGCTGGCCTTCCAACGCCGTAATATTGCCGGCAAGCCTAAGTTGATCTCCATCGTGGGTGACATGTCGCGCATCGACGCTGACGCCTTGGCTGAGCTAGGCAGCGTGACAGAGCTACAGGTAGAACAAATATTTGTTAAATAACAGGAAGAATGCATTGTCGCGCGCCGAAATACAGCCCGACGCTCCCCTTAGGGTGACACAGCTATGCAAGCGTTACGGTGACTTCGAGGTTCTCAAGCAATTGAACCTCGAAGTGGAGCCGGGCGCCGTGCATGGCCTCGTCGGCCTCAACGGATCCGGCAAGACTACCACCCTAGAGTGTCTGTTAGGAATGCAGGCTTTCCAGTCGGGCGAAGTGAAACTACTCGGCCTGAATCCAGACCAATTGCATAAGAGCCATGGCGGCATCGTCAGCATCTTCGACAGCCCCAGCCTGCACCCACACCTCACGGTGCGTCAGGTCTTAGAACACGCGAGCCTGCTTTGCGAGCGCGTAGTACGCAGGCCAGAGGAGGTTGAGGCCCTACTGGGCATCGGCCGCTACTCCAATTTTCGTATTCGCACCCTGTCCTTGGGTAATCGGCGCCGCGCCTCCATCGCGCAGGCACTGCTGGGCAGCCCGCGCTTCGTCATCCTGGACGAACCCTTCAACGGGCTCGATGCCGGCGGTGTCGACGATATGCTGGCCCTGATCGGCAAGCTCAATCGCGAGGAGGGCACGTCCTTTCTCCTGTCTAGTCATCAACTGCCCTATCTCGAGAAGATCTGCTCCCATCTGTCGATACTCCACAAGGGGCAGATCGTAGTCAGCGATCGGGTCGAGCACCTCTTCAGCGCGCAACAAAGCCGTTTGCAAGTGTATTGCGACGATGTGGTGCGGGCCTGCGCGATCGTGCAGGACATACGCGGCGTGACGATAGAGGACAATAGCGCCACGGGTATCCTAACGCTGCAGTTAGACAATGTAGCGCCTGCCCTCGTGAACCAACGACTAGTCGAGAAGGGCATCATGGTCGACGAACTGGTGCGCGAGCGCGCCTCCTTGACCAGCCTCTTCCACGACATCACCGCGCGCGACCCGGTCGCGGAGGTGGTCTCGTGAACGGCTTCGTCGCGGCATTGAAAGCAGAACTATATGTGACACTGCGCTCGACGAGCGCCCGACTCGTCCTATTCCTGCCCGCCATCATTGTGACGGTGCGCGCCATCGTCGTGAAACTCTCCGAGACGGGACAAGAGGCGCGGGATGCATTGCTCGGTCAGGGCGCCACCACCACTAGCAATAATGCCTGGGGCCCACTGGTCGACAGCTTTAGTACTGGCTTAACGCTGCTCAGCCTCTCCCTAGTCGCCTATGCGGCGTGGACCTTCGCTAACGATCGCGATACGGGCGCACTGCGTCATGTCTTGATTCGCCGCGTGAGTCGCATGGGCTTGGTCTTGGCGAAGCTGCTGACGGTATTCCTGCTCGCGCTCGCCACACTCGGGCTGATGAGCGCGGCGATCGGCATCATCACCGCGATGCTATGGGATTTCGGCCCAGTGGTCGAAGACGGCTACGAGCTCATCAGCAGCGCGGAGATCCGCACCGAGGTGGCACTAGGGCTGCGTCTGGCCATCATTCCCTTGCCCGCCGCCCTCGCCTTCGGCCTGCTAGTGTCGGTGCTGGCCCAATCCGCCACGCAGGCGGTCACCAGCGCACTGGGCATCACCCTCGCCATGGACATCTTCAAGGGCGTGCTAGGCGAACGCGCCTATTATCTGTATGCCAGCTTCCAACCCTCTCTGATCGACCAATCCTATCTGCAGGATGTCAGTCGTTTGGTGCGCGGTTATTCCGACGTTATGATCGACAATCGCGTATTGCAGCTCAATGAATGGGTGCCCTTTCCCGAGGCGCTGATGTTTATCGTTTTGGCACTGCTAATAGTGCGAAGGAAAACGCTATGAGTGTGCGCCTAAGCGTATTACTTGCCCGCCCCGCCGCCCTTGCCTGCCTTGCGCTAGCATTGGCCTCCTGCATCAGTAGCGAACCGCGCATGCTCGTGCCCAGCATCACCCTCTCACCCGAGACCGTCAGTCTGAGTAATGGAGAGGCCGTGGGGGCGGGCTTGAATTTTGGCATGACGACAGGCCTCAACGAGAGCGATTCCCTGACCAATATCGCCATCTTGCCCGGCGTGAGAGTGCGCAGCGTCAACCCCAATGGCGCGGCCGAGCTGGCGGGCATACAAGCCGGCGATGTGATCCTCGAGATCGACGGCCGCGAGATCAATCATCCCGACCTGCTCGAGGCATTGGCTCAACAGACCGGCTCCGCCGCGTCGTTCCTGATGCACGTGCGACGCAATACTACCGTGTTCGAGACGACCCTGAACGCACGCATGATCAGCGACGCCCGCGCGGTGCCAGTAGAGCTGTACCGTGCCGACCCGATAGCCACGCGCGCCGGCTATAGCACAGAAGTATTCGACACCGCCGGGGCCGCGCCGGTCTCGGGCGCCCGCATAGTAAGGCTGTTTGCGCAAAGCCCACTGAGCGCCGCGGATCTGCGCATCGGCGATACCATCCTCGCCATCGACGGCAATCCAGTGCGCTCCGCTCAGGACTTAGTGACGCGCATGAACAGCGAATACGAATTAGGTGACACCGTGCGCCTCAGTGTTGCTAGAGACAATGGCATGCAGATGCAGACACTCGATAAATCAGTCGAGTTGTGGAGCCCAGGCCGACGCATCAACCGCATCGCCTTCGGCCCCCTTCTGCAGTACGAGACCAACCTCAGCCCTGCGCAGACTCGCCTATCCATCCTCGATCTCTGGCTATTCTCGGTCTTCACCTATCAGCACGCGGAGGGTGAGAAGGAGTACAGCTTCTTAGGCCTGTTCCGCGTAGCCTCCGGCTATGGCGAGTTGCTAGAGGAGGCGCAGCCATGAGGCGCTGCGCGGGCCTCGTCGCGCTCGGCATCGCCTGCGCCGCACCCGTTGTGCTGGCGCAGACAAATTTCATCGCCTCGGAGATCCCACTCGGCGAATGGCCCGACGACTTGTTCTTCGAGGACATGGACGGCAATGGCCGCAAAGACTTGATAGTGCCGAATTGGAGCGCCAACGCGGGGCGCGAGCTCGCGATCTATCTGCAGCAAGACAATGGCAGCTTCCCCAGCACCCCATCGCGCTTAGTAGAGATCAAGCCCGAGATCATCGCCATCACCATCGCCGATGTCAGGGACGAGCCGGGCAAGGAACTCCTGTTATTCTCCTCTACCGCGGTGTTCAGCCTCTCCAGCGCCATCCCCAGCTATAGCGGCAACTTGAAGCCCCTATTCGAATGGGAGTTGGTGGCCTCCGTGCCAGATCGGCGGCGCGTTCTGTATTTCCCCTACCCACAGGACCTCGACGGCGACGGCTATGTCGACCTATTGTTGCCGGGGCGGGAAGACTATGGCGTATTCCGCGGCGGGCCCAATGAGACCTTCGCCCTCGCCCATCGCTTCAAGACCGTCAACGAGGAGTTAGACCCATCGGAAGTGCCCCTCGGTAGCGCACGCCTAAGTACCGATATCGCGATCAATGAGCGCGACGGCATCGTGATGAGTGTGACGGCACGTAGTAACTCCGCGTTCGAGGGCTTCGTGTCGGACTGGAGCTCAAGCAAACAGGATGCGCTACTCGCGACGCGGCAATGGCAGCCCTCCGCAAGCACCAGCCAACTCAATAGGGATAAGCGCCAAGACATCGTGTTCATGAACATCGGCAATGACCTGTATGGGCAGATCAATATCCTGCTGCAAGACGCAAGTGGCAGCTATGCCGCCAAGCCCGATTGGCAGGGCCCGATCGATACTCGCGGCGACATTCGCATAATGGACGTGAACGGCGACGGCATGACCGACGTGCTGCGCATCGTCAATAATTCCAACGAATGGGATGTGCAGTTTTTCCTGAACAAGGGCGCTGCGTTCGACCTGCAAAAGCCCGATCAAGTCATGAAGTTCTCCGGCTACGACCTAGAGGTCTCCGTGCTCGATCTAGACGGCAACGGCGGCGCACAACTCAGCGTGAGCTATTACACGATTCCGGTGATTAACGCCGTGCGCAACGCGAGTATCGTGCGCTCACAACTGCTTTATGCCAGCGGCACGGGCGGGCAGTTATTCAATACGCGACCGGATTTTAAACTGGACGAAAATTTCTCCGCCGACACCGTGCGCGGCCTATCCTCGCAGATCGACATGCAGACCGACATCAACGGTGACGGCCGCAAGGATGCGGTCTATGTGAGTAACGAGGGCACCTTGGCGGCGAAGGCGATCGACCAAAACCTGCGCTTCGCAGACACGCCCTTCTGGCAGTACGTCCCTGCCCGCTCGATTCTCGATTTCGGCATCGAAGACATGAACGGCGACGGCAGCGCGGATATGTTTCTCTATCACTCCACCGCGCTCACCCTATTGGTATCCGCCCCATGATGCGCCTCACTCGAAAATTCGCGTCTCTCGCCGCCCTCCTTGGCCTTAGCAACCCAGCGCTGGCGCAATCGACCGGCCCGAGTATCGAGGGATATACTCGTATAGACTTCTCGTTGCCCGCGCAGGTAGAGCGCCTACTGATAGTCGACGCCGACCGCGACGGTCTTGCGGACATCCTCAGTGTGGCAGAGGAAGAGATTAGTTTGTACTTCCAGCGCAGCTCAGGCGATTTCGACTTCAGCACGCCCGACACCACGATCACGCTTAGCGGGCGCAGCGTGGGTTGGGAGTTGAGTGAAAACTATCCCGATGCCAACGGTGTCGATGGCTTCTCCCTGTTGGCGCTCGTCGACGGCGCTAAGGTACAGCAGTGGCGCATAGAGGATCGCCAGTTCAGTGCGCCAATCGACCTACTCACCGGCCTAAGTGGCTTCGCAGGTAGCGGCGTTAATCGCCTGCATTTCTCCCGCGACATCAATGACGACGGCCGTGACGATCTCATCATCCCCGGTGCGGGCACCCTGCAATTATTCATCCGCGAGGCCGATGGCGGCTATCAACAAGCCATTAGCGTGTTGTCGGACATGCGTATCTTCTCGAATCTGTTCGTGCGTCAGAATATCGAACGCGATGTTGGCCAGACTCTGACGATTCCCCTTATCGAGCTGCGCGATGTCAACAATGACAATCGACCCGACTTGATCTCGG
>DIAM01000020.1:37076-253637 GCA_002416505.1 Gammaproteobacteria bacterium UBA5078
CCCGACTTGATCTCGGAGACAGAAGAGCGCTTCGATGTGTCCTTGGCCAATGCCAGCGGCGACTATTTCCCGCAGTCGCCCACCTTCTCCATCGACCGCGAGGAGATACGCGAGCGCCTCGGCAACTTCGATGTCGACCAATTGGACTTCTCTAACCTTACCGGCATCCTCGCCCTCACTCACGAGGAGATCCTCGAGGATGTTGACGGCGATAATATCGACGACTTCGTATTGCGTGAAGGCGGCAAGGTGTCACTCTTTGCCGGCACCGCCGATGGCATGGACTTCGCCCAGCCGAAACAGGTGCTGCGCTCCGGCGGCAATGTGCTTAAGGTGTTCCTACATGACGAGGATGGCGATGGCCGCAAAGACCTCTGGCTGTGGCGCATAGAGCCCATCTCCGTCGGCGACCTATTCCTTTGGCTCGCCATCTCCGGCAGCGTCAATGTCGAGGCCTTCGTGTATCGCAATGAGGGCGAGAGCTTCGCGCGGCGCCCCGCCCGTCAGGTCACCGTGGCGCTCAAATTCCCTTCGGCCGTGCGCATGATCAGTTCCGTTGTCGATATACGCGAACAGGCTCGCGCGGTCGAAAACTCTGCCACCATTCCGACCGCAGTCGCCAATATCTCCGGCGTAGGCAATGCCTTAGATCTAGTGGTATTGCTGGATGAACAGGTGCAGATATTCCACAACAGCATCGCGCCGACACCGCCGCTGGCCGAGGATCGTTTCCTCGCCTCGCTCAATTACTCGCGCACACGCAACGATTATGAGATCGACGTGCGCCGTATCATCGATGAATTCGAGATCGCGCAGAACAAAGAACTGCGCACAGTACAGGGGCGTGCGGCGGATCAGAGCTTCGCCCTGCAACAGGCGATGCGCAATGGCGATCTGATAAGCGCCAAACTCAATGCCGACGAGCGCGACGACCTATTCGTGTTTCTCGAACGCGGCAAAGAGCGTATCACTGGCGTCGTCTTACTCTCGAGCGACTAAGTACCTAATAGCGGCATTCGTGCTATGGTGGCACGACACGCAGGCTACACTGGGGACACAATGAAAAAAATACTCCTACGCACCTTTTTAATCGCCGTCGTCGTCGTCAACCTGCTCGCCTGGCTAGTCGATTATTATAGCGACGTCACAATTGCCTATTTGTTTCGCTTCGCCCTCATCATGGGCATCATGTTCATCAGCACCATCTTCACGGGGGCAGCACTTCTTCTCGGCTTTCTCGACACGGAGGAGCGTAACGAGCACCCCGAGTAAGCAATGTTATGGCGCACTGAAACTTGGGTATAACAGGCGTATAATGCCGGCTTGCCCACCTCGATTGAGCCGAGCAGCCCTATGCCTAGTCGCAACTATTTGTTTTCATTACGCTTCGCACATGCGCTTCGTAGTACGTTTAGTGCAGAGCCCTACACCCGCCAACGCTTCCTCCAAGACCTTCTCGCCGGCACTACAGTCGGAATCATCGCGATACCCCTCGCCATGGCACTCGCGGTCGCCAGCGGTGTAGAACCACAATACGGTCTGTATACGGCGATCATCGCCGGTTTTATCATCGCTCTCAGTGGCGGTTCTCGCTATAGCGTTTCCGGCCCGACCGCCGCCTTCGTGGTTATCCTCTACCCTATTGCACAGAACTATGGGCTCTCTGGCCTTCTCGTCGCCACCGTCATGTCAGGCATCATTCTAGTAATCATGGCATTGCTTCGACTAGGGCGTTACATTCAATACATTCCAGAATCCGTCGTGCTGGGTTTCACCGGCGGCATCGCCGTCGTCATCGTGATCCTGCAACTCAAGGATCTATTCGGTCTGCCCGTGGACGCACTGCCCGAGTCCTTCTTCGAGAAGATGCAGTTGCTAATCGAGATGGCTCCGCAGGTACATTGGCCGAGCCTTGCGATCTCTTCTTTGACCCTAGGCATCATGATCGTGTGGTCGCTGAGCAAGTCGCGCATTCCCGCGCAACTACCCGCCATGGTCATCGCTAGCTTCGTCGGCATCGCACTGACTTACTACGACATGCCGGTAGATACGATCGGCTCGCGCTTCTCCTATACTCTGCCCGATGGGGTCGTCGGTGAAGGCATCGCGCCAGTACTCCCTCATCTCGAGTGGCCCTGGCAACGCGTTGGCAGCGATGGCATAGCGCCCGCATGGGGCTGGAGCACGATTCAGGCTCTACTGCCCTCCGCCCTCGCCATCGCCATGCTCGGCGCCATCGAATCACTGCTGTGCGCCGTCGTACTCGACGGCATGAGTGGCAAGCGCCATAGCGCCAATAGCGAATTGCTCGGCCAGGGCATCGGCAATATCGTGGCCCCCTTCTTCGGCGGCATCACGGCTACTGCTGCGCTCGCCCGCTCGGCAACCAACTTCCGCGCGGGTGCCTATTCTCCCATCGCGGCGATGATCCATTCGGTGATGGTACTGCTTGGCCTCGTTGCCCTTAGCCGCCTGCTCAGCTATTTGCCGATGCCGGCGATGGCCTCGCTCCTACTGTTCGTAGCGTGGCGCATGAGCGAAGCGCCCAAGGCGCTGCATCTATTGAAGACAGCGCCACGCAGCGACATCGCTATCTTCCTCACCTGCTTCGTGCTCACCGTGATGTTCGACATGGTGGTCGCCATAGGCACAGGAATGGTCTTGGCGTCCCTGCTGTTCATGAAAGAGATTGCGGATATGACACGGGTGTCCGATATCAGCTCTAGTAAGCGATTCGCGCCCGAGGGAGCACCGGAGGGTTGGAGTGTCATTAAGATAAGTGGGCCATTGTTTTTCGCGGCGGCGGACCGAGTCTTTGGAGAGATAGCGGCAGAACACCTTGGCGAACGCGGCACGATTCTCTACCTCGATGGAGTGCCTGTGTTGGATGCCGGAGGGCTCTCTGCGCTAGAGCGTTTGATGCATAAATGCGCCGAACAGAACAGTTTCCTGATGTTGGCAGATCTGCAGTTTCAGCCACTGAAGACTCTGGCCCATGCGGGAATTCAACCACGCTCGGGCGAGTTCGCGCTCTACTCGACGCTCGCCGATGCCCTCGATGCGGCAGGAAATCGGGCCAGCGGAAATGACGAGGCCACGCTACGCTGAGGAGCTTAGCAGATAGACTTTCTCGACCGCTTCGACTTTGCCTTTTAGGCCTCCAGCCAACGCCTTGGCCTGCAATACGCGTGGCACATAGTGTGCAGCATAATGTGTGCGCACCTCATCCTCACCGACTGCGAATGGCGGCCCGGCCAACTGAGCTTGGTCATACTCGAAACAGACCAATAGCTGCTGCGCGTTGTGGGTAAGCTTGCGCAGGTGCTGGGCATAGCCTGCACGCATCCCAGCGGGTAGCGCGACCAGCGCCGCACGATCATAGATGGCATCGACATCGCCTAACACCATGCTGTTTAAAGCGAAAATATCGCCCACATAGATATCGACACGCTCGGCACTATAGTGCTGGAAATTAGTGTGCTGCTCGATCTTGGGCGCAAGCCCCATCTCTTCGAATAACTCTTTCGTGGCCACCTCGCTTAGCTCCGCGCCGACCACTCGAAAACCCTGGGAAAGCAGCCAAGCGATGTCCCTAGTCTTGCCGCATAGTGGAAGAAAGAGACATGCGCCCTCATCGAGATCGAGCTGGGTTAGATTACTCACGAGAATAGGGTTGACCTTAGCCTCATGAAACGCTATTTCCTTCTTCTCCCACTTCTCGTGCCAGAAACTCGCTTCCATAGCGACAACTCTCTCTTATTGGAATTCAACCAGACCGCTGCATTACTTGTTTTCTTCTTCGGGCTCCAGCACCGGTTCCGCGACGCTGGTCTTGAGCCGTCCTGAGCGACGCAGAGACTCGCGCAAGACGTACTCGATCTGCCCGTTCAAGGAACGCAAATCGTCGTCCGCCCAGCGTTGCATCGCCTCGATGACCGCTGGGTTGATCCGCAATGGATATGACTTCTTACTACTCATTTAAACCTATACCGCTCGCGTTGAGTGAAGATCAATACAAGGACCCGGTGTTAACAACGGGTTGCGTAGCGCGGTCCGAACATAGCACCACCAACAGATTGCTGACCATGTGTGCGCGCCGCTCGTTATCTAGTTCAACGACTTCATTGGCTGTTAGTTTATCGAGCGCCATCTGCACCATGCCTACGGCTCCCTCAACAATGCGCTCACGCGCGGCGATGATCGCCCCTGCCTGCTGGCGCTGCAGCATCGCACCCGCGATCTCGGGGGAATAGGCGAGGTGGCTGATGCGGGCGTCCTGAACCGCTACGCCTGCCTCTGCGAGGCGTTCGGCCAACTGTGCCGCGAGGTCATGGGATATCTCCGTGGCGTGGCTACGCAGAGCGACCTGGCCGCTGTCACCCTGATCGTATGGATAGCTCGTGGCCATGCTGCGCAGGGCCGCCTCGGCCTGAATATGTACGAAGCTCTCGTAGTCATCGACATTGTAGACGGCCTCGGCCGAATCCATCACTCGCCATACTACGACTGCGGCAATCTCAATGGGGCTGCCTTCGAGTTCATTGACCTTGAGCTTGCCTGACTCGAAATTGCGAATCCGCAGGGATACTCGGCGCGACTTATAGAAAGGGTTATTAAAGCGCAGGCCCTGATCCTTCACCGTGCCTACGTATTTGCCGAACAGGCTCAACACGGCGGCCTGATTGGGCTCTACCATATACAGACCGGCCAGACAGAACAGGCTCAGCCCGCCCACAACGAAGCAGACCAACATACCCAGCGTATTAACAACTGCGCCGAATTGAATAAAATTCCAGATTGACGCCAGCGCAAGCACTCCTAAAGCGATGGCCACTGGTATACCAGGCAATGATGAAATCGATTTTTCTTTCATGGGTTTCCCTCCGATTAACTGAGCTCCATTAGATATCATATTGATATCTATTTGCAACAGCTTTTTAGCTCTAGCATAGCTCCACATCAATCACAGCCCTGCGCTTTACGGCACTCGCGCGCAGAGCAGAGCATTGTTCTAGCCCCCGCGAGGACTGTAGACTAACGCTCTAACGTAATTGGGTAGATATGTATGCAGCTTAGAAGACTCACTTTCGCACTGATCGCGTTATGCCATGCGAGTGGCCAGACGCAGGCACAATCCAATGACTTCTTCGATGTCAGCATGGCGATGCACCACGACGATAACATCAGCCGCGCGCTACTGAGCTCCGACCGTCACGCGGACGAGAATCTAGAGCTCGTGCTCTCCGGCGGGCGCCTCGTGCAATTGCGCAGCCAAGACACACTGACTCTGTTCGGCAGCGTCGGCGTCAATCGCTTTCAACAGTTCGATGGACTCGACAATAACTCGCTCAACCTAGGGGCTAGCCTGCAACACAAATTCGGCCTAGGAGCCTATGCCCCGGCCGTTAGCAGCGGGCTGAGCTGGACACGTCATGACAGCGACACCAAGGTGCGCACACGCGACACGCTCGAGTTAAGTCTCGACTACCGCAAGCGCCTTGCCCCGGAATGGGATTTTGCGGCCGGATTGGCCTATGAGTTCAATGAAGGGCTTAACGATGGCGCGAAATACGCCAGCAGATACAGCCCCAAAAACGACATCTTCGACTTCGAGCAGGCCTCGGCATTCGCGTCATTAGACTATACCTTCCGCAATTTCTCCTCCGTGAGTGCGAGCTATAGCTATGTGGATGGCAACACCGTCTCTAGCGCTCTAGCGCCGAACCCTACGCTGTTGGCCATCGCCGATGCTCTAGCCCTCGACTCCGCCTTCCCCGCACCTTCAGGGCGCATGATCGTGGCCTATACACTCGCCACGAAGGCGCATCTCTACTCGCTGAACTGGAGTGTCCCGATTGGGCGCGATAGCTCACTCACCGCGGGCTACAGCCGGCAGCAAATTCAGGCGCGTGCGGGGGTTGATTATACAAACGACAGGGTCAGCCTGACTTTCATGCATATCCTGAAATAATCAGGCGGACCCTCTGTAGCGGTTTATTCTTTGACGAACTTCAAGGTCATGCGATCGCTCTCGCCTATGGCGATATACTTGGCACGATCGGCGTCGGCGACGTTCTGCAGTGTCGGTGGCAGATTCCACACCCCACCTGGATGATCTTTAGTATCGGCTGGGTTGGCATTGATCTCTGAGCGAGCCGCGAGCGCGAAACCATGCTTAGCCATCGCGTCGATCAGCTGCTGCTCGTGAATATAACCCGTACCAGGCTGGAACGCTTCATCGGCACCACGACGATGATCGACGATGCCCACGATACCGCCGGTTTTCAACGCATTGTGCCAAGCCATGATGATGTTATCGGGCCCAGCCGTAAGCCAATTGTGTGCATTGCGGAAGTCTAAGATCGCATCCACTGTGCCGGCCGGCGCTATCTCGGAGACTCGCTCAGAGACCTGCTCGCTAATCACCACTTCGGAATAGACAGGATCGCTGGCCAAGAGTTGATCTAGCGCCGTTACCCTGTTCGCCATATACGCAGCAGGAGGGTTGTCGGAACGATCGAACGTCGCCGCGATTAATGTGCCTTCGGCTTTCAGATAGGGGGCGAGGATCTCGGTATACCAACCCGTACCAGGCCACATCTCTACCACGGTTGAATTCTTCTTAATGCCAAAAAAGTCTAGCGTCTCATAGGGGTGACGATATACGTCTCGAGCCTTGTTATCGGCATTTCGAGTCGGCGCCTCAACGGCTAACATGAGGTCGTGGTTATGCTGTGCTAGTGCAGGCATTCCCACGCTGCTGAGAATAATCGCAACGAGTGCGAACATTTTTTTCATAAATCGGGCTCCTATAGAGAGTTCTTCTCTAAAATATAATGTCATGCGAAACAGTTAAGCAGAAGACTAAGCACAGCGCCAAGCCAACAAGCAGTGGTAAGCCCGCATTGTATCTGCTAAAAGTAATCAACAACTACCAAGACAGGCAAACAACTCAAAAGATGTCGAAAATCCCTAAAATATTTCATCAGACCCGATTCTTACTCACAGCCCTCGCCCTCCTGATCTGCGCCCCCTCCTATGGACACGATGTATCGGCCGTGGCACGCGAGCGCATGCAAAATGGCGGAGTGCTCGACTATATCTGGACTGGCGCGGAGCACATGCTCACCGGCTACGACCATTTACTGTTCCTGCTCGGAGTGATGTTCTTCCTCACCCGCTTTCGCGACATCCTCAAGTTCGTCACCGCGTTCACGCTCGGCCACACCATCACACTGGTATTCGCCACCTATGCAGGCATCACTGCTGACCATTATCTGATCGATGCCGTCATCGCCCTCACCGTCATGTATAAGGGTTTCGAGAACCTCGATGGCTTCCGACGCTGGCTGGCGTGCTCCGCCCCGCCGCTTCTCATCATGGTGTTCGGCTTCGGCTTGATTCATGGCTTCGGTCTGTCTGCGCGCCTGCAAGACCTCACCCTTGGCAGTGAGGACGGGCTGCTCGCCAAGATCCTGTATTTCAATCTCGGCGTGGAACTCGGTCAGATTGCGGCGCTTCTCGTGATGGCCGTGGCCATCCGCGCGTGGCAGAAGACCACTGTGTGGGTGCCCATCACACGCATCAGCAATGGCTTGCTAGTGTTCTTCGGCTTCCTGCTCCTACTATTCCAACTCCATGGCTATGTGCACGAGAGCGGCCTCATTCATGGGCCAGAGGCAGGGGCGGCCGCGCCCGGCGAGATGCATAGCCACGACGGAGGCGAACCCCATGCGCACTAGATTACTAGCGATCCTCGCCGGCCTCATTCTGCTACTACCATTACAAGTGAGCTACGCCCAGGAACCGTCACTACAACTGCTCGTCGATGACACGGTCATTATCGGCATCGTGACTAAAACTGACGGGAGTCCCGCGGCGGATCTGTCTCTTTTACTACAGGACAGCTCGCATCCACAGAGTGCTGCCACTATCCTCAAGACCGATGCGGCGGGGGTGTTTATGTTTACGGCCGAGGCGCTGACACGATACCGTGCCAGCGCCGTCGTAGATGGACGCACCATCAGCGCTACGACGAGCACTGGAGAGGGACCACCGGCGCCTTTTCAATGGCCGCCGATCTATGTGACCCTGGGCCTGTTGCTGCTACTGTCTTTGATTCCCGCGCATTTCCTAAAACGCGAAGACGCCTAGCCGTCGCGCTTGCGCCGCCTAGGGCTGCCAGGCATAGCTAAATTTCGCGAACACCGTGCGCGAGTTCGTCTCTATCGAATTCAGGCTATCGTTTTGATATCCGGAGTCCGAGTAGCCCACAAAGAACAGGGTTTGCGCACTAAACTTATAGCTATATAACAGCTGCGTGGTGAGGTCTTTGTAGCGCGATTGTATCGGACGAATATACAAGGACTGATCGCGCTCGGTGTCGCCATATTGCAAGATCAGGCGCAGGAAGCTGCGCGTACTGAACTGATAGGTGCTACGCAGTTCGGTGAGATTCGCGGTGAACAGGCGCCCGCCATCGACGTCGAAGGTCTGATAGGTGTGCTCCAGATCCAGCTGCAGATGCCGACCGAATTGATAATTGATATTGGGCGTATAACGCTTCGAACGCCCCAGCCGAGTATTGGCAAAATCCACAACATCTTCGACCCGTACCGTCATGCTTGCATAGAGCTCTCTCACCGGACGAACAGAAAGTATTAGTTGATTGAACTGCTCGTCGAAGTAGACGCCGTTGTAATAGGTCTTGCTGCCACCGACCAATCCGTCGAGACGCGACTGGAATGGACCGCGCATCTCCAGAAACATCTCGAACTCTTCCTCTAACTCCAAACCGTCCTGATCGTGAGTGTTGTCCCAGTCCAATGCCACGCGGATATTATCGAAGAAGCTGCCAGTGGCGTAGCGCCAGGTATGGCCGACGCGCAGCGTGTTGCGGTCGTAGTCGACGCGGTTGATAAAGCCCATGTCTGCGCGGAAATCCTTGCCGTAATCGACGCGCTCCGCCCACACATCCCAGCGGCCATCGTTACGCCGATATTCCAATAGCATGGTGTTATCGCTGAGGCTGTCGTCCTGCCCGTAGCGGGTCTGAATGGCTAGTGGGTACTTCGATTGCGAGCGCAAAAATTGTGCGTTAATCACGTCGCTATCACTCAGACGCAATTTGCCGTCTACACCCGTAACCGTGTTCGAGTAGTCGCCACCCTCCCGGTGAGTGATCACCGCGCCTATGCTGGAGCGATCCAACACGTCCTGACGATAACGCAGCACAGAGACATCGCTCTCGGTATTGAGCAGGTTCGCGACCGAGGAGCTCTCGTTATTGGGAATGAGGAAACTGGTAGACGTATCGTTCGCCTGCATGAAGCCGTAGGAGTGATTGCCGCTCTTGCCCGTGAGCTTGACGCCATAGTCGGGGTCCGCGATGTTGCGGGTATGCACGATGTTCATATTGGTGTTGAAGTAGTCGGCCCCGTCCAAGAAAAAGGTGCGCTTTTCCGGAAAGTAGAGCGAGAAGGTATTGTTGATGTCCAGCTGCGCGCTATCGGCCTCGACCTGTGAGAAGTCTGGGTTCAGGGTGGCATTTAGATAATTGTCCTGATTGATGCCCCAGCGAACATCCACGCCGGCCTCGGTGTCTTGCTGAGTATCGCCCCAGGGGTCGAGCGCGGGGTTCGGGCGCACGCGCTGCGCGATGGAGGTGACGGTTGGGATTACCTCGATATTACGGCCCGGCTCGACGTTGGCGAAGCCACTCGCTCTTTCGAACTGGCAAACGAAGCAGGAGACATTCTCCGAAATATTGGCATTAGAGAAGCGATAGCGTCGATCGCGCGGGTAGTCGCGGATGAAACTGATACCCCACACCTTCTCTTGATCGCCACTCGGGAAACGTAGCTGCTTGAACGGAATCGCTATCTCCACCATATAACCGGTGTCGGTTATCTGCCCCTCGCTCTCCCACAGCGCGTTCCACGATTCGTCTTCATTGCCGGTAAGGTCATCATTGATCGCGTCGTATTGGACACCCAGAGGGCTGACTAGGAATATGAAGGCACGCGCCTTATCGTCGAATGTATCCAGTGCGATGCCAGAGAAATCGGTGCCTCCAATCCCGTCACGGTCGCGATAGAACGCACGAATCACCTCTGGGTTGGGGTCTTGCGCGATGAAGGCGACATACAGTGCGTCGCCGTCCTCCATGATGAAGGCCTCGGTCTGCACGCGTGCGGGAGTACCCTCGGTAGGGGCAAATTCTGTATCGAGCATCACGCGAGTAGCCTGCGCCCACTCGGCGGGGTTCACCACGCCATCGATATCGGGAGCACTGCTAACATGAGGGATACTCAATGTGGGAGGCTCCTGCGCAAGCGCAGCATTGTGACTAAATATTAGCCCGCAACAGACCAGCACAATCTGGAGGCTACGGGGGAAATGCAACGCTGCTAATAGAATCGACATGCTACCTCTCATTCTTGTTCGCGACTTTTTGGATTCGCCCGGCGCATACTTAACAGACGCATTTACTATAAGCAGGGTTTAGGCCAGTTTATTTTTCTTTTTAAAACAGTGCCCTAGAATTTTGAGGCTGGCGAATTTTGCCAATAAGAAGGCATTTTTGCTAGCAAAAACTATATTCGTCGAGCGTCAATCAGTCGCAGTGATGCACCGCGGACGCCACGAATCTCCTAAATGCCGCGTTATTGCATCCAAAGAGGGACTGACGAGCATCTACTTATAAACATCACTACGGAGACTGACCAAATGGATACCCTGATTCCAATTTCATTGTTCCTCATGATCGCGCTAATTATCGTGACACCCGTGTACCTCACATATCTCAGCCGGGTCAAAGAGCTAGAGACCTTGAGCAAACTTGCCGAGAGTAATGTGGAGGAGCGCGCGGAACTACTCAAGCTCATCCAACGGCCGTCATTGCCACGGAACGATCTGCGTAAGGGCCTCATCCTTCTCGCGATCGCCCTACCCATCATAGTAGGCGGATTGGTTGACGGCTCGGTCATGGTCTCTATTGTCTTGGGCGGGATTCCTCTATTGATTGGACTGGCCTTTGTGTATATGGCTAAATCGGCTGAACCTACGCCAAGAGAAATGCCAAACTGAGCTGCGAGAATGACGATTCAATCGACAGGGCGTGTTCGCAACGCGAAGCGACCCTGTTGCTGCGCGCGATCGAGGGCGGCGAGACGCAAGCCTTTAGTGAGTTGGTGTCTATGCACCAGAGCGCAGTGCGCGCCTTTCTAATACGCCTGTGTCGAAATGGCGCACTCGCCGATGACTTAGCCCAGGAGACCTTTCTCTGCGCCTTTCGCCGACTCGCCACCTACCGACATAGCGGTAGCTTCAAAAGTTGGCTATTCGGCATCGCCTATCGCTGCTTCTTGCAGCAGCGCCGCCATGAGCAACGCGAGTTGGAGGTCCACACACAGTTCCACCTACTTGCAGCAGACGATGCGGAGTATTATGAGCACTTGGCGCCCTTGCAAAGAGACTTGGAACACGCACTCATGCGCTTGGATCCGACACAGGCCGCCGCGATATCGCTAAATATGAGCATAGGCTTTTCCCACGCCGAGGTCGCCGACATCATGAACCTGCCACTGGGCACGGTGAAGAGCCATATTAATCGTGGCCTCTCCAAGCTACGAGAATTCTTGCATTTCGCGCCCGAGGATGAAGACATACAATGAGCGTTAAAAAATTGAACGACCCCCTAAGCACCCTGCTCGCCGACCTGCCGATCGTGCGCGAGCGCGGCTTCACGCAAGGCGTCTTGTATCGAGTGCAATTGCGACTACTGCGTCGCCGCGTCTTTCTCTTCACGGCATGGTGCTGCGGGATTGTCGCGATAGCATTGAGCCTAATATTAGGGCGTTTCGGCGCGACATTGAGCACGAGGCTGCAGGAATCGAGTTCGCTTTGGACAGATTTTGCAAAGCTCGATCAAATAACTCCGTCACTGATATCGCATCTGCAATGGAGTAATTTTAACGCCGTAATTGGCTTGAGTGTGGGTGCGCTCGTCCTTGTGCTAGGCATTAGCTCCCTGCTGCGCGATTAAACACTACTCACGCTTAGCGCTGCCGATACACCGGGCTGCGTATCCACAAAAAGAACACCACAATCTGCACCAATCCGCACACGATAAACACTGCACGCGCGCCAGAGAAATCGGCGAGCCATCCCGATCCGAGCAGCGCGAAAGGCACGCCTATCTTGAAGATAGAGCCCGTCATACCCCCAATCCTGCCCATCAGCGGCGCCGAGGTTGTCTCATGTCGAAAAGACCAGACGCAGATGTTTTGCATCGTGGTTGCGAAACCATAGAAGAACAGTGCCACTCCAATCGCGAAGGAGTTGCCGGACAGGCCGGTGAGAGAATAGGTAAGGGCCAAGCCGATCAGGCTGAGAGCGAGGCAGGCCCCAAGGCCGATGCGCCGCCGCAGAGTCTCCGTCACAAAGCTGCCTAACAGCCCTCCCATGCCTGCGCAGGACAGAACTATGCCCACCCTCGCGGCGCTCCAACTCAGCTCGTCCTTCACGAAGAAGATCACCATCAACTCGAAGCTAAGCGCCGTGGCATTGAAGAAGGAGACGAACCAGGACAGCGCCCAGAGTGTGCGGTTCTCGCGCAGGGTATGCCACCCGGCCTTGAATTCGCTCCAGTAATGCCGTGTCTGCAATGCCGGCGCCGGCTCCTTGAGGTCGATGCGCGCGAGGACGATGAGCGCGAAGAGGTAGACACAGGCGGTGATCAGAAGGCCGTAATAGAGGCTAGATAGGAAGAGGATAGCGCCAGAGATAGCAGGTCCCATTACCTGCATGAAGGTCTGGGTGAAGGTGAACTTGGCATTGGCCGAGGTCATCCTGTGGGTTGGCACCGCCAGTTTTATACTGCTTATGCGGGCATTGATATAGGAGTAACTGAATACCATCAGCAGGAACCCGGCACCATAGAATACTTTTTCGTTCGGTATCTGGGTTTGCGAATAGATAAACAGACTAAACAGCAGGACCATCTGCAAGCCCACCGACATGAGCATCCAGCGCTTCTTGTCTGCGCGATCCACAAACACGCCGATGAATAGCCCGAACAGGAGAATTGGCAGGAATTGCAGCGCACGCATGGCGCCCATGGCGGTCGAGGACTGAGTGAGTTCGTAGATGATCAATGGCAATGCGAGTTCGTACACTCGGCTGCCGAAACTGAGCAGAAACCCGGTGAGGAACAGCACCACGAAGTTACGATGTTGCCAGATACTTTCTCTGGGGCGTGCTTGCATTAGCTTGGGGACCTCTGCTGCCTTGATGCGCTGGCGTAGAATATGTCGGCGCTAAAACTACTCTTGCGCGTTCACAAAGGCAACCGCGAAACCCTCAGACCATCATCGGGTACATGGATAGGAGCAATAGGAGCGCCATGGCCCGGTTGAAACGCACGAGCCTCTGCCCCACATGCAACCAGCTCTTCAAGGCGACGCCACCAATATTCCACGCGGAGATTAGAGGTATGCCCATAAAGAAAAAGATTACAGCGATCGTTAGCACACTGATGAAAAAATGCTCGCGGTCGCCAAATGTCGAGATCACAGTGACTAGCATCAGCCAAGCCTTCGGGTTCACCCACTGAAACAACGCCGCCTGCAGGAAAGTGAGCGGCTTGATCTCTTTATCAACTTCCAGTTTCGACTTGCGTGGACGAGCTAGTTGATAAGCCATATAGAGCAGGAACAAACCGCCGCATGTCTTAAGTATCAGTGCGGCCTGTGGATATGCCTCCAAAAGCTGCCCAAGTCCGAGCGCAATCGCCCACAACAGCACCTGGCAACCTACAACGATGCCGAGGATATGCGGAATCGAGCGGCGAAAACCGAAGTTGGCACCGGCGCTCATCAGCATCAGATTATTGGGCCCAGGCGTGCCGATCATCACCGTAGTGAAGGCAAATAAAGGCAGATACTGATCGGGATTCATGGGGCTCTCCTTGATGAGCGCGCAGTTTAGGCCGACAATGCCGATCGGTACAGGGTTAGTTTTTTGAAATTGGAACGGTACAGATGCGCGACTTGCGCATCTGTGCTGCTGGCAATGCGACGGACTGTGTCGCGGCAGCACAGCCCGTGAACGCTATGCTTACACCACTATTGTCAGACCCTCAGGCAGAGGCATTACTATGCTGTATCAAGACTTGGCCGACCGGCTGCAAGGCCTAATCCGCCAGCAGGTCTATCCCGTTGGCACTTCATTGCCTGGCGTGCGCAGGCTAAGTGAGCAGCACAGCGTCAGCGTCTCCACCGCGGTCAATGCCTGCCAAGAATTGGAAAGACGCGGCGTGCTCGAGGCGAAACCGCGCTCGGGTTTCTTCGTCTTACAGACTCCCGTGCGTAGAGAGCCTCCGCGCCTGAGCCTCGTCAGCAAGACTCCTCGCCCGGTCACGGGCCAGGAGCGAGTGCTGCATCTGGCCCAGGCGGTTCGCGACACCAGCATCGTCAACCTAGGGGCCGCAGTGCCCAATCCCGACCTAATGCCAGTGGCCGCGCTGGAGCGTGCCTTTCGCACGGTGCTACGTGAGCAGCGGCGCCGCTGTGTCGGCTATGAGTTCCCACCCGGAGCGCCGGAGTTGCGCGCACAGATCGCGCGGCGACTCGCCGCCGTACAGTGCCATGTCACACCAGATCAGGTTCTCATTACCAACAGCTGCCATGAGTCCCTCAGCATCGCTTTGCGGCTCATCACCAAGCCGGGGGACACCATCGCACTGGAGTCGCCCACCTATTACGGCCTGCTGCAGGTCGTCGAGTCACTCGGGCTCAAGGCGCTCGAGATCCCTACCGACCCCGTGAGCGGCATCTCCATCGAGGCGCTTAGCCTAGCGTTAGAGCGCTGGGACGTCGCCGCCTGCGTATTGATTCCCAATTTCTCCAACCCGCTCGGCGTGTTGCTTTCCGATGAACGCAAGCAGGCCCTACTCAAGCTCATGTCGAAACACGGTGTGCCTCTGGTAGAGGACGACATCTATGGCGACCTGCCCTTCTCAGGCAAACGCCCACGCCCCATCAAGAGTTGGGATACCGAGGGCATCGTCTATTACTGCTCTTCCTCCTCCAAGACACTCTCGGCAGGCCTGAGGGTCGGCTGGCTGGTGCCGGGTAAGGACAATAAGCGCGCCGAGGCCCTGCAGTATATGAACACCGTGGCGGTCTCTACGCCCTCCCAGCTCGCCATGGCCCACTATCTAGAACACGGCCACTACGACCGCTTCCTGCGCAGCGTCTGCGGGGAACACGCAAGATCGGTGGCACGCATGACGGACAGGGTGACGCAGTTGTTTCCGGCACAGACGCGGGTGAGCCGCCCGGCCGGTGGTTTCGTCCTGTGGGTAGAGCTACCGGGAGAGGTCGACACCTTAGAGTTGATGGAGAGAAGCTTCGCAGCGGGAGTGAGTTTTGCCCCCGGCGCATTGTTCTCTGCCTCTGGGAAATTCGGCAACTGCCTGCGCCTGAACTGCGCCGTGCGCTGGGATGCTCGAGTCGAGCGGGCACTGCTTGCGCTCGCTCGGTTGATCTAGGTGAACACGACAAGGTGGCGGACTCATTTGCACATTACGCCCTAGCAGAGTAAAAAACCCCTTTAGCGAGTCGAGAGTAAACCATGACTAAGTACCGAGGTAGCTGCCACTGCGGCGGCGTGCAGTTTGAGATCGAGGGCGAGTTCGACGAGATCACCGTCTGCGACTGCTCCATCTGTCAACGTAAAAACGCTAGAATGCTCAAGGTGCATGAATCGGGTTTCAAGCTGCTCGCGGGCGAAGATCTGCTTACGGACTATCAGTTCAACACCCACACGGCGCATCACTACTTCTGCAAGGTCTGCGGCATCTATCCCTTCCATCGCAAGCGCACCGCGCCCGATAGCTACGGCGTCAATGTGTTCTGCGTTGAGGGCTTCGACCAGAGCGGAATCCCCGTACGCAACTCAAAAGGCTCCACCCTGTCATGAGTGACACTGCCCTGCCTGTTCTGTATTCATTCCGGCGCTGTCCCTACGCCATGCGTGCGCGCCTGGCCATTGCCTATGCGCGGCGGCAAGTGGAGCTACGGGAGATAATCCTTAAGAACAAGCCACCGCAGATGCTCGCGATCAGCCCCAAGGGCACCGTGCCTGTTGTGCAATTGCCCGATGGCACCGTGCTCGAGGAGAGCCGCGACGTAATGCTCTGGGCCTTGCACCTCAATGACCCCGACGCATTGCTTTTCGGCGAGCCATCCGAGGCGACTGCAGCGTTGCTCGATGAGAACGACGGCGAATTCAAGCACTGGCTGGACCGCTATAAGTACGCGGATCGTTATCCGGAACGCAGTGCGCAGGACTATCGATCACAGGGCTGCGAGTTTTTAAACAAACTCGAGAAACGCTTAGAGCACAGCGCCTTTCTATGTGGTGAGCAGATGCGAATCGCCGACATCGCCATCATGCCCTTCGTACGTCAGTTCGCGATGGTGGATAAGCAGTGGTTCGATAGCGCGCCCTACCCTGCATTGCAAGCATGGCTCAATGAATTGATTGCAGGAGAGACGTTCACGAAGATGATGAAGAAGCACGCGCCATGGCAGCAGGGGCAGGCGCGTGTATTTCTGCTCGACGAATGCTAATCCGCGCTCAATTTATAGCGAAACACATACTGCACATCCGGGAGTACTACCGGAACGCCATTCGGAGAGTGTGGCGTAAAACGAAACTGCTTCGCGGCAGCGATCGCACTATTATTGAAGACATCCATTGGTTCCGCCTCCACAACTTTTACTGAGTCTGCGACAACCAATCCGTCAACGCCAACAGTAAAACTCACGTGAGCCCAGCCCTCAATTTTTTGATCAGCCGCTGTTCTTGGGTAATACGGCACGACAGTCTCCAAGGGCAATATCTCCCCACGATTCTTAACATCATCTGCTGTTGGCTGAGCCGTCACGATCTGCGTACTGGCCAACGTTAGGATCAATATGGATGACAGCAATGCGAGTGTAAAAAGCACATTCCGACGCTCTTTCTTAAGCTCATTAGTTTGCATTATTTTCCCCTCAAGTAAGTGAACGATTCTAGTTTCTAACGAACTGCTCTCTAGCATTGTTTGCGCAAACAATAGTGGTGGTGTCCCGTGTTGCTGGCAGCAGCGCGCGACCTCTAATAGGGTTGAAGCGTAATTCGTATTATCGTCTTCTAGTGCCGCGGCCTGCATATCGCAAGCGGACTCTGCGCTGGCATCGAGTCGTTTTAGCAAGCGCCAGCACAGTGGGTTCAACCACAGCACACTGGCCAGGGCATAGCAGAACACTTTGCTCAGCCAATCGCCTCGTTGAACATGGCTGAGTTCGTGAGCGAGCACGTGCCGTAGCGTGTGTTTGGGCCAATGCAGCGCCTCTGTAGGCAATAGCACCAGTGGCCGCAGCGCGCCAAAGGAAACCGGTGACTGGACCCGCGCACTTGTGTGTACAGACACCTTTCGCGCTATCTGCAGCGTGCGTTGCAGGCGTGCGACTTCGTCCAGAATCCTGTCATCCTCAACCGAAGTACTAGCAGCGCGCACACGATGCAGTTGCCATACTCCCACTAGTAGTCGCGACAGTAATAAGAGCACCGGCACCAGATAGAGAGTCAGCAACAGCGCGCTCCAATCGAAGCCCGCCGCCTCTATCGTGCCGGGGCGTACAATCAGCGTGACCAGTGCGGGAGCGCCCCCGGCACCACCCGTCGATGACAGCTGTGTTTGGGACATCACCAAGCCGAGGAGTACGCTGACGAAGCCGCCGAGAATCACGAGGTGCTGGCTTTGCGTGGATAGTTGGGCTCGAAGTAAGCGGTCGAACAAGAAGAAGACAGCGAGAACGAAAGCAGAGATCAGCAAGCCATCGCCAAACACTCGAATCGCCCCATTGGCGTACCAGGCAGTAGCGAACACGTTCAATATAGAGTCCAGCATGGCAAGCCCCTTATTATTTCTCAGTTAGAGTTTTTTTCTTGGCTTTTATCAACTGCTCGAGACGGCTGAGTTCCTCGGAAGAGAGTGCGTTTACTGATTGATCCAGCAAGGAGTTGACGGCAAGAAAAGGCGAGTCCTCGAAGAAGGTCTTCACCACATTACTGAGCGCGGAGCGCGAGGCCACCTGCCGCTTCACCAAGGGGAAGTAGAGATATTTCGGGCCGCTCTCGCGGTGGTCGATATGGCCCTTCTCCTTGAGCTTGCCCAACAGCGTGCGCACCGACGAGTAGCTCGGCGCGTCCTCGATACTGTCTTGCACATCCTTCGCGCTCGCCTCGCCAAGGCGATAGAGCACGTCCATGATTTGCCGTTCCCGGCGACTGAGTTGATCTGCATTCGACATAGCGTAGACCCGATGTGTTAATTTATTAACATAGTGCGAATAAATTAACACCTGAGCGGGAGATGTCAACAAAATATTTCCAATTGGCTACGACCAGGCCTGCGTCAATCATCCGCGACTCCCATAAGCTGGATTAATGGAACGCTACTTCATTGCCGTGCAACTCCGTATAATGCAGCTCTTTGAGAAACGCAACGCGAGGCAGAAATGGACTTAATTCAATGGGCGGACTTCCAGAAGGTCGAGCTGCGCGTCGGCACTATCGTCGCGGTGGAGCCCTTCCCCGAGGCCCGCAAGCCAGCCCACAAACTCACCGTGGATTTCGGCGAGCAGATTGGGGTGCGCCGCTCCAGCGCCCAGATCACCGACATCTACAGCGCCGCAGACCTTGTCGGCAAACAGGTCGTGGCCGTGGTGAACTTCCCGCGCAAACAGATCGGCCCCTTCATGTCCGAATGCCTAGTCACGGGCTTCCACCGTGAAGATGGCGCGGTGGTCTTGGCGGTTCCGGACAGTGCGGTGCCAAATGGGGCGCGGCTGGCTTGAGTACATGGCGACAACAAAAAACCCCTCCCCGCCTACCCTTTGCCGCGGTTTCCTCCTACACTCCTGTCATCTAAAACTCGTTCCGTCAGGAGAACCAACACAATGTGCGACAACCATACCGCTGAAGAAGATGCCTACATGCTCAAGATGTCCAAGCTGAGCCGTCGCCAGTTCGCCAAGCTCGGCGTCACTGCCGCGATCGCGGCACTGCTACCGCCACTGGCGAACGCCCAAGACGTGATGGAGATGGAAGTCACCATCAGCACTCCAGACGGCACGGCAGACTGCTACTTCGTGCACCCGAGCAGCGGCAAGCACCCCGCTGTGCTGATGTGGCCCGATATTCTCGGCCTGCGTCCCGCATCCCGCGCCATGGGCAAGCGCCTCGCGCAGTCCGGTTACTCCGTGCTGGTCGTCAATCCCTTTTACCGCATTCAACAAGCGCCCGTAATACCCGATGGCGCCTCCTTCGCAGACCCCGAGATTGCCGGCATCGTGCGCCCCATGATGGCCTCACTGACCGAAGCGTCCGATATTACTGACGCGGGCGCATTCTTAGCCTGGATCGATCAGCAAGCGGCAGTGGATACTAGCCGCAAGATCGGCACCGTCGGCCACTGCATGGGCGGGCCACAGGTCATGCGCACCGTATCTCATTTCCCCGAGAGAGTCGGCGCAGGTGCGACCTTCCATGGCGTAAACCTCGCCACGGCGAATCCCGACAGCCCGCACTTGCACATTCCCAATATGGATGCGCGCATGTTGATCGCAATCGCGGAGAACGACGATGCCCGCGACCTCGAGGTGAAGACGACGTTGCGCAATGCGTTTGCAGCCGCGAATATACCCGCCGAGATCGAGGTCTACGCCGGCTCGCTACATGGCTTTACGATGCCCGACTTCCCCGTCTATGACCAAGCGCTGGCCGAACGTGCATGGGCTCGCCTGCTAGACACTTATGCAAAGGCGCTGGTGTGAACTAGTCACTGATCAAGTCCGTAGAAATACAAAAGACGCTTCCAAGGTCTACAAAATAAAACAGGAGATCGATGCTATGTGTGATAACCATACGGTAGAAGAGAACGAGCTTTATCTTGCTATGCAAAAGAAGATGAACCGTCGCCAGTTCGGCAAGCTAGGGGCTGGTGCTGCGCTCACCATGATGTTGCCCGCCGTGGCGAACGCCCAAGACGTGATGGAAATGGATGTGAACATCCAGACCCCAGACGGCATAGCGGATTGCTATTTCGTCCACCCTACTTCGGGCCAACATGCGGCAGTCATCATATGGCCGGACATCCTCGGCCTGCGCCCAGCCTTCCGCGCCATGGGCAAGCGCCTCGCCCAATCCGGCTATTCGGTGTTGGTGGTAAACCCCTTCTATCGCAGCGCTAAGTCTCCGGTGGTGGGCCCCGGGGCCAGCTTCGCCGACCCCGCCATCTCGGCTATCGTGCGTCCTATGGCCGGGCAGCTCAATGCGACTACACACGTGACAGATGCGAATGCCTTCATCAATTGGGTAGACCAGCAGCCCTCCGTGGATACCAACCGCAAGATTGGTACTACCGGTTACTGTATGGGCGGCCCCATCGTGATGCGCACGATGTCTAATTTCCCAGAGCGCGTCGGTGCCGGCGGCAGCTTCCATGGCGGCGGCTTGAATACGGCCAACCCAGACAGCCCTCATCTTGGCATTCCGAATATGGACGGCCGCATGTTGATCGCGATTGCCACCAACGATGACGAACGCGACCCGGAATCTAAATACGTGTTGCGTCGCTCCTTCGCTGCCGCGCAAGTGCCTGCCGAGGTGCTCGTGTACGATGACGCCAATCACGGCTGGTGTGTGCCAGACTCTGCGGTGTACAACGAGGCACAGGCCGAGCGCGCCTGGAGCCGCCTGCTGGCGACCTTCGAGATAGCGCTCGCCTAAGTATGCGAGGATTAGGAAGAGGCGGGCTAAGGCGCGCCTCTTCCTAGCTATTAGGCTGTCAGTGTCTCCTCGATCAGATCC
This sequence comes from Gammaproteobacteria bacterium UBA5078, assembly GCA_002416505.1. GTDB lineage: Bacteria > Pseudomonadota > Gammaproteobacteria > Pseudomonadales > Pseudohongiellaceae > UBA5078. Next base: position 58,002 of record DIAM01000020.1, read on the forward strand.
CGATTCATCTCCCCCCTAGAACCGGCCCCTGCGGCATATTCATAAAGCCTTGCGAATCGACCAGAGGCGCATTCTCTAGCACTGCGAAGGCATCGCGCTAGTCGCTAAGTGGCGATGTCGGCGTGGCGGAATTTGATGTTACTATCCCAAGCCAAGGCTAGAATAAAAACAAGAGGACACAATGACGACTAAGAAAACCCTTAGCCGGCGCGAGCTGTGCAAGATGGGCCTGATTGCCACCGTGGCATTACCCCTGAGTGCACACGCACAGCCAGCAAACCGGATGCGCCCACAACGCGGCGATCAGATCGTATTCGACGGCGGCGACATGGCCGGGCAATTGATAAGCCCTGAGCAGCTGGTTTTGAACGCGCAACCAATCGCGGCCTTAGCCCGCGACCCGAGCAGCAACGAGATACGCGATGGCTCACGCCTCAATCGCATCATGGTGATGCGCGTAGACCCCGAGACACTCTCCACCCCCACCCGCAATAACGCCGCAGAAGGCATCATCGCCTACTCGGCCATCTGCACTCATACCGGCTGCGATATCACCAATTGGAAGGCCGAGCAATTGCACATGGCCTGTCCCTGTCACGAGTCCGAGTTCGATATCCGCGACAATGGCAATGTGGTGGGTGGCCCCGCCCCGAGACCGCTGGCGATGCTCCCCCTCGCGATAGAAGATGGCGAGCTGCGCGTCGCCGGGGCCTTTAAGGGCAGCGTAGGGTTTCAACAACAATTCTAATCACGCAGTGCTAAAAATAATAACTCTAGGTGAAGCCATGAACAGATCCGCGCACACCCTCGCCCTACTCGCCACTTTTCTATTGACCTCGAGCTCTCTTAGCGCACAGCCGCTGCCCGCCTATGAGGCCGTGACCGCCGAGCGCCTGCAGTCACCGGAGGAAGACAATTGGTTGATGTATCGTGGCACCTACGACGCGCAAGGCTATAGCACTCTCGACCAGATCAATGCAGAGAATGTCGACAAGCTGGAGATGGTGTGGAGTTTCTCCACCGGGCTTAGAGAGGGACATCAGGCCCCTCCTATCGTCAACAACGAGTTCATGTACATCACCACCCCGCAGAATCATCTGCTGGCCCTGAACGCGAAAACGGGCGATTTACTGTGGCGCTATCAGCGCTATCTACCTGACGACTTACAACAATTTCATCCAACCAATCGTGGCGTCGCGCTGTACGAGAACCTCGTCTTCATGGCCACCGTCGATGCCTATCTTGTCGCACTCGATGCGGTGACCGGCGAGCTCGTCTGGGAAGTACCAGTCGAGGATTACTATGCGGGCTATTACATGACCCTCGCGCCCTTAGTGGCCGATGGCAAGGTCATGGTGGGCGTGTCCGGAGGCGAGATGGGCATCAGGGGCTTCGTGGCCGCCTATGACCCAATGACCGGCGAGGAACTGTGGAAGCGCTACACCATTCCCGCACCGGGCGAGCCTGGCTCGGAGTCTTGGCCCGGCGACACCTGGATGACCGGTGGCGTGCCCGTATGGATCACGGGCTCCTATGACCCCGAGCTCAACATGACCTACTGGGGCACCGGCAATGGCGGACCCTGGATGGGCGACGTGCGCCCTGGAGATAACCTCTACTCCACCTCCGTGATCGCGATCGATGCCGGCAACGGCGAGATCACCGCTCACCACCAATACCACTGGAACGACTCCTGGGACTGGGACGAGGTCTCCACGCCCATGCTGATCGACTATCAGCGCGACGGAGAAACGGTCAAGGGCATCGTGCATGCGGGGCGCAACGGCTATCTGTGGTTCCTCAATCGCACGGCGGACAGCATCGGCTTCGAGGATGCCACGCCCTATGTGTATCAGGAGGTCTTCACCAGCATCGACCCTGTGACCGGCCGGCCCGAATACGATATGAGCAAGAAGCCCGGCACCGGTAAGTCTGCCGACTTCTGCCCCTCGCTGTGGGGCGGGAAGGACTGGCCCCCAGAAGCCTTCAATCCCGAACTGCGCCTACTCTTCATTCCCGCTAACGAGAATCTGTGCTCCACGATGGAGGGCGAGGAAGCCCAGTACAGCCCCGGCCGCGCCTATATGGGACGGGCGGAGTCGGACAACGGCGGCTTCTTCATTCGCGATGGTGCGGAACATATCGGCGAGCTACAGGCCTGGAATGTCGACACTGGAGAGCGCGTCTGGACCACTACCTTCGAGAGCCAGAACTGGGGCCCAGTGCTCGCCACGGCGGGCAACCTCGTCTTCATGGGCGGCACCAATGATCGCAAGTTCCGCGCCTTCGACGCCCGCACCGGCGAGATACTGTGGGAGCAGCCCACCAATTCCGGCGTTATCGGCGTGCCCGTGACCTATCGGATCGACGGCGTGCAGTATGTGGCGGTGCTGTCCGGCTGGGGCGTCGATGCCCAGCGCGAACAGAACCTAATCAATATGGTGCGGGAGAAGCAGACCTATGTGCCTCAGGGCGGGGTGTTGTGGGTCTTCGCGCTGGAGGAGTGAGCTAGGCTTGGCCTAGCCGATAATACGACGGCCGCGCAGTGCAACTTGTTTGTACTGTGCTTTTTCCGTGACACCCGCAAGCTTGCTCAGAAAGCTGTCGATGTCATCGAAGGGCAATTTCCGCAGTGCCTGATGATCTAACTCCCACCATCGGCTCGCCAGAAGCGCCGCACAGATAGACTCGCTGAATCGATAGCGGATCGCACGGGCCGGGTTGCCGCCCACGATCTGATAGGGTTCGACATCCTTGGTGACCACCGCATTGCGTGCGATAACGGCGCCATGTCCCACTTTCACTCCCGCCATCACCACTGCCCCATGGCCTATCCACACATCGTTGCCTATCTCAGCGCGGCTAAGCGGCCCCTTATATTGATGACTAACCGAAAGACTCGTGGACACCCAGTCTAGCGGATGATTGCGCGGCGTCTCGCCCAAGGTGACATCGCGCCCGATGCTGCAGTAACGCCCGATCGCTGCGACATTCAGTATGCGGCTATCCGAGCGCACATAGCTGTGCGCTCCCATGGTCATCGGCATAGCCGACTCGGGCAGCTCCACATGCACATGACGAAGCTTGGCGTATTCTTCGAAGAGAATATGAGAGCCATGGGAGACCAGCTCGATGCCCTTAATGGTGACATTGCGCCGCGCCGCTTTGCGCTGCTGGAAGAAAAAACGAGTTGTGCTAAACAAAGAATCATCCTTATTGGTCTTACAAAGTTCGTGATGTGCCCCGCGACGAGCGACCCCATTATAGACTTAGAGAGACGGGAAGGACTTACTCTTCGCCACAATAAGATAAATTTCTCCCCAGCGCTCATTTCAGACTATGATGCCCGCACTATGCTCAACATCCTGTGGCTCAGCTTCTTCTTCCTCGCCTTCATCGCCGCACTATGGCAATGGTTGACGGGCAGCAACCCCGAGGTCTTTAGCGAACTGGTCGCCGCCAGCTTCGAGATGGCCAATCTGGCTGTAGAGATCGCCATAGGCTTGATCGGTGTGATGGCACTATGGCTAGGCCTGTTCCGCATCGCCGAACACGGCGGCCTGATCGCCGTCATCTCCCGCGGCATGGCTCCACTATTCAAACGCCTGATGCCCCAGGTCCCGGCCAATCACCCCGCGCTCGGCTCCGTGACCATGAACTTGGCCGCCAATTTCTTGGGGCTGGACAACGCCGCCACCCCCATGGGCCTGAAGGCCATGAACGACCTGCAGACGCTGAATCCGGACCCAGACACCGCCACCAATGCGCAAATCCTGTTCCTAGTCCTCAACACCTCCTCGGTCACCCTGCTGCCCGTGACCATCTTCCTCTACCGCGCCCAGCAAGGCTCGCTCGAACCCGCCGCCGTATTCCTGCCCATCCTCATGGCGACCTCCGCCTCTACCCTGGTCGGGCTAATGAGTGTGGCCTGGGTGCAGAAACTCAAACTGCGCGACCCGGTACTGATGGCCTGGTTCGCCGGTTTCGCCCTGTTCCTCGCCGCAGCGCTGAGCTGGATAGTCTCCCAGCCTGCGGACCTACTGGCCACCCGCTCCGCACTGGTCGGCAATCTGCTGCTCTTCAGCATCATCGTGCTATTCCTAGTCTCCGGCGTGCAGCGCAAGCTCGACTGCTACTCACTATTTATCGAGGGCGCGAAAGAAGGCTTCACCGTCGCCATCAAGATCATCCCCTTCCTGCTCGCCATGCTCGTCGGCATCGGCGTGTTCCGCGCCAGTGGCTGCCTAGACATCATCCTCGATGGCGTGCGCTGGACTGTCTCCATGCTCGGCTTCAACACAGACTTCGTAGAGGCACTGCCCACCGCCTTCATGAAACCACTCAGCGGCAGCGGCGCCCGCGCCATGATGCTAGAGACCATGAACACCTACGGCGTAGACTCCTTCCCCGCCCGCGTAGCCGCCACCCTGCAGGGCAGCACCGAAACCACCTTCTACGTGCTGGCCGTGTACTTCGGCAGCGTCGGCATCCGCAAGACCCGCCATGCGATCGCCTGCGGCCTGGCCGCCGATTGCGCCGGCATCGTCACCGCCATAGCGGCCTGTTACTGGTTCTTCGCTTGAGTGAAAACCCAAGCACTAATAAGATTTAAAACCAATAGAACAATATTCGGAGTCGACGATGAAAGCGACACTCTTGATTTTAGTATTTTTTATTATTGGCGCCTGCTCGAATCGTGGCATATACGAAAGCCTCCAAGCTAATCGACGCTACGAATGCACGAAACTCCCCCCCGTCCAATATCAGCAATGCATGAAGGACGCCAATAAGTCCTTCGACCGGTATGAGCTCGAGCGCAAAGAGGCAACGCGCTAACACCATTCTAACTGGCGGATTATTCCAGCGAGTTATCCCAGGTGGGTTTGCTCGACGCGTCATCGGCTTGATCCCACATCAAAAGCGGGTATATTAGAGTCCGCTTTGACCACTTTCGCGTCCAATCACTGCAGCAAGGGCGTATTTATTGATTGCCTTGCAGAGACAACCCCTTAAAGCGGGAACGGAAAGCGATTGCCTCCAGGAAGCCTGGTCCCATTTCGTTGCGGTGCCTGCTTTCATCTAATAATAACGATAGGGGCTATATTGTGATGACTGCACTACCTCGCAGGACTGTTCCGTTTCTACTAAGCACCTTGCTATGCGCATCCCTCTTCGCAGGCCATGCCAACGCACAGGTCTGTGCCGTGACATCGCTGCCCGAGATAGCCGCAGTGCCAATCCCGCACCTCAACCCAAGTGACCCAACCCAGACAACGGTTGGGCGACTCAAATTTCGTGGCGCCATCCATCTGCAACACTATGCCCCCAAGTTCGGCGCTTACTCTGGCCTGCACATCTCCCCCGACGGCCAAACACTCACCGCCGTAGGCGATGGCGACTGGGTACAAGCGACTCTCGACTACAATGCAGTTGGCGACCTAGCGGGATTCGAAGTGAATTGCGTCGGCGTGCTCAAGGACGAACTCGGCGAGGAATTCGAATGGTGGGAAGACCGCGACGCCGAGTCCCTCAGCTTCAATGGCGAAGAGTTCTTAGTAGGCTTTGAGAGCAATCTGCGCGTGCTTGCCTATAAAGATATTGGTGGCGCCGCTCGCAACATTGCCTTGCCACAAGAGTTTGAAGACGGCGTGCCCACCGGCGCCGGCTACTCCTCCATCGAGTCGAGTAGTCCGGACAACTACATCATCATTACCGAGAATGCTCGTAACGAAGAAGAACAGATCAAGAGCTATGTGCACCAGCCTTCGGGCAGTGGAACATTCTGGCTACAGCTCGAAGGCGAAGAGTTCCACCTGCCCGTGGGCCTAACGACGATGCCAGATGGCAACTTACTTTTAGCAGAGCTCGCCGTGCACACAGACGAGGAAGGCGTGCGCGCCTATCGACGCCTACGCATCTCAATCATCGACAGGGCATCCGTGGTGCCGGGTGTAGTCGTTATGCCCACGACGATTGCCGAGATCGATCCCCCGCTAATTTTTGAGAAGTACGAGAGCATCGAGGCACGCCTAGGGCCGAGCGGCGAGACACTCATCTACATCATGGCGGACGATGGCAAGATGCGCGCGGAAAACACGATGGTGCGGATGTTTGAATTACTTAATCCATGAAATCAAAGGGGGCAGAGTAATTTGATATCGACACTACGCGCGCGGCAATGGCGTGAGCACCGTACTAACAAAGGCATTAATTATGAGAAAATCTCGAAACCTCTGCGCAGTATCGCTGTTACTTTTCTTATCTGTACTCTCCCACGCACAGGATAAGGAGTTCGTCTTCTACTCAGATCTGGCGCGAGACTGGCACGAGGCGGGGCAATATTTCGAATGGACTTCTACCACTGCCGACAACAACGCCGCCGAGGTAGATATTTTCTATAGGACTTGGGGCGACCCAAGCAAGCCAAAAATACTCTTGATACATGGCTTCCCAAATTCCAGTTTCGATTACTACAAATTGATTCCGTATTTGCAGGACGACTATTACATCGCCACGCTGGATTTTCCGGGCTCCGGATTCTCCGACAAGCCGCTAGGAGGTTTCAATTACATGCTGGCGGAGAACGCGCAGATAGTCGATTACTTCGTGCGCGAGGTAGTGAACTTCGACGACTTCGCACTGTATACCCATGACCGCGGCGTTAGCATTGGCTTAGCCTTTCTCGGCGATTATCTCGACAACCCTCAGCCCTCCTACAAGATTAATTACCACTTCATCTCTAACAGTGGCATGTTCCTACCGCTGGCGACACTGGTGCCGTTTCAGCTTGCCCTTCTCGATGCTCAGGCGGGTCCGCGCATGATTGCCGCGCGTGGGGCGCAAGCAAGGATGACCGAGGGCGATCCCGAGGCGCTCGCCTACTCCGACATCTTCGCCTTCGAAGATGGCAATAGCGCCTTGCTCTATGTCGGTCGCTACTTGCTCGAACGACAGGCGAATGAATCGCGCTGGCTAGACAACCTCCCCCGCAGCCCAATCCCGGTTGCCTATCTATGGGGCCTCACCGACAACGTCAATCCTATCCGCATTCCCATCCATGTGTGGGATCACTATTTGAATGAACGCGCAGCGTCGAGTAGTTTTTGGATTCTCCCTAGCGCGGGACACTACCCTCAGCGCGACAATCCAGAAGAGGTCGCCAAGATCGTGAACATGGCCTTGAACGGGCTGTTACCCGATCGAGAAACCGAGAGCGAGTTCATGCGCGAGTATAGCGATACTCGAAGTGGAGAAGAGGCGGTATACGTTGGGCATTCGAGAATCGAGCCCTTAGACTTCCCGAGTTCGATCGAGTATACGAGCTCGGGTTATCGATTAAAGGTCTCAAACTAGCCCGCAGTCACTGGGAGGGAGTCGCGAGTGAAAACCCAATACTACACAGCCACTAGCCTAGACGGTTTCATCGCCACCGAAGACAATTCGCTCGACTGGCTCTTCCCGCTCGGGGACATGGAGAACTCCAGCTACCCGCAGTTCATAGAGAATGTAGGGGCCCTTGCTATGGGGTCGACTACTTACGAGTGGATGATGCGTAACTCCGAGGCGGTCATCGAGAGCGTCGGCTCTCCTTGGCCCTATACTCAACCGACTTGGGTGTTTACTAGTCGCGACCTGCCGCTTATCGAGGGCGCCGATGTGCGTTTCGTGAAGGGCGATGTGCGACCCGTCCATGCGGCCATGGGCGCGGCGGCGGCTGGCAAGAACCTGTGGATCGTCGGCGGCGGCGATCTCGTGGGTCAGTTCTATGACGCGGGCCTGCTGGATGAGATGATTCTACAGATCGGCTCAGTGACTCTAGGCAAGGGCAAACAGGTGTTCCCGCGCGCAGTGCTCAGCCCAACTCTGCAACTTACCTCTGTGCAGCAGATGGGCACGAGCATGATAGAGCTGCGCTACTGTGTCGCGAAGAGCGCACAGTAACTAAGCGATTTTTTAAGTCGCAAACCGAGAAGACACCTCTGTTCGAGTGAGGCAGGCGATGACGACGATGAAAACCCAAGAGAACGACGCAAGCATCGAAGACTTTATCAACACGCTCGACGATCCGCAAAAACGAGAAGACTGCCGCGCACTCGTCGACTTGTTCACCCGCGCCAGCAAGCAAACACCGCGCATGTGGGGCACTGGCATCGTGGGCTTCGGCAAGCATCATTACCAGTATGCCAATGGAAAACCTGGCGAGATCTGTAAGGTCGGCTTCGCCCCGCGGGCTAAGTCCCTCGCCTTCTACCTCACGAATTTTCCCGAGCGCGCAGCACTGCTCGAACAACTAGGCAAGCACAAGTTCAGTGGTGGCTGCTTACACATAAACAAGCTCGACGCGGTGGATATGCCAACCCTAGAGACGATTGTAGGCAAGGCCTACCACTGCTAAGGCGAGACTCCCACTCCCTATGAGGAAGCGACGATGATCAGACAGATTGCTTTGGCCCTCTCCCTACAACTTGCTGGACTCACTAGCCTCACCTTCGCACAAGACGAGATCACTCGCCGCGATGTGATCTACGGGCACAAAGACGGCATGGCGATGGTGTATGACGTGGCAGTGCCAAGTGACAATGCTAACGGTGCGGGCATCATCTTCGTCATCAGTGGTGGCTTCTTCTCGGCCATCGAGTCACAACAGATGATCGCGCCAGTGGCAAAACCCATGCTCGATGCAGGGTTCACCATCTTCTATCTGCGCCACCCCAGCACGCCCAAATACCTCGCTCCGGAAATCTATGCCGCGTTGCAGCTAGGACGCGATCATATCCTTACTAACGCGGAGGACTTCGGCGTGGCCCCTACCAAGATCGGCACGCTGGGAATGAGTACCGGCGGCCTGCTGGCCCTGCTCTTAGCGGTTGATCAACCCGGCGACGCCCGCTCTCGCCCCGCCACCACGGTAGCCTATATGCCCATAACCGACATCCGCCCTCATGTTGGCAACGTCAGGGCGACCCCCTCTCTAGGATTCGATCCCGCGCTCGCCCCTGCGCTTTCGCCGATCGACTTCGCCAGCGCAGATGATCCGCCCATCCTCTTCATTCATGGCTCGCTAGATCAAGTTGTCTCGCCAGAGGATAGCAAAAACATGTACGAGAAACTGCGCATGCTTGGGGTAGAAACTCAGCTATTGTCTGTGGAGGCAGGGCACGAACTCTTTACAGGAAACGAGAAAGAGTTAGCAGATTCGGCCGCATTGGAGTGGTTTACTAGCAAGCTATTGCAGTAGAGAAAACGTTGGTCCAAGGGCAGGGAGCTCCCAGATGCAGAACCTCTTTTTCGTAGTGCTTTTCGGTTTCATGGCCTGGGTCGTTCTGGCGGGCAGTAGTAGCTCCTCGCCGCCTCTTGTAACCACCCCATTCGCCTCGCAGACGGATAGCGTGCCAGCGCCCAGCCTTGCCCCAGTAAGCGCTCCCATCTCCATATTGAACACATCAGGCGCAAGCAGCTTTAGGTGCGATGGGCGCCGGCATTGCAGCCAGATGAACTCACGCGCCGAGGCCGTGTTCTTCGTTCGCAATTGCCCCAACACGCTGATGGACGGCGACAACGATGGCGAGCCTTGCGAGAATGACACGCGCTTTTAAAGCAGAATTATTTTGCTAAACAAGCCCTCAATCCTCAATCGCGGCTAGTTGGAATGAACCCAGCGGCTATCACTAGCCTGTACTGGTGAAATCAACCAACATATGGCTACCTCCCCGAAGCCATTCCCTAGCGCCAACTCGGAGACATAATATAAGGCATATATATCAACGTGTTATGCCGCGAGCGCGTTCTGGCATATATCCTGCTATTCCCTCCCTGTCGATCGATCTCGATCTAACTAATATCCATTCACTCAAACTAGGGGATTCCCAAAGTGTTACGTAACCTAAGCATACTAGCCTTGTGCCTGACCATGACCGGATGTCTATTCACCGTCGATTCGCGAGAGAAGTCTAGAAACAACCAATGGAGCGATGCCGACCTAACACGAATCGAGATCGGCAAGACCGATGCAGACTGGGTCCGCACCGCATTCGGTAGCGCGCGACAGAAGTCGACGGCAGATAACGGCACGGAGATCTGGCGTTATGAAAACGTGAAGAAGAGCGAGTCGGAAGTGGGCCTCTTCTTAATTTTTCACGTGGACATAGAGCGAGAAGACTCGGAAATGCTGGCCATCGAGTTTCGCGATGGGGTAGTGACCGACTACTGGACGGAATCTCACCGGCACTAGGCGAACCCGACTCTGTGGCTTAATGCTGGTCGCCAAGAGTTGTTCGCGGCGATGGCCTATGGCAAGAGCGGATGCTCCCGTGGAAATGACTCGCGCTTCCATAAAAACTCAATTACCCTAATTTATTAACTTATGAAAAGGGGAATTGAAAATGAGCATGATGTCGGAATTTAAAAGTTTTGCGGTGAAAGGCAATGTCGTCGATATGGCGGTGGGCATAATCATCGGCGCCGCATTCGGTAAGATCGTAACCTCCCTAGTTGCCGGCGTCGTAATGCCCCCAATTGGCGTACTACTTGGCGGTGTAGACTTTACAGATCTTGCCTATGTGGTGAAAGAGGCAGTGGGAGAGTCACCGGCGGTGGTCATCGCCTATGGTGCATTCCTTCAGACTCTTATCGATTTCGTGATCATTGCGTTTGCCATTTTCATGTTGGTCAAGGGCATCAATTCTTTAAAGAGAAAAGAAGAAGCCGCGCCCACAGCGCCGCCGGCCCCATCGGCACAGGAAGTCCTTCTGATGGAAATACGCGATCTATTAAAAACCAAACCTTAGTCATTTACTCGCAAAAAACAGCAGTACAGACCCTAAGCTTAATTGATAAGCGCTAAGGCTCTGGGGTGATGGAACATAAGCAAACATCAAATAACCTTCGCTCTTCATGAGGCACCCGCATGCCAATCATCGATGTGCACTTGATCTTGGCGCCGCACTCCTCTGAGACGAAGGGCTTAGCAAAACGCCTTGCCGACCTCTTAGGTCATCTGTTCAACGCGCAGCCAGGTCGGGTGTGGGTGCGCCTGCATATCCTGCCGGCGGAACACTACGCAGAGAATCAGACTATCGTCGCACCTCCAGACCTACCCGTGTTCGCCACAGTGCTGCACTCGCGCCCACCCAAGGGCCAGGCGCGCGAACAAGAGGTACTGGCCATTACCCGCATTATTGCCGATTGCCTGAATCGAGCACCGGGCAGAGTGCATGTCGAATACGCCGCGAAGGGCGCAGGTCGAATAGCCTTTGGCGGGAAATTGCTTTGATCAAATTACTCTGACCCCTTTGATCCCACCTTGTTTCCAGACTTTCCTCAAGGTGCGATAGGCGAGATCGGCACCTGCCTCTGGCTCCTGATATTTGGGCCACGGGAAAAAGACCCTGCTTAGATTGCTAAGCGAATAATATGGGTAATTGGACATGACTAAAATTCTAGTGAGACAACTTCTCGAAGAAGATTGGCAGATCTACAGAGAGATTCGACTGCGCTCCCTCAAACAGGATCCAGACTCCTTCTGTTCTACTCACGAAACAGAATCCAATTGCACAGATGAGCAATGGAAGGATCGGCTTCGCCTTGGCGCGAGATCATTCGCATCCCTGCCGCTGATTGCACAGCTGGGGAACGAATCCCTAGGCCTGGCCTGCGGCGTTGTGCATGCGGCAGAGGATGATGCCGCGCAGCTTTATCAGATGTGGGTTGCGCCAAGCAGCAGAGGATCGGGCATCGGCCGGCGCTTAGTCGTCGAGATCGTGGGTTGGGCCGCAGGCTTAGGAGTCAGAACTCTCAATCTCGGAGTAACTAGCGGCAATACCGCAGCGGTGCGCCTCTACGAATCGATTGGTTTTGTCGCGGTCGGAGAACTCCAAGCTCTGCGAGCTGGCTCGGAGTTGCATGTTCAGAATATGACTCTCAGACTAAAGTAAACTAGACTGCTCTGCGCAATTGATTGAGCAATGCATTACTGTGCGACTCCAGCAACAACTTCCGTCAGAAAAGTGGCCCATGAAAAACCCTAAATACCAAGTGATCTTTAAGTTCGCGGCCCTGTGCCTCATCTTAGTCGGCTATTTTGCCTATCTCACCTACCAATATGATTTCCTAACCGGCGGCATAGCCGCACTGATCACATGGAGTTTCTTCGTCCTGTGCACGCCAGTGGCCGATGCGGGCTTTCTATTGGACTTCCCCATACGAGTGTTGTTTGGGGTACGCATGGTGCTATCGGAGATCTTCGTGTGGGCGGTGGCGATCTCCCTCAATACCATCGCCATGCTGTATTTTCGTGATTATTATCAGACTACGCTTATTACACGGCTGATGGAGTCCATCATTACCACTCCGTTTCCGTATTGGTTTATCGTCCTGCTCTCTGGCATTGGCACATTCCTATCCATCCGCTTCGGGGATGAGTTAATGGACGTGCTGCACCATAAGGATCGCGAGTTCTTCTACAGCAACCACTTCAAACACGAGATCGTTCTATTCGTGTTCTTCCTCTTCGTGCTGTTCAGTTACTACGAACTCATCTCCTCTCTCGGTATCTCCGTCGCATCGCTTTGATCCGGTCCGGCGCGGCTACTTGGGTTTGCCCGCGGGCCGAGTATTTGTGCTTTGTAGGAAAATATGTTTTCATCGAGCGCCCTTGGAAGGCACGGATAGCACCTCCTTCGGCCATTTTAACGAGTAGCAAGCCCGGCCCGCCGGCGCACTCTTTTCCGCACAAAAAGAATTAAGCATTATGGGCAATTCTCTGACTATTCTTGGCAATTACTCCCTCCTTCTAGGCGGGTTCAAACGCTTCATACTTGGCGCTAGCATTCTGGCCTTACTAGGCGCCTGCTCCGAGCAACTCTCTGCCAATCGCCCCTATATCCTCACCACCGCCACCTCCGGCGGCGCCTTCTATCCGATCGGTGTGGCGATGGCGACGATCTCGAAGTCGCAATTGCAGCCCGAACACAATATTTCCCTGTCTGCCATCAGCTCCGCCGGCTCGCTCGAGAATGTAAAACTACTGCGCGACAATGAGGCACAGTTCGGCATCCTGCAGGGCGTCTTCGCGGCGTGGGCATGGGATGGCGACGGGCCTATACGCAACCCCCAGGCAGGCATGCGCAGTGTTAGCGCGCTCTGGTTCAACGTCGAGCATTTCGTGCTGCTAAGCTCACTGGTCGAGAACGGCACCATCAGCGACCTAGGCAACCTGCAGGGCGAGCGCTTCGTTCTAGGGGCGCGTAACTCCGGCGCGGAACAGTCTGGGCGCTTCATCTTAGAAACCCTCGGCATCGATTATGAGAGTGGCATGAACTTGGCCTATATGGGCTATGAAGGGGCTGCAAGCGCCATGCAGGACGGCAATGTCGTGGGCATGAATGTCCCTGCCGGTGCGCCGACGAGCGCCATCACCCAGGCCTTCGCGCAGATGGGCAATGACATCACCCTGCTGACGTTCTCTCAGCAAGAACTAGACGCGCTGAATAGCCGCTATGACTTATGGGACTGGTATGATTTTCCGCCGGGTACCTACCCCAATCTGGATGTACTGGTGCGCTCCATCGCCTCCCCTAATGTGTTGGTCGTGCGCTCGGACGTGCCCGATGAGGTAGTCTACCGCGTCACCAAGATGATCTGGGAGAACCTTGGCACCCTGCAAGACATTCACGCGGCCACCAAGGACATGCAACTCGAACGAGCACTGCGCGGTATGGTTGCGCCCTTACATCCCGGCGCCTTGCGTTTCTATCGCGAGATCGGCCTCGACGTCCCACCCCACTTGATTATGGAGTAAGCAGAACCGATGAAATCTCCGTTATTACGTTGGGCTGCATTCCTGTTTGCGCTATTCCATGTGTACACCAATCTATTCGCCTCGCTCTCCGAGCTGTGGTTCGCGGCCATCCACTTCGGCGGCTTCAGCGCGCTATGTGCATTCAGCGCCAATGAGAGGCTACCGGCGGGAGAGGCAGGCACTAAGTTTAAGTACGCACTGAACATCGCGCTGGCTGCGCTGGCGATCGGCGTGCCCATCTATCTAATGCTGTTCGAGAACGCCCTGTATGCGCGCGAGGCGGAGTTTATTGCCTCTGACTACATCGTCTCGGCTATCGCGGTGCTGCTCGCGATCGAGTTCACGCGGCGCACCACTGGCTGGTTTACACCCTCGCTGATCCTAGTCGCACTGGCCTATATCCTATTCCTCGGTCGCTATATCGGCGGCGTATTCTCCTTCCCCGGTTTGAGCTTGGAGACGGTGCTATACCGCAGTTTCTTCAGCTCGGAAGGCATGTTCGGCAGCACCGCCAATATCTCGGCCACCTATGTGTTCATGTTCATCCTGTTCGGGGCCTTCTTGCTCAAGTCCGGCGCTGGCGATTTCATCGTGCGCCTAGCGCGCTGTCTCGCCGGGCGCTTCACTGGCGGCGCGGGCCTCGTGGCGGTAATCGGCTCGGGCTTGATGGGCTCGGTCTCCGGCTCCGCAGTCGCCAACACGGTCTCCACTGGCGTGATCACCATTCCGATGATGAAGCGTTCGGGCTTTCCTCCGCAGTTCGCTGCCGGGGTAGAGGCTGCCTCTTCGACTGGCGGTGCGCTCATGCCTCCCATCATGGGCGCGGGCGCATTCGTGATGGCGGGCTATACGCAGTTGCCTTATACCCAAATCGTGTCGGTCTCGATCCTGCCCGCCATGCTGTACTTCCTCACCGTCGCCTTCTTCGTCCGCATCGAGGCCAAACGCCTCGGCCTGACTCCCGATAGTATCGAGCAGACCGAGAAGGTCCGCGACGTACTCAAGGAGGGTTGGCATTTCGTACTGCCGCTAGCCGTGTTAGTGGGGAGCCTATTGATCGGCTATACGGCACTGCTCGCCGCGGTGTTCGCCATCGGAGCTACCATCGCCGCGTCGTGGATATCGTCGAACCCGATGTCCCTGCAAGACTGTTTCGATGCCACGGTGGATGGGGTGCGCAATATGACGGCCACCGCTCTGCTGCTGGTCGCCGTGGGCCTCGTGATCAATGTGGTCACCACCACAGGGGTGGGCAATGCCTTCTCGTTGATGATCGTGGAATGGGCACAGGGCAGCCTGTTGATCACCATCGCCCTCGTGGCCCTAGCCTCGTTGATCCTAGGCATGGGCTTGCCAGTGACTGCGTCCTATATCGTGCTGGCGACACTCTCCGCGCCCGTAATCTATGACTTGATTGCGCAGGATTACCTGCTGCAAGCGCTGCAAGCCACGGACCTATCTACCTCGGTGCGGGCCACGCTGAGCCTGTTCGGCGGCGATCCGGTGGTAGCGCTGCGCGAGATGCCCTTAGAGATGCGCCAGATTTTGCGTACAGAGTTGCTGGACCCGGCGGTGCTGGGTGGCATGCTGCTGAGCGCTCACCTGATCATCTTCTGGCTCTCCCAGGACAGCAATATTACGCCGCCCGTGTGTTTGGCCGCCTTCGCCGCAGCTGGCATCGCTGGCACCAAGCCCATGGCCACGGGACTCACATCGTGGAAACTGGCCAAGGGCCTCTACCTCATCCCCATTCTGTTCGCCTACTCGCCACTGATCTCGGGCACCTGGGCGGAACGCTTGAGTGTCTTCGCCTGGTCCAGCCTCGGGCTCTATGCTCTGGCAGGAGTGCTGCAATGGCGCCTAGACAAGCCACTTAACCCGCTCACGGCAGCGATGCTGCTAAGCGCTGCCGGATTATTGATGTGGGCACCCCTCACGACGATTTACCATATCGTCGGCGCTGGGTTACTCTTCGCGGTGATGTTCTGGCAAAAACGCACTCTCGTCTAACCCCCTTCACCGCGAGCATTGAATAATGTTTTCAGAGAAAGAGTTAATCCTCGACGAGACCGAGCTACGCGAGCAGGTCGCCCTGCTTTCCGAAGAGCAGCGTGCGGCCTATCAGCACTGTGAACAAGCGGCCCTTAGACGCCCCTCGACCTATGTGGCGCTCAACACCTTGTTCTTTCTCGGCGCTCACCACTTCTACCTGCGGCGCTGGCTGCGGGGCTTGAGTAGCCTCGCTCTAGGCATCGCGGCAGCAACTCTGCTACTTGGCGGCCAAGTACTCTATGGCTTCGCGGTCCTGCTAGCCTTAGCGATCGTCGATATCCCTCAGCTGCTCAACTACGAGCATTTAGTGCACGCGCGCAACAATAATTCGATGCGCCAATGTTTAATCCGCGTCAAAAAATCCCTGCGGTAAACCATTCCCGCTCATGATAGGATGCCCGGCCTAAACGAAATATCGTACTAATTCTCGAGATTCACCCCGTTCGATCAACACCGCAAGGCGGAGTAGGACAGTACATAGTGGCATTGACTCTGGTTTTATTCGTAGCAGGTCTCCTAATACTCGTGGGAGGCGCCGAAAGTCTCGTTCGTGGTAGCTCAGCACTAGCCCTCCGCCTCGGCATTACTCCGCTCGTGATCGGCCTTACCGTGGTCGCCTTCGGTACCAGTAGCCCGGAATTAGCCGTCAGCATTGAATCTGCACTTAGCGGTAGCAGCTCGATTGCCTTGGGCAATGTGATCGGCTCCAATGTCGCCAACATCGGCCTCATTCTCGGCATTACGGCAATGATTCGGCCGATGTCGGTGCAACCCTCTCTGCTCAAACAGCAAATTCCACTGATGATCGTGATCTCCTTCGTCATCTGGTTCATGGCCTGGGACATGGTCATCAATTTCTGGGATGGTCTCATCTTGGTCGCAGCCCTGATCGGCTTCCTCCTGCACAGCTACTGGAGCTCTAAGGACAGTGATGAGGAGGACGAGGTGCTGCCTTGCGAAGTGCAGACTCTCAAGGACAAGACCTGGTTCTGCATCCTGCTCATCATCATCGGACTGGCGGGCCTGATCGGTGGCGGCATGTTGTTCGTGCGCAGCGCGATAGAGATTGCACAGATTTACGATGTCGACGAGGCCATCATCGGCCTTACCATTGTCGCCATCGGCACCAGCATGCCAGAGCTCGCCACCTCCGTGGTCGCCGCCGTACGCAAAGAGTCCGATATCGCTATCGGCAATATCGTCGGCTCGAATATCTTCAACATCCTCGCCATCCTCGGCATCGCCTCCCTGATCAGCCCGCTCTCGGCCATCGGGTTCAGCACCGCCGACTATGTCGTAATGATTAGTTTTGCCGTCATCCTGCTGCCCATGGCATGGAGTGGCAGAATCCTGAGTCGCCCGGAAGGTACTGTGCTGTTACTGGGATATCTAAGCTATATGGCCTACATCTGGCCATAACGCCTAGCGGCGTTGAGCGCGATGCTCTGCAACAGTTACTCGCCACCTCGGGTCTTGAGCCTACAGTGATTGGGTGTAAGGGCTATTAATGTCAGTGAAATCGAGAAACCTATCTGTGGGAGCGGGCTTGATGGTCCTGCTTCGCGAACGCTTTCCTCTTAGCACGCAAGGGCTTGCGGTGCTACTCATCGCGATCGTGGCCCTGCAGCGCTATGGCTATGGCAGCATGGATCTGGTCGTATTCGCCCTCGCCGTTTGCGCCCTCGCTATCGTGTGTTTCTCCTCCGTGATCGTGCTACTTGGCGGCCTAATCCTGCGTCATCAAATCCGCCACACCCTGGAGATGGAAGCCCTCCTGCGCCGCCACACGCCGCGCATCAAGGTCGAGGCGGGCTATCCCAATGAGACCGGCTTCAGCCTATCCACCATGCCCTGGCTGCCCCTGATCGGTGTCACCTGGGAGATCGTCCATCCCGATGCCATCGAAAACCGTAATCGCCTCTCCGAGGACGAGCAGCACTGGGAGGAGGAGATCGTGCCTCGCAAGCGTTGCCGCACGAGGCAGATTACGCGACGTTTTACCGTGCGTGATGTACTAGGCTTTAGCCGCTTCACCTGGCGCTTCACGCAGGAGGGTGAGCTCCTAGCGCTGCCCCAGGCCGGCAATATCAGAGCCCTGCCCCTGTTGCGCTCCCTGACCGCAGAGGATGGCATCCCAGACCCTGGTGGCAACCCAGAGGGGGATCGCATGGAGATTCGCCCCTATGTACCGGGAGACTCGGTGCGCAACATCATGTGGAAGGTCTATGCGCGCAATCGACTACTCAACGTGCGCCTGCCCGAGCGTAGTGTCTTTCACAGTAGCCGCACACTCGCCTATCTTGTCTCCAGCCCTAACGACGAGGCCGCGGCCGCGGTCGCTCGCGTGGCGGTAGAGTCTGGGGCCTTGGGTGATGACTGGTTGTTTGGCGCCGATGGCAGCGACATTGCCAGCACTCAGGTCGAAGAGGCTCTGGAGCTCATCGCGGGTTCACGGGCTATCGATGGCGTTTTACCCTACGGGCTCGATGCGTTCTTGCAGCGCCACGGCAATCAGGGCAGTACCCATTGCATCGTGTTTGTTGGGGCGCAGATGGCCCCTTGGCTGCCACAGTTAAGGGCCAGCATTGCGCGTTTTCGGGTGCGCTTCTCGGTGGTGCTTGCCACCGATGGCCTAACGGCCGACCCAACACCAAGAACGTGGCAGCGCCTGCTGTTCCGAAGCTCTAGTAGCACAGAAAAGAACCGCGAAGAGAATACTTCTATCGCCGATATGAGCCGATTATTGACGCAGGTCGGTCAGCTTGTAGAATCGACTCTTGTTGTCGATCGCGATACAGGGCAGAGTTTCGATAAACGAATGAACAGAATCTAGGGTAACTGCGTATAGTTCTCTATAGAGCCGAAAAGCGAATGCTATGAGCGAAGACAAGACACAGAAGCAATTACTTCCCACCAGTCTGCGGGCGTTGATCATCGCCAGCAGCTACTGGGTGCTGAGTATTTCCCTAACGACCCAGAACGGTTCCATCGCCGCGTTCGTCGGCTGTGTACTGAGCTGCCTCCTCGTCGACGCCTATATCGACCGTCCGCCCCTGCGCAATCTGCGTCTGGGCATAATCGCCATCCTCGCCATTGTCGTGCTCGCCGTTGGCGTCGCGCTCAGCGCTGCTCTGACCTCCAATATCACACTGGCGAGCATGATGGGGCCGATGATCGCCTATGAGACCGGTGAAGTGCTGCAATGGCTGATCTTCAGTGCCAGCCTGACCTTGTTACTGCGCGCCATCGCGCAGCGCACCGAATTCGGTCGAGTGTTAGAGATTCTATTCGTCGCCACCGCCTTCGTGATTACCCTATCGGCGCACCGCCAGGGCATGATTCACCGCCCCTTCTTCATCGGCGATTTCGCTCTAACCCGTGGCATTGACCCCAGCTCGATCCTGATGGCATTCGGCTGCGTTGCCGTGTTGTCTCTGGCCGCGCTGCTGATGATCGAACACAACCACCGCCGCCTGCCCTATCACTTCGCAGTGCTCGGCGTGTTGTGCTTCTCGCTGCTTGTCTATGTGCAGTTCTTTGGCATGCCTACGCCCCGAATGACCGATGACCTAGGCCTGACCGGTGCGGCCAGGGGCGCGGGCGGCGCGCAGGATGAAAACCCCTTCCGCGACGGCGAGAACGATACCAGCGACATGCAGGCCCCGGTAGCCGTCGTCCTGTTCCGTGACGATTACGAGCCCAAGGGGGGCGCCTACTATTTCCGCGAATCGGCCTACTCCGAGTTTAACGGCACCATGCTGGTCGTGCCCCATCGCGAGGACATGGACGAGGATCTCATCGAGTTCTTCACGCCAACGCGCGTCGAGATCAACGAGCCCTTAGACGCCCCGGAACTGCGCACGAGCGTGCGCACCACCATCGGCCTATTGGCACCACACCGCACCCCCTTCGGGCTCGATACGCCCGTCGCCTTCGCCAATACGCCGAACCCAAACAATCTGCGTTTCAAGCAAACCTATGACGCATACTCTATGGTGCCGCAATACGAATTCTCAGATCTAATCGGCCGCGACTCGGGCGATCCGGACTGGACGCCGGCGCAGCGCCAGGCCTATCTAGAATTGCCCGCAGATCCGCGCTACAAAGCCCTTGCCGAGGAGATCCTCGCCACGCTGCGCCCAGAGTTTGCAGACGACCCCTATGCCAAGGCACTGGCGATTAAAGATTACCTGGATCGCAACGGCATCTATAGCCTCAAGAACGAACACGCCTATGCCGATGACCCCGCCGCCTCCTTCCTGTTCGGCGACCTCACCGGCTATTGCATGCACTTCTCCTTCGCAGGGGCCTACCTATACCGCGCCATCGGCCTGCCTGCCCGCGTGGGCATCGGCTACTCCGTGCCCGCGAGCAATCGCGCCGGCGGCTCCTCACTACTGATTCAGGCGATCAACGGCCACGCATGGCCCGAAATTTATCTCGACGGCATCGGCTGGGTTATCGTCGACCCCGCCCCCTCGCGCACACTAGTGGATATGTCGGTAGACCCACAGAACAGCCTGCAACAATTACTCGGCGACATGCTGCGTGACGAATCCTCCTTCGACGATTTTGTCGCCTCGCAGCAAAGCGGCGCATTCCCGATTGCCGCCATCCTGCGCGCAGTCGCCACGCTAGCGTTGGCATTATTGCTACTAGCCTACGCCGTGAAGATATACCGCTTACGCGCGCCCTACTACGCACAACCGGCGCAGCGCTATCGCTTGAGCTACCGTGCGACCCTAGACAACTTGAGCGCCCATGGCCTGCGACGCCGCTACGGGGAGAGCCGCGAGGGTTTCGCGCAGCGCTTGAGTGCCATGACACCCTCTTTCTCGACGATGACCTATTCCCATCTGCGCAGGGCGCTCGGCGCGCAGGCGGCCGATCGGCAAGAAGGGCAGATCGTGTCCGTAGATATGGCACAAGACATCGACTGGCTGGCGCTGGATAGGCGCATCAAGCAGGAGATTCGCCAGCACGAGCCCTTGTGGCGGCGCGCACTCGCCGTCCTCAACCCTGTCTCGTGGATCCACACCCATTGAGACACACACTAATCAAATAGCACCGAACGCAACACTCGCCCTAGCATGGCGGCGAGGCACTGGAGAGTAGGAATGACACTGGAAGCCACAAGTGAAGACAGCCCGGTAGTAGACAACCCGAGTCAAACCGACAGCAGTGCGGCACCCGCCGCGCAGTCTGCGGCGCTGCAGCGCGCCCTGTCGGTATTACTCCGCCTGTCCGAGGCTGTAAAACGCCAAGTACTCGGCCGCGACGACGTGATCGAATTGGTCATCATCGCCCTAGTGGCCGACGGGCATGTGCTGTTGGAAGACTTCCCCGGTTCGGGCAAGACTACTCTCGCCAAGGCCTTAGGCGAGGCGATAGTGACCGCGAATGAGGTCGACGGCAGCCTAGGCGCCATCGTGCCGTTTAGGCGCATACAGTTCACACCCGACCTATTGCCCTCCGATGTCACAGGCGGCTCCGTGTTCGATGCCAATGCCAATCACTTCCACTTCCGGCACGGGCCAATATTCGCTCATGTAGTTCTGGCCGACGAGATCAACCGCACCTCTCCGAAAGTGCAGTCGGCAATGCTCGAGGCCATGGGTGAAAAACAGGTGACCGTCGACAATGCGACCTATCACTTGGATAGGCTCTTCTTCGTGATCGCCACGCAGAACCCCTTAGACTTGGTCGGCACTTACCCCCTGCCTACGCCACAACTAGATCGCTTCCTATTCAAGATCACGATGCAGCATATCGAGCGCGAAGCGGAACTCGATGTCTTAGATAGCTATAAGAGCCGCCGTGACCCGGTGGCCTCCGAAAAGCTACAAGTGGCACGTTCAGAGGTACTCAAGGCACGCGAGACTATCGATCAAGAGGTCGTCATCAGTGGCGCAATCAAGACCGCACTCGTGGACATATCGCGCAATCTGCGCGCCGACGAACGCGTCCTGCAGGGCAACTCAACCCGCTCCATGGTGCTCATGCTTCCCGCTCTGCAAGTCTTAGCGACACTGCGGGGGCGCAGCTTCGTGAGTGCAGAGGATATCGAAACCCTATTGCCACGCGTGCTCGGCCACCGCGTCGAATTGGCTCCCGGTGTGGCCGACCTTGGCCGCGTGCTGAAAGACTGCATGCGCGAACCCATGGAGCAATTAGCGCGGGCCACCCTGCGCTAGGGATGCCCGATGAACCGCCTCGCGAGTCGACTCAGCCTTTGCCTTAGCAGCCTGTGCCTAGTGGCCATGACGACCATGCCTGCGCGCGCGCAAGACGGCCTCGACGGCCTCGACTTACCCGGTACCGCTACGGTCTGTTTCGGCATGCTTGGCATCTCGGAGCAGAGCGCCCTGCAGATCTGCGACGCGCTCGCCCTGAAAGAGAACGTCAAGGCGCGCGAGTTGGCGCAGCGCTGGATCGCAGAAGAGCCTCAGTCGGCCGCGGCGCAATTCGCGCTGGCCGAGGTCCTAGTCAATGTCGAGGGCAATCTGGCCCGTGCACTGTTTCATCTAAACCGCGCCGAAGAACTTACTAACTATTCCTCTATGGGTAGGGCGATGGCCGCAGGCAATGCCCAGTGGCATTTCCTCACGCTCTCGCAACTCTCTTACGTAAATCAACTGATGGGCAATCAAGAGGCCTCTCTGCTCTATCTGGACAAGATGGAAGACATCTATGGTCAGGAGATGGAATCGTTCAGAGGCTGGCCACTAATCAAGATGCAACGCTGGGACGAGGCTCGCGCCAGTGCCAACAGCGTGCTGGCCAATAGCAATGATCCGCGCGAGCGCAGCCGCGCATGGAACACGCTATGCGCCGTGGAGCTCGCAAGCTTGCGCCCGGCGGAATCGCTAGAGGCCTGCGATAATACGATGAACGAGGACGACGCCCTGGCCAGCGATGACAATGGCAGAGTCGATACCGTGTACCTGATGAACGCGGCGGAGGTGGCGTTGAGCATGCTGCGCGCCCAGGACGCCGAGGACTATCTGACCCGCGCTACGCGCTTTCTCAATCCCGACAGCGTGGGCGACCCGTGGATTAACTTGCTCTATCTGTATATGAACCAGAGCCGCTTCGATCAGGCGCGCAGCGCGCTGGACGGGCTGCTGGTATGGCGCGATCAACAGGAACCGATAGTCGGGGTAATGAACCGCGCCGAGCATTTCTTGGTGAGTGCTACCTTCCTGATGCTGGCAGGCTATCCAGAGGACGCTGCGACGCTCAGCGCCACCGCCCTGAATCAACCAGACCGCACTGGTTCGTTCAGCGCCGACGAGGCTCAGAAGGACTCCATCGCCGCACTGATCAATCACATCGCCAACCGCGCGGCCTACGAGCAGAAGTTAGAGGAGGCGAGCTGGCTCGACTTTCCCGAATCTCTCAACGCCCGCGTCGATGCCCTCGGCTTCTGGTTTAAATCCTGGCGCTCCGGCCGCCATGCCGCCTCGCTGTTCGCGGACCCACAGACACTGATGAACCGGCTACGTCCCTATGCGCCGCTGGATGTGCATATTCCCGAGTGGGTTGAGCCCGATTTAGTGGCACTCTTAGGCCCCGGCGTGATCTCGTCGATCTTGGAGCAGACCCGCGAGGCCGGGGCATTCCGCCTCAACGATGGCTATTACTTCGCTTACCGCGTAGAGGTCAATGCCCTCAAGGGTCAGGACATCGAACTGCTGCGCAATGCCGAGCGTGCCTTGAGCCTACTTCCAGCCGAGGAGGTCATGCTGAAAGCGCGCCTATCCGCTCGCGTGGCCGATGCGGCATGGCGACAAGGCAATCTGGATGTGGCGCTTAGCAATTACGAGGAGGCCTATAAAGCAGACCCTAGCCTGTTGCGTCGCCTTGGTCTCGCCCTGCCCGTGCGCATCACGGGAGTGGATGCGGCCTTCGAGCGTCAAGTAGTCGACTATCTCGCAGGCTCGCCGCGTTTTCGTGCCGATCCTAACGGTTTGACTCTGGAGGTTCTCCCTCAGAATGAACTCACTATCTGCCTAAGCTCACGAGGTGGCGTACCACTGTCTTGCGTGCAGATGGGGGACTTCGACGAGACGATGATACTGACCCCCGAGCAGCAATTGGTGCAAGAATTTCACGCAAAAACCTTCGGCTTGGGGTACGATATTCCCCAATCTCAACGGACGAGATTGCTCGGCTCCAGTGTAATTATCAGCTCCCAGAATAGACCCGATGCGCGGCAAGACCGCGACTCCGTGCTGCGCCCTTAGCAGTCAAGGCACCCTATGACCGCGCCAATTCAGAGCCTTTCCAAAGTGCTCATTTTACTGCTTGCTATGGTTTCGGCCCTCGGCCCGATCGCCATGCAAATCCTCCTGCCCGGCGTTCCCATCATCAAAGAGAGTTTCGGTGTCAGCACCGGCGTCGCACAGCTAACACTTAGCCTGTCGATGGCGGCCATCGCCTTGGCCACACTGGTCTACGGACCGATGTCGGACCGCTACGGTCGCCGACCAGTGTTGATCACCGGCATCACCATCACCATCATCGGTTCGGTATTGTGCGTCATGGCGCCGACTATCGAGTTATTGATCGCCGGCCGCATTGTGCAGGCTGCCGGTGGCGCGGTGGGCCTGGTAGTGGCCCGCGCGATCGTGCGCGATGTCTACGATGCCCGTCAATCCGCCTCGGTGATCGCCACACTGGTCATGGTGATGGTGGTGATGCCCATGCTCTCCCCCGCGGTGGGCGGCGAGCTTATGGTGCGCTATGACTGGCACTCGGTGTTCTATCTCGTCGCCGCATTGGCTAGCCTCATGCTTGGCCTGCTCCTGTATCTGCTGCCAGAGACGCTGCGCGAACCCGTGCCCTTCACGGGTATTAAGAATCTCCTGGGCACCTATGTCACGCTGCTTAAGAACCCCTTGTTCAGCGGCTACGGACTGAGCGTAGCCTTCGTCTCGGTCGTGTTCTTTAGCTTCATCTCGGCGGCACCGGAGATCATGGTCAGCGTACTGGAGCGCCCCGCCACCGAATACGGCTACTATTTCATCAGCGTGCCACTTGGTTTCATGATTGGCAATTACGTCACCCGCCACTATGGGCAACGCTTCGGCATCCACCGCATGATCGACTATGGCTCGCGGATATCCATCGCCGGCATCGCCCTGGCCATCGGCATTCACGGCGCGGGCTTCACACACCCCGCAGGCTTATTCTTCCCCATCGCCCTAGCGATCTTCGGCAACGGCATCACGCTGCCCAATGCTCAGGCAGGCGCGCTCAATGCCGCGCCGAAATTGGCAGGCAGTGCTTCGGGATTGACGGGGTTCATGCAGATGGGCTTCTCGGCTGTCGCAGCACAGGCCGTGGCATTGATTTTCAATGGCACGGTTTATCCGATGCTCTTCCTCATGCTGGTGGCATCTCTTCTATCGTTAGGGTTCTTTAAGGCGATGGTGCCAAAGGGGCACGAGTAAGACACCTAGTTGGTGTAGGTCTCGAGGATGTTGAGAGCATGGTTCTTGATGTGGCGAAGTGACACGACCATATCGCTATAGGACTGCGCCGCGATGGACTGGCAAGTACCCGCCTTGAGACGCTCCATGTGCTCGTCACGCATGCTATTGGCCAACCTATTCAGGCGTTTCGACTCATCCAACAGAGAGGTGATGCGAGTGCTGTCGGCACGCTTCTTACGCGCCCCGCAGACACGACCCACGAAGCTGTCTACCTCCGCGAAGAAGGCCTCTAGGTCTGCCCACGCCGCCGGGCTCAGCGATTCTTTCTGCTTATACAGACGCGCCCGATAGATGCTGAATGACTGTAGGCTGTCGGCAATACTCTCGAGCTCGTCGGCCATACGGATCAGGCTGTAGGCGCGGGCTGACTGACCCTGGGTAACGGAATCGGTTAGTAACGTGGTGACGAAGTTGATCATCTCTTCTTCGATATTATCGGTGATGTCCTCGAGATGATTGATGCGCTCGAACAAGTCCTTGTCGTGGGACTCCTTGAGGGTATATTCCTTGGTTAGATTGAACATCTCGCGGGTAATCTCCACTAAGTTGTCCATCTCTAGGTCTGCCTGTTGCAAGGCCACCTCGGGCGCCATCGTGGAACGATTACCCAGGTACTTGAGCTTGTGGATTTCCTTCTCGCCACGACTTGGCACAAGCCAGATCACGAACTTCACGAGAACATCGACCAATGGTATCCATAACAGCACGTTCAACACATTGAACATGGTGTGGGCGACTGCGATATGCCAGGCGATATTAGGACGACTGCCGTCCGCGGCGACCGCGTCGGCTGGATTGGCTACCAGCCACTCGATGAAGCTCACATAGTAGGGGAACATCGCGATGAAGATCACCGCCCCTAACAGATTAAAGATGGCATGAGCGCGAGCCGTGCGCACCGCTGACGTGTTCGCCCCGATCGCTGCTAATTGCGCCGTGATGGTAGTGCCGACGTTCTCGCCGATGATCAGGGCCACTGCCGTATTGAAGTCGATTACCCCGGTGGCCGCTAGAGTAATCGTGATCCCGAGCATCGCCGAACTGCTCTGGATAATCACGGTAAGGACACAGCCTATCGCGACACAGGCCAACAGGCTGCCGAGGGTTTGCGCATCGAATAGATGCAAATAAGAGATGAAGTTCTGGTCGGAACGCAGCGGCGCGAAGGCGCCGCTCATAAATTCGAGGCCCGTAAAGATCAGGCCTAAGGCGACAAAGGTCTTGCCGATGGCACTAGCTCGGGCGGACTTACCCGCCATCATCGGGTAGATGCCAAGCCCGATCAGCAGCAGACCATACTTGCCAACCTTAATCGAGATGATCCAGCCCGTCACCGTAGTGCCGATATTGGCCCCGAGAATTACCCCGATGGCCTGCTTCAATTCCATTAGCCCGGCGTTAACCAGGCTGACGGTCATAACCGTGGAAATACTACTGGATTGCACCACCACCGTAATACCCACGCCCGCTAAAACGGCGAGAAGTCGGTTCTTAGTGAGGGTGGCGAGGATGCGCTGAATAGCGTCGGTGCTGCCGGACTGCAATCCCTCGGAAAGGAATTTGAGGCCTAGGAAGAAAAGGCCTAAGCCGCCGATGGCAGTATATGAAATGTCAAAATAATTCATTGGCGCGAAGTCTATGCAAAGCTCGGTGACATTACAAATTCTTTGCAAGAATATTACAAATTTGTTTCCTAGCGCTCCGCTTCACCTTCATTCAAGCCATGTGATCGGCGGGACCCACGACGGTACTGAGCACAGCCGTCACCACTAGAATCACCAAGGCTAGGCACATCTCTGCCCTAATCGAACGCCGCAAGGGCTGTGCACCGGCGCTTTGCAGGGCCGGAACTAGGCGAAACTTGTTCAACGCCGCCAAGGCCAACAGACACAGCACCAAGACGATTTTCAGCAACATCAGGCGACCATAGGGCGATATGTACAACTCGCCGAGGGAGCCTAACAGCTGGGTGAGTAGGTAACCGCCCGCCACTAACAGGCCTAGCGTTATGCCCCAGGCATAGTCTCCGAAACGCTTCATGAGCGGCGCGATGGCGTTACCCGCCTCGGTGCGACACAGCAGGAATAGGGGATAGAGGGCGCCGATCCACATGCCGACTAACAGCACATGAGCGCCGATGAGTCCCTGCGCGAACCAGCCTAGGTTCGCGACATGGCCCAACACGGAGAAACCGGCGCTGCATAGCAAAATGCCAAAACACCACAATAGAACGAGACTGGCCGGGAGAGCAGGAGAGGACGCGCCGCTCAGTCTGCCGCGATAGATAAGGAGTAACAACCCAACGAGCACAAAGCCCCCTAGGCGCAGCGCGCTGCCGGTGCCGATTGAGGTCTGTGCTAGAAGGCCGATCATGAAGCCATCGAACATGCCGGCCACGCCGGTCTGATTGACTTTGCCTACCTGTAGGAGGAAAAACAAGACGATAGCAAGTTTGCCAACGCCGCAGGCGGCGAGTAAGACGCGCACGAGGGGTTTACGGGCGCTCGCGGACCACTGTATAGAGACGAGCCCTTGCGGATTACGGCGTGAACCCAAGAAAAGGACGAAGAGCCCGCCTGTGAGGCTGACGAAACTGATGTAAGCGGCAAGCTTACTCAGCAGTATCGCCAGCTCCCAAGACCATTCACCCATGGGGATTAGTGGCTGTGCGCGTCTTGGCTATGGGCCTCTTCATGATCGTGAGCCGCATCGTGGCTGTGCGCGTCCGTGTCGCCATGGTTCATGACGGCGGCTGGCGCGTTAGGGTCAACCGTGAAGCCGAACTCATTGCTCACCGAGTGTCCGTCGGCGCCAATCGCAGTCCAGTTAACGACGTACTGTCCTGCCGCCATGAAGGGCATTGGCATGTGAAAACTTGCCTGCGCATCGGCCACCGGCGTAAAGCCGATATCGAGCTCGCCACTGGCACCGGTCACGCTCACGCGTACCAAGCGTACCGCATCACCGAAGGTCAGCATTAGGACCGAAGGCGAGGAGACCGTCTCATCGCTCTGCGGAGAACTCATGCTCAGGTGGGTATGGGCGAGTGCCGCGCTTTGAATACCGAGCGCCAACACTACTGTTACTAACATTTGCCATATTGATACTTTTTTCATGCTTCACCTCTGTGTAATCGCGGAGTCGCTATCCTAACTGCGATAGAACCGTTGTGGCGCCGTACTACCATTGTTATCGTGCGCTCTGTGCTGCGCAGTGTAACCGAAGCGCCTGTTAAAGCTAAGCGTTTCGAAGCCCTCAGACCGTGACAATTTGTCGCGGCCTGGACGCGCAGCGATGGCTAGGAATGGGCTTGCACACGAAAAGCCTGCTGCTGCACAGCAGCTATTCGCTGACAAGCCTGCCCCTACAATGTCTCTTATAGCAAAAGTTCCCTGAATGGCGCCTGAATTACCGTGTATGCATCGAAATTACGGCGCGATCTGCTAGAATTGCGGGATGACAAAAAAAGCCCACAATCGCCAAACCCTACTAATTGCCAATAATTTTCACCCTGAAACGATTGCGCTCTTGGACCAAGAATACGATACCCACAAGCTGTGGCTACTCGAGTCGCCACAAGCCCAGCGTGACCTGATAGACAAGCTGGCGACCAATTGTATTGCCGTTGCCACGGCCTCCTGGACTACCGATCCGCTGATCTATGAATTGCCTAAGCTAGAGTTCGTCGCCTGCTTCGGCGTGGGTGTCGATGGCATCGACTTCGGCATCACCAAGGCCAGGGGTATCCAGGTCAGCAACACCCCTAGTGTGCTCAATGACGCGGTCGCAGACCTCGCCATGGGCTTGGTGATCGCCACCTCCCGCAACCTGATCAATGCCGACGCTCACGCCCGCAATGGCGACTGGGAACTCGCGCCATTCCCCTTCGGGCGCAGCCTGACCGGAAAGACGCTGGGCATCATCGGCCTAGGCGCTATTGGCGAGGAGATCGCACTACGCGCACTGGCCTTTCGCATGAAGATCGCCTATCACAATCGCAGCCGCAAAGACCTGCCATTCCCTTATTTCGATAGCATCGCAGGGCTGGCACAGGCCAGTGACATCTTGCTGTGCATGCTACCCGGCGGGAGTGCCACAGAGAAAATCATCGACGGCGATATCTTCGAGGCCTTAGGCCCAGACGGGATATTCATCAACGTGGGCCGTGGCAGCTGCGTCGATGAGGACGCGCTGATTAGCGCCTTGAGCAGTGGTCAGATTGCCGCCGCGGGCCTGGACGTCTACGCCAAGGAGCCTCATATACCCAAGGCCTTAGCGCAGTTGCCCAACGCCGTATTATTCCCCCACATCGGCAGTGCGACGGTCGAAACTCGCCGCGCCATGGGGCAATTGGTGGTGGACAATCTCGGGGCCTACTTTGCCCACGAGGACTTGCTTACCCCTATTTGATGCGCCGTTTTATTGCTGCCCTTCCCCTGAGAGTTGGTTACAATACGCGGACGACACACAAACACGCATGTGGAGAAAACCATGAGATTACTGACTAGCATCCTTACCGCAGCGTGCCTCTTGGTCGCCTTACCCATAAGCGACGCGTTCGCCCAGAACCAACCCGGCTTCCGCGTCGAGAAAGTCGTAGAGGGCATCGACGTGCCCTGGGGCATGGCCTGGTTGCCAGACGGCGACATGCTCGTAACTAATCGCGACGGCCAACTCTACCGCGTGCACGATGGCCGGCTCAGCGCGCCATTGGGCGGCGCCCCCGAAGTACACGTCAACGGCCAGGGCGGCCTGCTAGACATCGTCCTACACCCCAATTATGCCGACAACGGCTGGCTCTATATCTCCTACTCCAGCCGCGAAGGCGAAGGCCAAGGCAGCCATACCGCGATCATGCGCGCCAAGCTGCAAGGCAACGCCTTAGTAGAGCAACAGGTGCTCTATAAGGGCGAAGAAAACACTAGCAGTGGCGCCCACTACGGCAGCCGCATCGCCTTCGACCGCGAAGGCTATCTGTACTTCTCCATCGGCGATCGCGGCGCGCATTTCGAGAACGCCCAACAGCTAGACCGAGACGGTGGCAAGATATACCGCCTCTTCGATGACGGCCGCGTGCCACAGGACAACCCCTTCGTGAGCACTGCCGGCGCCAAGAGCGCGGTGTACTCCTACGGCCATCGCAATCCCCAAGGCTTGGTAATGAACCCCATAACGGGAAAGATATGGGAGCATGAGCACGGCCCAATGGGCGGCGACGAGATCAATATTATTAAACCCGGCGTGAATTATGGCTGGCCGATTATCGGCTATGGCATCAACTACAACGGCGAACCGCTGGCAGTGGCGACCTCGCGCCCAGGCATGGAACAACCCATATTCTACTGGGACCCGTCGATCGCGCCCTCTGGCATGGCCTTCATCACCAGCGACAACTACGGACCGGAGCTGAAGAACCACTTATTGGTAGGCTCTCTAAAGTTTCGTTATATGGTGCACCTAGTCTTGGAAGGCGACCGTGTCGTCGCCAATGAGATCGTATTCCCCGGCATAGGCCGCGTGCGTAATATCAAGCAAGGACCCGATGGCTATATCTATGTCGCCACCGAGGGCGATGGCATAGTTCGCCTATTGCCGGAGTAAGCTACCACCCAACATCTGTTAGCACATTAATGGAATTGAGAAATGACGGACGAACTACTTGCTGGCTACCAGCGCTTTAAAAACGGCTATTTTTCAGAGAATCGCGAGAAGCTGCGTCAACTCGCAGAAGAGCAAAAACCCAAGCACGTGCTGATCACCTGCTGCGATTCACGCATGGAACCCGCGCTTATTTTCGACACGGAACCGGGCGAGTTATTCGTGATTCGCAACGTCGCCAACCTAGTGCCCCCCTACGAGATCGAGGGCTCCTACCACGGCACCAGCGCCGCGTTAGAGTTTGCGATCACCGTCTTGGAGGTGCCCGAGATCATCATCCTGGGTCACTCCCGCTGCGGGGGCATTCGCTCGCTAGTGCTCGACTCCAAGAAGCTACCCCAGGACACCTTCATCGCGCGCTGGATGTCTATCGTCGCCCCCGTGGCCGACCTAGCGGACCCGCACCGCTTGCATGACCATGCCACCTTCAACTACTGCGAGCAGGCCGCCGTGGGCTACTCACTGCGCAACCTCATGACCTACCCCTTCATCAAGGAGCGCGTAGAGGCCGGCACCCTGAACCTGAAGGGTTGGCACTACAATATCCTGACCGGCTCGCTCAAGCAGATCCACGATCAGGATACGATCTCGACGATCGTGGAAGAGGCGCAGGACTAAGACTAGACCTAGGTGGCCCGAGTCTTTTCGGGCCATTCGCGCACACTCCCTCCCTCACAGCACAGCACACGGTTCGCGATCTGCAATGGTGCCTGCCGATGCGTCACCATAATGGTCGTCACTTGCAAGGACTGGATTGCACGCAGCACTTGCTGTTCCACCTCTAAGTCTAGATTCGCCGTGGCCTCGTCTAGGAACAAGACTCGAGCAGGCTTGTAAAAAGCACGCGCTAGCAAAATGCGCTGCGCTTGCCCCGCCGACATGATTGATCCCATATCCCCCACCAGGCTGTTGTAAGCCATGGGCAAACTGTCGATGAACTCCTGTATGCCGGCCATCCGCGCGGCCCGCTCCATGCGTGGCAAATCTACAGCATCATCGTATAAGCAAATATTCTCCTGCAAAGTTCCCGATAACAACTGATCGGTCTGCAACACTCCGGCGCAGGCACTACGAAACTGCCTGATCCCCACCCTTTGCAAGGCTTGCCCATCCACTTCCACGCAACCCTCGCTCGGAAACACCAGCCCAGCCATGAGCTTTATAAGTGTCGATTTGCCGGACCCCGATGGCCCAACTATGGCAACAATCTCTCCTGCCTCTATGCGCAGATTGACCTCGCGCAGCGCTGGCTCTGCGCTTCCCGAATACCGATAACTTAGCGCGCGCAGCTCCAACTGCCCGCGTAGCTTCAAGACCAGCGCGGGCAGATGAAAATCGGCGTACTCAACTTTCGCGCAGGTAATATCGGACACCCGCTCCAACTGCAAACGCAGCAGACGTATTTGGACTATCTTGTCGATCAACGAGCGGATTGAGGTCGAGAAATTCGCTTTCAATGCGAGAAAGGCGGTCATGAAGCCTAGGCTAATACTGCCCTCCAGCACGAAACGAGCGGCGAGGTAGATCACCAGAATATTCTCTAACCCGGTTAGTAAACCGTAGGCCGCCTCGATCCGAATCCCGAAGCGGCTTAGCGCGACGGTGGCGTTCACCTGTTGCGCATAGTGATGTCGCCATGACCAAACTCGCTGCAGCTCTCTGCAATAGAACTTAATAATCTCGATAGCCCGCATATTCTCCATGAGGCTGCTAGAGGCGATAGCTTCGGCCACTATCCTGCGCTCGGTGAGCGATTTAATGGGGCTGATTAGACTAAGCTTGAAGAGCGACATGAGCACTACGAAAATAAGCACTAGGCTTGCTAGAGTCGCCTCGAAATAGAATAAGACAATGAGAACCATCGATGCGAAAAGTCCATCCAACACCACGGTGATCATATCCTCCGCCAGTGTATTGCGGATTTCCCCCAGTGACGCGAACCTAGAGACCAAGTCGCCCACATGGCGTTTGCTGAAAAACTCCACCGGAAGTTTCATTAGATGGGCGAACACATTGCCCGCCATCTGAAAGCCCAATTGATTGGCAAAATACAATTGCACGGTGCTGCGCGCAAAACTCATCGCCACGGTGCAGATCATCAGCAGCCCAAAGCCAACACACAGAACCACTAGGAGATCGGTATCGTGCTTAGCAATACTCTCGTCAATCACCAGCTGCAGATAGAATGCGGCGCCTATATTCGCCAGTTGAATCAATAGTGAGAGCAAGAACAGTTGCCCAACTGCGGCATAGAAGCCGGGGAAGCGAGAGAACAACTCCCATAGCGACGTACTCTGCTCACGTGACTCGCGAACGAAATCGCGACTCGGAATGCACTCGATCGCGATGCCCGTGAAGTGTAGGTCAAGCTCCTTGCTACTGCACTTGCGCTCTCCAAACGCGGGGTCATGAATAGTCGCCCCATTGCGATTGACGCTTTTGAGCACGACAAAATGCCCCATATCCCAATGCAGGATCGCAGGTAGCGCGATCTTGCTCAGCTCCTTCGGCTCTAGCCGTAACGCTCGCGTCTGCAGTTTGAGAGCACTCGCCACCCCGAGTATGTCACCTAAGCAAGCGCCGCGAACTGAGACAGGAAAATCCTGACGCAGACCATTGAGGTTCACGCGAGTGCCATAGTAGGTGGCAATCATCGCTAGGCAGGCGAGGCCGCATTCGGAGCGCTCCGCTTGTACGATGATGGGGAGTCTATGGGCAGCGGCAAACAGCGCAGAGATCACACCCGGCTCCGCAGGCGCTGCAAGGGTGAGAGCAGGCGCTGTAGCAAGGATTGCCGGCCGGTCACGACATAAGCGGAGAATTGCATCCCCGAACGAAAACTCAAGACAGCATTGCTCGCCTCGAAGGATAGATCGGGAGTGGCGCGCACTAGGTAGATAGGCTCGCGCACATCGACAGGAAAGACATGCTCTCGTGGGTCGAGTACGGTATCGGCCACCCTCTCTACTCGCGCCGGAAAATACCCATAAATTTTTACCGGGTAGGCATCGTAGGCGATTAGTATCTGCTGCGCTTCGGCCAGTAGGCCGAGGGAGCGCGACGGCACATAGAGCAGAGCCTGCATGTCGACATCGACGGGCACAAGCGTAAGAAATGGGACACGCGGGTCTACCGAGGCACCTAGCGCAGCGAGCAGATTACTCACTATGCCGTCACCGGGCGCGGTGAGACTAAAGGCCTCGCTCACTTCGAGTTCGTTTCTTCTTGCGCGCAATTGCGCGAGAAGCTTGTCGGCCTCCAGAACCTGAGCCTGCCGTGCAAAGGGCTCCTGATCGAGCTTTTGACGCAGGCCTAGCATTGCGACAGAGGCAGAATCGATTTGCGCCTGCACGCCATGCATTGTCTGTTCGAGCGAGTACAGCGCATCTAGGGCGCGATCGTGCTGAGCGCTCGCCGCCTGCCCAAGGCTGAGCAAGTGCGCTTGACGTTGCACGTCTCGCTCGCCCAATGCATGGCGTTTCTCCACTATATGCAACTGCGCTAGCATCGCCTCCAACTCTTCTTCTCGCGCTCGAATCTGGGCCGTAATTTGTTCTGTGTTGAGTTTGGACTGCTGCACTAGCAAGGCCCTGTGACGGACCTGCTGAGCGATCTGAACATCGAATTGGCTGAGTGAGTAATCTAGTGCGGCATTACCTGCAGAGTCGAAGGATGAACGCGCTATACGCGCCAACACCTGGCCCTTGCGAACCGCTTCGCCCTCGGTCACTAGAATCTCGCTAACGGTACCTGCGGCGGGGCTAAACACCTTCATTGCACCTGACTTGGGGTCGAGGTGCCCTCTTACCATCTCGGTTTGCTGAAGCGGCGCCATCACAGCGAAAACGCCGAAGCACAACACCACGAGCAGCAAGGCCATTACGAATACTTTTAACTGAATGGGTTGGTAGAAAATCTTCTCGCCGAAACGAGAGTCGTCGTGAAAGCGGGCCACTTCTTGGCGGAATAGGAATTCACTCATGGCACTGGCCTCGTGCCGATTTCAACGCCACGCCATAAGTGTACAGATACGTCACGACTCCCTGTGCCATCACCAGTCCTCCTACCCGAATCCCTGAGTAAATTGACTATAGGTATAGCTTGCGAAGTCGTCAAACCGGGGTAAATAGAACCCGAATATTGCGATCACTAATGCACTGCGCGCAGTTTACGCACAGCGCATTAGAGTAAAAAATTAGTTCCAGATGCTGCGCGACTGCAAGGGGATGTCGATCTTATTACCACTGGCCTGCTCCACGTGAATAGTGAAGGTGTCGCCAGCCTTGGTGTAACCCAGCGTCTTCATGCCGCCGTCCGATACCGCCTTGAAATGCACGTGATTGTCGCGAATCGCCATTAGCTCCATCTTCTGGGGCGAGGGCGTGCGCGGCACGAAGCCCGGGTCGAATTGCTGAATATGCAGCACTAGAGAGCCGTCCATCTCCTCGATCGTAATCATCTCGAACATGCCCGTCTTGCCGGCACCGGTGGAGCGCACCATCGCGGCGATGCTCGCGCCTTCGGCCTTGATCCAGTTCTCTTCTAGTTGATTCGGGCCAAGAGCGCCCGCGTAGTTACCGGTCATCCAGGCCAGATCGTCGATCGTGGCGGCTGGGCCTGCCGCGAGTGCGGCAAGCGAGGTTAGGGACAAGATGCTGGCTGCGAGTATTGTTCGTATTGTTGGGCGCATTGCGTTCTCCACAGGAATTGGGCTGAGCATTTGGTAAATGGTCTCTAGAGCTTAGCACCACAACGGCGGGAGTAAGAAGCCCAAATGCGCTCAGCCCCCATTCTCGACCGAGCAGTTGCGCGCTACCGGAGGTCTTGGGGTATCATCCCCACCATCATTTGACTCAAACCAGCAGGAACGCCTTATGAACTATCGATATATCGGCACGAGCGGCCTACGCGTCAGCCCCATCTGTATGGGCACCATGAGTTTTGGTACATGGAGCGATGAGAAGGAATCCTTCCGCATCCTCGACAAAGCCTATGAGCGCGGCATCAACTTCTACGACACCGCCGAGGTCTACCCCGTACCGCCTACCGCAGAGCTCGCCGGGCTCACGGAAACCATTTTCGGCAAATGGATCAAGAAGAAGAATCGCGACTCGCTGATTATCGCGACTAAGGTGGCCGGTGCGGCATCGGGCTGGTTTGTGCCGCCGATCCGCAGTGGCTCCACCTCTATCGACCGTCACCATATCGAGAGAGCGGTAGAGGGCAGCCTGAAGCGCATGGGTCTGGATTACATCGACCTGTATCAGGTGCATTGGCCTGACATGATCGTGCCCATGGAAGAGTCTATGGCCGCGCTAGACCGCTTGGTGGAGTCCGGCAAGGTGCGCTACATCGGCACCTCGAACGAGAACGCCTACGGCCTGACCAAGTCCAATACCATCGCCCACTACGAGGGCTATGCGCGCTTCCAGTCGATACAGAACAACTTCTCCCTGCTGCACCGCCGCTTCCTCGATGAGCTCGCCACGGTGTGTCGCCGCGAGAAGGTATCACTGCTGCCCTACTCCCCCATCGGCGGCGGCATGCTCAGTGGCAAATACAATCAGAAAGAGGTTCCGGCCCGCAGCCGCTTCGGCGAATACCTGCAGTTGCCAACCGCCCGCCAACGCGCCATGGCGGATCGCTTCCTCAATAAGGGCACGCTGGATTCCACGGCGCGCTATATCGAGATCGCCAAGGAAGCGGGCATGACCCCCACCACACTGGCGACCGCCTGGAGCATGAATTTCGACTTCGTGGCGTCTACCATCATCGGCGCGCGAGACGCGGTGCAGCTAGACGACTCTCTGGCCGCGCTAGATATCACGCTCAGTGATGAGGTGATGAGTGCCTGCGAGGCGGTGCACAAGGATATCCCCTACCCGATGGGCTAGGCTCGAAGCAAGGCTGTGCGCGCCGGGTTGGCCGCGCACAGCCTGCTTAGGCGGCCATGAAGTTCTTGATGCCGGTAAACATGATCTGGGCGGCGAGCGCGGCCAAGATGATGCCGGTGATTTTGGAGATAATGGCCAGCCCCTGTTTACCGACTGACTTCTCGATGAGATTAGAGAAATACAGCATCACGCCAATGGCGACAATCGAGCAGGTCATCGCCGTAGCCTCGAGGAAGAACTCCCCCAAGGTGTCGTTATCTGCCACCATCACCAATAGCACACCTATCGTGGCTGGGCCCACGGTGATCGGCAATGCCAAGGGCACCACCGCCAGTTCTGAGAGTTTGTAATCCGCCAACTTCTGCCCTTCTTTGTTGCCGTTGACCAAGCCCACAGCGGAGAGAAACAACAGGGCGCCGGCGCCGATGCGAAAGGCATCGAGCGTAACGCCGAAGATCGCGAAGATATAGCGCCCGAAGAACATCAACACTAGGCTGATCACGATGACAGAGAAGGTCACGCGTATCGCTAAGCCACGCTTCTCTTCGAGGCTGGCCTCGTGGGTGACGGTCATGAACACCGACAACACGAAGAACGGCGTCATCACGAAATACATCTTCAAAAATGTGGCGATAAAAAAATCCATGATTTCCCTGCACTTTGGAGGCGAATTAGCGGCGCATAGTAACACTGCATGTCAAACTTGTACGCCCATGCAGGCGTTTTTAGAGTCAGTTTAGAAGACATCCACCGGTATTGCTGAGTATATTGAGCCACTTTGCATTCGAGCCGCCGCCCAACTTTACAGAGGAACAACTATGGCAATCTGGACACGCCCCATCGATCTCACCATTGCCAACGCCAATAGCCTCAACACCGCCGTGGCAAACCTAGGCATCGAGATTACCGAGATTGGTGACGACTTCCTGCGTGGTCGCATGCCAGTGGACTCGCGCACGGTGCAGCCTCGCGGCATTCTTCATGGCGGTGCCTCGGTGCTCTTGGCCGAGACTCTCGGCAGCTTCGCAGCGAATTTCTGCCTGCGCAGCCCCAATCAACATGCGGTGGGCCTAGAGATCAACGCCAACCATTTGCGCCCCGTGGCCTCGGGCTGGGTAACGGGCACGGCGCGCCCTATTCATATCGGCGGCAGCACGCAGGTGTGGGAGATTCGCATAGAGAATGCCGAGGGCAAGATCTCTTGTATCTCGCGCCTCACCATGGCGGTGATCCAAGACGGCAGCGCGTAGGTCCCTGGGAATTGAGGCTTTTAAAACGGAAGGCCGGTGTTACAATCTGCGTTCCAAAAAGCAGTGCGAGTCGCCTAGGACATGCCACGACTAGAATAATCACAAGAGCAGGACAAAGCCTATGAACACGCTAATCAGAACAAGCCTCATGGTGTTGAGTACCGTCTGCGCGGTCTCCCTCGCCCATGCCGAGAAGACCCGTATCATCAACGGTAAATCCGCCCACATCACCAGCTATCCTTGGTTAGCGAGTCTCTATATTGGCAGCCAAAGCGACCCGAATAATGGGGGCGGCTGCGGCGGCAGCCTGATCGCTTCGCGCTGGGTGCTCACCGCGGCGCACTGTTTCCTGAACGAGGCCGGCGATCAGGTCGCCACG
The DNA here is from genome assembly GCA_002416505.1 of Gammaproteobacteria bacterium UBA5078. Taxonomy (GTDB): domain Bacteria; phylum Pseudomonadota; class Gammaproteobacteria; order Pseudomonadales; family Pseudohongiellaceae; genus UBA5078. The sequence continues at coordinate 96,530 of DIAM01000020.1, forward strand.
GGCACCGCTGCCCGCACCACCGTGACGCTCAATAGCAGCAACATCAATGAGAACATCTCTGGCAACGCGGTAGTCGCGGACGTCTCGCGTGTCATCGTTCACCCCAGCTACAACCCCAACACCGCCACCAGTGCCAATTCCAACGATTTCGATATCGCACTGGTCGAACTCAGCGCGGCGGTCAACATCACCCCCGTGCGCCTGTTCACAGGTGACGTGCCCAGCAGCGTGCCTGTCATCGTGGCCGGCTGGGGCGCCACCGTGGGCGATGGCAGCAGCACATCCGACGACCTGTTGGCCACGCAGTTGCTCACCAGCAAAGCCTCCGCATGCAGCGTCGCCCATGGCGAGTTGATCACGAGTAATATGTTCTGTGCTGGGGGCTATACGGATACCGACAGCTCGGACACCTGCCAGGGCGACAGCGGTGGTCCCCTGTTTATCCGCCTGCATCAAGGCGCGTTGCAACTGGGCATCACCAGCTTCGGCGGTAGCGATAGCGCCGGATGTGGCACGCCGGGTTCGCCCGGCGTATACGCAAACATAGGGCAATTATATGGCTTCATTAGCACTCACGTGAGCGACGCGAATACGCTAAGCTCTATCGCAGAGGCCAATACCGCCTTCAATCGCTACGACGGCGCCAGCGACTCGGTCATCATCCCCAAAGTGTATGGCGGTGGCGTGAACTACTCGGTCACCTTGCAGCACAACGGCAATTATAATTTCTCACTTAGCGCCGCCACGGAAAACAACTCTGACAATATGGATTCCGTGCCCGCCTACTTCGATGCGGCAGCCAATGTCCTCGTGCTGCCATTAGTGCGAGTGGGTGCCGACACGTTCAATGTGCGCCTGAAGCATTTGGGTGACTTCAATTTCACGCTGGAATCCGCCGACGCCCCATAAGCATTATTGTCGAAAGACCACGTCGCCAGCCACGATCGTCATCAAGACCCTGCCATCGAGCAGATGGGCAGGGTCTTGGGCGACGGTGGCGAATACGTCTTGATCCAGCACCGTGATATCCGCCCACATCCCCTCTTTGAGCATGCCCGTCTCATTCTCCGTGAAGTTGGCGTAGGAGGCGTTCACGGTATAGCCACGTATCGTCTCCTCCGCCGTTAACTTCTCGTCCGGGAACCAACCACCGGGCGGTTGCGAGTCTGTGCTCTGCCGAGTGATCGCGGAATGCAAGCCATAGAAAATACTCCAGTCATAGCCCATCAAATCAGAACCAAACACTAGGGGCACATCGTGGCGACGGAAGGTGCGCCAGGCATACGCCCCCGCCGCGCGCTCCATGCCGATCCGATCGACGGTCCATACCTTGTCTTCGGCAACGAACGGAGGCTGTACCGCGGCAATTATGTCGAGTTCGTCGTAGAGTGCGAAATCATCTGGGTGCACAACCTGCGCGTGTTCGATGCGATGTCGCAGCTCCTTCATCTCGGGATTGATGGCGAAGTTATCGCGGAAGAAATGCAGTACCTCACGGTTACCCCCATCCCCGATCGCGTGAATATTGACCTGAAATCCCGTCAGCAACATCGCACTAATCTCATCGGTGAAGAAACCGTACTCCTCACCCGAGACGCCGAAATGTCCGGGACGATCGCTGTATTGCGCCAACAACTTAGCGCCACGTGCCCCTAATGAACCGTCGTAATAACCCTTCACCGATTGCACGAATAACTTATCCCCGGCAAAGCGTGTAGGGCCGCGTGAGATCCACTGCGACATCAAGGCCTTGTCACGCCCACTGATCATCGCGTTGACACGGATCGGCAGCATGTCCTTCGCGGCCAATGACTCGTAGGCCGCCATCAGATCCGTGTTCACCCCGGCATGGTGCACTGCGGTAAAACCCGAGTCCTGCATTATGCGCAGTCCGTTGACTAGGCGATTCTCGAGACGCTCCATGCTCAGTGGCGGCACGGCCTCGCGATACAAGGCGACACCGCGATTGCGCACGGCGCCGGTGGGAGCACCACTGGCATCGCGTATAATTTCGCCTCCGACGGGATCTTGTGCGTCAGCCGTGATGCCTGCTGCCGCCATCGCCAGCTGGTTACCCCAGGCACCGAAGCCATTCATGCCGTCCATCAACACTGGGTTGTTGGGCACACTGGCGCTCAATAGCGCATGAGTAGGAAAGCGGTCAGCCCACTGTCCCTCGTCCCAGCCCCTGGCCACTATCCACTGTCCGGCAGGAACCGCATTGGTGGCGATATGGCGCACCACGCGCTCCACTGCCTCCTGTTCGGTCTGCACGCCCTTCAGATCCACATCGTCCAGCGTTGCGCCTAGCTCCTCGATATGGGTGTGGGTATCCACAAAGCCCGGCATGATGCTGGCGCCATTCACATCGATCACCTCGGTAGCGCTACCCTTGAACGCACTCATCTCGCTCGTCGAACCCAGTGCGAGGATGACGCCATCTTTGATGGCGATAGCCTGCGCGTCCGGTGACCAGAGGCCATCCACAAATGGCGCGCCTGCCGCGGGCACGCCCTCGGCCGAGGGTTCGGGCCACGACATAGAGTACAGGCGGCCGTTCTCGAGAATCAGGTCCGCACTAAGCGCGGGCTCTGTAGCACCACTTGGCGCGGTAGAGCTCTGCTGGGAACAGCCGGCGAGCATGAGGATGCAGGCCACGAAAAGGAATTTGCAACGGGCAGGGGTTCTCTGAGTATTTAACACGTTCGATAGTCTCTCTGGTTTTGTTATTGGCGTTAGGAATCGTTTCAACAAGCGCCTATTCTATCAGGAAGATGCGGCACGACCGACTAGTTAGCACTCGATACGCGACGGCCACTGTGCACTCTTAGTTCGCGACCGCATCGGGGAAATAGGCAGTAATATTGCCGAGCGCCTCACCATGTTGCTGCGCCGCGGCGAGCCTAAACAGCCGCAGGGCCTCTTCTCTATCCTGTGGGACGCCATCGCCCTCTACTAGCATTCTGGCCAATATGTTCTGAGCGTTGGCATGCCCACGCTGCGCGGCTTGTGCATACCAACGCGCAGCCTCTGGGAGACTCTGGCTAACGCCACGCCCCTCGGCATGAAACACTCCTAGGCTGTACTGCGCATCGACATTTCCCAGCGCGGCAGCCTGCTGATACCAACGCAGCGCCTCAGGGTAGTTCTGTGGGACTCCATAGCCAAAATCATACATGACGCCCAAACTGTATTGCGCCTGGGCATGGCCTTGTGCGGCAGAGCGTAGCAGCCACGCGCGCGCCTGCTCGAAGTCTTGGACGAGGCCCTCGCCATTGCGAAACAGGATGCCGAGGTTGTTCTGTGCCCTAGCGTCTCCCTGTTCCGCTAGCGGTCTCCAGATCGCCAGAGCGCTCAGGAAATCCCCTTCGAAATAGGCGTTACGCGCGTTCTCCATAGGGTCATCCCAGCGCTGTCGACTCGCCGCCTCTCTCATGATGTCGCGGTTCGAATCCGTGGCGGCGGGTTCCGACTCGCCGAATATCGCCGCCAGCCACTGCCCATCGGTCGGGTTTGGAAAGATCACATACTCGCGGCCGAATTTATCCTTGTCTTGCGCCATCGCGGCGATACGCCCATCGACATCGCTACGAATATAGTATTTACGACGAAAGTCATTGAGATTGTCGCCAAGAAAGGTCACCACGTTGTACTCGCCCATGAGCGCGTCTTGGCGCGGCTCCTTGTTAGAGGAGTCACGTAGCACTGTAAGGTGCTCCTGATCGACAAAGGGAAAGTTCACCGAGCGCAGATTCGCTAAGGCTAACTCGAAGGTATTCTCGCCCTGATCGCGGCTAGTGACATAGAACACTTCCACGTCGTTGGCGGCGCAGAACTCTAAGAACTCGAGCGCGCCTGGGGTTGCCGTGACGCGATTAGACTCCACCCAACGATCCCAGATTGCATCATCGAAGAAGTCCATGTTGCGCGCAACCAGATGCCCCCAATAAGTGAGCGAATGCAGCACGGTATCGTCCACGTCGGTGACAATAGCCAAAGGCTTGTCGCCGGGCTGCCTGTTCTCGAGCGCAGCCTGCACGTGCATCCGTGCGATATTGAAACCTTGATAGTAAAGCGCTTGGTACTCCGCCGCGGTCTGTTTCCACGCTAGCGCATATAGAAGCGCGTCGCGCTGCACGGGAACCTCGCCGGTCTCCTGCGCCACACCGCCGACACTGATCAGCAGGGGCAGCGCAAGGGCCAGAACGCTAAGTCGTTTCATTACTCTCTCCAGTGGGGTTCGTTTGCGGCATTTCCATCTCGGTAGGCAAGTTCGGCGCCTCGGCGGACGGGCCTAGCCTCACTCTAGTCTGGACTATAAAGCGATCGATATAAACGGCCGCTTTCACCGCCTGATCGATGACTCGGTGCAGCGCACTAAGTCGCTCCAACGCGGAGGCCATGGCACGAGGCTCCAAGGCACCCGTTGTCCCTGCCCGCAGATAACTCGCCTTTAGGCCCTGGTATTGAGATTCGAAACTCGCGCGCAACTCGTTGAGCGCATGCACGTCCCAGTCCGGGCGATCGACCTTGGTCTGCTCGATCAGGGCTACTGCGGCAACGCGCAGCGAAGCGCGCGCCTGACGGATCTGCTCATCGAATAGGTCAACAACGGGGGTGTCTGGCACTATCTCACGGGCATGCTCGGCCACATTGACTAGATACTGTGCCACGCGCTGCGCATCGGGTAGGGCGTTGAGTTGTTCGTTGACTAGCTGCAAGCGAGGAATGCCGCTGGCGAACTCGCTTATCGCATAACTCAGCGTCTCCAAGGCACGATGCCCCTTCTCGAGGTGATCGTCGTGGCGCGATTCTTCGCTAATGGCCTGCAGCGCCAATTGTCCGGCGAACGCATTCATTCGATGCAACTCCTGCGCGAGGGCGTCCACGGCGAGGCTGGGGGTCGCTTGCACGTTGCGATCCAGGAACTGCGGCCGGCTGCTATCTTCCTCCAGCGAATGAAAGCGTCGCTCCAGTTGCCCGACCATCCAGTCGGTGAGTGGCCACATGATGAAGAGCCCGAGCAGATTAACGAGCGTATGGAATAAGGCCAGCGTGGTCGCTAGATTATCTTCGCTGCCCATGAAACGCGCGATGCACTCAACGGCGTTTAGAAGCACGGGAAGTAGAAGGAAGGAGACCGATCCCGTTACTAGATTGAAGATCACATGCGCGCTAGCCGCGCGCTTGGCCGGTGCCGTCGCCCCGATGACGGCAAACAAGCCAGTGGTGGTCGTGCCGACATTCGCGCCTATCACCATGGCCGCCGCGGCGGACAAGGGAATTAGCCCACCGGCCGTCGCGGTTAGCGTCACCGCTAGCGCGGCACTCGAGGACTGCATGAGTACCGTCAATACAATCCCTATGCCCAAGAAAAGCAGCAGACTCAGTATGCCCTGCCCCGCCCAAGCCTCTAAGGCTATGACATCGCCTAGTCCTTCAAAGGAACCGCGCAGCACATCGATGCCGAGGAAGAACAGCCCGAAGCCTGCCAGTGCGCGCCCTATCGCCCCGTAACGGCGTGAACCCGAAACAACCGAGACCGCCATGCCGACACCGATGGCGGGCAACGCCAGTGCCTGCAGATCCAAATTGAAGCCTAGCAAAGCGACGATCCACGAGGTGAAGGTGGTGCCCAGATTACTCCCGTAGATCACGCCCACGGCCTGACCGAGAGTCAATAGACTGGCATTGACAAAGCCCACCGTCGTGAAGATAACCGCACTGGAGGACTGCACCAGCGCAGTAATCGCGATTCCCGAGACGATAGCCCTCGCCCTGCTATGGGTGGCAATGCTGAGTATGGCGCGCAGGGTGTTGCCAGCCGCGGTCGTGAGCCCCTCGGTCATAAGCCTCATGCCAAGGAGGAAGAGCCCGATGCCGCCAAGGAATGTTAAAGCAGATTGCAAACTCATCATTGTCTCCGCACCGCGTTCGCGGTGCTCAAGCGCCGTGCGCTACTCAAAATTACAACGCAATAATAACCGAAACGCGCTCGATTCTAGCGTGGTCTATTTCACTTCTCATGGCGTAGATAATGCCTGTGTGTCAGTATTAGTGCCTATCAAGAGGTAAAAAAGCATGGCCATAAAAGCAGTGATCTTCGATTGGGACGGCACCATCGTGGACTCTATCGATCATATCGCGACCAGCCTGCATATGGCAGCCGCCGATCTAGGATTTCCGATACTCGAGAAAGCCGCCTATCGCAATATTATCGGCTTGGGCATGGTCGACGCCCTCAAAGCACTCTACCCCGGCGTGAGTGACCCCGATATCGAAGGCATTCGACAAGCCTATAGCAGCTATTTCTTTGCGAAAGAGGCCACGCCCCAACAGATATTCACAGGCATGACAGAGCTTATTGACGCCCTGCGCGGCCGTGGCATTGGCCGTGCCGTGGCCACCGGTAAGAGCCGCCGCGGCTTGGATAGCGCCTTGCAGTCCAGCGGCTTGCACGCCCATTTCGATGTCACCCGCTGCGCCGACGAAACCCGCTCTAAGCCCGACCCGAGGATGCTCGAAGAGATCCTCGATTTCTATAGTCTAGATCCACAAGACGCGGTGATGATTGGCGATACGACCTATGACCTAGAGATGGCTCAACGCATCGGCATGCCGGCGATAGGCGTGCGCTGGGGTGTCCATGAGGACGCCGAGCTGGAGCGCTTCGCACCCGCTAAAATCGTCAGCTCCACGCAGGAATTGAACGCCTTTCTCGCAACGCTATAGTCATAATTGTTTAGACAAGAGAAGACCATATCATGCGCATTCTGATCACCGGCGGCAGTGGCTTCCTAGGCCAGGCACTCACCGAAGCACTGCTCGGCCGAGGCGAACAGGTGCTTATCCTCAGTCGCAACGCGGCGAACTTTGCCAAGAGCAAGTCGGCTAGTCGATGGGTGAGTAGCCTCGATGAAATCGATGCCCCTGTCGATGCGGTGTTTAATCTCACGGGGGCAAATCTCTTCTCCCGCCCTTGGACCCGTGCACGCAAGCAAGAGCTACGCGACAGCCGCATTGCGCTAACCCACACCCTCGTAGGATGGCTAAAGCAGCAAGCACAAGCGCCACGAGTACTCATATCTGGATCGGCCATCGGTTTCTATGGCGATCAGGGCGAGGCGGCTCTCACCGAGCAATCGGCGCAGGGCCAAGACTGGGCGTCGACCTTGGTGGCCGACTGGGAGGCCGCCGCCGCGAAGCTTGACGTCCGTACCGTGCACTTGCGCACTGGCTTGGTACTGGGCGACGGCGGCTTACTGCAGCCTTTGCGCCCCCTGTTCAAGTGCGGACTCGGGGGCTCTCTAGGCGATGGCCAATTCTGGTATAGCTGGATCCACCTGCAAGACTGGGTGAATGCTGCGCTGTATCTACTCGATCTCGACAGCGCCAGTGGCCCCTACAATCTTACCGCTCCCACGCCCGTGCGCTATGAGCAGTTCGCCAAGAGTATGGGTAAGGCCCTACACAGACCCGTGTGGCTTACCCCTCCGGCCTGGCTACTAAAGCTGCTACTGCGCGAACAGGCGAGCTTACTATTAGGCAGCACCAAGGCAATGCCGCAGCGCCTCGAACAGGCGGGGTTTCATTGGCAATACCCAGAGCTAGGCGATGCCCTAGAGGCTATTCACAAGCCGACGCCAAACCCCTCACGATAGACCCTGCGTGGGCTTAGGCCTCGATGCGGTAATTGTGCATCATTCCCAAGTCTTCATGCTCGAGAATATGACAGTGGTACAAATAGATGCCGGTATGGTTCTCGAACTTCATCAAGACCCTTACCCTCTCGCCCGGCAGCACGAGCACCACGTCTTTCAAACCATAGTCGGTGAAGCCAGCGCTCAGATGTTGATGCAGTGTTGACTGCCCACCTTGCCGAGTACGAGACAGCACCTTGAATTGCACGTTATGCACATGCATGGGGTGGGCCATCTGCATCATCCCCCCCATGCCCATACCCATTCCCATAGAAGCATCGTTGGCGAACTCCCACACTTCCGTGCTGTCCAGTTTTACGACATTCTCTTCGGGCACATCTTGCATGCCGCCGAAGGTGCGATTATTGAGGTAGAAACTGCCACGCATCATTGAAATTCTAACGGCTCTTGGTGAGGCCGAATTCGTGGCCTCGCTCTCATTGAGCGCGGGATAGGAGCTCAGCTGCATTGGTGGTGCAACTGGCACAGCCGCGCTACCTTCACATTGAAAACTGGCGATCGGGCGCGCGCTGCCCTGCATCGGTGCCCCGCCCTGCTCGGCAGTAAAATTCTGCAGTGAGGGCGTATAGGATTCAGCTAGGAGCTGCACAACACTGCCGGCTGCCTGGCTTGAAAAGTCTACCCAGACGTCGACTCGCTCCCCTACTCCGAGGGTTAACGCGGGCTGCTCGACCGCGTTCTCGAGCAGTCCACCATCGCTGCCAATGACCCGGAAATCGCTGCCGTCGCTCCAGCGCAGATGGTAGAGGCTAGCGTTAGATGTATTGATAATGCGCACGCGATGCGCGGTACGCGGTACCGTCTTGGTATAGCCTACTCGTCCATTGACCAACACAAAGTCGCCGCTAAAGCCCATCATCCAGTTGTGACGCATATTGCCAATATAGACGAGCTGATTGGCACTATCGAAAGTGCGGTCTTGAATCATCAGCGGAATTTCGTGCTCGCCTTGGGGCAGATTGAGGGAGTCTTCCTGCTCGTCATGCACGATCAGCATTCCGCCCAGCCCTTGATAGACCTGGAAAGACGTGCGCTCATGTGGGTGCGGATGAAACCAGTAGGTGCCGGCGCGATTGTCGATGGCAATCTCGTAAACGTAGCGCTCACCGGGCGCGATGGCATACATCGGATGTCCATCCATACGCTGCTCAATATTCAAGCCATGCCAATGCACGATGCTTTGCTCTGGCAGCTGATTCTCGAAGTGAATACGAATCTTCTGCCCGCGCCGGACGCGAATTATAGGAAGATGTCCCGACCCATCGAGGAAGTTGAGGGCGCTGGCATTCCCCTTCATGATCTCGCCGGTGAAGCGCCACAGCTGGGTCGCCCCCCCTTCGCGCAGGGTCGCCTCACCGATAACGGCACGCAGGATGATCTCGATATCGGGCATGAAAGCGGGGTTAGCAGTTGCGGGCTCTAGGCGCTGCGTCATCTGCGCACTCAATGCACTAGGGGCACCGCTTAACAATAACGATGCTGCGGTGAGATTCTTCACGAATGTCCGTCTTTTCATATCGATTCTCAGGCTGGGTGCTGATGCAGAAGGTGGCGTGTACTTCGATGGCGCATAGGTCAATTATAGAGAATTGACTCGATACCGCTTTGTGTTAGATCAAACAAACTAGGGAGGAGCCGCGCGGAGTGCGCATCAAAGCGCGCTGCTGCGCCTAATAGAAGGCGCAGCAGCTGGAGCTTAGTTGACCGCCAATACGTCGCAGTCGAGCTTATCGAGGATCTTCTGGGCCGTTGTGCCCACGAGTACGCCCTTCGCGCCGCTGCGCTTAGAAACCCCGAGTACGACCATATCGGCCTTGAGGAAATGGGCACGCTCGGGAATCACACGCTTGGCATCCCCACGCACTATATGGAAATGGGCACGCTCCACACCGAAGGCATGTGCGAGTGTCGCCTCGGGGCCGTCGGGATGCTGCTCTTCGCCCGCGATTAGATGGCTAAAGTCAGGCTTACGCGAGGTCGCCGCGATGACATGCAGCGGCAGGCCAGTGAATTCGGCCATCTCATGCGCGTGCTTCATCACCGAGTTGTTCAGGCCGATATGCCCCTCGTCCTTCGACTCGATGTCCAGGGCGGCGATTATGGCCTTGCCGCTAAAGCTCTTGCGCTCACGCACAAGAAGCACTGGGGCCGGACTGTGGCGCATAATGGTGAAGTCGGAGGTGCTATGCAGGAGGCGCTTGAGCTTGCCATGGCGGAATGTGGACTTGATGACGAGGTCTGCGTCGGCGCGCAATGCCGCACGGCTCACCGCCGCATACCAATCGGAGGTCCAAGAGCAGTCTTGGGAAACCCTCAAACCCTTGGCCTTATAGGGCTCGGCCATCGCCGTAACCGTTTCCTTCCAGGCCTTTAACACCGCCTGCTTACCCGACTTTCGTGAGGAAGCGTCGCCCATCTCTTCGATCGGCTTGTACACGGCGGAAAACGCGGTGACCTTGCCCTTGCTCTTGGCTGCGATGTCCGCGGAGCGCTGCAAGGCAGGTTGCTTTTTACTTGTAGGGTCAATCACGACAAACAATTTCTTATAAAGGCTCATAGGGTCCCGTCTATATATCAATGCTACTGGAGTAGGGTGCAGAATAAACACTCTTCAATCTGCTGTCTAGCGCGTCCGAACGAGCATACAGTAGTGTTGATATAAAACAATATTTGCTCCGGTCGCATGCAATAAAACCTCGCTTGTTCGGTTCTGTGCGCCGCATAATGAACGCATGAATTAAGCAAACTTTAAGGATTTATCGCTACACTAGTAACACACCAAGATTGCATGCTACACAGCACGTATCACACTATAAAGGGGAACTCTCAATGCTAGAACCTAATATCGTCGGCGGCCTGATCGGCGGCAGCTTAATTGGCATCTCTAGCCTAATGATGCTGCTCTTGTTAGGGCGCATTACCGGCATCTCGGGCATCTTGACCGGCGTGATCACTTGGAACAAACAAGATGGCCTACCTTGGCGCGCGGCGTTCATAGGTGGACTGATTCTTGGCGCGGTTCTCTATCAGTTCGCGTTCGATCGCGCGCTGCCCATCGAGATGCAGGCCAGTGGCCCGCTGCTCATCGTGGCAGGTCTACTCGTCGGCATGGGGACACGCCTTGGCTCGGGTTGCACCTCTGGGCATGGTGTGTGTGGCATAGCCAGACGCTCACCGCGCTCTATCGTCTCCACCGCCACGTTTATGGCAGTCGCCGTCATCACCGTATTCGTCACGAGGCATCTACTATCATGAAAACCTCACTCGCCGCACTCCTGAGTGGCATTGTATTTGGCCTTGGCCTCGCGATCTCCGAGATGATCAATCCTGCTCGCGTGATTGGCTTTCTCGACATCGCAGGGCAATGGGATCTTACGCTGGCATTGGTGATGGGCAGCGCCCTCGCCTTTACCGTGATCGGCTTCCCACTGATCACCAAGAAGACACACCCGATACTGGCCGAAAAATTCACGCTCCCCACTAAAAAGACATTGGACACCCCTCTACTTACCGGCGCGGTCTTGTTCGGAATAGGTTGGGGCTTGGCGGGCCTTTGCCCTGGCCCTGCAATCGCGGGACTGGCATCGCTGAACCCAGACGTATTTCTATTCGTGGCAGCGATGGTCGTGGGACAGTTCATTGGCTTGAAGATAGAGAAAACTATCGCTTAGCGGTTCAGCCTAGGGCCCCTAACTCCCTCTCATGAATCCTGCTCATGGATTCATGAGTTAGTTGCGCTTGTAAAGCGCTCCTTTACGAGCTTACCTCGCGTTGCAATCTGTTCTGAGAAGGCTATCACTACCTCTCGGCCGATGACCACGCTTGGGAGGCATTCATCCAAGCCTAGTAGCACGCAAAAAAAAATCCGGCTAGCAAGACTAACCGGATTGAAGTTTTAACATCCTGAGCAATCACAATACAAACCTAGCAGTTTGTCTCAATGAATGTTGCCATCTTATCGCAATACCGCGCACGATCAATGCGACACGTTGCCGCACCTTTGGTGAGCCGCGCCTACCTCTATTTCCGGCGCGATAGGAGCCGCGTAGGGCGAAGGAGGTAGATCAGAAAAGAATCTTCACGCTCGTGCCCACGCCACTGTTACTCTCGATTTCGATCTGCCAGTGAAAGCGATCGCAGATCCGTCTTACGAGATTGAGGCCTAGACCGGTACCACCGGGCTTGGTCGTATAGCTGCGATCGAACACCTCCAGCAACTTGTCTGCCGGTATACCCTCCCCGGTGTCGCTGATTGTGAGGCTGTCGCCGCCCACAGCAATCTTTATCTTACCCGAATGCGTGTGCTCGATGGCGTTGCGCAGCAGATTGCCCACGCTAATCTGCAGCAGGCTGCTGGGGGCGTTGATTTGTGGAGAACCATCGAAGTGGGTCTCGACGTGGATATCGTGGGCGCGTATCTGCTCTTCGTTGTCAACTAGCAGCCGTGACACGATCGCATGGATATCTGCCGGCGCCGTTTGGTCGATTTGATTCCCGTCCTCGCGCGACATGTACAGAGTGGCCTCGATGAACGCCAGCATCTCGCTGCAGGCGCGCTTAATGCGTTCTATGGCGCGTGTCGACGCCGCGCTCTGCTCGTTGACCGCTAGCACGTCTACAGCCCCCATCATGACCGATAGGGGCGTACGTAATTCATGGCTAGCCGCGGCGGTGAAAGAGCGTTCGCGATCGACAAACTGATCCAAGCGCTCCATGTATTTGTCGAAGGCAGCGGCGATCTGACCGATCTCCGTGCCTTGATATTCTTGGGCGATGCGCAGGCTACGCTCGCCCGGTTGTATCTCGGTCAGGCGCTTGGAGAGGCGACGCACGGGGGCCAGAATAGCCCTCGTGGCGGTAAAGCCCATGATCAGAGCGGCGACGAGCACTATGCCAAGGCCGTAGAGCAGCATCATCAACACACGGTGCTCCTGCTCCTCCCACTCGGTGATGTCATAGGTCAGATAGGCGGGACTGCCGTGCAATATGCCAACCTGAGTCTGAAACACGGAATCTCCTACCCAGACGCTATGATGCGCGCCTGGCGCTAGTAGCGCGATCTGATCGGGCACATCGGCGAGCCCATCGTCGAAATAGAACTGCCAGCCGGTGAACAAATCGGACTCGTGATAATTGCCTTGCTCGACCTGCTCTATCAAGGCATCGAATTGGCGCTCGGCCATCTCGCCGAAGATCACCGCCTCCAATTGGGCCTTGATAATCAAGACCCCGCCCGCGAACAGGAAACTGGTCACGCTCACTATCAATACAAGGGCCAGTAACACTCGGAAGCGCAGACTGTCGGTTTGCAATTTCATCTTCTTCCTCAATCAAAAGTCAGACTGTGTCAGTCTTCCTGAAGTCGGTAACCCGCCCCGTGGACGGTGTGGATAAGTTTCACTGCGAAGGGCTTGTCTACCACATTGCGTAAATTGTAGATGTGCGTGCGCAGCACATCGTTGTCGGGCAGCTCATCGCCCCAGATCAGCGTCTCTAACTCCTCACGGGCGACCACACGATGGGTGTTGAGTAGCAGGGCCTCCAATAATTTGCGTTGAATCGGGTTGAGCTCTAGTGTTTGCCCGGCGCGAGTGGCCGTCAGCGTGTCGGAATCATATTGCAGATCCGCAACCTGCAACGCACGGCTAGGCCCCTGCTGCTGACTGCGCTTAACGAGCGCCTCGAGGCGGACCTCTAGCTCCTTGACCGAGAAGGGTTTGACCAGATAGTCGTCGGCACCGGCCTGAAAACCCTCGAGCTTATCGTCGAGCTGATCTCGCGCGGTTAGCATCAGGACTGGCGTGCCGACACGCGCCTCTTCACGCAGGCGCCTGCACAGCGTCATGCCATCGAGCCCCGGTAACATGATATCCAATACGATCACGTCGTAGCGCTCGCTGGTGGCGAGCTGCAAACCATGGGGGCCGTTGTTCGCAAAATCCAACACATGCCCCTTGGGCTCTAAGTAGTCTGCGATATTTGCCGCAATGTCCCGGTTGTCTTCGACCACTAAAACTTTCACTAACGCACTCCTAATAGGTAGATGCAGCACGCCGCTGCAGCACTTCGCTCTCGCTGCTCTCAGAGTGGCAGTTAGGCATAAAGCATGTCAAAAAAAAGTGAAATTCGGCGTTTGACAATTTTTTCACATGCTAATGGTTAGGATGCACACATCATTGGTAGAAATGGGTTAATAAAGGTGAAAAATATCCGCATTGCTTCCTTCGCAGCACTTAGTGTCTTGCTCATGATCGCTGCAAGCGCTCAGGCCCAAGAGATCGATCATGTCCACCTAAGCAAGAGTGAGACCTTACAGTTCGATGCAATCCTCGAACAGGCCATGTTGCAGTCGCCCGCGTATCGCGAGATCGCTGCTCGAGACCAGGAGGCCAAGAGCCACGAAGGCGTGGGCCAAAGTTGGATCGCGGGCAGGCCCAGCGCGGAACTTGACTATCTGGACGATCGCTCACTCACCAATTTGGGACAGACCGAACTCACCTATGGTGTTGCCCTGCCCCTGTGGCGACTGGGCGAGCGCGACGATATGCAAGCCCTTGGGGAAAACTATGCAACACAGGCGAGTGATTGGCAGAGGCAATTCGAATTAGACACCGCCGGAAAACTGCGCACTGCCCTAGCCGATTTTTATAAGGCTGAAACGCTGTTAGCACTCGAGCAACAAGCCACCGAGGATGCCAGAGAGTTGCTGCGCATCGTCGAAGTACTCTTCGATGCGGGAGAGCTTGCCGCACTGGACGTGATGCAGGCGCGCAATTTACTGCTCACCCAGCAGCGCAATGAGCTGGATGCCGACGCCATGAAGGTTGATGCCGAGCGCAGCTATGCAGTGTTAACTGGGCTGGCCGTAGTGCCCACGAAGGCGCACAGCGAGACACTAGTCATGAGCGAAGAGATCGCCCCCGACCACCCCCAATTGCAATATCTGCAAAGCAGCATAGACCTGCAGGACGCCAATGTCCGCAAGGCCGAAACGAGTGCGAAGGGCAGCCCCACGCTCACTCTCGGTTCGCGTCGCCAGAAGGCCAATGCCTATGCCGACTACGAGAATGCGCTGGCGATATCGGTCAGCATCCCCTTCGGCGGCAAATCATTCGTGAGCGCAGCTGGCAGCAGCGCGCGGCGCGCTAAGGTCGATGCCGAGGTGGAATATTTCACGGCCCTACGCGAGCTCAACGCACAACTCCATGAGGTAGAACATCAGCTGTTCACACTCGACCAGGCCCTGCCATTGCTAGAGGAACAAGCCGCGCTCTCCGCGGCGCAATGGGAAATGGCCAAGAACGCATTCGAGCTAGGGGAGACCGATATCAGCCGCGTAGTGATCGCGCTACAGCTGGCACGCAGCAGCGCCAAAGAATTCGAAACCCTATCCTTGCAGTATCAAAGACTGATCACAGAATCTAACCAGATCATCGGAGTCCTCCCATGAAGTCAACTTTCAAAAGATTTCCCGCCCTAATTATCCTAGCGCTGTGCACCCCCGCTCTTTTCGCGCAGGAAAATATCACGATCTCCGACGCCGATATCAGCCGCATGGGCATCGTGTTCGCAGCGGTGCAGGCGATGGATAATAATTCAGGGGCGCGCTTTGCCGCCACCGTGATCAACTCTCCGGACTCGGTCACCACACTCAGTGCGCGCTACTCCGGCGTGATTGAACAGTGGCAGCGCAACTCGGGCGATGTCGTCAGCGCCGGGCAAACGCTCGCGACCATTCGCAGCCCCGAGATCATTGCAGTGCAGAATGATTGGATTGCCGCATCTGCAGCGGCGGACAGCGCGCAGTTCGAACTTAGCAAGGACCAAGCGCTATTCGATCAGGGGGTCATCTCACAGCAACGCCTTATTCAGACACGCAACCGTGCTCAACAGGCAATGTTCACGCAGATGAGCACGCGCGCGCAACTTACTCTAGCGGGCTTCAACGAGGCACGCCTGAACGCCCTGCGCGAGAATGGCACCGGACTCGGCACATATTCACTCGTTGCACCCGCCGGGGCAGTATTAACTCAGCGCATGGGCAATGTCGGTGACTTCGTCGAGGCCAACACGCCCTTGGTTTTTCTCAATTCCGGCGAACGCCGCTGGGTCAGCGTTCATGTGCCTGGCCGCTTCGCAGCCGACATGGCCATCGGCCAGACGATTAGCGTGGCTGGCACCGGCCAGACGCTGACACTGCGCCAGAAAGACTTCGCGATCGACAGCAGTAATCAAACCATCGAACTGTTCGCTGAGTTCGATAGCGAGACCAGTTTCACTACCGGACAGATCGTCTCCGTCGTCCTGCCTCCTTCTAGAATGGGCATGTTGATCCCCGATCGCGCCGTCGTACACAGCGGCAATGTCGCCACCATCTATGTCCGCACCGACTCGGGCGTAGAGGCACGCGAACTAGAGCTGCTCTCAGTGGGAGCCGACTACCTCGCAGAGACGGGTGTGCGCGCCGGCGAGCTGATTGCGATTCAAGGCAGCGCCGTTCTTAAGGGCATCCAACTCGGCCTAGGGAGTGGCGAATAATGTTAGCCTCACTCGTTCAATCTTCCCTAAGCCAGCGCCTGCTGGTCATCCTCCTTGCGCTGCTATTGACGGGCTTCGGCGTTCGCGCATTGATGAACATCCCGATCGATGCATTTCCGGATATCTCGCCCACACAGGTGAAGATCATCATCAAGGCGCCGGGCATGACGCCAGAGGAGGTGGAGTCACTGATCACTCAACCTGTCGAGGTGGAGTTATTGGGCATCCCTTTCCAATCGATGCTGCGCTCGATCTCCAAATACGCCCTGACCTCCATTACCCTGGACTTCGATGACGGCACGGATATTTACTGGGCACGCCAGCAAGTGACCGAACGCCTGAACAATGTGTGGACAAATCTGCCTAGCGGAATTAGCGGCGGCTTGGCACCGATGAGCACGCCGTTAGGGGACATGTTCATGTTCACTATCGAGAGCGATTCACTCACCCTAGAGGATAAGCGCTTCCTACTGGACTGGACCATACGCCCAGCCCTGCGCACGGTGCCGGGTGTTGCGGACGTGAACTCCCTTGGCGGTTTCATACGCACCTATGAGGTACAACCTAACCGAGATGCCATGAGCGTATTGGGCGTCAGCACGCTCGCGATCATCGACGCGCTGGAGATGAATAACAAGAACGATGGGGCCGGGCGCATCAGCCAGGGCGAAGAGGTCATTCTAGTGCGCGTGACCGGTGCCATCGGCAATCACGAGGACATCGGCAATACGCTTGTCGATAACGCCGAAGGCGAGAAGGTGCTGCTCTCGCAAGTGGCCAATATCACCACCGGCACGATGGAGCGTTATGGCGCGGTGACCGCCGATGGCGGTGCCGAGGCCGTACAAGGACTCGTAATCGGCCTACGCGGTGCCAACTCCCAGGACGTGGTGCAGGGCGTAAAGGACAAGATCGTCGAGTTAGAAGCCACGCTGCCCGCCGGCACCAGCATCAATGTGTTCTACGACCGCACCGTGCTCATCGAGAGTGCCGTGGGTACCGTGTCCCAGGCACTGCTCGAGGCGGTGGTCCTAGTGGTCATACTGCTGGGTCTATTCCTCGGCAATGTGCGCGCCGCCCTAACGGTTGCGGTGATATTGCCACTATCCGCCCTGTTCACCTTCCTGATGATGGGTCAGCTGAATATGTCCGCCAACCTCATGAGTCTAGGCGGACTCGTCATCGCCATCGGCATGCTGGTGGACTCGTCGATAGTGATAGTGGAGAACATCGTCTCTTCCTTGGCACATCAGCCCAAGGGCGGGCGACAGCTGCCGAAACTGCACATCATTTACCGTGCAGTTAGAGACGTGGCACTACCGGTGACCTCCGGCATTATCATCATCGTCATCGTCTTCCTGCCATTACTCACCCTCGAGGGTCTGGAGGGCAAGCTGTTCGGCCCGGTGACCATGACGATCGTGTTCGCGCTATTGGGCTCACTAGTCTTGTCGTTGACGCTGATCCCCGTTGTCGCCTCCTTTCTTGTGCGCGCCGATGGTCACGACGAGCCGTGGCTAAGCCGCAAGCTCACCGCGCTCTATCGCCCGCTGCTCAAGAAAGCCCTGCACCGCCCCGTCTTCCTACTCGTAGGCGCCGGCTTATTGTTGGCCACAAGCGTAGTGGTGTTTCCCCTAGTGGGTAAGACCTTCATGCCAACTATGGACGAGGGCGACATTCTCATTCAATTGGAGACCATTCCGTCCATCAGCTTAGAGGCGAATGTTCGCGTCGTGCAGCAGGTGGAGCGTGAATTAATGGCAAATGTCCCTGAGATTCTGCGAATAGTCTCGCGCATCGGCTCCGACGAGATGGGCATGGACCCGATGGGCTTGAACGAAACGGACATTTTTCTGCAGCTGCGCCCAGTGGAAGAATGGCGTGTGGCCACTAAGCCCGAGCTAGAAGATCATCTGCGCGAAGTGATGGAGCAATTCGTCGGCCTGAACTATGGCTTCACGCAGCCGATCGACATGCGCGTGTCGGAGATGCTCACCGGCTCACGAGGCGACGTGGCGATTAAATTATTCGGCAGCGACCTGAGCGCCTTGAACAGCACGGCACAGGAGATCGCCGCACTCGTGGAGACCATCCCAGGCGCGATCGACACCATCGCGACCATCAACGAGGGTGCGCAATATCTGCAGGTAACCGTCGATAGAATGCTGGCGGGACGCCTAGGCTTGAATGCCGACGAACTGCAATTGCGCCTGCGCTCCGAGATCGAAGGCCTCGAGGTCGGTAGCGTCATCGAGGGCACCGCGCGCGTGCCCCTGATGGTGCGCTATGCAGGCATCCAGGGCGATGGCCTGGCGCAGCTAAAAAATAGCTTCATCGATCTTCCCAACGGCGAGCTGATTCCCCTGGCCGATGTCGCCACTATTGCCCGAGTCGAGGGGCCCATCACGATCTCACGCGAGGCGGGGCAACGCTTCTCCGTCATCCGCACCGATGTGGCCGAGCGTGATCTGGTAGGGTTTGTCGCCGAAGCACAGCAGTTGATCGCCGATCGCATCGACTTACCAGAAGGCTATCGACTCGAGTGGGGCGGCGAGTTCGAGAATCAACAACGCGCAGCCGCGCGGCTAACATTGGTCGTGCCACTGGCCCTGTCGCTGATCGCGTTACTATTGTTCCTGACTTTCCATTCTATCAAGCAAACCTTGATAGTACTGTCTAACATCCCCTTCGCACTCACCGGAGGCTTGATCGCGCTGTGGGTCACCGGAGAGTTCCTGTCGGTGCCCGCCTCCGTGGGCTTCATCGCCCTACTCGGCATCGCGGTGCTCAACGGCGTGGTGATGATGACCTACTTTAATCAACTTCACGCCAAAGGCATGGAGATTGGTCAGGTCGTTACCGAGGGTGCGCTGCGAAGGCTCCGACCGGTGATGATGACTGCGACGATCTGTGGCTTCGGCCTCGTCCCCTTGCTCCTAGCCACGGGGCCTGGCTCAGAGATTCAACGCCCACTCGCCATCGTGGTGATCGGCGGCCTGATCAGCTCAACCCTGTTGACGCTGTTCCTACTGCCGATTATTTATAAGGCTTTCCACCGCACTTTGCAAAGCACAGGAATTTAGAGATGAGCAATACTCAACAAGCCCAATCGAGCGAAGGCTTCACCATGCTCGTGCTTAACGCTGCACCCGAACTAGAAGAGAATCTAATCGACTACCTGCTTAGTTTCGAGGAAGTCGAAGGCTTTACTTCGTACCATGTGCACGGCCATGGCGAACACCACGGCCTCAGTGTAGCGGAACAGGTTAGCGGCCGACGCAAACGCTCACAATACGAGATCTTCATTGCCAGCTCTGCCATTCCGAGGGTATTGGAAGGGCTCGCGTCTGCCGTAGGAAGGGATATCGTTTACTGGGAGCAGACGGCACGCAATTTCGGTCATGTCGGCTAGGCTGACTGCGCTAGGGACCGCGCATGACGAGAGAACATTGCTAATTCACTTTACGTGTTCTACTCTTCGGGCAGCTCAAAAGTTCTACACAATAAAAATAGCAGACAGGAGCCCCACCATGTCACGTCCGATGCTCGGCGTTGCCGCCATACTTCTCACCTCTGTTTTTTTGACTAGCTCGGCTTGCGCACAGAGCGCCCCGGTCGAGCCCGATTTCGAATTCTTCATGAACGAGGTACAGCCCATATTCCTCGCCAAGCGCGGCGACAATGTGCGCTGCATTCAGTGCCATACCCGTAGCAGTGGCTTTCGGCTGCAAGCCCTCGATGAGCACGCGCATTTCTGGACCGAGGAGCAATCACGGATGAACTACGCCTCCGCGCGCGCCTTTACCGTGCCGGGGGCCGATCCACTCAAGAGTCGCTTCCTTACCCATCCCCTAGACGCAAGTGCTGGAGGCGATCCCTTTCATGGCGGCGGCAAACACTTCGCGAATCGAAGCGATCCCGAGTGGCGCATCATGGCGGACTGGGTCGCGGGATTGGCGCAACGCCGCCCCGCATCCGGCACCGTCGTGCGCATCATCCAGACCAATGCGGCAGGTGATAATTCCAGCATTATCGATCCGGTTTCCAACACCGTGGTCGCGACGATCGACGATGTGGAGATTCCCCATGGCGTGACCTCGGCACCCGATGGCAGCGCCATCTACCTCTCCAACGAGACCATGCACAGCCTCGACGTGATCGACTCGCGAACCCTCAGGGTAAAGCGTCGTATCGGCTTGAGCGGGCGCCCCAATAATGTCTCGATTACCCCAGATGGCAGCAAGGTCTATGTCGCGATCATGGAGATGCCCGGAGCCATCGACATTATCGATACGGCATCGCTGACCAACATCAAGACGGTGCCGGTCGATGGCGCCATCCACAATGTCTATGTAACTCCCGATGGGCGCTATGCCGTGGGGGGTTCGATTCAACGCAGCATGATCAATGTGATCGATACCCGCACGGACGAAGTTGCCTGGAAGCTGGAGATGAGCTCTGGTATCCGCCCGATGACATTTGACACCAACCCCGATGGCAGCACCAAGAATATCTATGTGCAGCTATCGGATTTTCACGGCTTTGCGGTAGTGGATTTTAATACGCGCAAGGAGATAGCGCGGATAGAACACCCTGCCGTGGAAGGTGAGCATGCCCATCTGGACGGCCTGCAAGCCGCCCCAGCCCATGGCCTAGGCGTAAGCCCCGATGGCAAGACGCTGTGGTCCACGAGCAAGGTCTACAGCCACGCCTATGTGCATTCATTGCCTGACCTGAAGGAGATCGGCCGCGTATTCGTCGGGCAACACCCCGAGTGGGTCACCTTCACGCCCGATGGCAAGACCGTGTACATCGGCGCAGCGGGTGACAACGCCGCCTATGCGGTGGATGCGGCGTCTATGACGGTGATCGCGAAGATTCCTACAGGGCAGACCCCGAAACGTAACGGCACCGTGCTCATGCAGGTGGATTGAGGAGATGGGGCAACGCCCCTTTCCCTCCCCTATCGAACTACTGTATGTTTATTCCGGTGCAAAATATATTGCACTCATAGCGATGTAGGTCGGGAATTAACACGTGCATATAGCAACACCGCAACCAGCGCGGTACGGCCGCTGCCTAAAGTCCTTTCTACTGATAACATTGTCAGTCGCAGTAAGCTCCTGCCAACAAGCGCAGCAGGAGCTGAACCTAGTGGAGACCACTATAGGGGAGGTTCAAGACGCCTTAATCACCGGCCAGACTAGCTGCCATGCAGTAGTTGCTAACTACCTGCAACGGATCGAACGCTATGATCAGGCCAGCGGGGTCAATGCGATTACCGTGTTGAATCCAGAGGCACTGTCTAGGGCGGACGAGATCGACCGCGCGTTAGCGGCCAATGAAGACCTGCCCGAATTATTTTGCGCCCCAATCGTTGTGAAAGATAACTTCGACACCCACGACATGGTCACCAGCGGTGGCTCCATAACGCTTCGCAATAGTTACCCGCCCGATGATGCCTTCATGGTGCGTAAACTGCGCGAGGCAGGCGCCATAATCATCGCCAAGACCAATATGGCGGAATGGGCATTCAGCCCGCGCGAGACCGTCTCATCGTCATTCGGCCGCACCGCCAACGCCTATGATGTGAACTATGTGCCCGCTGGCTCCTCGGGTGGCACCGCCTCCGCCGTCGCCGCAAGCTTCGCGGTGGCAGGCATGGGTAGCGATACCGGAAACTCCATACGCGGCCCCTCCTCTCACCTCGCACTTTTCGGAATTCGCTCGACCCTAGGCCTTACCAGCCGCGATGGCGTCATCCCCCTGATATTCGATCGCGACGTTGCAGGCCCGATGGCGCGTACCGTCGAAGACGGCGTTAAACTCTTCAATGTGGTGGCCGGCTATGACCCGAACGACTCCTTATCGGTACCTGATAAAAGAGAGGCGGATTACCGGCAGTTCCTCGATGAGGCGGGTTTGAGCGGCAAGCGTATCGGCGTCTTCCGGCGCCTAGTCGATCACGACAACGCCGACCCCGAGATCAAGCAACTTTTTTTGGATGCACTCGATGACATGCGTGCAGGCGGGGCGACGATAGTCGATTACGTCACGATCGAGAATTTCGATACCCTGAACGAGGAAATCCAATCCTGCCGCAGCTTCCGCTATGACCTTAAGCAATATTTAGACTCTCTAGACGAGGCCCCCTTCAGTGACGTCGCCACGCTCTTAGAGACAGGAGAGTTCGCAGAAGAGTCTAAGGGTTCGCTGGGATTTTTCTCCCAATCGCCGCTGGATATCGCGCCAGATCAATGGCCGGAACCCTGCCTGATTTGGCCTAATAATCCGCTCCGTAACCAACTCCTTGCCAACACCATCGGTGCGATGGATGCTGCCAATCTCGATGCGCTTATCTATCCCACCTGGTCGAATCCGCCCGCGCATATCGACAGGGCCAACGAAGAATATCTAGGGGACAATAGTCAACTTCTGGTGCCGGCGGCAGGCCTGCCCGCCGTTAGCGTTCCCATGGGTTTCTGGCAAGACCGGCTTCCGGCGGGGCTGCAGATTGTAGGACGCCCCTATGCCGAAGGCGCATTAATCGAAATCGCCTATGGCTATGAACAGCGCACCAAACACAGGAGAGCGCCGGAGGGTTTCTCTTCACTAAAGTAGTGATCCTGATCGGTTCGGCAAACAAAAAAGGGTGAACCCGACTCGCGAGTTCACCCTCTGTTTCGGGTAACTGACTAGGCGTTCAACACACGCCGAAACACCTGTGTTGCTATCTCCATCTCTTCCATGCTACCCAAGGAGATTCGACAGTGACTATTTTGCAGCGGCGGGAAGTCACGCCCCACAGAGACTTTCTGCGCTAGGCAGGCCTCACGGAACGTGGCGGCTGGCATACGCAGATTAACGAAAAGGTGATTAGTCTGCGAGGGCGGCACCTCATAGCCAAGCTCCGTAAACACCTCTGTAGTATAGGCACGCACGCGGGCATTCTCTTCTCTCTCCCAAGCGATGTGCTCGTGATCTTCGAAGGCCGTTACGGCGGCGACAGCCGCGAGCATATTCACGTCTCCCATTCCCCATGCGCTATTGATAGCCTCGAGTGTTGCCTCCTGCCCTAGCGCATAACCCACACGCATTCCCGCCAGCCCATGAGCCTTGGAGAATGAGCGCGAGATAAATACATTGGGGAATTCCTTCGCTAGGGGCAAGGCGGTTTCCATCAAACCGTCGGCGACATAGTTAATATAGGCCTCATCGATCAAGATGCGCGTGTCGGGAGACTGCGCCAATATTTGTCTAACGAAGCGCTCCACTGCGGCCGCTGAATGCACGGTGCCGGTCGGGTTATTGGGATTGCACAAATACACCAGACCCGCACCGACGGAGGCCGCCGCCATGCCCGCGAGATCGATGCCCATGCCAGCGTCCACCTGCACCTCCTTAATTGGAATGCCGAGCCTACGCGCAGTCTGCGCACTGGTGGAATAGGTGGGTACGGCGGTGACTAGGGGTTTAGCGCTGGAGCAGAACGCATACACGGCCCCTTCCAACAGTGGAGTCGACCCCGTCGCCAGTAGCACGCCATCATTGCTTACTCCGTAATAATCGGCCAATGCGCTACGCAGTTCGTTGACGTGATCCGGCGAGTAGCCGCGCCCGACGCGCTTAGTCGCATGCTCGCGGATCGCCTCGAGCACCCTCGGGCCTGGCCCGCGCGCACTCTCGTTCTGATTCAGCTGCATGATGCCGCCGTCGTAGACCTTCGACATTGCCGCCGCGCGCGTCTGCGCATAGCTAGGACGGCTAATGAGTGTCGATCCTGACAGCACACCAGCGGCCGCGCCCAAGCCAAGAGCCCCAATAAAGCCTCTTCGTGTTAGTTTCACCTTACCTCCTCGCGTACTCGCACCGATGACCGTTTGTTAATATTTACACCTTGCGCAGGGCAGAGGCCATGCTGTCGAACGCCTCCTTCACAACCAGACGGGACGAGCCTAGGTTCATGCGCATATGACCCGCGCCACCCGCACCATAGTTGGCACCCGGATTGAGGTACACGCCGGAGTGCTCGACTAGCCAGTCTTGCAGATAATGCTCTGGGCTCGAATAACCCTTCTCTCGAGCCATCTGAGGTGCCCCGATCGCGGCCAGTGTCTTACTGAAATCTAACCACGTCAGATAAGTACCCTCCGCGCGGTGATAGTCCACTAGGGGCATATGGTCGCGCACATAGGCCTCGACGAAGCTGTGATTGGCGTCGAGATAGGGGAGCAGCTGGTCGAACCATGGCGCGCCTTCTTTATAGGCCGCCTCGGTCGCCGTCACACCCAGAGTACTCAGATCCGCGCGATGGTTCTGCACGACTCGGCCGAGCAGGGTCGGGTTCTTGGAATACAGGTAGGCCGTCTTCATGCCAGCCATATTAAAGGTCTTGCTGATGGCGTTGAAGGAGACGCTGTTGTTCACTACTGCCTCATCCGGCAGGCTAGCGAAGGGAATATAGCGATGCCCCGGGCGCACGATATCCGAGTGGATCTCGTCGGAGAGCACCACGATCTTATGCTCTAGACACATCCTGCCGATGCGCAGCAATTCCTCCTGGGTCCACACATTGCCTGTGGGGTTCTGCGGATTGCATATGATCATGGCATGGGTGTCGGCAGTCATGCGCGACTCGAGGTCTGCCCAGTCGATCTCGAAGCGACCATTGACGCTCAGCAAGGGGCTCTCATTAGGGATAACGCCGGTATGGCGGCAATGGTAGAAGAAGCCATCGTAAATCGGCGTCAGCATCAAGACTTTGGTAGAGGGCGGTGCGAAGGTCCGCAGACCCGCTATCACGCCAGGGTAGACACCTGTGGAGAGCACAATGGATTTCGGGTCGAGGTCGAGGCCGTGGCGCTCGCCACTCCATTTCACCACTTCGTCTACCAGGGACTCGGTACTGCTCATATACCCCCAAGTATGGTGCTCGCAGCGTTCCGCCAGGGCCTGCGCTATGCAAGGCGGGGCCTCGAAATCCATAGTAGCAACCCCCATGCCGTATTTGAACTGCCCGGCAGGATAGCGCCTGGCTGGGGAGTCCCAACGAGAGCAATTAGTGCCGATGCGATTATAGGGGGTGTCGAAGTCGAAAGGGCCGTTCTGCGTGACTTTCTGCGGGCTTGCCGCTTGGGAGTTGCCAGCACCTAGGGTGCCAACTAGCGCGGTAACCCCGGCGCTTTTCATGAAGTTACGTCTGCTAAAACTGGCGATCTTAGGCATAGTCGTTTCCTTTCTTTTTAATATTTTTGAAAGAACCGTCGTCCGAGCATATGCCTTCTTGACCGATTGCGCAAAAATA
This sequence comes from Gammaproteobacteria bacterium UBA5078, assembly GCA_002416505.1. GTDB lineage: Bacteria > Pseudomonadota > Gammaproteobacteria > Pseudomonadales > Pseudohongiellaceae > UBA5078. Next base: position 122,093 of record DIAM01000020.1, read on the forward strand.
TTAGAGAGGAAATGAGCTAAATTTTGATCGCGGAGTTTCTGGACTGAATACGTTGAAACGCCGCCGGAGCATGCCTTGCGCAGGCTCCGGCGGTAGCGCCGAGCTTAGGACTGAATATCGACCAGCATCTCTGTCGGCGTGATACGGTCGCCCTTCTTGACCAGTACGCTGGCGATCTTACCCGCGACAGGAGCCTTAATTTCGGTCTCCATCTTCATCGCCTCGATGACCAGCACTGGGTCACCAGCCTTCACACTCTGTCCTTCTTCCACGAGCACCTCGACGACATTGCCCGGCATCGTCGCGGTGACGTGACCCGGGGCTGTCGCGCGTGGCCGTCGACCAGGCTTGATCTCGCTGGCGGCATCCGCGGCACCCGTAGACTCGAGGGTGATCTCTTCGGGTTCGCCATCGACCGTCATATAAAAGCGACGCTCGCTCTCGCCCGAGGGACTAACACCGGTCACGTGAATATCATAGGTCTCGCCATGCACCGTAATCTTGAACTCGTGCGCCACATTGGCTGCCGCGCTGCTCGCGTTCACCGGCAGGAGTACCTCGGGCTTAAGAGTGCCCTTGTTGCGATTCTGTAAATAGCTCATGCCCACATCTGGGAACATGGCATAGGTGAGCACGTCTTCCTCACACTTCGCATCGGCGCCTATCTTGGCGCGTAGCGCGTCTAGCTCGGGCGACAATAGGTCGGCGGGACGACACTCCACTACCTCTTCCTTGCCGATAGCGCGCTTGCGCAGCGTCTCATCGACTTCGGCGGGCGCGGCGCCGTAATGGCCCTGTAGGTAACGCTTCACCTCATTGGTGATGGTCTCGTAGCGCTTGCCAGAGAGTACGTTGAGCACAGCCTGTGTACCCACGATCTGCGAGCTCGGCGTGACCAATGGTGGATAGCCTAGGTCTTTGCGCACCCTTGGGATCTCCGCAAACACTTCCTGAATGCGATCCAGTGCGCCCTGCTCCTTGAGCTGGTTGGCGAGGTTGGACATCATGCCGCCAGGCACTTGGCTTAGCAGCACCTGAGTGTCCACGCCGTTATATTCACTCTCGAACTGATGGTACTTGCGGCGCACTTCGCGGAAGTGAGCGGCTATCTTCTCGAGCAGCTCGGCATCCAAGCCCGTCTTGTAACCCGCCGCCTCGAGCACCGCCTTCATGGTCTCTGTTGGCGGATGACTGGTGCCGCCCGCGAAGGAGGAGATCGCGGTATCCAGATGGTCTATGCCCGCCTCTACGGCCTTGAGCTGACACATGGAGGCCATGCCGGAGGTGTAGTGAGAGTGCAAGAATAGAGGCAGTTCGATCTCTTTCTTCAGCGCGGTCACCAGCTTGAAGGTGACCTCGGGAGTCAGTAGCCCTGCCATGTCTTTGATGGCGATGCTGTGGCAGCCCATCTTGGCCATCTGTTTGGCTTGTTTCACGAAGCCCTTGATGGTGTGTACTGGGCTGGCGGTGTAGCAAATGGTGCCTTGCGCATGCTTGCCCGCTTTAATCGTAGCTTTGACCGCCGTCTCGAGATTGCGTACGTCGTTCAAGGCATCGAATATTCGAAACACATCGATGCCGTTCTCGGCCGCTTTGGCCACGAAGGCCTCTACGACATCATCGGGATAGTGGCGGTAGCCGAGCAGGTTCTGGCCGCGCAGCAACATCTGCAATCGACTCTTGGGCAGGGCCTTGCGAAGCGTGCGTAGACGCTCCCAGGGGTCCTCCTTGAGGAAACGGACGCAGGAGTCAAACGTTGCGCCACCCCAGACCTCTAAAGACCAATAGCCTGCATTGTCCAAATCCGCACAGATCGGCAGCATGTCGTCGATGCGCATGCGCGTTGCGATCAAAGACTGGTTGCCGTCTCTTAATACGACGTCGGTGATGTGAACCTTTTTGCTCATGTCCTACTCCATCCTTTCGCGGGCTTACCCGCTCCTGCAATTTAATTTTAGCTTTCGCGAGTATAAGCCCGCTCCTACATACCCGACTGAGCGGCAATCGCTGCGGCAATCGCCCCCGCTAAAAACTCGGGTCGACGCTTGGTGGAATATCGCGTCAATTCGGGATGGGCATCGACGAAACCGGTATTGAAATTTCCAGCCTGAAAATCCGGATGATTCAGAATTTCCTTGTAATATTGCTTAGTAGTTTGGATGCCATAGATCTGCATGTCCTCGAGCGCGCGCAGGGAGCGCTGAATCAACTCCTCCCAATTACGCGACCACACCACCAATTTGGCACACATGGAATCGTAATGCGGCGGGATGGTATACCCAGAATAGATCGCGGCGTCGGTGCGCACGCCTGGGCCGCCGGGTGAGTAGTAACGCGAGATGCGCCCGAAACTCGGCAAGAAGCCATTCTTCGGGTCCTCTGCGTTGATGCGGAACTGCGCCGCGAAACCGGAGTAGGTAATGGTCTCCTGCTCAACACTAAGGGGCAGGCCAGAGGCAATACGAATCTGCTCGCGCACGATATCGATGCCGGTAATCTCCTCTGTAATCGTGTGCTCAACTTGGATGCGCGTGTTCATCTCCATGAAGTAGAAGCTGCCATCGCTATCGAGTAAGAACTCCACGGTGCCGGCATTCTCATAGCCGACTTCCTTGGCCAGCTTCACAGACAAATCGCCAATATAATTGCGCTGCTCGTCATTGAGCTGAGGAGAAGGTGCCAGTTCGATTAGTTTTTGGTTGCGACGCTGAATAGAACAGTCGCGCTCGAACAGGTGCACGGTATTGCCTTGCGAGTCCGCCAATATCTGGACCTCGATATGGCGTGGATCGACGATGCATTTTTCCATAAACACGTCCGCGCTGCCGAAGGCCTTGGTCGCCTCGGAGATGACGCGCGGATAATTCTGCTGCAGCTCTTTGACATCGTTACAACGACGAATGCCGCGCCCGCCACCACCGGAGGTAGCCTTGAGCATAACGGGGTAGCCAATCTTCTTAGCCACCTTGAGTGCGTCGGCCACATCGACGAGGTTGCCATCGGTGCCAGGGGTGACGGGAACGCCCGCCCTCTCCGCGCTACGGCGCGCCTCGGTCTTATTGCCCATCGAGTTGATCACGCGGGCCTCGGGACCTATGAATTTTACCCCGCGCCGTGCGCAGATCTCTGCTAGCTCTGCATTCTCGGAGAGGAAGCCATAGCCAGGGTGCAGGCCATCGCAGCCAGTCTCGACGGCTAAGTTGACCAGTTGATGCGGGTTGAGATAGCCCTGCAGCGGGTCCGGCCCCACGGAATAGGCCTCATCGGCCTTCTTAACGTGAAGGGAATAACGGTCCGCCTCGGTGTAAATAGCGACAGAGCGCACGCCTAGCTCTCGGCAAGCGCGGGCAATCCGGACCGCAATCTCGCCGCGGTTTGCAATTAAGACTTTTTTTAACACTGAAGAGTTCTCTGCTGGCTGGAGTCTGTCTGAATTCACGCTAAAAACTAGGCGTTTGGAGGGTTCAATCCCGCAATTCGCCCAGCGTGATCTAAATACTAGGAATCGCAGCTTACTTAGGCTGCAATTGGGCGTCAACTAGCAAAGCCAGACTAGCATCCTCGCTTAAGCTTGCTTGGGGCGTAATCCGGACGGTGAGAAACCGAGCTCGTGAGTTTGACCATAACAAGGAGGAGCGGCGCTCTGCAGCCCCTAGAGGCCCGCAGGAGCGGCTGGCGCGTTAGCCGGCACCTTGGGCCGACATTCTGGCGTATCGGTCATTATTTGAGCCTGAGGGCCTTGCAAACCCTATAACAACATTAGTCTTCGCGTTTCATGGCCGGTAATGACGCGGACAGGAGCTTTGACCGAACTTTATTGGCGATCGTATATCCTCACAACCTTCACAGCGGCACCGAAATTGGCCGGCTTGAGTTCGAGCTGCGCTCGCAAGCGCTTGCCATCGGCCTCAACCGTATAGCTCTCTAGGGTAAAACCGCCGTCGCGAGGGCGTCCTTCCACATAGAGGACCTGCCCTTCCCACTGCCCTATGGAAAAGTCCTTGCCGCCATTGGCGTAGTGATCGCTAGCGCCAACGGAGCGGGTGCGCCCATCGGTGTGAAAGACGCGCTGGTAGCCATCGGCATACCCAAACCAGAACTCCGGTTCGGTATAATCGATGCGCAGGATATCGTCGTAGGAGATGCGGTCATACAGCTCCTGCTCTTCGGGACCGCCGCGATAGCGTCCCTTCTCTTTCTTCTTGAACCAGCTCTTGGCGACCTTGCCGCCAGCCTTAATTATGGCAGCCTCGACGGCCTCGTCGGTGTCTTCACTGAGTTCCTCGTTGATGCGCCAGTTGCCAACAAGAGGATGTACAGACGCTTCCTGACCGATACTCGAGGCAGCCCCACAGATCATGAGTGTAGTTAAGGCCAGTACTTGCGCGATGGCGGCAATCTTCATCAATTCTCTCCTCACTCACCGTTGTAGATGTCGATTCGATGGGTTGAACCAATGCAATACCTTAGCACGAGACGGGCGGGCTGGCCGCAATTTCAGACTCGCCTGCGTAGTGCCAAGAAATTACTGCTCATCAGGAAACTAATCACTAGCACTACGAGCGCCATGCCAAACCATTGCAGGGCATACTGAATATGCATGCGCGTGTTCACCGTCACCGCAGGCCAGTGCCTAGCGAATACCCCAGTTTCGTTTACCCCCAAGCGCACCACCCAGGGCAGCAGGGGCCGCTCCATCAACTCGGCGGCACGACCAATGTCGAGACTGCGAAAGCGTAGAGGCCAATCGTCCCCTTCTACCTGCGTCCTGCCAGCGAGCATACCCGGAATGTGCAGTTGGCCGCGCAGCGTTTGCGGACCCTCGACTGGTGGGATGTAGGGCATGCCATCGGCCCCAGGACCTGGCGTCACCCAGCCACGACTCACCAGCACCACCTCACCACTATTGTCTAGCTCGAAAGGGGTGATCAGCTCGAAGCCCGGTGCGCCTTGAAAGAATTGAAAGGCAACGACGAATGAGGCCGCATTCCAGTATTGCCCGGTGGCCACGACGCTGAGGTTCTCCAAGTCATTGGCCTGCTCTTCGCTTAGGGGCCCAATACGCGGGGTCAATGCCGCAAGGGACATGGGCGCCTCCGCCTGGCGTTGTTGCATCGCTTGCTGCAGTTCGCGCTTCTCCTGAACTCGACCCAACTGCCAGAACCCAAGATTGAGCAATAGCGTCACCGTCAGGACCACGCAGACGGCAATCAGCCAGTGGATTCGAATTCGCAGTTCACCAAATTTAAGTTCCGTTAGCACCGCATCCCCGCCATTTCTTATGATTTTCGTTGCCTCGATTCTAGAGGCTATAGGCGCCCAGAGCGATTCTTTTTACGGCGCACAGTCTCTTTTATTTAGCGCTTATGATAAATTATCGCCTTGCACTTCTTGGTGCCTCCCCCCAACTCTGTCCGTACGGAATCTCCACAATGAAAATCGGCGTTTTATCGCGAAACGGCAAGCTATACTCAACTCGCAGACTCGTAGAGGCCGCCAAGGCCCGGGGGCATGACGTAAGGGTTGTAGATGTACTCAAGTGCTATATGAACATCACCGCCAACAACCCAACCGTGCATTACAAGGGCGCTGGAGACCAAGAGACTCTAGAGTTTGACGCGGTCATCCCACGCATAGGCGCTAGCGTAACGGGCTATGGCTGCGCCGTGTTGCGTCAATTCGAAGTCGCCGGCATCTACTCTGTAAACGAATCGATCGCGATCACGCGCTCGCGCGACAAACTGCGGGCACATCAGCTTCTAGCGCGCCGCGGCATCGGCCAACCGATCACCAGTTATGCCCACTCCGCCGACGCCACTAGTGACCTCATAAGCTCGGTCGGAGGCGCACCGCTGGTCGTTAAGATCATGGAGAGCACCCATGGCAATGGCGTGGTCTTGGCGGAGACACGCAAGGCAGCCGAGGCCTTGATTACCGCCTTCCGCGGCTTGCAGGCAGACTTTCTTGTACAGGAGTTTATCAAGGAGTCGGGCGGCGCCGATATTCGCTGCTTCGTGATCGGCGAGCGCGTAATCGCCGCCATGCAACGCACCGCAGCGGCCGGCGAGTTCCGCTCCAACCTTCACCGTGGTGGCACCGCCACTGTGGTCAAGCTACGCCCGGACGAGCGCAAACTGGCCGTAAAAGCCGCTCAGGTAATGGGCCTAGATATCGCCGGTGTGGACATCATTCGCTCTAATCATGGCCCCTTAGTGTTGGAGGTTAACTCATCACCCGGTCTCGAGGGCATCGAGGCCGCCACTGGCAAAGACATCGCCGGCGCCATCATCGAATACCTCGAGAAAGACAGCCTAAAGGGCCCGAACAAGATGAAGGGCATTGGCTAAGATTGAATGGTGAAAAAGTGCCGACAGAAATTTTAATTCCTGCCGGCACAAACGGACTAATCCTGAGCCCCTAACACCGTCCATAGAACCGTATCGCTAAGCTGCGTTCCATCTTCCAATTGCAAGCTCACCGTTAATGTGTGCGACCCAACGCCTAACTGTGCCGAGATATTCGAGCAGCGGAACACACTCCCGCCGAGCACTAACTCAGACTTCGTTAAACACTGCGCCAAGTCGTCGGATACATCGCTGCGCTGCGCCGTGCCCGTATTGCGCCCCGATAGATAGGCACTTCCTGAAACCACATTGCTGCCCGGGCTATCGGGATCGCGCTCAAGAAACATCGTGAAATCGAAAGTCTGATTGCTGGCATAGACACCCGTGGCTGGGGAGAGCGTCAGCGCTGCATTGGCAGCAGTCACTGCGAACTCCGTCAGTGGTCCAGACGCCTCGCCATTGATTTTGGCGGACACTTGGTACGTGCCAGGCTCCAACCCCCCTATGGTCTGGGTAAAATCAAGAGGCACCACCACAGCAGGGCAGATGGCCACCGGATTGCCCCTAATGGACGTGTCGATCACGATATTGCTAGCGTCGATTAGAACTTCGCTCGTGACGATTTGACAGCCATCGCCCTTCAAACCCTTCACTTCGACACGAATAAGGTCTCTATCGGTGGGGGTTGCCTGCGCGACCGTGATCTCTTCGACAGTGCCCCATTGCGCACTCGCCTCGTTGGCCGAGAACGCTAAGAGCGCGGCAAAAAATAAGCGTTTATACATTCCTTCCATTTTAGATTTCCTCCTTTGTCGTCATCCGAAAATTGCGGGGGAATATTTCCCACAAGCTCGAGAGCCAATAATACGGCAAGCTATAGCACTGCCCAAGTGATCGGAATCACACGCAATGCATAGCGCTTTAAAAGAGGATTATGGGGGGCGAGGAAAGCGTCTGTTAGAACCGCTTCGGACCTACAGGCTCGCGCCCTTAGGTCTTGGAGGCTTCATATAAAAGGCAGGAAACGGGCTGAGTCTCATCGCTCAGGGTAGGCACTACGGTGCTGCAGATCTCCATTGCCTGCGGGCAACGGGTATGGAAATTACAGCCCGACGGCGGGTTGATTGGCGAGGGCACATCGCCCACCAGTATCTGACGATGCGCAACATGGTGAGGATCGGGCACCGGAATCGCGGAGATCAGCGACTGGGTATAGGGGTGGCGCGCCGTCCGATAGATGCTCTCGCCCACACCCGACTCTACGATCTTGCCCAGATACATGATCGCGATGCGGTCGGAGATATGTTTGACCACGGCCAGATCATGAGCGATGAACAGATAGGAGAGGTTGAACTCCTTCTGCAGATCGATCAACAGGTTCAAGATCTGACTCTGTATCGACACGTCCAGCGCCGAGACCGGCTCGTCGCAGATGATTAGCTTGGGATTCAGTGCAATGGAACGAGCGATGCCGATACGCTGGCGTTGACCGCCGGAGAACTCGAAGGGATAACGTGTCACAGAGCGCGCGGGTAGCCCTACTAGATCTAAGAGTTCTTTCACGCGCTTCTGCCTAAACTCCCTATTGCCAATTTTGTGAACCTGAAAGGGTTCTTCCAAGATCTGCGCCACCGTGTGCCGCGAGTTCAAGGACTCCATGGGGTCCTGAAAGATCATCTGAATGTCACGACGAAAGGGCATAAGGGGCTTGCGGCCCAGCTTCGCAATATCCTGGCCCTCGAAGCTAATCTCTCCCGCCGTCGGTTGATAGAGCCTCGCGATACAGCGTCCCAGCGTGGACTTGCCGCAACCAGACTCGCCCACTAGGCCGAGGGTCTCCCCTGGAGCGATATCGAGGCTTACGCCATCGACCGCCTTATTGTATTTACCCGTGCGCATGAATATGCCTTCCTTTACTGGGAAATGCATCTTCAGATCGCGGACCCTGAGTAAGGACTCTGCTTGCTTTTTTGGTAAAGGAATCACGCTCATGCGACAGCACTCAACTTGAAATTCACGCTATCGCCACCGCCGCCGACATTGGTCTTTAGCTCACGCCATTCATAACAGGCGACTTCGTGACCGTCTGCGATAGTTTCCGTCGTCGGCGGTGCGACAAGGCACGCGTCCTTACGGTATCGACAGCGGTTCTCGAAGCGACAGCCCTTGGGCATATCTAATAGGCCGGGCACCATGCCGGGAATAATAGTCAGCTTGGATTTGGGTTCGGTATCCAGACGCGGAATCGACTCTAGAAGACCGCGCGTATAGGGGTGAGTGGGGCGGTCGAAAATATCGTAGACACTGCCCCGCTCTGCGACCTTGCCCGCATACATCACCACGACCGATGCAGAGGTCTCGGCGATCACGCCAAGGTCATGAGTGATAAGCAGCACAGACATGCCCATCTCATTCTGCAGCTCCTTGATCAGCTCCAGAATCTGCGCCTGAATAGTCACATCCAATGCGGTAGTGGGCTCGTCGGCGATCAACAGGCTGGGCTGACAAGCCAGCGCCATGGCGATCACCACGCGTTGGCGCATGCCACCGGAGAGTTGGTGGGGATATTCCGTCATGCGGATATCGGGTGCAGGGATGCCGACCTTGTCGAGCATCGCGATGCCTTCCTTGAGCGCCTTCTCTTTCGAAACCTTCTTGTGTAGTAGTATCACCTCGGTCAATTGTCGACCGATAGTGTGCACTGGGTTCAGCGCCGTCATCGGCTCCTGGAAGACCATGCCGATGCGCGCGCCGCGAATCTTCTGCATCTGCTCAATACTCATGTCAACGAGATTCTCGCCCTGCAGCAATATCTCGCCGCCCATGATCTGACCGATGGGCTGTGGCAATAGACGCATGATCGACAGAGCCGTTACGCTCTTGCCGCAGCCGGACTCCCCCACGATGCCCAGAGTCTCGCCCGCCTTGATATCGAAGCTGATATCGTCCACCGCGCGCACGCGGCCTTCGTCGGTAGCGAACTCGGTGACTAGATTTTTAACGGAAATTATCACATCAGACATATGGGCTTATTGCTCGCGGTATTGGTCATATACATTGATCTGCGGCTCGAAGCGTTGGCCAGCACGGCGCGCAGCAAGTGTCTCTTCCTTCATGTCCATATCGATCCAGTGCACGAAGGCGTCCTCGGCGTAACTGGAGTAACGCACATTGAAATCCTCCGGCCAGCGCACCCAGCGCCACGAGGCATGCCAGTAGAAGGGCTCGACGAAACCGGGCACGAAAGAGGCGTAGTCATAGTGCAACTGACTCATTCTGTGGGCGAGCTCTACCATCTCCGCCCGGTCGGAGGACGCCACATAGCGATCGATCAACTGATCCAACTCGAAGATCGCAATCTCCTCCATATTATTGGTCTGCACCTTCACTTGCCGGTTAGGGTTCACGCTGCCATCGTCTAAGAACGCATCGTCATAGGCGTTGTCTGAGTGCAGGGTTTCCCAGAAGCGCGGGTACATCTCGAGGCTGTAATTCAGGCCGATGAAATACATGTCGTGCTGCTTCTCGGATGACTTGCGAGAACCCGCCGCTACGTCGAGCATCTCCAGCCGTAAATCTAGGCCAGCCTTGATCGCCTCCTCCCTCAAGATCGAGAAGATATCCCGGTAGCGCTCATAATGCGTGGAAAGGGTAAACGCCAGGCGCTCGCCCTGCGCATTCATCAAGATCCCATCGGGGCCGCTACGATCGAAACCCGCCTTGGCGAAATGCTCTCGAGCCAGATTAATGTCAAACTCACGCGCCTTGATATCGGGGTTGGTGAACTCGCCATAGCCTTCTTGGGCGGAGTTCAAGCGCACGAAATCGCCACGGAAGTATTGCTGCAATACCATCTCCCAGTTAGACGCATATTGAATACCCAGGCGTACCTCAACATTGTCCAGGTGAGGCCGCGCGGAATTGATCCAGAGCCCCCAAGGGGAATGGGGACCGTCATTGAAAAACTGGGCCTTCTCTATATAGCCTGCTTGCACATCCGGATCGTCATTGGGGAGGCGTTCGTACCAATAGTCTGCCGTGCGAATCTTAAACTGATCGATATCGCCGCGGCGGAAGGCCTCGAATTGATTCGCCGTGTCACGAATCACGCTGAAGTTGATGCGATCCATATTGTAGCGGTTGCGGAAAAACTTCAGGTCCTGCGCCCACCAGTTCTCCACGTGGGTCATCACGATATTCGTACCCATGCGCACGTTCTCAGGCCTGATCTCATAGGCGCCGGCATGGGGCACGAAACGCCACTGATAGCGCTCCGTGAAGTCTGGCCCTAACTCCTGAAAGAAATGCTCAGGGGTTGGGGGGAAGCTCAGCGCCAGATTATCGATATCGGGCTTGGCCTCGACCATCGAGATAGAGATGGTGTGATCGTCGTATTTGGTGATATTGGTATATTGCGTCGAGAACCAATTCGCGGACCACGGGTCGTTAATATGGGGCGACAACATGAAGTAGAAGGTAAACAGGAAGTCATCGGCGGTGATCGGCTCGCCATCGGTGAAGCGCGCGTCGGGGTTCAGGCGCGCATAGACCGTCTTGTTCGGCAGGTCGACTGCCCACTCCGAGGCGATGGCGGGGTAGAAGTCGAAGTCATTGGGATGCCGATGTGCCAGAGTGACGTAGGTGTAATCGAGTATCCATCTACGGAATTCACTACTCGCATCCGGCCCGTTGGTGCGCAGGGTGGCAGGGAAATCGGGCATGAACTCGTATTGCGTGCCGCCCTTCTTCGCCTCTGGCGAGCCGATATCCTCTAGGCCCTCCCCGCTCTGCCACACCAAGCCCTGCGGAACATCGGCGAGCGTCTTGAAGGAATACATACCCGGGTCTGCCGCATAGAAGGCCTGCACATCGGCGCTAATATCCGCACTCGGATCGACACCACTATCCTGCTCCCCAGCGCCGCAGGCGACGAGGAGCAGCACGAGGCTCGCAGCAAAGATCGATCGAGCGACTGGCTTACTCATTGCAGACCCTTGAATTGGTCGTAGACCTCTATGCTTGGCTCGAAGGTGCGGCCGGCGCGGCGCGCGGCATTGGTCTCCTCGCGCATCTGTGAATCAATCCAGAATCCGAACATCTCCCACGGATAGGTGGTGAAGCGGAAGTTAAAGCCCTCTGGCCACTGCACCCAGCGCCAATACATGGTGCGGTAAAAATCCTCGACAAAACCGGGCGAGAAAGAAGCGTACTCATGCATGCGTTGCTGGATCATATGCGACAACTCGATCATGCGCTCTTTGTCCGAAGAGTCGTCGTACTCTTCGATCCACTGATCTAGTTCGAAGTCCGCGATGCTCTCAGTATTATTGGTCTGGGTTTTTATCTTACGATCGGGATTGACGCTACCATCCTCGAGGAACGCATCGTCATAGGCATTGTCGGAGTGAACGCTCTGCCAATAACTCGGATACATTATCTGCTGTGGGGCATAGCTCATGAAATACATGTCGTGCTGTTTTTCTCGGGATTTACGAAACCCAGCCGCACCATCGAGAATCTCGATGCGAATCTCTAGCCCCGCCTTGATCGCCTCTTCTTTCAAGATAGTGAACACGTCCGCGTAGCGGTCATAGTGCGTGGTCAACGTAAAGGCCAAACGCTCATTCTGCGCATTCACTAAAATGCCATCTGGCCCCCTCTGCGTGAACCCTGCCTTCGCGAAGTGCTCAGTCGCCTTGGCAATATCGAACGCGCGCGGCACTATATCGGTGTTGCTGAACTCGGGAAAACCATCGTTAGGAGTACGCAGTCTGCCAACGTCACCGCGGAAATAATTGCTTATCACCAAGTCCCAGTTCGCCGCGTATTGGATGCCCAAACGCACATCTAAATTGTCGAGGAGGTGACGGTCCGAGTTAATCCACAGCCCCCAGTTGCTGCGCGGACCCCCATTGTAGAATGTATTCTTATGGATATAGCCACCCGCGATGTCCGGATCGGTATCGGGAAAACTGTCGTACCAGAGCTCGGCAGTGGGCACCATCATCATGTCCAGGTCACCGCGCCGGAAGGCCTCGGTGCGCTTGGCCGCATCGCGGATTACGCTGAGCGTAATCTGGTCGACGTTGAATAGATTGCGCCAGTATTTGCTGTCCTTCGCCCACCAATCCTGCTTGCGCTGCACGATCAGGCGCGTGCCCATGTCGATGTTAGTGTCGTCGATGAAATACGGACCCGCGTGAGGCTCGTAGCGCCACTGATAACGCTCTGGGTAGTCCTCGCCAAGCTCCTTATAGAAATGCTGCGGCACGGGGCCTAGGGAGAGAACATATTCGGCCATGTCAGGCTTGGCCGTGGCCACCTTCATCGAGAATGTGTAGTCGTCATACTTGGTGATATTGGTGTATTGCGTGCCATAGAAATTATTGGAATACGGCGCCTGAATATAATCGGAGAGATAGAAGAATAAGGAGAACATCTGGTCGTCGGCGGTAATCGGCTCATCGTCGGTCCAGCGCGCTGCGGGGTTTATCTTCACGTATACCGTTTGATTGTCGTAGTCTATGGCCCAACGCTCGGCGATCCCAGGCACGAAGCCCTTCGTATCGGGATGTTGATGCGCATAGCCGAAGCGGTAATAGCCGCTTATCCAAGAACGCGCACTGGAGTTCGTGTCCGGGCCGGTAAAGCGCAGAGTCGGGGGGAAATCCTCGATGTAATAATAGAAAGTACCACCCTTCTTCGCATCGGGCGAGCCTATGATCGGCTCATCCATGCCATCGTCCCAGACTAGGTCGGCGGGAATATCGGCGGGCGTGGCGAAGGTAAACAGGTCCGGATGGGCCGCGTAGTAATCAAGCACTTCCTGAGAGTTATCTAGGCCGGAGTCTTCGCTGGCGCTCTGTTCTGAGCCGCCCCCACATGCCGTCAGCATGGCGGCGCAGGCTAATAGTAAAAGTCGCAATTTAACTGATGTATTCATGTTGTGAACTCCCGTGCGCTTTAGATTCAGGATGCCTATTTATAGAGTGTAAATTTTTTCGGGTCGAAAGATTCGCGAATCGCCTCGCCTACGAAGGTCACGAGGGTCAATAACACCACGAGCGTACCAAATGCCGACATGACTATCCAAGGGGCCGTGCGCAGGGTCTGCGTACCCTGCTTGAGCAGCTCACCCAGACTCGGCGTGGGCGGTGGCAGGCCGAAGCCAAGGAAGTCTAGGGCGGTGATCGCGGAGATCGCCGCGACGATGGTAAAGGGCATGAAGGTAACGAGGGTTGACAGGACGTTAGGCAGGATATGGCGGAAGACGATGCGGGTGTTAGAGGCCCCTAGCACGCGGGCAGCGGCGACATAGTCGCGTGACTTCTCTTTATAGGTCTCGGTGCGCATGTAATAGGTCATCGAGGTCCACGAGAACAGCACCATCACCCCCAGCAGGATCAGTATCCGCGAGAATATCGTGAAGGCGTCCGGGATGACCGAGAACACGATGATCACCATATACAGGAAGGGGATATTGCTCCATATCTCAATTAGACGCTGACTGATAATGTCGAACATGCCGCCCAAGTAACCCATCGCACAGCCCACGGCCACGCCAATCAAGTACACCGCGACCATGAATCCGATCGCGAAAACCAGGGCGATGCGCGTACCGAAGAATAGCCGGGCCAGAATGTCACGGCTGGTCGTGTCGGTGCCTAAGTAGTGTTGTTTCGCCGCATCCGGCGGCTCCGGGCGGAAGATGCCGGTGGAGGCATCGTTCTCGAAGGGGCTATAGGGTATTGGGGGCATCAGCACCCAGTTATCGGAGCCAGTGTCAGTGAAGTGCTGCTTGAGCTGACGGTAATTGGTCTCGTATTGATAGTCGAGGCCGAAGTCCGTGCCGGGATGGAAGGCGCTATAAGTGGGAAAAAATATCTCGCCCTCATAGCTTACGACGAGCGCCTTACTATTGATAAACAACTCGCCCGTGAGACTGAGCAGCAGGAATACTGCGAGGATCAGGAAGCTATAGTAGCCACGCTTGATCTCGCGGAAGCGGCGTAGCTTCTTTGCGGTTTGCGGATTCAGCTTGAACAGACTCATGACGGCACCCTAGTTGAATCGAATGCGCGGATCGACCAGCGCCACGAGGATGTCGGAGAGTATATTGCCGATCAGCAGCAACACACTGGCGAGGAATACCACCCCCATCACCACAGGGTAGTCACGGTCTACGATGGAAGTGAGCCCTAACAAGCCAAAGCCATTGATGTCGAATATGGTCTCGATGAGGAACGAACCGGACACCAAAAGGGTGATGTTCTGCCCGAAGGTCGTGGCGATTGGGATCATCGAATTACGCAGCGCATGACCGGTGACCGCCTTGCGAAAAGACACCCCCTTGGCGATCGCGGTGCGCACATAGTCCGAGGCGAGATTGTCCATCAGGTGATTCTTCAGTAGCAATGTAACCAGCGCGAAGCTGCCCATCATGTAACAGATCAGCGGCAGGGCCGAATGCGAGACTAGATCTTTGATCTTGCCCCATAGGCTGAGGTCTTGGAACTGCAGACTGACGAAGCCCCCCATGGGGAACCACTCCAAACGCACAGAGAAATATAATAGCAGCAGCGAGCCTAAGGCATAGCCGGGCACGGCATAGCCGATGAAGATGAAGATCGAGCTGATGTTGTCCACCGCGGTCCGGTGTTTTATGGCTTTGACGATGCCCAAGGGGATACAGATGGCATAGGTCAGGATGAGGGTAATAATGCCGTAGTAGAGCGAGACGGGAAAACGACTAGCCATGACGTCCCACACGGGCTGGTTGTAGCGATAAGAGGTACCGAGATCGCCGGTAGCGACCTTGCCTACCCATTCGACATAACTCTGCAGTACGGGCTTGTCGAAGCCGTAATACTCCTTCAACCGCTCCAACTGGGCCTCGGACAGGGCCATATTCTGCCCTGCCGCGGCGCCACGGGTGCCGCCCCCGCCGAGCTGGGCCTCCATGATGGCGCGCTCGATCGGTCCACCCGGCACGAGGCGGGTGATTAAAAAGACGATTATCGTGATGCCAATCAGCGTTGGGGGTATTAGCAGCAAACGGCGTATAAAATAGTCACGCATTCAATTCTTCTTGCTCGTTGTAACGGAGTTTAGGGCAGTCAAAGAGCATACCCGGTTTTAAGTTCAGAACGAAGAATTATCCTTTTTCTTACAAGGGGCAGGCTAGCTCAATGTCACCATATTGTCATTCCCATGACCATGCGATGTCACACAACACCGCCATACTGCGTGCATGTCGTCGTTGCGCTTGACCTCCGACAACGACATGCGAAGAGGTTTTACTCTCCTTCAAGGCTACCTTTACCGGTGGCCTTTTTTTATTCCTTGTGACTTTAGCTGAATTCACTCCGTTGCTCGATCCGCGGGGGAGGTGAGGGATTGCTGGAGACGCCAAAAAACTCACATCCATGTGAAGGCTCGACGTGCGCCGTCCCTGGCGCCCGACGCTCCCGCACTCCCTCACCTCCCCCGCGGCTCTAGACATACACAGATTTACAGCTCGGAAACTCTGTTCAAGTCTTTGTAACTAAAGGGTTATCTAACAATGCTGTAGCAACCACTCAGAATCAAAAATTTCGTGTTAAGTCAGCGCTGGGGGTGGGGTGCAGAGGGTCAGGAACGTCGGGCGCCTGGACGGCGCACGTCGAGCCTGCACAGGGATGTGCGCCTTTTGGCGGTTCCAGACCATCTGTACCTCGCCGCCAGTGCGAGCTACGGAGAAAAAACTAATACAGGTGACATGCCACCAGTCTTTCGCTGTCATCAACTTTCTTTAATACGGGAGTTGTACCTCGGCACACATCCATCACCTTTGGGCAGCGGCCCGCGAATCGGCACCCTTCTGGCACATCGACCGGCGACGGGATCTCTCCCTGTATGCCTGTGGAGGGCCGCGCTCGCTCGATATCCGGGTCTGGCTCAGGGTTCGACGCGATTAGGATTTGAGTATAGGGATGTAGCGGACGGAAATAGACATCGTCTACCGGCCCTATCTCCATTAAAGCCCCCAGATACATCACCGCCATGCGATCGGACACATAGCGCACCATCGACAGGTCGTGGGCGATGAACAATAGCGTTAAGCCCATGGAGGCTTGCAGCTCGCTTAGCAGGTTCACGACCTGCGCCTGCACCGACACATCCAGCGCCGAGATCGGCTCGTCACACACCACGAATTCCGGCTCGAGGATCATCGCCCTCGCGATGCCGATGCGCTGACGTTGTCCGCCGGAGAACTCGTGTGGATAGCGCGACATATGGTCAGCGTGTAGCCCTACTTTCTCCAGCCAGTGCGCCGCCTTATCCCGCGCCTGGGCAGCGGACATCAAGCGGTGTAGTAATAGGCCTTCCGCGATTATCTCCCCCACCGTCATGCGTGGGTTCAGGGAGGAATAGGGATCTTGGAAGATCATCTGCATCTTGCGCGAATAGCGCTGGAAGTCCGCGCTCGTATAGTGGCGCGGCAGCGCAGTGCCGCGATAGTGTACTTCGCCCGCGCTCTTGTCGTGCAGCCCCAGCAGGGTCTTGCCCAGAGTAGACTTGCCCGAGCCGCTCTCCCCTACTAAGCCCACGATCTCCCGCTCCGCTATAGAGAAGCTGATCTTATCGACGGCGTGTACCTTCTGGCCCTTGCCGATATCGAAGTATTTACTTAGCCCGTCGATGCGCACTAACTCACTCATTGCCGCCTCCCAAGAAGAGACCATCGGCACGATGTGGGCTCTGCGCATGATGCAGCCAGCAGCGTGAATAATGCCTAGGCGCCACGTCGAACTGCTCGGGAGATCTAGCCTCGCAAACCCTCATGCTATGGGGGCAGCGCGCAGCATAGGCACAACCGACCGGTGGCGAGAATAAATCTGGCGGGCTGCCCTCGATCGGCTGGAGTGTATCGTGTCGGCCCGGGTCGTTGTTCGGCATAGCCAGTTTCAGCCCTAGAGTATAAGGGTGGGAGGAGCGATAAAACACATCGTCTACACTACCGGACTCGACGATCTGACCGGCATACATAACCGCAACATCGTCCGCCATTCTGGCGACCACACCAAGGTCATGGGTAATTAGAATCAAGGCCATGCCGGTTTCATTTTGAAGGTCTTTGAGCAAGTCTAGAATCTGCGCTTGAATCGTCACATCGAGGGCAGTGGTCGGTTCATCTGCAATAAGGACGGTTGGCTTGCAGGAGATCGCCATCGCGATCATCGCGCGCTGCAACATGCCGCCGGAGAACTCGAAGGGATACTGCTTGGCGCGCTTCTCCGCCTCGGGAATACGCACCAGCTTCAGCAACTCCAATGCACGCGCCCAAGCCTTACTACGACTATAGCCGCGATGCACGATGAGCGGCTCGGCGATTTGATCGCCTATGGTCATGGTAGGGTTTAGTGAGGACATCGGGTCTTGGAAGATCATGCCAATCTCGGCTCCGCGCACCTCGCGTCCCTCTATGGTCTTGCGACCTAGAATTTCGACACCACGCAGCTTAGCCGAACCTTGCATGATGCGTCCTGGCGGCATGGGAATCAGCCCCATCATGGCTTGCACGGTCACGGATTTACCACAGCCAGACTCGCCCACTATTGCCAGCGTGCGCCCAGCCTCGACCTTGAAATCCACGCCACGTACCGCCCGCACGGTGCCGCCATAGGTATCGAATTCTACGTGCAGGTTCTGCACTTCTAACAGCGGCGCACTCATTCCAAACTCCTCATGCGCGAATCGAGCGCGTCTCGCAAACCATCACCCAAGAGGTTGAAGGCCAAAACCGTCAGGCTGATAAAGATGGCAGGGAAAATCAATTCGTGAGGATGGGTCAACATCGTCGCCAAGCCCTCGTTGCTCATGCTCCCCCAGGATGCCGTGGGTGGCGCCACGCCCATGCCGATGAAAGACAGGAAGGCCTCGGTGAAAATCGCACTTGGCACGGCGAAAGTGAGGGTCACTAGAATGACGCCCAGCGTGTTGGGAATCATGTGCCGCAGCACGAGATAGTAATTCTTAGCGCCTAGTAGTCGCGAGGCGCTGACATAGGCCTCCTGTCGGATTTGTAGAATCTGGCCGCGCACGAGTCGCGCCGTAGCGGGCCAAGACAGAAGAATCAAGGCGACGAGCATCGGTAATATGCCACTCTCTCCCGGCCCGATGCCGAACACCACCTGGAACAGGATCATGAATAGCAAGAAGGGCAAGGCGACGACGAAATCGGCGATTCGCATCATGACCTGATCGACCTTGCCGCCGATGAAACCCGCGGTGCTGCCATAGGCAACGCCGAGCAACACGAACAGGAATGGTGCGACGATACCGATAAAGAGTGACACCCGAGCACCCGACATCAAACGCGCCAGGATGTCGCGCCCCAGGTAGTCGGTGCCGAAGGGATGGAAAGATAATTTCACTTCATCGCCTAACGCAAGCTCTACGTCTGGAGCGACGAGTTCGCGCTCGCGCACCTCATCCAGCGTTATCACGCGGCGCACGTCCACCGCCAGCTCTTGATACTGCGCAGAGAGATTCATGTCCTGATCTAGACTCACCAAGGTGTAGTAATAGGTGTCCGGTCGCAGGTCGAGGCGATCCTCGTAGAAACCTGCCTCGACACTGGTGAACTCCGCAATCGGCAGGCCGAACGCAAGCTCGCCATCTATTGGAAAAATATTGCGATAGAGTCGCAGGGCGTTCGCCCCCGGCACGGCATCCCAGATCAAGCGCACGGATTGTGAGTTAGCATCCGCGCCGATGCGCAGGCCCGTCGCATCGCTCTCGAAGCCGGGTTGGACCGAGCCATCCCACGCGGTGTATTCGGGCACGATCTCCGCTGAGCGATCGGCACCGGGTGCCTGACTGATTTGATCGATATCCTGCCGCGATGGGTCCACTTGCCACAGAAAGGGGCCAATCAACGCGAAGGCCAACAGACCAATAATTAGCCACAGAGAGAACAAGGCGCGACGATTCGACTTGAGGCGTCGCCAGGCATCCTGCCAGTAGGAGCGCGAGGGACGATTGATGCCATGAATATCGTCGCGATGTGGCAGTGGCGCGAAATCATCGGCGCTGAGCGTGACGGAGCTTGAAGAACTTAAATCACTCATTGCACCCTCACTCGCGGATCGATCCACCCATAGAGCAGGTCAACCAAAATGACCATGAACACCAAGAAGGAGCCGTAAAAAACGGTAGTGCCCATGATGACCGTGTAGTCCAGTTGCTGCACTGCCTGTACGAAGTAGCGCCCCAAGCCCGGGATAGCGAACACCAGCTCCACGACGAAGCCGCCGGTGGTGATCGCCGCGATCGCAGGCCCGAGTACCGTCACTACGGGCAGGATAGCGTTGCGCAATTGATGCTTGAGAAAGATGCGCTCTGCGGGCAGGCCCTTGGCCTTGGCGGTGCGCACATAGTCCGAATGAATGATCTCCAACATGGAGGAGCGCATCAGGCGCGTTAGATAGGCCATGGTGCCCATGCCCAGCACTAGGGCCGGCACGATCATATGACTGACGGTGCCCCACCCCGCTACCGGCAAGATAGACACACCGAAGAAATTATTGATATTCACCAGCGCCAGTTGCCCAAGCGCGGCGAAGACGAAGCTAGGCACGGAAATCCCGAGAATCACGAGGAACATGATAATCGTGTCGGGAAGACGGTTGCGGTAGATCGCGGTGAGGGCACCCCAAAGTACCCCGCCGAGCGCGGCGAACAGGACTGCGAGAATGCCGAGCGTAGCGGAGACCGGGAAGTGCTCGCGAATGATGTCGTTGACCTGACGATTCTGTTGCGTAAACGAGATGCCGAAATCGCCCTTCAGGAAATTGCCGATATAGATGACGTACTGCTCGCCCAGGGGCTTGTCGAGTCCATAGCGTGCGGCTAGGTTCGCGCGGATTGCCTCGGTTGCGGCGCGCTCGCCGGAGATAGGGTCGCCCGGCACACTGTGCATAGCGAGGAAAGTGGCGGTCGCGATAAACCAAACCGTAATAACGCCCTGCAAGAGTCGTTTAAGCGTGTATTGCCACATCGGCTATGGGTTCTTCCTGTGTTTAGGGGGCGGTAGATTCGGGCACAATATAGGCCCGCGTGAAGTCGGTCTCCGCGCCGATGGCGCGGCGCAGAATCCCTTTGACCTGAGGATTTGTGGCGTAGACTCGGCCGCGCTCGTAGTTGCCGATGAAGACAACCTCATCAAAGAGAATGTCTTGAATCTTACCAAATGCGTCCATACGCACTCTCTGGTCCATAGAGTTCTGCGCGATGCGCACCTGTGCATCGAGCTCGGCGTTATCGAAATGCCCCCGATTATTGAGGTTCCAGGAAGCGAAAAGATCGGCGAAGGTGAGCGGGTCGTTGTAGTCTGGACCCCAGCCCGAGAGCACCAAGTCGAAGTCCCCGGAGGACATCTTCGCCAGACGCTGCCTGAAAATCTGCGGGTCGATTACGATATCTAGGCCCAGATTCTTCTTGTAGACCTCTTGATAATATTGCGAGGAAATCGTGGCCACGGGAGAGGTATCGGCCAGCAGCACGATGGGGGGAAACTCGGTGATGCCTAGCTCCTGCTTAGCCTTCTCGAGATATTCGCGCGCTAGGGCCACATTATATTCTGACTCCGGTGCCGGATACTCTTCGCGGAAGGTGTCTTCGACGCCGCGCAGCCAGACGGGGAAAACGCTCTTGGCTGGCAGATAGCCCGGCAGCTTAATTACCCGGTCCACCAACTCGCCGTCGTCCTGGGCATAGCGCAGCGCCTTGCGTAGATTCAGATTAGTCGACAAGCGACCTGGGCGATGATTGAATTCGATGTAGAAGACGCTGCCGTCCATGAAGCGGTCCAGATGCCAGCGCTGCTGCATCGCCCCCTCCAACATCTCAGCGGTCAGATCGACCAAGGCGATGCGACTGTCTTTGTAGAGATTGAGCAGGGTATTGGTGTCTTCGGTGATGTACGCGATATTGATGGCATCTAAGTGAATATTGTCGGCGTCCCAATAATAGGGATTCTTCTCGAAGCGTATGGAGGCGCCATGCACCCAGCTCGTCATCCTAAAAGGTCCGCTGTAGAGCAGACTCTCGGCCTCGGCGCCGTAACGCCCATTCGTAGACTCGTAGAACTCCTCGGAAATGGGGAAATAGGTGCTAAAGGCAACCAGCTTGTCGAAGTAGGCGATGGGCTGCTCTAACTCGACCTCCAGCGTGCGATCGTCCAAGGCACGTACGCCCACACTCTCGAGCGGCATGTCACCAGTGTTTGCGGCCTCTGCGTTCTTGATCGGGTAGAAAATGAAGGCGTATTGAGAGCCTACTGCGGGATCGAGGGTCGTGCGCCAAGCGAAGACGAAGTCGTGGGCGGTAATGGCCTCGCCATTGCTCCAACGGGCATCCTCGCGCAGCCAGAACGTCGCCTTGGTGCCCTCTATTTCCCAACGTTCCGCTAAGCCAGCAGTAATCTCGAAATTCTCGTCGTAGCGCAGCAAGCCCTCCATGACATGACCTAAGACTGTGCCGCTGACCACGTCTGTCGAGCGTGTACTATCGAGCTGAGGAGGGTCCTGCCGCAAGAATACAGAGATCTCGTTGTTCTCTATATCCACCGCCCCCGCAGCACTCTGGGAGTCACTGCCAGTCAGACCGGCGATGAAATTCAGGGCATACATCACGGCGACTATCACCAGCACCGCTAACACGCTGAAGACGGCAAGTTGCTTGACCGCGGAGCGCGTAAAACCTTCTTCAGTGCTTATGGGTTCTTGCATGGTTAACCTGTGCTGTGCCAATGACTCACAGAGAATAACCCAGCGCGCAGGGTGAGTCGAGGCCATCCAAGAGCGACCGCTCGGGGCTGTTAGAATGCCGTTTTCCGCTTACAATGCCCCCTTCTCACACTCGATCAGGACACCACTATGGACCAAGAATTAGAGCAATTCGCTGCCATCTATGAGCAAGTCACTACCTTTTTGGTCAATTATAGCTTCCAGCTCATAGGCGCGGTGATCGTGTTCCTGATCGGCGTCCTTGTGGCCCGCCGCATCAGCAATGTCGTGCTCGCGCTATGCGAGCGCAAGGGCTTGGACGTTACACTGAGTGGCTTCATCGCGAACACCACCCGCCTGATCATCATCGTGATGACCGCCATAATCGCTCTGGGCAAGCTTGGGATCAGTATTACGCCCTTTGTCGCCGCAGTAGGAGCCCTCTCTCTTGGGGCTGGCCTCGCCATGCAAGGCTTGCTGTCCAACTATGGCGCGGGGCTGAACATCATCCTAGCCCGCCCATTCGTCGTGGGCGATACCATTTCCGTACAAGGGGTCAATGGCGTCGTCAAGGAGGTGCATTTAGCCTATACAGTTCTGGCCGATGAGGACGAGGTGAGAATCACCATCCCCAACAAACACATCGTCGGCGAGATTATTCACAACTCGCAGAATGACAGTATCGCGGAATTTAAGGTCGGCATCGCCTATCACTGTGACCCGAAGAAGGCGGTGCAAGTGATTCTAGCGAGCCTGCAGGGCATGGAGGGCATTAGCACCGGCAGAGCGCCACAGGCGGGCATCGATGGTTTCGGAGACAGTAGCATCGATATCGGAGTGCGTTACTGGGTAAAAACGGCAGTCCGACATGAGGCGCAGTATTTGGCAAATATGGCTATTTACGATGCCCTGCAGGCCGCTGCGATCGACATCCCCTTTCCTCAGCGCGAAGTGCGCATGCTCAATGAGGCCTAAACACAGGACTGTGACCCCGTTCACACTTTGCCGCAGGAGCGGCACGAGATAAGCGTATATTTACCCAGTTTCTACCCTAGTTTGGCCGACGACTGCGCAGTCCATCGGTTAAAATAGGAGTAATTGATCATTCCGCGGCCTATTTGGCTAGGACGATCGATCCTCCCAAGGACTCAATGCACAATAGAGGAACGCAAGATGAAATTATTTAATAGCACTGCCGCAATGCTGATGCTCGCGATGAGCGTATTGCTTGGCAATAGTGCATTGGCACAGTCGAGCCCGGAAGCCAGTTGCTCCGTGCTGTACACCGACGCCGCGGTAGAGGTGGGCGCGGTTTGTGTCACTGTGAACCCAGACACCGAGAATGTGTTTCTTGATTACCTGTTGATCGATGACTGGAAGCTTTCCGAGGCGAATGCCTGGATAGGCGACAATGCCAGCAGCCTACCTACAGACGGCAGCAACCCCCAAGTCAGCGTGTTCCCCCATAGCGCGAGTAATCTTGTCGACGTCAATCAACACAGCTTTATTATCCCTTTCACCGAGCTCGCAATCAATGCGGCCACCTTCTGCAACGCAGACGTGATCGTTGCGGCGAGCGCGGTCGTTACGCGCACTATTGCTGGCGAGACTGGCGGTGGTGGCAAGTCTGATAAATCGGGAAAATCCGGTAAATCGGGCAAGTCCGATAAATCAGGCAAGAGCGGCAAGTCAGGACAATCAGATAAGTCAGGAAAGTCTGGCCATTCAGGTAAGTCGGGACAATCCGATAAATCCGATAAATCTGTAAAGAACAGCAAAGCCGGCAAAGGCAGCAAAGGCAAGAGCAGCTCCGCGAAGACTAGCAAGGGCAGCTCGCATAACGGCAGCAGCAGCTGGGCGTCAAACGGAAAATCCGACAAATCCGACAAATCTGGCAAGTCCGACAAATCTGGCAAATCCGGCAAATCCGGCAAATCTGGCAAGTCTGGTCATGGCGGCGGCACCGATCCAGTAACAGAGACATTCACTGCATGGGCGGGTGACAACCTAGTCGGTAATGGCAGCTACTTTGTCTTTAGCAATGATTTCTGCGTCGAAGAACCACCCTTGGTCACATTGCCTAACACATTGTGCTACAACACCTATGCCTCGCTCACTGGCGCCATCTCGTCGACCGCCTTCACCCCGACGGGAATCGCAGACCCTGCGAAGGGTTGGCTGAATCTAGTCCCCGTACCTGGTGGTTTCGGTGGCCCATTCTTAATGGCAAACGATGATTTATCTGGCGGCAACCTCACTGCCATCATTGAATCACCTAACACCCTGCAGGTCTTCGCATCGGCTCCTACAGGTTTCGAGGTGGCTAAATTAAACATATTCTTGGGGGCGGCAGGCAGCTTCGCGAATGCATCGCCACTGTCTTATGGCACATCGGTGACTGGCAGCATAGGGCCCGGAGGGCTTCTTATCGATCTGCTGTCGCCACTGCCAGCAACCGCCGACCTGGTAGCACACGCCATAATATGTCCAACCGGCACGGGCCCATATCAGTAGAATCTTAATGAGATAGTTTCATAGCGCCTCGGTGGCTTCCATCGAGGCGTTTTTTTTTGCCTCGAGCAAAGTTCTTCGACGGATTCGGCTCGCCCTACCGTATACCCATGCAAATACGATTGAAAGGCGCGGAGCCTGGGCAGCGCTGCGCACTGTGAGTTGAATTCGCAGACCCAATCACCACACGAAAAGCGGTATTATTCGAGCACATGGTCTACGGGATTTTGTCTCACAATGACAGATGACGAAGTATTGATGCGGGCAATTCAGGCTGGGGACTCCCGTGCCTACAATAGCGCCGTGCGACAACATATTAAGCCGCTAGGCCATTATGCGTTTCGCATGCTTGGCAATAGCAAAGATACCGAGGACATCGTCCAAGAGACGCTGCTGCGCCTGTGGACCCATGCCCAGAGCTGGAAGCCAGGCAAGGCCGGAGTGTCCACGTGGCTGCATCGAATTGCACACAACCTGTGTATCGACTACCTGCGTAAGGACAAGTCGAACGTCAGCTCAGAGCTCAGCGACGAGCTCGAGTCAGGCGACAGGCCCGCACAGGCGCCGGAGCGCGAGGAACGCCTAGCGGCGTTGCGTGAAGCACTCCACACACTGCCCGAGAGGCAGCGAAGCGCGATCATATTGAGCCATTACCAAGGCTTCTCGAACAGGGAGATCGCCGAAGTCATGGGCATCACGGTCGATGCCCTAGAGTCGATTCTGGCAAGGGCACGACGCGGGTTAAAGGCTCAACTTAGTGAATAACGCGCCAACAGAGCGCGAATTTTGTATCAGGGACAATGCGGGGGCAGTATCAATATGAAAATGACAGCACAGCGATTTGAACGGATCGTGACGGCCTATGGCAGTGAGCCAGCGCGCTGGCCGGCGCCAGAGCGCGAGGCCTGCATACACTTTCTGACAGAGAGCCCGGCAGCCCAGGCACTCGTGGCAGAGTATCGAGAGCTCAACCTCCTGCTTGACGCGGTGCAGGTGCCGGCGCTTACGCAGATGGAACAGCGTGTTATGCGCTCACTGCGAGAGGCCACACGCGACAGCCTGCTCGACAAGGTTCTGGATTGGCTACTCCCTCGCCAGCAACACGGCATGGCCTGGGCGTGGCGCCCTGCCCTAGTCGCCTGCCTACCGCTTGTCTGCGGCATCTATATGGCGAATTTCTATAGCTTTGGGATTAATAGTGTCGAGAACTCTTGGCAGGAAGAGCTCTACCTAATCTCGATGAATGACTATGCGGAGATCACCGAATGAGTAGCAATAGAAAACGCGCACTATACGTGGTGATGGTGTTCTCCCTCGCACTGAATCTTCTGGTGTTCGGGGGCATTGCGGCGCGCATGCTGGAGACTCCCGAAGGGCGACCCATTCCGCCCAATCTTTTCTGGGTGCTGGAGCGCTTGGACGACGAGGCGCAGACTCGCCTGCGCCCCACTATGCAGGCCTTTAGTGACGAGATGCGCCCTATTCGCTTGGCCCTGTTTCAGGCACAGCAGGAAGTGAATAATCTATTGACCGAGGATCCGCTCAACGGCACGGCCATCGCGGCGGCGTTTTCAAAACTGCGTGATGCCGGACTCGAATACCAAGATATCGCCCATCGCCAAACCCTCACGATCTTTGGCGAATTGACCCCGGAGCAACGGGTCGCTGCGATGCGTTTCATACAGGAGCGATCGCGGCCACCGAGTGAGCGCAACCGTGATCGCAGTGACCGCAATAATCACCAAGAGGAGACACAGGCGCGTTAGGCGCCCGTGCGTTACTTAGGGATTAACCCGGTAAAGAGTTTGTTCGCCCTGTGAGCTGCGTTGAATCATCTGATTCTCAGACACAAATTCAACTGTGCTAATGACTTCCTGCCCCATCGCGTCCAGCTTAATGGTGTCCGCGTCTAACCACTCATAGGGGAATGACACTCCGAAGGCATCTACCGCGATCTCGGACTCTCCATAGGAGAGCACGATGCTCTGACCACCGAAATCGGCTTGCCATGTGCCTAGGATCATCTCCTGCTTTGAGGGGGCCGAGGTGCTTGCGCAGGCTGCCAACATCAGTGTCATTAGCAGGCCGATGGTGATTTTTGTTATTACTTGCATGGTGTTCCTCGTTTAGCGCTGGGCTTGTTGTAATTTAGACATAATTCTACTGCTAACAGGGCCTCGACGCATTGGCTTTTCTGCTAAGATTCTCATGGACAAGTTAAAGTGTAGCTTACACGAGACAGCGAGACCCTATGACATTAAAGACAGGCATTTATAGGCACTATAAAGACAAACTCTACCAAGTAATCGGCGTCGCACGACACAGCGAAACGGAAGAGGAGCATGTCGTCTACCGGCCACTATATGGCGAGCGGGGACTATGGATCCGCCCCCTGAGCATGTTCGATGAGACCATAGAACTCGACGGCGCCAAGGTGAAACGCTTCACCTTCATCGAAGACTGAAGCCCTTAACTACTCCACGTCGCGCTGTGTCGCCTTAGCTTCCAACTTCTCACGCCGCCTCCGCACTATGGTCTGCGCCATCGACTCGCCAATATGGGACTCGCCGCGCGCTTTGGCCAGTTGTACCTGCCGCTCGCGCTCCGCATAGCGGCCGCGCTGCTCCTCATTGTGCTCGTCGTAGCAATGTGGGCAACTGATCCCGCGCCGATACAGCTCGGAGGCCATGTCGAGCTCTGTGATGGGCATACGGCAGGCATGACACTGATCGTAAGAGCCCTTCTCTAGCTGGTGGTTTACGGTCACACGATTGTCGAAAACGAAACACTCTCCCTCCCACAGCGAACTGTCCTGAGGCACCTCCTCTAGATACTTGAGAATGCCACCTTCGAGGTGATAGACCTCACTGAAACCCTGCTGCTTCATGAAAGCCGTCGATTTTTCGCAGCGGATTCCACCGGTACAAAACATCGCGACCTTCTTGTGCTTGCTCGGGTCGAGATTGCGCTTGGCAAACTCGGGAAATTCGCGGAAGGATTCCGTCTGCGGATTAAGGGCGTTCTTAAAGGTGCCGATTTTCACCTCATAATCGTTGCGCGTATCGACCAGGAGTACGTCGGGATCGGCGATTAAGGCGTTCCAATCCTCCGGCTTGACATAGGTGCCCACGATGTCATTGGGGTCGATGTCCTCTACCCCCATCGTGACGATCTCCTTCTTCAGCTTCACTTTGCTGCGATAGAAAGGATTCTCCTGGGTGTAGGACTCTTTCGCCGTCAGGGTGTTGATGCGCGGGTCGGCGCGTAGGAAATCCAGCACGGCATCTACGCCTTCGCGCGTGCCCGCAATCGTGCCATTGACCCCCTCGGCCGCTAGCAACACGGTGCCGCGTACTTCGTTTTCGGTCATTACTTTATGCAAGGGTGAGCGCAGTGTCTCGAAATCTGGCAGGCGCACGAATTTATAGAGCGCCGCCACTACAGTGGTCGTCATGGTAAACCTCTCTTGCTGCCTGAATCGCAAATCCAGCGCATGGTTAGGTAGGAAGCCTTTTAGGCGAGGGCATTTTACACGACTTTCGATAGAATCAAACTGCGGGGCCATCCTCGTGACGACGAATGACCTCGAGGAAGGCTGCCCCATATTTCTCGAGCTTACTCTGGCCTACGCCACTAATCCCCAAGAACTGCGCCTCGGTTAAGGGGCGGTAGTGCACCATATCCATGAGGCTTGCATCGTGGAAGATGACATAGGGAGCCACGTCCTTGTCCTCGGCGAATTGTTTACGGCACTGGCGTAGCGCCTCCCACAGATCCTTGTCGGCGTCGGCAACTGCCTGCTTGTGGCGGGTCTTGCGCTCGGGCTTCGCATTGGGCTCCTGCACATCGATCCGCAGCGCTATGCTGTGCTCGCCCTTTAGCAGGCCGCGAGACTTCTCATTCAGATGCAAACCACCATAGGTCGCGTGGTCGACACTCAGGTAGCCGCGGGCCACCAATTGCCGAAACACCGAACGCCACGCATTACCATTGTGCTCTTTACCGATGCCAAAGGTGGAAATAGTATGATGGTTGTTCTGGAATATCTTGTCCGACTCCGCCCCCAGCAACACATCGATCAGATAGTTAACGCCGAAGCGTTGACCGGTGCGGTAGACACAGGACAGTGCCTTGCGCGATGACTGCGTGCCATCCCAAGTAGGCACGGGGTTTAAGCAGGCGTCACAATTGCCACAGGTCTCGGGGCCGGGTTCACCGAAGTAATGCAGCAACGCATGTCGACGACAGCTAGTGATCTCGCATAGGCCCAGCATGGCATCGAGTTTGGCGCGCTCAACGCGTTTAAAAGTCTCATTGCCCTGCGAACCATCCATCATCTGCCGCAACATGATGACGTCTTGCAGCCCGTAGACCATCCACGCGGTGGCGGGCTCGCCATCGCGTCCGGCACGCCCCGTCTCCTGATAATAGGCCTCTAGGCTTTTCGGAAGATCCAGATGCACGATGAAGCGCACATCGGGCTTATCGATGCCCATGCCGAAGGCGATGGTAGCCACCACGATGACACTTTCCTCGCGTAGAAAGCGCTGTTGATTGTGCGCGCGCTGCTCTGCACTCAAGCCCGCATGGTAGGGCACCGCGTCGAAACCCTGAGTCACGAGCCAGGCCGCCGTATCGTCCACCTTCTTGCGCGACAGGCAATACACAATACCCGCATCGCGCTCATGCTCACGGCGCAGGAAACGCAGCAGCTGCTGTCGCGGGTTTTGTTTCTGAGTGATGCGGTATTGGATGTTCGGCCTATCGAAGCCACTCACGAAATGTTTGGCGTCCACGAGTCCGAGTCGCTGTGCAATCTCTACTCTAGTATTCGCGTCGGCGGTCGCAGTCAGTGCGATGCGAGGCACGTCAGGGAACTCTTCCTGTAGACGCGAGAGCTGCAGATAGTCGACTCGGAAATCATGCCCCCATTGGGACACGCAATGCGCCTCGTCGATCGCAAACAACGCTATCGGCAGGGAGTGGAGTAGCTGCACAGTGGACTCTTGGTTCAGACGCTCAGGCGCAACATAGAGCATGTCTAACTGCCCCTGCCGCAAGGCCGTTACTACATCGCGCTGCGCCTCTGGCGAGAGTGACGAGTTGAGGAAACTCGCCCTTACACCGAGCTCGCGCAATGCGTCGACTTGGTCTTGCATCAGAGCGATGAGAGGCGAGACGATGATGCCCACGCCCTCGCGCAACATGCTCGGAATTTGATAGCACAGCGACTTACCGCCACCGGTTGGCATCAAGACGAGGCAATTGCGCCCGGCCATGAGCTCGTCGATGATCTCCCGCTGTGGCGCGCGGAACTGTTCGTAGCCGAAGGTCGTTTTGAGTATCTGTTCGGCTTGTTGCGTCGAGGCTGGCATCGCTTAAGGGTGGGAACCTCTGCATCGCTCGGAAAAATGTTTCGCTAAGATCATAGTAGTCCAAAATGAGTACGGCCTGTCCCGAGGTACGGAACAGGCCGTTAATTATGCAGCCCGGTGTAAGCGTGTTCTACGCTCAAGGCGTCACTAAACGCTCGCGATATTGGCGTAAGGTCAACTTGAGTTTCTCCGCATTTTGCGGACCCGCACGCAGCAATTGTTTCTCCACAGGATTCAAGCGCTCGATCTCAGCGTCGGCATAGACATACATGACCTTGGGCTTGATCAACTGAAACGGGCCTTCCGCCGTGCGTGCATTGAGCACCGTATCGATCGCCCTTACTAGGGTGTCATCGAAATCGCGGCTCCCATAGCCAATCTCCCTATAGGCTTCTTGAAAGAGCGGCTTCATCATCCTGTACATCTGCAACGCTAGCTCTGGATTGACCGCCGCTAGGCCGTCAACAATTGGGGTGTAGCGCTGGTAGGAAACCGTCTGCATCTCGAATAGATTCTCGTCTAGCTCCCTGACGGCCATGGCCTGTGAGGGACGACGGACCGGGTATTCCAATTGCGGCAGATTGCCATCGGCGACGTTGTCTACGAAGACGACGAACTTGCGAATCACATCTTCGGACACGAGCAGGCTCAACAAGCGTGTGCCCGTCTCCAAGCCTTGGAGTCGCTCGGTCAGGAAAGCATCGCTTTCGTTGAGCACGGGAAGGTCGATTATCTCCTGCGCCACTTCCGGCACGACTGGCTCGGTCACTGCGACGGCTTCGGGGGCAGGTCGCTCGGTAGGCAGGATTGGTGCGGGGGGCGTGGGAGCCGGCGCCTCGACGCGCTCTATAGGCTCTGGAGCGCGCGGTACTGGCACTGCAATATCGACAGTACGGGTGCCCTCTGGGCTTTCAAATGTTGCCGCTAGGTAGACCAGAAACAGCAAGCCTATAACGGCGATTGCAGCAATGATGGCCAAACTCTTATTAGGCATGAATATCCCCGTTAATTTACTAGTGTGAAATACTGTGCAACTGGCACGGTGGGCATTCTTGCACAGCCCCCTAGCAGCGGCAAGTGAACCCCTTAGAAATCAGCTTCTTGACCGCTATTATCACATTTTTGGCACATTCCTGCGCCCCCTAGCCTAGTAGCTCGCCGCCGCCCATCAGGAGCACTACCCCCAGCACGGCGAAGATCAAGGCGGCGACAATATGCACCGCCCGTACGGGCAGCTTTTCGGCAATCTTGTGGCCTAGGAGTACCGCCGGCACATTGGCGATCATCATGCCCAAGGTGGTACCCAGCACCACCGGAACTAAGGCTTGATAGCTGGCCGCCAACGCCACCGTGGCCACCTGAGTCTTATCCCCCATCTCTGCCAGAAAGAAGGCGATGAGCGTAGCCGTGAACACCCCTTTTGCCACAAGAGCTGCCTCGGACTCATCGAACTCATCCGGCACCAGGGTCCAGGCGGCCATCGCGATAAACGACACGCCGAGTATCCAGCGCATGGTCTCGGGAGCCGCTAGGGACGTGATCCAAGTGCCTAATGCACCGGCAATGCCATGGTTGGCCAGCGTCGCCACGAGGATGCCTAGAATGATCGGGACGGGTTTTCGATATTTAGCAGCGAGGATAAAGGCCAGCAACTGGGTCTTATCCCCAATCTCGGCCAAGGCCACGATCCCGGTGGCCACTAGAAAGGCTTCCATCAATGCTCCTGTGTCGGTATGCGCAAGCTCGCGATTATAGACCCATGCGGGCTACCAACGCATCACACTGCGACGATAGTCCCGATTGATATTCGCTTGCAACGTGCGCAGCTCTTCCAAACGCGCAGCCGCCGCCCCGTCGTTCATCGTCTGCAAAAAGGGCGTGCTGTCGACTAAGGCTTGCAGCTCCTCAATAGTGCGTTGCGTCGAGGTCACGGCGATCTGAATCCTGTCACGATAAAATTGTTTCTGCATCTCGTATTCGCGGAACTGAGGGTTCTCCCTGCGCACAGTACCGCAACTCTGCGTGACCTGTCCGGCAGAATTCACGACATCCCGGCACACATACTCGGAGATATAGCGCGCTACGGGGCGATCCAACCCCATTGGCACGCTGCGCAGGGCATAGTCCGCTAGCTGCGCCTCCGCATAGGCCTTGCCATAGAGTAGGTCGAAGCGGGTCTGAGCCCGCATCGGCTCGGCATTCTCCGACAGGGCTAAACCGTCCCCCAAGGCTACCGCGTAGGCATATTGCAGGTCTTCGATATCGCGCATATTCGCCATAGTCGAGCGCTGCAGTAGATTGCCCCGCACTACCTGCAACTTCCATTCGCCGAACGCGAGGACGGCGCTGGCATAGGCTTGCGAGCCTGGCTCATATAGCCGGGTCTCGATATGCAAGGCCAAGTGCTCCTTGTCGTCGGCGGCCGTCCAATCACCCGCTGACTTGTAGGCGCTAATTAACTTTTCCAGCACCTCGATTTGCGAAGGGCTATACAGGCCATCGCTAATGCGTGTGATGCTCAGGGCGCGCTCGTAGAACGCGGCAGCAGTTTCAAATTGGCCGAGTTCGAAGTTATAGCGCCCCATGTCTTTCAATATTTCGATAAGACTTGGATCGTAGGGACCTAGCTCGCTCTCAAGCGCCTGCAGATTCTCTTGATAGAGGCCTATCTGCCTGCTGATCTCAAGCGCCGTCTGCTCATCGACCACTAACTGTGCATCCACCACAGGTTCGGGCACCGGCGCGATGTCATCGTCTTGCCCTGCGTCCAACGCGAGCAATTGTCCGACCCACAAGAGGCCGATCAGCGCGCACGCAGGGCTTAGAATATGACGGGACTTGACAGTAATCATGCAGGGCTTCTCTTTGACAATACTATTTCAACTCATGATATCGAACTTCGTTGACGTGCCACATTCAAGCAGGTCACACTTAGGTAGCCCCCCGAACAACAAAGTTCCAGATAAATCAAAACATTAACAGGGGGAACATAGCAAGGAGACCGAATATGAAAAAGCTAATACTAACGGCCTCGGTGATTGCATTGACCTGCGCAACGACCGTGATCTACTCACAGGACAATAGCATGAGTTTCTTTATCACCAGCGTAGGATCCGGAAACGGCGCCAACCTTGGTGGTCTCGCGGGGGCCGATGCGCATTGTGCCGCACTCGCCGGCGCGGTTGGAGCAGGGGGTAAGACCTGGGCTGCCTATTTAAGCACGCAAGCGGCCGGCGGACAGCCCGCTGTCAACGCTCGTGATCGCATCGGTTCTGGCCCCTGGTATAACGCTAAAGGCACCATGATTGCGGCCAATGTCGCGCAACTACATAGCGAAGAGGCCATGACAGGCAAGGAAACCTCGTTGTCCGAGGCCGGCAACATCATCAACGGTCGCGGCGACACGCCGAACCAGCACGACATACTGACCGGCTCGCAAGTCGATGGCACCGCTTACCCAGCGGATACCGATATGACCTGTAATAACTGGACCAGCAGCAGTGCCGGCTCAGCACAAGTCGGCCATTTCGACCGACAAGGCGGCGGTGCGAACCCCACTTCTTGGAATAGCGCCCATGCCAGCCGTAGTTGTAGCCAAGAGGACCTCATCGCCACCGGCGGTAATGGCTATTTCTATTGCTTCGCCTACTAGGCTCTAACCCCCTGACGCCGTGGACCAAGACTCCACGGCGCACTCTTCTCTACGCATTAATCTGCCTAACAGACACTGCGTCTAAGACACAATACTGCTATAGTCTGCCCATTGATTAAACGTGCAATACAGTGGGTCCACACATGGAATTTCAGGATTACTACAAAGTGCTGGGCGTCGCCAAAGATGCCGACCTCAAGACAATCAAAACCGCCTATCGCAAACTCGCTCGCAAGTATCACCCCGATGTAAGCGACGAGCACGACGCCGAAAAACGCTTCAAAGAGGTTGCTGAAGCCTACGAAGTCCTCTCCGACGAAACCAAGCGTGCCGAATACGAGCAATTGCGTAAATACGGTCATGGCGGACAGTCCTTCGAACCACCCCCCGATTGGCAGAGTAAAGCCGGGCGCAGCCACGGCTCGCAGAGTGATTTTTCCGATTTCTTCGAGAACATCTTCGGCAAAGGGGGCTACGAACGCGGCGCCGCCGATGCGTTTCGCAGCAGTGAGGACTTCACGAGTCAACGCGGTCGCGATATCGAGGTGGAATTGCCCCTGTTTTTAGAGGACACCTTCTCGGATGAGTCTCGCCCAATCGAATACTCGCTGCCCCACTACGGCCCCCAAGGACGCTTGCCAGACATCCGTAAGACTCTGAAGGTGAAGATACCCGTCGGGGTTGTCGATGGCGAACGCATCCGCCTCAAGGGCCAGGGTGGACCGGGTTTTGGCAATGGCCCGGCCGGCGACCTATTTCTGCGCATCCGTTTAATCCCACATCCCTTATTCGATATCGCCGGGACTGACCTGAGTATCGTGGTCCCTATCGCGCCCTGGGAGGCCGCCTTGGGCGTCAAGCTGACGCTGCCTACACTGACTGGCAAGATCAACCTGAGCGTTGCGGCGAATAGCCAAAGCGGCCAGCGCTTACGCATCAAAGGCAAAGGCCTGCGCACGCGCAAGGGCCACGGCGACTTGTTTGCGGTATTGAAGGTGGTGATGCCCGAACGCAGCCCCGCACAGGCAGAAGTCCTATGGCAAGAACTGGCCGAAAAAGCCCAATTCAACCCCCGTAAAGAATGGGAGTCCTCATGATGCAGATCGACTACTCAGTGACGTTTAACCTAGACGATACCTGCCTAGCCATAGGCTCAGAAGACAGCCTCGTCTATGCCATCGTAGAACATGGCATCATCGCGCCTGAAGGAGACTCACCACAGGATTGGCTATTCGACCTCGATATGATCTGCACCGCTAAGCGTGCACTTCGATTACAGCGCGAACTCCAGCTTGACTGGTCTGCCACCGCCATGGTGCTATCCCTGCTCGAGGAGCGCGATCGATTGCGCAAAGACAATCAAAAACTGCAGGCGCAATTGCAAAGATTTTTACAAGACTAATTGCACCCAAGGATATCAACTCATATATGGCTGTCGAGATAGAGCGCAAATATTTAGTCATACCCGAGAAGCTACCACCCCTGCACAGTGGCGAGCTCATGTTGCAGAGCTATTTGCCCACTGCAAACAAGAGCACCGTGCGCATACGCTTGTGTGGGACACGCGCCTTTCTTACTCTTAAAGGCCCAACACAAGGCATCAGTCGCGCCGAGTTCGAATACCCCATCCCACCGGCAGACGCACATGACATGCTGACTAGCCTGTGTTCTCCCGGCGCGATTGAGAAGACTCGCTACAAAGTACTCCACGACGGCATGATCTGGGAGATCGACGTTTTCGCCGGCATCAATCAGGGCCTGATTGTCGCAGAAATTGAGCTGGAATCAGAGTTGCAAGCCTTCACACTTCCCGAATGGGCAGGGGCAGAGGTAAGCGCCGATCTGCGCTATTCTAATCTTTCATTGATGGAAGCCCCATGGCCTACTTGGCGACGCTAGAGTTCGCGGCGCTGCGAGATGAGATTTCTTGTCACATAATCGACACTGAAAAGTAATCGTCCTGTCACTTAAGCGCCCTATGCTGTGCCCATCTTGATTACAAGAGGTGACTGGCATGAGCGCTACGAAAACAGCAAGAGCACTGCAAAACCCACTAAAGTATCGCGCTATATTTCTCTCCGACATCCACCTAGGCTTCAAAGGCTGTCAGGCTGACTTCCTCCTCGATTTTCTAAACCGCACCGATTCGGAATTTCTGTACTTGGTAGGTGATATATTCGACGGCTGGGAGATGAAGAAAAAGACCTATTGGCCGGCCTCTCATCAAGCGGTCGTCAATGCGATCTTGGCGAAAGCGGCCAAGGGCACGAGGGTTATCTATACCCCAGGCAATCACGATGAAAGCGCGCGGCACTATTGCGGGCACCGTTTCGACAATATAGAGATTGCGGATACGGCGATACACGTCACCGCCGATGCTCGCAAGCTGCTAGTGTTGCATGGCGATCAATTCGATTCGGTTGTGAAGTACAGCCCCTTCCTCTCCAAAGTCGGCAGCTCCATGTACTCGCACCTACTGTTTCTGAACCGGCTCATCAATGGCGTAAGAAGTTTGACGGGGCGTCCCTATTGGTCTCTTGCCGCCCATCTAAAACACAAGGTCAAGAACGTCGTCAGTTACATCGGTAAGTTCGAAGAGGCCGTCGTCGCCTCTGCGCGCCTAGAGCAAGTGCAAGGCGTGGTTTGTGGTCACATCCACCACGCGGAGATTGCGATGTTCGAAGACGTGCTCTATTGCAACACCGGCGACTGGGTGGAGAGCTGCACGGCGATGGTCGAAGGGCATAATGGTGAGCTAAAGATTCTGCGCTGGACCGAGGTCGCGGAACAGCTCAGCTCGGGACGCCGTAGCCAGAAATCACCCGCGCTTAACGCCGCGTAAATTTGCGCACCGCGGTCTCGACGACTTCGCCAGCATAGAGGTTGCCCTGCTCATCTGCGGTCACGCCTTCGCCATGGCTGGTGGTCCCCCGCGGATTCATTTCGGGATCAGGTGTGAACGCAGTGACGATGCCATCGCCTGCCCTCCCAACGCGTATCCCACGCTGCCACCCGGGATTGCGCTCGGCGCCAGTGCCGGACTCGGAGTCTGCCGCGTACAACCAATCTTTCGCGTCGATATAGACATCGCTGGGTCGGCCGAATTGCGTCCAAGTCATCAGGAACTGCCCCTCCTGGTCGAATAGCTGGATGCGACTATTGCCCCTATCGGCAACAAACAGTCGGCCCTGTGCATCCATGGCGAGCGCATGAGGAACTCGAAACTCACCCCCTTCCGCACCGGTCCCGCCCCACTGCTTGATATAGACGCCGTCGCGATCGTATTTAATGATGCGATTGCCCTCAACGCCATTGTGTCCATCGGCAACAAAAATATCACCATTAGGAGCAACGAGGACATCGTTCGGCGCGACAAAGTAATAATGCCCCTTACCCACCACGCCAGGAATGCCCAAGCTCATTAACAATTCACCCTCGGGGCTGAACTTATGCACTTGATTACCCTTACGCCCCTGTCGAGCAGTCGCCGCATCGGTCACCCACAGGTTCTTATCGGCGTCGACGAAGATGCCATGGGGCCAGACGAAAAGTCCGGCACCGAAACTACGCAGCACATTGCCTTGGGTGTCCAACAGAAGGATCGGATCAACATCGAGACGGTCCTCGCAACTACCGGGACCACGATTTCCGCCACAGCGCTCCGCGACCCAGAGCGTGCCATCGCCGGCATAATGAATCGCGCTGACGGCGCCCCATTCACGGCCGTCAGGAAGCTCGCCGAAGGACGCTTCCGCGCGGGCATAGGGGTTGGGTAGTAACGTACCACCGGGCTCGGAGGCAGGAGAACAAGCATTCAGGAACGCTAGGGCAAGTAATCCAAGCACGGGCTTTAAACTTGATCTGTTCATGGCGGTATTCTCATTTTAGTTATGGGCCGATGCGAAGCGTTGGTGTCGCTTTCGTTCGCTCGATGGTACGAGATATTCATGCAACAAGCATCTAGGTTTCACGATTCCCATGCGAGGCGCCGGGTAACAAACTGTGACAAGGGCGTTTATTTGCTGTCAGGGACCGAAGCACTGGGTATACTCACTGACGACAACACCCTCTCGCCGATAAAGAGAATAATAAAATGAAAAAATTGACTCGCGTCATTCTAGCCGCAGCCGGTGCCATCGGCCTCGCGACACAATCCCTGCCTGCGCTCGCGGCAAATGAGGTGGTTCTGGGCCCGGTTGGACCTAGCCCCTATGACATCATCCCGGCTTGGCATAAGCCCTTCGCGCAAGCCGGATACGCTTTTGGCGGCAATTCTGGGGTGCAGGCCGAATCCCCCGATCGAATCTTAGTCGCCATGCGCGGCGAAGCCCGTTTGCCACAACCCATCCCGCCGGAGTATGCGGGCTATGCTGGCTCCCTAGGCATCAATGTATTGACGGATACCGACCGTCGAACGTGGCGCAACTGCCTCTACGAATTAGATGGCGATGGCAACATCATCACGATCTGGAATCAGTGGGACGTATTGTGTGAGAACTCCGACGGGCCTGGCCCGCATCGCATCCGCGTTAGCCCCTATGACCCGGAGCGTCGCGTCTGGGTTATCAACGAGACCTTCCACACCATCTATGTGTTTAGTAACGATGGCAGCGAGTTGATCATGACTCTTGGTGAGAAGAATGTGCCGGGTTCGGACAAGACGCATTTCGGGCGTCCACAAGACGTTGCCTTCCTGCCCGATGGGCGCGTGTTGATCGCCGATGGCCTAGACAATCACCGCATCATCATCCTCGACAAGAATTTCGACTATCTCTCCGAATTCGGGGGCTTCGGAACCGCTCCTGGGCAATTCAACGGCGTTCACTCAGTCTCGACCGGCCCGAATGGCCTGATCTTCGGACTGGACCGATCCGGCGGACGAGTCAACGTGTTTCGCACGACAGCGGATCCAGCGGTGGTGGACTTTGTGGATACGTGGACGGGCTTCAGCCTGCCACTGGACATGCTCGTGAACGAAGACTCGGTGTGGATGACAGACCTGAACCCACTGCGTTTCATCAAGCTCGATTTCAATGGCAACCGACTCTACTCGTGGGTAGTAGAGCGTGACGGTCCTACCGGATTCTTAGAGGTACACGCCTTTACTGTCGACTCCGACCTCAATCTCATTGGCGGCGACAACCAATATGGTCGCTCACAGAAGATGGTGCCTAAGCCCGGCGTTGATCCGGCGCTGTTGATCAAGACCCCCTGGTTTCAGCGCTAAGTAGTACTGGGCCCGGCGTGCTAGGCGCGCTGGGCTTGCCCCAACTGCTCTTGCGGTTCATCCCCCTCGTGCCAATTGATCTTGTGAAAATCGAAGCCAATTTCCAGCGTCGGTTTAACCACTCGAAAATAGGGCGAAAGATCGAAATCCCGCGGCACATAATGTGAATAGTGGCGATGCACATAACGCATTTCGCCGGAGTCTTGATGCACCCTCTCTCTTGGTAAGATCGGGTAGCTGATCGACTGGAAAGCCTGCGCTATCAGGGTCGAACAGATCGCCTTCGTGGGCTCCCCACTGCCTAGGCTCAGCAATTGGCGTCGATAACGAGTCGGCACCGCGGGGTTCTGGATTAAGTAACGCATCAGGTCGAAGATATTCTTCAAGTCATAATGATAGCCAATCCTCTCCTTTACGAACGCCAGCAAGGACTCACGCTCCTTGTCAGTTAGCCCGATTGCTCGGCAAATCCTGACATTGTATTGCGCATATTTGGCCAGCGGCACCAGCGTGACGCCATCGTTTAGATCCGCCTCCAGTAATGTCGCCTGCTCCAACGTGGCATCGCTTGAACCAATATAGAAGCAGGCATGAGACCATGTGGATTGGGTGAGGTATTTGATCGCCGTGCTAATACGGCTATTGCCATCGACTAGCAGAATATCGCCCGGCTCGATGACCGCAAAGACGTTCTCGATCGAGCTGGTCTGATGCAGCTCATAAGCTCGCCCCGGTTTACTGAGGTAAGTGGCTAAATAGCTGCCAATGGTGCGGGTTATCTTTAACATGGGCATAGCTCTCATTGGTGCAGCCCGCATTTGGCCGCGAAAAGCATAGTGGCTAAGGTAACTCAAGCGCGACATTTTTTCAGTTATACTGACCCTCAAACCAAAAGGGGGTTTCTATGACGATCGAATATACTAAGTTCTACATTAATGGTGACTGGGTCAATCCATCTCAAGTTAAGACTCATCAAGTCATCAACCCAGCGACAGAAAAGCCTTACGCCAACATCAGCATGGGCAGCGCTGCGGACGTCGATGCCGCCGTGGCTGCGGCTAAAGCGGCATTTCCAGCTTGGTCGGCATCAAGTGTAGCGGCTCGCATCGAAATTCTCGATAAGATCATCGCCGGCATCAAGGCGCGGGCCGAGGAGTTGGCGCTGGCCATCTCGCAAGAGATGGGCGCCCCCATCTCGATGGCGCGTACCGCTCAAGTGGGCACAGGCATCGCCCATTTCACCGCAGCGCGGGAAATACTGCGCAACTTCGTGTTCGAAGAGTCACGCGGCACGAGCAGGATTGTGAGAGAGCCTATCGGCGTCTGTGGGTTTATCACGCCCTGGAACTGGCCACTCAACCAGGTCAGCTGCAAGGTAGCCCCAGCGCTCGCGGCGGGCTGCACAATGGTTCTCAAGCCGAGCGAGATGTCGCCCGTTAGCGCCTATATCCTCAGTGAGATCATCGCCGCTGCGGGAGTCCCCGCCGGCGTCTATAACCTCGTCAATGGCGATGGCCCTAACGTTGGCGCCGTGATCTCTGCGCACCCAGACATCGATTTGGTGAGTTTCACAGGCTCCACCCGAGCGGGCCGCGAAGTCGCCCACGCCGCAGCGGACAGCATCAAGAAAGTGACACAGGAGTTGGGTGGCAAGTCTGCCAATATCATCTTAGATGACGCCGACTTCGCCCGTGCCGTAGGCGGCGGGGTGTTGAGCTGTTTCAACAATAGCGGACAATCCTGCAACGCCCCGACGCGCATGTTCGTGCCAGAGGCGCGCCTGCCCGAGGTGCTCGAAATAGCCAAGGCCGCGGCAGCGAAGGCAATCCCGGGAGACCCTAGCGTGGAGACTACGCGCATAGGACCCGTAGTCAGCAAAGCCCAATACGAGCGCATCCAGAGGCTGATCGAGAAAGGCATCGCCGAGGGCGCCACCGTTCTCGCTGGCGGCACTGGCAAGCCCGAAGGCCTAGACAAGGGTTATTTCGTACGCCCCACTATCTTCGTCAATGTCAGCAATCAGATGAGCATCGCGCGCCAGGAAATCTTCGGACCGGTGCTGAGCATTCTCACCTACAAGGACGACGAAGATGCCATCGCTCAGGCCAATGACACCGACTACGGGCTGTCTGGCTATGTCTCTGGAGAGCCAGCCCATGCCCGTAAGGTGGCGTTAAGACTGCGCACAGGGATGGTCCATATCAATGGTGCGGGCCCAGATTTCAGCGCGCCATTTGGCGGCTATAAACAGTCCGGCAATGGCCGGGAATGGGGCATAGAAGGCTTCGAGGAGTTCCTAGAAACCAAGGCCATACTAGGCTTTGGAGAGGCCTCTTGAAACTGACAAAGCAAGGCATCGACCTTGGCATCGTCACGCGCAATGCGGCCGCTCTACTGAAGTTCTATCGAGATACCCTCGGCCTGCCACTAGAGGCCACCATCCCCATGCCTGGCGGTGGCACCATGCATCGCCTAAAGGTGGGTGAGAGTATCGTCAAGATCGTAGAGACCGACCCTAGCCCAAGTGCCGACGCTGTGCCCGGTGGAATTCGGGCCGCCACGGGTTACCGCTACTGGACCCTCACGATAGAGGCACTGTCCGAATGTGTCGCGCGCTGCGAGGCGGCGGGCTATAAGACTGTGGTTGCAATCAAGACAATCCGGCCCGGAGTTAGCATCGCGATCATCGCTGATCCCGATGGTAACTGGGTCGAATTATTGGAGAACGCTAACTAAGTCTTTGTATTTAAAGGCTTAATGGTCGTGATGGTCGCCGTGGGCATGTACGTGCCCATGGTCTATTTCTTCTGCCGTCGCGTCACGTACGCTGAGCACTTCGACGTCGAAATGCAGCGTCTTGCCTGCCATCTCGTGGTTGCCGTCGATAGTGACCTTGTCGCCATCAACTGACTGGACTCTGATGTGTTGCTGGCCCTGTTCGCCCTGCGCAGTGAACACCATACCCGGCTCAATCTTCTCGACACCACGGAACATGGCCTTGTCGATCGTGTGAACTAGCGCCGGGTCTGCCTCGCCATAGGCGAGCTCAGGAGGAATGACCGCCTTGAAGGAGTCGCCGACCTTCTTGCCATCCAATTCTTTCTCTAGGCCTGGAATCAAACCCTGCGTCCCATGTAGATACATCAATGGAGTGCCGCCTGCGGAGGAGTCCATGACCTCTCCCTCTGGGTTCTTAAGCGTATAGTGTATTTCGACTACAGAGTGTTTGCCGATCGATGCTGTCATAACTGGGTCCTAGCTTGTGTGATTGAATTTTCTGGGCTCATTATAAGGATATGGCTCGCCGGGGAAAGGGCGAATCTTATTTTAAGGCCTTGCCGAAGCGTTCCTGCAGGCGCCGCATACCCCCGATCCAGCGATCATAATCCGACGTCTTACGCTGCATATAGGTCAAAACCTCCGGATGCGGCAGTACCAAGAAACGCTCCGTCGCGAGGGTTTCGATGACCGTTTGCGCCAATTGCTCCGGCTCGAGCATGCCGTCTACCCCAGCAGCACCGGTGCCGCCTGCCGTCATTTCCGTGCGCACCGCCTGTGGGCAAAGTACGGAGACCTTAATACCTTGCCCGCCGTAAGTAATCGCTAACCACTCCGCAAAGCCAACCGCCGCGTGTTTCGTTACCCCATAGGGCGCCGAGCCGATCTGGTTGAGCAGGCCTGCGGCCGAGGCCGTGTTGAGCAGATAGCCTTCGCCGCGCGCCAACATGCCTGGCAAGACCGCCCGCGAGGCGTAGATATGGGCCATCACATTGACCTCCCAGATGCGCTGCCACTGTTCGTTGCTAACCTCTTCGCCGCCGGGCGTGAAGATTCCGGCGTTGGAGCAGAACAAGTCGATGTGTCCAAACACCTCCAGCGCCCTTGCCACCAAGGCCTGCACATCACTCTCTACGCTCACATCGGTCACTAGGCCGAGTGCTTGGGTCTTTCCCGCAATGCTATTGCGGACCTTTTCGACGCCCTCGGCATTGATGTCCGACACCACGACGCCGCGTGCACCCTCGGCAGCGAAGCGCTCACACAGAGACCGACCTATGCCGCTAGCGCCACCCGTTACTACTACAATCTTTCCCGCTATATCCATACCACCCCCTAATTCAGATTTTTAGTCGCCGTGTTTAATTCGAACCGAGCAGCGCCTGCAGTCGCTCAGCGATGATCTGTTCGGCTTCGGCGACTATGCGCTCCACCAAGACCTTACAGCTAGGGATATCATCGATCAGGCCGATTACCATTCCTGCAGACCACACCCCATGATCTAGGTCCCCATTGTCGAATAACTCGCGGCCGCGCACGCCCTTGACTAGGGGTGCGATCTCCTCGAATTGCGTCTCACCAGGCAGCGCCTCGATCGCCACCACCTTTTCGGCCACTGCATTTTTAAACACACGCGAGGTATTGCGTAAGCTGCGGAAGATTAAGGCGGTGTCCAATTCACTCGCTTCAACCATGCGCTGTTTTACCTTTAGATGAA
Source organism: Gammaproteobacteria bacterium UBA5078 (assembly GCA_002416505.1). Lineage (GTDB taxonomy): Bacteria > Pseudomonadota > Gammaproteobacteria > Pseudomonadales > Pseudohongiellaceae > UBA5078. The sequence continues at coordinate 165,467 of DIAM01000020.1, forward strand.
TGGGCGCCTCCTCCGTCACCATGAAACGGGTGCCCATATTGATGCCATCCGCGCCCATCGCTAGGGCTGCCGCGAGTCCGCGACCATCCCCGAAACCACCGGAGGCAAGAAAGGGAATCTTTAGCCGCCGAGCCGCTAAGGGTAATAGGATTAAATTAGTGACATCGTCCTCACCAGGATGACCGGCACACTCGAAACCATCCACACTGACCATGTCACAGCCTAGCGCCTCGGCTTTGAGTGCGTGCCGAATGGAGGTGCACTTATGAATAACGGTAATGCCCGCCTGCTTGAATTGTGGCATCCACGGCTCGGGATTACGGCCCGCTGTCTCGACTATGCGGACGCCCGCTTGGACGATGGCATCCACATACTCTGCATAGGGCACCGGCTTGATGGTTGGCAGAATGGTCAGGTTTACCCCGAAGGGTTTATCGGTCATTGTGCGGCAGCGAGCGATCTCTTGCGACAGAGCCTCGGGACTCGGTTGCGTCAGCGCGGTGAGGATACCCAAAGCCCCGGCGTTGGACACAGCGGCACACAATTGCGCGCGCCCTACCCATTGCATGCCACCCTGCACAATTGGATGTTCTATACCGAGCATTTGCGTCACTCGTGTTCTCATATTAGCCCCCCTACAGTGTTGCCCCTCGAGCGCTCCTGCCTTTCGGGGTCTAAATCCAATCCTGATTATAGGCACAGAGTGCAGCGCCTTGAAACCCGCTACAAAGCGTCACCACCGGCGATTTTAACTATGCTATATTCCTCTGCCTCAAAATCCACTACATCGCGTAGCGGCTAAAAAAATAGTTTACCGGGAGAGTACAATGCCAAACCAATGCTCATGCCTTAATACCCCAACGCACGGCGCAAGGCCGCGCTTATTAGCCCTATCCTGTGCCGCGGCGATCGCCACCTTCGCCAGCCCCGCCCTACTTGCCCAAAACAGCTCAGAACAGCGTGCGATAGAGGAGATCATGGTGACCTCGAGCACGCGCCGCCCAGAGTCTTTAGCCAACGTGAACGCGAGCGTCGGGGTTCTGTCCCAACAAGAACTGACTCTCGTCTCACACCAGCACATTCAAGAAGTTGCGAACCGCCTCGCGGGTGTAAACATCAACCGTAACAACGGCCAAGAGAGCCTAACGGCTATCCGCTCTCCCGTGCTGACGGGTTCGGGTGCCTGCGGTGCCTTCCTGCTTGCCGAACAAGGCATTCCCTTGCGTGCCGCGGGCTTCTGTAACGTCAACGAACTGTTCGACGCCAACACCGAGAACGCCTCGCGCATCGAAGTAATCCGTGGACCAGCGACCGCCTTCTACGGCTCCAACGCGGTCCATGGCATGATCAACGTCGTGCTTCCAGACCCAAGCGCCGGCGGTGATCTCACCCTAGAGGCCGGGCCGCGTGGGACAACCCGTATTAACGGCACCATCGGCATGGATTACGGCAATTTCAAGCACATGTTCCTCGCCAACGGCGCTAGCGAGAATGGCTATCGAGACAACAGCGGCTACGATCAGCAGAAGCTGTCCTGGCGATACCAGTATCAGACCGATGGCGGCGCATTGCTGGACGGTGGCTTTACCCTCACCAATCTAAATCAGGAGACGGCCGGTTATGTCGAAGGCACAGACTCCTACAAAGACGATGACCTACGCGACGGCAATCCGAACCCCGAGGCCTACCGCGACAACCAGAGCCTGCGCGCATGGACACGCATCAGCAAGACACTCGACAATGGCTGGGAGCTGGTAGCGACGCCCTATTACCGCAATACGGATCTGGTCTTCATTCAGCACTTCTTGCCCGGCACGCCTACAGAGGACAATAAGCACAGCAGCATTGGCCTGCAGTTCGCGAGCTATAAAGACCTTAGCACCAACACCATGCTCTCCTTTGGAGTCGACACTGAAGTCACTCAAGGCACACTAAGCCAGCAACAGCCCGGCCCTACGGTTGGCTCTGCATTCCTCGTCGGCACCATCCCCGCGGGCAAACATTACGATTACGAAGTCGATGCCACACAGATCGCGCCTTTCGCGCACCTACAGCACTACTGGGAAACTGGTTTCGATATATCTCTTGGGCTACGTTATGAGCGCATGGAATACGACTACAACAACTTGATGATCGACGGCCGTACCCGTGACAACGGCGTGCCTTGTGGATTCGGCGGCTGCCGCTATAACCGCCCCGCAGATCGCAGTGACAGCTTCGGTAACTGGGCCCCCAAGCTCGCCGTGCGCTATCAAATCGATGAGATCCACAACGCACAGCTGCGTCTGAATAAAGGCTATCGAGCGCCTCAGGCCACCGAGCTGTATCGTCTGCAGAACGATCAGAGCGTCGCCGATCTCGACCCGGTTGAGATCGACAGCGCGGAGATCGGCCTAGACGGGGCCGCCGCTGCCTGGCAGTACTCTGTCACCGCCTATTACATGGACAAAGACAACGAGATCATTACCGACAGCAACCGCCTGAATCTTAACAATAGCCACACTAAGCACCGCGGCGTTGAACTCTCGGGCGCACTAGACCTGAGCGATCAGTGGCGCGTCTCTGGAGCCTATAACTTCGCTCGCCACACCTATGAGAATGATGAGATATCCGGTGGCGTGAACATCAATGGCAATGACGTCGATACCGCCCCACGCAAGTTCGGCAGTTTCCAGTTGCGCTGGCAGCCGATGGCAACTCTTTTCACCGAGCTAGAGTGGGTAAGCTCAGGTAAGTACTACACCAATCCCGAGAATCTCAACGAGTATGACGGACACGACATCCTCAATCTGCGCACCCGCTGGCAGGCCACGAGCGCTATTACGCTCGCCCTGAACATCCTCAATCTAACCGACGAGAAGTACGCAGAGCGTGCCGATTTCTCTTTCGGCAACGATCGTTACTTCCCCGGCGAGCCAGTGCGTGCGTTCTTCTCAGTGAATTGGAAGTTCCAATGATGCCCTGTTAATACGGCGCAGCATTGCGCCCTCATCTAGAAAAGCCCGCGGCGTCGCAAACACCGCGGGCTTTTTTGTTTATAATCCCCCTGCCCCCTTGATGCGAATAGCCAATGACCGTGCCCAACAGTCTCGACCCAATGCTCCAGACAATGCTGCGCTTCTTTAAGAAAACGCAGGCATTCGAGCGCCGCCCTATTCGACACCCCGATCAAGAGATCAATCGCCTGGTCTCCTCCATAGAGTTGCCTGAGAAAAGTTTCCGCCGCGCGGCGGTACTCATACCGGTTATTACCGATCTAGACGAGGCGGCGATAGTGCTAACGCTGCGTACCGAGCACTTAAGCAGCCATCCGGGACAAGTCGCCTTCCCCGGCGGCACGGAGGACCCCGGCGATGCTGGGCCGGTGCACACGGCATTGCGTGAGAGTGAAGAGGAGATTGGACTGCCCGCCGATGCGGTGCGGGTAATTGGTAGGCTAGGAGAGCTGCTAATGCCCTCAGGCTATTGCGTGACGCCTATCGTAGGCCTGCTCTCGGCGCACACGCCACTCGTGGCATCGCCTCGAGAGGTCGATCATATCTTTCGCGTTCCCTTGCGCTTAGCCTTGGACCCGGCGCAATATCAGCGCTGCACAGTGACCTATCAAGATACGGAAAGGGAGATTCTAGAGATGCACTTCGAGGGCTATCGAATCTGGGGAGCCACCGCCGCCATTCTTCATCACTTAGCCTGTGAGATTCAAGCAGTAGAAGACTAAGTGTTCAGAAATCCTCGAGCAAAAAATCGCGCTCCTCTTTACTGACATGCGTCTCCTCTCTTTCGCGCATATGATGCACGCGATTGCGACCGGCTTGTTTCGCCGCATACAACCAGGCGTCTGTGCGGGCCACGAAGCGTGGCACATCATCTTTGTCATTAGGCGCAAACACATCGACCCCGATACTCGCGGTCACCTTTATTAGCTCCTCGTCATACACGAGTTCCGCTTCGGCGATACTCTGGCGTAGCCGATTCGCCAGATTGATGGCGGCATGCAAGCTCGTGTCGGGCAGAATAATTGCGAACTCTTCGCCACCATAACGGCAGGGAATATCGAGGCGACGCAGGGCGTTTTGTATAATGCGGGACACCTGCTTCAGGGTGAAATTACCGCATTCATGGCCCCATCGATCGTTGAGAGCCTTAAAATGATCGAGGTCCAACATCAGCAGCGACACGGAGTGTCCACTGCGGCGAGCCCGCTCCATCTCCAAATCGATAGAATGTTGAAAATGACGGAAGTTAAACAGCCCGGTGAGCTCGTCGGTACGCACCAGAGCGTTTAGGCCGACTAGCTCTTCCTTTACGGTTTTCAGCTCAAGCACGAAACGACAATTATCGGCTGTGCCGTCACAAGGAACTTGCGCGCCTACACTGCTAATTTTGCCTTGAGAAATAGACTTCGACAATGCGATCCCTCTTAACAAGCAATCTCTAACCGAGAGACTCTCTGTGGTATTGAGCCATTCGCTCGCAGCGTCGCTAGGACTGCCACGAACCGACTAGGCAAATAGTTCGGCGAGGAAATCCGCGATCGCACGCTGCGCGCGTTGGTTCGCCAAGGCATTATAAACCGTGCCCAAACCCTGATCATTTGCCTGTGGATTGGTAAACGCGTGTTTCGCGCCACCGTACACATGCACCTGCCAATCGGCTTGGGCGGCGCTCATCTCTGCCTCGAAGTCCAATACCTTATCCGGCGGCCCCATCGGGTCATCGTGGCCGTGCAGGCATAGTACTTTCGCGACTATTTTCGCATTGCCTATACCGCCTTGATGCAGCAGACCGTGAATGCTGATTACACCTTCGACGTCTGCGCCTGAGCGTGCCAACTCTAACACCGCCATGCCACCGAAACAGTAACCGATAGCCGCGACACGATTCGGATCGACCTGGGAGAGCTCTCTAACAGTGTCAAGTGCCACTTGTACGCGTCGACGCAGTAAGGCGCGATCCTCGGCGAAGGGATTCATTAACGCAGAGTTCCCGGCGGTATCGCCGTCCTTGCCGACCACGCCTTGACCATACAGGTCTAAGGCGAATCCAACATAGCCCAGATCCACCATCCTCTCGGCAGCATCGCAAGCCAACTCACGCCGCCCACTCCAATCGTGGGCAACGATTACGACTGGACGCTGCTCCGGCACTGATTCATCCCAAGCCAAATAGCCTTCGAGAGTCGTCTCGCCATCTTGATATTCGATATAGTCGGTCTTCATAAAGGGCAGCGTCCGCGTGAGTAAGAGTTAAAGTTTTGCGAGGATAGCCTCTGCCGCACTCACCTCGATGCCGCCGGCGGGCTCTACCGCAAGATGGCTTACTACGCCATCCTCGACGATCATGGCGTAGCGCTTACTGCGCGTGCCCATGCCAAATCCCGACGCGTCCATCTCGAGACCCGCTGCCTTGGTGAATACGCCATTACCATCGGCCACCATCAACAACTCTTCGGCGTTCTGCGACTTGCCCCAAGCACCCATGACGAATGCATCGTTGACTGACAGGCAGACGATAGTATCCACGCCCTTGGCCTTAATCTTGTCCGCCAAGACAACATAGCCTGGCAGGTGAGTCACAGAGCAGCCGGGCGTAAACGCACCTGGCACCGCAAACATGACGACTTTCTTGCCCTTGAAGATCGTCTCGGTACTAATGTCTTCGGGGCCTTTCGCGCCCATGATCTTGAGTGTCGCTGCTGGAATCTTGTCGCCGATTGCGATGGTCATTTGGAAATCTCCGATCTACTGAGTTGAATGATTCGCCAGAGCTGTACTACTTGAAAAAGCGCACCGACGAAGAAGGATGTCTGGAATCGATAGTAGCAAAATTCCGCAGAACTTACACAAGGCAAGCGCGTGCGGACGCGAGCATATTTCGAGGGTACACTAGCCCTAACTACCGCTCGATGGAATTTCATGGATACCGTATTCTTCTGGGCCTCAAAACTGATCTGGGCGCTCATCTCGCCCGATAGTCTATTGCTGCTATTTTGGCTTGCCGGTTTCGCGCTATTGCTGTGCGGCGCGCTGCGCCCCGCCAAGCTCATCCTTGGCTGTGCCGCAGGCATCGCCCTTGTGGTGGCACTCCTGCCCCTTGGCGATTGGGTAATTTTGCCACTGGAGAGCCGCTTCGCGCCGCTGCAAGACCTTCCCGAGCAGGTCGACGGGATCATCGTTCTAGGTGGCTTCCTAGACTCCTCCGCCAGCCAGTCATGGCAACAGACTCAAAGCAATCAAGCCGCAGAGCGCCTGTGGGCCTTCACAGCGCTGGCACGCCAATACCCCGATGCCCAATTGCTGTTTAGCGGCGGCAGTGCAGCGCTGACCGGACAGTCACGCAAGGAGGCTGACCAACTGCCCGCGCTATTGCGCGAGGCTGGACTAGGCGCACGGGGATTGCTACTAGAGGACCAATCGCGCAATACCTACGAGAACGTGTTGTTCAGTAAAGCACTGGCCAAGCCACTACCTCAGCAACGCTGGATTTTGATCACCTCCGCTGCGCATATGCCGAGATCGGTAGGGATTTTCTGTGCACAGCAATGGCCGGTCCTACCCTATCCCGTGGATTTTCGCTCGGATCGCGACCGCCGCTGGTCAGTGAGTCTGCGCTTTGCGGAGCATCTACATGAATTGAGCGATGCAAGCCGCGAATGGATTGGCCTACTCGCTTACTTCCTCACCGGCAAGACCGTCTATTTGCTACCCGGTCAGTCTTCTGAGTGTGTGCTGTCCGGTTGAGGCCGCTCTATGAGTCCCGCATGGATAACGGACTCTATCCAGTCCAAGTGACCCGATACCCGCTCATAGACTCCCACCGCACCATACAGGCCCTGCACTCCAGCGGGGGCCGACTCGGCGGCAATCTCGCCAATCGCGACACCCGCGATGTGCCAGCCCTCTGCCGTTTGCAACAGCGCCGGACCACCACTATCGCCCAGGCCTGGCAGGCCTTCTAGCTCGACGGCGCGACTATCCGGTTGACGCGGATCATCGAAATCGAAACGCAGGCGGCCATTAGCCTCTGTCACGCGGTTGTTTGCCCTGCGAAAGCGGCCATCGTCGCTCTGGATACCCGTAGTGCCAACGCCGAAATAACCCCACCCCAATAGTGTGGCGACCCGATCCAGCTCGTCCTGCCCCCGATATAGGGACATGGGCACGGGCATGGCGAGGGGTTCGCTCAGGCGCAATAACGCTAGGTCCACCTCCTCGCTGGCGTGGCCCTGCTCGTAGCGGAACGCATAATTTGGATGCATTACCACCGTGTCGATGCCAGACATCACCCCAGCAATCTGCACGACGTACTCACCGGCGCGAGCGATATGGGCGCGCAGGTCGGTCTCCTCGACACAGTGGGCTGCCGTTAGCGCCCACTGGGCATCGATTAGGGTGGCTACACAGATCTTGCGGTTCGAACGCTGTTCGAGCCAGAACACAGACGGGAACATCGATTCGCTAGCAACGTAGCGAGCGTATCCAGTATCATGCCGTATCACGATGGCGTGCGCGCTTGTGAGCGATGCCAAGAGCAATGCGATGATGAGAATTCGACTTGGCACCGTACACTTTCCTATACATGGAATGAAATTCAAGCTCGCCCTTTACTGCTAAGAGAAAGCCCCATATGACTAAAGAGATCGACCCACGAGACCAGATCACGAAACCGCCCAGCAATGCGACAGAGGACGATGATCGTGAGTACGAACAAAGCGGATTATACCCACCTGGCGAGAAACCATTTCGCATCGTGCGGCTGCTCGGTAGCCTGCTCGGCGTGATCGTCTTCATCGCCATCGCCGCAGTCGTACTCGATAGAATTCTTATTCAGTAGCCTCAGCGCCGCAAGCGCCTTCCGGCGCGAAGATTCGGCCGCTCACGCTTCTTCGTGCTCATCTTGAAAATCGTGTAGAGCCGATACGCCACCACCAATGAGGCCACGATAACGAAGCCGATGATCGAGACGATCAGCCACTGCTCTTGCGTCCAATTATTGCCCATTAACCACGCTTCAAACATCTGCGCACCTCCTGTTTATATTGCCTGCGCATACCAAACTCTTCACTACCGTTTAGCCCTCATCGATCATGCGATGAATTAGCCCTTCGATTTCTTCGACGCGCTGATAGGGATCTTGCAGCTCCAATAGCGCCTGCTTGCGCTCCAAGGGCAACGGCACCAACTCGCTCAGCCGCCAGCCCAGTTCGCGTAGATCGTGGTAGGCGATGGCCATGCCCAGCTTACTGATGACAGGGTGACCGGCCAATTGCTCCACGAGATCCACCAAGACCTCTTGCTGCGGGCTAACCTCAAGCTGCGCCTCCCCGACGTAGTCGGTGTCGCAATAGCGCACCGTGGCCATTAGCAGTTGGTTCTCATCATAGGAGCAATCGAGCACATTGAACTTGTGCACGCCTTCGACCGTTACCCCTAAGAGCCCATTGGGTAGCTGGTCCCAATCGACCACCTTGGCATAGGTGCCCACGCGGTGAACCTGTTGCTTGGAGCCGGCCTTGACGACCTCTTCGCCCTCCCTCAACAAACACACGCCGAAGCCCTCGTCGTTGCGCAGGCACTGAGTAATCAGATTGATATAACGCTGCTCGAAAATCTGCAGTGGCAAACGGCCCTTCGGGAAGAGGACTGATTTGAGCGGGAACAGCGCTATCTGATCCGTCTGCCCGCAGCGATCGCTCTGTGTCTGCGTCATGTCGTGGTTGCCCTTAATGCCTGCAGAAGTTTCTGGTGAATACCGCCAAAACCACCGTTACTCATGATCACGATGTCGTCGCCAGGCTGCGCCTCTGCGGCCAAGGTAGTCACCAGGGATTCGATCGAGTCGGCGAGGCGTGCCGGAGTCGTACTGTCCTTCACGATGCTGGCGAGGTCGAATGCGGCGGTGCCGGCATCGAACCAATAGGTCAGGTCGGCGCTTGCGCTGGATTGCCCCAGCACGTCTTTGTGCACCCCCATCTTCATGGTGTTAGAGCGTGGTTCGATCACGGCGATTAAGCGCCCGGAGCGCTGCGCCTTGCGAAATTTTGCCCGCATGCCTTCGAGGGTGATGGCGATGGCGGTGGGATGGTGAGCGAAATCATCGTAGACGCGCACGCCGTTGACCTCACCAAGCAACTCCTGGCGACGCTTCACGCCCTGGAACCGCTCTAGCGCCTCACATGCCACGTCAATAGCGACACCGGCATGATGAGCCGCCGCGACCGCCGCTAGCGCGTTGCGCACATTGTGTGTGCCGCTGAGCGACCATTGCACCTGCGCCGAGGGTGCGGGCTTGCCGTCTACTCGCTTGCCTATCTCGAAATGACTACCGTCCGGACTGCGCAAACGCACAAACCACGACATGCCCTGCTCTGTAAGCGCGGCGTCGTCGCCCTCGGAGAGTAGATCCATCGCCTGGCGCTGACTCCAACAGCCCTGCTCTAGCACCGCATTGAGATTATCGTCGTCCCGCGGCGACAGGATTAGTCCATTGCCAGGAATAATACGCACCAAATGATGGAACTGGCGCTGAATGGCCGCGAGATCGGGGAAGATGTCCCCATGATCGAACTCGAGATTGTTGAAGATCGCAGTGCGTGGGGCGTAGTGCACAAACTTAGACCGCTTGTCGAAAAAGGCGCTATCGTATTCATCCGCCTCTACGACGAAGAACGGCGACTCGCCAATATCCGCCGAACTCGGGAAGTTGCTCGCGACGCCCCCGATCAGATAGCCGGGTTTCAATCCGGCATAACTCAGAATCCAGGCCAGCATCGAACTGGTCGTGGTCTTGCCGTGGGTGCCCGCGACCGCCAATACCCAGCGTCCGCGCAGCACATAGCGCGACAGCCACTCCGGGCCCGAACAATAATCCAAGCCTTGCTCTAGCGTGTACTCAACGGCCGGATTACCACGCGACAGTGCATTACCAATCACCACCAGGTCTGGATGCGGCTGCAAGTGTTCGGCCTTGAACCCTTCCATCAAGGTGATGCCTTGCTCCTCTAATTGCGTACTCATAGGCGGGTACACATTGGCATCGCAGCCGCTGACGGTATGGCCCATCTGTTTCGCCAATACGGCAAGGCTGCCCATGAAGGTGCCGCAGATGCCCAAAATATGGATATGCATGATTCAGTCTCTTTGATCCGGTGGTTTGCCACTCTCACGTGGGGCGCCTACTGCTGCGCATTGTCTCAAAATAGTCGGTACAGTAACATCCCGAACTCCACCTTCAGCGAGACCCGCCACGATGCACGAGTCATTCTGGGATTATTCCTGCCGTGTCTATAGCCAACCTCTGGTCAGTGAGACCTGCCTAGCCCTGCAGAACGAGCACGATCTCGACGTTAATTTATTATTGTTCGCGGCGTGGCATGCCCATACCCGGGGCCCGCTCGACGCCGTAACGCTGAGCGCGGCAATGGACTACTCGATCGCCTATTCCGGCGCAGTAGTACGCTCGCTGCGTAAGGCGAGGACATGGCTAAAGAAGCAGGCACAGGGGATGGATGACATCACTATGCTGGAGCGCGAGGGGATTTTGGATCTGCGCCAGCAGGTCAAAGCACTAGAGCTGCACGCCGAACACTTTCAACAAGACCGCCTCGAGGCACTGAGCGCCGCGCCGATCGAGGCGCTCGATGGGGCCACCCAAAGACGGGCGGCCAGCGTGAATCTGCACGCGGTATTAGGGGCTGAAACGATGCGCGACGAGGCACTCGAGGGCAAACTCGACACCCTGCTCAATGCGCTTTTCGAATCCCCTCCCAACGCTTGACGATGCCTGGATCGAGGTCGAATAGATCCAAGACTCTGCCGACGCTGTGATTGATAAGATCATCTATGGTTTGCGGATTATTATACAGGGCGGGCATGGGCGGGGCGATAATCGCGCCGAGCTGGCAAGCCTTAAGCATCAACTCGCAATGCCCAGCGTGTAGGGGCGATTCCCTCGGCATCAACACGAGCCGACGCTTTTCCTTGAGCACGACATCTGCCGCACGAATCAGCAGATTGTCTGCGTAGGAGTGCACGATGGCGGAGAGCGACTTCATGGAACAAGGCGCTACGATCATGCCATCGGTACGGAAGGAGCCACTGGCGATAGAGGCAGCCATATCGTTGATGGAGTGGACGTGATCGGCGAGCGCCTGCACCGCACTCAATTCCCACTGCGTCTCGATGGCGATATTCATCTTCGCTGCGGGAGTTAGAATGAGGTGAGTCTCGACCTCGGGCAGTGTCTTCAGAATCTCCAGAAGCCGAATGCCATAGATCAAACCACTCGCGCCGGACATACCAATCGTTATTCGCATCTTACTTCCTCATCTCCTTTGGCCATCGCCCGAGCCACCGTTGCCTTGCCAAGTGGCAACGGGGTAACATCGTTGCTTTCTATAACGGGCAGACTAGCAGGTTCTCTCAACATGACCAAAGCAAACCTTTTTTATGCGCAATCGGGCGGCGTCACCTCGGTAATCAACGCCAGTGCATGCGGCGTGATTGAAACTGCGCGTCAGAACAAAGACAGAATAGGTAAAGTATACGCGGGCCGCAACGGCATCATCGGCGCCCTGCACGAAGAGCTGATCGACACCGGCAAAGAGTCTGCGTCCACCATCGCAGCGCTGCGTCATACGCCAGCGGGCGCGTTCGGGTCATGCCGCTATAAGCTCAAGAGCTTCGCAGAGAACAAGGCCGAATACGAACGCCTCATGGAGGTATTCAAGGCCCACAATATTCGCTATTTCCTCTACAACGGCGGCGGCGACTCTCAGGATACCGCGAACAAGATCGCACAGCTGAGCATGGAGGTGGGCTTCCCCATCCAGTGCATCGGCGTCCCCAAGACCGTCGACAACGACCTGCCCATTACCGACAACTGCCCGGGCTTCGGCTCCGTTGCGAAATACGTTGCGGTATCGATCCGCGAGGCTGGCCTCGACGTGGCGTCGATGTGTGAGAGCTCGACTAAAGTGTTCGTCATGGAGGTGATGGGTCGTCACGCGGGCTGGATTGCCGGCGCGGCGGGACTAGCCGCGGAAGAAGAAGGCGATGCACCGCACATCATCCTGTTCCCAGAAATAGCCTTCAACCAGAAAAAATTCCTGCAGAAAGTGAAGAGCTGTGTAAAACAATTCGGCTACTGCGCGATCGTGGTCTCCGAGGGCGCACAGAATAAAGATGGCAGCTTCCTCGCGGATGCCGGTGGCAAAGACGCCTTCGGACATGTGCAACTGGGCGGCGTGGCCCCCTTCGTTGCGCAGATGGTCAAGCGCGAGCTCGGCTACAAGTACCACTGGGCGGTAGCAGACTACCTACAAAGAGCGGCGCGACACATCGCCTCGGCGACCGATGTTGAGCAGGCCTACGCGATGGGCAAGGCGGCGGTGGAGTTCGCATTGGCGGGCAAGAACGCGGTCATGCCTACAATCGTGCGCAAGCCGGGCAAGAAATATAGCTGGTCAGTTGGGGAAGCGAAACTATCGGCAGTAGCAAACGTGGAGAAGACGATGCCGCGCAATTTCATCACGAAAGATGGCTTCGGCATCACCCAAATAGCGCGAGACTATTTCGAACCACTAATAATGGGCGAGGACTACCCACCCTACAAAAACGGCCTGCCACAATACGCGCGCCTGAAGAAAGTCTTAGCTCCGAAAAAGCTCAAGCCGTGGAAGGGTTAAAACTAAGCTTGGAGCTGTTCGAGTAGAGCAGCTCTTTTATTCAAGGGCGCAGCGCTCATGGATTTGTGGTATTAGTTCAGTGGTATTAGTTCAGTGGTATTAGCTCAGTGGTATTCGTTCAGTGGTATTCGTTCAGTGGTATTCGTTCAGTGCGGGAGCGCGCTGCACGGTAGGGGCTGCGCAGAGACGCCGTGAATACATCCTTGTAGGCTTAGGCGCAGCATCCCTGCTGCTTATACTCTGCTCAGCCCCCACCGCACACCACGCTCCTCAGATTTAATGCCATTCTTTTGGAGGCGGCATATTTTCAACGTTTTGATTAGGTGTTGTGGTTGGTACCACAAATTTTGGGATGGGGGCAGGGGAAGCTTCAGCGCGGAAGTCTAGTTGATCGCCTCATCGAGGATTTCGTAATCCAAAAGAACGCTGATCTAAGTCGTTACCGCATCACAAGAGGGGCAATGTGGGGTGCTTCGATGCAGGACCATGAGCCGCCCGGTCGATGAATTGCTCCTGCATTCTCGACACTCTCGCCATCCATGGCGGTCGGTCGATGAATTGCTCCTGCATTCTCGACACTCTCGCCATCCATGGCGGTCGGACGCGGCGACTGAGCTCCCATGGATGGGTTCACGGCGTGTCCAGCAGCGAAGTACGCCGCAGTGCCACTCGACCTAAGGAGCACTATGGAGTAGAGCTCTTCATGCAGACATTCTTAAATCGTGCCTATTCGCTTGTAAGCAAGCTCCTACGGTCAAGGTGCCAGGCGTTCCACTTGCCACTGTTCGCCGGCTTGAAGGGTGAACTCGAAACGGTCGTGGAGGCGATGCTCGCCGCCCTGCCAGAACTCTATCTGCAGAGGTCGCACACGATAGCCCCCCCAGAACTCAGGTAGTGGGATATCGCCAGTCGCGTATTTCTTCCCGATTGTCTGCCACTGTTTTAGTAGCATCTCTTTCGATTCTAAGCGTCGACTCTGCGCCGACGCCCAAGCCGCTAGCTGACTCTCGCGAGGCCGGGAACTGAAATACTGTTGAGACTCCGTGATCGAGATGCGCTCGGCAACACCAGATACTTCTACCTGTCGCTCGATGCTATGCCAAGGGAAATGGAGGCTCACCTTTGCGTTGCACGCGATCTCGCGGGACTTGCGGCTCTCATAGTTGGTGAAGAACGTGAAACCCTTCGCGTCGAAAGACTTCAGTAGCACGATGCGTTGACTCGGCTGACCATCCTTGCCCACCGTCGCGACGGTCATCGCGTTCGCATCGGGAATCCCCATGTCGATCGCATCCTGCAACCAACGCGAGAATAGGTCTAACGGGTCATCGGTAAGGTCCTCCTTGTACAGACCTCCCTTTACGTACTCACGTCGTATAGCTTGTAAATCCATGTTGCTTCCTTACGATAATGCGCGCGTCTTGGCGAAGTGCCCAATCCCGCGCGCACCTCTAGCTTATTATTTTTGAGTTCCTAGTTAGCGTACAAAGTCGCCAAACTCCCAAACCTGTTCACGAATAGTCCCTCGCGGATAAATGAACGTGCCCGGACCATGCTTGTCATTAGCAAAGAACTCACCGACGTACTTCTGACCGTCTGGCCAACGGTAAGTTCCCCGGCCTTGGTAGAGGTCATTGACGAAATCGCCCGTATAATTCTCGACGTTCTCAGACAGCCATTGCTCCGAATATTTATTCTCCTTCCAATCTGTAACCCCGAAGAAGTAGGAGCCACGGCCCTCGCGCTTGTCGTTCTTCCACATCCCTATGTAGAGTTTATCTTTGCCGTTGAAATAGGTGCCGCGCCCACTGCGCACGCCCATATCCCAGTTGCCATCGTAATAGGCCCGTTCGGTGCGCGATATCATCTCGGTGAGTTTGCCGAAGCCATTGTATTTGCCGTCTTTGAAATTACCGCGATAGGTATTGGTGCCTATGTTGGTTTTCATCTCCAAGGTGCCATAGCCGTCAACGCAATCGCCGAAGATGCACTCGCGGCTAAGCTCTTTCAGCTCGACCGGGGCTCTGAGGGAGTCTGCCGCTAGTGCCCCGTTAGCTAGGAGCATCGACAGCAAAAGCGTTAATAAAGTACTGCTAATTTTCATGTTCAGACCCTCCAATGTGCGTCCTTGTACCACATCTATGTGGTCATATTATGACACTTTCAATCGCCTCTGGTTCTATCTAGTCAGATGCCGACTTAACCGATATGGCGCAATACCGTGAGTGGGCTGGTATTGACCACGCGACGCGTCGCCATTACCCCTAGGAGCCCTATCACCACCATGCCCAGCAACGGGCCCGCGATCCACACCCAATAGTGCAGGGCAAATTCCTGCTGGAACACCTCGCGCTGTAGGTAGTAAAGACTGCCCTCCGCCCCCAGTGTCGCGATGATCCCCGCGATGAGACCGATGCTGGCGAATTCGATTAACAGGCTAGTAAGAATCAGGCGTCTGCCGGCGCCAAGCGTGCGCAGGATGGCGTTCTCTCGGAAGCGTTCATCGAGGGTGGCCGTCACACAGGCCAATAACACCAGAGAGCCGCAAGCTAACACGAGGAAGGCGATCAACTCGATTGCCGAAGTCACCTGCGCGATGATGTTCTGGATCTGCTCGATCAACGCGTCGATCTCGATCACGACGATAGTCGGGTATAGGCGCAGAAGGCCATTGATCAGGGCCTTCTGCTCCTGCTCCATTAGGGCTGTCGACAGGTAGGTGCCCCCCAAATCGTCGAGACTGCCGGGCGAGAAAATGATGAAAAAATTGGGCTGCATATTGTCCCAGCGTACGCTGCGCAGGCTCTGCACCGTTGCCTCGCGCAACTGCCCCTGGCCCACATCGAATTCGATCACATCGCCCAGCTTCGCGTTGAGACGATCGGCATAATCCTGGTCGAGAGAGACGAAGCCTGGCGTGGGATTGTCGCCCCACCAAGTTCCCGCAACGATCTGATTGTCGTTGGGAAGCCTTGAGGTCCAAGTGATCTGCCTAGTGCTCACACGCTGCGGAGCACCATCTCCCTCATCTTCCTCAGCGGCGACCTCAGGCTCTTCGCTACCGGCACTGCGCTCCGTTAGATTGCTTTGCTCGTTCTCATCAGACCCCCGCAACTGAGGCGTCTCACCATTGATGCGAGTAACCCCCGCACTCATCATCGGGAAGAATTGATTAGGCTCTACCCCATTGCTGCGAAAGAACTCTTCGATGCCAGCCACTTGGCTCTGCGTGACGTTCATCAAGAAATGATTGGGCGTGTTCTCGGGCAATTGCGCCTGCCAGTCGCGGATGAGATCGGTGCGCAGCAGTGTGAGAATCAATAAAGACATAATGGTGAGGGAGAACACCAAGACCTGTAGCACGTTCTGTTTACGACGCCGGCGCGTGGCCGACATCGCCAGCTTCCAGGCACTACCGGCCTTCATGCCGACACTGGTACTAGAGCGCAGTAGAAGCCAAGAAAGACCGGAGAGAAGCGCAACTACACCCAATACCGTCAACACTAGGATGCTCGTGAGCAACAAGTCTTGGCTGTACCACAGGATTAGCACTAGGGAGCCGGCTAAGCCGATGCCATAGGGAAGTTTCGCGCTCAGGGTATTGTCGTCTAGATCTTTACGTAGCACCCGCAATGGGGATGTCTTGCGCAGCGCTAAGAGCGGCGGCAAGGCGAAGGAGAGCAGACAGATGATCGCAGTCATCGAGCCGATCACATAGGGAGTGAAACCGGCCGGTGGCAGATTGACGGAGATCACAGCGCTGAGCGCGCGCAGGATGAGGGCATGAATCCCCCAGCCTAGTATGGAGCCCAGCACGATCGAGACTAATACCAGCACCACTTGGATACTCATGTATAGGGACATGATCTGACCAGAGGTGCAGCCCAGAGTCTTCAGTATGGCTACATAGTCAAAGTGCCGTTCGCTATAGCGTCTGGCGGTAAGGGCGATCGCCACACCGGCGAGCAGGACCGCGAACAGGCTGCCCAACAATAAGAAACTCTCGGCCTTGTTCAAGGCATCGGCAACCTCGGCCGACTCGTCACGCACGTCGCGCAAACGGAACTCGCCATTGGTGCGGCTGTCCAGCCATTGTGCATAGCCTTCGAGGTCATCGCCATCTCCTGCGAACAGGTAACGGTAGCTGACTCGGCTACCCACCTGAATGACCGCCGTGGCTGGCACGTCTGCGGTATTGAGCATCAGGCGCGGGCCGGCATTGTCCATCATGCCGCCCTGCTGTCTATCGGGCTCGGTAATAATCACCTTGGTGATGGTGAGCTCGGCATTGCCGACGAAGACCGAGTCGCCAACCTCTACACCCAAGGCGGGCATGACGCGAGACTCTACCCAGACCTCACCAGCGGCTGGACCGCCCGCAATGGGCGCGCCCTGCCCGAAGGGGCGATCCGCGACGATCATCTGTCCACGCAGTGGATAGGCATCGCTAACCGCTTTAGCCGAAACAAGGACATTGCCGCTGTCGGAGAACACCATAGAGCCGAAGGCCAGCGTCTGTGCGGTCTCTAGATTGCGCCTGCGGGCCTCTTCGATCCACTCCGCAGGGGCTTCGTCGCGGCCACTAAGCACGCGATCCGCGGCCAACATATTGGCAGACTCAGACAGAAGCGCCTGCTCCAAACGGTCGGTAAACAATGCGATGCCGGTAACCGAGGTTACTGCCATGACCAGCGCGAGGAAGAGCAATCGCAACTCGCCGCCCTGCCAGTCTCGCCACAGTAGGCGCAGAGAGAGTCGAGCGAGAGTCGTCAATGTCATCGGGTCAGCTTGCACGCTAGGGCGCTTGCTAATGGGAGCACCCGAGGCAACGCCTTGCGCTGTACTAGTCATGAGCAGCCCCTTCTAGGGCGGCCTGTGGGGCAGTCTCAGCGTTGACCTCATCGCTGACGATCTCGCCGGCGACCAGACGCACGGTGCGATGGCACTGCTTGGCGAGGCGTTCGTCATGGGTTACCAGCACGAGAGTGGTGGCATATTCTTTATTGAGGGAGAACAGTAGTTCGATGACCTTCGAACCCGTTGCGCTGTCGAGATTGCCCGTGGGCTCATCTGCAAACAGAATTTGTGCTTCGGAGGCGAAGGCACGAGCGATCGCCACACGCTGCTGCTCGCCGCCCGAGAGTTGGTTGGGGTAATGATGACTGCGCTCGCCTAGGCCTACACGCTCGAGCAATAGGGTTGCCTTCTCACGGGCACGCTCGTCGTTCTTCAGCTCGATCGGTAGCATCACGTTCTCGAGAGCCGTGAGACTCGGCAGCAGCTGAAAGGATTGAAACACGAAACCCACGAGCTGGCCGCGCAGCATCGCGCGCTGCTCCTCATCGAGCTCACTGAGGCGGTGACCGTCTAGTATGACGTCGCCAGAGCTCGAGGTGTCTAGGCCCGCCATAAGGCCCAACAGGGTCGATTTTCCGGAACCCGAGGCACCGACAATGGCGACCGTCTCTGCCTTGTTTACCGCCAGAGAAACGCCCTTAAGGATGACGAGCTCACCCTCACTGGTTTGCACCCGTTTAGTGAGATTTTCGATTTTGATCATAGGAAGCAGCCTTGCCATGCGTAAGCGAAAGTGGTCTTGAATCGCTTTTAATACGTAATGATGAGTGAAATTGGTTCAATCTTGCTGCCTATTAATGGCGCACGACTGACAAGACCGCGACTTTAGCGCAAACCTGTCCCGCGAGTCGAACGTTCCACCCGATGATACGGGCCAACGAACGCATGGGATTGAATAAGGGCTAGGGAAGCATTACATTGAATACAGATACTAAACGAGGCATTGTAAGCTTTCATGAGACGTAAATCCCGAGAACTTCGTAGCCTGCTAGCCATTGTGTGCGTGTGCAGCATGGCCCTATTTGGCCTGCCAACATACGCACAGCAGGACGGCCCTACACTACTCGTATTCGGCGACAGCTTGAGTGCCGGCTACCGCATGCCTATTGAGGATGGCTGGGTCAACTTACTGGACGGCAGACTCAAGATGCTCGGCAGCGATTACAAGGTAGTGAACGCCAGCGTGAGCGGCGAGACAACCGATGGCGGGCTGTCGCGCCTGCCCGCGGCGCTGGCACTGCACAAACCCTCTGTCGTAATTCTGGAGCTGGGTGGCAACGATGGCCTAAGGGGCCTGCCTGTGGCCAATATCAAACAGAACTTGATCGAGATGGTGCAAAAGAGCCAGGCCG
Source organism: Gammaproteobacteria bacterium UBA5078 (assembly GCA_002416505.1). Taxonomy (GTDB): domain Bacteria; phylum Pseudomonadota; class Gammaproteobacteria; order Pseudomonadales; family Pseudohongiellaceae; genus UBA5078. The sequence goes on from DIAM01000020.1 coordinate 184,361, forward strand.
CGGGGGCCACAGTGATATTGGCTGGCATTCAGATTCCGCCCAATTATGGGCCGCGCTATACCGAGCCCTTCACCCAGCAATTCGAAGAGATCGCCGAATCGATGGACTTGCCCTTCATCCCCTTCCTCATCGATGGCATCGCACAGCAAGCAGAGCTGATGCAAGACGATGGCATCCATCCGAAAGCCGAAGCTCAGGCCATGGTGCTGGAGAATGTCTGGCCGGTGCTCGAGTCGGTACTCAATGCCGAATCCCCGCAGAGCTAAAGCCCTAATTCTAGACCCGTTAAACACCACGGAATGTGGGAGCGCCTACCCTCGCTAGAGGGGGCAAGCTCGCTCCCACATTAACTCCGACTCTATTTGTAGTGATTCCGACGCCCACGGTCATCGTGACTATTGCGGCCTCGGGAATTATGACGATCCACATAGCGATCATCGTAGCGCTTTACCGAACGCGAAGACTTAAAACTGCGCCTGTCGTGACTATCGAAAGACAGCCCGAAAGGCTTGTAACTGCGCGAAGGCGCGGACTTATAGATGATCACTCGCTCGGGCTCGCGATAACCTCTACCCCAAGAGCTGGAGTAACGGATATAGCCCGAGTCCAGCCCGCGATAAGTCGTCGTGATGCCGATGTAACTTCGATTAATGTGGCGGTGCTGCGCCCCGAAACTGGACTGCCGATAGCGCCGATCGAAGCTTCCGAAATGATTCGAGAGCGTGCGGTAACTAGTCTGCACATAGCCGTGATCGTGGCGCCCATCTACTGCATCTCGAAAACGACTCGCCTCACGTGCTAGCTGCTCCGCCTCGCGGCGCAGCGATGAGTGTTGCCCGCTGTAGCGTAACTCCCGCGCGATCTCATAGCTGAGGGCCTCCAACTCGCTGGCCTGACGAACTAAGTAGGGATCGGAAGCATTCGCCTGCATCGACAGCAGGGCGAGGCCCAGTGCTAGGGCGATAGATTTGATTATTGTCATGCTAGGACTCCTTAAGTGGCCGCCCCTGTGTGCAGGGAGACCTCTTTCTCCAGAAGGCTTGATTGCCTGCCGAACTTATAGTCTATGCATGCCAACTGAACTTGAACTGAATGAAGCCCCCTAAGTGTCCCAGAGGCGCCCTGACTCTCCTATGAAGCCTCACCGGTAATGAGCAGATATTGTCGGATGACGCTTGCGAGCCCCTGCTCTAGCGACTCAACCACCAGGGCGTGACCGATCGACACCTCGCTGATGCCGGGTATCTGTAGGAAGCGCGGCAGGTTCTGTAGGTCTAAGTCGTGCCCGGCATTGAGACCGATCTGCAGCTCTCGCGCCCGCGCAGCCGTGGCCTCGTATTGAGCAATAACGGTTTCCTGCGCGGTGCTGCCGAATGCATTGGCGTAGGCCTCGGTGTACAGCTCGATGCGATCGGCGCCTACACGGCTAACACTATCCACCAGCTTGGGGTTGGGATCTAGGAACAGGCTGCTGCGTACGCCGCAACGACGCAGCTCGCTCAGCACTTGCTTGAGAAAAACCTCATGTTTTGGCACATCCCAGCCATGGTCCGAAGTCAATTGATCTGGCGCGTCGGGAACCAGCGTGCATTGCGCCGGCCGCACCCGTGCGATGAGCGCGAGAAACTCTGGCGAGGGGTAGCCCTCGATATTGAATTCGACCTCGGGGTAGTCTCGTAATAGGGCCGTGAGTTCCACTACATCCTGCCGCGTCACGTGGCGCTCGTCCTGACGCGGATGCACGGTGATACCCTTGACTCCCATATCCAGAATCTTGCGCGTGAACGCGATCAGATCGGGGAAATTGCGTCCACGGGAATTGCGCAGCAAGGCAATTTTATTGACGTTTACACTCAGTATAGTCATAACACTCCGGTCCAACGATACGCCGCGGCGCCTTATAGTCAATCTTCGTTTTCTTCTTCAGAACCCGGCTTCAAAAAACCGTGCACGATGCGATAGAAAGTCTGCGGTTTCTCCGCGTGCAGCCAATGCCCGGTATGCATGATCACCTTGGTAGTGGCGTTGGGAAAGCGCGCGAGGATCGCCTCGCGATGCTTCTCTTGTATATAATTCGATAAGGCGCCTTTTACGAATAGCGTGGGCCCCTCGAACACGCCATCGCTCGCCGGCGCCTCGCGCAGCCTGTCGTAATTTTTACTCAGAACGGGAAGATTAATGCGCCAACTAAAATCGTCCTCTTTACTACGCACTAGATTAGTTAGCAGGAACTGACGCACCAATTCGTCGGGCACGTACTCCGCCAGAATCTTATCGGCGTCATTGCGACTCGCGATGCCATTGAGGTCAATCGCATCCAAGCCATCGAGAATACTGTCATGCTGCCCTCTATAGTGCACCGGTGCGATATCCGCCACTACGAGCCTATCGATGCGCTGCGGCGCGCTAAGCGCTACCTGCATTGCTGTCTTGCCGCCCATGGAGTGCCCCAACAGATGGCTGCGCTCGATGCCGTGATCGTCCATGAACTCGAGTACGTCTTGGGCCATCACCGTGTAGTTCATATCATCGCTGTGAGGAGAACCGCCATGATTGCGCAGATCGAGCCCGTACACGGAAAAATCTGTGGCGAGTTGACGTGACTGGCCAGCCCAATTGCTAAGGCTGCCGAACAGGCCATGCAGAATTATCAGGGGCTCGCCGTTGTCGGAGTATTGTTTGAAGTTTAATTTCATAAAACTTATAGACCCGCCTTGATCAGTGCCAACACGTCAGCATGATGAGTCTTGGTCTTCACTTTGTCCATGATGTGCACTAGGCGCCCCTCCTTGTTGATCAGGAAGCTAGTGCGCACGATGCCCATGTATTCCCGGCCCATGAATTTCTTTAGATCCCAGACGCCATATTTCTCGGCGATGGCGTGGTCCTCGTCCGAGAGCAGCGTGAAGTTCAGGGCGTCGCGTTGCGCGAACTTGCTCAGCCTTGCCACCGGGTCAGGGCTTATCGCGAGCACCACGGTATCCAGTTTTGCCAACTCGCTCTTCACGTCTCTCAGGCCACAGGCCTGCACGGTACATCCCGGTGTCATTGCCTTCGGGTAGAAATACACCAGCACATTGTGCGCTCCTCGAAAGTCCTGCAGCTTAACGGGTTTGCCGTTCTGGTCTGCCAGTGTAAACGAGGGAGCGAGATTCCCAATCTTGGGGTGGGCCATGTGGAGACTCCTGCGTAGTGCTGCGAATGAGGCCACCATTATAGCCGGGCCGAGCTCCCTGCGTCATGGCCTTGTGTTAGCAGTACGGTAGTGCTTGGCCGGCGCAGACTCTGTGCTAGAATCGACGGCTATGCGACGTCCAGTTAACTCCATCGTAGTACTTACCGGCGCGGGCATCTCTGCGGAGTCCGGCATCGACACGTTTCGTGCTAGCGACGGGCTATGGGAAAACCACCGTGTAGAGGACGTCGCCACCCTCGAGGGCTTCGAGCGCAACCCCCAGCTCGTTCATCATTTCTACAATGCCCGCCGCCGGCAACTATTGAGCGACGCCATTCGCCCTAACCCAGCCCATAGCGAACTAGCCCGCCTAGAGCACGAGTTTCCTGGTGAGGTCTTAGTCGTGACTCAGAATGTTGACAATCTACACGAAAGAGCCGGTAGCGGCACCCTGCTGCATATGCATGGGGAATTGTTAAAGGCGCGCTGCTCAGTGAGCAATCTCGTCTTCGATATCCGCGAAGACCTGAGCTTCGACAGCGAATGCCGCTGCTGCCAAACCCCCGGGAACCTTCGTCCAGACATCGTCTGGTTCGGCGAGATGCCGATGCATATGCCGCGCATCATGAATGCCCTGCAGAACTGCGACCTATTCCTATCGATCGGTACCTCGGGCAATGTCTACCCTGCCGCCGGTTTCTATCAGGCCGCGAAGTCTCGCGGCGCCTACACCGTAGAGCTGAACTTAGACGCGACACAATCCCAGTTCGACGAACACATCTATGGGGCGGCCGCGAGCATCGTGCCGGAGTTCGTCCAAAATCTCTTATCTGGTCGCTAACTCAGTCATCAAGCAGCGCCTCTAACTCCGGCACCACACAGGGCTTGCCCTTGGCGTTCACCGCCGCCACTACGAAGCGGGCATCGAGCACCAACGCGCCGCTGCCTACTAACTCGATCCGCTGAATAAAAGCCATGCGCAAGCGCGAGACGCGCTCGGTGCGCAGATGCACCATAAAGGCATCGCCGGGGCCTAGAGAGCGGCGATAGTCGAGTTCCGCTCGGGTCACCATCACATGGATGCCGCTGGCGGTTAGCGCCGCGAAGTCGATCCCGCGGGCCTTTAAGAAGAGGTGACGCGCGTGCTCAAGATAATTCTGATACACCGCATTATTGACTCGGGCCTGTAGGTCGCACTCGTAGTCGCGCACGCCCATCTGGACTGTAAACTCTGGCATATCTCGTAGACCCTATCTTGGCTCAATGCGCACTAGCATAACATCTTGCGCATTGGCGCTGGTCGCTCGCGCGGAATTTGCTTAGACTCCTAGACCTTGCCTCGTACTAAGCATTCAAGGATTTCCATGAACCGATCATTGCCGAAACCGCGCAGAGCCCGTCAGCATCTTTGGGGAATAGTCATGAGCAGCTTACTGCTAAGCCAATGTCAAATTAGCTCCGACAGTAACAGCGGTTTCGACTTCGAGGAGACTAGCGTGCTCAGTTTGCAGGAGGCAATGGCGAGCGGCGAGCTGAGCGCGGTGCAGATAACACAGCACTACCTCGACCGTATCGAGGCGCTGAACCCACAGCTGCGCGCCGTCATAGAGATAAATCCCGACGCACTGAGCATCGCCGCAGCACTCGATAAAGAGCGTGCTAACGGCGCATTACGCTCCCCCCTGCATGGCATTCCAGTCATGCTCAAAGACAATATCGACACCGCAGACCGGATGCACACTACCGCCGGTAGTTTCGCATTACTCGACGCCCCCACTCCCGCCAAGGATGCCTTTGTCGCAGCACAGCTGCGCAAATCCGGGGCGATACTGTTGGCCAAGACGAATCTCAGCGAATGGGCGAATTTTCGCTCCACTAGCGCGTCCAGTGGCTGGTCGGGGCGCGGCGGTCAGACACGCAACCCCTATAACGCCGCCCTAACAGCCTGCGGCTCCAGCTCCGGCTCTGCCGTAGCAGTGGCTGCCAATCTTACCGTGCTCGCAGTAGGCACGGAGACCGATGGCTCCGTCGTGTGCCCGGCAGGCCACACCAGTATCGTCGGCCTCAAGCCCACCCTCGGCATGGTCTCACGCAGCGGCATCATACCCATCGCCCATAGCCAGGACACCGCCGGCCCAATGGCGCGCAGCGTCACCGACCTCGCCCTCCTGCTCAACGCGATGGTGGGTGCCGATGCAGAGGACGACATCACTACCAATATGCGCACCCGTGAGCCACTCGATTACAGCGCATTTCTTCGCCTCGGCGCACTGCGTGGCAAACGCATAGGCGTGCAACGACAGCTGTTTGGCAACGATGCGGCGCTAGACGCCTTGATGGAGGCGCAGCTGAGCGTGCTACGCGAGGCGGGTGCGGAGCTTGTGGATTTCGGGATCAATTCGCGCAGCGGGTTCGGCGACGCCGAGACCACCGTTCTGTTATATGAATTCAAGAATGACTTGAACAATTATCTGTATCAGCGCGGCGGAGACATCCAATCCCTCGCCGACCTGATCGCCTATAACGAGGCGAATGCAGAACAGGAAATGCCGGATTTCGCGCAAGAGCTCTTCGAGCAGGCGCAACAGACTACGGGGCTGGGTGCCAGTGAGTACTTAGAGGCTTTGGGTTTCAGTAAGGCCTATAGCCAGTCGAGCATCAACGCACTATTAAAAGAGCTCAATCTGGACGCGATCATGGCGCCTACCAACACCGTCGGCTGGCCCGTGAACCCAGGTGGGGATAACACCGAAAACTATATCGGCAGCTCCAGCCTAGCGGCGGTGTCCGGTTTCCCGAACATCACCGTCCCGGCGGGTTTTATCGATGGCTTCCCGATTGGCATCTCCTTCATGGGGCCCGCGTTCTCCGAACCTACTCTCATCGGCATCGCCTATGACTATGAGCAGAATCGCCAAGCACGCAAACCCCCACGACTCGCCACACCCTAGGTGGGCGGCCTCTAGTTGTATACGACGTCGCGGACAATCGCCTGCATGTCGCGGATGCCCTGACGGAAGGCCTCCACACTGATGCGCTCGTCATTGCCGTGCACACCGGTCTCCTCGCCCCCTAGGGTAATAATCGGATCGAAGCCGTAACTCACGATGCCTTGGTCCCGCGTGAAGTGGCTATCGGTGAAGCCGGTGCTCACGGAGGGCATGACGCGGGAATTAGGGTAGAGCTCCTTGGTCACTCGCTCGATCGCCGTGAACAGGCGCGAGGTCGTAGTCGAGACAGCCGGTGTAAAGGCCATGATCACGCTGACCTCTACGCCTGCGGGCGCAATCAATTCGGTCAGCTCGGCGATGAACTGTTCGGAAGGCTTGTCCGGCAGGATACGGCAGTCTAACTCCGCCCACGCCTCCGGAGACACTACGTTGATCTTGGATGAAGCACTCAAGCGTGTCATCGAACAGGTATCGCGCGTTAGCGAGTGCAGGCCGGGGCTCGACTCCTGCAGCCTTGGCAAGAACGCGGGGTCTTGTATAGCCTGCGAGATATTGCCAAGCGCCGCTCCGAGCTCATCGTTGCGGCTCAGCGACAGTCCCTTGAAGTAGACGTCCACTGGTTCGATGATACGCGCTGGAAACGGGTTTGCGCGCATGATGGCGAGTGCATCGACGATGCGCGTCACCGAGCTCGTGGTGCGCGGCGAGGAGCCGTGACCGGGCACATCGACAGCAGTTAGACGCAGCCACACGGGCACCTTCTGGGTGACCTCTACGCCGAATACGATTTGATCGCTGCCGCGCGCGCGCGCGCCAGAACCGCCCTCGTTCAAGAGCAAGCCCACGCCCTCGAAGATCTCTGGACGATTCTCGATCAACCAGCCCACCCCAAAGGCGCCACCGGCCTCTTCATCTGCGCTGGCGACGAAAATGACATCGCGGTTCAGTGGCCGACCCGAACGGTGTAGGCTGAGGAAGGCCGCCAGATGGGAGATGCCGGTGCCCTTCATGTCGCGCGCTCCACGACCCAAGATATAGCCATCGCGCAGTTCGCCGGACAGCGGATCGGTCGTCCAGTACTCGAGGTCGGCGGGCACCACGTCGGTGTGTTGCAGAAGCATCAGCGCGGGCTCATCACCACCCTCCAAACGCGCCCAGATATTGCCCCGTCCTGGGGCGCTCTCTGCCGATTCCCACGCAATTCCCTCCGCATCGAAGATCTTCGCATAGTAATCGACTGCGCGGGACTCGTTGCCCGGAGGGTTAATGGTATCGACTTGAATGAATTCGGAAAGCCAGGTTACAGCCTCGTCTTCGATGCTTTGCGCGTTGATTTGACTAGAGAAAACTAATAATAAGAAAAGGGTGGAGAGAGTTCGCATAGGGCTTGTTGCTCCTCGGATTGTGGGAGAGAAAGTGATAGTCCGAGAGTTTCCCATCGCAGGGCTAAAGTCAATACGCCAATTGAGTTTCACGCACAGTTTAGCCTTTCGCCATGTGAAATCCGCACAGCGCATCATTGCAGCGCAGGGCTGCACTCGTTTTGCACACGACGCAGATTCGCTCTGCGCTTATACCACCACATATAGGTTCCGCTTACGAAAAGAATGGCCGGCAATAGGCCCGCGATGAACACTAGAATGCGACCGAAGATCCCTAATCCGTCGCCATTGTGCAGCGGGAACATCCAGTCCAAGAAGATATTGCCTGCCGCGACATTCCTACCGTCGCGCACAGAGATGACCACTCCAGAGTATTGGTCCACATTGACTGTAGTCGTCGAATACTCATTCCACACTTCCTCTGGGTGACTGACAGTGACACGAAACACCGCGTTAGTGTCTGCTGGAAAGTAGATTCGTTGAATTCTCGCAAGTGGATATTGCGCCTGCGCACTCGCTGCGACTCGATCAACTGTGACCGACGGCAGTTCCTGTGATTGAGATTGAGATTGAGATTGCGGTGCATTGTCTGGGTCGACGGGCAGAACACTAGCCACCACTCGCTCAAAGGGTTCGTGCCAAACTATTTCGATTCCCGTAATCCCTAAGACGAGAAAAACAGGCAAGAAATAGACGCCGATCGTTTTGTGAAGATCATAGTTGGTGCGAAAGACGCCCTTTTTCGTGGTCATTGTTAAGGCCTTGCGCCACACCCGCCCCCCACCACGAGGCCACCATATATAAAGGCCAGACAGGCAAAAGAAGACCATCGCAAAGCCCATCAGGCCGACTAACAATTCTCCGCGCTCACCTCCCATAAGTGACATGTGTAAACGATACAGCCATGTTACTGGATACTCGCCCCACCCCCTAATCGCCAACACTTGCGCGCTACCGGGATCGATACTGACCTCGAGCGGACCAACCCCTCCGTCACGTGCCGGAAAGCGAACGATATGAGGGGCGCCACCGTGGCGCCCCAATGCTATTCGAGTGGGCACGCTATCGTTGCCTACAGCCTCGGTGGCATTCGCTAGCGCAAGATCGAAGGAAGCGAGCTGCTCGGCATAGGGAAAATCAGCCGTTTCGGGGGCAATCAGCTCATCGAGCTCACGATCGAACACAATAAGACTGCCAGACACCCCAGTGACACTGAGCAATAAGCCTAAAAAGAGCCCGATATACTTGTGTGTAAGTACCCAAAAAGAACGCATAACCCCAACCTTCCCAATTCGCTTAGTTAGAATTGCAACGAATATGAGAGACTTGCGCTACGGCCGATCCCTTTGAAATTACGATCGTCGCTGCCCAGAGTTTGTGAGTAGTAGGTGTAATAGTCCTCATTACCTAGGTTCTGTATCCCCAAGCGAAGAGCACCTGCACCCAGCGCAAATTCGCCATAGAGATCTACTGTGGCATAGCCGTCGAAATGAACTGTAGTAACACCTGCCTTGTTCTTGAAGGATCGGTCCTGCAAGACGCTAAACTGCAAACGCGTATTGAACACAGGGGACCAGACTCGCTCCCAACTTAGATTGGCGCGATCAGGCGACATATTGGCTCCACCAAGATCAGTATCTACATCCCCATCGGCGTCTGAGTCATACTCGCCCTGCGTTACTGCGTAGCGTAGATCTAGCGTGTCCCTATCGTTTAGCAACCATTGCCCTCTCAATTCAAAACCATCAACCTCTGTGCGCTCTCGCTGCACACTGTAGATTCCGTCAGCGCCTACTTGGAGCCGCTGCCCGAAATTAGAGTCCGAAGTGTAGTAACTTAATTGCGCGTTGAAACTCTGGGCGCGGTATTCTAAGCCCAACTCTTGATTCTCAGTGATTATAGGTTCCAAATTGAGAAAACTTTCGACGTTCTGGCCTGGCTGATTTATCCCGCGTAATACGCGTCCGACATCGGGCATTGAGAACCCTTCAGAAACATTAGCGAACAATCTCCACTGATCGTTGATTGCGTAAGTACCACCAACATTGAAAAGTGTATCGGAGAATTCGGGCTCACCACCTTGTACGAATTGTCCGCCGTTATAGGAGTAAAGAGTTGTGAAGTCATCCACCTTGAGAGAAGACTCCTCAACACGTACCCCGCTACTGAGTGTGAGATTGTCGATCCCTGTATAATCAAGCTGTGCGAACAGCGCTAGGTTCTCGTAATTAGTCTCTGGCACCCAATGCCGGCCTGTTAATACTAACGCTTGATAGGTCTCATCCTTCAGAAAATCTGCGCCATAAACTATGCTTACCGGCAACTGCGCAATGCTATCTTTGATAAGAGTCAACTTGACGCCTTGTTTGTTGGAGTTATTCTGCGACTGGTCAAATACGGCATTCCCAAACTCAGGGTCCGAGAACGTGGCAAATGTGCCACCTCCGAAGGTACCTGCAAAGGACTGATCGAACACTTGAATCCTAAGGTCATGCCCGAGAAATTCTTCCTTGCTGTACACAAAGCTTACCATTGTCATTTCATTGCTTACTGCTTCACCCAACACTTTGCCTTTAGCCGCAGTGGTAGGCGAGCCATTAGCATAGTCACCGTTCACGGACACCCAATCATTGTTGCCGCGAAGTGTGTAGTCGTTAACACTGAGCTCTATGCGTTGTCCGCTCCCCCAGTCATAGCCCATCTTCAGGAACAGATTCGTCGTATCAGAGTCCATTGTGTCGCCCTGCGCATTGTCGAACCCTACCAAGGTGCCATTGGCATCATAATTCACACCAGAACTACGATAGGCAACGCTGGTCAACAGATCGAAATTTCCGGTACGGCCAGATAGACTATAGTTCGCGCCATAACCAAGACTATCGCGAAGATCTTCCTCCTGTGCCAATGACTCCACTCTGATGCTTTGCTGCCAAGACTCTGTCGGTCGGCGCGTGATGAGATTGATGATACCGCCCGAGGCACCCATACCATGGATCGCATTGGCGCCATGAATGACTTCGACACGCTCCAGCATCAACGGGTCAATCGTGTGACCGTCACGCGAACCGTCACGCAACGGGTTGGACTGAGGAACGCCATCCACCATGTATAGAGGGTCGCGGCCACGCAGGCTCTCGCCATAACCGGTCATTTTTTGGCGGCTGGGCGAGAAGCTTGGGATCATATTGCCGAGTATCGTGGACATGTCATTGTTCACGCTAATCTGTTGACGCAGATCCTCCTGCCCGATGAGAGTGACCGTGTTGGGAATCTGACTAAGGGGTTTTGCCGAGCGATTTGCAGTCACAATAATCTCTTCGAAATCATTCCCTGCGGTGCTTTCCTGCGCAATACTCAACGGCGAGAACAATGCCCCAAGAATGCAACAATAGAGGGTTTTGAGTCGGAGTGGAGTCGAGGTAGGCATGCTTAAAATCCTTATAAAGTGGCGGCTTCAGGTCACACGTGCAGGGCACACGCAACCAACGGGAACGCAACTATAATAAGAACGATTCGCATTTGCAACAAGTTAAAACATAAACCCTTACCGAAGGCTCTAGCGTGCAGCGCCCCGCTCTGCTTCAACTCTCGCCTCAATAGAGGCGCGGCGTTCGGCAATCAACTCTTGCCAAGGCTGCTGCCCTAGAAGCGGGTGGGGCCGTGCCTGAACACGCATGAGCTGTTCAATGCCCTCAAATGCTACTTCGATATGCCCCGTGAGATAGATGTCGGGATTTAGTTTCGCGAGATTATCGAAGCCAAAGCGCGTCTGCTCGACAAGATCTGGGAAGCGTGGATTGTTCAGCAGCCTCACCCCATCGTTCGGCCCATTGCAGCCGAAGATCGTCACCACAAGTTCTTCGCCACCGTCCTGCGTATTGGTCGTCCAAGTGGTACAACCCGGAGTGTGGCCTGGCGCCCAAGTTGCAGTGAGGGTCGTTCCTCCCAGCGTGACTCGCTCGCCATCTTGAATGCGGCGATCTACCCGCACAGGCTCCCAGCCCTCGAATCCCAATGGAGAAAGATCTTGTCCAGCCTCCATGGCATCCGCGTCGGCGTCCATCACCAGCACCTGCGCCCCTGTCATCCGCTGCATCACGGCATGGCCTTGGATGTGATCGAAATGGGCATGGCTAGCCAAGAGATATTTAATATCCTCCATACGAAATCCAAGCGCCTCGACATTGTGACGAATCTGCGTGCCCATCTTGGCAACACCAGTATCTATCAAGAAATGACCTTCTGGTGTAGCGATCAGATAGGAGGCGAGATCACTCGCACCTACATAGTAGATATTGCCAGCGACGCGAAAACCCTCCACAGCCTCGGCACGATGCTCATGAAAACCAGCACTGGATGCGACTTTCTGCGCCATGGTCATCGACTCGAAGCGACCGGGCTGAGCGACGGCGCTAAGACTCACGACAAGGGGGAAAAGGGCGAGAATTTTTTTCATTATTAGCATCTCACTAAAACTCAACCAGAAAGGCGCTCCTACAATCAGTTTACTCCACCGAAGGCTTACGGTACTGGCCGTAGAGGAGCTCTTCGACGAACTCGACGCACTTGAATTCTAACATCATCGCATTGGGCTCTATGCGGCGGTACAAGGGCATGCTAATTGTCCAAGGCTCTTCGAACACATCGGGGTCCGTAATGGTCGCCTCGTATTGAATGTGATTTGGCCCCATCAACGTATAGCGTTCCTCAACTGACATCTTCCAACTATGCCAATTTCCGGATTGATCGAACCAAGTATCGGGCATCTGTCCTGTGACTGTGATGACCAGCGTATCGCCTTCCCAACGACCGATATTATGTCCCATCCAGCTATCGACCTGTGACTCGAAGTCCGGTTTGTCCATATAGACGATGCGATCCGCGCCGGCAAACTGATAGCTAATCAATGTAGTGTCCGGTGCTTGAAAGATTTGGAACGGATACGGGATATAGTTTGCACGTGGCACGCCAGGCAGCTTGCAAGCCACTAGTGGGTCGCGCTGCAACCAGTTTTCTTGGTTCTCGAGTTTTTGCTGCAATGCCTCGGGCTTGTAGGGAATCTTGCCACCTTCTACTACCCCCATACCGCCGGGAAAGGCTGCCAAGGCACCCATCTCAACAACTGGGCCAGGCCGCGCCGCGTGGGTCTCGAGGTCCAAGTGCGCAGTCCCTAGGGCTTGCCAGATGCCGTTGAAATCCGGTTTACCGTCGGGAGTGCGCGGAATATCGCCCTGCGCGAACGCAGGCAATGCGACCATCGAGCAAGCCAAACCGGCAGCCATCACTACATTCTTTAAAATCGCTTTCATTGACTTCCCTTCTTATTTTTTTAGTTGCCGGACGCATCGATATAGGTGCCATCTTCAATGCGCTGACCGCGCAGAATATTCACCATGCCGTAGTTACCTTCGTGACAGGCGTATTCATATAGTTCTTCTTCCATCTTGTGCATGGGCACCTCGACGGTGAAGGGCGCCTCGAAGGCCTTTAAGTCATTCACTGTGAAGGTATAGTTTACTTGATCATCGGATACGCGGGTAAAGCGCTCAATCAAGTGCATATCCGAAGAGACTCCGGTACCGCGGAAGCTCTGAGTCTTGCCGGTGAAGTTAGTAGTCTCTACAACCAGAGTATCGCCTTCCCAATGACCGCGAGAATCGCCTGTCCATTGCTCGACGTCTGCGGGCAAGCGCGAGCGACCGTCAATCGGAACAATACGTGCCTCATGAATCATTTCGTTGAAGATCACCACATGATCTTTGTTTTGGAACAGCTGCACATTATTGTTGTACATGCTGGGCATGAACGGCGGAACGGAGTTAAAGCCCATCAGACAACGCTCGGAAAGCCCGCGTTGCTCGGGATGATCCTTGCCGATACCGCCAACGGTAAACCGCACAGGCAGCTCGCCCTGTATATCGGGCCCGAGACCGCCGAAGGCAACAGGCGCCCCTGCGACACGCTTGGGCATACGACCATTAGGAGGATCGATCAACAATGAAGTACGCGTGTTCTCCTCGATAGGCACGCCTTCGATCCAGAACTGGTTATAGCCACCCACGCCGCCTTGATCGGAATTGCCGTCGCTGCGCGCTATTTCTGCCAATGCCTCTTCGCGGATCATGGCGACTTGATCGGCCGTTAGATACTCTTGATCCGCGTATTTCGCGGGGCGCTCTAGGGGGGTGTTAGTACTGAAATTCCACACGCCGCGCAGGTCGGGCTGACCCCATTCGTTGCGCGGTGCGATGTAATTAGAATCCGCACCAAATGTCTGGGCGGTCAGGGTAGCGGCAACAGTCATAGAGACTGCGAGTGTTATGAGACGACTATTCACGTCATGCTCCTCCGGAGGGTATCAATCAGGTTGATTATGAATATTTTTTAAATGAATGATTTTTCCGAAAACTTCCTGTTTTTCACGGAATTACAAGAAGAGTAATCTAGGGCTTTTCAATATTCAATGTTTATAGGGGGAATTGCGACGGGTGACCGAATCTCGAGGACTGCGTCCTCAACAGGCCACCAAAATACCCGCGCTTGGTTGGACAGCATTGTTTCGAAGATGGGGCGCACTACATGGTAGGGGGTGTTTCGATGACAGACCCTGAGCCGCCTGACCGATGAATTGGACCTGCCTTCTGGACGCCCCCGCTATCCATGGCGGTCGGACCGTGGCGAAGACCAAAAAAAAGGCACCCAATGGGTGCCTTTTTAGTATTTGGTGCCGCCACCAGGAGTCGAACCCGGGACCTACTGATTACAAGTCAGTTGCTCTACCACAGCTGAGCTATAGCGGCATAGAACGTCTATATCGTTCAGGGCGCGCATACTACCAATCCTTCTTTGTTTGAGCAACGATTTTTTACACCCGATTACATTGATCGCCTCCACGATATGCGCTAGCTTAGATGTCATTACATTCAACCCCACCCCATTCAGGCGCAAAGCAGCAATGACAAGCCCAAGCCGCAGTAGAGCATGGCAAAAACTCGCCTCTCATTATCTTAATTTGCACCAAACTGGCACCACCATCGCCACCCTGTTTAAGGCGGACAAAGAGCGCTTCGCGCACTACCAAGTCAGCCTCGAGGGCGTATTCTTGGACTATTCCAAGAGTCTCGCCGATGCGCAGACTATGCAATTGCTCCGCAACCTCGCCGAGGAGGCGGGTTTGGCTGAGGCCATAAATGCCATGTATAGCGGCGCGAAGATCAATGTGACCGAGGACAGGCCCGCTCTGCACGTCGCGCTACGCACTCCCCTAGACACTATAGACCCCGCCCTAAACAAGGCCGTGGCGGACACGATGGCGCAGATGGAAGCCTTTGTCGCACGCGTCCACAGCGGCGCCTGGACGGGATTTAGTGGTAAAGCGATAGCAACCGTAGTCAACATCGGCATCGGCGGCTCCGACCTTGGGCCGGCCATGGTGACCGAGGCGCTGCAACGCTGGCAACTCCCGCAGATCACGACTCACTTCGTGTCCAATGTCGATCCCGCGCACATGCGCAGCACGTTAGCGAGGCTGAACCCGGAGACGACCCTATTCGTCATCGCCTCTAAATCTTTCAATACCCTAGAGACGCATCAGAATGCTGGCCTGGCAAGGCGCTGGTATCTAGACAATGGAGGAGATGAGGCGCAGATCGCGCAGCACTTCGTCGCGGTCTCTGCCAATGTCGCCAAGGCCAAGGCCTTCGGCATAGCGCAAGAGAATATCTTCCCCTTATGGGATTGGGTCGGCGGGCGCTATTCGCTGTGGTCCGCCATCGGCCTGCCCATCGCGCTTAGCGTCGGCATGGAGCAATTTCGCGCGCTACTCAAGGGTGCGCGGATCGTGGATGAACACTTCCGCGACGCGCCCTTCGAGCGCAATATTCCTGTGCTTATGGGGCTCTTCAGCGTCTGGTATGGCGGCTTCGTCGGCGCGACCAGTCAGGCCATCCTGCCCTATAGCCAAGAATTACACCTGTTCCCCGCCTTCCTACAACAACTTGAGATGGAGAGCCTTGGTAAGTCGGTCGAGGTCGATGGTAATCGGCTGCTAGTACCCAGCGGGCCTATAGTTTGGGGTAGCGCGGGCACTAACGGCCAACACTCCTTCCACCAACTCCTGCATCAGGGCACGCACTATATCCCTGCGGATTTCATCGGCATCGTCAAGACCGCCTTCCCCGCAGATGCAGATCAGCACGCGCATTTGCTCGCCAATTGCTTCAGCCAGAGCCAGGCGCTCATGCAGGGCAAATCGCAGCGTCAGGCCTACACCGAACTGCTGGAGCAAGGCATGAAGGAGGGCCCCGCCTATGAATTGGCGAAGCACAAGGTGATTCCCGGCAACAAGCCGAGCAATACGCTCCTGCTCGACGAGCTAAACGCGCAGACCCTTGGCAGCCTCATCGCCATCTATGAGCACAAGGTCTTCGTGGAGAGTGTGATCTGGCACATTAATGCATTCGATCAATGGGGGGTCGAGCTAGGCAAGCAACTAGGCGAGACCCTCTATGGGGCACTAACGAGCGAGCAGGACTGTGCGCAGTTCGACTCTTCGACCAATGGCTTGATCAATCATTGCCGGACCAAAAATGTCTAAAGCGCCAGAGAAAACCGTCGTCGGCAGCGAGGAATGGTGCGCGCTGCCACTACTTGGCATTCCCGCCATCAAGGCGCGGATCGACTCGGGCGCACGCACTACGGCCATACACGCCTTTAACATCAAGTCATTCAAGCGTGGCCTAGTGCCTTGGGTGAGTTTCGAAGTGCACCCCCTGCAGAATAATCGCCGCACTATTGTACGCTGTGAGGCTAAGGTCTTAGATAAGCGCATGGTCAAGAGCTCTAGCGGCATCGCGGAGAAGCGCTATGTCATCCAGACTACGCTCGAGTACGGCGCGAAAAGCTGGGAGATCGAAGTCACACTCACCAATCGCGACTCGATGGGCTACCGCATGCTGCTCGGCCGCGAAGCCATGATCGGACGCATCCTAGTGGATCCCGCGGCAAGCTTCCTCGGCGGAGAGGTGGCCGAGGACACGCTGCAATTCGAGTACGCAGACAGCACCAGTGAGAAGTCCGGCCTAAATATCGCCCTATTGGCGAGCAACCTCGATCTACCTAGCAATCAGCGCATCATGGAGGCCGCGGAAGAGCGCGGCCACAGCATCAGCTTCTTCGACGTGAAGCAGTGCTATATGAAATTAGACTCTGAAAACCCCGAGGTGCATTATCGGGGTGGCCTCATTCTCAATAAGCTAGATGCCATCATCCCGCGCATCAGGCCCGACCTCACATTTTATGGCTGTGCGTTGGTGCGGCAATTCGAGAGCATCGGCTCCTATGCACTGAATACTGCCGAGGCCATCGGCAATTCACGCGACAAACTCTATTCTCTGCAACTGCTATTGCGCCATGGCCTGCAGATCCCTACCTCTGGCTTCGCTGACAGCCCCATAGAGACCGAAGAGCTAATCGATATGGTCAATGGCGCACCGCTAATAGTAAAGCTCCTAGAGGGGCCGCAAGGCCGGGGAGTCGTACTGGCAGAGACTCGCAAGGCGGGCGAGAGCCTAATCAATGCCTTCAAATCGTTGCAGGCGAATCTTTTAGTGCAGGAGTTTATCAAAGAGGCAGAGGGCAAAGATCTACGCCTGTTCGTCGTCGACGGTAAAGTCGTCGCCTCGATGCAGCGTCACGCCGTGGCCGGCGATTTCCGCGCCAACCTGCACCGCAATGTCAACGTCTCTACAGTGAAGATTAGCGCGGAGGAAAAACGCCTAGCCATCAAGGCTGCGCGCGTACTCGGGCTGAAGGTAGCGGGAGTCGACATCATTCGCTCCAACAGAGGCCCGCTGCTGCTCGAGGTAAACTCCTCGCCGCGCATAGACGACATCGAGGAAGTCACTGGTAAAAATATAGCGGGTGCGATGATAGGCGCCATAGAACGGCAATTAGGTTGGAAGCGTGAAACAGCCTCTCCTATCGAATCAGGGAAGGCAAAATGAATGACGACACCAATCCTGCCAATCCCCGCATGCGGTGAGCGTGACGACATCAGCATGCGTCAAGGCCAACCTGCAGACATGGAGTGGCTCTATCAGACTTTTAAAATCACCATGCAGAGCTTCATCGCCCAAACTTGGGGCTGGGACGAATTACTGCAGGAGCATAGTTTTTATGAGAACCTGCCGGCGAAGAGCTTCGCCATTGCCACACTTGCCGAGCGCGATGTTGGGGCTCTGAATCTGCGTGAGAAAACCGACCATCTGTGGCTGGAGATGGTACTAGTATTACCGGACTATCAAGGCCGTGGAATTGGTAGGTTCATGCTGGAATATGCCCAGAGGCAGGCGCGTAAGGCGCAGAAACCTCTGCGCCTTAGCGTGTTAAAACTAAACCCTGCTCACGATTTCTATCAGCACATGGGCTTCGAGCGCAGCGCCGTCGATCAGTGGAGCTATAAGATGCAATGGCAGTGCCCGTCACCATAGCGACGCGGCACGCCCCCTCACTCCATCAGCGCTAACAGCTCATTGGTCTTAGCTTCCATCAAGACCTTGTCCGCTCGCGACTCCACATTCAAGCGCACCACCGGCTCGGTATTGGACATGCGCAGATTGAAGCGCCAATCCTCGAAGGTCATGCTGAGGCCGTCGGTGAAATCCATCGCCTTAGCCGATATCTCGTAACGAGCCTGCACCTTGGCCAGTAGAGCCGCAGGGTCCGCGATCGTCTTATTGATCTCGCCACTGGCCGGGAAGGCCGCCATGCGCTCCTTCACGAGCTGCGACATCGTCTTGCCAGTCTTACAAATCATCTCTGCAACTAGTAGCCACGGAATCATGCCGCTATCGCAGTAGGCGAAATCACGAAAATAATGGTGTGCGCTCATCTCGCCGCCATACACGGCATCCTCGATGCGCATGCGCTCCTTGATGAAGGCATGGCCAGTCTTGCATTGAATCGCCTGCCCGCCATTGGCCTTGGCAATCTCGATGGTATTCCAAGTCAACCGTGGATCGTGAATGACTTTGGCGCCAGCCTCTTTCTGAAGAAAACTCTCGGCGAGAAGCCCAACGATATAATAACCCTCTACAAAACTCGCGCTCTCATCGAAGAAGAAGCAGCGATCGAAATCGCCATCCCAGGCGATGCCGATATCGGCCTTGTTCGCAATAATCGCATCGATGCTCGGTTTTCTATTCTCGATCAACAATGGATTGGGAACCCCGTTAGGGAAATGACCATCGGGCTCGTGATGCACCTTGATAAACGTAAATGGTAGGTGTGGCTCCAACAGATCTACTATGGCTCCCGCACCGCCGTTACCGGCATTGACCACTATTCTCATGGGCTTGAGCGCACTCAGGTCGATATAACTAAGCAGGTGCTCGACATAGGCCGCCTTCGTGTCCTCTTGCGTCAGGGTGCCGCTGCGAGAGGGAGCAGGAAACTTGCCCTGCTCTGCCAAGTCCTTTATCTCGTTCAGCCCCGTGTCACCACTGATGGGCTTAGAGTCCTCACGCACTAGCTTCATGCCGTTATAGTCTTTGGGATTGTGGCTCGCGGTGACCACGATGCCGCCACTGGTCTGCAGATGAGAGGTAGCGAAATAGATCTCTTCGGTGCCACATTGGCCTATATCGATGACGTCCACTCCGGAATCTAATAAGCCCTGCGTTAGAGCCTTACACAGATCCTGACTGGTCAGGCGAATATCATAGCCCACAACGACATTGCGCGGTTTTAACCACATCGCATAGGCACGCCCAATACGATAGGCGATCTCCTCGTTGAGTTGGTCGGGAATGCGGCCGCGAATATCATAGGGCTTGAAGCAGTTGATCTGAATTTTCATCGGTGGTCTCAGTCCTGTAGATGGAGCGCCTAGCGCTTTTTGTAGATATGCTCATAGTTGTAATTTGAGGCATCCATGAAGCCTTCGATACTGCCACAATCGAAACGTCGGCCCTTGAACTTATATGCTAGAACGCCACCGCTCTTCGCCTGAGTCATCAGCGCGTCGGTAATCTGCACCTCACCGTTACGACCTGGCGGAGTGTCGCGAATGATGTCGAAGATGTCTGGGGTCAGGATATAGCGCCCGATGATAGCGAGATTGCTCGGTGCGACTTCTGGATCAGGCTTCTCCACCATATTGCTGACTCGGTACAAGCCTTCCGAAATCTCCTTGCCATCGATGACACCGTATTTATAGGTCTCGTCGCGCGGCACCTCTTCGATGGCGACGATGCTACAACCGTGCTCCTTATACAAGGCCACCATCTGCGCTAGCACACCAGCATCTTCGGTGACGCAATAGTCATCGGCTAGCACCACAGCGAAGGGCTCATGACCGATCAAGGTCTCGCCAGTCAAGATGGCATGGCCTAGCCCCTTCATCTCCACTTGGCGGGTATAGGAGAAGGTGCAGTTATCGATGATATAGCGGATGTCTTTAAGAAAGCCTTCCTTCGAGGTGCCTGCAATCTGATGCTCTAATTCATAGCTAATATCGAAATGATCCTCGATGGCGCGCTTGCCACGACCCGTCACGATCGCGATCTCGCTCATGCCTGCTGCCATCGCCTCTTCGACGCCATACTGGATCAATGGCTTATTGACCAGAGGCAGCATCTCCTTGGGCATGGATTTGGTCACCGGCAAGAAACGCGTGCCGTAGCCCGCAGCAGGAAAAAGGCATTTACGAATTATATCCATCGGTCACTTTCCTCTATCGATTGCGTTATGCCCAGGGCATGCTCGCAATTTGAATTTTTTTAGTAGCGATGCAAAGGCATACACTACTAGGGTTTCTTCACTCGTCCATAGATATCTTCGAAGCGGACGATATCATCCTCTGCAAGATAGCTGCCGGTTTGCACCTCGATGAGCTCTACTGGCTCCTCACCAAGGTTCTGTAGCCGGTGTTTGCTGCCCAGCGGGATGAAAGTCGATTCATTTGCTTGCAAGGTGAACACGCGCTCACCACAGGTGACCGTTGCACTACCTTTGATCACGACCCAGTGCTCTGCCCTATGATGGTGCATTTGCAGGGAAAGCGTGCCGCCGGGCTTCACGACGATGTGCTTTACCTGATAGCCATCGCCAACGGCGAGCGATTCGTAGCTGCCCCAAGGACGATAGACCAGCACATGGCTGACGCTCTCTGGCCGCCCCTCCTTCTCTAGTCGCTGTACGATGCGCTTGACCTCCTGCACACGATTGCGGTCGGCGATAAGTATCGCATCGGCGGTCTCCACGATGACCGCGTTGTCGATGCCGACCGCCGCGATCAGGCGCGAATGGGAGTGGATATAGCTATTGGACACGCCCTCACAAAGCACGTCACCGGTCAGCACATTGCCCTGCGCGTCCTGAGCCGAGGTCTCCCAGAGAGCATCCCAGGCGCCCAGATCGTTCCATTGCGCATCTAGGGGCAGCACAACGGCGGCGCGCGTATTCTCCATGACCGCATAGTCGATGGACTCGGAGCGGCACGCGCCGAACAGCTCTAGCGGCACTCTGCGAAAATCGACATCCGCCTCGAGCTGCGCCACGGCGGCCTGGCACGCCGCGAGGATATCGGGGGCATGCAACGCCAGCTCTGCGAGATACTGCTGAGCCGTGAACATGAACATGCCACTGTTCCAGTAATAGTCGCCACTGGCCAAATAGCCTTGAGCCGTCGCAAGCGCGGGCTTCTCGACGAAGCGCTGTACATTGAATCCAGATTCCGCCGGGCTGCCACGCTGAATATAGCCATAGCCGGTCTCCGGAGCCGTAGGAACAATCCCGAAGGTCACCAGCTTGCCCGCTCGCGCCAAGTGCGCGCCAGTGTCGATTACGGTCCGAAGTGCTTGATGATTGGGGATCGAATGGTCCGCGGGGAGCACTAATAACACATCTTCTGGCGCGGCCACCAAGGCCGCCAATGCCACCGCAGGCGCGGTGTTACGGCCAATAGGCTCGAGTAGGATCGTGCCGCGTAGCTCGCCGATCTCAAGCAACTGCTGCGCACATAAGAAGCGATGCTCTTCGTTGCAGATCACCATGGGAGCGCCGAGATCGGTGACACCGCGAATGCGGGTTAGCGTTGTTTGGAAGAGTGTCTCCCCGCCAGAAGAGGCAATGTCACTACCGGAGGAGGAAGCTGCAAGAGAAGAGAATTGTTTGGGATAGAGCTGCCGCGAAACTGGCCAGAGGCGGGATCCGACTCCACCCGCGAGTACTACGGGAATTATCATTTTTGCTTCCTGTTCTACACTGCCGCAACGCGCGGCTTAGGGCATGTTTCGTCGTTCGACTCGTCCATGTTGCGTTGCCATAGTGTGGCATAAAAGCCACCCATTCGCCGCCCGGCGGAGGCTCGAAGTGGAAAATAATATCGATTATTTGCCTGCACCGCGATAATATCGCAGCCT
The DNA here is from genome assembly GCA_002416505.1 of Gammaproteobacteria bacterium UBA5078. Taxonomy (GTDB): domain Bacteria; phylum Pseudomonadota; class Gammaproteobacteria; order Pseudomonadales; family Pseudohongiellaceae; genus UBA5078. The sequence continues at coordinate 206,292 of DIAM01000020.1, forward strand.
TTGCGAGCCAGCCGGCTCTTTATATCAGCAAATAATGGAAATCTGACCCCTATTTATGAATGGCCATATCCGCAAAAGCTCCTACGAACGCAACGAACTATTAGACTGTGGCTATGGCCGCATGTTCGGGCCGGGCAACGCCCGCCTTCCCGTCGGCAATATGCTGATGATCGACCGCATCGTCGAGATCAACGATAGCGGTGGCGACCATGGCAAGGGCGAGATCATCGCCGAACTCGATATTCGCCCCGATCTATGGTTCTTCGACTGCCACTTCCCGGAAGACCCAGTCATGCCAGGCTGCCTAGGCTTAGATGCCATGTGGCAATTGGTGGGCTTTTACCTCGGCTGGCGTGGCAATCTCGGCAAGGGTCGGGCGCTCGGTGCGGGCGAGGTCAAATTCAGTGGCGAGATTCTCCCCACGGCTAAGCTAGTCACTTACAAGCTATCGCTTACGCGAGTCATTGAGCGGAAGTTGGTGATGGGTATCGCCGATGGTACAGTATCCGTCGACGGGAAAGTGATCTACACAACCAATGGACTGAAAGTGGGATTATTCACCCCCGAAAGCAGATTCTGATCGAACACCATTATCCAGTTAAGAGGTTTTTATGAGACGCGTTGTAGTTACTGGTATCGGGATTGTTTCCTGTCTGGGGGCAGACAAACAAGCTGTACTGGAGTCATTGCACGAGGGGCGCAGCGGCATCCGCTTCCGACCCGAATACAAGGAAATGGGTCTGCGCAGCCATATCGCAGGCTGGATCGATCTCGACCTATCGGCACTGATTGATCGCAAGATTCTGCGCTTCATGGGCGATGCCGCCGCATTCGGCTATCTTTCGATGGAACAGGCCATCGCGGATGCAGGCCTTAAAGACGACGAAGTCTCCAATTATCGCACCGGCATTATCATGGGTGCAGGCGGCTCTTCATCACAAGACCAAGTAGAGGCTGCCGACATCCTGAGAACCCAAGGGGTTCGCAAGATTGGCCCCTACCGCGTCACGCGCACGATGGGCAGCACTGTGTCAGCCTGCTTGGCCACCCCATTCAAGATCAAGGGCGTCAACTATTCCATCTCCTCAGCATGTGCGACGAGCGCTCACTGCATCGGCAACGCCGTGGAACTGATTCAGCTGGGCAAACAAGACATGATCTTCGCCGGTGGCGGCGAGGCAGAGCATTGGTCCTTGACCAATATGTTCGATGCGATGGGCGCTCTTTCCACTAAATACAATGAAACCCCCGATAAAGCTTCCCGCGCCTTCGACCAGGCCCGAGATGGCTTCGTGATAGCGGGCGGTGGCGCGGTGCTCGTGATCGAAGCGCTCGATCATGCGATCAAGCGCGGCGCGAAGATCTACGCCGAAATCACGGGCTATGGCGCAACCTCCGACGGCTACGACATGGTATCCCCTGGCGGTGGCGGCGGCGTCCGCGCGATGAAGATGGCCTGCGAAACCAGCGGCGGCCCAATCGATTACATCAACGCCCATGGCACCAGCACACCGGCCGGGGACATATCCGAGATGCGTGCGGTCAAGGAAGTATTCGGCGATAACTGCCCAATCATCAACTCCACCAAGTCGCTCAGCGGTCACTCGCTTGGCGCCGCGGGAGCACAAGAGGCGATATACAGCCTGCTGATGATGGAGAACAACTTCATCTGTGCGGCGGCAAACCTCGAGAATCCCGACGAGGAAGCGGCAGGGCTCAATATCCCGCAAACGCGCATCGACAATATTAAGCTCGACCGCATCCTGTCCAACAGCTTCGGCTTTGGCGGAACGAATGCGAGCTTGGTTTTCGAGCGTTACCAACAATAAGCGCCGTTCAACGAGGATCGATGCTATACGTTAAGACAAAGCGACATCTAGGGTTGGCACTCTGCCAATGGCTGATTGCAACCCTAGCGATCGTGACCGGCCTCTCTACCGCCTCTGCGCAGAGCCTGCCCAGCGTTCTTTCTGGGCCACGCTTCCTCCCCGTCGATCAGGCCTTCAATGTCTACACCAGCCTGCCAGCGCCCGGCGTGCTAGCCGTCCACTGGCAGATCGCACCTGAGTATTATCTATACGTCGATAAATTCGCCTTCTCCGTCTTAGAAAATGGCGAACCCCGTGAGTTCTCCCTGAGTCTGCCCGAGGCCAGCGCCCACAGCGACGAGTTCTTTGGGGATGTGCAGGTCTATTTCGAGGACATGGCGGCCCAACTCACCTTCGAGGGGGAGCCGCCCCACACAGAGATCGTCTTGCTCATCGAATATCAGGGCTGCGCTGAGGCGGGTTTTTGCTACACCCTGCAACGCCGTGAGATAGCACTGGTTTTATAGTTCCTCGCCGCGCAACTTCCATCGACGCCGATCGAAAGCGTTCAATTCGAAGAAATTATGGTGAAATTAGAGCAAAAGTCTGAGAAAATGCCGACATAATTGCCGAACGCAGTATAAAGCACAAAATCGCCAGCTTCGCTGAAAAACGAGACCATAATAATGGCAACGATACTTGTACTACATGGCCCAAACTTGAATCTATTGGGCAGTAGGGAACCTGAGGTCTACGGCTCCGAGACTCTCGCCGACATCAACGCACGCCTCAATTACACCTGCATAGAGGCCGGCCACCATCTGCAGCACCTGCAAAGTAACGCCGAATATGAGCTGATTGAACGCATCCATGATGCGCGCAAGGAAGGAGTTAATTTCATCCTCTTCAATCCCGCCGCATTCACGCACACTAGCGTGGCACTGCGCGATGCCATTCTTGCCGCGGAAATCCCCTTCATCGAAGTCCATATTTCCAACGTGTACAAGCGCGAGGCCTTTCGCCACAAGTCCTATTTCTCCGACATCGCCGTCGGTACCATCACCGGACTCGGCAGCCAAGGCTATGACCTAGCGCTGCAAGCGGCGCTGCACCTTATTAAAAAGAATTGAGCCCTTTAAACCCCCATAACACTGACAAGAGAAACTTTTATGGATATTAGAAAAGTCAAAAAACTCATCGAGTTACTAGAGTCATCCGACATCGCGGAAATCGAGATCAAAGAAGGCGAAGAGGCCGTTCGCATCAGCCGCAATTCTAAATTCGCACCAGCACAAGTCCACGCATACGCCCCCGCACCCACGCCGATCGCGGCTGCGCCAGCGGCGGCTCCCCAGGCCGAAGAGAGCCCAACCAAGGCATTGCGTGGCAATCTAATTAAGTCACCCATGGTTGGCACCTTCTACCGCTCCCCGTCTCCGTCCTCTCCTGCTTTTGTCGAAGTAGGTCAGCATGTGAAAGTGGGCGATGTTATCTGCATCGTCGAAGCTATGAAGATGATGAACCAAATCGAGGCCGATCACTCAGGCGTCGTGGAAGCCATTTTAGTGGAAGACGGTGAGCCGGTTGAATACGATCAAGCCCTAATCACCATCGTTTAAGACCTAGGCACCGGCGTGCCTTTCATGTCACTACAAAAGGTTTGATTTCATGCTAGATAAAGTTCTGATTGCCAATCGCGGCGAAATTGCACTTCGAGTGCTCCGAGCCTGTAAAGAGCTCGGCATCAAGACAGTCGCGGTCCACTCCAGTGCCGATCGCGACCTCATGCATGTTCGGTTTGCAGACGAGTCGGTGTGCATCGGCCCGGCCAATGCGACTGACAGTTACCTGAATGTGCCGGCCATTATCAGTGCCACAGAGGTCACTGATGCAGTCGCCATCCATCCTGGCTATGGCTTCCTGTCCGAGAACGCGGACTTCGCCGAGCAAGTCGAGAAGAGCGGGTTTATTTTCATCGGCCCACGACCAGAGACGATTCGCCTAATGGGCGACAAAGTGTCGGCCATCAAAGTCATGCGCGAGGCTGGCGTACCGACCGTGCCAGGCTCAAATGGCCCGATCGACGACAATAAAGAACGCACTCTCTCAATCGCCCGCGATATCGGCTACCCCGTTATCATCAAGGCCGCTGCCGGCGGCGGTGGACGAGGAATGCGCGTGGTGCACAGCGAGGCGGCCCTGCTCAAGGCCATCTACGTGACCCAGTCCGAGGCCAAGGCCTTCTTCGGCAGCGGCGTGGTGTATCTGGAGAAATTCCTCGAGAACCCTCGCCACGTCGAGATTCAGGTACTGGCCGACGGTCAGGGCAACGCAATACATCTGGGCGACCGCGACTGTTCTATGCAGCGCCGCCACCAGAAGGTGCTCGAAGAGGCTCCGGCCCCCGGCATTCCCGACCATATCCGCGCAGAGGTCGCTGCCACTTGCGTCAGAGCCTGCGAGAAAATGAATTATCGCGGCGCGGGCACCCTGGAGTTCCTGTATCAAGACGAGCAGTTCTACTTCATCGAGATGAATACGCGCGTGCAAGTTGAACACCCGGTTACCGAGATGGTGACGGGCGTGGACATCGTGAAGGAACAACTGCGCATCGCCAGTGGCGAGAAGCTCTCTATCAAGCAGTCCGACGTGAAGATCACCGGCCATTCATTCGAGTGCCGCATCAATGCGGAAGACCCCGTGACCTTCCTGCCCTGCCCCGGCAAGATCAATTTATTCCATGCCCCTGGCGGCAATGGCGTGCGTGTTGACTCCCATATCTACAGTGGCTATACCGTACCGCCGTATTACGACTCCTTGATTGCCAAACTCATCACTCATGGCGCCGACCGTAATGGTGCATTGGCGAGGATGAGCAATGCCTTGGACGAGTTATTGATCGATGGCATTCGCACCAATACGGCCTTGCACAAGGATATTATTCGCGATGCGGAGTTCCAAAAGGGCGGGGTAAACATCCATTACCTCGAGAGTAAGCTGACCTCTCAAAATAAGACGAAGTAAGGGCATGCCACTTACTCGTCTGGCTAGAGCGCGACACTAATGCCCTGGCAACAACTCAAAATAAGCGTCAACGAGGCCGATGCCGCCCTTGTCGAGGATACTCTCGACGAGTGTGGCGCGGTCTCCGTCACCATGATGGATAGCGAAGATCAGCCTGTGTTTCAGGTCGATCTTGGCAGCACACCGATCTGGCAACACACCGAAATATTGGGCTTGTTCGCGCACGATGCGCCGATGAGCGATATCGTCGCACGCGTGCACGCGCGCGTGCCCAGTAGCAAGAACGCCCCTATTGCGATCGAAGAGATTATCGACACCGAGTGGGAGCGCGTCTGCATGCAGGACTTCAAGCCTATGCGCTTCGGTGAGCGCATCTGGATCTGCCCAAGCTGGGAGACTCCACCTGACCCGAACGGCGTCAATATCATGCTAGACCCCGGCCTCGCCTTTGGCACCGGCACACATCCCACCACCGCCCTATGCCTCGAATGGTTGGGCGAACAAGATTTGCATGGCAAGATCGTCATCGACTACGGCTGTGGTTCCGGCATCTTGGCGATCGCCGCGGCCTTACTTGGCGCAGACAATGTGATCGCCATCGACAATGACCCTCAGGCGATTCAGGCTTCCCAGAGCAATCGCGAGCTCAATGGCGTGCCCGCAGAACAGATGAGCGTGCACCTGCCTGGCGTACCGGGTCATCCCTTAGCCGATGTCGTGGTCGCCAACATTCTGGCCGGCCCTCTCGAGGAGTTAACCCCCGTCATCGCCGCATTGCTAAAACCCGGTGGTAAGCTCATCCTATCTGGGGTACTTTCCCAACAGACCCAATCGCTGCTAGACAGCTATCAAGCCTATTTCACTATGCTTGAACCGGCGCTGCGAGAAGAATGGGTTCGCGTCGAAGGAATTAGGCGCTAACATCGATCGAAACAGCGTTTGCCCCTTATGAGCCTTTTCATCACACAATGCCCTCATTGCCACACCTCGTTCAGGACCAGCGTCTCGCAGCTGCAATCCGCTGACGGCATGGTGCGCTGCGGGGCCTGTTTGCGCGTCTTTGCCGCCGACGACAACCTACTTCCCTCGGCAGACATTCGCACTATCAATCTCCCGACTCAAGATGACCTAGGGGAAGAGGAAGGCGAAGAATTCGAGGCGCTTGACGAGCAATTGCCAATTTCCGAGCTAGACATCGAAGACGAGGAGCCGGAAGAGACCGGAGCCGTCTTTACTCTGGACATGGCCGACTCTCTTCCTAACCGCCTGAGCCCGAGCATATCTGCGAGCGAGCCATTCTGGCAATTGATCGAGGAAGACGACACTCCCGAGGATCTGCCAGCGGACGACACCGAGGACGACGACCCAATACAAGGTGTCGAGCCAGAACAAAATTTAGAGCCTGACCACGAAGAGTCAATAGAACCCTCGTTAGGAAACGCCGCGAACTCACTCGACCAACATGAAGTCGACGTCACCCCTTCTGTGGCGAAAGCCGATGAGCACGCCCAGATTCGCTCTCGCATGACCGCGATCGACTTCGATGACGAGGTAATGAACGATAGTACGGATTCGAGGAGCTTTAGCCGCTTCAGCGCCGAGGAAATCGACGGGATCAGTGGCGCAGAGACGCCCCTAGAACTCGATTGGCGAGAGTCCCCGCGCCGCAACGGCTCTGCACTTATTCTATGGCTTCTCTGCCTGCTACTAGCGCTCGGCATCGCCGGGCAATATCTCTGGTTCAATAAGGATAGTTTAAGCCAAAACGCCCGCTTGCGGCCCTTGCTCGATGGAATGTGCAGCGCTCTTCGTTGCGAATTGCCGCCGCTGGTGAACATACGCGCCATAACAAGCGACACACTCGTCGTGCGCAGCCATGAAGAGATATCCAATGCCCTCTCCGTGAATTTCCAGTTCCACAACGACGCCACCTTCGCTCAACCCTTCCCCGGGCTCGCACTACGCTTCATGGACGCCGACGACACGCTCGTTGCGCAACGCCTGTTCGCACCGCAGGAATACCTGCCTGAGGGCGTGGCGGATTTAGGACTCATGCCGCCGGGCTCCCCCATACAAGTCAGGCTAGACATCCTCGACCCTGGCAGCAAGGCCATCAACTACGAGCTAAGTTTCTTTGCGAACTAGCGCAGGTAATCCCTAAATATATCTCCCACTGTGTCGATATAGACACAAACAGTCCCAATATGTGCCCTATTTTTACCTTCCTCGACTTGCGTCACATCGCTATTATGCTGAACAAGTTTAAATTGGACTCACTGTGAAAGAAGTAGGACCTGTGATTACTATTGGACAACATACACTCGAGGGTCGCGTCATTCTCGCTCCCATGGCGGGCATTACGGACCAACCTTTTCGAGACCTCTGCGTAGATCTTGGCGCAAGCCTAGCGGTGTCGGAGATGTTGACATGCAACTCCGAGTTATGGAGTAGCAGGAAGAACCGTACGCGCTACATTCACTCGGCCAATGGCAGCTTAAACTCTATTCAGATCGCCGGTTCGGATCCTTATATGATGGCCGATGCCGCGCGCATGCATGAAGACCTAGGCGCCGATATCATCGACATCAACATGGGTTGCCCTGCGAAGAAAGTCTTGAAGAAGGCTGCCGGCTCGGCTCTCCTAAAGGACGTCGAACTAGTCACCCAGATACTAAAGGAAGTGGTCAACGCCGTTGCCATTCCCGTCACATTGAAGATTCGCACAGGGTGGTCGCCGCAGTCGCGCAACGGTGTACAGATCGCGAAGATCGCGCAGGACGCAGGCATCCAGCTATTGTCGGTCCATGGCCGAACCCGAGAGTGCCGTTTTGTCGGCGAGGTCGAGTACGACACGATAAAGGCAGTCAAGGCAGCCGTCTCCATTCCGGTTATTGCCAACGGCGATATTAGCAGTGCGCACAAAGCCAAGCAGGTACTCGACTATACCGGAGCAGATGGCGTCATGGTCGGGCGTGCAGCACAGGGAAATCCGTGGATTTTTCAACAGATCAATCACTATCTCGCGACGGGGCAGAATCTCGCCAACCGTCCGATCGAAGAACTCCGCACCACGCTATTGGCGCACCTGGAACAGCTACAGGCGCTATACGGAGACTTCAAAGGCATGTTGTTCGCGCGCAAGCATGTCGCTTGGTATACCGAGACTCTGCCAGGGTCCGAGCATCTGCGTCGCCGCTTCAATGCGCTGAACCGTTATGACGAGCAAGTCCGTGAGCTTTCGGACTACTTTGCACCCTTGTTAGACTAGGAGGAAATCCACAATGGGCTCCCTAAACGAACACGCAAGTCGAAGCTTTGGCCCTGTGGAAAACACTATGCCTATCGCAACAGCACAACAGAAATCCAGCCTGCGCAGTGACGTCGAGAAAGCGATGCAACAGTACTTCGCGAACCTAGGAGACGAGTCGGCCTCCGACCTCTATCAGCTCGTGCTTCACGAGATCGAGGGCCCTCTGCTAGAGGCTACGCTACGCCACTGCGGCAGCAACCAAAGTAAGGCCTCTATCTTGCTTGGTTTGAACCGTGGTACCCTACGCAAGAAACTGAAACAACACGGAATGTTGTAACCAGACTCTTGTCGTAAGCAGCCTCTGGTACCCAGATAACACTGATCTGGCGGCGCGTAACGGACCCCCGCCCACTCAGCCTAAGATAGACCTTCTCACATGCCCACATCGAATTCCGCCGTAGTTCGGCGCGCCCTCATCAGCGTGTCCGACAAGACCGGCATCGTCGCTTTTGCAAAATCACTGAACAGTGCCGGTATCGAAATACTCTCGACCGGCGGTACCTATAAGCTACTCAAGGCGGAACAGATCCCCGCTATCGAGATCGCGGACTACACGGGTTTTCCCGAGATGATGGATGGCCGGGTGAAGACCCTGCATCCCAAAGTTCATGGCGGCATTCTCGCGCGGCGAGACATCGATCAGGCTGTGATGGAAGCCCATCAGATCCCCCCGATCGACCTCGTGGTAGTGAATCTCTACCCCTTCGAGGCGACCGTTGCCAATCCCGATTGCGACCTGCCGACTGCCATCGAGAATATCGACATCGGCGGGCCTACCATGCTGCGCGCCGCAGCCAAGAATAATGCCTGGGTCGGCGTGATCGTGAATCCGAGTGACTACGATCGAGTCCTCGCGGAGCTGAAGGAGAATAATGGGGCCCTTAGCGCCGCAACTCGCTTCGACCTCGCCGTGCGCACCTATGAACACACAGCCGCCTATGACGCCGCAATTGCGAACTATCTTGGCCAACGTGTCCCGAGTGGCGCCGCAGAAGAGACGCTGCCAACGGCCTTCCCACGCACCTATTCGATGCAGTTCGTGAAGAGCCAAGACATGCGCTATGGTGAGAATCCTCACCAGAAGGCCGCGTTCTATGTCGAGAAGAACCCACAGGAGGCCAGTATTAGCACTGCGGTGCAGCTGCAAGGCAAGGCCCTGTCCTACAATAATATCGCCGACACCGACGCAGCGCTGGAATGTGTTAAATCATTCGCAGACCCTGCCTGCGTCATCGTCAAGCACGCCAATCCTTGCGGCGTTGCCGTGGCCAGCGACATCGGTCGCGCCTACGATCTGGCCTTCCAGACCGATCCAACTTCTGCGTTCGGCGGCATCATCGCCTTCAACCGAGAGTTAGACGCGAACACGGCAAAGGCCATCGTAGAGCGTCAGTTCACCGAGGTAATCATTGCGCCTAGCGTCACCGCAGAGGCGCTGAAGATCGTAGCGGCCAAGCAGAACGTGCGCGTACTAAGTTGCGGACAATGGGCAGCCACGCCACAAGACGCGTTCGACTATAAGCGCGTCAATGGCGGCCTCCTCGTGCAGGATCGCGATATCCATCAGATTACGGCGGCCGACCTCAGGCTCGTCAGCAAGCGTCAGCCTAGCCCGCAGGAAATTGAAGACCTGCTGTTCGCATGGAAAGTGGCGATGTTTGTGAAGTCCAATGCGATCGTATACTGCAAGGACAAGCAGACTATCGGCATTGGCGCCGGCCAAATGAGCCGCGTCTACAGCGCTCGCATAGCGGGAATAAAGGCAGCCGACGAGAAGCTCGAAGTGCGCGGTTCGGTCATGGCCTCCGACGCCTTCTTCCCGTTCCGCGATGGCATCGATGCCGCAGCGCAGGCGGGCATTAGCGCGGTCATCCAGCCCGGTGGCTCGATGCGCGATGACGAAGTGATCGCCGCAGCAGATGAAGCCAATATGGCGATGGTGTTCACCGGCGTTCGTCACTTTAGACATTGATGACAAGCCTGCCCATGGCGGCAGCGCATAGAGACGAGATTGCAGAGTATGAATGTATTGATCATCGGAAATGGCGGACGCGAACACGCGATCGCCTGGCGTGTTAAACAATCGCCACAGGCAGGCAAGGTTTTCGTCGCGCCGGGCAATGCCGGCACGGCTTTGGAGGCCGGCGTGGAGAATGTCGCTATCGACACACTCGACTTTGCCGCCCTTGTCGCATTCGCCAAGGATAATGATGTCGGCCTCACCATAGTGGGACCAGAGGCACCATTGGTAGAAGGCGTAGTCGATTTCTTTAGCGCGCAGGGTCTGCGCTGCTTCGGCCCCAATCGAAATGCCGCACAACTGGAAGGCTCTAAAGCGTTTACCAAGGACTTCCTGAAACGCCACCGTGTGCCTTCGGCTGACTATCAGAACTTCACCGAGATCGAGCCCGCCTGCGCCTATGTTCGCGCGCAAGGTGCGCCGATCGTTATCAAGGCCGACGGCCTTGCGGCGGGCAAAGGGGTCATCATCGCGCAGAGCATTGCCGAGGCCGAAGAGGCCATTCACGATATGCTCGCTGGCAATAAGTTTGGCGACGCCGGTCATCGTGTCGTCATCGAGCAATTTTTACAGGGCGAAGAGGCAAGCTTCATCGTCATGGTCGATGGCAACAATGTGTTGCCGTTTGCGACCTCGCAAGATCATAAAGCGCGAGACGATGGTGATAAAGGCCCCAACACCGGCGGCATGGGTGCATATTCACCCGCTCCAGTCGTCACGCCACAGCTGCACGAAAAGATAATGGCGCAGGTCATCATGCCCACCGTCAGAGGCATGCGCGAAGACGGCAACCCCTATGTGGGCTTCCTCTACGCCGGCTTAATGATCTCGCCAGAGGGTGATATCAATGTCATCGAATACAACTGCCGCTTCGGCGACCCAGAGGCCCAGCCGGTCATGATGCGGCTGCAGTCCGATCTGATCCAGTTATGCATGCAGGCCCTAGATGGAAGTCTCGATCAGGCCAATGCGCAATGGGACCCTCGCCCAGCGGTTGGCGTCGTGCTCGCCAGCGGTGGCTATCCGGACAGCTATAACAAGGGCGACATCATCAGCGGTTTAGAGCTCAACAAGGATGCCGATCGTAAAGTCTTCCATGCTGGCACCCGTTTAGAGAAAGGCCAAGTCCTCACCAATGGCGGCCGCGTCCTATGCGCGACGGCCTTAGGCAAGAGTGTCACCGACGCACAGGCGGCGGCCTATGACTTGCTCAAACAGATACAATGGCATAATGTTTACTACCGACGTGATATCGCCTACCGCGCCATAGCGAGAGAAAATGTCTGAGCAGCACCGCCCCCATAGTGGTCTAGATCAACTGATCGTCCAATTCGATCAGGCACTGCGCACCCTTATCCCGGGCAGTAGCACAGCAAAGCGTGCCTCCCCGGCCGCGCGCCTGCCCGAGGCCGAATTGGATGCAAGCGAGCGCATACGCGCCGCAGGTCTGATGCGCATCAACCACACCGGCGAGGTCTGCGCACAGGCGCTCTATCAAGGGCAGGCCCTTACAGCAAAACTGCCCGACATCCGGCACGCCATGGAAGAGGCTGCGCAAGAGGAAGTGGATCACCTAGCTTGGTGCGAGCAGAGACTGCAGGACTTGGATAGCCGCGCGAGCCTGCTCAACCCAGCTTGGTACGCGATGTCTTTCGGATTGGGCGCTGCCGCCGGGCTTGCCGGCGACAAATGGAGCCTAGGCTTTGTTGCCGAAACCGAAGAGCAGGTGTGTGAGCATCTCAAGGAGCATCTGGAACGCTTGCCCGCGCACGACGCGAGGAGCAAAGCGGTATTACAGCAGATGTTAGTCGACGAGAAGATCCACGGCGACACCGCCCGTCAAGCCGGTGGAGCCTCTCTGCCACTGCCAGTCAAACTCGGCATGCAAATGCTCTCAGTCGTGATGAAGAAGACTGCCTACCGCCTCTAGCGCTAGGCTTCCACAATTTCGAAATCGTGTGTGATGTGCACCCCACCCTTCTCTAGCATGATCGTTGCGGAGCAGTATTTCTCTGCGGACAAGGCCACCGCTTTGGCGACCTGCTTCTCGCTCAGATCCTTGCCAGTGACGCGGAAGTGCAGATGAATACTCTCGAACACGGCAGGCACGGCATCCGCACGCTCGGCTTGTAGTTCCGCCACGCAGCCGGTCACGTTCTGACGAGCTTTTTTCAGAATGCTGACAACGTCATAGGAGGAGCAGCCGCCCACACCTATCAACAGCATTTCCATGGGTCGAATGCCTATATTGTGGCCGCCACTGGACTCGGGGCCTTCCATCAGAACACTGTGGCCACTGCCGGACTCACCAAGGAACATTACTTCGTCTACCCAGCGCACTTTCGCTTTCATCATCGCCTCTCTCTTGCTAATGTCAGAACTACCTTTGCGGACAGTTCGCAGTGAGGCGGCAGATTACCACAGTCAATCGCGAAGGACGAAGCGGCAAACATTCACAGTATTCGCAGACTGTGGTATACAATTGTGATGCTGTCGATTTAACGCACACACGAACACCTACTGCGTACAAAGTAATGCTTTTGGGGAAGGAGAATAACAATATGGCGCCTATGGCTATCACGCCACATATTAAGGACTTGGAAAATTTCTTAACCAATTGCCATCGACGACGCTACCCAAATCGCAGCACCATCATTTACGAAGGCGATTCCTGTAATACGCTGTACTACATCATTGAAGGGTCGGTTTCCGTTGTACTCGAAGATGATGATGGCAAGGAGGTCGTCATCGCCTATCTCAACCCGGGCGATTTTTTCGGCGAAATGGGCCTGTTCGAGCAGAAAGAGGCGCGCAGCGCCTGGTGCCGTACTCGCAGTGCCTGCGAGATCGCGGAGATAAGCTATGCTAACTTCAATAGCTATATTCGCTCCCACCCCGAGATCGTCTTCACCATCGGTAAACAGATGGCGCATCGCCTACGCAATACCACCCGTAAGGTAGGGGATCTTGCGTTCTATGATGTCACGGGACGCATCGCACGCACCCTCATAGAGCTCAGTAAAGAGCCCGATGCGATGACCCATCCGGACGGCATGCAGATCAAGATTACGAGGCAGGAATTGGGACGCTTGGTGAACTGTTCCAGAGAGATGGCTGGCCGCGTGCTCAAGACCCTAGAAGAGCAAGAACTTATCCATGTTAAGGGTAAGACCATCGTCGTTTTCGGTACGCGCTAAACGCCATTGGCGTTTATGCCGCACGGTCTGTGTAATATTCTTGACCACTCTCTTCGCGCGCGGCGCTATCTAGTATCTGCTGCTTGCGCGTGAGAATCAGTTGCAACTTCTCCTCACCCTCCGGCCCCTTCAGCGGCCCATTCAACAGATAGCTCTCTGCCGCTCTATAATGACCCAGGGCCTTCTTTGCGTCGGCATTGGCCATGGCCTGCTCCGCCATGTGAATATTCGAATTCACGCCTACCAGGGCGCTCAGCATGCCTAGATGCCTTGCAGTGGACTCCAAGGCTTCGCCGCTAACCTTGCGCACCTCGTAGAGATGCCGAATCAGGGCCAAGGCATCGTTGATATGGGCGCGCGCCTTAGTCACTTCGCGCTCGCTGCTGAAGCTAGTCTTGCTATCTACCCTAGAGCGCTTCGCATCGCCCCCCGCTCCCTTGTCGGCAGCACTGCTGCCCTGCCGCACTTCTGGCTCAGCGCCTCGTGCCGGGTCCAGCTTCTGAATACGCACTAGATCGCTCTTCAAGGCCTGGCCGAGCACCCGCGCAACTTCGGGATTGTCATCGACCTGTTTCAGGTTCGCGATGACGCTGATGATGGAGGCGCGGCGCCTATCCAGAGCGGCCAAACGATAGAGGCGAATCACGTTCCGTTCCTGACGCTCTTGGGCCAAATGCACAAGCACCAGCGAGCCGACCATTAAGGCAGCGAGCATGAAGAGAGTTGGGGCGTTGGATAAAAACATTGGGCACCGAGGCAACGGATGAGTTTTTCGCATATTGCGATTACTTATCTGTTATCGGCGCTTTTGGGGAGAGGTTTACTCATTTCGTTGTAAAAGAGGCAAATCAGAGAAGAATTAGGCCCCAGACCATCGCCACCGTCACCATGCCAAGAAATACGGCGGCTGAGCCTATATCCTTGGCCTGCCGGGATAACTCATGATATTCGCTGCCAACCCTGTCTACGACAGCTTCGACCGCGGTGTTAAGGAGCTCGATAATCATCAGCAATATGATGCTGCCTATTAGAAGCACCCTCTCAACCTGCGTCTGCCCTGCATAGAGCGCAACCGGGGTGAGCACAAGCAGGGTAAGCACCTCCAAACGAAATGCCTCTTCACTAGCGAACGCCGCGCGCAGCCCGGCGAAGGAATAGCGCGCCGCTGCGATCAGGCGTGGAATGCCATGACGCTTCGGAGGGATCGGGGGTGGCACGGCCCCTTCTAAATCTTCGTCAAGATCGGGAGGTTTCGCCATATCACGCAAACAACTCTTGTAGTTTCAAGCCAGGATTAGGGGCGCGCATGAAAGTCTCGCCGATCAGGAAACCGTAGATCCCCTTGGCGAGCATCGCCTGCACATCGCGCGCATCGTGTATGCCACTTTCGGTCACCAATACCACGCCCTGCGGCAAGCGCTGCGCGAGTCTATAGCTTACGCCAAGATCCGTCTCGAAGGTGTGTAAATTGCGATTATTCACGCCGATCAGGTCGAAGCCCGCCTCAAGCGCGATGTCCAGCTCGGCCTCATCGTGTACCTCTACCAGAACGTCTAAGCGCATCTGCTTGGCATAGCTCGCCAACTCGTGCAACTGCGTGGGAGACAGGGCCGCCACAATGAGCAGCACGCAATCTGCCCCGATTACCTTAGCCTCCGCGACTTGATACGGGTCGATGATAAAGTCTTTGCGTATGACTGGCAGCGAGGTGGCTTCACGGGCCTGCTGCAGGTATTCGATGCCGCCCTGGAAAAACTCTCGATCGGTGAGAACGGAAAGGCAGGCTGCGCCAGCGCTTTCGTATTGGGAGGCGATCAAGGCTGGGTCGAAATCCGCGCGGATCAGGCCCTTGCTTGGCGAGGCCTTCTTGATCTCCGCGATGATCGCCGGCCTACGCGCCTCTATGCGTGTGCGTAAGGCCCCGATGAAATCGCGACGATCGTGATTGTCTTTGGCGCTCAACTCCAGCGCATCCAAACTCGTGATCGCGCTGTCGCGGGCTATCTCGAGATGCTTCTGGGCGATTATTTTCTGCAAGATTGTGGCGGTGTTCATAGTCGTTCTTTTTTAGTCCTCGAAACCACTAGTGAAGGTGGCTAGTTGCTCGAGCTTGCGCAGGGCGGCACCACTTTTCATAATCTGCTGCGCACGGCGCACCCCTGCTGCGATACTGTCCTCTACATTTGCCGCATAGAGCGCCGCGCCGGCATTGAGCGCCACGATATCGCCGGCATCTTCGTCCTCATAGCTCAAGGCTTTGCGCACTAAGGCTAGGCTTTGTTGGGCATTTCCTATCTGCAAGTTAGCGAACCCGTCGCGACGCCGCATCCCGAACTGCTCCGGAGAGATACTGTAATGGCTTATCTGCCCATTATGCAGCTCGCCTACTCGAGTCGCGGCACTGATACTGATCTCGTCCAGACCATCTTCGGCGGCCACGATAAGGACGTGTTTGCTGCCAAGGCTGGCTAGGACATCTAACATCACCTCGATCCACTGGGCATCGTTAACCCCCAGCAATTGATTGGGCGCCGAGGCCGGATTAGTCAAGGGCCCGAGCAGGTTGAAAATTGTGCGCATGCCAATCTCTTTGCGCGGCCCTATCACATGTTTCATGGCGCTATGGTGGCCAGGGGCAAACATGAAGCCAACGCCGACCTCGTCGATACACTCGGCGACCTGTGCAGGGTGCAGCGCAAGCTTTACGCCCGCAGCCTCTAGCACGTCAGCACTGCCACTCTTGCTGGTCGCACCACGATTGCCATGCTTGGCGACTTGAGCGCCGGCACAGGCCGCCACCATCGCCGCGGCGGTAGAGATATTGAAGGTGTCTGTGCCCGTGCCACCAGTGCCGCAGGTATCGACTAAGTGTCCGTTGTCGACGATGTCTACGCGCGTCACAAGCTCTCGCATCACACGCGTCGCCCCTAGGAGCTCTGCCGCGCAGATTCCCTTAAGCTGCAGGCTTACGAGAAACGCGGCGATCTGCGCGTCGGTCATCTCGCCCTGCATGATGCCGCGCATCAGCTGGGTCATTTGCGCTTCGCTTAGGTCTTGGCGCTGTGCTAGCTGGCGAATTGCCGCTTTAATATCCATGGCTTATGCTCTTTACACTCTTCCTACATCGAGGAAGTTCTTCAAAAGTTGATGACCGTGCTCACTCAGGATCGACTCGGGGTGGAACTGCACGCCTTCGATAGAGAGCGTGCGGTGGCGTACTCCCATAATCTCGTCGACCCGGCCGTCGGCCTGCTCGGTCCATGCCGTAATCTCGAGGCACTCGGGCAGGGTGTCCTTCTCGATCACGAGGGAATGATAGCGGGTGGCAGTGAACGGATTGCTTAGCCCCGCGAATACCCCCTTGCCATAATGGTGCATCTCGGACAGCTTACCGTGCATGACCTTATTGGCGCGCACGATCTTGCCGCCAAAGGCCTGCCCGATGCTCTGATGCCCGAGACAGATACCGAGAATGGGAATCTTGCCGCCGAAATGGTGAATCGTCTCGACCGAAATGCCTGCCTCGTTTGGCGTGCAGGGGCCGGGAGAGATCACGATCTTCTCGGGAGCCAAGCGCTCGATCTCATCGATTGTGATGGCATCGTTACGGTAGACCCGCACATCCGCCCCTAATTCACCCAAATACTGGACGATGTTATAGGTAAAGGAGTCGTAATTATCAATCATTAACAGCATGTGCAGGCTTTCCTCTAGAGCGCCCCAATCCGGCGTCGGGAATTCTAGCATGGAAAGAATCGCCGCTTCTGCCCCTGCCTGCGATCTTGCCACGAAGCTGGCGTACGCAAAGTGGCAGTCATGCTACCATATTGGGCACTCCAAACGCCGAGGCGAGCATGGCAAAACGCAGCAAGAAAACGACTCTGATCAGAAAGCGCGGCCGCAAGGTAGGCCAGCCGCCTGGCACCCTCGTCCATGTCGGAGAGCAGCATTCGGAGAACACTTCCCTAACACTCGTGCGTTATAACCAAGACCTCTATTCGGAGCAGGTATTACAGCAAGTCGGCGACATCGATCGCACTGCCCTTCCCGAGCAGGTGCTGTGGTGCCAGGTGGAGGGTGTACACGACGCGGCAGTGGTGCAAGCGCTAGGCGATAAATTTCAACTACACCCCTTAGTGATGGAGGACATCCTCAACACCGATCAACGCCCTAAGCTCGAGATGCATGAGGATTACCTCTATATCGTCGTGAAGACGCTAGAGTTCAATACAGAGACAAGCCAAGCCCGCGCCGAACAGATCAGCCTCGTGCTGGGCGACGGCTTCCTTCTCTCCTTTCAAGAGAACAGCACCGAACTGTTTCAAGGGGTTCGCAATCGCCTCAGTTCCGGCCGCCGACTTCGTGCGCTGCGCGCCGATTATCTCGCCTATGCCTTGATCGACACCCTAGTCGACAATTACTTCCTATTGTTGGAAAAATTCGGCGACAACGTGGAGCTGCTTGAGGAAGAGCTGCTCAACAACCCTACCCCAGAAACCCTGGCGAAGATCCATCACTATAAACGTGAAATGCTATTGCTGCGCAAGGTGGTCTGGCCGCTGCGCGAGGTGTTAGTGAGCCTGAGTCGCGACGAGAGCGATCTAGTGACCCGGGACACTCAGATGTATGTGCGCGATGTTTATGACCATACGATTCATATTATGGATAGCATCGACACGATCCGAGACCTGCTCGCTGGAATGTTAGACCTGTACATCTCCAGCGTCAGCAATCACATGAACGAGATCATGAAGGTGTTGACGATATTCGCCTCGATCTTCATGCCCCTAACCTTCATCGCGGGGGTCTACGGCATGAACTTTCAGCACATGCCCGAACTAAGCATGCCCTGGGGCTATCCCATCGCGATAGGAGTGATGGTCACGATCGGCGTAAGCCTGGCCGCGTACTTCCGCTGGAAGAAGTGGTTATAAATCGGAACGAGATCGGTGTCTGTGGCCCCTTAGGAGTGTAAACGCGCTGCGCGGTAGGGGCTGCTGTGAGACTACGAGCCCGCCTTCTCGCGGACTCGTAGCGTCTCTAGGAATGGGCCTGGGTTCTCGATAACGTCGAAGTCTTGGCCTTGCGGAAGGCAGCTCGGGCGCACGTGTTTGACTAGTCGCTCGAGCGGATCGCAGAACAGCATATCGAATGCCAATCGATCTACACCATACAGACCGCGATGCAGCATATTCGCCGAGAAAATTAGTAAGTCCCCACGCCCCATCGCCACAACTTCAGTGTTAGGAAGCTCCTCACAGTTTTTCCTTCCCCCTCGCTCCATGCGCACCCCATACTCCTCGTCCGTGTCCCAACGCACATGACTACCCGGCACTAGTTCCAGCCCCCGCTCCGGCATCAGCGCAAGACGCATATGCAGCACATTGATGTTGTTTAACTCCGCGCGCTGCACCGCATCCGGTTCGCCAGTGTATTGAATATCGCGATGCCAATAATTGGGCTGATCTCGATTCGCGGGGTTGAAGAATAGCTGCGTATTCATAAACGCAGCGGGTCCCGGAAAAATCGCCCGCAACAGGCACTCGATGCGCCGGTCGCCGAGGACACGAAACAGCACCCGCCTGTCTTCAACACTGAGATGATCCGAATCGGTGAGGTAGGCGCTGTTGATTGCTCGCGCTGCATACAGCGCAGAATTGGCAGCTAGCCAGCGACTATGAAAACGCAATAAGACTTCGTGCAGCGTACACAGCTCCGACTCTTCGAAGAGTCCCGCTATGAGGGCGAAGCCCTTAGCTCGGTAGGTGGTGGCCAGCTCACCCAGCCTGGCCTGATCAACGCTAGTCACTATCGTGGACTTTTGCGATCTTCTTCAGTGCCGGCATGTCGATTACCTCGATCTCGCGGTTGTCGACTTTGACGATGGCCAATTTCTGCAAGCGGCCGAACACCCGACTCACTGTCTCTAGTGTGACACCGAGATAGCTGCCGATGTCCGCGCGCGTCATCGGCAGGCGGAAATGGGTAGGGGAAAGTTTGCGACGATGATTGCGGCTGGAGATGCTAAGCAGCAATGCGGCGACGCGCTCGTCGGCGGCGTTGCTGCTGATCAGTGTCAGCATCTGTTGGTCTTTGACAATCTCCTGCCCCATTAAGCGAAAAAAACGGCCCTGCAGGGAGGGAATCTTCATACTGAGCTCTTCGAGCTGATGGAATGGGATCTCACAGAAAGAGCCGGTCTCCAAAGCGATTGCCGAACTACCGTAGCGATTGCTGCTAATGCCGTCCATGCCCATAATCTCACCGGGCAGATACAGGCCAGTTACCTGTTCTGTGCCATCGCGGCTGGTCTTAAAGGTCTTGAAACTGCCGGCACGAATCGCGTAGATCGCCTTAAACTCTTCGTCTTGGTGGTAGAGATAATCCCCCTTGCTCAAGGCCCGCCCCTGTTTGACTATTTCGTCGAGACGTATAATTTCGGAGGAGTCCAAGGCAATCGGCAGACACAGCTCACCTAACCGGCATTCTCCACAAGAGATGCTGGGGTTGGTGTGGCAAGTTCGTGCCGCATAAGGTATTTCTTTCACATATATCACTGCTTTAGAAGTCGTTTTCACAGAAGCACCCTGGGCAAAGACTGGAGCGTTGACGAGCATTGTAGACATTTAAATCGTCCCCGGCAAAGGGCGGTTTGACGCAGGGTCAAGGAGCTGTTTATTAGACCTCACTCAATCCTAACACCATATAGGCAAACTCCCCTCTCCTTCTATAAGCATAATGCCTATATACCTTGGTTAGAAATCCTGAATTCGACTTTGCCAGCGCTAGGACATCGACCCGGCGGGGTATTGGAAGACGGCATCGAGGGGCTGACCGAATACGAGCGCGATCTTGAATGCCAGCTCCAGAGTCGGAGAGTATTTGGCCGCCTCGATGGCATTGAGAGTCTGCCGCGTTACGCCCACCCTCTCGGCCAGCGCCGCCTGCGACATCTCATTCGCCTCGAAGCGCAAACGGCGGATGTTGTTCTGTATCGCGGTGCCTTTCAACGCTAATAACCCCTGCGATAGTAGAATAGCTCGAGGCCCGACTTGATCATGCGCGAGACGATGAGCGCTAATAACAACAGGTGTGGAATGAGGAAGGGAATCGATAAGTCGGGTATTCGGTAAAAATCGGGAACTAGCGCGCTCGCGCTCAGTTGCCATATCAACACGATCACAAAAACCTGCAGGGCCCAATAGCCCGCACCATTGGCGCGAGCCGCGAAGCGCTTTTCACGCTCGTCGGCAGCGGATTCTGCGCCAGCGATGGCGAACAGGGCATAGAGGATCAAAGCCAGAACAATGCCCAATACCGTGCTCTTGAATACCAGACCAAGCAGGTCCGTCACTATGTCGCTGTCATCGCGTAGCAGTAAGGCCAAGGCCTTGGGAAAATAATACAAGGCCACGACAAGGTCGACGAACAGTGCTGCCCACAAACGCCGTTCTCTATTGGCCATCTCTTGCAGGAATCCCATTTGCCCACCCTCGTCATGACGTGAATTCTGGCCAGTATAGCCTCCACCCCCATAATGTCAAATATAATTGACATGCTGACTAAAATAGCTGACACATCAGGGCATAAAAAAAGGCGCCGAAGCAGTGCGTCGACGCCTTCTTATTAGCTCAAACCCTTTCCAATCAATCGATTAGACGAGGGATGTATTTGTAAACGCCCTGCACCGGACCGACCTCACCAGAGTATACGTTGCCGTCTTTGTCGACGGTCACGCCCTCACCCATGGAGCCGAAGCCGCCCATGCCAGAGGCACGCTCGGAAGGGTGCTCGGAGACGAAATACATGACCTCGCCCGTGCGCGCGCTACCGACACGTAGGCCTTTGCGCCAGCCCGGATTGTAGTTGTCATCGGACTCGGAATCGATCGCGTAGAGCATGTCGTCAGGCGTGATGAAAATGCCAGAGATGCGGCTAAACTGGTACCAAGTGTCCAGATGTCCGCCGTCTTGATCGAAGATTTGAATGCGACGATTGCCGCGATCGGCTACGAACAAGCGACCCTGCGAGTCGAATGCGAGGGAGTGGGGAGAACGCATCTGACCGTCCTCATAACCCCATTCGCCGAAGCTCTTGATGAAAGTGCCATCAGCAGCAAACTTAGAGATGCGGCTTATAGAGTCTGGGCCCGCCTCGTCTTGGAACTGTGCGCCATGGGTCTCTGCCACATAAATGCTGCCATCGGGGCCGATGACGACATCGTTAGGGTCGGTGAAACGATTCGGCGGATTACCGATCTCCCCTGGAGTGCCAAGGGTCATCAATAGCTCACCACTAGGGCTGAATTTCAGGACGGTATGGCCCTTGCCTGCGGCATCCGGGAACTGCTCGAGTTCGCGAGCGTTGGCCGCGCGGGAGTCTACTACCCAGACATTGCCCTCTTTGTCGACGTCCATGCCATGGGGCCACAGGATCAGACCGGCACCGAAACTAGTCACTACATTGCCATCGGAGTCCAGCTTCACGATAGGGTCTACATCGGAGCCCGCACAGGAGTTCGCACCACAGCGATCCCCGATCCAGACGCTCTCGCCATCGATATCGATGTTGATTGCACTAATAGAGCCCCAGGTGCGGCCCGCAGGTGGGTTGCTCCAATTGGGCACAATCTCATAGGGATTAGGCAGGTTATTTACCGGCACCACATCGGCGTGCTCGGCGGGAGCACTAGCGCCACGCTGTGCCAATGCAACGCTCGACGCGCTAAGCAGCAATGCGGCGGCGAGTGTCAATTTAAGGGGTTGGAAGCGGTTCAATCGTGTTCTTGTCGTTGTTTTCATCTTATTCCTCATTAAGCACAGCTTACTGTGAGTCAATCTAACACTTGAAAAGTTTTATTGTGGCAGTGTCTATTGGGGGTAGAAACATGACCGCTGCGGCCAATATTGTCAATCCTAGCCAAACTAAATCACAATTCGGCAGTCGCTTACCGCGCCAGCTCATAGGCGCAGATGTTCACCACCGTGGCGAGATTTAGCGACTCAATCGCGCCCGAACCTCGAATGCTAAACACGCTCGTATGAAGGCCCTCGGGCAAGCCTCGCGCCTCATTGCCAAATACATAGGCATCGAAGCCGGCGAAGGAGGGATCAGCCACCGGCGTACCATGCATGTCGAGAGACGCCAGGCGCGAGTAGCGTTCACGCAATTCCTGCAGCGTTACTTCTGTCTCGATGGGAACATGGAAGATCGCCCCCATGCTGGCGCGCACGACCTTCGCGTTGAAGGGGTCTACAGACGCGGGGCTTAGTAGGCAGCGACTCGCGCCAAACCACGCGAGGGAGCGTAGGATCGTCCCTAGGTTACCGGGATCCTGCACCTCGTATAGATAGAAGACTCGCTCCATAGCGATTGGTGAAGCATTTTTCAGTAATGCATCGATGGGCACTACAGCGAATATACCCTGTGGGGTCTTGGTCTCGCAGACCTTTGCCATCTGGGCGCTACTCAGTTCATGGCACTGCAGCGCGCCCTTAGGCCCGTGATAGTCGGCGGTACAATACAACTGGGATGCAAGTAGGGCTGGCTTGTGCACTGCCGCCGCTATTAGCTCCTGTACTAGGTGTTCGCCCTCGGCGATGAAGCAGCCATATTCGCTGCGGTATTTCTTCTGCCCAAGCTTCTTAAGCGTGTCGACACTCATCTTCATAGCTCGGCTCCCTGCCCCAAATCGGCGAGCATCGCCTTGGCCAACGCCTCCGCGACCTTTATGCCGTCGACCCCCGCCGAGAGAATGCCGCCGGCGTAACCAGCGCCTTCTCCAGCCGGGTACAGGCCGCGCGTATTGAGGCTCTGTAGGCTGACCGGGTCTCGCGTTATGCGAATCGGTGACGAGGTGCGCGTCTCGACCCCCGTTAACACCGCATCATCGCGATCGAAGCCGCGAATCTGTTTGCCGAAGGCTGGCAACGCCTCTCTTATCGCGCTGATGGCGTACTCGGGCAGTGCGCTATCGAGCGCGCCGAGGAGGATGCCTGGCTTATAGGAGGGCACCACATCGCCAAGCTGTGAAGACGGCCTGCGGCGAATGAAATCGCCGACCAATTGCGCCGGTGCGCAATAGTCTTCGCCACCAAGCACAAAGGCATGGGACTCCAATGCCTCCTGCAGCTCGAGGCCCGCCAGCGGACCGCCGGGAAAATCCTGCTCCGGATTGATACCGACGACTATGCCGGCATTGGCGTTGTGTTCGTTGCGCGAGTATTGACTCATGCCATTGGTCACTACACGCCCGGTCTCAGAGGTAGCGGCGACCACGGTGCCCCCAGGGCACATGCAGAAGCTATAGACAGCGCGCCCATTCTTGGCGTGGTGTATCACCTTATAATCCGCCGCCCCGAGCATCTCGTGCCCGGCATACTTGCCGAGGCGCACGCGATCGATCTGCGTCTGCGGGTGTTCGATGCGAAAACCAATGGCGAAGGGTTTCGCCTCGATGAAGACACCCACCTTATGAAGCATCCGAAACGTATCACGGGCACTGTGGCCGAGGGCAAGCACCACATAGCGGCTGTGTAGCGATTCACCATCGGCAAGGCGCAGTCCCTCCACGCGGCCATCGCTAAGCAACAGCTCTGTGACCTTACTCTCGAAGCGAACCTCGCCGCCGAGGGCGATAATCTCCTCGCGCATCTTAGCGACTACCCCGGTGAGCCTAAACGTGCCGATATGAGGCTTGCTGACATAGAGGATTTCATCCGGCGCGCCGGCGCGCACGAACTCGTGCATGACCTTGCGCCCATAGAATTTCGGGTCTTTGATTTGGCTATAGAGCTTGCCATCGGAGAACAGCCCTGCGCCGCCCTCGCCGAATTGGACGTTGGACTCGGTGTCCAAGATGTTCTTGCGCCATAGGGCCCACGTGTCCTTGGTGCGACGGCGCACGTCTCGACCACGCTCAAGTACGATAGGACGAAACCCCATCTGCGCCAGTATCAACGCCGCGAAGAGCCCGCATGGGCCGAAGCCAATGATGAGCGGGCGCTCCTGATGATTGGGTGGCGCCTTACCCACCGGGTAGTAGTGAGTATCGGGAGCCAAGCGGATGTGCGGATCCTGCGCAAAGCGCTCCAGCAGTGCGCGCTCGTCCTTCACCGCGAGGTGTATGATATAGACGAAGCTGATCACGCTATTCTTCTTACGGGCGTCATAGCTGCGCTTGAACACCGTGAAATCGAGCAGTTCCCGACTCTGTATGCCTAAGCGCGCTACGATCGCGCTGCGCAATGCCTCGGGGGGATGGTCTAGCGCGAGAGAGAGTTCTGTGAGCCTAATCATGTCAGTTGTCCTGGCCGGTCGCCCCGGCAGAGGGTAGGGGCGGCCATTGTACATCAGCACAAGACGATATTGTCTCGCCTACTCTCAAGCAAAGCCGATGTAGGCTTGCCTGTTTGCGGGGCAACACACTAGAATCACTCTAGAATGTGAACGCGTATGCGAGTCTTAGTGCTAGAAGCCGACGGGGAAATTCTTGCCAGATAACGATGAAATAGACCAGAAGGAACACTCACAACGAGCCGCTCTACTGGAGCTAATCCCCAATGCGGTGTTAGCCTATGACGGAAATCGCGACGCCTTTTACGTCAACACGCTTGCCGCGCAATGGTTCGGAATCGAACCTACTACGGACCCGATTCAGCGCAGCACTCTCGCCTTAACAGTATCTACGGTTACTGACCCAAGCCCTCTTGAAGCGGAAGACACTCCCTGGCAACGCGCCTGGAATGGACACGAAGTGCAAGGGCTCGAAGTTGTCCTCAATGTTGGGGAGCAAGACCCTCGATTTGTCCTGTGCCATAGCAATAATATCGCGAATACTTACAAATCGACCTCTATCGTTCTGATCACCATGATCGACATTTCCACTATCAATGCCGATTATCAGGCCCTGCTTAGTGATCGCGCGCAGATGCGCAGCATCATTGAGGTAATGCACGCCGGCACATGGCAATGGAATCTTCAGACCGGCGCAACCAGTATCAACGAACGCTGGGCGCAGATCGGTGGCTATAGCCTCGAAGAGCTATCCCCCATCACAGTCGACACTTGGTCTAGATTCACGCATCCCGACGATGTTAAAGAGTCGCGTCACCTTCTTAGCGAACATCTTGCTGGAAGAACCTCACACTACAGCAGCGTGTTCCGAATGAGGCATAAAGATGGCCACTGGGTCTGGGTGCAGAGTCGCGGGCGCGTCTATCAGTGGGACGCGCAGGGCAAGCCTCTGTGGATGGCTGGCACCAACATAGATGTGAGCAATGTTCGCGCCGCCGAAGAGGATGCCCGCGCCACTCAGGCCAATATGCAAGCCCTGATCGACGCATCCTCGGATGTGGCCATCATCGCCACTGACATCGATGGTTTGATTACCGTCTTCAACACCGGCGCCGAAAAACTCCTTGGCTATTCCAAGGAAGAGATCGTGGGCAAACTCTCACCCGCCGCATTCCATCTCGAAGCGGAGGTCATCGCACGTGGCCAGGAATTGAGCGAGGCAGAAGGTCGCGAGATCACGGGCTTCGACGTCTTCATACACGCCGCCCGCCATCACGAGACCGAAACAAGACAATGGACCTATGTACGCAAGTCTGGCGAGCACAGGTTAGTGAGCCTCGTCGTGAGCGCGATCCGCGATGGCAACGAGAATATCACCGGCTTCCTCGGCATGGCGGTCGACGAGACGGCTCAGCACGAGGCTGAAGAGCAAGCCTTGCTCGCCGCGCAACGCTTCGCTGGAGCATTCAGCTCTGCGGCGGTCGGGATGGCCCTCGTATCCTTAGAGGGCCGCTGGATGGAAGTGAACGACGCCCTCTGTGAGATGCTCGGCTACACCCGCGACGAACTACTCGTAACGGATTTCCAGACCTTAACCCACCCAGAAGATCTACAGAACGATCTCGACTTGCTGAACCGTCTGCTAAGGGATGAAATTTCAAATTACGCGATGGAGAAACGCTATTACAAGAAAAATGGCGAACTCATTCAGGCTAAGCTATGGGTCGCCATAGTAAGGAACCGACATGGCACCCCTATACACTTCGTGTCACAGATTCAGAATATTACGGAGGAGTACTTAGCTAAGAAAGCCCTAGAGAGCAGCGAGGCACGCCTGCGCGGCCTCTTCGACCTCTCGCCGGTGGGCATCAGCTTGATGGACTATAAGACTGGCAAGCAGATAGAGGCTAACGATGCGTTGGTAGCTCCCACGGGCTATACCCACGAGGAGTTTATGGCTCTAAGCGATCGCGAACTCACACCGCGCGAATACGCACCTTTGATGAACAATGCCATCGAACAACTGCGCACTATCGGACGCTTCACACCCTTCGAGAAGGAATATATTCGTAAGGATGGCACTCGTTATCCGATACTCGCACAGGGAATCATGATGCGAGACCCATCTGGCCGCGAGGTCGTCTGGTCCCTCGCGGAAAACATCAGCGAGCGCAGGCGCCTTGACCAAATCAAGAATGAGTTTGTCTCCACTGTCAGCCATGAACTACGCACGCCGCTAACATCGATCTCTGGCGCACTTTCCCTAATCGTCAGTGGCGTCCTCGGCGAGGTAAACGAGGAAGTATGCGCGATGCTCAAGATCGCCGCGAAGAGCAGTGCGCGCTTGAGCGCCCTAGTCAATGATCTTCTCGACATGGACAAACTCTTGGCCGGGAAGATGGAGCTGAAGATTGAAAAAGTAGAGCTTTTGCCACTGCTCGAAGAGGCTGTCAACGGCATGGCCGCATTCGCCCACACCAACGGGGTGGAGCTTGTACACAGCGAAGACACGCCGCTACAGATCCAAACCGATGGCACTCGACTCATTCAGGTATTGACCAATCTGCTCTCCAACGCCTGCAAGCATTCGCAACGCGGCGCAAAGGTCGAGCTCCACCACGTTGCCGGCCCGGATGACAGCGTTATTATCAGCGTGATCGATCACGGCCAAGGGATACCAAAGGCCTTCCGAGCGCGCATTTTCCAAAAATTCGCCCAGGCCGATGGCTCGGACTCCAGCGACAAAAAAGGCACCGGCCTTGGCCTCGCTATTTGCAAGGAGCTCATAGAGAGAATGGGCGGCGTCATTGGTTACGAGTCACACGAGGGCCAAGGCAGCCACTTCTGGATACGCTTGCCAAGAGCCAGAACGCAGCGCAGCAAAGAGAATGAGAAGCCTGTGGTGCTGCACGTCGAGGATGATGTCGACTTCGCTAAACTCGTTAGCCTACAAATAAGCAATTGGGTCAGCATGGATCTGGCCACAGATCTTGCCACCGCCAATAGGAAGATCCGTGAGAACCACTACGATCTCATACTACTGGACCTGTTCCTACCCGATGGCAGCGGAGAGACACTCTGGGAATCACTCCACCTTGCGCAAGCAGATGTCCCTATAATCATCTTATCGGGCCACGAGGTGCCGAGAAGGCTCGCTAATAATGTTGCCGCAGTGCTGATCAAGGACGAAACTACGATTCAGAGAATCATCTCGACGCTGCAACATATTTTCGAAATGGGGGATAAATAGATGCGCAGATTACAGAGAATAGTTCATGTCGAGGACGACGATTCAATCCGTGCAGTTGCGAAGGTAGCACTAGAGCGGGTCGGTAACTTTACCCTTCTTAGTTGCGCCTCTGGCGCCGAGGCACTCGAGAAGACCGAGCAGTTCGCACCCGACATGATTCTTCTAGATGTGATGATGCCCGGTCTCGACGGCCCCACCACCCTGAAGAAGCTCAAAGAGGCCATGGACTTGACCGAGGTCGCCATCGTGTTTATGACGGCGAAGGTACAGTCTACAGAGATCGAATACTATAAGAGTATTGGCGCCTGCAATGTGGTGCTCAAACCCTTTGACGTGATGACCCTATCGGAACAGCTAGGACAATATTGGACAGAATTCAATGGCGAATGAGAACGAAGTCAGCATCCAGAGAGAGATGGCGAAATTACGCGGCGAATTTCACAATAAACTCATTTCTGAGCTTAGGGAATTTGTGGCATATGCGAACCTACCCGACCAGGAAATCTGCCGCAAAGACACGCTTAAGAAACTCTATGATGCGAGCCACCGCCTAGCGGGTTCGGCGCTCACATTCGGTTATTCAGATAGCGGAGCATTACTGCGGCGCCTGGAAAGCTCCCTCGACGGCATTCTCAATCAGGGTGCCGAAATCGATGTGATAGCCCTGCGCAAACAGCTCAATGTACTGGCGCCAGCGGTGGCCATCCCCGAGGAGATCGATAAGGATCTGGACGCGCAGGGCAGCAAACCAGAGGAAGCAAAAAAAGTACAACCTCGTGCAGAGAACTTGTTACTGTATGTCTTAGAGGATGACCCCACGACGAGTAATTTACTGAAGATTGGCCTATCCAGTTTTGGCTATTACGTCACCACGTTCACCAGCATAGCAACACTCTGCGAATCTGCAAAAAAGGACAGGCCGGACGGACTGATTGTCGACATTGAAAGGAATAATATTGCCGAACAGACTCTGGCCAACACCACGCGCTGCCTGCGCGAGAACGGGATGGGCTCGCTCCCCATTTTAGTCGTTAGTCAGCACGATAGTTTCGCCGAGAAACTAGAGGCGGCGCGCAATTCTGTCGTCGCCTTTCACAGCAAACCGGTGGACATTCCGGCGCTCGAATCCACTCTGGAATTCGTTTTACAACCGCTCGCTAAATCCCCCTATCGCGTACTCTTAGTCGACGACGATGTGTATTCGATGGAGCATCATCGCCTGATGCTGGATAAGTGGGGCATCATGGCCCATGCCTTATCTGATCCCTCCAAGATCCTCGACCTGATCGAAGAGTTTCAACCTGACCTGATGATCTTCGATCTGCATATGCCCTCCTGTACGGGTGTCGAATTGGCTGAGGTCGTACGCTTTCACACGCACTGGATTCACATCCCCATTATCTTCCTGTCCAGCGAGCGCAATGAGGGTCGACAAATATCGGCAATGATGACCAGCGGCGATGACTTCATCCTAAAGCCAGTCGTGGAAGAATCCTTCGTCGCCACCATTATTAGTCGTGCGCAACGCGCAAGACAGTTAGCGGAACTCATGACTCGGGACAGCCTCACGGGTTTGCTCAAACACACCGAGATCAAGGAGCGGCTTGGGCACGAATATGCCCGCGCGGGACGCAATAATAGTATCGTCAGCGTCGCCATGCTCGATATCGATAAGTTCAAGCGCGTCAACGATAGCTATGGACACCAGACTGGCGACGTCGTCATCGCCACGCTCGCTCATCTATTGCGGCGCGGACTACGCACCACTGACATCATTGGCCGCTATGGTGGTGAGGAATATCTAGTGGTGCTGCCAGACACCGATGCGAAGAACGCCGCGATCAAGCTCAACGCGCTGCGCAAGGAATTCGAGAAGGTGAAGTTCCGACATAACGCCGATGAATTCAACTGCAGCTTTAGCGGCGGAATCTGCCAATCGGACCAGGTGAACAATGTCGATGAGTTCGTGGATCAGGCCGACCAAGCGCTCTACCGGGCGAAAGAGCGCGGCCGCAACCAGATTGTAGAGTCCGACGATACGGATTAGACTGCCCCCCTTCCCTCAAAAGCAGAAGCAGAAAACGACCCCATGGCCCGTTCGAAAAGCAGTAATCGTTGGCTCGAGGAGCATGTGAACGACCCCTATGTCAAAAAGGCACAGGTCGACGGTTACCGCTCGCGCGCCAGCTACAAACTCTTGGAATTGATCGACAAAGACAGGCTGTTACGCCCGGGGATGACGGTGTTGGACTTGGGCTCGACACCCGGTGGCTGGTCGCAGGTAGTAGCACCATTGCTTGGCAAGCAGGGCAAAACCATCGCCTCAGATATCCTGCCCATGGACCCGATTGCCGATGTCATTTTTATCGAGGGTGATTTCACCGAACAAGAAGTGTTCGACGCAATTCTCGCCGAACTAGACGAGGAGAAAGCAGATTTAGTGATGTCAGACATGGCTCCCAATATCAGCGGCGTAGATGCCGCCGATCAAGCCAGCTCCATGTACCTAGTGGAGCTAGCCCTCGAGATGGCCATCGCCGTGTTAAAACCAGGCGCGAATTATGTGGCGAAGGTCTTCCACGGCGAGGGCTATGATCAATACCTGAAGGATATGCGCGAACACTTCGACAAGGTCGTTGTGCGCAAGCCAGACGCATCGCGCTCGCGCTCGCGCGAAGTCTATGTCGTCGGCAAAGGCTTTAAATCCTGACTACTTGCTCTTGGACTGTCGCTTATTGCGCTCATTCAAGGCCAGAAACTCCACTAGGCTTTCCTCTGCCCATTTATTGGCCTCGTCTTCGGTGGCAAAACCTTCCTGCATCTTGGACACGACATTGCGTTTAGAGCTTGCGCGACGCAATATCTCGGCGCGCCACAGACCACTGGTCTCGTCCACGCTCACTAGGGAGTTATATCTCTTATTGGTGCTCATTTATTAGTCCTGCTGGTCTGCCCGGCTCGGGGCTTGGATTAGGGCGCTACTTATACCCGAAGGGACGGCTACTGACCAGTGTAAGTTCCCCCGCGGATAAACACTTCCGTTTTCCGTGGCGATATTGTCTACTGTTGTCATTGCACCGCGACGAGTGAGTCCATGTCTAAAGTAAGCCGTTATACCCCCGCCACCGCCATCGCTGTCGTCGTCGCCAATATGGTCGGCACTGGGGTGTTCACCAGCCTCGGTTTTCAGATTATCGACATCAAATCCAGCTTCGTCCTGTTGATGCTATGGCTGGTCGGCGGCATCGCGGCGATGTGCGGCGCACTGACCTATGCCGAGCTTGCCAGCCGCATGCCCCGTTCGGGCGGCGAATACAACTTCCTCAGTCAGATCTACCATCCCTCTATCGGGTTCGTGTCCGGCTGGGTCTCCTTGACGGTGGGTTTCGCGGCCCCTACGGCATTGGCCGCAATGACCTTCGCGGCCTACTTCGATTCGGCAGTGGGTGCGAGCATCCCCATCAATCGCAGCCTTGCCGCCGTCGCACTCGTCGGCGTTCTCACCTTCGTACACGGGCGTAACCACGCCGCCAGCAGTGGCTTGCAGAACTGGTTCACTATCATCAAGGTATTGCTGATCGCGCTGTTCGTGGTTGCAGTATATAGCAGCGTTAGCACCCCGCAGCCCCTACACCTACTGCCTAGTAGCGGCGATGGCGTCCTCTTAGCCTCCAGCGCGTTCGCAGTTTCCCTGATCTATGTGAACTATGCCTACACGGGCTGGAATGCCGCCACCTATATTACCGGAGAGATCGACCGACCAGAGCGCTCCGTTCCAATAGTGCTTATCGGCGGCACGGCGATCGTCATCGTGTTGTATTTGGCGCTTAACGCCACATTCCTCTATGCCGTGCCGATGGCCGCACTGGAGGGGCGCATAGAGATAGGCGTCATCGTCGCGGAACAGACCTTCGGTCCGATTGGCGCCATGCTCATGGGCGCACTGCTGTCCCTGTTGCTGATCTCCACCGTTAGCGCGATGCTGATGGCAGGTCCCCGCGTGCTACAAGTGATGGGGGAAGACTTTCGACTATTTCGCAAGCTCGCCGTGAAGAATGCCGGCGGCGTGCCTCGCACCGCGATCTATGTACAGGGCGCGATCGCGATACTGTTCATCGTCACCTCCACCTTCGACTCGGTATTGGTGTTCTCTGGCTTTATCCTGGGCTTGAGCTCGCTGGCCACCGTGCTTGGCGTGTTCGTACTGCGCTTTCGCAAGGGCAAAGACCAGCGCGAGGGCGCGGGTTCTTATCGCACCTGGGCCTATCCCCTGCCACCGCTTCTGTATAGCGGCATCATGCTGTGGACTCTCTGGTTTATCTCGGTGAACCGCCCCATAGAGGCGGCCGTCGCGGCAATCGTGATAGTGCTTGGTTTTGGCAGCTACGTCATCACCGAACGGCTCTCTGCCACTCGCGCGTAAATTTAGTACACTGCGCAGGCAAACCTTCAAAAAGGAGCTCCCATGTCTCGATGGATTAAAGTAGACAAAGACATCAATCAATACATCAACGACCATCTGGCGCCGGAACACCCCGTGCTGCAGGAGTTGCATAAGAAGACCTCCGTAATGGAAGGCGCCGGGATGCAGATATCCCACGAGCAGGCACAATTCATGAGTGTCTTGCTCAAGTCGATTCGCGCGAAGAACACTATCGAGATCGGGGTCTTCACCGGCTATAGCACGCTCATCACCGCTCTGGCGCTGCCAGCGGACGGCCGCATCATTGCCTGCGATATTAGTGAGGAGTGGACGAATATAGCCAAACCCTTCTGGGCAGCGGCGGGCGTAGCCGACAAGATCGACCTGCACCTAGCCCCGGCCACGCAGACACTTAGCGAGTTGATCAAGTGCGGGGGTGCGGGCCAGTTCGACTTCGCCTTCATCGACGCCGACAAAACCGGTTACGACGACTACTATGAATTAACCCTTGAGCTATTGCGCACGGGCGGCCTGATCGCATTGGACAACTGCCTGTGGGGCGGCGCCGTTATCGACTGCGCCGATCAAAGTGAGGACACCATGGCCCTGCGCAAACTCAACGATAAGATCAGCCAAGATAGGCGCGTGCAGGCCTATCTGGCGCCAGTGGGCGACGGCCTCTACCTAGCGACCAAACTCTAAGTGACGAGTCACCGCGAGCAATACTAGAAGGCTTGTCTAAACTCGGTTTATCGCTCCAACCAATGCAGGATACCGCCGTGGATATTGGCCACCCTGTCGTGACCAAACTCTTTTAGAATGGTGATCGCCATGGACGAGCGCTTGCCCGAACGGCACAGCGTGACTACCGGTTTGTCCTTAGGCACCTCCGAGGCCCGCGCACGTAGCTCACTCAGAGGGATCACGGTGACGCGATCGAGACCGACGATCGGCGCACCGATCTCCTCCGCCTCGCGCACATCCAATACGGTCAACTCTGCCTGATGCCGCAGCACCCACTCCGGCTCCACCTCCGGCACTCCAGCGAAGGTCACGCGCAGCTCCGCCCAATCCGGCTCCTCCGGCAATTTACCGCTGGCGGGCTTGCCGCTGCGTAGATTATTCGGCAGGGCCTCCTCGATCTTCTTGGGATGCGGCAATTGCATCGCCTTCATATATTCCACGAAGTCACGCTCATCGGCCCCACCGCCCACACGAGGATTGTATTGCTTCTCTTCCGCTACGGAGGAGCGGGTGCGCCCGTTGTAGTCATGAGCTGGGTAGACCGCATAGTCGTCTGGGAGTGAGAATATTTGCTCGGTAATGGAACGATATAGGCGCGCTGGGTCGCCCTGTTGGAAGTCGCTCCGCCCACAGCCGCGGATCAGCAGCGCATCACCCGTAAACACCATTTTCTGATCGGCGAGGACGTAGCTGGTGCAGCCACTCGTGTGGCCGGGAGTTGCCCGCGCCTCCAGCTCCACCCCTTTTATGCCAAAGCGCTGCCCGTCTTGGAGTAAGACATCGGCATTCTCGGCACCGGCATCGGCAGAGATAGCGATCTTACACCCCGTCTTCTGCTTCAATAACCATGCAGCCGTAATATGGTCGGCGTGAGCGTGTGTGTCCACCACGAGCTTTAGCTTTAGGCCTAGTTCGTTGAGCAAGGCGAGGTCGCGTGAGGCTTGCTCGAACACCGGGTCGATCAGCAATGCCTCGTGGCTATCTTCATCGGCGAGAAGATAGGTATAGGTTGATGAGCTAGCGTCGAAGAGTTGTCTGAATAACATCGTAGGCTCCAATGCGGTTGCCGCAGAACTTGCAAAAGCGTGTGAGGAAACTAGCCCCATCCCGAAGAAAAGACAATTCACCGCGCCACGTCAGTGCCGGAGGATTGGGCTAATAGTGAAACTTCATGATACCGAACACGGCGGTGTATCGTATTGATACACATCAAAATCTTCCGAGCAGCGCAAAAGCCACTATTGCGTTAGCGCAAGCAACAATGTGATCCGCAACGGAGCTGCCTTAGTACTAGTCGAGCCTAGTCATTGAATTTGGAGCGGTGCGACTTCATGAGCCGCAGTATGTCTTTCTTGGTAACTATGCCTTCAACCTGATTCTCACTATCGACAATCGGTATGCAAGAAATATTCTTCGTTAGGAACACGTCGATCGCATCGAACATATTCGCAGTCTTTCTCAAGGTGGTGGGTTTGCGCGTCATGAAGGTGTGCACGGGCCGGTGTAAGAGCATCTGATCCTTATAGGTCTCTAAGGGTGTGCCGAAGGTCGGAGTCAACTGCCGATAGACATCGCGATCGGAGATAACCCCAAGCAGCTTGCGCTGTTCGACCACCAGTACATGATTGAATTTTGCGCGGTCGAGGATATCCTTCACCGATTTGAGCGTGTCATCTAGCTCAACCGATGCTACGGGATGGCTCATTATCTTGTCTAGGGTCATACTCTCTCCAACGCGATACCGAAAACCCCATCAATGTAGGCTATTTTAGGATCACTGAGTAACAATTCCACCTCAACTCGGTCTGATGTGGGGCGTGCGAAGGAAATTTAACAAATAAATAGCAATAAAAGGAGCACTGACATGAAAAGCTTTTTACGGCCACCGGTATCGCGAGCGCTTTTAATAGGCTTGTTCGTGTTCGCCCTGGCTAGCGCCGCGAGTGCGGCAGACGAGGCTTTCGTTTGGGCCCCTACCCTCGATGTCGGCAGCCAACTACCGGCTGTTAATGCCGTCGATCAGGATGGCAAAGAGCACAGCCTCGCCCAGCTAAGCGGCGAGAACGGCCTGATCCTAGTGATGAGCCGCTCCTTCGACTGGTGCCCCTTCTGCATTCGCCAGCTCCAACAACTCGTGGAGGCCGAGGCGCAATTCAATGCCATCGGCTTCAATGTGGCCACGATGACCTATGATTCGGTAGCGACCCTGAAAGAGGCCGAAGCGGAGTATGAGACTACCTTCCCCCTGCTGTACGACGAGGACAGCGCCCACATCAAGGCTATGGGCATATTGAACCTGCAGTACGAGCCCGGCAATAGGGCCTATGGAATCCCCTACCCAGGGATCTTCGTGCTCGACAACGAGGGTGTGATACGCGCCAAATTGGCCGAGGAAGACTACCGCATCCGCCCGGATTTTAGCCTCGTGCTAGAGGCCGCCCAGGCAGCTCAGTAAATGCGTCAATGCGAGGGGCCTCGCGCCGCCTATTGGCGGTTGAGGTCCCAGTCGTAGGGCATATTGGCGCGCCAGCTAAGCTGCGCAGGCAGCTCACGATAGCGGCGCACAAACTCCTCTACCCCACCGGCGGCATCGAAATCCTCTTCGAACCAGTCGAATATCTGCGACAGCCGCATGCGGCGCCCTTCGAGCATCAAACCCTTCGTGTCATCTTGCAGAAACATTCTGGTCTGATCATCTAGCTGCTGTTCCAGCTTCTCGGCCCGATAGGCTTCCCGCCGCAGGTTCGGGCAGCTTAGGGAGGCACATACGATGGCGAAATGGATGCGCGGCTCGCCCATAGACCGTAGAATGGCGTGTTCGATTTGATCGAGGGTGACGGACTCCCCGGCAATAGTGCCGACGGTTTTTTTCCAGACCGGCGTGAACAAGGAGCCGGCATCGCGGATGCTGTCCATAGGCATATTGTCGATGACCATCTTAATGGCGTAGACATTGTAGGCATTGATGTAGAATGCGAGACGCTCATCGGAATCTCGCAGCGAGGCAGGCTGGCTATTCTCGATCTGCGTGAGCAGCTGTCCATAGCGCGGATCCAACGCTAGGGCTTGATAGTCGACCCCGTGAAAGCGGATGCCCTCGCGCTGCACTGGCTTTACATATTGCGCTAATACCGCATCGAGCAGGTCCCAGTCACCGGCCTGCGCCGCACTGGGGCTGAGCAAGACAGTGGCAAGAGCGAAGACTGAATAGAGCACATTATTGCTCAGCGTATCGTGTAAAAACTGGGTAATCGGCATTTTCACTTCCTAGCGCACGGGCTTTATTTAATACACCAGTAAGAGACCATTGGTTCGCGCTTATGTTACACAAAGAACAAGATGAGCAAGACCTCGAGGCCCTGCGCAGGGGCGAGGCCCCCGCGTTCACGGCACTGGTCAAGCGCTACCATCGGCAGTTACTGGTCGTCGCCCGCGCCATCGTCGGCGATGTGTGGGCCGAAGAGGTATTGCAGGAGGCCTGGGTCTCCATACACCGCGCCCTGCCCCGTTTCGAGGGCCGCTCTAGCCTGCAGACATGGCTGTATACGATCGTGCGTAACGAGGCCCGCACGCGGCTAGGCAAGGAGTCGCGTTATGTTTCACTCGATGCCATGGTCGGCAGCCACGACGACTCGCTCGACGCGCTCGACATACACTTCAAGAAGAACGGCCACTGGCAGAGCTCCCCCGCCAACTGGCACAGCGACACGCCCCTGCAGTTGCTGGAACAGGAACAACTGCGCAAGTGCATCGACCACACCCTCACCACCCTCAGCGCCGACCAATGCGCTGTGTTCACCATGCGCGACATCCAACAGATGGAGCTGCAGGACATCTGTAACATTCTCGAGTTGAGTAACTCTAATGTACGGGTGCTGCTACACCGTGCCCGCCTTAGTTTAATGCAGGTGATAGATCGCTATCAGGAGACCGGAACATGTTGAGTTGTCGCGACATCGCCAAGCAGGCGAGCGACCATATAGACAAGAAACTGACCCTACGTCAGTCCTTGGGCTATGGCTTTCATTTACTCCTATGTGGCTATTGTCGAAAGTTTGTAGGACATCTGCGCACTACCATCGAACTTAGCCACCAACTATCCGGTCAAGACCACCTCTCCGACGAGGAGGCCGCCAGCATTGCCACTAAGGCATTAGAACAAGCGAAGTCCGAGTAGACCGAACTACGCGTACGCGCCCACTCGTGGGCCTAATGAAGAATGTGGGCTAGCCTAGTGAGCAGATCGTCGAGCACCTCTTATTTCGAATTTTGGCCATCTTGGGTCATGTACTCTCCCGTGGTCCTGCAATGGCTGTGGCTCAGCGTGCGTTATCGCTCACTGACCTTGCCCCTCATCGCCAACCCCACTATCCCCCTCGCCGGCATGGTAGGCGGCTCCAAAGACTTGCTAATGTCCCAGGCTACAGGCGCGTGCAAAGACGCTATCCTGCCATGGGTTATGCATAGCGTTAACGACATGCCAGCGGCGAGCCAGAGCGCCGCCTTGATAGCGAATGCGGCCGAACGAGGTATCGCCCTTCCCTTCGTCTGCAAGCCGGACATGGGCTGCCGCGGTGCCGGAGTCAAACTGATTCGCAGTGCCGAACAACTCACCCAAACCCTGAGCGCATACCCAGTTGGGGCTGCGCTGGTGTGCCAGAAGCTCGCCAGCTTTGAGCCAGAGGTCGGCATCTTCTTCGTGCGTCATCCACAACAGGCCACTGGCGAGATCGTCTCTCTCACCATTAAACACACGCCCAGCGTAATCGGCGATGGTCAACGCACCCTGCGCGAGCTAGTTGAGCGAGACCCGCGCGCCGGACAACTCTTGCACCTATATGCCGCCCGCAACGAGAATGACTGGGAGCGCGTGCTGCCCGCACACGAGGTTCATCGCTTACTGTTCTGTGCGAGCCATTGTCGCGGCGCGGTTTTCGAGGATGCGAGGGGACTGATTACGCAGGCGCTAAGCGAGACCATCAATCGCATCATGGCTGACTTGCCCGAATTCTATTACGGCCGCCTAGACGTCAAGTTCGAGGACCTCGAGGCACTTCAGGCCGGGCGCAAATTGGAGATAGTAGAGATCAATGGCGCCAGTTCCGAGTCCATCCATATCTGGGACAAGGACGCGCGCTTGGGCGACGCCATTCGTACTCTCCTATGGCAATACCGCACTCTGTTTAAGATCGGCGCCTATCTGCGCAAGCAGGGGTACACGACCCCCGGCATTAGATCGCTACTCTCACATTGGCTTTTAGAGCGCCGCCTCACGCGCTACTATCCGGAGACCGACTGATGATCAGTAACCCCCTCGCACTCACCGGCCTGCCAAGCCCGCTGCGCTTCATCATCAACAAGCTGTCGTCGCTGCATGTCCTGCGCGGCTGGTATGACGACTGGCTAAATGCGCCAGAGACGGACGTGGCGCAGTTCCTGGATTTCACTTTGGGCAAGATCGGCGCTGAGTTTCACGCCTTGAACTTAGATTCCTTAGAGTCCCTGCCCCGAGACAAGCCCCTGATCATCGTTTCCAACCACCCTTTGGGCGCACTCGAGGGCATGCAGCTGAGCAGGTTATTGCTCCGTTACCGGCCGGACCTAAAGGTACTTACCAACGAGTTACTCCTGCAGTTCAAGGAGTTCGACGATCTCTTCATCGGCGTGGATGTGCTGAACCCGGACAAACAGCAGCTCAACGCACGAGGCATGATGCAGGCCAGCCGACATCTCGCCAAGAACGGCGCCTTGCTGATATTCCCCGCCGGCACCGTATCCGTCTTAGATGTGAAGAGCTGGTCGATTCAAGATGCCCCATGGAAACACATCGTGGGACGTTTGGCGCTTAAGTACAAAGCACAATGCCTGCCGGTGCATATCGACGGGCGCAATAGTTGGGCTTTCTACCTCTCAGGCCTGATTCACAAGCGCCTGCGCACGCTGCTATTGCCCCGCGCCATGCTCTGGCAGCGCCGCAAGAAGGTGACCGCACGCATCGGCCAGACCATCGATTTTAGCGCCACCGATATCCGCACTCCCGCCACCGCCACCGAGTATCTGCGCCTCGCCTGCGAGCTACTCGCCATCGAGAAGAACGGCGCTGCACAAAAGGCACAGCCACGCCTGAGTGGAGGCATAGCCGCACAGAGGCTAGAGAGCGAGTTTGTACGACTGCAAGACTATCGCGTGGCCGAGCAGGGCCATCTACAAGTCTATAACGCACCCTACTCGGCGCTAGGCTGCGTCGCCGAACAATTGGCCCTCGTGCGTGAGCGTACCTTCCGAGCAGTGGGAGAAGGCACAGGGCTAGCACTCGATGCCGACCGCTTCGACGTCGATTATTGGCACATCCTAGTGTGGGATGCCGAGGCCCTGCAGATCGTGGGTGGCTATCGTGCGGCACGGGTCAGCAGCATTCTCAGTCGCCGCGATGTGACGGCACTGTATAGTAACTCTCTGTTCCACTATGACGAGCGCTTCATTCGCGAACTCGGTGGCGCAATCGAGGTAGGCCGCTCCTTCGTGACACAGGAGTATCAGGCCGACCCGCGCGCCTTGGACCTACTATGGCGTGGGCTCGGGGCGATGATGCTGCAGCACCCCGACTGCCATACATTATTCGGCTGCGTCAGCATCTCCAGCCGTTACTCCCCGATGATTCGCGCGCTACTGACCGAGAGTTTCCTAGCGGCACACGGTGCCGGCGCGAATATGCGCACGCTCGTGCGGCCCGTCTCACCCTTCAAATACAGCCTAAGATTCTGGACGCCCGACACCATCAAGGCACTGTCGAGCATGGCGGCCATCAACAAATTGCTAGGCAACTCCGGCAACGCCATGCGCGTGCCGGTATTGATTCGTCATTACCTCGCCCTAAACGGTAAGTTCATCGACTTCTCCGTCAATGCCGGGTTCAACCATTCGCTCGATGGACTTATCCTAGTAGACCTGCGCACTGCACCGCCGCGCTACCTACGCCGTTATCTCGGCAAGGCGGGTGCGATCGAGTTCACACAACGCTGGAGGGCCGAGCCATGATGCGCACAGCACTCGCAAACTCGCTGGAGCAGCTCAACGACATCTTGGTCGAGCTTGAGCAGATGCCCCGGCAACTGGCCGACAACGTCTATCGAGAGGCCAATGTCGGGCAACACATCCGCCACGTGTTCGACCATATGCTCGCCATCAAACTCGCTGTAGAGGAAGGCGTAGTGGACTACGACAAGCGCGACCGCGGCAACGAGGTGGAGACAGACCGCCTCATGGCGAGCCAACGGCTGTCTCTGCTGCGCCTGTGGATACAGACCGAGGACTTCGACAATTGTAAGATCACCGTTGCCTCCGAGATCGATTGCGAGAGCACTCAGCGCATGCACTTCGACTCCAATCTCAACCGCGAGATTCTCTACGTGATCAATCACACCATTCATCACGCCGCCCATATCAAATTAGTGCTCGCGCACTTTGGCATCAACTTACCCGCCCACATCGGCATCGCCCCCGGCACGGCGAGTTTCAATCGGCACAGCACGCAAGATGAGAGCACGCCATGTGCACACTAACCGTCCTCCCGAGTGCCGTCGGCACCATCGTGACGATGAATCGCGACGAGGCCGATGACAGGGCGGAGGCAGGGGAATATCTTCTCAATGACGAGCGCGGCATCATGCAACAGTGGTGGCCAATCGATAGTGTGTCACGAGGCACCTGGTTCGGCGCGCGTGGCGATGGCCTGGTCGCCGCACTGCTCAACCGTTATCAAGGCAGCAGTGCCGCTGCACGGCGCAGTCGCGGGCTTATCATCCCCGCGCTTCTGGCCGACGCACCCAAGGACGCGCTCGTATCCTACATCATGGACTTGTCGTGGGACGATTTCGCTCCCTTCGACTTGGTATTAGTTCGAGGTGAGCGTATATCGCAATGCAGCTGGGAAGGCGGACGTATGCAGATACACGAGGAGGGCGCCGAACGGCCCTTCTTCTTGAGTTCTTCGTCCGTGGAGTATGAGGCGAGCCTGCAGGTGCGGCGCGAGGCCTTCGAGCAATTTATCGCCCGTTCGACCATCAGCCCAGAACGCGTGATAGAAGATTTACATCGCCAGCCCTACCCGCAGGATCCATCCCTTGGATTTCTAATGCGAAGACCTGGACGGCGCACTAAGAGTATTTCTCAGATAGTGAATACTGCAGCGGGCACACAAAAATTGTATATCCCACTGCAGCACTAAAACTTCGGTCGGCTTAAGAGCCGATACGATAACGTAGTTTCACGACCAGCGTGTCCACGATGGGCTCGTTCCACGCCTCCATGAACATGCCGCCATACTCGTCGAACATCGTATTGGGCACATTCGCGCCACGGGTATACACCACGAATAGATCCGACAGTGGCGCGATCTCCCAGCGATAGCGCGCCTGGAATGTCATGCGGCTGATGATGAAGTCATCCGGCGTGGCATTGGGCTTAGGCACCACTGCCAAGTGCTCGAGCTTATTTGGATTGACCTGATAGAACCTGTCCTCGTATGCCTTCAAACCAGTCCACTGCATGCTAAAGCGCAGCTGTTGTTTGGCCGAGACGAAATAGTCCATCGTCAACTTCGGCGACCATTGCGTAGCCTCGAAGGAGGTGTAACGACCCGAACCCTTATAGACCAACAAGGCCTCACGGTCGGTATAGTCGACGTCGAGATTCAATGAGAAGGTATCGATGGGCCTATAGCTGAAACCTGCAAAATACGTGATGCTCTTAGGCCCAAGGTCTTCCTGATCAGCAGCAATGCCCAAGCTATAGGAGAAAGGCTGACCTGGGTCCGTACTCCAGTTCAAGTTCAGCGCATAGCGCTCGGGGATACGGAACTCACCACTGCCACGGCCGAGACTATCGTCGATGCGAGGCGGAAAATAACGCAGCCCCGTGCGCAGCGAGCTATTGTCCAAGAAAGTATAGTTGCGGTTAAAGAATAAGGCGGTTCGGGTGGGCTGACCCGATGTATTCCACTGGTTAGTGATGTTCACACTATTGCTCAGCGAGCGCAGGCCTTCGATATTGGACTGATCGAGGCTAAACGTATAGTCACCTTGAATTTGGTCGTTGCGGCTAAGAAAGCCAAGGTCATTGATGTCGAGCGTATCGTCCAAATAGCCTAGCGCCACGCGGTGCTGACGGCCTTGCTCGGGCTGATAACTGATGTCGCCGAACACCCCATTGCCGGTGACGCCATCGACGTCGCTATGCAGGTACTGACCGTCGGCCACCCACTTCGTGTCTGCGGAGAAATAGTGCACGTCGATGCCGTTGACCATAGCATCGACGCTGGAATGGGAAACATTGGTGCCCATCCAGCCGATGGCGCGGCGGCCACCACGGGAGGTGTCTTCATAGAGCAATCGACCCACCGCGAAGTCGCGCCCCTCCGCCTGTAGCTTCACGCGATTACCCGCCACATCTTTACCGCGAATCTCCGAATCGTCCTCGGCGGCGAACAAGGTGCCATAGCGCCAGCTCCCGTTCTGACCGGTGAGCTTTACCGCTCCCAATAGATCGGTAGGCTGGCTAAGGTCTGTCGCCACCGCTGTGACGCCAGTGGGGAGTGTGTAGAGACCGGCGCCGCCGATGCGACGCGTATTCAACATCGTCGTGGGGCCGCCAGGGCCGCGCCCGCCTTGGGAGCGCGGGGAGGTATTAAACACGTCTTGTCCTTCTAAGAAGAAGGAGCGCTTCTCCGCGAAGAAAGTTTCGAAGGCCGTGAGGTTCACCACCACGTCATCGGATTCCACATTGCCGAAGTCCGGATTCAAACTCGCGGAGATCTGCGTATTCGAGGATGGGCGCCAAAACACCTCGGCCCCTGCCCGCAGCTCTGCCTCGTCACGTATGCTGTCATTGGTAGCAGACACATAAGGGTAGTAGGTGATCTGCGTGCGCGGCTCGATGTCCTGCAGCTCGAACTTATGGAAGGCCGACAGGAACTGCGGCACGGTATTAGGCAGAGCAGGAAAGGACCATGTCTCACTCGTTGAGCCAACTTGACGCTCCGTGTAGACCCCGATGCGACGCGTCTCGCCCGCTACTTGCGGCAGGGACATCATCGACCAAGGAATGAACATCTCCGCTACCCAGCCCCCATCGACAACACTGGTCTCAGCATCCCAAGAACCGTCCCACTGCAAGTTCAACTGACGCTCTGGCAGAATTGTCGCATCTGTCATCGAGCCGCCCAGATTAATGCGCATCATATAGCCGTAGAGACCCTCGCCCGATGCATCGAGCATCAACACGAAACCATCGCGCTCGAGCCTCGTATCACGGGAAGTCATGCGCGCCACTATCGTGTCTGCAGGTTGGTAGTTCATAACCCCTACATAGATGCCGCGCTCTGTATAGAATATGCGAGTGTGAGTCTCGTAAGCGGCTTCCGCCAAAGTGTCGGGAATCACCACGCGCATGCCATCGATATAGGGCACATTCTGCCAAATAGCCTCATCGAGCTTGCCGTCCAAGCGAATATCCGCGCGATCCTCATCGACTTGCGTTAATTGTGGAACGACCTCCTGAGCTGCAAGGGGAACCGCGCTGCCGAGAGCCAGTATACTTAGAGTTGCAAGGGCCAATGATCGCAACGCGTGGGGAAGGCTATAGGTCATATGAAAATACTCTTTTTTATTAAATGTTTATCAACTTGGCTCCAAATTATGGAGCACTCGTTATGATTATTCGTGTAGGTCGCGCAATATACCGTAATAGCCCTGGCATTTCTCTATCAGATACAAATAGTTGCATTCATATTGACCCAGCATTCAAGCTCGACACCACTGCTTTTTTGCCTCCACTTAATCTTGATCTTAATCAGCACGAGTCGCGTATATCTCTGTCAATTGCCTTATGCCCTATAAGAGGACCCTCGTATTAACAATTCACGCTCAATTATGTGGTTTCGGCAGGATCTGCGCCTCAGCGACAACCCTGCACTAGTAGCCGCGGCTCAGGATGGCAGACTACTCCCCCTATACATTCTCGACGATCACAACTCCGGTGAATGGGCCATGGGCGGCGCCAGTCGCTGGTGGCTGCACCACTCACTCAGCGCTCTCAACGAAAGCCTTGGCGGCAAATTGCTTATTCTAAGTGGAGACCCCGCAGTACTCCTGCCCAGCCTTGCCCAAGCCTTCAGCGCAGACGCAGTGCACTGGAACCGTTGCTACGAACCATGGCGTATCGCCCGCGATAAGATCATTAAGGACACACTGCAAAACGCAGAGCTGCAAGTGCATAGCCATAACGGCAGCCTGCTGTGGGAACC
This sequence comes from Gammaproteobacteria bacterium UBA5078, assembly GCA_002416505.1. Taxonomy (GTDB): domain Bacteria; phylum Pseudomonadota; class Gammaproteobacteria; order Pseudomonadales; family Pseudohongiellaceae; genus UBA5078. Next base: position 250,665 of record DIAM01000020.1, read on the forward strand.
CTGGCAGGTGTTGAAGCAGGACCAGACCCCGTACAAGGTCTTTACTCCTTATTACCGCCGCGGCTGTTTGAATGCCGCCGCGCCACGTGCCCCGCTGCAGACGCCAGCGCTTAATTTAGTAGACGCGGAGATTCCGCCAGAGTTTAGGCGCAATGTAGGTGTACAAGGCATAACTGCCCTAGAGCTATTGCCCAGCATCGGCTGGGATAAGACCATGCACGCAACTTGGAGCATCGGCGAGGACGCCGCGCAGGCACGCCTCAAAGAGTTCTTGCAGGCGGGGCTCGACGACTACAAGCAAGGTCGCAATTTCCCCGAGCGTGCCAATGTCTCGCGCCTGTCCCCGCACCTGCACTACGGCGAGATCTCGCCCAACCAGGTGTGGGCACAGGCCGAACGCATCGGCTTAGAGGATGGGCTAGACGACGACCTCGATTGCTTTCGCAGTGAACTTGGCTGGCGCGAATTCTCCTATGCACTGCTCTACCACCAACCCAGCATTGTCCGAGAGAACCTGCAGAAGAAGTTCGACCACTTCCCATGGCAGAATGATAAGGCGATGCTGCGAGCATGGCAGAGGGGACTTACCGGCTACCCGCTTGTAGACGCAGGCATGCGCGAATTGTGGCAGACCGGCTACATGCATAACCGCGTACGTATGGTGGTGGGTTCATTCTTGGTGAAGAATCTGCTCACCCACTGGCACCATGGCGAGGACTGGTTCTGGGACTGCCTAGTCGACGCCGATCTGGCCGCCAACAGCGCGAGCTGGCAATGGATAGCCGGTTGCGGCGCCGACGCAGCGCCCTACTTCCGCGTGTTCAACCCAGTAACCCAGAGCGAACGCTTCGACCCGAACGGAACCTATATCCGTAAGTACGTGCCGGAGCTCGCCACCCTGCCGAACAAGTATCTACACAACCCCGGCGCGGCGCCGGAGAAAATCTTGCAAGAGGCGGGAGTAAGAATCGGCAAGGATTATCCAGCGCCGATCGTGGATCTGAAGGACTCCCGCGAGCGGGCGCTGGCGGCATTTAAGTCGCTGTAGAATCAAAGGGATCAAAGGGATCAAAGGGGTCAGAGTAACTTGATGGATCAAGTTACTCTGACCCCTTTGATCCACCCCTTTGATCCCTTCGGTGCTAAAGCCTCTGCAGGCCCTGTTCGGCCAACTCGACCGCGCGGAAGATAGCGCGGGCCTTGTTGATGGTCTCTTCCCACTCGGAGGTGGGGACGGAGTCGGCGACTATGCCGGCACCGGCCTCGACGAAGAGGCGCTCGTCTTTAATGACCGCGGTGCGGATGGCGATGGCCATGTCCATATTGCCGCCCCAGCCCAGATAACCCATGGCGCCGCCATAGATGCCGCGCTTGACTGGCTCCAGCTCATCGATAATCTCCATCGCACGGACCTTGGGGGCGCCGCTGAGGGTGCCCACCGGGAGGGTTGCCTTGAGTACATCGAGCGCCGTCTTGTCTTCCATGATCTCGCTCTCCACGATGGAGGCGATGTGCATGACGTGAGAATAACGCTCCACGAACATCTTGCGGGGCACGGTGACGCTACCCGTCTTGGACACGCGACCGGAGTCGTTGCGGCTAAGGTCGATCAGCATCAAGTGCTCGGCAATTTCCTTAGAGTCTGCCAGCAATTCCTGCTCTAGTGCTAAGTCCTCGGCCTCGGTCTTGCCACGCATGCGGGTGCCGGCCAACGGGCGCACGGTGATCTTGCCCTCTTCGACGCGGGCGAGGATCTCGGGGGATGCGCTCACCACATGGTGGTCGCCCATATTGAAGAACACCATATAGGGCGATGGGTTGAGGAAGCGCAGGGCCCGGTACACATTCATCGGGTCGCCGGAGAACGGCACGGACATGCGCTGGGCAATCACCACCTGCATCACGTCGCCGGCCAGAATATAGTCCTTGATGCGATTCACGGCCTTCTCGAACTCGGGCTGCTTGAAGCGCGAGTCGAAGTCCGACTCGCTCACCTGGCGTGCCGTGACCTTGGCCGGCAACACTGCCGGTTCGGCCAAGGCATCCTGCAACTCGTCTAGTCGATTCTGCGCCTTGGTATAGGCGTCGGTTTGCTGCGGGTCCACGTTCACGATCAATGACAGGGTGCCGCGCAGATTGTCGAACACCACCACTTCCTCGGACACCATCAACAGGATATCGGGCGTGCCGATGTCGTCATCGCCGGGCGCAGCGCCAAGGCTTGGCTCAACATAGCGCACCGTGTCATAGGCAAAGTAACCCACTAGGCCGCCGCAGAAACGCTGCTCGCCTTGCAGGGGAGCAACCTTGTAGCGGGCCTTGAAGGCCTCGATGAATACGAAGGGGTCTTCGCTGACGGTTTCCTCGACAACCTTGCCGTCGGTCTCCACCGTGATCTTATTGCCGACCACCCGCAGGACTGTGCGGCATGGCAGGCCGATAATGGAGAAACGACCCCACTTCTCACCGCCCTGCACGGACTCGAAAAAATATGTGTGTAGGCCGCGCCCGAGCTTGAGATAGGTAGACAGTGGCGTCTCTAGATCCGCCAATACCTGTCGAACCAAGGGAACCCGGTTATAGTCCTGTGCCGCGAGGGCTGCGAAGTCCAGTGGAGTCATAAGATCAGAGAAACACCCTAGTGATTGATTGGCGCGTGGCCGAGCTCTGCACGCATGGCCGCGATGGTGGCCGCATAACTGTCGCTATTGAAGATCGCGGAACCGGCCACGAACATGTCCGCGCCTGCCTTAGCGATCTCGCCGATATTCTTGATGCCCACGCCGCCGTCCACTTCCAGGCGAATCTGCAGATGACTCTCGTCGATCAGCTTCCGCACTTGGGCCAGCTTCTTCAGCGTCGAGGGAATGAACTTCTGCCCGCCAAAGCCGGGGTTCACACTCATCAACAGTATGACATCGAGCTTGTCCATCAGGTATTCCAGACAATCCAGGCTAGTGGCGGGGGTAAACA
>DIAM01000020.1:253772-254288 GCA_002416505.1 Gammaproteobacteria bacterium UBA5078
CAATCCAGGCTAGTGGCGGGGTTAAACACCAAGCCGGCCTGACAGCCAAGCTCGCGGATCATGGACAGGGAACGATCGACGTGATTAGTAGCCTCGGGGTGGAAGGTAATGATACTGGCACCGGCCTTGGCAAAATCCTGAATCATCTGATCGACGGGAGAGACCATCAGATGCACGTCGATGGGGGCGGTGACGCCATAGTCCCTAAGGGCCTTACAGATCATAGGGCCGATGGTGAGATTGGGCACATAGTGGTTATCCATGACGTCAAAATGAATGACATCGGCGCCTGCAGCCAATACAGCATCGACCTCTTCGCCTAATCTAGCGAAGTCTGCAGAGAGGATGGAGGGGGCGATCAGATACTTAGTCATGTCTAGGAGTCCATTTTTTCGAGTTGCCGGTATTTTACAGACATTCACTATTTGTGCATGGAATTTATGGTTGGTTTGGGTTTGGTGGTACGGGTTTGGTGGTACGGGTTCAGTGGTATTTAGTTCAGTGCGGGAGCGCGCT
>DIAM01000020.1:254441-322605 GCA_002416505.1 Gammaproteobacteria bacterium UBA5078
GCGCGCTGCACGGTAGGGGCTGCGCAGAGACGCCGTGAACCCCTCCATGGGGGCTTGGCGCGCGGCATCCGACCGCCATGGATGGCGGGAGTGCCGAGAATGCAGGAGCAATTCATCGACCCTGCCGCTAACACTCTCCTCAGCCCCCACCGCACACCACGCTCCTCAGATTGAGTGCTATTCCTTTGGGGACGGCATACTTTCGACGTCTTGGTCAGGTTAGGAGGATAACACCACAATTTTTGGGGTGGGGGCAGGGAGAGGCTTCAGTGCAGGCATCTATTTGTTCGCCACATTCTAGTCCGCAAGGGAAAAGAACTCTGTAACAACGCGCGTCCAATAAATCAGAGGGGCAATGTGGAGTGCTTCGATGCAGGACCATGAGCCGCCTGGCCGATGAATTGCTCCTGCATTCTCGGCACTCCCGCCATCCATGGCGGTCGGACTCGGCGACTGAGCCTACATGGATGTATTTACGGCGTGTCCAGCAGCGAAGTACGCCGCAGTGCCACTCGCGCTACGGAGCGCTAACGCAAACTGAGTTCAATCGCGGTCCCACTCTCGCTACGGAGCACTAGAGATCACTGAAGATCCTGGCCCTACGAGAGCACTTCTCTTAGATAGGTATCGAGTTCTAGTAGGCGCTCTGGCGTGCCGATATCGAACCACAGGCCGTCGTGCATTTCTGCCTCGATTAGGTTCGAGGCAATTGCCTTGTTTAGGACTGGCCGCAATGCCAGGGGTTCTTCGGGTAGGTGTGCGAAGAGTTTGGGGTGCATTATGCTGATGCCGCTGTAGGTCAGGCCTGTGTCCGCGCCCTCCGCTGCGATTGTTAGTCGGCCTTCGCTCGTGAGTGCGAAGTCTCCCGCCTGATGATGAGGCGGGTTCTTTACCATGATCAGTCTCGCAAGGGTATCTTCCCCATCTACTGATTTTAAGTTCGTGTAATTGTAGTCCGTCCAGATATCCGCGCTGATTACCGCGAAAGGCTCCTCTCCTAGCAATGGCAATGCCTTAACTATCCCACCCGCAGTCTCTAGGCGCACCGTCTCACGCGAGTACGCTATGTTGACGCCGTAGCGAGCGCCATCACCAAGTGCTGCTTCTAACTTTTCCCCTAGGTGGTAGTGATTGATCACGATTTGCGTGATTCCCGCCGCCGCTAGGTTGCCGATGTGATATTCAATAAGCGCCTTGTCGCCTACTTTCAACAGCGGCTTGGGCAGCGAGTCGGTGAGTGGGCGCATTCTGCTGCCCAAACCCGCCGCCAGAATCATCGCCTTCATGGCGCCGCGCCCTGCTGCGCAATGAAGGCCTGCAATTTAGGCGTAGCGAAGGGAAGTATTTTGTTTTCAAACCACTGCACAAACTCAGCCATCTCGGGATGCTGTGGCGCTACCTGTAGCACATAGTCGATGACCAGAGGGATGTCGGCCATATAACGCGACTTGCCATCGCGCAGGTTCAAGCGCGCGAAGATACCGATGACTTTTAAGTGGCGTTGCAGCCCCATCAAGTCGAAGTCGCGCAGGAATGAGCGCTCGTCATGCTCTGTGTCGTTCTTTACTAGGCCAACCGCAAGCGCCATCTCTCGAAACTCTAGCGCCCATGCGCGCACTCGCTGCTCTGGCCACACGATATAGCAATCGCGCAGCAACGAGACTAGGTCATAGGTGTTGGCGCCCACCACGGCGTCTTGAAAGTCGATCACACCAGGGGCCCGATCGGGATTCTGTTCCGCGTCGGGGCTTAGCAGCATGAGGTTTCTTGAGTGATAGTCGCGATGCACACAGACCTGTGCTTGGCTAAGCGCCGCATCCTCAAGGAAGGTCCAGGTACGCTCGATCAGGGCACGCTCCTCTTCGTTTAACACGAGCTCTAGGAAACGCTCGCAGAACCAATCGTTGAAGAGGTTGAGTTCCCTGCGCAGCAGCGCGCGATCGTATGCGGGCAGCCCGGTAGTGTCACCCTGTGACTGTAGATGGACGAGAGAGGCCATCGCCGCGCGATATAGCGTGTCGACCTCCAGTCCCGCTTGCAGCGCTGGCAGATACAAGTCATCACCGAAATCCTGCAACAGCATGAAGCCTCTGTCTAAATCCACCTCCAGCACCCGTGGCGTGAGCACACCGGCCGTGCGGAACAGATTGGCTACACGCACAAATTGCTCGCTATCTTCATGGGCCGGCGGGGCGTCCACTAGGACGAACTGAGATTGCCGCAGGAACTGCCGCTTGCTCGCACTCACCAGTTCATGGTCGCACTCCAGCGCACGTTCGAAGCGCAAGCGAAAATATCGCCTGAAGCTGGCATCACCTGAGACTACTTCTACCTCACCTACCACCGGACTATGTCCCGTCATATCTTCTAGGCAATGCCGTGCCCAAACAACCAACGCTTCCCTTCTTTGATCCATAGCGACTCACTATCCCCTGTTTCTATCCAATCCCTAATGAATTATTATGCCAACTCATTGATCGGCATTCACAACCCTGTTCGTTTTGTCTTGCCAACGTCGACTCCGGAAACCGCCTCATTCTATTGGATCGCCTGCAACAATGCAGTTTCGCAAACGCCTTTTGTACACCAAAATATCCCTAATTCTTTCCGCGGGTGCGTTATTGATGCAGCCCGGCACCAGTGCCTATGCGCAGCAAACGAGCGCGGGGCAATGGACTTGCCGCGCAGATGCAAGTGGTGCGTGGGCGTGTACGGAGAATACCGCAGCGGCGCGCCCCTCTATCACCACTCGCACTGGGACGCGTCGGGCCAGCACCGCCACAAGCAATACGCCACCAGCGAACGCGCTTCAGGCCAGTAACGTACTGGACTGGATTCCAGTAGAACAGATGAGTGCGATACAGCGAGCCCAAGTCGAGTCCAACTGCTGCGGCGGCTTCGTGGAACCACAGCGCTTAGGAATAGACGGCACGCCGATAGATCCAGACGAGCAGCCCGAAGGAGCCGCCACGCTGTTCTCCGCCCCCGGCGGCATCAGTCAGACGAATAACAATGCTGTCAGTATCGAAGGCATTGTCGCGATCCAACAGGGCAACCGCACGGTGAATAACACCGAGGCCACCCTGATCGATCAAGAGGCCGACACCATTACGCTGTCCGGCAATGTCATATTCCGCGAGCCAGGCGTGTTGTTGCGCGGCGACTCTGCCTTCGTAGACCAAGGCAATAGCGTGAACCGTATCGAGCGAGCAGACTATGTGCTGCACCAGTACGGCGTACACGGTTCGGCAAATGTGCTCATCTATGACAGCGAGGGCGAAGTATTAGCCATCGAGAATGGCGAGTTCAGCCGCTGCGAACCGGGTGACGAATTTTGGAATCTGCAAGCCAAGCGCATGATTCTGGACACCAAGGCTGGCATCGGGCGAGCTACCTCGGTCACGCTGCGCATCAAGGACGTGCCGGTCTTCCATTACCCCTACACGGTGCCCTTCCCTCTGGGAGATCAGCGCGTCTCGGGCCTTCTCGCCCCCAGTATCGGCTCGACCAGCGACGGCGGCTTCGACTACTCGCAGCCAATTTACCTAAACCTAGCACCGCATTATGACGCTACGCTTACACCGCGCTATATCGGCGATCGCGGCGTGATGGCCAGCGGCGAGTTCCGTTACCTAGCGGATTGGTCGATGAATACACTTAGCGCGTCTGTGCTACCCAAGGACAAACTCTTCGACGCCGCCACGGCGGACGTGTTGGGTTCGGACTCCCCGCCCCGAGAGAAACGCTGGTTTATGGGCTTCCAGCACGACGGGCAACTTGGCGAGCACTGGTCTACCGAGATCGACTATGAGGCGGTCAGTGACGACCGTTATTTCCGCGACTTAGGCAGCAATGGCCTAACGGTATCCAGCCGCACCTATCTGCAGCGCCGCGGGCAGCTCAACTACCGTGCCTCGCAGTGGTATGCAGGCACTCGCGTGCAGAGCATCGACATCATCGACCCTTATATTTCCGCGAGCGACTTGAACCGCCCCTACGATCGGCTACCCGAACTCATGCTGGGTGGGGAGTCTCGCCTGGGTGGCCTTCAGTTCGGCGTCGACGCCAACCATGTGCGCTTCGACCGCAGCTTGAATGTCGCCGATCTCACGGCGGCGCAGATCGACAACGGTGCATTAGCCACCGGTACGCGCGCCCATGTCGAGCCACGCATAAGCTTCCCGATCCGCGGCCAGGCAGGGTTCATCGTGCCCACAGCGAAGTACAAATACACGACCTGGACTCTGGACCAGCAGGCAATAGGCACACAAGATAACCCCGACCGTGGCGTCGGCGTATTCAGCCTCGACAGCGGCCTCGTGTTCGAGCGGCCTATGTCGCGCAGCGGTTTCACCCAGACCTTGGAGCCGCGCCTCTACTATCTATACAGCGAGCAACAGGATCAGGCCTTCCTGCCCACCTTCGACACCGCTCAGCTCAACTTTAGCTTCGGTCAGCTGTTCCGGGATGACCGCTTCAGTGGCCACGACCGCGTCGGCGACGCCAATCAGCTTAGCGCCGCCATCGGCAGCCGCTTCCTAGATTCGCGCGGCGAAGAGAGGGGGCGCATCAGCATCGGACAGATCTTCTATTTCGAGGACCGCATCGTGTCGCTAGATAGCCCGGTACAGTCGTGGGTCACGCTGCAACCGCGTGACACCGACCGCTCCGCTATCGTCAGCGAAGGCGTCTATCAGTTCAGCGATACTTGGCGCCTCGGCAGCGACATACAATGGAACGAGGACCAGCAACGCATAGACGAGGGCAGCATGGCGCTGCGCTATCAGAGCGACGACAGCCACATCCTCAACCTCGCCTATCGCTACCGTTTATTGGTGGATTTATACGGCCCTGTCCCCCCAGGACTGGACCCGCGCATCAAGCAAACCGACGTTTCTGGGGTATGGCCGTTGAACAATAATTGGCGTTTATTGGGTCGATGGCACTATGATCATAGCAATTCTCGGAACTTGGACAGCTTCGCGGGAGTCGAATACAGTAATTGTTGCGCCACTATCCGCCTGATAGGCAGGGAATGGATCGACGAAGACGAATTCTTCCTCCTGCAGGACAAAACCAAAACCGGCGTGTTTTTTCAGCTGACCCTCAACGGCCTCGGTAACCTTAGTGGCGGCGGCATCAGCAGACTGCTCAGTGACGGCATCCTGGGCTTTAAGGAGTATGAAGCAAATGAATAGAAAGACTCTTATACACAGCAGCGCATTAGTGCTTCTGGCCCTGATCTCCAGCAATCTCTTTGCGCAGCGACAGGTGCTCGATAAGGTCGTCGCCATCGTCGACGAGGGCGTCGTGCTGCAAAGCGAACTCGATGAGCGCATCGATGAGGTGCGCGCCAACGCCGCAAACGGTGGCCAGGCTCTGCCCCCAGCGGGCGAACTGCGTACTCAGCTAATCGAGTCATTGATTGTAGAGAACCTGCAGATGCAATTGGCGAATCGCATGGGCATTCGTTACGACGATGACACTATCAATAACGTGATGGCTAATATCGCCGAACAGAACAATATGAGTTTCGATGACTATGTTGCCACCCTCGAAACTGCGGGGCGCTATGTCAGCACGCGCGAGCAAATTCGTCGCGAGTTAATGCTGCGCGACCTGCAACGTGGCATGGTCAATCGTCGCATCAACATCACCGATCAGGAGATCGACAACTTCCTGAACTCGGAGATGGGTCGTGTCTCCATGGCACCGGACTATTACGTCAGCCAAACCCTGATTCCCGTAGGCGAGAATGAACCCGCCGAAGTCATCGCCGCGAAGCAGCAATTCGCCGAGTCGATGCTAGCGGCTATCAACAGTGGCACTCCCTTCGAGCAAGTGCGCGAAGTGGCGCAGCGCGCCGCGGCCACCAATCCCCCAACGGGCTTCCCCGTCAGTGGCGGCGAACTCGGCTGGCGCAAGGCCGATGGACTGCCTAGCCTGTTTGTCGACATCGTGCCCACGATGAAGGCCAACGAAGTGCGCGGCCCCATCCGCAGTCCTAACGGTTTTCACTTGGTAAAATTGGTTGAGGTACGCGGCGCACTCAACAGCCTCGTGAAGCAGACTCGCGCACGGCACATCCTGATAAGCCCGAACGAGATCCGCACCGAAGAGCAGGCTAGGGACTTAGCACAGACACTGCGAGAGCGCATCGTAGCTGGCGAGGACTTCGCCGCAATCGCGCGGCAGAACTCAGACGACTCGGCCTCTGTGGTGGCCGGTGGTGACATGGGTTGGGCGAATGAGGGCGGCATGCCGCCAGAGTTCGAACAAGTGATCAACGCGATGGAAGTCGATGAGCTCAGCCAGCCCTTCGAGACCAGTTATGGCTGGCATGTCGCGCAGGTGCTAGAGCGCCGCGAACAAGACCTGAGCCGCCAGTTCAGCCGCCAACAGGCGGAGAACACACTGCGCTCACGCAAGTTCGATGTGGAGCTGCAGAACTGGCTGATCGAGATTCGTGAGCAAGCCTATGTGAAGATCAGCCCCCCGAGCGTTGCAGGAAATCCGTGATCGACCGCATTTGCATCACGGCCGGTGAACCCGCTGGAATTGGTCCCGAACTCTGCATCGCCCTGGCCCAACAGGCCGACAAGCACAGTGAACGAATCGTAATCGCAGACGCGGACATGCTCTATGCCCGCGCCACGCAAGTCGGCCTGCCCCTTACGCTTATTCCCTTCGACCCGGACAGTGCTCCCCGTGCCAACAGCGCCGGCGAGTTAAGCGTCATACATGTCCCGCTGCGCGCACCCTGCATGGCAGGCAGGCTCGACCCGGCCAATGCCGAATATGTGCTCGAGACCCTGCGCGTTGCCGTGCAAGCCTGCCGCAGCGGCGCGGTAGATGCCATGGTCACCGCGCCAGTGCACAAGGGCGTCATCAACGATGCCGGCATCGCGTTTACCGGGCATACCGAATTCCTAGCCGAGCAATGTGCCATCCCGCTCACGGTGATGATGCTCGCCACCGCAGGCCTGCGCGTGGCCTTGGCCACGACGCATCTGCCCCTGCATAGAGTGCCTGCAGCCATCACCAAGGAGCTGCTGCGCGACATCATTCGTATACTCGATGCCGACCTGCGCAAGCGCTTCGGCATCGCCTCTCCTGTCATCCTCGTGTGCGGCTTAAACCCCCACGCGGGCGAGGGAGGGCACCTGGGCACAGAGGAGCGCGACATCATCGAGCCGGTACTAGAGGAGATGCGCGTCAAGGGCGTCCATCTGCTCGGCCCGCTGCCCGCAGACACACTATTCACAGACAAGTACCTCGAGCATGCCGATGCGGTACTGTCCATGTACCATGATCAGGGCCTGCCCGTGCTTAAATACAAGGGTTTCGGCAAGGCCAGCAACATCACCCTCGGCCTGCCCATCATCCGCACCTCGGTAGACCATGGCACCGCACTCGACCTCGCCGGCACTGGCAAGGCGTCGATAGGCAGCCTGATAGAGGCTCTTGCCACCGCACAATTAATGGCGCGCCACACCCGCGAAGGAGCCCAACACAGTGAGTGAGACTCGCAGTAAATCCAAACGCAGCAGCAAAGGCGCGGACCTGCAGAACGATGGCTTTCAGCATCAGGCGCGCAAGCGCTTCGGCCAAAACTTCCTGCACGATCAGAATATCATTCAGAAAATCCTGCAGTCGATTCGCCCGCAGGACAGCGACCATATTGTGGAGATCGGCCCAGGCCAGGGCGCGCTGACGCGGCACCTATTGCAGACCTGTGCCAAGCTCGATGCCGTAGAGTTGGATCGCGACCTCGCCGCCTATCTGGTGCAGACGCTCGGCGCCGACGAGCGCTTCGCGCTGCAACAGGGCGATGTGTTGAAGTTCGATTTCAGCACCCTGACTGACAAGCCCCACAGCCTGCGCATCGTCGGCAACCTGCCCTATAACATCTCCACTCCGTGCATGTTTCATCTACTCAATTATCAAGCGCTGATAAGCGATATGACCTTCATGCTGCAGTTAGAAGTCGTGCATCGTTTAGCGGCGCAGGCAGGAGACCCCAATTACGGCAGGCTCGGTTTGATGATGCAGTACTATTGCCAGGTCGAGCATCTATTTGATGTACCCCCTACTGCGTTCACTCCGCAACCCAAAGTATGTTCGGCCATCGTTCGACTCACGCCGCACAAGACGCCACCGGTGCAAGTGATCGATGTAAACTGCCTGCAAGAGGTGGTGCGCATCGCGTTCACGAAGCGCCGCAAGACCTTGAGAAATAGTTTGCGCACCCTCATATCAGAGGCAGAACTGAACGCGTTGGGAATCGACACAACTCTTCGCCCAGAGAAATTAAGCTTGGCAGACTATGCCCTAATCAGCGACAGTATCAGCCAGAGCCGAGCCCAGCCTCGCTCGGCAGCGCCACAGGAGGAATCCAATGTTAAGCAATGAGATCGTCTCCAAAGAAATCGACATTTCCGTCAAGACTCAGTACATAGACGAGCAGTCTGACCCAGCGAATAAGCGTTTCGTTTTCGCCTACACCATCGGCATCGAGAATAAGAGCGAGAAACCCGTGAAACTGCTGTCGCGGCACTGGATCATCACCGACGATAACGACAAGGTTGAAGAGGTACGTGGCACCGGAGTCGTAGGGCAACAGCCGATGATTGGCCCGGGCCAAGTATTTCATTACACCAGTGGTGCCGTGCTGACCACAGGCTTTGGTACTATGCAGGGAAGTTATGAGATGCTCAGCGAGGACGGCGAGAAGTTTGCGGCGCCCATTCCCGCTTTCCTTCTTTCCCGACCATTGAGCGTGCACTAGAGAAAGGCCAAAAGCTGTTATGTCAACCTATGCAATAGGCGATATCCAAGGCTGTTATAAGCCATTGCGTAAATTACTCGATAGCGTTGACTTCAAACCCGGCAAGGATCAGCTGTGGTGTGTCGGTGACCTCATCAATCGCGGTCCGCGCTCTCTGGATACGCTGCGTTTTCTGCGCGACTTGGGCGAGCACGCGACCATCGTGCTCGGCAACCATGACCTGCACTTCCTTGCTATCTACTACGGCGCGACTCTCAACCGTAATAAAGACACCCTCCAAGAATTACTCGACGCCCCCGACTGCGAGGAGCTTAGCACTTGGCTGCGCGGCAAGCCCCTAGCTCACTACGACTGCATAGAGACTCAACAGGGCCCACAGAACTACCTGATGGTGCACGCTGGCGTCGCGCCACAATGGTCACTCGAGAAAGTGCTGATGCTCGCCGCGGAAGTCGAACTCACACTGCAAGGCCCAGATTACTTCGGCTTCTTAACGAATATGTATGGCGACACGCCGCGGCGCTGGAAGAATAGGCTCACCGGCTATGATCGCTTGCGGGTCATCACCAACTACCTTACCCGCATGCGTTTCTGCAGCGAGAGCGGTAAGCTCGACCTGCAAGTCAAGGAAGGCCTACTGTTCACTCCCGAAGGTTATAAGCCGTGGTTCGAGTTCGAACAATTAACCCCGGCCGTCAACATCCTCTTCGGTCACTGGGCGGCGCTAGAGGGCCACACCGGCAACCCCCATGTCTTCGCGCTCGACACCGGTTGCGTGTGGGGACGCGAGCTGACCATGATGCGGCTCGAAGACCATAAGTTGTTCAGTGTTTAACGCCCGCGCTACACTGAACCCTCAACACTCAACGCCACGACAGAGTCGAACCCATGAAGACCTATTTAGTAGGCGGCGCCGTTCGCGACAGATTGCTCGGATTCAAGAAATCCGATCGCGACTGGGTGGTCGTGGGGGCGAGCGTCGAGCAGATGTTGGAGGCGGGCTACACTCAGGTAGGCCGAGACTTCCCGGTTTTTCTGCATCCCAAGACCAAAGAAGAGCATGCCCTCGCGCGTACCGAGCGTAAGACGGGGCCTGGCTATACTGGCTTCGCCTTCAATGCCGACCCAAGCGTTACCCTGGAAGAGGACCTGCAGCGTCGCGACCTGACCATCAATGCCATCGCCCAAGACAGCGACGGTAAGCTAGTCGACCCCTATGGCGGGGTTAAGGACGTCGAGGATCGCGTCCTGCGTCATGTCTCCGAAGCGTTTACCGAGGACCCCTTGCGCGTGCTGCGCGTGGCCCGCTTCATGGCGCGCTTCGCGCCAATAGGGTTTCGCATCGCTGAAGAGACCATGATCCTGATGCGACAACTCACCGACAGCGGCGAGTTGCAACATCTGGTTGCCGAGCGCGTGTGGCAGGAGATGGACAAGGCCTTGCGTAGCGCCGCCCCCGCCGAGTTCTTCCGCAGCCTGCGTGACTGCGGCGCCCTACAAGTCATCCTGCCCGAGGTGGACAATCTCTTCGGGGTCCCCCAACCGCCGCTACACCATCCCGAGATCGATACCGGCGTGCATGTCATGATGTGCTTGGAGCAGGCGGCGAAACTTAGCGACGACCCCGTCGTGCGTTTCGCTACCCTCATGCATGACTTAGGCAAGGGCGTGACGCCGAAAGACAACTGGCCCCGTCACTTCGGTCATGAACAATTGGGCGTGCCTTTGATCAACGCCGTGTGCGCGCGCCTGCGTGTACCCAAGAAATATCAGCAAGTGGCCCGACTGGTCAGTCAGTTTCATACCCATTGCCATCGTGCCTTGGAACTGCGCGCCGACACGATGCTGCGCCTGTTCGAGTCCCTAGATGCCTTCCGCCGCCCCGAGCAGGTGGCCCAGTTTCTTCTGGCCTGCGAGGCAGACTCACGCGGGCGCACCGGGTTCGAAGACAGGGAGTACCCGCAGGCAGAATTCCTGCGTGGCGCATTGCTGGCCGCCAACGGCGTCAACATCGCCGCACTATTGCAAGGCTTAGCGCCCTCCGCAGAGAAGGGCCCTGAGAGAATCAAGGCCGCTATCGCGCAGGCCCGAACCGAGGCGATCGCCAAGGCCATAGGCAAGGCGGCATGAATAATATGCGCGAAGCTAAAGTCCTCCTCATCACCGGCGCGGCACGGCGCATCGGGGCGGCAATCGCCACCCTGTTCCATGGGCGCGGCTATGACGTGATCATCCATTTTAACGAGTCCGAGCGGCAGGCCATCGCCCTAGGCAATGCCCTCAATGCCCAGCGCACAGACTCTGCTCTGTGCCTGCAGGCCGACTTGTGTGCGGTGTCGCAAGTTCGGGCCTTAGCCGCCGCAGCGCTGGCCTGGCGTGGCGGCATCGATGTACTGATCAACAACGCCAGCCGTTTCTATCCCGGCGCCATCGGGGGCGTGGATGAGGCGGCTTGGGACGACCTGCTGGGCAGCAATCTCAAGGGTGGCTTCTTCCTCGCCCAGGATCTCGCACCGAGCCTGCGCGAGCGCCAAGGCTGCATCATCAACCTGACGGACATCCACGCCGACGGCGGGCGCAAGGACTACCCGGTCTATAGCATTGCCAAGGCTGGGGTGAAGATGATGACGAAGGCCTTAGCCAGGGAGTTGGCGCCGCAAGTACGCGTTAACGGCATCTCGCCCGGCGCAATACTGTGGCCCGAGGACGAGCAATCGGAGAAGGAACTAAGCGACGCGCAGCGCGCCGTGATTCGCGACATCGCCCTGCAGCGCATGGGCAGCTGTGAGGAAATCGCCGCCACGGCGTGGTATCTTGCCGAATTAGCACCCTACAGCACCGGCCAGACCATACGTGTCGACGGTGGCAGAACGCAGGGCGATGCCTCCATCTCACACACTCATGAACAAGGTGCCCTAGATGCTTGAAGCCGTTTGGATAGGCTTTGCCTTCAGTATCGGATTATTGGTACGGCTTATTGGCTTACCCCCCCTCGTTGGCTATCTCGCCGCTGGCTTCGTCATCGCCTCGGTCTCGACCACCATTGGACTACCCCACGAAAGCGGCGAGATTCTGAGCCACGTCTCTCATCTTGGGGTTTTGCTTTTGCTGTTCACCGTGGGCCTCAAGCTCAATGTGCGTAACCTCGTGAAGAGCGAAGTCATCGGCGGCGGTATCTCTCACTTCGTTCTCTCCGCCCTATTCTATACGCCGATCATCCTGCTGTTCTTCGATGTCACACTCTACAACGCACTGCTGCTCTCCATTGCCCTGTCCTTCTCCAGCACGGTATTGGCCGCGAAGATATTGGAAACTAAACGCGAGCTGCGCGCCTTCCATGGCCGCGTGGCGATCGGCATCCTCGTGGTGCAGGACCTTATCGCACTATTGGTGATGAGTGTTGCCAGCGGCACCACGCCCTCTATCTGGGCCCTTGGTGTCTTCGCGCTGCCCCTGCTCCGACCGATCCTGTTCAGGCTCATGGACGCCAGTGGCCATGAGGATCTGCTAGTCCTGTTCGGCCTGCTGTTGGCCTTGGTGGTAGGCGGTTATGGATTCGAGCTCGTCGGCCTGAGCTCCGAGCTCGGCGCGCTGGTGTTCGGGGCGATGCTCGCCAAGCATCCCCGCGCCGGCGAATTGTCCAAGTCGCTGTGGAGCATTAAGGAATTTTTCCTCGTGGGCTTCTTCCTCGAGATCGGCATAGGCGGCCTCCCGGACGCCAATGCATGGTGGTTCGCGATCGCGATGACGGCACTGCTGCCCCTGAAGGCGATCTTATTCTTCCTATTGTTAGTGGCCTTCAAGTTGCGCGCCCGCAGCGCCTTCCTTTCGGGCCTTAGTCTCACCAACTACAGCGAGTTCGGCCTCATTGTGGCCAGCGTGGCACTGCCAGTATGGATGGTGCCTCTCGCGCTTACCGTGGCGCTATCCTTCGTGGTCTCGGCGCCGCTCAATCGCATCGCGCATCCCTTGTACGAACGCCTGGCACGGCGCCTGATCCCCTTCGAGCGCAATATCCGCCATCCCGACGAACAGCCCGTCTCGCTCGGCTATGCCGATGTCCTCATCATGGGGATGGGCCGCACCGGGACTTCGGCCTATAAGTATCTGCAAGACAGCTGCAAGATTGTGGCACTGGACTCCGACCCGGCCCGCGTGCTCAAGTACAAGGAGGCTGGCTACAATATCTTCTTCGCCGATGCGGAGGACCAGATGTTCTGGGAGTGTCTGGACTTCGGCAAGGTGCGCGCCGTAATCCTCAGCCTCAATGAGGCCGAGGCGAAACGCATCGCCACGCAGAAGTTACGCCAGGCCGGCTTCGAAGGCCTGATCGTCTCGCACAGCATGCACGAGGACGAGGCTGCCGAGATTATCGCGGCCGGAGCCGATCAGACCTATCTCACCATGTCGGAGGCCGGCGTGGGTTTAGGCGAACACGTGCGCCAGAAGATCATGCCCGCCGCGAGCGCCTAGATGGAAACGCTGGCGCGATTCGTCATAGAACACCCGCGCGTGTTAGTGCTCACTGGCGCCGGGCTCAGCGAGCCTTCTGGCATCCCTGTGTACCGCGACAAGCAAGGCACCTGGCTGCGCACCACGCCCATCCAACACAACGACTTCCTTAAATCCGCCCACAGCCGACAGCGCTACTGGGCGCGCAGCATGGTGGGCTGGCCACGCATGGCCCTGGCATCGCCAAACAAGGGGCATCTGGCACTCGCAGAATTGGAACGCGCCGGCATGATCGGGCAATTGATCACCCAGAATGTAGACTGCCTGCATCAGCGCGCCGGGCAGCGCGCCCTGATCGACATGCACGGCAGCTTGGACCGAGTGCGATGCCTAGACTGTGAGACGATACTCGCGCGCACCCAGGTGCAACAGTGGCTGACGGAGGCGAATCCTAGCATAGGGGGCCATATGGCACAGATGCGTCCAGACGGCGACGCGGATCTTGCCGACGAGCTGATAGCGAGCGTCGAGGTTCCCCAATGCCCGCGATGCGCAGGCGTACTCAAGCCCGATGTCGTGTTCTTCGGGGGCACCATCCCACGCCCAGTAGCCGCGGCCGTGGTCGACGCTGTACAGGACTGTGATGCGGTGCTGGTGGTGGGCTCTTCGCTGACGGTGTTCTCAGGCTTTCGCATCTGCCGCGACGCACACCGCCAGGGAAAACCGATTGCGGCCCTGAATCAGGGGGTGATGCGGGCCGACGATTTGTTGAGCCTGAAGATCGAGGAGGATTGCGCGTTGGGTTTAGAGCGCTTGGGCGCAGTGCTGCTTAAGGCTGCAGGCCCGCGCGCGAGATCCAACGCCCCTGCCACTTGAAGTCGATCGACCACAGCTTCTGCCGCTGCTTGTCGTAGTCCGCCCAGAGCGCCCCATAGCTGCGCCCTGTCACCGGGTGAATCTCCTCGAAGCAGACCTGCGAGAGGGGCCATAGCACATAGGCATTGTCGACGATCTCGGCACGAGGTAATTGGATGCCCTCGGTGACGCCGCTGGCCTCACCGAAGGTCAGGATATCGATATCGACGGTACGCCCGCTAAACTTAGGCCGGGCGCGCTGGCGCCCGTGCGCGTCCTCATAGACTTTGAGAAATTGCGCCAACTCCGGCAGTGCCTCCTCGGTCTCGATGAGCGCCACCATGTTCAAGAAGTTGGCCCCACTGAATCCCACCGACTCACTCTCGAACACGGAAGAGGTGCGCAGGTGCCCGTAACGCGCCTGCAGGGCATCGAGCGCCTCGCGCAGATGGGGTTCGGGAGTGATATTACTGCCAAGACTCAATGCCACGGTGTGCAAGACTGCCTACTCCCTTAGGATTTTGTGCCACGTTCGATGATCACGCCCACGTCTTTGGCGCCGGTCACTGCCCCGGGCTTGCCGACACGCAGCCGCAGCCATGGCACATCGAACTCTTCCAGTACGATCTGCGCGATGCTCTCCGCCATGGTCTCGAGCAGTAGAAACTCGCTCTCCTCAATGAAGGATATTAGGCGCTTTGAGATGCTCTTGTAGTCGAGCGTCTTATTGATGTCTTCGCTCGAGGCCGCCGCACGAATATCCGTGCCCATCTCCAGATCGAGACTAACGGTCTGCTTACACTCGCGCTCCCAGTCGAAAATGCCGATCACGGTCTCGATGCGCAGATCGTGAATATAGACGATATCCATAGTTGAATTCCTCGTGTTGGCTAGCAGTTAGCTCGCGCTATTGCGGCGCCGACTGTCCTAGCGGCGGTAGGCTCGACAGTGGCCAGCGCGGCTTCACATCGAGAGCGAGCGAGTCTGTCTCTCCCGCCAGCAGACGCTGACAGCCCGCATAAGCGATCATCGCACCGTTGTCGGTACAGAAGCGAGGCTGGGCATAGAACAACTGTGCGCGTTCCTTCTCGACCATCGTTTGCAAGCCCGCGCGCAGCGCTAAATTCGCGCTCACGCCGCCGGCGATCACCAGCGTATTCAGGCCGGTCTGTTGCAGGGCGCGGCGACACTTGATGATAAAGGTCTGCACTACCGCATCTTCGAAGGCGAAGGCGATATCGGCCTTGTCCTGACGGGAGACCGCTTCTGGCGCCGCGGCGCTCGCGGCAGCGGCGAGCGTATTGCGCACGAAAGTCTTCAGGCCGCTGAAGCTAAAATCCAGACCGGGCCGATTCGTCATGGGCCGGGGAAATTGATAGAGCCCCGGCCTGCCTTCCAATGCCAAGGCCGCCACACGAGGGCCGCCTGGGTATTCTAAGTCGAGCATCTTGCCGACCTTGTCGAAGGCTTCTCCGGCGGCGTCATCCAAAGACTCGCCTAATAGGGAGTAGCGGCCGATGCCGTCGACCCGCACTAGCTGTGTGTGGCCACCCGAGACTAAGAGCGCGACGAAGGGGAACTCGGGGGGTTGCGCCTCGAGCATGGGCGCCAACAGATGGCCCTCCATGTGATGAACGCCTATGGTCGGCACTCCCAGCGACATACCCAATGCGCGCCCGATGCTGGCCCCCACCAATAATGCACCGACAAGCCCCGGACCAGCGGTATAGGCGATGCCGTCGATTGCGGAAAGCGGCGTATTGGCGGCCTGCAAAACCTCATGGATCAGCGGCAGCGCCTTGCGGATGTGGTCACGCGAGGCCAATTCCGGCACCACGCCGCCGAAGCGAGCATGGATGTCCACTTGACTGAATAGACGATCGGCCAGCAGGCCGTCGGCGCTGTCATACACCGCGACACCGGTCTCGTCGCAAGAGGTCTCTATTCCTAACACTCGCATAAGCTTGATCTATCTCGATGCCGTGGTGGCGGCCGTAAAGGCGTTGCTAGCCCTAGGAAGGCCCTAGGTCGGGGGCGCTCATAATATGCTAGCGGGCGCGGCCTTGGCCAGCCAAAGGGGGATTTATAGCCACGGATAGCGCGCCTTAGGAGGCTATTTTGGTTTCTAAACTATGAAATCTTTGCATTTATTGAAGCGCCGCATTAATATGTGCCCCCTTTGATTTTAATGCCCAAACCTCGCAACATGCGTAGGGCGCGGGTTACGCTTTCGAACACGATTAACCAAATCAGCTAGATAAACGGGAAGGTGTGCATTTTATGCCAATGGTAAAACTGAAAGAAAACGAGCCGTTTGACGTCGCTCTAAGAAGATTCAAGCGCTCATGCGAGAAAGCCGGCGTTTTGGCCGAAGTACGTCGCAAAGAATTCTACGAAAAGCCAACTGCAGCACGTAAGCGTAAAGCTGCGGCAGCGGTTAAGCGCCATCTGAAGAAGTTGCAGCGCGAAAACAAGAAGACCAAACGCTTCTATTAAGACTTGCGAGCCCTAGCACCTCGAGATGGCATCAATAGCGCAGCCCGGATACCGGGCTTCGACCCAATCGATTAGCGGATAGCCAATGTCAGAAAGCGCACTCAAGCAGCAACTAAGCAATGCCATGAAAGACGCCATGCGAGCCAAAGATAAGGCGCGCTTGGGTACCGTGCGCCTTGCCCTTGCCGAAATCAAGAAAATCGAAGTCGACGAGCGCATCGATCCGGATGACACGCGCATTATCGCCGTGCTCGAGAAGATGATTAAGCAGCGCCGCGAGTCTATCAAGCAGTACGAGGCGGGCAGCCGCCAGGATCTCGCCGATATCGAAAGCGCCGAGATCGAGGTCCTGCAGGAGTTCATGCCCAAGCCTCTGAGCGAAGCCGAGCTTAACGCTATTATCAGCCAAGCCATGCAGGATACCGGTGCTACGAGCATCGCCGACATGGGCAAGGTCATGGCCGCCGTGCGCCCCGCAGTGATTGGCCGTGCCGATATGGGCGCGATCAGCCAACAAATAAAACAGCAGCTTTCCCAAAGCTAAATCTGCTGGCAAACTGCACTATCCCCAAGCTAAACCACACTCAGGATTGCGCAACGCCATGGCCGGTTTGATCCCGCAAGCCTTCATCGATGATTTGCTTAGTCGTGTCGACATCGTCGACGTGATCGACAAGCGCATCAAATTGCGCAAGACCGGCAAGAACTACTCCGCGCTGTGCCCCTTCCATACCGAGAAGTCCCCCTCCTTCAGCGTCGAACCCGAGAAGCAGTTCTACTACTGTTTCGGTTGCGGCGCCGGCGGCAATGCGCTGGGCTTCGTCATGGACTACGAGCGCATGGACTTCCCGCTGGCGGTGGAGACCCTGGCTGGCGACTATGGCCTGGCGGTACCACGCGAGGAGGGAGGCAAGGACGAGCAAACCCGCAGCGAGAGCAAGCTCATCCTAGAGGTGCTGGAGAAGAGCAATCAGTTCTATCAGAAGCAGCTGCGCTCCCACTCGCACAAGGCACGGGCGGTGGACTACCTCAAGAGTCGCGGCCTGACCGGCGTCATCGCGAAACACTTCGGCATCGGCTTCGCCCCGCCCGGCTGGGACAATCTGCTCAACGCCGTGGGAGTCGATGAGACCCAGATCGACCTGCTCTTCAAGGCCGGCCTCATCATCAAGCGCGAGCAAGACGCCGCCCCGGGCAATGCCGCCGATCGCAAGAACGACGGCCAATATGACCGCTTCCGCGACCGCATCATCTTCCCGATCCGCGACTCGCGCGGCCGCGTGCTCGGCTTCGGCGGCAGGGTGCTAACCGACGAGAAGCCAAAATACCTGAACTCTCCCGAGACCCCCGTCTACCACAAGGCGAACGAACTCTACGGCCTCTACGAGGCGCGCCGCAGCAACCCCAAGCAGTCGCGCTTCATGATCGTGGAGGGCTATATGGATGTCGTGGCGCTGGCCCAGAACGGCATCGACTGCGCCGTGGCCACGCTGGGCACCGCCACCAACGCCACTCACCTGACTAGGCTGTTCAAGATCGTCTCGGAGGTCATCTACTGCTTCGACGGGGATCAGGCCGGTCGCACTGCCGCGTGGCGCGGCATGCAGGCGACGCTGCCGATACTCGAAGACGGGCGCCAGGTGCGCTTCCTATTCCTGCCCGAGGGCGAGGACCCAGACACGCTGGTGCGCAAGATCGGCAGGGACCGTTTCACGCAGTTGATGGACGACGCCACACCACTGGCGGACTTCTTCTTCAAGCACCTGTGCGAGGACTTGAACCCAGACTCGATCGAGGGCAAGGCCAAGCTCAGCTCCCTTGCATTACCGCTGCTAAAACAGCTGCCTAAGGGCATTTACCGGCAGCTGATGATCGACCAATTAGCCCGCATGGCGGGCGTTGAGAGCCGCTCCATAGAGGCCATGATGGGCAGCCCAGAGGTGGCGGCAGTCCAGAGTCAGAGCGACGATGAGCCGCCACCCTACCCAATGCCGCCGGAGGAGTCCTATCGCCCGCGTAGCCCCGCCAAGCCGAACCCGCCCAAGCCTGCGGACAAGGCGCTACCGCGCAGCCCCGGCCTGAAAGCCATCGAGCTGCTGCTGTACAAACCAGAGGTAGCGGCGGTTTTAGACAAGGATATGGAACTATTGCGGGAAAACGGCAACCAATATACAGATTTATTGCTCGAACTCGTTGAATTAGTGAAGCTAGACCCCACAACTAACACCTATACAATGCTGGGCCATTGCTACGGCACCCCACTGGGGAATCAACTCACGCAGTTGATGAAGAAAGAGAAGATCACACCGCTGGAAGGCATAAGCAGCGAGTTCCATTACTTGATCGATAGCCTCCTGTCCGATGCACAGAAGAAGCAATTAAAGAAACAATTAATGGCACAACTCGCACCACGCCTACGCTCCAGCAAGACAGACCCTTAGGAAGAATCCGTAGCTAGCAAGCCTGGCAGTATGGGGCTATAATGGCCGGCTCTTTTAAACACACGCACACTATTGGCCCCAAGCGGCCAAACACGGGGAAACATGGCAGACATTCGTTTAGCCCTATCGCCACAATCTGGACTCAAGGCCCTAATCGCCAAAGGTAAAGAGCAAAACTATCTTACCTATGCAGAGGTCAATGACCACCTGCCAGAGTCGATCTCGGACCCGGACCAGGTCGAAGACATCATTCAGATGATTAACGACATGGGAATCAAGGTCTACGAGACCGCTCCCGATGCCGACACCCTGCTCATGAACGAGGGCGACAGTAACACCGATGAGGTCGCCGCCGCAGAGGCCGCCGCCGCATTGGCCGCCGTCGAGAACGAGGCAGGTCGCACCACCGACCCAGTGCGCATGTATATGCGCGAGATGGGCACCGTAGAGCTGCTGACCCGCGAGGGCGAGATCGTCATCGCCAAGCGCATCGAGGAAGGCCTGCGCGAGCTGATGAAAGCGATGGCTTGCTTCCCAGGCACCGTCGCCAAGGTGCTGGACGAGTACGAGCTAGTCGACTCCGAAGAGCGCCGCCTCAGCGACATCATTACTGGCTACCTCTCCACCGAAGACGAAGAGGTGATCATCGCGGCGAACCTCGCCGAGACCGAGGCAGCAGCGGAAGAGACGAACACCTCATCCTCTAGCGCCGCCAGCGCCAGCAAAGACGATGACAGTGACGACGATAGCGACGACGTTATCGACGACGAGGAAGAGGGCAATACCGGCCCGGATCCAGAAGAGGCGAAGCTGCGCTTTGCCGACCTACGCAAGCAGCTCAAGGTGACTGATGCGGCGATCAAGAAGCATGGTCGCAACCACAAGAAGTCCATCGCCGAGCTGGAGAAGCTGGGGGATAACTTCAAGACCTTTAAGTTAACGCCCAAGCAGTTCGAGCCCTTGCTAGCGCACATCCGTACTGTATTGCAGCGCGTGCGCCGCAATGAGCGCACCGTGCTTGGCCTATGTGTGCGCAATGCCGGCATGCCGCGCAGAGCGTTCATCCAGACCTTCCCAAGCAATGAGGTAAACGAAGCCTGGGTAGACTCATTGGTCGCGATGAAGGAGCCATGGTCCGAGGCCGTTGGCAACCTCAAGGTTGAGATCACGCGTGCCCAGAAGAAACTGGTCGTGCTGGAAGGTGAGAGCGGTCTTAGCGTCTCCGAGATCAAAGAGATCAACCGCAATATGTCGATCGGCGAGGCCAAGTCGCGCCGCGCCAAGAAAGAGATGGTCGAGGCTAACCTGCGTCTGGTGATCTCCATCGCCAAGAAGTACACCAACCGTGGCCTGCAATTCCTCGACTTGATTCAGGAAGGCAACATCGGCCTGATGAAGGCCGTAGACAAGTTCGAATACCGTCGCGGTTATAAGTTCTCTACCTATGCTACTTGGTGGATTCGTCAGGCCATTACCCGCTCTATCGCGGATCAGGCCCGCACCATCCGTATTCCGGTGCACATGATCGAGACGATCAACAAGCTCAACCGCATCTCGCGCCAGATGGTCCACGAGAAGGGCCGTGAGCCGACGCCAGAAGAGCTAGGCGAGCGCATGGACATGACCGAGGACAAGGTGCGCCGCGTACTCAAGATCGCCAAAGAGCCAATCTCTATGGAGACGCCCATTGGCGACGACGAAGATTCGCATCTGGGCGATTTCATCGAAGACTCCACGGTGGACTCACCTGTGGACTCCTCTATCGATGAAGGCCTGCGCGAGGCGACTAAGGATGTGCTGTCCAGCCTCACCGCACGCGAGGCTAAGGTGCTGAGAATGCGCTTCGGCATCGACATGAACACGGACCATACGCTGGAAGAGGTGGGCAAGCAGTTCGACGTGACCCGCGAGCGTATCCGTCAGATCGAGGCGAAGGCGCTGCGCAAGCTACGTCACCCAACGCGCTCCGATCACCTGAGAAGCTTCTTAGACGAGTAATTTAGACTTTGCAGGAGCGGGCTTGCCCGCTCCTGCAAATCTTTCGCGTTACTGCTCGCCTGCTTCGAAAACTTCCTAAGCAAAAACCTACTGGCGCTCCATCAAGGGCGCGCTCACCCCTTCGATCCCCACCAAGCTTAGAGTCAACAGAAACGCCAATTGCGGTCCTAGATGCGAATTCTCGGGACTGTAGTATTCCTCTGGAGAATGCTCTCCGCCGCCAGAACCACCGCCCCCGATCGTGATGGCAGGAATGCCTACCGACATAGGGATATTGGAGTCCGTGCTCGAGGTGCGCAGTTGCTGAATGGGCGAACCCACTTCTCTATAGGCTAGCGCCGCCACCTGCACTAAGGGATTGCCCGCCGCAGTATTGCCAACCGGTCGGTCACCAATGAGCCGGAAGTTCACGGTGATCTCACCGTTGTTCTGCCACCGCGCATTCTCTTCGGCTACCGCCAATGCCGTTACACTGCGCACACGCTCCTCCAATCTCGCCAACTCCGCGGCATCGTTGGAGCGCATGTCGAGTTCGAACACGGCATCGGCCGCAATCGAGTTGACCGAGGTGCCACCGCTGACGGTTCCTACGGTGAAGGTAGTCCTGGGTTCGCTAGGCACCTGCAGGTCGCCGATCTTGGTAATCGCGCGGCCCATGGCATGAATGGCGCTGACTAGCCCGAAGGCGCTAAAGGAGTGGCCTCCGGGGCCAGTGAACTCCACCGCGAAGCGGCGACTGCCGGTGGCCCCAGTCGTGATGCGAGTCAGGCCAGAGCCATCGATAGAGACGAAGCCATCGATATCCGGATGATCTCGGAACACCGCCTTGATGCCGCGCAGGTCCCCCGGCCCCTCTTCCCCGACATTACCAACGAAGAGGATGTCGCCGACGGTAGGGATAGCACTGCTATTGATCGCGTCGATGAGGGTGAGTAGGACCGTCAGACCGCGCCCGTCATCGCTAATGCCCGGCGCATAGTAGCGACCGTCACGCATCTCTACCGTCACGTTGGTCTCTAAGGGGAACACCGTGTCGAGGTGGGCCGCGATGACGAATAGGGGGCCATCGCCACTGCCCTTGCGCAGCCCCAGTACATTGCCCTCACTATCGATATAGGCATCTTCGAGGCCACGATCGCGCATCTGCTGCAGATAGTACTGCGCGCGCTCCTGCTCTTGAAAGGGCGGGGCGGGGATCTGCGTTAAACGCACCTGCTCTGCCAGCGTCTCGGGCTCGTTTGCGGCGATTCGTTCCAGCATCGCCTGCACGCGCGGGTCGCGCGATACCGCCGCGAAGCCTTGCACTACCGGCGCCGTCGCTGTGACCGGCCCGATGCTCGTCTGCGCCTGTGCCGCTAAGGGCAAGGCAGCTATCAACAAGAGTGCACTGCTAAGCAGCTTAGAGTGGGTGCGGGAAAGGAACTGGGAACACGCTAGAAAACGGGGCATCGATTATACCTTTACTGGGTTTATTAGTTGGCCGGCGCACCTGGTCGAATCGACTGAATGATGTCCGAAGCTTCACGGGCTAAGCGCTCGCGCTGGTTTACCGTCAAACAGACGAACTGAGGAAGATTCGATCCGGTAACCCGCTCTCGCTCACACACCAATTTTTCGCCCTCGCTGGAGACCGTCGCATTGTAGCGCTCTACGTCTGCCTGCGTACGAATGGGGCGATCGTTGGGATCCACAGGGACACACGCGTTTAGCAAAACCATCACAGAGATCAAGAGACACATTTTCATAGCGACTAACTCTCAATTGGCAGCGAGCGAATCTCGGCGCAAAGACGTAATCTACACGAACTTGAAAACCCGGGGTACTAATAAATCCCCGGCGGCAACGGCCCGCCCTGCAGGTGCCCACGCTCGGCTTTTGCCCAACGCGAAAGTAATTTAAACCCCGTCATTGTGAGCAGCAGGTCGAACACTATCGCTCCCAAGCTCGGTCGATCGCTCACCACTGCCCCGCCCTGTGACAATTGCTCACGATTTGAGATTTAAAACAGGACGCGCCGAGAAGGGTTTCGTGATATTTTGCGGCGCGACCACGAAGGTCGCTCTAAGTAAGCCCAAGAATTCAATATAGTCATAGGCGGAGATTTCTATGCGTTTTCCCAGATTAATAGCTGCTCTGGCAGCCCTCGTGCTCAGCAGCATTGCCACCCTCGTTATCGCAGCGGACAGCTTATCGAGCATTTCGATTCCTCAGATCAATCAAGAGCCTACGCTAGCGGACTTCGCGGGCATGAGCCCAGCGACGGCGCTCGCCAGACAGATGACCAAGATCGAAGGCTTCGTGCAGCGCGAGCCGATCGATGGCGCGGCCGCGACGCAGCGCACCGAAGTCTATGTGGGCTATGACCAGAGCAAACTCTACGCGGTGTTTCTCGCCTTCGACTCTAACCCCGAGTTGATTCGCGCGAACCTCGCCTCACGCGAGAACATCAGCGGCGACGACAGCGTCGAGATCACCATCGACACCTTCAACGACCAGCGTACCGCCTACACCTTCCGAGTCACGCCACTGGGCATGCAATGGGATGCACGTTGGACCGAGGGCTTCTCGAACCGCGCCGGCTTCGATACCACGTGGGAAGCCGTATGGGATAGCGATGGCGAGGTAAACGATAAGGGTTATATGGTCAGCATCGCCGTGCCGCTGCGCGGCCTGCGTTTCCCTGCCAACTCCGAACAGCTGTGGCGCGTGCAAGTAGGCCGTCAGATTCCGCGCCTGAGCGAGGAGAGCTTCTGGCCACCCTATTCCATCTCTGTCGATGGCCGCCTGAACCAGACCGCCATGCTAACCGGCATCCGCGACGTCTCCCCCGGCAGCAACACCCAGATCACGCCCTTCGTGTTCGCGCGTAATGTAGACGCCTTAGACAATCGCGCACTCGGCGGCCCTAAGTTTCAGTCGGAGTCGGAATACGATGTCGGAGTAGACGCCAAGTTCGTCATCAATGACTCTTGGGTGCTAGACCTCACACTCAACCCAGACTTCTCTCAGGTCGAGTCCGACGAACCGCAGGTGACCGTCAATGAGCGCTTCGAGGTGCAATACCCTGAGCGTCGCCCCTTCTTCGTCGAGAACGCCGACTTCTTCGCCACCGACTCTATCCTGCTCTTCACCCGCCGCATCATCGACCCGGAAGGCGGCCTGCGTTTCACCGGCCGCAGCGGCCCTTGGGGCGTGGGTACGATGCTGATGAACGATGAGGCACCCGGCCTCAATCGCAATGCAGGTGACCCCCTCAACGGCGAGAAAGCCACGATCGGCGTGCTGCGCGTATTCCGCGACCTCAGCGATCAGGATCGCGTGGGCTTCACCCTCACAGACCGCGAACTACTCGACGGCTATAACCTCGTGGGTAGTGTGGACGGCAAGTTCCGTTTCAACCAGAACTGGGTGACGAACCTCGAGTACATCACCACGGAGACCGAGCCTACCCTTGGCGGCCGCACCATCAGCGGCGATCAACGCAACATCCGCCTCGACCGCGTGGGCCGCACCTTCAATACCCACTTTCACTTCGTCGACACAGATGCCGACTTCCGCACGCAACTGGGCTTCCAGAATCGTTTCTTCAAGTCGGACATCTCTGGCATCCACTGGCGTAGCAGCATGAACTACTACCCGGAGAATTCGGCGCTAACCAGCTGGAGCCCCGCAGTGATGGTCGTATACCAAGACGACAAGGCAGGCGTGAAGGTGTATTCCGAGCTTTCGCCCTCGGTGACTTGGAGTTTCCCTACTAGCCGCATCACGATCGGCGCACAGGACGTGACCGAAGTGCTGCGTACGCAAGACTTCGCAGGCTTGCCACGCGCGCAGGCTTACGACTACGGCAACTTCAGCGCCAACTATCGCAACTCGGTGCTGAGCAGCCTCACAGTCGACTTAAGCTACCGCCAGGGCGACGCGCTCAACCTCGTGCCACGTGCCGGCTTCCTGCCCTACGTCGCAGACACTAACCGTACCGACATCAGCGTGCTGTTCCGCCCCATCGAGCGCCTGCGCATCGATAACTCCTATGTCCGCACCGAGCTAGACGGCGGCAAGGTGTTCAGCAATGAGATCTTGCGCAGCAGCTGGAACTATCAGTTTACTCGCGAGATGTCCCTGCGTTTTATCGCGCAGTATGAGAACACCGATGCCGGTCAGTTCACGCGCCTGAAGGATGACAAGAATATGAACTTCGACATCCTGTTGCGCTACGTGCTCAACCCTTGGTCGGCGTTGTACTTCGGTTACAACACGAACCAGAGCAACTTCGACATCATCGAAACCGAAGGCGTTCGCGAAGTGGTCACCACCGACGACCTCAAGCGCGACGGCAGCCAGTTCTTCGTGAAGTTCTCGTATATGTTCCAACGCTAAACCGCGCTCTTTGCGGTATAAAAAAAGGCGGGCCTCTTTATGAGTGCCCGCCTTTTTTTTTCGACTTCCTTGTCGAGTGTCTTACCGACCTTGTTTACGCCAGCTTAAGTGGCAAGCGTGAGAAGGTTTTGCCAGTAACGGCAGTAAGTGCATTCGCAACCGCCGGCGCGATTGGGGGAGTACCCGGCTCGCCCACGCCGCTAGGGGCATTGGTGGAGGCTAGGATATGCACCTCGACCTCTGGCATCGCATTCATGCGCAGCACACGGTAGTTATGGAAGTTACTCTGGTCTACTCTACCGTCGGTTAGCGTGATCTCATCTTCCAATGCGGCGGAGAGACCATAGGCGATACCGCCCTCGATCTGCGCCTTGACGATGTCGGGATTGACCGCCACACCGCAGTCGACCACTGCCACCACGCGCTCTACCTTAAAGCTGTCGCCGTCGACCGACACATCGACGATCTCCGCCACTGTCGAGCCGAAGGAAGAGTGCACGGCGACGCCACGACCCCAGCCCTCTGGCAACACCTTGGTGCCCCACTGCGCTTTCTCTGCCGCCAATTGCAGCACCGCTGTTTCGCGTGGGTTATTCTTCAATAGCGCAAGGCGATAGGCTACTGGGTCTTGCCCCGCCTTTCGCGCCAAGGCGTCGATGAAGACTTCCTTGCTAAACGCCGTGTGCGTATTGCCCACCGAACGCCACCACTGCACGGGAATACCCGTTTGCGTAGTATGCAGTTCGACCTGACGCTCCGGCACATGGTAGGACATCTCCGTTAAGCCCTCTATCGAGCTGGCATCGATGCCGTCGATGATCGAGGACGCCATGAAGGTGCCCTCCATGATCGACTGACCCGCCACACGGATCTGCAGGGCACTTGGCATGCCCTCGCTATCCAGCGCTGCCGTCAGCTTGTGCACATAGGCCGGACGGTAATAGCCGCCATGCATATCGTCTTCGCGAGACCACACCAGCTTGACTGGGGTGCCAGGTAGCTCTTTCGCGATGCGGGTCGCCTCTACAATATAGTCAGAGTTAGGGTTAGCGCGGCGACCGAAACCGCCACCGGCGAATACCGTGTTGATCTTTACTTCGTTAGTCTGGCCACCTAATACGGCGGCGATAGCCGCTTGGTCGCCCGTTGGCATCTGGCAGCCATACCACATCTCTGCCTTCGTGCCATTGACTAAGGCTACGCAGTTAATAGGCTCCATCTGCGCGTGGGATAGATAAGGGAACTCGTAGACGCCTTCGACTACATTCGAAGACGCCGCGATGCTCGCCGCGGCGTTGCCCTCGCTCTCGGCGACGACGCCGGGGGTTTCCACTAAGCCATGGTAACCCTCGAGGATCTCGGCGCTGCCGCGGGTCTCCGAGCGCGTCTCGTCCCATTGCACCTCGAGCAATTCGCGCCCCTTGGTGGCGGTCCAATAGTCGGCGGCCACTACGGCAACACCCGACTCGATGGCAAAGACATGTTGCACGCCCTTCACTGCCAGCGCCTTGCTGGCATCGAAAGACAGCACCTTGGCGCCGAAGCGCGGCGGGTGTGCGACCACTGCCGAGAGCATGCCGGGCAACTGAATGTCTTGGGTATAGATAGCGGTGCCATCGGCCTTGCCATCGTCCTTGCGCGTAGCCGCCATGGTGCCGATAAACTTGAAGTCGGCTGGAGACTTGAGACTCAGGCTTGCCGTGTCTGGCGCCGGCAACATCGCCGCCGCCATCGCGAGCTCGCCGAAGCTAGCGCTATGCTGACCATGGCTCACAAGACCGTTGGCCACTTGAATATCAGCAGCCGGCACGCCCCATTGGCTAGCCGCCGCGGACACCAACATCGCCCGCGCCGCAGCACCCGCTTCACGCATCTGCATATAGCTGTTGGCCATGCCGGTGCTGCCACCGGTGCCCTGCATGCCCATGAAGAGGTTGGCGTATTTCTCGACGTCCGCCGGAGCGTGCTCGCATACGATCTGCGCCCAGTCTGCGTCCATCTCTTCTGCCACACAGGTGGCTAGTCCGGTATAGATGCCCTGACCCATCTCGAGATGCTTGATCAACACCTTCACCTGGTTGTCTGGACTAATGCTGACGAAGGCGTTGAACTCGAGCGAGGCAGCGCCCGCGCTCTGCGCCTGGGCAGTGCTGCTGCCTAGGTTCATGCCAAGCACGAGGCCTGCACTAGTGCCGGCGGCAACCTTGAGGAAGCCGCGACGGCTGATATTGTTAGAGCTGGTTTTAGCAAAACGTTGCATATTCATTAGGCAGCTCCTCCCACGTTCTTCATATCTTTAGCAGCGAGCTTGATGCCGGCCTTGATACGGGAATAGGTGCCACATCGGCAGATGTTGCCAGACATCGCCGCATCGATCTCGGCATCGCTCGGGTTGGCATTGCTCTCTAACAAAGCCGCGGCCGACATGATTTGACCGGACTGGCAGTAGCCACACTGTGGCACCTGCAATTCAACCCAGGCCTGCTGCAGAGCGTTGCCCGCTGGGCTAGCCAAGCCTTCGATAGTGGTAATGTTTTTGCCGACCGCGGAGGCCACGGTAAGTACGCAGGTGCGGGTAGCGACACCGTCAACCTGCATCGTGCAGGCGCCGCATTGCGCCAGACCACAGCCAAACTTGGTGCCAGTGAACTTCAGATGGTCGCGCACCACCCAGAGCAGTGGCATGTCACCGTCGACGTCGACATCGTGGCGTTCGCCGTTAATCATGAGTGTATAAGCCATAAGTCCTCCTAGGAGTGGGACAGATTATTCGTGGAGATTGCAAATAGAACACGCGCCCAGAGACAAGAACGAGCGCCCGCTAAAAGATTTTGCTGTAAGGATGCGTACGATACTCCATTCAAAGAGGATCATAAACCGAGAACAGTAATAATTTGCCGCCCCATTGGTGCTAAAAACTCTGCTATAAAGAGGCCAAGTAAAAGATTGATGCTGGCTACCCACAGGCCAGCCTCGTTGATAATAAGAGTATAGCCACCACATAAGCTCCCCCAAACTAGGAGACACTGCCTTGACCGACTACCTGCTTCTAATCTTTATATTCCTCTTTGCGGGAGTGGTGGCGGTGCCGATCGCCTCACATTTCAAGCTCGGTTCCGTGCTGGGCTATTTGATTGCGGGCATCGCGATTAGCCCCGTCTTGTCGCTACTCCTAGTCGACGTCGAGTCGCTGCAACACATCGCCGAGTTCGGCGTGGTGATGATGCTCTTCCTCGTCGGCCTCGAACTGGAGCCCCAGCTGCTATGGCAGATGCGGGCGCGCCTGCTGGGACTAGGTGGCTTCCAGGTGCTCCTCACTACCGTTTTGGTGATGGGAGTCGCGATGCTACTCGGCCAGTCCTGGTCCGTGGCCTTAGCGATTGGCCTAGTGTTCTCACTCTCCTCTACCGCGATCGTGTTACAGACTCTCAACGAGAAGGGTTTGATGAAGTCCGACGGCGGCAAGGGCAGTTTCTCCGTGCTGCTGTTTCAGGACATCGCCGTCATCCCGATGCTGGCACTACTGCCACTGCTCGCCCTCCCTAGCCTCTCTGGCGCACTAGATCATGGCGCCACGGCCATCGGAGAGAGCGCAGCACACGACGCCGGCCTGAGCCTCGTGGCGGGCCTGAACGCCTGGCAGACCGCCTTGGTCACCATCGCCGCCATCGCCGCGGTCATCTTCGGCGGAAGCCGCCTTACTGCGCCGCTGTTTCGCTACATCGCCTCGGCGCGATTGCGGGAACTATTCACCGCCAGCGCGCTACTGCTAATTGTGAGTATCGCACTGCTGATGTCCCTGGTCGGGCTCTCCCCCGCACTGGGCACCTTCTTGGCGGGCGTGGTGCTCGCCAATAGCGAATACCGCCATGAGTTGGAGTCCGATATCGACCCGTTCAAGGGGCTGCTGCTAGGGCTGTTCTTCATGACGGTAGGGGCGGGCATCAACTTCGCGCTTCTATTCGACAACCTCGCTGTCATCTTAGCCCTCACTATCGGGCTAATCCTATTGAAGGCCGCAGTGATATTCGTGGTGGCACGCTTCTTCGAACTGCGTGGCGCAAATCTTTGGCTCATTTCACTGGGCTTGGCGCAAGCCGGCGAGTTCGGCTTCGTACTGCTCTCCTTCACTGTCGCGTCTAACGTGATTCCAAGCGCTATCGCCGAGCAGTTACTGTTAATCGTGGCGCTTTCGATGCTGTTGACCCCGCTGCTATTCATCATCTACGAACGCATTATCGCGCCGCGCTATCAAGCCAAGATCAACCGCGAGGCCGACCCTATCGATCAACACTGCAAGGTGATCATCGCGGGCCACGGCCGCGTTGGCGGCATCGCCAATCGCATGTTGCGCGGCGCCGGTTTCGACACCACGGTGATCGACTTTAGCTCCTCGAACTTGGAGATGCTGCGCGCCTTCAATATGAAGGTGTATTACGGCGACGCCACGCGTCCCGACCTATTGCATGCGGCAGGCATCGACTCCGCCGACATCTTGGTTATTGCAATCGACGGCAAGGAACACATCACCGAACTGGTTCGATATATGAACAAGACCCACCCTCATGTGCACCTGATCGCCCGCGCCGTGGATCGTCATCATGTCTATGATCT
Source organism: Gammaproteobacteria bacterium UBA5078 (assembly GCA_002416505.1). GTDB lineage: Bacteria > Pseudomonadota > Gammaproteobacteria > Pseudomonadales > Pseudohongiellaceae > UBA5078. Next base: position 284,466 of record DIAM01000020.1, read on the forward strand.
ATGGGCCGCGGGTTGTCGCGACATCGTGCGCGAGACCTTCGATAGCTCGCTGCGCATCGGCCGTTCTGCTCTGATCGCCCTAGGGAAAACTCAGGACAAGGCGATGCAGATCTCGAATCTATTCGAACAGGTTGATCGGCGCTATATGCGGGAGATGGCCGATCTCTACGACCCCGAGATACTGCCCCACCAGAACGCCGCCTATGTCAGCAAGGTGATCGAGCTGAACGAGGAATGGGCGCGGCAGATCAAGGCCAAGACCTTCGCGTCGCAAGACGAAGAGCTAAGCGAAGAGGACATCGAGAAACTGGGGGATATCTACCTAAGCAACCCTACCAATGGTTAATGAAATCATTGCGTGAGTTCCTGATACACGATGGGCAGCAGGTCGTTCTGATTCCAGGTCGCCTCGCCGCCCCAGCGCGCGTCCAGATCTGCAGTGGGTGCGGCGGCTAAGACCTCCTCGAGGCTCATGCCTTGCGCAATCAAGGCCGCCACTCGGTCGCGCACCGTGGTCATCATGTCATAGACCTCCACCATGCCCGCCCTGTCGCTGAGACCGAAACCGTGCCCCGGAATCACCTTCGTATTGGGGCCCGCGATCTCGATGGCGAGCGCCATTGCCTCGATCATGCCTAGATAACTACCGCCATTATAGTGGTCGATGATGGGATAGAAGTTGGTGCGAAACACGTCGCCGAGATGCAACGCATCGGACTGCACGAAATGCACGAAGCTATCGCCATCGGTGTGCGCCGGGGGCGCTAGAAACACGCGCACCTCCTCGTCGTTGAGATGGAAGCTGATGGCTTTGGAGTAGGTAATTACAGGTCGTGCCTGCGCCGATGGCTGCGGGAAGAACATGCCGCCGCGCCGCGGAATGCGCAGCTCTGTGAGCATCTTCAGGCGCACGCTCTCATGGGCAAGGATGACCACGCCATACTCGGCGAGATTATTATTGCCCCCGATGTGGTCCGGATGAATATGAGTATTCACCGCGAAGCGAATGGGCTGGTCCGTCAACTCCCCTACCGCCTCAAGCAGCGCCTGCGTATCTCGGTCCCAGCGATCGTCGATCAACAACACGCCATCGGGCCCATAGAAGGCCCCGATATTACCGCCGCCATCGGGCGCCTGTAGCATCACCACCTTGTCGTTGATCGGGATAATCTCGAAGCCCTGCTGCGCGCTGACTTGCGCGGCAACGCTGCTAAGGAGAACTAAGGCTAGCACTGGCAGCAAGGAGTGCCTTGTCTTGGCGGAATTGAACATCATCACCTCATCACTATTTTTATTGTAAGACTTACTCGGCTTGCAAAGCCTGCCCCGCCTCCACATATTCTAAACCGAGTGCGTCGGCCACCGGTTTAGCCGTGATCTTGCCGGCATGCACATTTAGGCCATTGCGCAGATGGGGATCATCGAGTAAGGCCTTCTTCAAGCCCTTATTCGCCAAGGCTAAGGCGAAAGGCAGAGTGGCATTGGTAAGCGCGATTGTCGAGGTGCGCGCCACCGCGCCGGGCATGTTGGTGACGCAGTAGTGAATGATGCCGTCGACCTCATACACCGGGTCCTCATGGGTAGTGGGCCGGCTAGTCTCGAAGCAGCCGCCCTGATCGATGGCCACGTCGACCATTACCGTTCCCGGTTTCATGATCTTGAGCATCTCGCGGCTTACCAGCTTAGGCGCGGCCGCCCCGGGGATCAATACCGCGCCGATCACCAAGTCGGCCCTGCGCAGCGCCTGCTCGATATTCTCGATTGTGGAATACTGAGTCGTTATCTGCCCCACGAAGAGATCGTCCAATTGACGTAGGCGTGGCAGCGAGCGGTCCAGCATCGTCACTCGCGCGCCCATGCCCACCGCTATGCGTGCCGCACTCAGGCCGACTACGCCACCGCCGATCACCACCACATTGGCTGGTGCCACGCCTGGCACACCGCCGAGCAGGATGCCATTGCCGCCGCGGATCTTCTCGAGGCAGAAGGCGCCCTGTTGCACAGATAGCCGCCCCGCCACCTCACTCATCGGGGCGAGTAGCGGCAGGCCACCATGAGAATCCGTGACCGACTCATAGGCCACACAACTAGCGCCGGACTCCATGAGCATACGCGTCTGCTCCGGGTCGGGTGCGAGATGCAGATAGGCAAACAGTAGCTGCCCCTTGCGCAGCATCTTGCACTCCGCTGCCTGCGGCTCCTTCACCTTCACGATCATGCCTGCCTGGGCGTAGAGGCTCTTGGCGTCGTCCACAAGCTGCGCCCCTACCTGCTCGTACAGTGCGTCGGCGAAGCCCGTGCCGGTGCCCGCATCGCGCTGCACCAAGACCTTATGGCCATGGCTACAGAGCTCGCGCACACCCGCTGGGGTAAGGCCAACTCTGAATTCATTGTTCTTAACTTCCTTTGGAACTCCGACAATCATAAGCATTGCACTCCAATTATATAACGTTACTCCAGCTCCAAAGGTGCCAGAGTCATAGCTTTGATTAGTTTGATCAGCCCCGCGATATCGCGAATATCCGAGATCTCCGCCGGCGAATGGCTATAGCGCCCAGGCCAAGACAGCCCCGCATTCGGCGCGCCGAAGAAGGTGAAGCGCGTGCCATCGGTACCGCCCTGTGTGTGACCGATCTGATAGGGGATGCCCATCGACTCGGCCACCGCGAGATTGCGCCTCAGCTCGTAAGGCGTGGCCATGCTGCCGTTCTCAATCGAGCGCAGAACCGGCCCGTCACCCAGTGGTGCGAGCGCGAAATGCGGAGACTCCAGTGGCGTGTGGGAGGATACGAAGGTGTCTATGCTATAGACGCGACGCGTGCTATCGCCATAACGTTTCGCCAATTCACCAGCACCACGCAGGCCGCCCTCCTCCTGTACCGACCACGCATAGATCATGCGGTTCTTAACCTGCGTTGGGTCTATCTCGTTGATCGCAGTAAGGAGCGACATGACCCCCACCCTATCGTCCATGGATCGGGACGCGTAACGATAGTGGCCCATGTGATGCCCCTGCTTGTGCATCGTGATGCCCATGCCGACACGCACGCCTGCCGCCGCCAGCGCTTCCGCATTCATGCCGAACCATGCCCGCACCGCGTCGGGGCGCTTCGTGTCGGGATTGGGCCGCTGCAAGAACACCCCGCGTAGATAAGTCGGTGTGCTACTGGATGTAGACTCCACACCCGGGTCTATCTGCAGCACCGCCGGCTGCCCCTCCCATGCGGTGGTGACCACCCCGCCCAAGCTGCGCAGGCTAAGCGTGCCGTCTGCCGCGATCTGGGTGATCTCCCAACCCACCTCGTCCATATGGGCTATGAACACAGTGGCCTCGCCCGCGGGCTCACCGAACTCCACGGTAAGATTGCCAATCGCGTCGATCTGCGCGCGCTCTTTCGCCCATGCCGGCAGCCCATCGTAGACATGCTGGCGCACCGCGCCCTCGTGGCGCGGCACCCCCATTAGCTCGGCAAAGGTATCGAGACGCTGCTCCATGGCCAGTAATTCTGTGCGCTCAGCATGCGCCCCGAAACGGGCAGGATCGTTGTTGATGACGCTGGCAGGGGGCGGCGCCGCTACCCAGGCAGGCGCGGCCGCGCTGGGGTTAATAGCGCTCACTAGCGTCGCCATCAAGTCATTCGCCGCGCCGATCTTCATTCGCTCCATCAGTGCGTCCGGGCTCGACACCTGTGGCGTAATCACGCGCACCGATTCGATATCGCGCTGCGTAAACACCACCCCGAGATTGCCCGCTAGCGTTGGCAGTACCCGGTTGCTCGCTTGTGTGTCACCCGGCCCCACTAAGATAAGATTGTCCGCATGGGGAAGCCAACGCAGCGCGGCGGCCATGCCCGTCCAACCGAATACCTGCTGCACGCTGAGCACATAACTGGTGCTGCCCTGCGCGCCATTGAGCCCCGCCTGCGCCGCCGCGAATACCGCGGCACAGGAGACCCGTGCGCCCGTGCGCGGCCCCGCTAACTCGTCCGCATAGCTCCAAGCGGGGATATCCCGCAAGATCGGGTTCAGCAAGGATATCCCAAGTGCCGCGACCTCCGCTGCCGAGTCCACACCGGCATCTAGCCAGAGATCGTTCTGCGTGATCAGCGCCGTCTCATCCGCATGCTGGGCCGCGAAGTGACCGTTCGCGACGCCAGAGACAACTACCTGCGGCCCCGACTCGGTCAGCACACGCAGGTGCTGCCCCTCATGGGCCTGATCCCAGAGCGGATGATTAGAGCCCGTGCCGATGCGATGCACCCGTATATAACCATCGTCGGTAATCTGGCTGACCGAGTAGGCGTAGGAATCTAGTCCGCAGGCCACCACAGTGTGAGGGCTGCCCTGGCCGACGCTCTTGATGAGATTGCCGTAGCGATCGCGCTGCCAACCCGGGAAGTTTGCCTCAAGCGAATCTGTAGCCCAATGCTCATGACCGGTAGGGGCATCGAGCGCAACCCAGGAAGCCAGAATGTCGCCAGTGCTAGGTTGGGCGAGGGAGAAAGTACAATGAAGAATCGACAATAAGAAAATGGAAAACGCACAAAACCGCTTCATAAGACCTCTTTCGAAAACGAGATTATCAACTAGTGGATTTGGCACTACTTCGAAGATGACATCCGTTTGCCGAGAACAGCTCTTTCAGGAAGACAGCTTCTTGCAGCTTATACGCCAGTTTGTGTACACGAAGGACCCATCACTGCTGATCCACTCGCCTCTCCAGTCAAAACCCTGCGCACTGATATTGCTAAACGTCAGTGTAGAAAAACCGTCTATGTTCCTGCCCGGCGCCTTCTGCGGCTGGCGCAGCACGATCTCATCGCCCACCACTGTGCCGGTCCACTCGCCGCTGCCATAGACCGGCATCGAGAAATAGGTGACCCGCCATTGCTGCGTGAGCGGATCGAAGATACGGATATTACCGTTGTGCGCGCTGCCCGAGCGGCCACTGTCGATAATCCCATAACCATTGAGATAATAGTGCGCATCCCACGTGCGCTGCCCCTGCGTCCACTGCTCCGTGCTTGGGTTGAAGACCTCGTCTGTACAGTCGTTCCTGCCGACCATGAAAGCAAACTGACTAAGCTGTGGCGGCGCATCGGGATTAGGCCGCCCGTAGGGATATTCTGAACTAGGGTCGTAGGGTTGATTGCCAGCACGAGGCTCCGCAGCGTGGGCGACTAGCGCGGTAAAACCCAAAACGAAAAATAGAATGGCTTGTTTCATTCCCCTTCTCCCTCGCGAGTGCCCCTAGCGTTGAGACACTAGAATCGCAAAGAATAGGGCTTACCGCCAGTAAAACATCTGCCATGTCGCCACCGGAAAACACTAAACGCCTAAGTAAGCTGTTATTCTTGTTTTGGGTTGAGATGTTTGGCAAACAACACCCAAACACCCCAAATCGCCCAATCCCGACGCAAGGGAAACCGCAAACAGGATGACCATGAAAATTTTGCCACTGCTCACCATCGCTATTTTATTCTTAGCCGGATGTGGTGACACAGACTCGACGTCACCAGCGACTCAAGCCACGGTCGCAGCCGCGCACGGCGAACACGGCGACGCACACAACCACACCGATGGCCTCGATCTCGAACTCTACTTCGACGGCGCGCTCGCACAGGTCGCGAGCGATCAAGCCTGTACATTAGCCGACGGCACCCAAACAAGCTGCTATGCGATCACCATTGTAGGCTACCCGACCAACCACGATGTGGGGCCGTTCTGCCCACCGACCACCGCGGCTAGCGCAGAAGAGGGCGGCATCTGGTTCGATGGCAATGCCGTCTACGACATCGATGGCGCCTTTATCCTCGGCCTAGCGCAGCTCTATGACGACAGCAATTGGAAGATGTATGACGACGACGGCAGAGTACACATCACCGACACTGTGGAAGCGTTCAATGCCGCGGCGCGACCCGACGTCGATCCCGCCTATCAGAATTACTGCGTAGAGGGCCGCATGGAATGGCTCGACAATGGCGCGCCGGTCACCAGCACCGTGATGATTCCGAGCACGCCAATGGCAGCCGCTAGCCCGACCCCCGCACGAGGCAATCTAGGCATCACCCTAAACGGCGTGATCATCGCCGCACCGGCCCCCGTCGATGCCATTTTAGGCGCCTACACGATCGCCGCATTCGACGACTCTGGCGGGCACATCAATCCCTTCGAAGGCTATCACCTCCATGGCGCCCGTGGCTGCTCGGAGGCTGGTGAAGCAGTTGCGGGCGAGACGCCAATATTCGGCTACGCACTGGACGGCTACCCAATCCGTAGCCCCCCGCCTGCCGCCACCGCAGCTAGCGCAGCACTGGACCAATGCAATGGCCACAGCACCGCTGACTACGGCTACCACTACCATGCCGCAAGTGCAGAGAAGAATGGGGTATTGAGCTGTTTCACGGGCCTTACCGTGCAAGCACAGGGCGTCGATCATGACGGAGGCGGCCCACCCGGCGGCGCTCCTAACTTCGCGGCGGCAGCCGCAATCTTAGGCGTAACCGTACAGGCACTAGAGAGCGCACTCGGCTCGCCCCCTCCTAACTTCGCAGCCGCGGCCCAGACTCTCGGCGTTACCGAACAGGCACTACAAGAGGCAATGGCGGCGGGAGGCGGAGCACCGCGGGGCGCACCGCCTCGATAAAAGTGAGGCAGATGCGCCTAAGTGTTTGAACTACAAGCCATTGCAGTAAGTGCAGGAGAATACTAGCAGATTGAGCGGCAGCACTTTATAATACGCGGCCCCTAAGGGGCTGCTATAGGGCCTATAGCTCAGTTGGTTAGAGCAACGGACTCATAATCCGTTGGTCCCTGGTTCGAGTCCAGGTGGGCCCACCAAATTCCCTTCGATTTCATCGAGTTACGATTCGGACAACGGACTATGAGGTTTTATAGTCCGTTTGTCGCTCCATAATCCCCCCGAAAAATCACTTCCGCGCCACAAAACACGGTACCTGCGAACGAGGCTGCTGAGATTGAATTTGAAAAAGACGCCAGAGTTACCAAAATCGCAAATTCTTAGTTTTTAGTGTACAAGGCATTTCAATGCGATCAATTGGGCACTTAATATGCACGGTTCCGAAGTAATATTTTATAAGTATCTATCGCCTCAAGGCACCTTAGCTACATTGGAGCAACAATCATTAAAATGGGCTTGCCCAACTAGCTTCAATGACCCTTTCGATTTCCCTACCGATATCGACTTTAACTTCACGGCGGAAGAACTATCAAGTGCGCTCATTGAAGAACTAATTCAAATTACTTATGGGGAAAACGAACCTGTAGGCAATAATGAGAACAAGTTTTTTCAAATGGGGCTAGCAGCCAGACGAAAACTAAATAAGCCTTCTGAAGCACAGACCAGAAAACATTTCGAAGCCAGTCATCAAATGCTTATAGAAGATTACCCGAGACATTTAACCGCACGGCGATCATTATTCAATAGTTTCCGCAAAGAGTATTCAGTTCTCTGTCTCTCAAGTTCGCATGAAAATCTGTTGATGTGGGCACACTATTGCGGCAATCATCAAGGCTGTGTTTTAGGGTTCCGTTGTTTGCCGCATCTTGACAACGCAATTCGCACTGCAGTTGCAGTAAACTATGTTGATTCATATCCATTGTTTGCTTCACTAGATGAACTTATCAAGCAAGCGACAGGGCAACAAGATTTGGATTACGACAAACTTTTGCATCACTTCTTCTACTCCAAAAGCAATCATTGGGTATATGAAAATGAGTGGCGCTGCGTAAACCCGTTGCAAAATCGCGCAGCAGGATATGATTTGATCTCATGGGTGCCAGAAGAACTTGAGGTTATATACATGGGCTTCAACGCTACTTCAGAGTTTAAGCAAAGGGTTTTAAGATTTATCGATGCGAAGTCACCCCACACTCAGGTATACCAGTCAAAACCTGACATCCAGAATTACGCCCTTATCTATGAACAACTCCGTTAGTATTAGCAACATAAACCGCCCGCTAGAACCAAGAATGCGATCTAAGAAGCTTCCCTAGTTATTCACACCAACGTCCTAATATTGTTAAAAACCCGCATTCCCGACGATTGCATCAGCCAATTCCTGCTGTAGCTGGTTGGCGTCGGTGAGGCTGAGTTTCAATTGATCGCAAAGCACCATCAGCTCATTGGTTTTAGTCACTATGCGCCGCTGCTCTTCAATAGGAGGCAAGGGCACTAGAAGAGAACTTATTTGCGTCTGGTTTATTGAAGCTTGGCTAATCGCCTCTTTTGATAAAGAAAATATTATTCCCTTAACATAACTAGACTGCATATATAAATTAAGAAAAGGCGAGTGTACAAAGTCTTTGTATGGCCTAGCTCTCATATTCATGCTTTCGAAAACTAAGCGCTCAGGGAAAGCAGGTATCAGCGCCGTCTTCCCAACTAGCTCTTTACTGTTCACTCTATTTATCAGCAAATCATCAGCATCCAATGAATATTTCTCTAGTTCATCAGAATCAATTTCAACTCTCCTTACCCCATCGAAATCTATAAATCCATCTTGAATATTAAACATCCTTAACGAAATTACACCTTGATCAGTATAATATTTCTCGGGTTTATAAAGTCCATTAGTTAAAGTTCTAATGAGGTTGCCGAACCTCGCCCAACCCCATGACTTTGGCAACTCGAAAGGTTTTTCTCTATCCAACGTAGGTTCCCACAACCTCTCTTTCTTAATCTTTCCTTCTGAAATCAACTTAGTTTTTTCAGTACTTAAGCGCCTTAACAACTCACTCGCCGGTTCGTCCTCCGCATCTTGTGGCACAAGCTTCCCCATCACGGCTAGTTGCAACAGAGTTTTCTTGAGGGCATCGATACTGGCTTCAGTTGTGAATAAAGTGTCGAAATGCACGGCGATGCGCCGCCAGTTTTCACTGAAGTCTGCGGCGCTTTGTGATTGGGTGAGCGTACCGAGGAGGTGGCTGACGAGTTTCTCGTGCGCTTCGGCGGCGTTGATGTGCTGGGTTTCCAATTGATCGCACAGCGCCATCAATTCATCGACTTTGGCTACTATTCGCGGCTGCTCTGCGAGGGGTGGCAGAAAGATTGGAATAGAATTCATTTTTGCTTGGTTCATTTTTGGTTGAGCAGTACCAGTCACATATGGTTTTAGGTCGATAGCATTGATGTGTATTTCAATATAGCGTAAAAATACTTCATTAATACCGTCTAAAACGTGTGCGTGATTATTCACCCAGTATTTCCCACGAGCAATAAAAGCAATGGGCGTAGAACGATTAATTAGATTCGCACCATCTTCGCCAATAAGTAAGAGTGGTTTATCGAAAAGGTAGCTATCGATTTTATCTATAGCCCCGGACGCGCCATAGTAATCATATAACTTCCCTCTTGTGCTACGCTCTTCGCTAGAAACTGGAATGCGCTCAGAATCTCGGGAAATCATTATAGTTCCAATTGAAGTATGCGCCCATCCAAGAGGCATATTTTCGATCTTTACGGTCTCAACATCAGCCATCTTTGGCGATAGATTTCTCTTTGTCCTATCTCTATCGAGCTTGGCCTTCTCAGCTTGTATGCGCTTCAACAATTCACTTGCCGGCTCATCATTCGGATCTTGCGGCACCAGCTTCCCACGCACAGCAAGTTCCAAAATCAACTCGCGTAGTTTCTTTATGCCATACACACTGGCAGCATTGCCTGAACTACGACCACGCCCTGATTTCTTTTCCGTATCAGCGGAAGCCCAAACATCCATGTGATCTGTCAGGAGTTTCTGAATGGCGCTCATGCCTTACCACCACGCTCTAGCGCTTCGCTGAGGATGTCCTTTAACTGCCCTCGTAATTCAGCGATATCTGCTTGCATGGTGTTGTATTGGGCCAGCAATTCATCAGGGTCGTGTATCTCCTGCTCGCCCACATGCGGATTCTTGCAATCGAGGTTGTAATTGCGCGCCTTGATCTCTTCTAGACTCACTTTCCACGCTTGTTCTGTTTCCACACGCTTTTTGAAGCCATCTTTCTCCTCACCCCACCATGCCGCTTCCACATCAAACTCTTCGATCTTCATCGGTTTGGTTTTGTTGTAGCTCTTCACGCCTTCTGGGTAGGGATGCTCGTAGAACCAAATGTCTTTAGTGGGCGTGCCTTTGGTGAAGAAAAGCAGGTTCGTTTTAATGCCCGTGTATGGAGCAAACACGCCATTGGGGAGGCGCACGATGGTGTGCAGATTGCACTCTTCCAGCAGTTTTTCCTTGATTCGGGTTTTGATGCCTTCGCCGAACAGGAAGCCATCTGGCAATACCAATGCGGCACGGCCACCGACTTTGAGTAACTGCATTATGAGCACCAGAAACAAGTCCGCTGTTTCACGGGTGCGGAAGGTGGCGGGGAAGTTGGTTTCGATGCCGTCTTCTTCCATGCCGCCGAACGGTGGGTTGGTGACCACGACATCCACGCGATCTTTCGGGCCCCAGCTGATGAGAGGTCGGGCCAAGGTATTATCGTGGCGAATATTGCTTGGCACATCGATACCGTGCAGGATCATATTGGTGGTGCACAGCAAATGCGGTAATGGCTTTTTCTCTATGCCATGGATACTACTTTGCAATTGCGTTTCATCTTCAACCGTTTTGACGTCCTGCTTACGGATGTGCTCGATGGAGCATGATAGAAACCCGCCGGTGCCACAGGCTGGGTCCATGACTTCCTCGCCCAAACGTGGGTTGACCATTCTCACCATGAATTCGGTGACTGCGCGGGGAGTGTAGAACTCGCCTGCGTTGCCCGCCGCCTGCAAGTCACGCAGCAGTTGCTCATACATATCACCAAACAGATGGCGCTCTTGGCCTTTGTTGAAATCGATCCCTTCCTGAATCTTATTGATTACTTGCCGGATCAATTGGCCGGATTTCATGTAGTTGTAGGCATCTTCAAACACGGAGCGAATGACAAAGGCGCGCTTATCGCCTCCCTTCGCCTCTAACTGCTGTAACGCGGGGAACATCTCGTTATCGAGGAACTGTTTGAGGTCATCGCCCGTCACGCCTTCTGCGTCGGCGGCCCAGTTGCGCCAGCGATATTTCTCCGGCAGCGGAGACTTATAGTTGTCTTGCAACAACTCCCACTCGCTTTCACGATCGTCGAAGATTTTAAGGAATAACATCCAAACCAATTGGCTGAGGCGCTGTGCGTCGCCATCGACACCGACGTCTTTGCGCATAATGTCTTGGATAGTTTTGATAGTAGAGGTAATGCTCATATAGGGGTACTTGCCGTTGTATAGTTAAATCAGGAGTAAAGGTTCTGTTCTAGTTCGTGCAGGGCCGCCATGTAGGCTGGTTTGCCACCGAAGGCTGAAACCAACTCACTAGCCGTGCCCATGTCTTTGAATGGATCCAGTGTGAGGATTTTAATGTCCTCAATGTTTTCAATACCGGTATCGGCATACTTTTCGAGCAGGCTTTCCAACACCAAGCGTGCCTGCTCACCATACTTGGCGAAGTAGTTGCGCTTCTTCACCTGCTCTGCGCGTTCGCGGCGAGTCAAAGGCGGCTGATCGAAGGCGACGTGGCAGATAAGGTCGAATGCATCGAAATCCTTGCCCACTTCATCGGATAGGGCCTCCAGCAACACCCCATGATCCTCAAGCTCGCGAAGGATAGCAGCTTTACGGTCCGCTTTGCTCCAGCGTCGCAAGAACTCATCCAGTGAGGAATAGTCCTTACGCACTGCTTGGCGCGTGTAGTCTTTCAGGGTCTCTGTGATGAGCTTACCGTCGGGGCCGTAGTATTGGACACGCTCTGCAATCACGTAGACGGCTACATCTCCCACCAAATACTTCACACGCCCCGTACCCGGCTCTTCACCCCCGCCCGGCCCAATGATTACTCCACCCGTATCTTCACCATCAGGCTCCACTGGATTTCCAAAATCATCAAATATGGTTCCCGGCTCTTCATCAGGTGGTACAGGTGACTCGCCGCCCTTGGGCTCATAGATCATTATAGGGGGGCCGTTGAAATCATCATCGGCGAACAACTCTGTGGCTTTTTTGAAGTCCATGATGGTGAACCAGAACTTGCCATAGTCTTCATTGATGCGGGTGCCGCGGCCGATGATCTGCTTGAACTCTGTCATCGACTTGATGTGTTGATCCAGCACGATCAGTTTGCAGGTTTGCGCGTCCACGCCCGTGGTCATCAACTTGGAAGTGGTGGCGATCACCGGATATCGCTCTTCAGGGTTGATGAAATTGCCCAGTTCCGCCTTCCCTTCTTGCTCATCACCGGTTATGCGCATTATGTACCTGCGGCTCTCTCGCACCCTCTCTGGGTTCAGGTTTACCAAGGCTTGACGCATACGCTCGGCGTGGTCAATGTCATCGCAGAACACTATGGTTTTCGCAAAGGGGTCGGTGGCCTCCAAAAACTCAGTGATCTTCTTGGCGACCAACTCTGTGCGCTTCTCCAGCACCAGTGTGCGATCCATGTCCGTGAGATTGTATATTCGGTCTTCGATCAGCTCTCCGTGCTTATCGACCTGCCCTTTGCGGGGGCGCCAGCCTTGAACGTCTTTGTCGATGTCGATACGCACCACTTTGTATGGTGCCAGAAAGCCGTCCTCGATGCCTTCCTTCAGGGTATAACTGTAGATCGGGTCGCCGAAGTAATGAATGCTGGAAACATCCTTCGTTTCTTTAGGGGTGGCGGTTAACCCCACATGGGTGGCCGAAGAGAAATAGTCCAGGATCTCGCGCCAAGCGGAGTCTTCCGCAGCGCTGCCTCGATGGCACTCGTCTATGACGATAAGATCGAAGAAGTCAGGGGTGAATTGCTTATAGATGTTTTGCGCTTCTTCAGAGCCTGTGACCGCTTGATACAGTGACAGGTAAATCTCATAGCTCTTGTCGATCTGGCGCTTAGTGATCTTGGTCATTGCCGCGCCGAATGGCTTGAAGTCGTTATTCTTGGTTTGATCCACCAAGATATTGCGATCGGCCAAGAACAAGATGCGCTTCTTGGTGCCGGACTTCCATAGCCGCCAGATGATCTGGAAAGCCGTATAAGTCTTGCCTGTGCCTGTCGCCATGACCAATAGGATGCGTTGCTGGCCTTTCGCCACCGCTTCAACCGTGTTGTTGATGGCACTGGCTTGATAGTAGCGAGGAGCGCGATCTGTCCCGTCATCGAAGTACGGCATTTCAACCGTATGGCGCGCAGCCGGTGCGTTTATCCCCTTCCATTGACAATACCACTGCCATAACTGCTCAGGCGAAGGGAATGCGCTCAGCGCCAGCACCTCTTCTGTTTTACCGGCCAACCCGGTGCGATCATGGAATAGGAAGGCGTCGCCATTAGAGCTGAACACAAAGGGCACGCCGAGGGTTTCGGCATAGTTGAGCGCCTGCTGCATACCGGCGCCCACGCTGAGACCGTTCTCCTTTGCTTCGATCACGGCAAGTGGGATATTGGATTTGTAATAGAGGATGTAATCGGCACGTTTCAGCTCACCGCGCGTGTGCAACTTGCCACGCACAATGATTCGGCCTTTGGTGAAGCTGACTTCTTCCCGTATCTGGCTGAGTAAATCCCAGCCTGCGGCGGTGATAGCCGGGGTGATGTACTTGGTGCAGATGTCGCGCTCTGACAAATCCTTTTTGCTGGTCACCAGTTTCTCCTAACCCAGTATAGTTTCGGAAATTTTATATCCATAAGACTCGATCCATTTTTTTCCGACTAATCAGCATCGGAATCAATTTCAACGTCGTCATCTGGATCAGTTGCGATTGTTTCTCGATACTCCCTACGCACAAGAGCTAGGTGCTTCCGGGATGAGAGATCGACGAACCAAAACCTCCAACCATTCGTTGCCTTCTTCCTGATATGCCTGCCGGCACCAGATGGCGTGTCGAATATTATGCCGTCAATGTCAATCCTTCCGTCTGAAAGAATGGTCGCAGTGTAGCCCTTTGATATCCCCGGTGAGGAATACAGAGTCTGGCCACTGTGTAGGTATCCTTCAGTAATCAAATCAGAGATGGATACCTCACCAAGATTTTCTACTTGTTTTCGGACAGCACTAGAATTATGTCCCTTAGGCACTTGCCAAATATTGACTACAGCATCAACCATTGCTTCCGTTCGTGCTTCAATTTTCGCATCATCCCAGCCATCCGCAGATAAATCGAGCAAGTTGCTATTGAGCAATAGCACATCTTTCTCCTTAAAATGGCTCGCCTTGCCTCCCTCCCCCAACCACGCTTTATTTGAAACAGAGCTATTAAGTTTCTTGGTCAGAAGAGTGAGATTCCCTAGCTTCTGCACTGAGGCATCTCTTTCGTTATCCGCAATACCTTCCGGCAGTGGCCAATGTTTTTCCCAAGACTGAGGCATAACGTGCTCAATAGCGTAGGTATTCCTTCTTATCCTCATACCTGCCGCAGAAGTTTGTCCCTTTACCCACCCTCTTCTGTAGTCTTCTATCGCCTCAAGTACCATGCGCAGTCGCCCTCTGCTCAACTTCCTATATATTGGCATTATCATGAGCGTATTTTTGACCTCTTCATCGTCCGGCCAATAAGCACTATCTGCCGTTTGCGAGGCAAAATATTTCTGAAGAGCAGTTCCAGGTTTATTATTGCTGTCCGCATGTAGAACGTTGACGACTTCAGCCAATATTTGGTTATAAGCCTTAGTTGAGGCACGAACCAACATTCGACGGGTAAGCCAACTTTCCAAAACATCTAATGCCAAATCCATTTCATCACTAGGTATCGATGCCTTTCGCTCTAACATATTCAGGAGTACCGGCTTTACCACTTCGCTTTCCAAAGTTTTTGCCCGGTATACAAATAGGGATATCCGATCCAGAGGACCATCTATGCCTTCAGCCTCTTCGATAAATTTTCGATAAATTTCGGCAGATCTATGGATTTCCTGTACTAGCTGCGACATTGGGGTATCAATGCGAGACTCTGCGTAAATCTTGAAGCGGGAAAACACTTCCCTTGCCAGTACTTCTTCTCCTGTTTTTGCAATAAGCCAATGATTGAGAAAAACGGAAGAACGGGGTTGCTTGACCCGTCCAGCACTCACTTCCAACTCCCAAAAGGCTGTCTCAAACTGCTGCCAATACTTGGAATAGGCACCTTCTACATCAGCATTGGACTCAAGAAGCTTCTGGAAAACAAAGTTTTTAATCAAGTCTGCGGCCGTAAGTTGAGCTCCCCTAGCATTTAGTGTTTCAAAGATTTCTTGCGCGTTCTCGCTAGCAGCTAGATCAATTACGACGATTTGCAAAAAGTCTCTTGCCGTCCTTTCAATGGCCTCTGCTTGGTTTTTTATATCGTTTCCTTTCGCCAACCACTCTTTACAGCGCATAGAAAAAAATCTGTGTGCTTTCGTCAAACGCGATGACTTGTGCTCTAAGGAGTCGTAGTCAATTGGTGGGGTGGCTGCCATTACTTCATTAAAGGCTGCCCGATCTCTATTGGTTGGCCATACTTTAAAGCGATCTTCTTCATTACGACAGAATGCTTCGCCATTTCTTATTAGCGGATCCAATCTGGCTGCAGGCACAACAATATTGGCCAACGTAATTTCTGCATGAATTGCATCAAGCAATATCTGTAATGTCGTCAACCTTTGTTGGCCGTCAATAACAGTACGCTGCTGCAGATCACTGGTTTTTGTTAACTCTTGTTGGAATACAACAGCTCCTAGGAAGTGCGGCTGTGGTGGTTTGTCTGGGTATTTTTGAAGATGGGTCGCAATTCTTTCAAGGTCACGCCAAAGGGGTTCCCATTGTCGCTCTTCATTCCATACATACGGTCGCTGGAAAAGTGGCACTAACAGCCTTTGAGGCTGCATGAAAATTGCTTGAGGTGTCCTTACTTGTGTATCCATGTGTACTCCATGCAGGCCCATTCAAATAGCGGGTTTTTCAGTATCTTATATGAATACACTCACATGTCCATATAGGAGCCCCAATGAAGAAAACCCCATCGAAAGCCGCCACCACACCCACCCCTCAAATCCAAACCCTGAAGTCCCCCACCTGCCCCACCCTCTCCCGCAAAAGCAATATCAGCTATGAGCTGGGCCAAGACCCCGCCAAAGCTTTCCACTTCAGAATCGTCAGCTGTGACGGAGGCGGCTTCTTCTCTCCTGAATGGATCGCATGGACCGCCATCCAAGCCGCGATCAATAAGTCAGTGGGCCCGTTGACCAGCCTGTGCTTGCGCCCCCTGTTGAAAGGAAAGTCAGTCAACTCCTCTGGCTACCTTCTGGCGGCGCTGGTCGCTGAAGGCTTGCTGGAGCCCCTGCCCAAGAAGATCAGGCACTTTAAGCTCACGGGTGACAGCCCCACCGCCGCCGAAGCTAAACCCAGTAGTACCCCCGCAAAGAAAGCAAAAGCTGCCAACCCCAAGGCCGCAAAGGCTTAGTCGTTGTACTGACAAGCAGTCCGTTGGCCTAACCCCGCAGCGTTCTCATAAGCCCAAGTAAGCCAAGGGTCTTCCTAATGAGACAAGTCCCTCTCACTCCAAAATCGAACCGGGACCGATCCAAATTTCAACCTCACGTAACTCTTTGTTTTAAATCACTTAACCCTCAAATGAGCCGGTATTCTTGGCATTTCGCCTTGATTTCCGGCTCTTTTTTTTTGTCCACAAAGGAGCTAAACCCATGTACGACACATTAGTAGTAACCGCGCTAGAACATGCCTTCCTCAACGACGGCGATCTATCTCTCGAGTTGGAAGATCAATTGAAACGCACTTCCATATTAGATATAGCCGCGCCGCTTGATCTCTCATCGCTGTACCACACCTCTGACCTAGACAACCTCTTCAGCTAACAATCCCTCAATCTGTGACAACTAAGGAACAAAACCATGATCGATCCAAAGCTATTGGAGGTGGGCGTTCGTCTGGAGAAAGCCGTCGAGCATTTGGCGACGGTCCGACCCAGCGAAGATCGCCTACAGCTGGCCGAGCAAATTGCTATTTCTATGTTAGATAGCGAGCACTCCGATTTCGAAGAAGGAGTCTTGGAAGCCTACCTGATGGATTACCTGCAGCAACTCACTCAATGACAACAACCCAATGAAGCCTCGGATTCAACTCCGGGGCTTCCTTTCTATGGAGAAACAACAATGAACGATATCGTCAAAGAATTGGTACCAAGCGAGAAACGCATGGATGTGGCCCACGCTGTGTTCGGCATTCACTTCCCTTTCGTGATTGAGCCCTATATCTACCACATGGCCTCTTCCGTCGCTGAGGAGTACAGCGGCGCCTATTGGGAGTTCTATCGCTTGAGCAATGGGGGTTTTTACATGGCCCCGGACGTGGACAATGTGTTCAGTGTGGTTTGCCCAAACGGCTATGAGGGTGTCTTGTCAGCGGATGCTTTGGGCATAACCGCTTGCCTGTATGCCTACAGCCATCTGTCATTCAGGGATGACGAATGCGGCGAAGCATGTGCAAAACACTACCACTTGCTCCGCGAATACATGTTTGAGAGCCCGGAAGTGGCAAGTATCCTCAAGGCGATTGACTAGCTATTGAACAATGCGGACTGATTACTCAGGGGCCCAATGAGGCCCCTCAAGGCTGGGTTAAGCGATCCACAAGAGAATGGCCATCCCAATCCAACAACATTCACACACTATTGGCATTCCACGAGTTCGGTGGGATACTCCCTCGCAAGCATTAATTTCGTGCATGAACAGTTTTCACTGAAAAGGGAGCATGCACACTATACAAATATTATGACGACGCTAGATTTTAAGTTCGCAGAATACAAAAGAAGCGGTAACAGCCACGTCGTAAGGTTGCTTACGCCGCTGGGCACGTATCCGTCAGAAACCGTATTACTCAACGATAGCGCGATATTCATAAGTAATGAGATCTGTTTCTCAATCGCCCCAAGATCTACAGACAATATCTCTGACGAATATTACTCTGAAGTAGAGTGGGCTGAGATCACTGAACTTAGACTGTTTGGTGCTGTGATGTTATCCATTGATAGAGATTACGGCTACTGCTCGATTTTTCCTTTCCGTTCAGCTCATTATTTAGATTTAGCTAACTTAGAGCTTAATAGTGAAACGCTCGAGCATATAAAGAACCTACTAATTGACGAGATAAATGCTCCAGAGCGTGAAATTCCAGGTTGCGAGCACAAAATTCCTAATAGTTATAGGTCTTCTTATTTTCCATACCTTCCGAAAGTATGCGGAGGGGAAGAGTACATCTTGCATAAAGAGGGTGTGCGGAAAGAATTGATGGCAAAAATTTATAGTAAATTTCATCTCAAAAACTATTTATTAGTCAGAGGCGTAGCGACTTTGATTCGTAGCGCAATGCTTGCTAGGTCTGATTTTATAGAAGAAGCGGCAATTTCCGCATTCATTTCTCTGGATGCCAGTTTCAATATGGTTCTAAGAATCTTGAGAAATAGTGGTGCAATAAACCCATCATCAGAAGACGCCATGAAGTTTATATCCAACACTTTTTACTCTGATGCTGAAGGAAAATATTTTGAGTACTATTATGAGCAACGGATTAGAACTGTTCACCCAGATTCAAGATATGGAATATTCCCTCACGCACCACTGTATGTTGATGACTACTACCATTTATTCAACGACTTACTAGAACTGTACGCTTACTTTATCTGCGGATACGTGAATCCTAAATTGCGCGAAAACTATGAGCAAAGAGTGTCATAACAAACAAAAGCAGACGGGTTCTGCGCACCGCTGTTTTGAGCGTACAAGTTTCATCAACATCGAGGTTTAAGTGCTGGATAGAAAGACTGCTGCCGATATATATCTTGGAATTCTTGTTGAGTGGGAAAGAACTTATAAACTTTTGCCAGAAAAAGGGAATTTTGATATTCGGAGTAAAGAGTTTTTAGCGTTTAAACGAACAAGTTCCTTAGAAGTACTAACATACGAGAATGCTACATTATCAGATGAAGCTATATCGTCAAGAACTGAACTTCACTCTCAACCAAAGCAGATAGTTTTGTTTCAGAAAGGCTCTAATAGCAGAGCTAGAGGCTTGTTTAAGCACATAAGAAATTCGATTGCTCATAGTCATGTTGAAAGAGTAAAAATAAAAAATAAGTGGTTTATTTGCTTCAATGCAAAAAACGATAAAGGAAAACAAGTTTTTCATGCGCAGCTAATGCAAAATAAACTAACTCCTTTTATTTCAGCATTGAAGTCAACAGTAAAAAACGTGTAACAAATCATCCCAATCGACGCCAACGGCGCACTTAAGGCGAGCGTTAGCCATCACAACTAAGGTTATGCCTATGGCCTCGATATTCGACGAATCTGATGATCTAGCTGAAGAGTTGATGGCGTTGATCGACTTACCTCTCTTTGATGATTCGCCTCGAATCCAAACCAGTGATGTCGCATGCTCACTTTCTCTGGAACATTGGACATCGGCAAGAGCGCTTCTACATTCAGGTTTACTGGCATCGGCCATCGTTGTTCATCGATCCCAATTTGAAGCGCTCGTTCGTTCAATTTGGCTGCTATACGCTGCAGCTGAAGATCAACTTTCAAAGCTGACTAACACCCTCTCGCTAGAGTCTGAGCAGGCGGCAAAGAACATGCCTCAAACAGCAGATATGATGCAGGCTTTAGCCATAAAGGCGCCTCCACAGGCATACGATGCACTATCTCGGTTTAAGGAGAGCTCATGGAAAGCATTGAACTCCTACGCGCATGCCGGCATCCATCCCATTCGCCGACACGGTGACGGATACCCTGTCCAATTAATCCATGATGCTCTTCGCAATGCAAACGGCCTGGCAGTACTCAGTTGCATGCAAGCTGCAGTCCTTTCCGGACAGCAACCGCTGCAGCGCAACATCGTGGCCGCGGCTAACAAGAGACCGTCATGCATGCCCCCTCCGCTTTGACGGCGAACAATAAATAGCACGTGAGCGGCAAAATAGTGAGAGCTCCGTCTATGGGGCTTTTGTGCTGTTCCAAGCCTCCTCATAACCATCGACTGACGGCGGGGAGAAACAAAGGGGGTAAAGGCGGCGAAGGTGGTGTTTGCCCCCCCGAAATGCCGGAATTCAACACGGCGGCACCGGCTTCACCGCCTTCCCCACCTTTTTTCGGCCGCTCCGGTGTGGGTACCTCCCTTACGTCACCCCACAAAGAGGAGTTCATTTCCTAGGTTGATCATCGCCCTTTCAAATAATTACCCGCGTCGTCATCTTCGTCTTGAAAATCACATGGCCCGTAATCTAGCTCGTCATTGTACGAGTCATGTACAGTACGTTCCTTGGCACGTTCATCCGCATTGCCCCTATCATCAATCAGTGTAAATCGCGGCTTCCATCCATCCGCCTCATTGTATGGCGTGAAGGGATCCTCCGTAAGCCCTGTGAGTTTTTTCAAACAACCTCTGAGCTTGCAGATCGCGGTTTTATCACTAGCAGCGGGAGTCTTACTTTTCGGGTACTTGATTTTTTTACTTAGCCCCAGCAATAAACCACCTAGATTGTTTGGGACATTCTTACGGCTACCCATAAGGCCGATGTCTTGAAAAGAAGAACTCCGACGTTTTTCCTTACCTAACCAAAATCCAATTTTGTGTCCTGCATAGATCTTAATCTTTACCTTATCCCAAGCGACCTCAACGGGAGTTGTGCTGTGATCTCCAATGTCAGGCACTTGTATTCCAAATCTAAAAGCTGCCCATTCGTTAAGGCTTCCCAATGACACGAGAGTCTGGCCGGTTGATTTATCCGTGGTGAGCTTCAAATCTGGCTCTGAATGCTCTATCCCTTTTTGAAGACTCTCCATCAATGATTCGGCAAGCTGGTGTCTCGCCTCGCAGCTGTTTGCCCAACAAGCTATGAGCTCCAGCTCTTCACTGGCCAAGCCATCATTCTGGGCACTTTCATAAGTGCCTTCAGCATCCTCCAAAAACGATGCAGTCATATCCAGCAGCGTGAAGCCTTCCGGGATGTAGTCAAAATTGATAAGGCGCGCCACCGCCTGCTCAACGGTCAGGAACCCAGCGGTTTCAGTCATTCAATAAACCCTCAATAACGGCAAGTATCCGCTGTGTCATCAATGGAACAAACGTCATTCTTCACTTTCCGCATGCGTCGAAGTTACCGGAAACCTTTACGTCTCCAACTATTTACCACAGCAATATCAAAGAGCTACGCCTTTCAAGCCCAAGCTGGGTTACTGGTAACGCTTAGTTGTTGTAGGTGAAGAATGTTAGCCATTTTAAGTGCTGCCTTCCTCATCTCCAAACGACTTCAGTCTTAGGTGAACTGAGGGAAATTAAGTGATCTGCACATAGGAACAGAAGTATGACAAATTCTACAAAGAGGCTAGATGACAAAGCTCCAAGTGTCGACAAGCCTATCGACATAACCAACGCCGATTTTATGGCAGGGGTGTTTCACAAGCTACCCGACGGCGCATCCCCCGCCATCTGCTCAAAAACTGGCGATCCGACGACCGGTGGGTGGCCAGCCACACGATGGGACCCATCCAATGAAACGCTGGATGTAAACCGCAACAACTACTTCAATTACTCCAGCTTCAAACTCGGCGGCGATGGTCAGTTCAACGTCCGCAAGGATAATTTCGCCGCCTTGCACTGTATCGTGCTCGATGATGTCGGAACGAAGATACCGGCGGAAACAGTCAGCAATGTCACGCCGTCATGGAAACTGGGGACCAGCCCGGGCAACTATCAGGTAGGGTTCATTCTTACCGATCCAGTCACCGATCTGGCCGATGTGATCCGGCTCCAGAAGGCGATCATAGCCAAAGGTTTGAGTGATCCAGGGACTACAGGCCCGAGCCACTATGTCCGCCTGCCCGTCGCCATTAACGGTAAACAGAAATATGCAACAGTGGATGGGCGGCCGTTTCGTTGTCGATTGTCTGAGTGGCGACCCGAAGTTCGCTTCAGCGTTGAGAGGCTCGTCGAAAGCTTGGGCCTGGAATTAGTGCCTAGTGAGCTTCAGCCCAGCGACGAACAGAGCGGAGTCCTCGTAGCGAACGATGTTCTGATTCCGAGCGCCCAGGAAAATCCCATAATTACCGCCCTCAAATCTCGCGGCCTATACAAAACTCCGCTGGGCGAAGGTAAGCACGACATCACCTGCCCGTGGGTGGGCGAACACACTGATGCGATCGACTCGGGAGCCGCTTACTTTGAACCCGACGATCAGTACTCGGTAGGTGGCTTCCGTTGCCTCCACTCACACGGCGATCGCTATGGAATAAAGCAACTCGCTGAACGATTGGAAGTATCGATTTACGTCGCGAAAAATAAATCCCGGATTCGTGTCACCAACGGTGAATTACACTCAGTGGTTCAGGCCGCCGAGAAAGTATTGGCCAATCGTGGGAGACATTATCAATACGGGGGACTGATCGTGTCGGTATTCACAGATCCGGCCACCGGCAATCCTTCCATCAAAGAGACTAAAATCTCCGTTTTGACCAAAGAATTATCCCAAGCCACAAGCTGGGAGAAGCCGAATGGGAATGCCGGCGTTTACGTGCCGTGTGACCCACCCGCTCGCCACGTGGCCATCCTCGCCGACTCTCAGCATTATGATTACCTGCCCATATTGGAAGGCGTGGCCAGACAGCCATACTTTCGCGAATCCGATGGAGAGCTTGTAACCCTGTCGGGCTACGATTCCGCAGCCAAAATTTTCGGTGTGTTCGACACAAAGCTATTCCCCATTTCCGAGCCTACGCCCGAAGCGGCAAGGGAAGCGCTGGAATTATTATCGGATTTACTCTCCGAATTTCACTTCGTCAATGAAACAGATAAGGCGGCGGCCTTGTCTGCAATCTTCACTGCGACAACACGTCAATCCTACGATCTTGCGCCGGCCTTTCACGTTAAGGCCGCCGTGTTCGGCAGCGGGAAATCGTACCTTTGCGAAATGATCGGGTATTTCGCGGGCCCAGACGGGACCGAAAAGGTCAGTTATCCCAAAACGTCTGAGGAGGCAACTAAGGTCATTCTTGCTCTATTACTGAAGAGCCCGGCCGGAATTGAATTTGATGACATGGACACCGACTGGACACCCCACGGCGTGATAAACCGGATGATGACATCACCCAAGATCACGGACCGTATCCTCGGTGTGAGCAAGACGGCGACGGTGAGTACACGCACACTCATACTCGGCTCCGGCAATAACGTTGGACCAGTTCGAGACCTCTTACGTCGTGTGCTGACCATCAACATAGATGCACGTTGCGCCAACCCCGCGATGTTGTCGTACACAAAGCGACCGGCGGAGATGGTGAAGCAGAACCGCGGTAAGTATATAGCCTGTGTACTGACCATTATCCTCGCGTGGCGAGCGGCCGGGTCACCGCGGGAAGGAGCCGGCAACATCGCTTCCTACGGCGGCGCATGGTCGGACTACTGCCGCTACCCGTTGACGTGGCTGGGACTCCCCGACCCAGTCACTTCCCTTCTCGATCAGATCAGACACGATCCCGACGCTGAGGCTCTGGGCAACCTCATGACCGCATGGCTGGCTGAGTTCGGCAATGCCCCCACAACGGTGCGTAGAGCCGTGGAACGTGCCAAAGCGGACTATTCCAACGATCTCATGGATGCCATACGCGAATTCCCGATAGAAGAACGCGGCACCATAAATAACTCTAAATTCGGGTGGTTTTTGAAAAAGAACGCCAATCGCATAGTGGACGGACATTACTTCCAAAAGGCGACAGCTGACGGCCGCGTCGCATGGCAAGTCCTCGCAATGAAGTCCCCCGACGCAACGGCGACGGGCACCACCCACAGCGGCGATTCTGAGATTGACGAAGGGCCCGAAGCGACCGAAATCGATGACCCGAATGCGACGGATTTTTTAGATGACGGGAAGTACTGAGGGGCCCAAGGGAAGGTGGTGAAGGCGGTGATGGTGGTGTTACTACGGCGGCCCACCGGCTTCGCCACCTTTACCGCCTTTTTTCCGCCGCCGGAGCCCCATGGGAGTCCTTTTTACACGAACAACAACCAATTTATCAGGAGATACAAATGAAAGAGATAGAAACGTTAAGTGAGCTCGACCAAGCAATCATCGCGGAAGCCAATCACGCTATGCCCAGCCTAACCTCAGGTAAGCCTTACAAGATGAAAGACTTCTGCAGCGAAAGGTTCTTAGAGGAATTCGATGAGGTACTACCGTTTATAGGACAGCGATTCGCCTACCTCGTAAGCCTAAAACATCTTCCCTTGGTTTTTGTCGGTAAGGACGACCGAAACCACAGAATCTATAGAAAACTTTAAGGAGTTAGTCATGCCAGTAATCCAATTAACGCCAGACTTTATACGGAACATCACCACACTAGAAGGAAAATCC
The DNA here is from genome assembly GCA_002416505.1 of Gammaproteobacteria bacterium UBA5078. Lineage (GTDB taxonomy): Bacteria > Pseudomonadota > Gammaproteobacteria > Pseudomonadales > Pseudohongiellaceae > UBA5078. Next base: position 308,854 of record DIAM01000020.1, read on the forward strand.
AGAACGGAGTGGTGCGATAAAAATCAAAGAGGTCTGTACTGCGAAAGCAGAGCCACTTCGCCCGGTGAGGGTACGTACTATCTACGCTATAAGGACAAAGGGGGTAAGACACGGCATTTCAGATTGGGGACCACAAAGCAGATCACTCTTGTCCAGGCACGCTCGATGGCGAAGGAGAAGCAAGCGGAAGTTCGCTTGGGAGCAGACCCCAGCGGTGACTTGCGTAAACAGAAGGAGGTTATAACATTCGCGGAGTTTTCAAAGTCCTATTTGGATTATGTGCGGCCAAGGAAAAAGTCATACCGTGATGATGAAATAAGGCTGGGGAAAATGCTGCCTGTGCTGGGGCACTACCCTCTCAATAAAATAGACAGACTATTGTTGGTGCAATATCAACTGTCTCTCGCTCAGTCTGGATTGAGACCGGCCACCAACAACCACTACATTCGGCTGCTGAGGTACGCGCTAAATTTGGGGGTCGACTGGGGCTTGATAAAGACAAATCCGGCTTCGCGCATGAAGCTTCTACCTGAGGACAATAGACAAAACCCAAGCCTTTCGGAGGAACAAATGAAAAAGCTCCTTTCAGTTCTGCGAAACGATGAGCACCCTGTGAGTCACTTAGCACTACTGCTTCTCAGTACCGGAACGCGCAAAAGTGAGGCGATGAAGTCGGTATGGTCGGATTTCGATTTGCCGAATAAGGTATGGTACGTCAATCGAGCTTACGCAAAATCCGGAAAAACAAGGGCCGTGCCTCTGAGCGACACCGCGTTAGCTGTATTGGAAAAGCTTAAGACGGCAGATGGGTCAGGCCCGCTCTTCACGATAGCCACGGTGGATAAGAAATGGAGGAAGCTGAAAGAAGAGGCGGGTGTCAGTTTCCTGACCCTTCACTCACTCAGACACCTATACGCTACGAGCCTCATAAACACTGGATCCACCTTGTATGTTGTGCAGAAGATACTCGGGCATTCAAGCCCCATCGTCACGGAAAGATATTCCCACCTCACAAACAAAGGGCTTTTGGACGCGGCCCGAAGAACCGATGCAGCTTTTGAACCCTCAACCCCAAAAACCTCCCCGCCCACCCTCAAACTCATAGGCAGCGGCTCCTGAGAGCCCCCTATCGCCTCAACCCCCGGCCAAGGATGGCCTTCCTCAAGCCCCGCCTCCGCAGCTCACCTGCGGCCGCTGGGAAATGACTTCACAATGACCTCAATCAACTCAAGGATAATCTATGCTCAAATGGCTGCGCCGAATCATCTATCTCGCTGTACTCCTCGCAATACTGTTCTCCAACGTACTCTCACTCACGGTCTCCGCTGTCAATTTCGCCCTCACAGGATTGGTGGCCGCCACGGCGAGCCTGAAATCACTCTCCAGCTCTATAGCCTCAAACCGTAGACAAAGCTTACAACTGGAAACTCAACGCTCGGCCATACGAAAGATGGGCAAGGGCATGATCGATCGAAGCAAACGAATGGCCGCACGAAGCGTCGCCGAAATACCGTCCTCGGCCATACCGTTCGCGGGGATTGCCATTGTTGTGACCGGAACGATCTGGGAATTTAGGCAGCTTTGCGAAGGCCTGTACGATCTTGAGGAACTCTATAAGGAAGCAGAGCTTGAAGAGGAAATTGACGCAGATGTGCTTCAGACTGTATGTCATCCCTCGGGATGGTTCACCAAAGATGTAGACGAGCAATGACTCAAGCCACCACATATTCAGGGTAATTCCTGGGTTTGTGGTGGCTGCATCGGCCCCATATTTTTTTTTTTGCTCTGGGCTAACCGTACGAGGCTACTCGACGCCTCGACGCATCCGACGCCGGCCCAGAGGGCATGAGGCACATGGGGTGGCGCCCGGTCGTCGCGTGCGTCGGGTGGCTGAGCTATGACTTTGCAGTTTCTACGCTCGACCGAACTCCGCTGGCATAGCCCCTAAGCCTTATTTGTAGATATCCATCGTAAATTATATATATCTATTGTTATTTTATATATATCTAGATATTCTGCTTGAAATCAACTACAAAACAGAGGATCGAGGCGATGGAACAAGTTAGCGTACAAATACCGGCCAAGCTCTATTTCAACATTTATCAGAATCATGGCGAAAGTACTGGCCAACAGATAATTCGCACCCTTGAGGCGTTGTGTGAAGGTAACCCACCCTCATCAACCGCAACAAGCAACAGACCCGGTCCAGGCACAATTACAGGTGAAGTCTGGCGCATAGCAGACGAATTTAAGGCTAAACACGGAGCAGGTAGCAGAACGGGAGTTGTTGAGGCATGCATGGAAGCAGGCATCAATATGAACACTGCCAGCACCCAATACTCATACTGGCTGAAAGAAAACTCGTAGGCCAAACATAGACATTTAAAACTACAATATGAGGGCTATGATTATGCTCGACAAAAAAGAGTTTATTAAGGGTACGCTTCGCCTAGCCCGCAAAATGAAATACAAAATAGAAACAAACCAAAATGACCAAGAACAAATCGACTTTGGTAACAAGAAATTGACTGTAAACCAACTCTCGTTAATGCATCCTGACATATTGCTGCCAGATGCTGATATTTCGAAGATAATAAACGCGGTCGCCCCGGGAAGGCCTTGCACTCACAAACCAATGAAAGAAATTATTGAGAACTTGAGAAGTATTTAATGTCGCATCCAATACTGACAAAAGACTATAGAGAGAACTTGCAAGGCGGGGTCATGATCTGCGGTATAAACTTCGGCTACTCAAAGGAGGACGAAGTGAAAGAGGCGCTGGGCGTGCAGCAGCCAATTGAATCACCGTCGTTCTTTTCTGATAGCACTGTCAACAGAACTGATTTTGCGCACGAAATTAGGAAATGGCTTAACCTTTGGGATATTGATCTTGCGCAGGAACCCGGAGAAGAAGGTCCCCTTGAAAAATCATTCTTCCAAACTAACTGGGACAATAGCCAGACCCGCAGCACAGACAGTGATTTCAAAATAAATACTAGTTACTTAGTGGAAAACTCAGCCGGCTTCCTATCGCTCCTTGAAGAAAGAAAGCCGAGATTAGTAATATTCGTGGGCGTACTTTTAATCGAAGCTCTTAATGACATTCGCATTAGAGAGCGGGTTGAGTCAATTCTGGGTGAACGTCCGGGCAACGCCCTATCGATTACCGGTGATGCACCTCCGGGAAAGCGAAAATTCAAGATAATGCTTCAAAAATTCCCTAAAGCGCAGATTATCTCACTCCCACACCCTCAGGCCAGGGGCTTAAGAGATGAGTACATGAAGTCGTTTCGGGATGTAGTTAAGCCACTCATACTGAAAGGCGATATACCTACCAGAGCCTAATCGCCAACTGGCCAGCAATAACCAATATTGGTTCTCTGCCAATTTCAAAAGTGGTTGCACTGGTGGGGCTGGTTTTTGGTTTTGCTTTCTGGCCATCAATAACCCACGTGTTGGCTGTGGTAGCCCCCACTTTTGGCTTCAACTCTTTGCCATTCCAGACCCACGTGTTCGAAGTAGTAGCATGAAGCTTAGGTTTGATCTCTTTCCCATCGAATACCCAAGTATTGGCGGTTGTGGCGCCGCTTCTTGGCTTTAACTCTTTTCCATCACACTGCCATGCTCTAGGCAACTCAACTTTATTGGCCATCGATACTCTCCAAATAACATTGCTTATAATTATCTGCGTTGCAAAACATCTTGAGCTCTTTTATTTGTCCATAGGGGCACCGGAACTATGAGTATTGCCAATTAAGTTATTTTGCTAATTGCAAATCTGTCCGCTAACTCTATATAAGTATTGCCTTCTTGTTCCAATAGCGCGCCGCCAACAAATATATCTCTGTCATTGAAACTTTTTATTCTTCTGGGAGACTCGGTAGTATCGCTGGCAAGGCACATTATCATGTAGCAAGTCGCACCAGTTCTGATCGACTCTATATGTGCTACGCGCTCTTTATAGCCAAGGGCATCTCCGTCATCGGCGTATTTCTCATGATGAGCTACCATCATGTACCAACGTCCCTCTATTTTCTTTTTCCTGTCTTGCCAGACTCTTAGAACAATCGCCCCATCAGGGCGAATCGAACCCCAAGACCAGCGCTGATTGGCTAATGGAGCGCCAACCTTTCTAAAGAGATCTGTAAGGCTCATTTAGACTTCTCGTTAATCCCATTCAACGTCAACCTCCAACCCAAACGCATTCTGCAATGCCTCAACTACCTCTTGAGTTCCACTGCCCCATTGGTTCGAAAGAACATAAGTATTTCCAGCCGAGTAAAATATCTGTTCATTCCCAAGGTGATACTTATTAGCCTTAAATTCTACGCCCCTCTCTGCTTTCTTCTTTGTCATTACCTCAATTACAGATTTGCCATCTAACTTCCCTGATAAAACTATCCACTTCGACCCAGGCATCAAAGCTCTCATTGCCTCCACTTCGGCTCCTCGATCAAATGCAGCTTTCACAACCAAGTAGGCAATCATTCTTTTAGTGACAGATTCGTAATGCTGGCCTTCTATTACAATATCTCTTTTCCTTGTGTCTCTATTTGAGACTTTCTCTATCTTTTGCTGCGCCCTTTTTGCTCTAACACCGACTTGAAATCGCTCTGCTTCGGGGAGGGGGATTATCTGCTCCACATTCACCAGAATTTCCCCATTACTACGGTACGGCTTCATTCGGATACATCGTATATCCAAGCCTTTTTCATTTAGCCACAACACAGATGTGGTTAATTCTATGGAAAACTCGCCTGAGGCTAAGACAATGCGAACATCGTTTCCGAAGTCATCTTCGCTTGCCTCTTCCCATCCTAGGAACGCCAACAACTCTTCCTCGGCTTGCGCCTGACTCTCTGTGGATGCGTAATCAGCATAGATATCGATTGCATCTTTGAACGTCAATGTGGAGATCATAGAAGCGTAACGAAGTGCCTGTAACTCCATATTGCCGCCGTCTTGTGTTCTTTTGAGCTCGATGACGACTAGATTAGCGTCTTTGTCTATCGCCAAGAGATCTATGCGCCGCTGACTGTTTGTCCACCTCCCAAACTCCTCCGCTATAACCTTTGTACCCGGAGCGATGACGTCGATGCAGTTTTTCAATAGCCGTTGCAGATCATAGCGCTCATTTATGCGCTCACTGGAGAAAGTTGTCTCTTCCAGTATTTCAAAGTCTTTCTCGCCGAACTTGTAAATTGCCATAATCCTGAATATTCCTTTCCCACAAAATCGAAGGGCCTCCCATAATCATAAGATTTGAGCCTTATGTCCAACTATTTACGCGCCACAAACGACTCAATTAGCATGCTGAGCAATACCTCTAGATATAACCTTTTGGCTGTTCAGACTCAGCCTTTCTCGCTCAGCACCGGGAAATGGGAACCAATTGAACAGCTTTGAAATCGAGGGGAATTATTAGATGTTAGAACGCATGTTGTTTCGCCTGTACCTACCGTCAGTGCTAGTCCTAATTGGGGGATGGATCCTTAGTTATCTATTTATCACCACAATCCCTAGCACTTTTGCTGAAAGCAAGATGCTTTCCGCGTTGGCCACCAAAGCTTCCTTAGCCGGAGGCAATATTCTTTGGATTACCTATGCTGCTGTCGCACTTATGGCTCTTTATAGCACCTACAGGTTCTGGAGCTGGTCAAATGGCAATGAGTGTTGTTGCAAGAAGTGTGGGGGGGTGGTCAGCGAGCGAAATGGTAGGTATGGGCCATATCTGAAGTGCCTCGCTTGTAGCAAAACCACAGACTTCTAGCCACTGCAGCCTAAACTTAGCCACTTTTCGAAATAGAGGGAGCCCCTCTCACCAAAAAGTATCAGCGTCACCCGTCGCCTCGACGCAACCGACGCCGGCCCAGAAGACATGAGGCACATGGGGTGGCGCCCGGTCGTCAAGTGCGTCGGGTGGTGTGCGGGAGCTATTCATGAACCTATCGGTGGTAGAGCCAGAAAGTGTATTGGAGGATTTCGGCTGGGAGTCGATGACGTTTATACATATTTGATTGAGTCATGCTCCGGATTCAGGCAGATTGGGAGTAACTTGTCAGTACCGAGGAGAGTCATGTTGTTTGGATTTCTAAACGATAAAAAGGGAAAGCTTTACCGTCAGTTTAAGAAGCTTGATCCCCAAAAATTAATAAAAGAGCTTGATGTTGAGCGCTGGGATCCCAAGCAAATTGTTTTCATTACATACAAACTAGCTCTCTATGGAGGGCTGCACATACAGAATACGCTCCGAGAAAAGAAGACCATTACATATGCCAATCAAGACAGGATATTCATAGAGGGTACTGCATATACGTGGGCCAATATTAACTCCATGCTTTCTACAAGAATGCGGTCCGCTCTCAGCGACGAAAAAACAATTTTGCAGGGTGTCTTGGTAGGCGGTGGCGTGTTGGCTGAAATGCTATCTAAGCACTCAGGCTTGTCAGTTGGCAGTGATTTTTACAAACCTTATCAAAAGGAGAGCGCAGTAGAGGCTTTTTCTGATCGGCTTTTAAGGATACCTAAGAGTAAAGATAAGGATCCGTTAAAAGACCGGACTCTAGTTGCCGTGGCCTCCCAAATATTCACCGATACCATCCAAAAAGGAATTCTTGGATCGGTAGAGGCAATGATCCAAATGTATTTGAAAAGAGGCGGAAGAAAAAATGTTCCGCCGATGCGAGTTAAAAATGGGTCAGGAATTAGCTCAGAACAGCTGTTCACACTGTGTATTCGCCATGCGAAAATGCTTCACCTCAAGGTGGCTGAATTCGATCCCCCATTACCAAATGTTGAAGGATTCTTAAGCGATATGATCAATGACTTGGAGAAGGACATTAGCAGGCAATGTCTTCTCCATTGTTACGCGTTGATCACTCACTGCATGCTAAAGAAAAATGGGCAATACTTGGGAACCAAGCTTGATTCTGAGTTTGGCACTTCAATCATGTCCAATCTTGTCGAGCTAGACATGAACAGCTTTAACCTGCCAGGAGCTACACAAAAGGATAGAAACAGCGCAATCTCTAGGCAAAAACAACAAATGAAGGAGGCTGTTGAGCTTGCAATTCATATGCTCAGCAATGAAAAATATGAAGGAGTATCGGTGTTCGAAGCTGGAGTAAAGTTGTTCTGTTCAAGATTAAATAAATCCAAGCCGGAACATCTGCAAGCAATTGAACGCATTTCACAGAGCATAGTAGCCGAAACCGATAAAGTCGTAAGTTAAGATGCCTAAAATATTCTTACAACCGGACAAAATCATGCTGTCACCGCTGAAGAAAAGCGTTAGCGCGCATGGGGCACAATCGAAGTGATATCTAATAAGGAAATCTTTCTTTCGGTTGTACGTGAGCCGCCCCAGAAAATGAAGTGTTTGTTGGAAGGATTACCGGTATTTCTAGATATAAATAATGATCTTTGGGGAATTTAAAAATGGCCTCTGCAACGGTGAGAGAACTTATTCATCTTCAAGCGGATGGGTTTCAAATGGAGGATTACCCTATCTGCTTGGAACAAGGTTATGCGCATTAATAGATGCAAACTATTTATGGAATTAGTCAAAATCTGCTACTGGTTTATAGTGGGAATTCATTTGAATCCTTTTGGTTTTAGTTTTGAATCTACTTTATGATATGGAGAAATAAACAACATACAGATTCTTCTACCATCGGGATGAAAAATTGAATACCCATCTATAGGATACTTCACATATTCCGAGCCATAAGAACCGGTCCGTTCGAATTTTACTTTCATATTATCTGCAAAGCGGAGGTTTTCTAGGTATTTATAGGCAGCGGGGATAGAGCTTACGGGTATAGGGTTATTCAAATCTAATCCGAACTCTCCGATTGTGCCTGGAATTTGATCAGTGTCACACCCAATGCCATACATATTCCCCTTCGAAAGCATTGAAAGAAGATCTTCAATATCATTCTCTTCTTGGCGTTTCTTTCCTTTCAAAAAATCCAAAATACCCATATAAACCCTTCAAAAGATATTGCTCATGGGGTTTCGTGTGGCAAGCCCCTAGTTTTCTAGACTCTCTGTAGTTTACGGCAATACTATTTACTGGAATCTCTTTACGGTCATGGTTCTAATGCAAGGGAACGGTCATAGGCTTCCCTCGCACAATATCCCTATGAGTGAATGGGGAGCGGCGCCGCACTTCGATAAAACCAAAAATAACTATCAATTACATTGGGGTTTTATCTCCCCCAGATCCAGACGTGTGAATTTCCTTGTATCAGCTAGCTAATTTCAACTTAACAACACCTATTTAAATCAACCTAAACGATACCTGTATAAAGCCGTATATCTTCTTCTGCTCTTTCAGTGTCAGGAACAAGCATCCACAATTGGCCGTTTACTTCGCGGAGATCGTCCCAATTCTTAGTAACAATCAATCGACGTCCATGATCGATTAACTGCTTGGCCTGTGCTTGATCATTCATAGTAGGCCTCAACCCTTCTAAATGCTGGAACATGCTTAATAGAAATTCTGGTTGCCTGGCGAGAATCTGGAACTTCAAACTCTGCAATTCGCTAGCGGCCGCATCAATACGTTCAGAATTAGTTGAGTGTACGATTAATTCCTCACGAGCCATAATCTCTTGCAAATGATGGCGTTCACGGTCATTACCAGCCTCCTGAACCAAAGCAGCTGTCTCTGATTTTACTTGGAAGTATGCGGCTCGAGAAGCATCGATTCTCTTAGAGGAAGTAAGTTCAAATAGTTCCTGAGCAATCTTTCTCTTCTTGTCCTCCAGCTTAAAACGATCATCTGTAACATCATCAACGGACAATGAGGCACTATCAAGTATCAGAGAATTCAGACTTTCATTGAGCTTCTCTAACTTTCCTGCACCTTCAAAGTTTTCATTACCTTGAGCTTCTTCAATTTCTCTTTGGATCTTAGTTTCGAGTTGCAGCACTTCGGTGGCTAACAACCTAGTGTCGACCTGCCGGGCCGTGCCTTTAAATACTTGCGAAAACTCTTGACCAGTTCCGTTTAGATATGCCGATACAGTCAAGTCTCGAGATTCAGACATCTCAAATGTTAGATCTACCTCAGTTCCTCGCAATAGATCTCGACTAATTTGTTCACCTGTCACTGCGAGAATTCCGATCGGCTTGTTGGTTGATGAATGCTTCTCGCCTGGCCCTTCGACTACCATTATCGTGATACCGTCCGGAGAGCCTTTTACAATGGTTCTAGCGATTTCAACTGTTCGTTTACCGATAGTTGGAAGTACACAGTTTTTAGCAAACACTAAATCTAGGCGGGTATCCTTCGTAGACAAATCGTCTTTTACCAAACATATATCCTCTGGCAGCATTTGTCCCGCAACGCTGTAACGACCCTGCGCGATTTGTATGGAATCGAAACCAACATCTTTGACATCATTTTTCTCATCTAATATCCGGAAAGTAAAGAGGTTGAAAGCACCTTCACGCAACGGCAGGTCTTCAGCGATTCTTTGTGATAACGGCTTTAATCCACTATCAAAAGATCCATCGTCACTTGTGATACGGTAAAAAAGTCCAGCAGTTTCCCCATCTATCTTGGCAGTAAATGTTTCTTCGCTTTCTTGGGAATTTCGATTGTAAACTGCTCTCATTTTTATCAATGCATTTTTTGTAGGTTTCTTCGCATTACTCTCCGCCCTAAATTCTTTACTGCCAGCAAAATAAGCGGCGCCTATTGCTATGGCGTTTGTTGGATCAATCGAAGTATTCACAGAGATATTCATCATTTCTTCGACACGCTTCCGAACATATGGGCTGTATGTAGAGCCCCCAACCATTAGAATAAATTTTAGGTCTGTGGACTGTAGAGAGTTTCGAGTCAATATTTTTTTCATCATGTCGACTGTGCCGTCCACGGCATCTTTTATTACACTTTCGAATTCTGAGCGCGTTATAGTTAGTATAGTATCAATTGTATTACCTTCATCGTCTTCGAGGTCACGAATCATACCCAAGTCTATCTCGGCCGACGCTTTTGTACTCAGCTCAATTTTAGCTTCTTCAGCTTTATGCAGTAGCACTGTCCACAATTTGTTGTATCTACCACTTTCACTTTTCATCTGGACAAGCAAATCATCGAACTTGCCTCTACGATTGATTTCCGGCACCAGAAGTTTCTCTACGATCATGGCATCAAAGTCAGACCCACCGAGGTAGTTGTCACCCTCGTGATCTACCACCATTAATTCTCCTTCGAGAATCTTAACTAAAGCTACGTCGAACGTGCCTCCACCTAAGTCATAAACCATCCACTGGCTGTTCCGCAAATCATCATTCTTTTCCTTATTCGCATAAGCCAGACTGGCAGCAATAGGTTCCTGAAGAAGCACCACGTGTTTAAAACCCGCAGCAATCCCGGCATCCTTAGTCGCGTTTGACTGAACCGTATCGAATGATGCGGGTATAGTAAGTACTGCAGCTTCGACTACTTCACCTGAGTGAACAAACCCTTTAAGCTCCTTAAGTACGAAAGCCGACAGTTCAACTGGTGTTTTCGAGGAATTTAGAGATTGAATTTTCATGGTTTCAGTCGTGCCCATCTTTCGCTTAAATCTGCTAGCGACACTTTTTGGATCTTTCTCAGCATAAGCCCTTGCCTGATCGCCAACCATAATTCGATCGTTGCGAAACCCAACTATCGATGGCAAAGTTTCTTTAAATCCGTTCGGATTTTTAAAAACTTCTACTGTTCCTTTTTCGAATTTACTTATCAAAGAATTTGTAGTCCCTAGGTCGATCCCAAAATTTATCATCTTAGCCATTTCTATGCTTCCTCTCTGCTCTGCACTATTACAATACCTTTTTGCATTACGCGCGATACGGGGCCGTTTGTTAGACGAATAATTGGTTTTATAACCTCTGTAACTACTAAATTTTCTGTGCTTTCACCAACTATCGAGGCCTCCATGTCTGTGCGAGTTTCTTTGAAAGATACACCAAGAGGATCCTCGATAATCAACCCTTGCTGTAAGAATTCTTCCTTTATGCGCTCTATATTTCTGGCAGCATGCCCAGCATCACCATGAAGTGCTAGCTTTCTTTCAATGTCATAAATATTATTCAGAACAACTAGCGCCCAGCGAGGCACTTCGACGAGCGATTGCATTGACATAGGACCCTCTTAGGTCAGTTTTGACTAAATGACATTTTAAGTAGAATAAGTATAGATGCATTCGCTACATCGCGTAAGGAAATGGGCATTGATTTCTTCCCACTGAACTCTTCAAAAATGATGGCAGAACCGTTGCTCAACCTGATATCTGCCCGATCCCATGAAACTTGAATTCGTTTGGTAAAGAAGAAACCCTTTGAGTCAAAGGTTAACCCATATTTTGTGACTTCAACTGGACCCAAAAATAACGTATCTCCACGGTCTAGGTCAGTCCGCAATCTTTCAATTAGACTTGGGATAATATAGTAAAACGCTGCTTTTATAACACCATCGAACAATTCTTCCTGCTTATTCTTATCAGAAGTAGCAGTCCATGTGAGGACATAATCTTTGCCCGACTTTCGCTTAGCTGCAAATAAATAATTATGTGCTCCATTCTCTAAAACACGAATCCCCCATCTTAGAGATATAATCTCACTAGTGGGGCATAAATCCGCGTTGTCTAGCACTCCTTCTTTAGTAACCTTCCACACCCTTTCTTTTCCAAAATGGAGTACGGATTCGTGCTTTCGCTGCTCGCTGATCATTTCAGTTATAGTTTCATAGTCATCCTTTAGGCGTTCCGATAAATCGATGGACTTGAAAGAGAATCTTTTACTGATATCAAGTATAGCAAGCGAGAGATCTGAATCGTCATGGATGTTATGAGCATCTATCGCAATACTTCGTACCAATTGAACAGCTTCGTTTTGTAGATCTCGGAAATAAGGTGGAAGCAAGTTTAGAATGTAGACAATCTTATTTTTGTCTAAGATTCTTCCCATTTCTTCAGCAGATATCTTCTCCCTTTCTGCGCGCTCTTTGAGTTCACGAAGTGGGACGAGCATAGACTCTGATTCGCGTAAGGCGTTCTCAAAACATCGATCAGCGTAAGCCGGTAGAACCCATCTTCTACCATCTAGGAACGCTTCAATTGCAGGAACGTTGCGGTTGGAAATTGCTTTAGTAAATACTCGATCGTATTGAATCGAGAAAGGTTCGCTTAGCCACTCCCTAAACCCGTCCGAATTTCCAACGAATTTTATTAAATCTAGCGGCGACCAATTTTCATCAAGTAGAAAATGTTCAATGCTTCCTTTCGAAAGAAACTCGAGTAAGGGCTTGCACTTAAAAACTTGCCAATGAAAAAACGCTATTTCATCATCTGCAAGCTCATTTGAGAGTTCAATCGCCTTAGATCGGTCTGCAATCAGACTTGGCATCCAAGCTAATTTGCCTTCTTCCAATTCGATTTCTTGCAGGAGGCTTTTCTTCCAACCCTGTACGATCTTGGGATCCACATCTTCAAATTCAGTGTCTGCCGGGCAATTGAGAAGTTGGTAGGGGTTCAGATAAGTCGAAAACCATTGCTCCTCAGGCAGGTAAAGCGAATCTCGTGAAGCCCTGACAGTGCGAGCGAGGTCTAAAAGTCTTGGCTTTACTGCCTGAACTCGTTTAGGAGCGTTCTCATTCGATTCATCCATATGGATAACCATCCGCCAACAATCGATGGCATCCACATCCTGAGAAACATCGCTCATATTGAAAGCTAGGCCCAAATTATAAATTTCGGCCGTGTCCCTTGAAGCATAGGCATTTCGAGACCAGTACTTGATCGCCTCGAAACCATGTTTGTTTTGATAGTGCAGAACACCTAGACGATTAACAGACCACGAACTCAATGTGGTGATCTGGTCAAGCTTGGTCAGTATCTGAATTTCCTCAGATCGAGTTAGACTATTATCCGAATTTCCTTTTCCCCGTATTTGTGCAATTCCTTCTAGCGCTTCAATATTATCTTCGTCTAATTCCAATGCTGTATAGAAGGAGTCTTCCGCCAATCCTTCCTCACCGGCCTCTAGTTCCCAAGAACCTCGCCTAGACCAGCCTGCTGCACAGTGAGGAGCGTGAACTGTGGTTTCACTAACGGCGGCTAAAGCAGCATCTTTTCTACCAAGTGAGTAACTATTTAGTGCTAGTTGCCACCAGCCATCAGCATTGTCTGGGTCTTGAACAGTAGCAGCCTTTGCCGAAATTACAGCCTCTTCGAATCTCTTGCGAGCACGCTGTTCACGCGCCTTATTAACCAAGTCTTCGGCATCCATGCGGCTGTTTCTCTTATGTATTTGACTAAAAGGGTCGTCATTTCCATTTTTAAAGAAAGGAGTTCAACCCTCAACGTTCTCATAGAGTGTAAAGCCTTTGGCGCATCCCTAACAACCCCCATTATCTGTGGGGCAATAGTTTACATAAACCACACTTTGAACCCGCGGGTTAAGCATATTTGCTAGGCATATGAGAAGCTAAATAATTGAGCCCCCTGACTAGTTTCGGCTTTAGTTCGGATTTCGGTCACTAAAAACCCGTTAGCAATCTTTAACTTAGCAGGTTCGGTGGGCAGTCATAACGAAATCCCGTTCGGATATGGGTCGGTTTCGGTGAGAATTGGAAGTTCGGGAAAAGGAGATCCGTTAGTTTTCTTAGAGTTAGAGCCGAAAAAGAGAGCCCGTTCCTTTGCCTCATAATCCGTTGGTCCCTGGTTCGAGTCCAGGTGGGCCCACCACTTCCTT
>DIAM01000020.1:322883-366189 GCA_002416505.1 Gammaproteobacteria bacterium UBA5078
CAGATTTTTGTCGTTCGACTGCGGTAATCAAGGGGTCAGGTTCCTTGATCTTAGGATAAAAATGCTTAGTTGTAGCAGATCAAGGGATCAAAATACTTGTTGCTCGTTCTTGTCACTGGGCTTGTCTTGAGATCAAGGAACCTGACCCCTTGATTCCCGAGACCGTATGACTAGCTCCGCTGCCACGGGATAATGGTCCGACGGCCATCGCCCGTCCACGCTGTGTAGTACTGTGACGGCTCGCTCCACTGTGATGGGCCCGCCGACCAGAAGCCAGTCGATACGGCCCTCGCGCCCCTCCGGCGGTGGGCCAAAACCGTTCGACGTCAGTGGCGGTCCCTCCTGCTTTTCTGCGACTACCCAGGCATCCCTGAGGCCTTCGCTCGTCGCGGCATGCCACGTCTCGCTTGTCTCTGCGATGGCGTTAAAGTCACCCATGACCACTACCACGCTCTCGGGAGGATGTTGCGCGATGTGCGCATTGATCTGCTCTGCGGCCTGGATCTGACGAGGGCCGCCACGCAGCGTGAAATGTGTGTTGTAGGCGTAAAACTGTCGGTGAGTCTCGAGATGGTGGAAGCGAGCCCAGGTTACTATGCGGGAGACCCGACTGGGTTGCGTAGGTGGATTCGGATCGTCCGCGAGCCAGAACGTGCCAGATTCTATTGGAACCAGCACCTCGTACTTGTAGAGAATCGGAGTCGCCTCGCTCAGCCCAACGCCTCCGTTCAGACCGCGGTCGACGCCCAACCATCGGTACTCGGGCATTTCCGATTGGAGATAGTCTAGCTGCACCGTGAGAGCCTCCTGAAGACCGAGGACGTCGGGGTCGAAGGCTCGCACGGTCTCGACCACAAGCTCTTTGCGCATTGGCCAAATGTTATCGCCGTCTTGTCCATCCGCAGTTCGAATATTAAATGTCATCACGTCGAGTTCGAAGGACGTGTCATCCGATTCTGCTTGCTGGGCAAAGAGCGTCATCGGGCTGGTAGACAGTACGATCACAGTCAGGACATGGACAGCGAATCGATACCGAGTGCGCTTCACGGATACTTTTTCATTACGAAGGAGAAGCCGATGGCCGGGGAATAGCGCTTGGTGGCCAAGCTGGAAGACCAGCGCTTGAGTGTATTCTGAGAAAATGGGAAGCCTCCTAGACTGTGCGTGCTTAAGAGCGGACCAAGAAGGATCATTGGCTTTGAATTAAACAACCAAGGCAGAAATTCGCGATGGGCCATCTGATGGTGCTGACAAGTTAATTATTACCGCTCTGAAAATCTACTACTTAAATACCCCTATTTTCCGACCGTCTTTTCCCAAGACGCAAAAGCGCGCTGGCAATCAAGGAACCTGACCTCTTGATTGCTACCTTGATTGCTAGATACTTTTTTGATTGAGTCATGGCAAAGATACTGGCAGATTGCTAATCAACTTGTCAGTACCTTATTTTCACGTAAAGTGAATAGTTAACTCGTCGCTACCTTCTTGAGGATATCGCAATGCCACTGACCCGCCGCAAATTCTGCAGCACCACCCTTTGGGCTAGCGCTGTTTGTCTACTCGCCACACCGGGAGTGCAGGCCCAGAACACTCGAGTGTATACGGTGGCAGGCAGGGGACAGACTACGGTCGACAATCCCTACGGTGTCGTGGCGGACGCTCAAGGCAATCTGGTTTTTTGCGAAGTGGACACGGGGCGCACACGCAGCCTGTCTTTGGCAGATGGGCGTATCACCACGATCGCCGGCAATGGCGAGAAAGCTTATGCTGGAGACGGTCGACCCGCACTCTCTGCAGCCTTTTCCGCACCTCATGAAATCTGTTTCGACCGCGATGGACACCTATTCGTGGTGGAGCGCGATGCGCATGTCGTGCGCCGGATCGATGCAATATCTGGTCTGGTGTCCACTTTTGCCGGCACTGGCGAGCCAGGCTTTTCCGGTGACGGCGGCCCCTCCGATATGGCCCAGTTGCAGCAACCCCACAGTATCGCCTTCGACGACGACGGCAATCTGCTGATATGCGATATTGGCAATCAACGGGTACGTCGAGTCCAACGAGGCACCCGTGTGATTAACACGCTAAGCGGGACGGGGGAGCGGGATGCCACCCCCGATTCAGGCCCTCTAAGCGGCACAAGCTTACGAGGGCCACGCTCTATCGCCACAGATCCAGACGGCAACGCTTATCTGGTGCTGCGTGAGGGCAATGCTGTCTACCAGTTGGCTTTGAAGGACGGCACGCTGTCACGCATCGCTGGAACGGGAGAGAGCGGCTACAGTGGCGATGGTGGGCAGGCGCTACAGGCAAATTTCAACGGGCCAAAAGGTATCGCCTATTCAGCCGTTGACCACAGTCTTTACATTGTGGATACCGAAAACCATGTGATCCGCAGAGTAGCCTTGGCCTCGGGCCTCATTAGTACGGTACTAGGGACTGGACAGGTGGGTGATGGCGCAGATGGCGATCCACTGCAATGCGCGCTAGCCCGGCCCCACGGGGTCTGCATCTTGGCTGACGTGCTCTATGTGACCGACAGCGAGAATCACCGAATTAGAGCGATAGAAGGGCTATTTGCTTGATACGAGAGACCCATCCCGTTGCGGAAGATTTGCGTCTTAGCGCATGCTCACGACTAACAATGGCGCAAATGTTCGTAGCAAATCTATCTCTTGTAGCACGAAGCCTGGTAAGGCCTTAGTTTTCTAGACAGTCTGTTGTTTCCTCATACCTCTGACTTTTCCCTGCCTCAGCGCCAAAAACACCGGCAACCTTTAATCTGGAGTGCCACTAAAAATGGGAGGTTTACAGGCGTTAACTAGTCAGTATCTGCAGGTATAGTAAGCAGATCGCGATGGAGATATATTGTAGTTAAGTAAATGACACGTCACAGACAGGAGGGCAATATGACAACAACGTTTTCGATGCGCGTCTTAACCCTTTTCAGCGCCATGGCTACCGTGTTGGCCAGCGCTACAATTGATGCGCAGCCTGCCTCTCCGCTCACTATCATCAATGGTGGTTATGCGCAGCAGTGCTCCCTGGCGGCGCGCAATCCGCAAGCAGCGTCCGGGATTATGATCACCGGATCGCGAGTAATCATTTCGCCCATACGGCTCTGTACGTTAGCAATACAGGAGGGTGGTGAAGCAGCGAATCGGGCAGCGAGCTATAACAATCGTGGCGTACTCCACTTTGAGGCGGCGAACTATGATGATGCCTTGGCCGATTTCACAGAAGCTGTGCATCTGGACGACACACTGACATTCGCTCACATCAATCGAGGTAATATCTTTAATCTGCGTGAACAGTGGGCGCAGGCCATCAGCGCCTTCGATCGTGCCATTGAACTGGGTATTCAGCCCAGGCCGGGGCGCGCCGGCGAAAAAATCGAGTCGCCGGAATCGAGTCAGGCCAGAGCGGTACGTGAGCTGGCGAGGGCTCATTTCAACAGGGGTATCGCCCACGAAAACCTGGAACAGCTCCGCGAAGCTTACCTTGACTACCTCAGGGCATCGCAACTGGCACCCGAATGGGAGGAGCCGCGCCGGGAGTTGGAGCGCTTCGAAGTTGTCAGGTGATGAATCGTGGGTACTGACAAGTTAACTCTCCAAAGAGGAATCAAGGGGTCAGGTTCCCTAGCCGTCATCGCCTACACAGCCAATACCACCAAAGGCGGCGGCGAACGACTTCATAAATTTGCTGATCTCTAGGCTCATAATGGCAAAGTCTTGGTCAAATTGCTGAGCCGCACTTTCCGCATCAGACTCTTCTGCTTTCTCTAGGATCATATCTTCGAACTTAAGACGTGAGATGCTCAGATCGGCACCGATGACACAGCTCAAGGTGTCGTTCCAGAGAACCCCTAGCTTCTTCACCTGTTTGCCGGCACTTAGATGCGCCTGAATCTCTTCAGTGGCTAAATCCTGCCCCTTGCAGCGCACGACATTGCTATCTTCCATAGGATTAAACAGCTCAACCTCTTGGTTGATGCTAAACCCTTCGGCGGCGTTCTGCTGCTCGACCCAACGCGTCATGATATCGCCAGGCGCCAGTTTGGCGACAGGCAAGGTCACAGAGAGGGTTTCAAGGCTTTCGCGAAGAGTATTGATGAACTCCTCAGCGACAGTCGCACTGCTAGTATTAATAATGAACAAGTCTTCTTTAGAGGCGATATACCCATACACTTTGCGTGTACGAGAAAAGGCGCGAGGCAACAACGTGGCGATCACGTCATCCTTGAGCTGTAGCTTCTCTTTGCGGGAGATCTTGCGCGCTTGCCTCTCTTCGATCTCTTCTACTTTTTCCGCTAGCACTTCATTGACCACTGACGCAGGCAGCAGCTTCTCATCTTTGCGCATACACAGCATGATGTAGTTGCCTACCGAATGCGTTAGTAACTCCCCTTCTTTACCCAATGGGCTTACCCAGCCTGTCCGGCTTTTCCCGTAATTTTCGCCTTCAATAAAGGCTTGGGGAAGGAGTTTTTCTTCAAGCGCTTCAGCGCTGTGGGCGAAAGGCTTACTAAAACAGTAGAAACGGATATTTCTAAAAAACATGTGCGCACATCCAAAAGCTTGCAGAATCAGGGGGCGAGATTCTACTGCAAAGTACCCTCAGTGACGATGCCAAATTCGCAGCTATTTGGCTGGCTTGCGTTTACGCCACCAGATATAGAGGCCTGTCACGAACAAGATTGCCGGCAGGAAGCCGCTGATAAACACGAGTTTCGGCCCTACCAGCCCAAGTGCATCACCGTTGTGCAGCGGGAAGAAGCAATTGAGCATCACAGTGCCAGCCGACTTGTCTCGGCCATCCCATACATTGAGCAACGACCCGTCGTCGCGTGCGTCGGGTTAAGTACGTGACCTATTCTTGAACCTATCGGTGGTAGAGCCAGAAAGTGTATTGAAGGATTTCGGCTGGGAAACGATGGCGCTTGAACAGTTTTGATTGAGTCATGCGTCGGATACTGACAGATTGCGAATTCACTTGTTAGTACCATATGTCTCAATATATCTCGCCATTTATCGCGAGCTGGGTTAGATACAGCCGCATATCAAGTTCAAGCTGGTGGTAGTCGCTGGACATATGACAACAGAGTTTGTAAAAGGCTTTGTTATGGCCCTTTTCTTTTAAATGGGCTAATTCATGAACAATAATCATCCTTAGAAATGGTTCTGGACATTTCCTAAAAACATCACTAATTCTGATTTCATTTTTGCTCTTCAGTTTATTCCCTTGAACCCTGGAAACAAATGTATGTAGCCCTAGTGCGTTGTTAATCACGTGAATTTTTGGGTCATAAATCACCTGACTTAGCGGTGATGACTTTTTTATGTATTGGTTCTTTATTGCTACAGCGTACTCTCGCAGCAATTTGTCACTCACAAAATTGTGTGTTGTGGTGTATTTTTTTAGCAGGTAATCTGCCAGGTTGCCTTGCTCTATAAGTTGTAGCGCTTGGTCTTTTATCTGCTGAGGATAGCTTGAAATATATTTTAAAGTGGACATTGTCTAGCCATCTAGTTTGATTGACATAACTTCTTTATCTGACGAAATTAAGTGATGCTCGGTGATAAGTTACCGTAATAGGGTATTTAGGCTCATGCGATAGTTTACATCGATTTTTGGCGTACTTTGTCGTATCGTGAATTGTTTCAGGGATAAGCTCTCTATGAGCCACACCGTCTTGATCGACGGCACGCCATAGGTAATGCCGCTCCCCTTGGATCTTCAAGAATACCTCGTCTATATAGAACGCGTCTCCGTATCCGCTATGCTTTCTTCTCAGTCGTTGAGCGTACTTAGATCCGAACTTGTTGGACATAGGCGTATAGCTTCGTAGCTCACTTCAATACCACGCTGAGAGAGTTGTAACCCCCCCTAGAATCCGTGGTACTTATTTTTTACCTACAAACCCAGCCAGAAACTTGCTAAACGGTACGATATCGCCGTCCACGCTAGCGGCCTCTAAGGCTTCCATATAGGCTGTTCTATGCTCAACAGGCACCACCAGCCATGGGTAGCCGCCAGAGGCCATCATGGAGTTCATCAAGAATCTTCCCATGCGGCCATTGCCGTCCATGTATGGGTGGATATATACAAAAATGAAGTGTCCCAGTACAACGCGAACGGCTGCTTCTTTTTCCCGCAGCATATCCATCAAAGCAGGCATGGCATCCCGCACGGCATTAGGCTTCTGCGGTACATGCATAGATCGCCGAATGAAAACGTCACCACTACGATAACCTGCCAAATCGCTGGCCTTCAGAATACCAGCCGTCACACTGGGTGCAAACATCTCACAGTACCAGTCTCTATGGTCAGCACTAATGACTTCGCCAGCATTAGCGCCGCACTATTTGTAGTTTATTATGTTGCACC
Organism: Gammaproteobacteria bacterium UBA5078; assembly: GCA_002416505.1. Taxonomy (GTDB): domain Bacteria; phylum Pseudomonadota; class Gammaproteobacteria; order Pseudomonadales; family Pseudohongiellaceae; genus UBA5078. The sequence continues at coordinate 329,271 of DIAM01000020.1, forward strand.
ATTTTTAGTTTATGCTGTCGATTAAAAGGATGCTTTTATGGGTAATCTAAGTATCAATATACCGCATAGATTAAACTGCCGGCCTGAAGTCTAAGGTGTTTAGAAGGAGATACCAGAGAAGCCCTATGCTTAATTACGAATGGCTAAAAGTAGTCGCGCTATGCCGCAAAGCTGTAAAGCGGGCTGGACAAGGTCTCGAGCAGACGCTACCTTTTGCCCCTCTATAAACCCCAGTGTTATCTACAAAAACGGGATTTTTAATGAAATTGTCCATGCCGTTAAGCGCTCTCTTTCTCACCCTTGTGTTCGCCGCCCCGGTTCAGGCTCAGGCACCTGTCTATGTGCCGGCATCCAGCCCCGCTCGCGTCCACGCGCTGCCCACCCTGCGCGAGCAGGCGCTTGAGCAGCAGGCCTGGCTTGAGGCACGGCTTGATCGCGTGTTGCCGACGCTGATGGCTGAGTACGACGTGGATATGTGGATACTGTCGATGCGCGAGTATGCCGAGGACCCTGTGTTCTGGTCGATCACATCGCCCACTAGCTTTGCAGCGCGTCGGCGCTCCATCTACGTGTTGACGCTGCAGCCAGACGGAAGTGTCGAGCGGCTCGCGCTCGGCGGTAGCAGCCAGGGCGGGGTGTTTGAAGCCTTCCGCTCAACCCGGCCCGCGCCAACCCAGGCTACTAGCGAACTGGTCGGTGACGAGCAGTGGCGACTGCTGCGTGAGTTGATCGAAGACCGCGACCCGCGCAACATTGCCCTTAATATCGATCCAGAATGGGCGTTTTCGGATGGCCTGCACGCCGGTGAGCGTGAAGCGCTCGAAGAGGCGCTTGGCCCATATGCTGACCGTGTGGTGCGCGAGCCACGCTTGGCGATGAATTACATTGCCCTGCGCCTGCCCGAGATGATGCCGCGCTACCGCAAGATCATGGAGACCGTGCACGCCGTCATCTCACAAGCCTTCTCCAACGCGGTGATCACGCCTGGCGAAACCACTACCGAGGATGTGATCTGGTGGATGCGCCAGCGCGTGCAGGAGCTGGGTTATCAGGTGTGGTTCCAACCCTCGGTGGATGTGTCACGCCAAGGTGAGGGCCGCATCAGCGGCGACACCGCCATACAGCCCGGTGACTTACTGTGGACAGACTTCGGTGTGATCGCCATGAACCTGCACACCGATACACAACATCTTGCCTATGTGCTCAAACCCGGCGAGACCCAAGCGCCAGCCGGTCTGCAGCAATGCATAGCGGATTCCAATCGCATGCAAGAGCTATTGCTAGAAGAGATGGAGCCGGGTCGCACAGGCAATGACATTCTCGCAGCGACGCTGGCGCGCATAAGCAGCGAAGGCATTACCGGCACCGTGTACACCCATCCCATCGGGGATCACGGCCACGGTGCCGGGCCAATGATCGGGCGCTGGGATGCGCAGGAAGGCGTGCCCATTCGAGGCGACGCAGTGCTGTTAGCATCGACCTGGCACTCTATCGAGCTGCAGGCCACGCGAACTATTCCCGAGTGGGGCGGAGAACCGGCGAACTGCAGGCAGGAAGAAGAGGCTTATCTGGATGCTGACGGCGAGCGCCATTGGGTGTATCGCCGCCAGACAGAGTTTCATTTGGTTTGGTGATTCAAAAGGGCTTGTGTGCCGACATGCTGGTCAATGAGCCGAATGAATCGATGATATAACTGCTATAGCGATAAGCTTAAACAATTTTGATATGCACAATTTCTCGTGGGAATTAAGGATGCTCCACAAGCTACTGATTTCGGCCGGGCTCCTCATTCGCCTTTCTTATCGGTCCACGAGCCACCCAAGCGGCTCCCAAACAGTTTTACACCTTGCTTCACACCCCGAGCGCCTCTTTTTACCTGGCCACGCAGACGGCGTTCGCTGCGGGCACCCTCCACTCGCCGTCGGTTGCGCTGGACCAGTTGCGACTCCTGCAACGCCGCACACAGGGCGTCGTGGATAATACTCAGATTCCATGGCTCGAGGCCTGTGCTGACTGGCAGGGGCTCTAATCCGTCCATGTCACTGGCAATGGCGTGTACCGCTGCGATAATAGTGCTGTTTGCAGGCTCGGGCAGCGGGCCTTGGCCAGCAGACCAGTCGCTGACCAGCTGATCCACGGCAGTGGCCACTGCAATCACCGCTGGCCTGCGGCGCCGGGGGTGCGCTTCAAACCAGGCATCAAAGTGCTGTTTCAGGCGCTGGTCCACTGCGCGGGCGGGGCGATTCGCACGCAGCACCCATACAATCATGTCGGCCTGAGTCATCTCCTCGAGCATGCTTTCCTGTCGAGCGGGCGAGCCATCCAGCCCCTCACTGTCCAGAAAATGGCAGGCGATGCCATCCAGTTCGGTTTGATAGGCGACCAGTTCGGCGGTGGTGGCTGCCGCATCCGTTTCAGCGCGATGATCACCCAACAGAGCGTTGATCAGAGTCGATTTACCTGCACTGGTCTGCCCCACAAACAGAATACGCAGTGGCAAATCCGGCAATGCCTGACGCTTCTCGTCGGCCCTGGCAGAGGCGAGTCTAATCTGCAGCAGTTCCGCATCGGAGAAACGCAGGCGGCCGGAATAGAGCTCTATCGCGGCATAGGCGACCTCTTCAAGTAGAACTGCCTGTAGGACCCCTATCATATTCCCCGTCACGTATTTCGAATTACCACCTGCCACTATCTGCTCTAGCTCGCGCAGCACTCCGGCGGCCGGATAGAGGGCGAGTCGCGCGAGGCGGCCGCTGCCATAGGCTACCTTCCATAACATATTGGCGCGGTGACGGTGACGCCAGAGCCAGTACAGGGTCGCCAGCGACACTTGGTCGGAAAAAGGCAATTTGCTGCGCAGGTGCCCTCGGTAGCGTGAGGCGGTGGATTCCAGCAGCAACAACGCTTCAGGCAAGGTGAAATTCAATGCGCTCTTGTTCTTGCCACCCAACCCAGCCGCAACCCGATTCACTACCTCCAGGGCCTGTTCCGGCAGATCTTCCCAAGGCTGAACCGAACCGGTGGTCGCCCCGATATGCCGGCTTACCTCGGCAAACACCTGTTTTTCTTTGGGCAGCCATTCCGGGTCCGGCTTAACCGTCAGATCAGCCGCGTCCATGCGGGTTTCGGTGCGTGTGCGCCAGCGCTTACGCAGCAAACTCCGCAACAGGAACAGCACCGCACCGGGCAGCAAAATTAGGCCGAGAAACCACAAGATACCGCCATGCTCCGCGAGCCAGAGAAACCCCAGTGGCATTAGCACAATAAAAGGGAGACCCAGCGCCAGCGCCATCAGCAGATGATCCCAGCGCAGCAGTGCCCGAAGCAGTTTATCGCCGCCTTTCACGTCGCGCCCTCCTCAATGCATCGGTATACAGCGCGCGCAGCTCATCGGGCTCGATGGCGAGCCCCTGCTGCTTACGGTGCAGATAGAACGCTGCCGCGCGCCCTAGCGCATAGGTCGCGGCAAAACTGACGGCACCCGCAGCGGCGGCGCCCGCGGTCTGACCATACACCGGAATCAATTTGATTAGTTGACGAATTGCATAACTCGCGCCATATCTTGCCGCGGCGCCAGCCCCCAGTGCTAGGGTAAACTCGGTCATACGTGAGCGAGTCCATTCCACTGCGTAGCGTTTCCCCAGTGTGCGCAACATCTCGGCCTGGATGGCGGGCACAGTGACCGCCCCCACGACGGGCACCACATCGGAGGCGCCGGCTGCACCGGCATACCACAGCACCTTGGCGCGCAGTTCGGAGAACGCCCCGCGCTCGGCGCCCCGCTGCTCATCTCGCGCCAGCAACAACGCAACCTCGGGAATGACTGTATCCAGCGCAGTTACTAGTGCATCGATTCCCGATTCTGTAACGCAGGCTTCGCCAGACAGGAGGACAGTTTCGACAGAGGGTAACTCCCTGCCCGCGGCCTTTTCCAATACCTGCTGGGTCTGCTGACGGGCCCGAAAGCGAGCCTGCTCCTCAGGCAGCAGATCCGCGCCATTGTGAACCACGATGATGGGGGTATCCGAGCGGTGCTTGCGCACGGTGCTAATCGCCGCTGCCACCTCGCTCTGCACCGGGTCGTCCAGACGCGCCACCACCAGCAGTACATGGCTGCGTTTTTCACAGGCCTCAAGATCATCGGCCGGATCGTAGCCCGCCTCGCCAAGGCCGCGGGTATCGAGGAAACGCATCACCGGTAGGTCTTCAGGAAAGTCGAGCATATCGGCGGTGCGCGTGCACGGCGCAAAGCCATTGCCGATCTGGGCAGCGCTGAGGCCGGTGAGGGCGCGGATAAGCGATGACTTGCCAGCACCGGTTTTTCCCAGCAGCCAGATCACCGGCAGTGGCCGCCCAGCGCCGGCAAGCGCCGCGGCTACATCAGTTTGCTCACCCTCTCTGCCGGGCTTCGCAAGGGCTTGCCAGAGGCGTTCGAAATATCGGTTCATTTTGTAGCGCCGCCGCCCGGTATCCATGTCGATGAAATGTTCATGGGGTGCAGTATACCCACTCACGGACAACAAGGGATATTTCGGGGGCAGTTTACTCAATTCGAGCCTGAACTCTGCTCACCTCCTCAGGTAATCAGTGCACAGAGCCTACAGCGCTAACAATCCCGTGGACTTGTCAGTACCCTTTTCAGTGCCCGCTTGACTTCTTGCACACCATTTGAAGCCTCAAACCAGTACCTTACTTTCCTCTTAGCCAACTCGCGGACTCAAGCATTGAATGACATTCTATCGTTACTACTGGGATGCCAAGCACAGTATGGCGCTCTCATTCTCATTACGATCACTCCGGTGGTGAATTACAAACAAGTAATACCTAAGGAGTAAAATTATGTTTAATTTCAAACAAATATTTAAACCTATAATTTCTACGATGATTGCCAGCACTCTATTGCTTACATCAGCATTAGTGGTGGCGCAGGGAAATAGCAACAACAATGGCAACGCCAACAGTCATGGAAAAAACAAGAATGTTGGCGTGGGCAATGCCTCTGACGGCATTATGGGAAGCGTGATAACTGACAAACGCATCTACTACTCGGGTGATGCGTTGGATATATACCTTCGATTTGCTAGAGGCTCAGAGTTAATACTGGGCGGCAGCGTTGACGCATATGTTGTGATATTTTCCCCCGCAGAAAATGGCAATAATGAAGTAGATCCAGCCCTAAACAACGATCCCTTGACCGACGCGATAGTACTTCCAGTGAGCGCTGATGCTAGCAGCGAGAATCACAAATTATTTGCAATGGATACCGTTAACGTAGAGTCCTTGCCGGCAGGTACTTATCAGTTAGGCTTGATACTAACAAACCCTGATGGCGACCCGCTTAATATAAATGATTGGCACAATGGCCTTCTAGGCTTGATCAATATAGTAGGGCTAACCATCACAGATGAAGCTGTGGACTTCGACCAAGATGGAGACGGCCAGGTCGACGATGACGATGATGGAGATGGCTTCTCCGATAGCGACGACAGTGACGAATCTGCGTCAGACACTACGGGAACTACTCCCTAAGCTCACTAGCTATTCCGATCAAATGCTCGGGATTTGCAAGCACCGCCAGGGACGGCGATTAACTCATAATCCGTTAGTCCCTGGTTCGGGCCCACCACTTCCCTCGCTTCGCTCAGTCGCGCTAGACCTCACTGAACTAATCCAGCCAAAAATCACAGTTTTTTGTCGTTCGACTGCGCGCAAAGCTCACGCTTTGCATATTGCGCTTGCCTCATCGAGAAAGTGGTACTAAAGCGGAGGGAAAGGTCACTGTATTCGGCCAAGATCACCCCCTATACTGCACTTACCAAATTAACAGCCACTTATCTTCATGCCACTTCAGGCGCATCCAGGCATTTCAGCGTATGAGCATACAAAGAATAAACCCCAGCAAACTCTGGTCAGACATCACCGTATATAACGGCATCGCCTATTTTGTAGAGGTGCCAGAAACTGACCTTGGCGCAGATATCCGCGGCCAGGTTCAACAGGTGCTGGACCAAGCAGAAAGATCCTTAAAGAAAGTCGGCAGCAACAGATCACAAGTGTTGTCCGTCACCATATACCTGACAGACTTCACCAATATGGCAGGACTAAATCAGGTGTGGGAGAGCTGGTTTGAACAAGGTACTGCTCCCAGTCGAGCTTGCGTGAAAGCCGAGCTGGCAAATCCAAGTTACTTGGTCGAGGTGGCGTTTGTGGCGGCGGCTGGAGATTTCTGAACAGGGCAGTGCTCAGCGTTATACAAATGTCCTACCTTTAGCCCATGCCGCTTGGCGCTAACATGATGCCGCGATGGCTGCTATATTGGTCCAAATTGCCGCCAAATCACGAGGTTTCATATGTCATCGAATTCCACCTATCTTCAAATGATCTCCACCGTTTCAGATGCAGGAGAACTGCGTCTCGAGTTAGTCGAAAAACCAATCCCGACGCCTAAGGAAAATGAGGTAGTGATCAAGATCGAGGCCACGCCTATAAACCCTTCAGACCAGGGCGTAATGTTTGGTATGTCAGACATCAGTGCTGCCAAAACATCGGGCACCGGCAAGGATACGGTATTGACCGTACCCGTCTCCGCGCAAGGCTTGCGCGTAATGAAGGCAAGAGTAGGCCAGCCGCTTGCCGTGGGTAATGAAGGTGCCGGCACAGTGGTCGCAACCGGCAGCAGTGATCTAGCAAAGAGTCTGGCAGGAAAAACTGTCGCCGTGATGGGTGGCAGCATGTATAGCCAATATCGCTGTGTGGAGGCGACGGCATGCCTGCCCTTACTGGAGGGGCATACGGCCAAAGATGGCGCGTCCTGCTTCGTCAATCCGCTAACGGCACTGTCGATGATTGAGACTATGAAGCTGGAAGGCCATACGGCCCTTGTGCATACCGCCGCTGCCTCAAATCTTGGCCAGATGCTGGTACGCATCTGCAAATCCGACGGCGTTGAGCTGGTCAACATCGTGCGCAAAGAGGATCAAGCCAAGCTACTGCGCGACATGGGCGCAAAATATGTGGTGAACAGTAGCTCCGACAGTTTTATGGCAGAGCTGACCGATGCGATCCATGCTACGGGTGCGACACTCGGCTTTGATGCCACCGGTGGCGGCATGCTGGCCTCCAATATACTTTCCTGCATGGAAGCCGCGGCGGCAAGAACGCCCGGTGCCTACAGCGTCTACGGATCAGTCAAACACAAGCAAGTGTATCTCTATGGTGGTCTGGATACCTCCCCCACAGTGCTCAACCGCGGTTATGGCATGGCGTGGGGAGTCGGCGGCTGGTTGTTGCCGAATTTTCTCGCCAAAGCCGGTATGGAAGTCGCCGCGCGTTTGCGCTCTCGGGTCGCGAAGGAGTTAAAGAGCAGTTTTGCCAGCCACTACACTACTGAACTTTCTCTGAACGATGCGCTGCAGGCCGATACCGTACGCCAGTACTACGCGAAACATACGGGCGAGAAATATTTGATCTGCCCACAGAAACAAGTGGAATCAAAGGGGTCAGAGTAATTTGATTCCCTTTGATCGCTAGAAAGCCCGATCAATCGCATAGGTAAGATAGCCCGTAAACATTTCCTGGCCACTATCGAACCCCCACGAAACCTCTTGCTGAAAATTAGGATTAAAAGGATTGGACAGAGAGTTATCGAGTGTTCCCGATACATTAATGACCGCGCCAGGCTCTAGATTTTGCGGCGTTTCCAGCCAGTACTGAGGTTGCCATCCATAATTATAGGCAGGAACGCTCATCAGCGTTCTAGCCTCGCCAACGCTTGGTAGCAGGTCGAACTTCATGTCTTTGCCGCGCTGATTCATGCGCGGCCTTAGCGCCAATAGCGTCGCTTTCTCGGTAAACACGTAACTTGCCGAAAGTGACTGATCCGAATCCTTCGCCGCTAGAGTAAATTTGGCGGATACAGGTCGCGTTACTATTTCACGTGCTGGGGGGGTGTCATGAAAATAAAGTCCTATAGTCGAGACGTCTTGAAGCACCCGACCGTGCGAGTAATAGTGAAACATAAGGGCAAGTTTATGGCCGGCAGGAATCAACACGCCGGTATTTTCGGGGAACACAGTCGCGGGATTTTCACCGGGAACAAAGCTACCTAGAAAGCGCCGCTCGGACGTCAATTCCTGCCTCTCTTCGCCCCAAAAATCGCTTTCGGGCGCCACAATGAATGCAGAAATATTGTGAATGACACGCTCTTCCCCCGGCTTATACTGAAACGCCCTTAGCCATTTGTCTTCGAAAAACGGCAACTCAAGTTCCAGATACATATAGTCGAGGATGCCAACGGCGGGAATATTATTCTTAGGCGTGTCGATAACAAAGTCTGGCGTACCTAGCTCCCAGCTGAAGGTCTTTTCCAACGGTATTTGTGCTAATGGATCTTCTGCGCCCTCACCTCTCGGCACGCCGGCCTGCATCCAGTGCAGGATCTTCTGCTTTTTTTCGGCCGACAAGGCGTGCGCACTCGGCGTGGCCTCGTATATCGGATCGACCTGCATTGGGGGCATTCGCTTGTTCATTATCACTTCCTTGACCATCGCCGACCAGCCAGCTAAGGAATAATAACTGTCGAAGGGAAAAGGACCCGCGCCGTCTTCTCTGTGACAGATAGCGCAGTGCTCAACGATGATAGGAGCAATTTCGGTGGAATAATCTGGCACGGCCGCCACAGCGCTATCGTAGCTGATCGAACAGCCCTTGATCTCAGAGCTGGAAGGGGCATCCGCCTGATTAGCCACTATGCCATTCAAACTCTCCTGCAGAGCTGGCCCCGCGCCTCCGCGATAATAGAGGGACAAGCGCTGCGGGTTAAACACCAGCACTTCGCCTGCCGCTGAAATTTGCAGACCCTCCGCCACTAGTTTCAACTCGTCCGCAAGCACAGGAAAGGATAGGCCCCATCCTTTCTCGGTGGTCCGATCCATCGCGTTTATGTCGAGAGCAAGAAACGCCATGTGTTCATCAAATTGAGGCTGCAACTGCGCAAGCGTGGCGGCGGCCTCTTGTGCTGCAGAACAGCTACTGTCATAGGCCAAAAGCACTATGGCATCACGGTCCTGATAACGGCTGAGTTGATGAAACTCGCCCTGCTCGTCCAACAGCGCAAAGTCACCTACCCGCTCGGGCGCTGCGAGACTAGTCATGCTAGTCAAGCCCAATACGAGGGTATTAACGACCATAAACAACGCGCTGTGAACATTACTACTCATAGTTCTAATCCTATTAAGGTTGAGGGCTGATGCTGATGTGCGGATTCTCCGACTGCTCCCGAGACCAGTTGCGATCGGGCCACGTCAGCCCTCCTCGCGCTGGTCCACCAGCGTTGTAGATTCCGCCGCGCAATACATACAGTAAGTACTTCATCTCATCGTTCATCAGCTTGTTCCGCTTATCCGTGTAGGCCGCAACAACGTCCGTAATCGCCTGAGATCGGTTCTCGATGCCTGGATACGCCAACACGTCCCCTATGACCACCTTGAGCAATTCAAGGTTATCCAAGATATAGGCCGCGTCCGGATACAGCTCGAAAAATGTAGGTGCGATTACGGGGCTGGTAGGAATATCCGCTGGCAGTGCGACAAACCCGCTGTGCTGCCTAATTAGTTTTTCGTTGTAGAGCGCGATGACACGTTCGACATCTGCATCTAGTTGCGCATCGGAAGTCGCGGTCACCACGATCTCCAGCAGGGCTATCTTCAACCACTGCGACGCCCACGTAAGGCCGCTGAGCTGCGGGAATCCGACTGGGTAAGCATAGGCATATGGATGGTCCGATAATAGCTCGTCAGACTTAGGCTTGGAGGCCACCGAATGTGCGTCGTCGCTCAGGTAAGTTTGCACAGCGTCTGCTATTGCTAGTTTTTTGTCTATGATCGCGGGGCTAAGATTGATCTCAATAATCTGTTCCACGAATTCGCGACCACGTTGCAGCGTTTGCAGCGCGACAGGAGGAAGATTGCCAATCTCTGCGAGCAGTGGGCGAACCTGGTCCACCTCATGCCGCTCGTAGACTATACCAAGCAGCCCTGGGGTTATGCGACTCTCGAATGCCCTATGCGGCCCTAGCAGCGACAGATGATTTCCGGCCGAATGGTAGTGGGAGGTCTCCGCTTCTTCGAGCTCTTCTAGTTTATCAAGCAACATCCGTTGCCCAATGGCTGCGGTGGGAGCTTCATTGGTAAACACAATTTCTTCATACGCCCTCGCCTGCAAAACATCATGCGCCAAGAGCATTTGCTGTAGCTGCGGGTATTTCGTGGCCAGTATCGTCGTGTCTGCTGCAGCTGCCGGCGCAACCCACATTTCGGTTCCGATCAACAATACCAATACGCTAACCAGTGAACGAATGAATGCGCAACGTGCAAAGAAAATCATCGCTTTGTCTCTTTTATCCTTTGGATATAACTCTAGAAAATTCGAGCTTGCCAGACTACAGACTAGCAGATGCAGGGAATTGCCCCTTGATCTCAGTCAACCGGAACGGAATTAGCGCCTAAACATAACAAGCCTAGCCGCCCAACACACGCTTATCGATCAGACCCGTAGGTTGCAGCTTGCACCATGTCCATGGCAGCGCGTGAACGGTTGCGCTCGGAGTACATCATCTGGCCGACCGCCGGCCCGCCTTGGTTGTAAATACCGCCTCGTAGCGCAAAAAGTAAGTATTCTGCATTATGTGAGCCATTCGCCCCCTTATTAGTGAACCGAGCAACGGCAGCATCCATTCTAGTTGCTCGGTCTTCCACGTTGGGATAGGACAGGATATCGGCCAACACTGTCTCCAGAATATTCAAATTATCGAGAATGACGGCTGCTTCTGGCGATAAGGAATAAAGGTCCGGCGCAATTGCAGGAGCCATTGGCAATTCGCTAGGCGCGGGAAACATGCTCATACCCCCATCGGTGCCAACTTTGTTCCAAAAACGTTCTAGCGCGGTATCCATGCCGTCCGCGAACTGTGTGTCCATCGTTCTCAAGATTATCGCTTCAAGCGATGCCAGTTGAAACCATTGTTGCGTCCATAGCAAACCACTAAGTCGTGGAAACGCAGTGGCAAAACCCGTTGCTTGATCGTGCTCGATCAAAAAACTGCTTTCCTTGGTAGAGCTGGTCACCGAACGCGTCTCATCGCTTTGGTAAGCAACGATCGCCACGCTCACTGCACTTTGTTTATTAGCGATACTGTCGTCCAAAAATATTTCAAACAGTTGGTTCTCAAAATCACGGCCACGCCGCAGTATTTCGGCGGCGTGACTACTGATGGCGGTGTTATCAACGTATGCTGCATACGCCTCTTCGTTGCTTCGCATGGTGCGCATAGCATTCAACAGGTTGATGCGCGCCTCCACCTCACTATCGAAATAGGGGCTAGCGGTAGAGTTCATCGCCCTATGAGCACCATCAGAATTGACAAAGTCACTTTTGGTCATCTTCTTTTGCATTGCCAAGTATTCTTGCAGATTAGCGCGTGCTAACTCGTACGCTGGCTCGCTATTGATTCTGGCTATGGCTTCGAAGGCCTTCGCTTGTGTGACATCAAAGGCATTCAACAGGTCGGCCACTTGAGGATACTCGCCGCGGATCTTATCGCCGGTCTGGGCAGAAACAGTTTGTGAGGAGACGCCAAACACCACCGTGCACGCGATAATCGCACAAAGTGTTTTTACTGGTTTCAACCAGAACTGTTGGCTGTTGATCATTGACCTAATCTCCGAATACTTATTTCTGAATTCTGCATTAAATTACGAGAGTCAAATACGGCTTCAGAATTGCGAAAGCCCCGGACCACATTAGTGCTCCGGGGCTTTCGTATTTTGCTCCGCGGAGGTTTTACTCACTAACCTTCACAGGAACATATGCGTTTGACCAACAGCACTGATTGTCGAATTGACTGTCTGGTGCCATAAAATTATCTACACGTAGTCGAATCACATAGTCGCCTGGCTCGGAGAACGTCACTCTAGTCGTCGTCTGCGTCCAGTCGCCGCTACCGCTCATGGCTTGCGTGTCGGTTTCACCACGATCTTTACCCGTGACTTTAGGATTCTCGAACACCGGAGTGGCGCCAACAGGCCCTTGATGCATGATCCACTCTGTCCCAACAGGGAAGAAAGGGGTTTGAACTTCATAACCACGGCGATCACCGCGATCCTGCACCTGGGCAGTCAAGGTAACCGGAGTTCCCACTTTGGCATTAACCGGTGCTGCATAGATCCCTTCGCGATCGGTGGCTTCCGGGCCAGTCGCTGAGAAGCGAATGGCCGGATTCACTGAACCCATCGCGGCAGGATCTCGGCTCATTTCATACGCCGTCGATGTGGCACGCCCAGGAACAGAATAACTCACTCCTCCGTGGCTAAGAGTCCATACAACTTCAGTGTCCGCCATATCGGCAGGCACCGTTACCGCGAATACACCACGCTCTTGCAGACCGACGAAGCCTCCGCGACTATACACAGGAAAGTGTGTAGGCTGAGCGCCGTCGAACTGGGCAGGCTCCAAGCGATTGTTAGGCCCAAGCGGGATATCAACGATCTCTTCGCGATTCTGGTTCACGAAACCGAAGATCATTGTGATGGAGTCATCATCGTTCTTTATCCAGCCATTGAACATCGGGCCTACAACATCACCGGATTTCTTTGGTGCGGCCAGTTGGTAATCACGCAAGTGGGCTGGAAGCTGCGCGAAAGCTGCAGGCGCCACTGTTAAGCCCACCAAGGCGGCAGCCATTAAGCCCGTGCTTAGTCTCTTGAAATTACTCATCATTGCTCCACTCCAGAAACCATACGTTGATCACGTTCTTCGCGCTGCGCAAGCGCCTCTTCGTAACCTTCGTTGTCGAGGTGAGTCACTGCAATCCATGCGTGCGACATCTCATCAGTCGTTCGCTGACCCGCACCCACCCACTGATCGGGATCGGGATTGCGTGGATTGTCTGCAGTGTTATCAAACCAAGCGGTCAATATAATAATGGCACCCGCTGGAACCAGAGGCTGATAACCCTCTTCGTAGGTATGACTGTGATTCCAGCCCGCGTTCCAGTTCGATGCTTGACTGAGCGTCTCGCGTCGTCCCGTTGCAGGATAGAAAACTTCCATCGACATCGCGACACCGCGCAAGTGCAAATGGGGCTGCCAGCTGTCGATGCGCACAGGGTGATCGAATGAATGCATTCCTTGGGTCATCAACTTGCCATGGGGAGGAATCAAATAGTCGCCGCCGCCATCTAGCATGTACAAGCTCAAGTCCTGGCGATAAGCCGTCTTCTCATCGAACTTATCTTCTTCATCGTAGTACCAGATACCCACAGTCACTTCGTCATCGGGGACTGCATTGCCATCGGGGTAGTAATGGATACTCCAACCCACTTTAGAGTTCGCCGGCGCAGTACGACACGCACCTTCCGGAGTCTTTTCCCCAAGCTTGCCGTAAGCATACTCGGACAGGCGACCATAGGTTACCCACTCTCCAGACTCATCCTGCACTAGGAAATGTGAGTTCGCATGGTGGGTTGAACCGTGCGCAGCCGCCGAAGGCAGAGTCTCTACAGCCTTAATACAGCGTGTCTCAGTAAGACCAGAATCTACTTCTGGCTCCCACCACATGTCTTGCCCAGCAGCGGGCACATCCCAGGGGGTGGATTTGATCAAATGATCGGGCGGACCTAATTCAGCAGCGAGACGCCATTCTCCGACTTGCGGATACTCTCTTGGCTCTGGCAAGTCTTCAGGATTACCTAATGGCGAGCCCGCTTTTACCCACGACACAATCGTGTTGATGTCATCTTCAGATAAGCGCCAATCGTTTTTTAAGTGCTGCACGCCTACGTCATTGTCATACTGGTAAGGCGGCATCTCCCGTTGTTCCACTCTTTGTGAAATGAGGGGCGCCCAAGGACGAACCTCTTCATAAGAGGTAAAAGACATCGGCCCGATCTGCCCAGGCTGATGGCATATCTGGCAGTTATCCTGAATGATCCTCGACACTTCCTTTGCATACGTCGGATGCCCCTCTGTAGTCTCGGCGGCGCCAGCGAGGGCAGGAACTAAGGCAATTGCCGAGAGCAACCCAATAACATTATTTTTTCTCATAGACCTCTCCAAGTCTTAACAACAAACCCTATTTCGGTGTCGCCGATTTGTGGTTTTTACTAAAAGTTTTTATATCAACGCTGCTGAGTGTATCTGGCTGGGTAATGTTTATATTGACATAGATCAAAAAGATTGAAGGATGTAAACCTCCCCCTTTTCGTGGTGGATGATGATCTAGGGTTGGACGATTGAGGGCTAGAGGGGAGGAGAGATACTGTAAGAAAGCGACACCCGCACGACAGAGCGCACATGCGGGTGTCGAATATTGTAGGCTTCAGAAGCTGTAGTTTATGCCAGCATAAACTGAACGCCCCATCCCAGGCACGCCAATGCCAAACGGGATACCGTTCATAGACATCGTCATACCCTGTGCCACATAAGTGCCTCCGGCGGGCAAGAAATAGAACTCATCAAGTAGGTTCTCAACCCCTAGATCCACTCGCACCGACTGCCAACTGTGGCTCGCACGCAGATTGAATAGGGAGTAACTGTCTGTGGCCGCTTCATTGCGAACCATCGACAGATCGTCTTTGTTGCCGGCAAACACCCACTCTAAGCTATTATCCCAGCCCGCAAGTTGATGCGTTAAGGAGAGTCGCCCTTGCAGCGGCACGATGTTGTAAAGGCCCTCACCGGTATTGGTGTTCTCAGCATCGATAAAACTCAGGTTGCCCGCTAACTGCCATACTCCGCTAGCATTGTCTGCTAGGCGTGACGATAGTGTCAGGTCAACGCCTTTTAGCTCGGCCTCCTGATTCTGGTATCGAAGCACATTGTATTGACCAGTACGCCACATAGCATTGGCAGCAACTGCGTCTATATAGTCATCTACCCTAGTAATGTAAGGGTTAACACTTAGCTCATGCAGGCCACTCTCACTGCGCCAGCTTAGGCTGCCTGACAAAGTACGAGCCGTTTCCGGATCTAGGTCGAGGTTGCCAACATAGCCATTGCCATCGCCCACAAGATTATTCATCGAGGCGGCCATCATCCAAGAAGACCACGGGAATACTTCGTAAAGATTAGCAGAGCGTACCTTCTGCGCCACCCCAAGCTCGAGTTCGATCTGGCTGTTCAATGAGTAACGCGTCAACAAGGTCAGGTCGACATTCGTATCGCTGTGCTTGCGATCAACGCTATTAAAGGCATTCGCCTCCATCACCTGCATGCCCATTGCGTTCATCGCGGTCGAATAACCACGCACGTCATCGGCATCGCGCTCGACACGCTCGACTCGCACCCCGTACATCACCAACCAATCGTCGGCTAAGCTCAGTTCATGCTCCGCGAAAGCGGCACTTCTGTTACGCTCGCCATTGTTTATGTTTTGAAAGGTCCCTGGCCCCATGCCACCACCCGAAGCCTCCCAGTAGTCCTCTAGACTAAATTGCTGAAACTCCGTACCAAGGCGCACTAATCCGCTGGCCGCTAGATCTATCTCCGCGGAGATAGTGAGCCCCGTATTCTTCGAATCAGAACTCATTGGCATGCCGGAAGCACAAGTACCGGCAGGATCACCGACGAAGCGTATTGGGTCACATGCAGCGCCGCCCACTGCGTTGCTCCCGTACCAGAGTTGGCGGTCGGGGCCAAAGTCCATCCCGTGCTCTACCTTCTCATGGTATAGGCGAGTCTGCAGTTGCCCCCAATCGGTCTCACGCTTCCAGTTTAAGTTCACGCGAATCTGCTGATTGTCCAACAAGTCCATGCGTTGATTTGGATACAATTGTGTGGGCATATTCTGATAGCCCAGCTGCGCGTCAAACACGTCGTCGCCAGTTTTATAGGCAAGGCGCAGATTATGATTCTGCGTCTCGTAGGCAGTCGAACCTACCTCATCCAAGGGTAAACTATGCCCTGGCCGGCCTGTCTCGGCGATTGTCTTAAAATCGCTTGCGGCAGTGTAGTTGTCACCCTTACTGTAACTGCCGCTGTAACTCGCATACAGGTTTTCACTAGTCTGGGTGAGCCTCGCATTAAAACCACTGGCGTCATTATTACTGCGACTGAAGCCTCCCGCCTCACCCTCGAAGTTTGCTCGATCGGTGAATTCCGGAGCTTTAGACTCACTGATTATCGACCCACCGATGCTGTCTCCCCCAACACTTACCGGCGTGATACCGGCGAACACGGTCATCTGACCCACATCGCTAGGTGCCATATAAGAGAGCGGAGGATTCATATGATTCGGGCAGGCAGCGATCATGTCCATGCCATCGACTTTGATGCGCAAGCGGTCATCGGAAAGCCCGCGAATCATTGGCAGGCTGGACACTGCCCCGGTTTGATTGACACTCACTCCGGCAAGCATAGATAGCACACTCGCTGTATCACTGGTCGCGGCCGACAACTTCTTCAGGTCCGCTTGACTTATGCTCTGTAGATGCCCGCCGCTGTTGTGCGTTTGACCTTCAACGACAATCTGTTCGATATCGACTGGCGCATCAGCGGCAAAAATAGCGCCGGATGACAACGCTAATGTGACGGCCATTGTGATTTTTGATAAACAAAAAACGTTTGGCTTGATGTTTAAAGACATACATACTCCGTTAGCCCCAAGGCCCAAGGTTTGTCGTCATGGTTGACGCATTCAGATTCCATGGCGTTATGGTGGGGCACGGCTGGCCGGAAAGGAATGCGACACAACGTCGCATGGGTTTGACGCTCTTCTAGCAGCTCCTCTATCGTTGCCCCCCCGAGACACCACAGCCTGTCCGCCGCGAGACAGGAACCACATGAGGGACTCAAAAAACCAAACCGGATAGCTTGTTCACCCGCCCTCGGAACTCAATCTGCGGCCATCAGGCATCAAGTTGTCCGCGCAGTAGGCAATGCCATCGCTATTTGAGCGAGGTTGTGGCAAAGCCAAATTGAACTGCGCAAGGGTGCACGTGGAAAATAGCGTCGTTTGCAGAGTTACAGTGATTTCATACTGGGATTCTGGCTGGTGAAGAGTTAAGTTGTCAGTACCGTTTCACGGTATTGATTGGAGCGCTATGACAAGAAACTTTTCACACGATTCCGGCCTACAACTCGGGCTGAGTATTGCGCCTGTAGTAGCGAATGCCTTGCTGGCCAACATTCCCTGCCGCCGATGCGCCCTCCTGCCCGAAACGCTTGTATCTGGAGATCCCCTACTGTGAGCAGAAAACAGAGTGCCGTGCGCAGTAAGCGAAAACTGCTTATCTTCTCCCTTGCCTTCCTGCTACTGCTTGCGCTTGCCTGGTATGCGAACAGCCTCTTCTCATTGGAGGATCTGGCGCTGCAGGAGGACCGCTTTCGGTCCGCCATTGCGCAGAATCCAGTGCGCTCGTTTCTGATTGGATTTTTAGTCTACACATTGCTTGCGCTGGTCCCTGGAACGGGAGGCAAGGCCATCATCTACAGCTGGCTGTTTGGTTTTTGGCAGGCGATGATTATCGTCACCGTCGGTCTTAGCATTGCTGCGATGATGATTTTTACACTGAGTCGTTACTTGTTTCAGGCGACCATCGAGCGTCGCTACACTAGCTTCGTGGCCACAATGAACGCGCATATCGAAAAAGAGGGGGCCTTTTACCTGCTCACACTGCGGATGATGCACGCCCCATTCTCCATCGTGAATCCGGTCAGCGGGGCGAGCCGCGTGCCAAGTTGGACTTTTTTCTGGACTACTGTGGTGGGCCTAGTTCCCGCCAATGCGATCTGGGCTTATGTTGGCCTGCGCCTGCCCTCGCTACGCGAATTAGCAACACATGGCTCGAGCGCCTTCATCGATGCACCACTTATCGTGTCCCTGATCGCCTGCGGGGTCTTTCCTCTTCTTGTGCGCTGGTTGTTCAACCGTTTCGGTTCTCGCACAAACGGCATGAATTGAGAAGGAATACATGGGGCACAAACCACAACTAGGAAATGATGCGCACAATGATGTGAGCAATAATTGAACAGAGCAGTACTGGCAAATTAAGGCCTATTTTTCGCCAAATTGCTTCTTGTCTAGGGCAAAGAAGTATAGCAGCATCAATTTCCCCCTAGAATCATCCACTAGACGGTGCGGCTTTTCCAAATTGCGCAATTTTCCCGAAAAATCACCGTATAGAAGAAGCGATGCCTTTTATATGCAATTGTCGTAGATTTCAAGTTCGAGTTCTGACAGATTAGGAGCTAAATTGTCATCAACCCTGCCAGATCTGTCCTTCCGGGAGCTATTCTAGATGCCCTCAAATCAAAACACAGACCCAGCTCCCTCTTTTCATATTGATGGAATGTCAGACAGTACCAAGCTGTATCTCGATGCTGTGCTCAACGCTATTGAATACCCAATATTCATAAAGGATGAAGAGAGTAGGCTAGTTCTTGTTAATGATGCCTTTTGCGATATTTTCGGATTACCTAGAACAGCAATTATTGCTAAGACTCTCGCCGAGAATGTGTCACCGAGCGAGATGGAGCATTTCCTATCGATCGATAAACAGGTACTAGAGTTCGGGAAACCGATTTCAATTGAAGAGAACCTTACAGTTAAGGGAATGCAAGCCAAAACCATTCTAACAAAGAAGAGTCGATTCGTAGATCCAAAGGGTAATTCCTACATCATAGGTATAATTCGAGATATCACTGAAATACAGAAAGCTGAAAGGGCCATTCTGGAAAAAGATGAACGACTTTCATTAGCCTTGCTCCATAGTAAGATTGGCATTTGGGAATTTAAACCGCGAACCCAAGAGTTAATATGGGACGATTCTCTGTATTCGCTATTCAATATGCGACGTGAAGATTATTCAGGCGACATGAATGCGTGGGCGCAAGCGGAACACCCAGATGACATTGAGAGTACGAAACGGGAAATGCAGGAGGCAATGGCAGGTAAAACGATCGTTGATCATGAGTTCAGAGTTGTTTGGCCAAATAGTGAGGTTCACCTTATCCATGATACGGCGAAGATATTTTACGATGACAGTGGTACACCAGTGCGCTTACTTGGCGTCAGCACTGATGTTACCGAGAAAAATAATGCCGAACTTAAGTTAAAGCTCTTTGCTAGTGTGTTTTTCCACGCTGGCGAAGGCATTATGATAACTGACGCCAATTCCATCATCATCGAAGTCAACGATACTTTCTGCAAAATTACTGGCTACACTCGCGAGGAAGTACTCGGGAAGAATCCAAATATTCTTCGTTCCGAGCGCCAGTCACCGGAATTTTATGCAGCAATGTGGGATACCTTAAAAGCGGAAGGAAGCTGGAAGGGCGAGATTTATAATCGACGCAAGAACGGTGATACCTATGCTGAACTTCTCACCATTAGTGCCGTACAGAATGCGACTGGTCAACTGCTAAACTATGTCGCTATATTTAGCGATATTTCGCTGATGAAGAAACATCAAGATCAGTTAGAACATATTGCACACTATGATGTACTTACTAACCTTCCCAATCGTGTATTGCTCACAGATCGTTTAAATCAATCCATGCTGCAGTCTCGACGCAATAAAAATTTACTTGCCGTGGCTTTTTTGGACTTGGATGGATTTAAAGAAGTCAATGATACCTATGGTCATAGTGTAGGGGATAGCCTACTCATAGCACTGTCAGAACACATTGGGGGCACGTTACGTGGAAGTGATACTCTAGCCCGCATAGGGGGCGATGAATTCATTTTCACAATGGCCGAATTAGTGAGTATCGAAGACTCAAAACCAGTACTAGACCGTATGTTGCAAACACTAAACAGCCCGATCACAATTGGCGATA
The DNA here is from genome assembly GCA_002416505.1 of Gammaproteobacteria bacterium UBA5078. GTDB lineage: Bacteria > Pseudomonadota > Gammaproteobacteria > Pseudomonadales > Pseudohongiellaceae > UBA5078. The sequence goes on from DIAM01000020.1 coordinate 349,103, forward strand.
TAACGTTGAGAATCAGTGCAAGTATTGGGGTAGCTATCTACCCACGTGATGGCACTGATGCAGACATCCTCATACGCAAAGCGGATCAAGCGATGTATTCTGCGAAACAGGCGGGAAAGAACCGTTATCACCTATTTGATTCGAATCAAGATATAGCCGTCACCACGCTTCGCGAGACTGTAAGCAGGATCACTCAGGCTTTAGAGCGACGCGAATTTGTACTGCATTACCAACCCAAGGTGAATATGCGAACGGGTGAGATTATCGGATTGGAAGCCCTGATTCGTTGGCAACATTCGGATCTGGGCCTGCTATTTCCTGCGGCATTTCTTCCTGATATCGAAAACCACCCCGTCATATTGGATCTCGGAGAATGGGTCGCAGATACCGCAATGACTCAAATGAGGCGATGGCAAGAAATGGGATTGAATCTCCAAGTAAGCGTCAATATAAGTGCGTCTCAACTACAACAGAATGATTTTCCAGCGCGTATAGCCGCGTTATTGAAATTGTACCCTGGGGTGCCACCGCACTTTTTGGAATTAGAGATACTTGAAACAAGCGCCTTAAAGAACATCAGCCGAGTTTCCACCACCATGCGAGCTTGTACAAAGTTGGGAGTGAAATTCTCTATAGATGACTTCGGCACTGGCTATTCATCATTGACTTACCTCAGGCACTTACCGGCAGACTTGATCAAAATAGACCAAAGTTTTGTGCGCGATATGCTTACAGACTCAAACGACTTGGCCATTGTAGAGGCCGTTATCGGTTTGGCAAAAACCTTTAAGCGTCAGGTGCTTGCCGAAGGTGTTGAAACTACCGCACACGGCATTGCCCTCTTGCAACTGGGCTGTGAGTTAGCACAAGGGTATGGCATTGCGAAGCCGATGCCGGCTGACGAAATTCCTGAATGGATCAAGACCTGGAAGCCTAATTTTAGTTGACGGAAATTATGGGAACTATAATCAGAGCGAAAGATTGCCTAATTGCAAGCACTGGAAATCGATGACAATTTGACTGACACTTCCGTCCACCGCTGTTGGCGGAGCCGCGTCCGCAGCAGCAGAGCCTAGCAGAAAACATATGGCTACGAGAGCTGGCATATAAGGAGAGAACTGCATCCCCGAGAAAGGGCCCCCATTCAATGAGCGCAAGTTTACGACTCCTGGCTTCTTCGCTGGTGTCGCAAGAAATGAATCTCAAGACGAGCTCAAGCTTTGGAACGTCGCGATAGCTTGTTTATTAAGCGCGACGAAAATTAATGCAGGATACGTCGCGTCGACTTCTCGCAAGGAAATTCATGCTGAGCTGAGGAATCTGCCGGGACTCAGTCCCTAAGTGTCTATCAGGAGAGAATTACAGCACTACAGAAAATCACCATCATTTATAGATATACAAAAAAACGCCTGCATGGTGCTAAAGTAGATTACCAAGGCAATCACCCCCCCAAGAAAGAGGCACTACATGACTCGACCAATTCTTGAACAAAACAGGATTCACCCGGCAATACAGCAAGCTATCGCGGACAATAACGTCGACCTCATTAACGAGGTGGAAGCTGCGATTGCGAGCAATGACATAGTGATTATTGGCATGGCCCAGAATCCCGTCCCCAAGAAAGCCAAGAAGCTACTCGACGGACTCGGCATCGGGTACTGTTATTTGGAATACGGGAGCTATTTCAGCCTTTGGCGTCGGCGCAATGCCTTAAAAATCTGGAGTGGCTGGCCCTCGTTTCCGATGATTTTCGTCAAAGGCACACTAATTGGGGGCGCGGACGACTTGCAGGCTCTAGTAGATAAAGCAGAACTCGTGGAGATGCTTAAATAGTGCAAGGTAGTACTAACAAGGTAAAGCCCATTCTGTGCCAACTTGCGCCATCGCAGAAGCTAGCAGATGGGCCCACTACCTCCTTCGCTTTACTCAGTCGCGCTAGTGCTCACAGCACTTTCCAGCCAGAAATCCCAGACTTTTGTCGTTCGACTGCACGCGAAACCCCCGCTATGCATTAATCGATCGCCTCGCCCAATGAGCGACATCACCCCATTTTAGTAGCACTTCTCGACGAGAAGCTCATTCTCAACCGACGGAGTCACAGATATCTCGAAGCAAGTCGGATTTTGTTCGAATTTCGGTTAATTTAGTCAAGATAGCAAACAACAAGTCATAATAAGCCCAACCATAAAGTGGCTCTAAGGACTACGCGCATGAACGAAGACTTACCAACATCACTGGCCGATTTCGCTGTTCCGGACTCCGTCTGGAGCCTGCTCATTAGCACAGCCTTCCTGATCATCGGGGGCTTGATCGTCCGTGCGCTGATCGCGCGCTTCATCAAGCGCCAAGTAGACTCCCCGGAGTTGCGTCGGCGCTGGTTGGTGCAATCACGCAACGGCCTGCTGCTGTTGATGATCTTAGGCCTAGTGCTTATCTGGGGCGAAGAGTTGCGCACCTTGGCCTTGTCGATCGTCGCTATCGCGGTGGCTATTGTGGTCGCCACCAAAGAATTAATCATGTGCATCACCGGCTCCATCCTCAAAGCCGGCGCTGGATCATTCAGCATCGGTGACAGAATTCAGATCAAAGACTTTCGCGGCGATGTGATAGACCAGAACCTGCTCGCCACCACCATTTTAGAGGTAGGCCCTGGCAAGCTGACCCACCAGCGCACAGGTCGCATGGCGGTGATCCCAAACGCGCTGTTCGTCTCCGAGCCGGTTATCAACGAAAGCTTTACCCATGACTATGTACTGCACGTTTTCACGGTGCCCTTCAAGCGTGACGATGATTGGCGGGGCGCTCAGAAAGCGATCGTGGCTGCGGCCCGCAAACAGTGCGAGCCGTTCTTGGAGGAGGTGCGTCGCTATATGAATCGCCTCAGCTCATCACGCGGCTTGGAGCCGCCCTCCGTGGACCCGAGAGTCACCATGCAGGTGCCAGTGGCCGGCGAGATTCACTTGATCGTGCGAGTTCCGGTAAAATCCGGTCAGCGCGGTCTTATCGAGCAGGCCATCATGGCCGAGGTATTCCAAGACAACGACTATCTACCCAAGACCAAGCAATAGGAGAGACGTCATGAAAACTTCACTATTGGCATCACTGTTAGTCACGCTGCTAGTGGGACAATCACACAATGTACTGGCACAAAGCCCTTACTCTGCCGCAGGCATTGCCCTAGACAGCGCGTGGAAGCAAGCCGTCTATCAGTTCGCTGTCGAGAATCTCCAACACTCAGCTTGGGGGCTAGAGCACTACGAGCGCAATTATTTGCTGGCCACAGAGTTGGCGCGACAAGACTCGCTCACTATCGACGAAGAGGTCTTGTTCGCTGCGGCCTTCTTGCATGACATGGGCACATTCGCACCCTTTGCGGTCACTGGCGCCGAACACTCCCAAACGGCTGTTGATAACTTGGAAAGTGTACTCATAGACGCAGGTTTCCCTAGCGCGAAAATTAAGGCGGTCAACAGTGCTGTGCTCGCCCACATGTACTATGCCGAGGTGCCAAATGATGCTACGGCCATTGTTTTGCATGATGCAGACACCTTAGACTTTCTTGGTGTGATTGGGGTAACGCGCATTCTTTCCCTCACCTCAAGACATCCATGGGCTAGCGACTTAAAAACTGCCTTAGCTACACTAGAGAACTTCAGCTCACAACTGCCTGAATCACTGCGCACAGATGCTGCGCAAGATATCGGGCGCGCACGAGTGGCGCAGATGCGCGAGTTACTTTCAACCCTTAAGGAACAAAGTGTTGATGGAGCCGCACTGTAAAAGAATGGCATTTCCATTACGGCCATAAGAAATTTGACATGCACGAAAGATAAAACGACTAACAAAGGAATGTCATAATGAAAACGATCAGAGCGTTTATCCTCATCGCTGTTGCCACACTCTTTGTAGGCAACGCGGCCAGCGCCGACACTTTTGAAACCACGCTGGAACCTGGCGTGGTCTATAACATGGCCGCGTTTAAACTCTGGCATGATGCGGATGTGGAAAGAGTCCGTGGAATTCTGATGCTCAATCCCGGCTCGAATGGCGATGGCCGCGGCATGGCCGATGACAGCTATTGGCAAGACTTTGCTAGCAAGCATCACTTGGCATTGATGGGCACCTATTTCACCGATCACCGACACGTCAACATGATGATCGAGGACTATATCAAAGTGGGCGAAGGCAGCGGCCAGGCCCTGATCGATGCCATCGATCAGTTCGCTGCAGCTAGCGGTCATCAGGAATTATCCTACGCGCCATTCTTACTCTGGGGCCATTCGGCGGGCGGCGAGCTCAATCATGAGATCGCCGCGTGGATGCCTGAGCGTGTGATCGCCTATGTGGTCAATCAGGGCGGGTACTACTATTCGTCGGTTCCACCCGAGGCCACGAGGAAGACTCCAGGGCTTTACTTCGTAGGCTTAAGTGACCTAGTGTCCCGCAATACCATCATCAAGGGCATCTTCACCACCAACCGCCGCGCCGGAGCGCTGTGGGCCTATGTGGAGGAGGAAGGCGTGGGCCATCAAGTGGTCGGCAGCCGCGACCTTGCGCTCGTTTTCTATGAGGAGGTGATGAAGAAGCGCCTGCCCGACGATGCCATGGGCTATAAGGCCCTGCTCCCCGTCACAGAAGAGATGGGCATCAGGGGCAATATCATCACCCATGAACTCGTCGACAAAGATGATAGCGAGGTGAAGCTGGAAGAGACCTCTTGGCTGATCTCCGATCGACTCGCCGATGCGTGGCAGGCATTGGTCAGCAAGGAAAGATAAGGTCGAGAGAATGACGAGTAGCTGGGTCTAGTAGAGTCTGAGAAAACTCAGGGTGGCAATATGGAAACGCCAAATCGGAGTTTTCCTGCTTTATGCAATTGACTCTTCATTATCGACACGCATCTTCTCTCATCCAGAAATAATTCGTTACGCAGGAGAAACCGATAGCACCATGACCATGCATGACAGGAAAGGGAACGATTCGCCATGCGCAATGCCATGGAGCCGCAGCGCCGAGGAAATACTCGACGAACTGAGCGTGCGGCCGGAAGACGGACTTAGTAGCGCCGAGGCCGAGCGCCGCCTCGCGCGGTTCGGCCTCAATCAGTTGGCGCGCAGTAAACCGCGCTCGATGTATAGCCTGTGGATAGACCAATTCAAGTCTATCGTCGTAATTCTGCTTCTCGTGGTAGGCGTGTTGGCCATCGCTCTAGACGACGCTCTGGAGGGGGTTGCGATCTTCTCGGTCATTGGCATCAATGCTCTCATTGGGTTTCTCACAGAGTGGCGAGCGACAAGGTCTATGGAGTCGCTGCGTCGGCTAGGCCATGTAGATACTGTGGTGATCCGTGACGGCAAGATGATGGAAGTGTCCGCACAAGAGTTGGTGCCCGGTGACATCGTCGCGTTAGAGGGAGGGGATGTAATTACCGCGGATATGCGCCTGATCGAGTCTGCCGAACTGCAGGTCGACGAATCGGCACTGACCGGAGAATCGCTTCCCGTGAGTAAGAACACCGAGAGCGTGGCGGTCGACGCGCGGGTCATGGATCGCAATAGTATGCTCTTCAAGGCGACTGCGCTGACCAGCGGGTCCGCAAAGGCAGTGGTCGTGGGGACAGGCCATGAGACGGAGATTGGACAGATAGCCAGTCTCGTGAGCACAGCGTCGGCACAGGCAACGCCACTGGAGAAACGCCTTGACGCCTTGGCGGGGCGCCTTGTTTGGATCGTACTCTTCGTTGCCGTCTTGGTGGCTGCCGCCGGCGTTTATACGGGGCGAGATGTATGGCTAGCTATCGAGGTGGCGATCGTGTTGGCGGTGGCCGCGATTCCCGAGGGCCTGCCCATTGTGGCCACTATCGCCCTCGCGCGCGGCATGTGGCGCATGGGGAGTCGTAATGCGCTGATCTCTAGATTATCCGCCGTGGAGACTCTCGGCGCGACAGGGATGATTCTCACCGACAAGACAGGCACGCTTACCGAAAATCGCATGTCGGTGACTAACATTAGCTTAACGGATCTCGAGCTAGAGATGAGCGCAGCGGAGCAAGCAGAATTGTCGGAGCCGCTACGGCGCTTGTTTGAGGTAGCCGTACTGTGCAACAACGCCTCCTACACGGTGGGGAAGAATGGCGCAGCAGAGGCAGTCGGCGATGCCACCGAGATCGCTTTACTGCAGGCCGCCGCAGACCATGCAATCGAGCGCCCGGAGCTGATTGAGCGCTGGCCGGAAGTTCGTGAGTACGCATTCGACGCGCCTAACAAGCGCATGGCGACGGTGCATGAATTTGAGGATGGGTTTCTGGTCGCCATAAAGGGAGCGGCCGAAGCGATTATACCGCTCTGTCAGGAGGAGCTAGGCGCATCAGGAAATCGGCCGCTAACAACACAGGTTAGAGAGGCCTGGCTGAAAAAGGCAGATGAGCTAGGGGCGCAAGGTCTACGCACGCTCGCCCTCGCGCAAAAGGCAATTAGCGAGGAGGACGCAGAACCCTATGAGGGATTGACCCTACTCGGAATTGTGGGCCTCGAAGACCCGCCCCGCCACGGGGTTCGCGAGGCGATCGCGCAGTGCCATGCTGCGGGCATCGAAGTGGCGATGGTAACTGGCGACCATGCGGCCACGGCGCGCCACATAGCGACGCAAGTAGGAATCGTTCCGGGGCAGGCAAGTGCAGGCCTGTTTTTATCCGGCGATGAGTTCGATCAAGCCATTACTGAACAGGATAGCGCCGCACTGTTAAAGGTTCGCGTATTTTCCCGCTTCACACCCGCACAGAAGCTAAGGCTAATGGAGCTTCACCAGAGCAACGGACAGGTAGTCGCCATGACTGGCGATGGGGTCAACGATGCGCCAGCGTTAAAGAAGGCCGATATTGGGATCGCCATGGGTATACGTGGCACCGATGTGGCCAAAGAAGCGGCGGATATGGTGCTACAGGATGATGAGTTTGGCACCATCGTAGTGGCCGTTGCCCACGGGCGGGCGATCTTCGAAAACATTCGAAAATTTGTGGTTTATCTTCTGTCGTGCAATATCAGCGAGATCATAGTGATTAGTCTTGCCACCGCGGTTAGTGCTCCCTTGCCACTGCTGCCATTGCAGATACTCTTTCTGAATCTAGTGACCGATGTATTCCCCGCCCTAGCCTTGGGCGTCTGCGAGGGCTCGCCTGAGCTGATGAAGCAGAAGCCACGCGCAGCAAATGAAGAGGTGGTGACTCGCCGGCACTGGCAGCGAATAGCGATACATGGAACGATCATCGCCACAACAGTGCTAGCGGCCATGGCGATAGCCATACATTATCTGGAGTTTTCCAACCAGCGTGCCGTCACCGTATCATTTTGCACGCTAGCGCTGGCTCAGGTATGGCATGTCTTCAATATGCGCAGCAACATGGCTCAGGTATTCAACAACGAGATTACACGTAATCTCTGGGTCTGGGCTGCAGTCGTACTGTGCGCCCTGTTGATCCCGGCGGCGGTCTATGTGCCGGCCCTGGCAACGGTGTTACAACTCGAACATCCTGGGCGAGACGGTTGGCTGTTAATCGCAATCATGAGCCTCGTTCCATTGGCAACGGCGCCATTGGTGCGGCTATTCACGCGACGCCATCGCGCCATAACTAGCTAGTGAGCGAGTATCACCAACACAGCATTTGGAATCAGAGGAATACTATCGATACTCATTCATTTGCGTCTTGGGAGAAGGCTCTCTGGATGGAGCAATTCATGCTTACCGAAAAGCGCTTTATTTTTATACCTACACAACTTACCCTAGCTCGACACATTCAGACAAAAAACGCGCGCATTGAACCTTAATCGATGCGTTCTTTAACGAGGTAGCAGCGCTTGGAAATTCTAAAGATTCTCGTGCCACTAAGCGGTCAATACGCACCTGAGGATCCGGTCAGTCTGGATGCGCCGGCCTTGCAATCGGCCGTCATGCTCGCGAAGAAACTCAATGCGGAAGTCGAAGTCCTGTGCGTGATAAACCCAGCGCGGCAGGAAGCGGACAGTTGGATAGACTGGATCCCGGATTACGGATTGGACATGGTCATAGAAGGGCTTGACCGACAGGGCGCTGTGCGCCGACGCAATGCTAGGAAAACCTTCGAAACTCATGTCGCGCCGGCAATCGGTATTGATGGATTTCAGGCTGCCTTCGTGGAAAGCGAAGGCGATATCCGCGAAACGGTCGGGGCCGCTGGGCGCTTCTCGGACCTCATCGTGGTCGCCAGCTCGCAGTCCCAGTGGGAGCGACCATTCCGGCCGATACTAGAGGCTGCGCTGCATGAGTCCGCTCGCCCGATCCTTGTCTCGCCAGAGGTGGCGCCCGCTAGCGTGGGCCACCATGTTGTGATTGCCTGGAATAACAGTCCTGAGGCGGCCAGAGCGCTTGCGGCAGCGATGCCCATACTGCGCATCGCTAGCAAGGTATCTGTCCTGAGTTGCAAGGAAAAGGATGACGAGGAGGATTCTGCCGATCTGAACGCCGTGATAGCGTATCTAGGCATGCATGGGGTGAAGGCCAAAGGCACACAGATCATCGCCCAAAAGCAGCGCCCTGCCAGCGAGATCATTGACGCTGCCCTGTCATTGGAGGCGGACCTGTTGGTGCTCGGCTCGGTGATCCATACTCGTAAACACAGTTTGGTCTATGGCAGCCTGACCGAAGAGGTGCTTAAAGCGCCCCGCTTAAGCGCTCTCCTGGTGCCGTGACTGCTGCCATGGGCAGGCCATGCGCGAATCGCGAAGTAGCCTATTCCTCGCTACGCTCAGTGGTTTATAGGGCCTAGCACCACCAGAGCCATTAATATTGGCCTACACCCTCTCCAGCGCTTAGCGGGCGCGCCTGTGCCCTGCCTAGCATTAGCAGCCCCCCGACCTGCAATGCGAGCAACACCGGCAGCGTCCAAGCCGCTCCGGTGAATCCCGCCGCGAGATAGCCCATAACGCACAGCACACCATTGACCAACGCATAGGGCAGCTGGGTCTGGAAATGCTCGAAGGCATCACAACCTGCACCGGTGGAAGAAAGGATAGTGGTTTCGGAAATAGGCGAGCAGTGGTCACCGAACAAGCCACCGGAGAGCACCGCGCCGATGCAGACATAGAGCGGCGCATCGATGGCGACTGTCGCCGGCAGCGCCAGCGGCAACATGATGGCGAACGTGCCCCAGGATGAGCCTGTAGCGAAGGAGATACATGCGGACACCAGGAAGATCAGCACCGGCAGCGCCCATGGCGCCGCGTTCTCGGCCGCCAGCGTGGCCACATAGACATCTCCTCCCAGTGCCGTGGTCATGTCTCCCATTGCCCATGCTAACAGCAGCATGACCGCCACAAGCATCATGCGACTAATGCCCTCGAGATACATCTGCACACTGGCCATCACGCGCTGAGCACCGGTGAAGGCCATCAATACGATCAACGCCGCGGCCGCACTCAGATAAGCGGTCGATAGTCCGGCACGGAAGTCGGCGCCACTGACCCGCCCGAATGGAAAGCCGAGAGGCACCAAAGTCCACAACAACACAATGAACAACACCAGCAGCGGCAGCCAGATGAACGAGGCTCGAGCCTTGCTGGCAGCACCTTGCTGCGCGCTATTCTCATCGATCGTGTTCAACGCAGTGCTCGCCGCAGCCTCATCTGGCGTTAGCCCTTCCCGCACGGCCCGACGCTCCGATCTCGCCATCGGACCGAACTCCACGCCTGTAAGAGCGAGTAGCGGCACCGCGAACAGGGACAGCCATGCATAGAACTGGAACGGCAGCGCGGCGATCAGCGCTTGGAAATCAGACTGCTCGATGCCCAAGGTCGTGAACTGCTGTTCCAGAAGACTCATGATATAGACTCCCCAGCCAATGAAGGGCACGAGGATCGCTACCGGCGACGCGGTGGAGTCGATGATATAGGCAAGCTTAGCGCGGGAGACCCGCAGATAATCGGCCATAGGTCGGAAGGTAGGCCCGATGATCAGTGGCGTGCCAAGATCAGAGAAGAAGATCACGATGCCGCCTAGCCACGCGGATACCTGCAGTCGCGCCTTAGTGGTGATGAAGTGCGTAATCTTCGCCGCAAACGCAGCGCCGCCCCCGGAGCGCTCCATTAGCGCCACGAACCCTCCGATGAAGCCCAGCAACACCAGCACGCCGGCGTTGTAGCTGTCCGTGACCTGAGGCACCAGATAATCCCTCACCATCAGGCTCATGCCGCCAAGCAGCGCCGGCCCCTCGATCATCAACACCCCGGCAAACAAGCCAACGAACAGCCCGAAGATGACGTTGCGCAGGCTGATGGAGATAACGAGGGCGAGCAAGACGGGGACAAGGCTGAAGACATCGGGGGCAGTGGCAGGCATGGGCATTCCGCATTGAGTGAGGGGCGTTGCCCCATCATACCCGGCGACGGCAATCGCCGCGACACTATAAAACCGCATTATCACCGAGCATTGCAGCCGTTATCTTTGCCGAAAGAATTCACTTTCTGCACTCTAGTGAGTAATCTTGGGCAAGCTTATCGAAATACATCGTTTATAAGAACCTTGGGAGTAAGGGCATGCGTTGGATATATAGCGTCGGGTTTCTATTCATATTGGCCGCTTGCAGTGAGCCGCAGCCTGGAACCACTCAGCCAATCAGCGCGCCGCAGACCGAGGCGCTCGTTCGCAATGAAACCGAATTGCTCAATGCATGGCTGGATGTTCAGTACGAAGAGCAACTGGGCTTCAGCCCGCAGACTAGGACCCGATTGGGCGATAAGACTGATTACGACAAATTAGATGACTACACCCTCGCCGGCCAGCAAGCAGAGTTAGAGTGGCTGCGCGGCAGTGTTGCCACCATGCAACAAGACTTCGACTACGACTCCCTCAATGACGATGGCAAACTGTCTTACGATATGTGGGCCTATGGTCTGGAACAAGACGAGAGCAGGGTTGCATACCGGGACCATGGCTATATATTCGGCAGAGGCGGCCCACACGCGGGCATTCCAAGCTTCCTGATCAGCTACCAAGCTCTAGATACTGCAGCGGATGTCGAAGCCTATATTGCGAGGCTCGGTGAGATCGACAGGGTATTTGGAGAACTCTTAGAGAGATCGAAACAGGCCTCTGCACTAGGAATACGCCAGCCAAGGTTCGCCTATGACGCAGCGTTGTCGGAGATAGAACGGGTCACGGCAGGCGTCCCCTTCAATACTAGCGACAACTCTCCGAACTCACCGCTGTGGGTCGATCTACAGACCAAGATACAGGCCTTAGTGGAGAGCGACGTACTGAGCGCGGACCTAGCGCAGAACTATTTGCGGGACGCCCAGAATATCCTCTCTAACGAGGTACTAAGCGCTTACGCAGAGGTGGCGCAATGGCTCGAGACAGACAGGGAGTTCGCATCACCGGAATCCCAAGGCGTCTGGGCCCTGCCCGATGGCGAGAACTATTATAATCAGCGCTTGAAACTGATGACCACACTGGACCTCTCCGCCGACGAGATTCACGAGATCGGACTTGCGGAAGTGGAACGCTTGCGTGGCGAGATGGAGGCCATAAAGAACCTCGTAGGGTTTGAGCAGAGCCTGCAGGAGTTTTTTGTTTTCACACGCGAAGACCCGCAGTTCTACTACCCCAATACAGAAGAAGGGCGTCAGGAATATCTCGATGTGAATAACGAGTATCTGAATTTCATCAACGAGAAATTGCCCGAGTATTTCGGCCTATTGCCCAAGGCCTCGCTCATCGTCAGCCGCGTGGAGTCCTTTCGAGAACAAGACGGCGCGGCGCAGCATTATCGTGCCGGCGCTCCCGATGGCTCTCGGCCAGGGGTTTTCTATTCCCATATGTCCGACATGTCGACGCTGTCGAAATTCCAGATAGAGGATATCGCCTATCACGAGGGCAACCCTGGCCATCACATGCAGATATCCATCCAACAAGAGCTCACCGAGGTGCCACGTTTCCGCACCCAGTATCGCACTACCGCCTATACTGAGGGCTGGGGACTGTACGCGGAATGGTTAGCGAAGGAGATGGGAGGCTTTCAAGATCCCTACTCGGACTTCGGCAGACTCGCCGGTGAGATATGGCGAGCGGTGCGCCTAGTGGTCGACACGGGGATTCATACGAAGCAGTGGTCCGAGGATCGGGCCGTGCAGTATTTCCTCGATAACACGCCGATACCCGAGGGAGCGGTTAGGTCCGAGGTGCAGCGCTACTTCGCCGGCCCGGGTCAGGCGACTGCCTATAAGATTGGCATGATGAACTTCCAACAGGCGCGCGCGGATGCGCAAGAAGCTTTAGGCGCTGACTTCGATATCCGCACCTTCCACGATATCGTGCTAGGGGCAGGAGCCGTGCCGATGCCGATGATGCACGCACGGGTACAGCGCTGGATTCGAGAGTCTCAGCAATAGCTGCAGAGACTCTCGATGGATTGCAGATCGATAAGGAATTGCGACGAGCGAAAATGGATAGCTTAGTCGCGTGACTCGAACTCGATCTCGATACCCGTAGTTGGGGTGGTCAAGATCATATGACCATCTCGAAAGCTCAGCGCCGACACATCGCGCAGATACAAAGCTAGATTGTTATGCAGGGAGCCCGGTGGGCACAGTGACGTCGTCGCTACGAAGGGATCGAAACGCAGTTCCGTATCTGCCTGCAACCATGAACCAGAAATGCTATTGCAATCCGACGTACCAGTAAGCCGGCTCTCGCTTCGGAAATTTAGCACATACTTGCTATGGTCCTCTGGAACAAAGGCGAAGCCGCTAGGAACCGTTAACTGTACCAGTTGCCAATTACTGCCCTCTAGGGACTCGACCTGGGCCGCTGCATTATTACTCTCAGCATCTTGTTCCGCGGGGCCGCATGCCGCTACAACGACTAGCAGGCAAGGCAGGAAAATATTGCGTAATTTGAACGAGGACATGTCATTTACTCGGTGGAATTAACGAATGAGGCGGTCTTTGACTCGCCTATTGAGGGGCACACTTTCACACATTTTTGCTTGAAATTGAAGATGCTGATGACCTAGCGATCAAATCTCTAATATTCGCTCACAATTTACCAGCCTATCGTCAACGCATCACCCCGCGTCGACCAGTGCGCTGCCAAGACTCAAGGCAGTTCGGACTATCCAATTCGCACGGCGCGACGCACAGGCTTCGTGGATGAACTAGTTCCGGCGAATAGCCTGCCCCTCGCGGCACTGCGGACCTTAAGTCCCTCCTTGTTTTTGCCAATTGCGGGGGTCATCTAGCTCACAACACAGACAGGGCGATGCCCTGCCCGTGTTGCGCTCCAGGTCAGAGGCCTGGCGTCCAATCCACGGATACCCAGTACTGGCGGCCCCAAGGGGTAGACAGGCGGGATTCGAAGCCACCCAGAATGGGCAGCCTCTGTGGTCGACGATCAAACACATTATTCACGCCGATACTCGCAGTGATCTCACTGTTGAAGAAGTCTTCGAACGTATAGGCATAGCGAGCGTTGACACGAGTCTCGGCCTCGATGATGCCACCCGGCGGGGCGGTCCAGCCGTCGCCATAGTTATCATAGACTCGATCGTCGTAATCCACGTCACTCCAATAATTGGCACTCACCGACGCGCTCTGGCTGCCCATGAACCAATTCACGCGTAGATTCGCCTTAGTGGAAGGCAATGGCGGCGCAATGCCGGAGTTTGCGTTCTGGTTACCGAGCGCCTCGGTCACACCACCAGTCAGGTCTTCATAATCGTAGCGATTGAAGTAGGTAGCCGACAGGGAGGTTGAGAACGTTCCCCAGTCGCTAGTAGAGAACGTATAGTCTACCTTCGCATCGAACAGGTCGATCCACACAGAGCTGATATTTGCCGCCTGACGATAGATTCGATCCAGAGAGAAATCAGAGAAGCGATCTACCGGATTACCAGCGCCACGCGAGGCGTACCATGCTTGCGCGGCCTGTCGCGAGGCGGACCCCGGAGTCGGGTCATAGGAGCCGGCCCCTATGCCGGTCGCAGCTAACATGGTCTGAAACTCGAACTCCACTGTGTCTTGCTCGGTCAGGGTGCGAATGCGATCGACATATTCGATCTCCTGATAGTCCAAGCTCAAACGCAAGCCATCCAAACTTCCTTGCGGCTCCCAGGTGAAGCCAATATTCTGGATTGTGGATGTTTCTGGCTTCAGGCTCGGATTGCCCGATTCGCAGCGCGTGCTGCCAGTCATCGGGCTGCCAGTGAATGGATCGGTTCCAGAGAAAGTTTCGAGGCAGTTTTCATTCTTCACGAATGGACGCGACTGAGTAGGTGTCGGTGCTAAGAAGCTTTCTCCCCAAGATGCTCGCAGTGCCAGAGTAGGCAGTGCCTCCCAGCGTACGGATACCTTAGGAGTGGTCGCATCTAAACCGAAGTCTGTGAACTGTTCATGACGAACGGCCAGCTGCACGTCCACGGTTTCAATGACCGGAAACTCCACCTCCACAAACACCGCGCGGACCTCGGAGAAATAGGCAGAATCGAACGGCAATGGGGAGCCAATGGCCGTGTTGTAATCATGTCCAATCGCATCCAACGGATTCGCATAGCCATTCTCTTGGACATCCCGCCATTGATAGCCGAAGGCCATCGCCATTGGACCAGAAGGTAAATTGAACAATTCACCCGTCATCGTGGACTCGAAGATATCGAGATAATCACGACTCTGCAGAATATTCGGGTCATTCTCGAAGATCCAATCAGTCAATTCCTGCGAGTTGTCGGTGACGCCTTGCTGGAAGAAGGGTGAGCGGGGATCGGCAGATCCAAAGGGGTTCCAATATTCGTTGCCATTGGGACCACCTTGACCTGCGAGGGCCAATTGTAGCTTGCCCAGATGGATGGCATAGGAGTCACCCATCACCTTGCGCTCGGCCCTAGAGAAGTACGTATAGCCACTCCATGTATCGGACATTTCATAGGAGGCATTGAGCTTCACAGCATTATTACCGGTGTGGGTTTCGAAAGTACGCGAGCCCGAGGAGTCGTTGATATGACTGGGCCGGTGCGTATACATCTCGGTGATCATGCGCCAGTTATAAGGAGACACCTCTACGCCCCAAGGGTTGGCTGGGTGATCGGCGCGAACCAACAACACACGCCGGTTATTGGTAGAGGTCGCCGTTGTCGACGTAGTACGCCCATCGGAGATTCGATAGGAATTATTCATGGTGAGATTGAAGGTTAGCCATTCTGCGGCCTCCCAGTTGAGGGAGTTATACAGATTATAGTTAGTGACCTCGGTGGAGTACGCAAATTGCTTTGTGTACTCGAATCGGCAGACAGTGCCATTGTTAGTCAGCACGCCGCTTGGGGTATTGAACCGACCTTGGCCGTGCGCCGGGTAGCCCTCGTTGAAGGTTCCGCAAGAAGGATCAACCATAGACGGCGACTTCTGTACCCCCCCGTGGAAGGCATAGAGGTTCAGTGTGGGGTCAGCACCGACGACCTCACGCCATACACCTGGATTTCCGGAAGATGACGAGCCATTGTCTTTCGCCCACTCGCGGGGCCGCTCGTATTGCAGCAAGGGCGTCTTAGTGCGGGCATCGAATGCGCCAACATAGCTGAGGCCATTGTCGAAACTACGCCCCCATACCATCGATGCACTGGACTCTTCGAATGTGTCCTCCTGATCTCGCTGCCACTGGGTGCGTGCGCGGAAGCCATCGAATTCGGTTAGCGGTATGATGTTGACCACGCCCGCCACAGCATCGGAGCCGTACAGAGCGGAACCACCGTCCAGTACGATCTCCATGCGATCTATGGCAATGTCGGGCAGCGCGTTAGTGATCGAGGGGTCGATTACTCGCACGCCATTGACCAGAGTCAATGTGCTGTTCTCACCAAGTCCACGCAAATTAAAACTCGCGCCGACGGCGTCCTGAGCACCATCCTGAGAAGACAGAACATTGGCTACAACATCGGTGTTCTGGGTGTAGGTGAGATCGCGAATGTAATTCGCCATACTCGGAGCACCAGATTCAAACAAATCTGTTGCAGTAACGGTGTTGACGTTTGAGTCTTGGGCAAAAGCGCTGTTCCTAATATAGGAACCGGTAACAACGACCTCTTCGATATCGTCTTCATCTTGTGCGAATACTGCAGTAGGCAAAGCGAACGAAGTAGCCAGACAAGCGTGAACAACAAGGCGCAGTTTTCCGCGTCGGGATAGGTTAGACATATGCTTTCTCCAATTTTACCAAGGCGGTTTTATTAGAGTTTTTATCCGAGCTAGTGACTAATCAGAAAAGCCAAAAAATAAATGCTCGAAACTGGATTCGCAGTTCCTCACTTACTCATTCAGTCGTTTCAGCTAAGCACTGCGTACTACATCTCCCTCCGTTATGAGTGTTGCAAGCCAAAGTCTAGTTTCATTTAGTTAAAATTGCGAAACATTTTGTTGCAATTTTGGAATTTAACTCCGAGAATTACTTTGACGCGTAGAATAGGCGCAATAAATCCTTTCGAATTTATTCGAGGAGATTTATATAACGCAATTATTTACACAGGGTGTGCGGCTAGAATAATCGTACCGTAACTGCATGGCATACGAGAAATAAACCATTAGTGACGAGTGCTGGGGGATATTAGAGAGAGCACGGCGGCGGGCATTCACATCAGCCAGCGTCTCTTCATCAACAGGTATGAGAACAAGAACATCGCTGAGCCCAACACAATCAAGTAGATCCAATCGAAGCTCATGTCGGACAAGCTGGCGCTCTCCAGCAGTATAGCTTGTAGAGGCTTGTACAGTTGATATGAAGGCAGCAAGGGGGCAACGGCAGTAAATTTTTCTGAAACATCAGACATCGCCGAAGGGAGCAGGTGGGGTAGATAGAAAATAACCCCAAGCGTTCTCGCGCTGGCCTGTGTGCGACAGAGAAAACCCAGAAATATCCCAAACGCACTAAAGCAGAAGCTACCCGCTAAAAGCAAGGCGATATAATCGAACAGGTGTACAGCGCCGAATTTTCCTAACAAATGCAGGAAGAGCACCGCTGACAATATCAAAGACATTCCCAGGATCAATTTGGCTAGTAGCCATTGCACCTCGTTT
>DIAM01000020.1:366257-378531 GCA_002416505.1 Gammaproteobacteria bacterium UBA5078
GCCATTGCACCTCGTTTATTGGGGTCTGAAGCAGGCCAAGCAACAGTTTCTTCTCCTTCTCCTCGGCCACTTGTGCCGGTAAAATAATGAAGCCAATAAGCAGGACCAACATCAATACCCATGTAGGCAGGGTCTCTCGCTGTATGCCCCCCTGATGCAATGATTCGATGCCCGCGATCCAATCCGGTGCGGCGCCCTGCGCCGCTTTCTGCAATGCCGCGAAGGTCTGCATGATAGCAAGGGTTTGGATTGAGTCTCTCTTCAAGACAAGTAACGAGAGGCCATCAGCGGATTCTTCGCTCCTCGTGATTACCCCGTCTAGCTCGCGTTCTTGCAGTAGCGCAACGCCCTCTTCCGTGCTCGTTATAGGCCTCAGCTCGATAAGGTTCTCAGCGGCGCCGAGACTCTCGTTGATCTCCAGCGTCAGCGTTTCTTGCTGCAGCACACCGATTCTTATCTTGCTCGACTCCTCGCCTGTCACGTCGACGAGATTGAGAGTCACGAATACGAAAAGCGGAATGAATAGAATTAGCAGGAATGTTTTATTCTTGAAAGCGGTAGCCAGATCGTTGAGGGCGAGTATGAGGACATTATTCATCATAATGAATACAACTCGTCGTGAATCTCGGATTGAAAATACTCATCGGGGGCGCCGTCGAAGATCAATTTACTCTTATGCAACACCATTATTCGCGTCGCCAGGCTTTTTATTTCTTCGGGTCTATGGGAGGTAAAGATTATGGTTTTCCCGGCGGCATGCATTGACGTTAGCAGCCGGTAGATCTCCCTTGTCATCTCGAAGTCTAGGCCCGATGTGGGCTCATCCAGAATGAGCAGTGCAGGATCTGCCAACAATGCACGGCCGATATTCACCCGCTGCTTCATGCCTTTGGAAAGCGTCTGCACCCTGCTGCATCGAAACGCTAGTAGCTTGAACTCCTCTAGAATTTCTTCCACACGGGCCATTGGAGTGCGTGAGAGACGCGCGAAGAGTTTGAGGTTGTATTCAACGGAGAAGAAATCGAATAGATTGGGATCTTCAGGAATGAAGCCTACCTTCCCTACCACTGCCTTCCGGTTTTTTAAGTCGATTCCGTCAACCATGACAGTTCCGTCATCCGGGACTATCCAGCTTGCGAGCATCTTTAGGAGGGTGGATTTGCCAGCGCCATTGTGGCCGACTATGGCGATGAGTTCGCCCTTGTTCACTTCGAAACTGGTTGGCGCGAGTCCT
The DNA here is from genome assembly GCA_002416505.1 of Gammaproteobacteria bacterium UBA5078. Lineage (GTDB taxonomy): Bacteria > Pseudomonadota > Gammaproteobacteria > Pseudomonadales > Pseudohongiellaceae > UBA5078. The sequence goes on from DIAM01000020.1 coordinate 367,492, forward strand.
CGCTTGTGATCATAGAGCTTGGCGAGATTCTGAACTACGAGCTGCATAGGATTTACGACAATATTTTTATGAAGAAGAGCGGGGAAAAACGAAGGAATCTTTCACACAATTGGAAACTTCAGTGGGTCAGATTCCTTAGTCAGTTAAACCAGCTTAACGATTACGATTACTAAAATGATAACGACCAATAGACCGATCATGATGAGCTCCTTTGTGATGAGACCGACCTGAAGAAAGCCTTCGGGCCGTTACGCAGATTGAACACTGTGATGAGCGCTATTGTGTATGCATGCGCGCGCCACTACTGTACGTTACCGCACACAAGTAACGGGAAGTATTCACGCAACTAGTCTCTAGCATCGAGTTTTGGCAATTGAGTGAGGTCGCGACGAGCATTGCGGCCTGTGCGGGATTGCTTGTTGCGCGGGTCTCGATCTCCAGCCGCATCTACTCAAGAGCTTCTGTCGTAAAGGCGCAGGATCAGTACTTTTCCTTCATGACTTTATTGGGGTCAGCACGGAATATTATGTAGCCAATACTGTCAGTTACAATCTCGTGCCAGCCATGGGGCATGCCCTTGGGGATGATGGCGATATCGCCCGGCTTAACTTTCTGCAGCACCCCCCCAACGATGGTGCCTCGGTGCATAGCCCCCAGCAGATCGCTTTGAGACTCCTGCATATCCACAAATCTACCACCGGTCACCATGGTGCCCTCGCCAGAGACGATATAGTAGATCTCATCCAGATCCACGTGGGAGATTCCGGTCTCCTGTTCCGATACTAGGGTCTTCGGTCTCTGCACCACAGACACGCCCATGAACTCCTCGCCGACATCGACATGCCTCGCGACGATATCACTCACGGTACGCCCGGTAGCCAGCACTTCTAGCCCCTGGTCGAATATCGCCTCTATCTCCTTCTTATCGATGATTACCGAGCCGCCATCTTGCGCGAACGTTGCGGTAATAGTGGAGCTTGCGCAGATCAGCGCGATGCCGGCCAATAAGGTTTTTTTCATTTTTGTTTTTCCTCGTTTAGTTATTCGCATCTCATTATGTGCTGTCTTTTAACGCTTGCGCAATCGACTAATCAGCGTGATTGCAGCCAGGATTAACGCACCCACCAAGACACCAATGACGGCGTTCAAAGCGGTAGGCAGCAAGCCCCCTAGCACCGTGCCAACATAAGGCAAGTCTGCCGCCAATAGCGCATTGTCTTCGATCCAGTGCCCCAGCACCGCGACGCCATGGGTCAAGATGCCGCCGCCGACCATGAACATCGCTGCGGTGCCGACGATGGTGAGCGTGCGCATCAAACGTGGGGCAAACCAGAGTATGCCCGCGCCGAACCTCTGCGCCGCGGCGCTGGCACGCTGTGTCAGGGCTAAGCCGACGTCGTCTAACTTTACTATTCCCGCCACCAGCCCATACACCCCTATCGTCATGACCATCGCAATACCCGAGAGCACGATCACCTGTTGCAGAAAGTCCGCGTCGGCCACCGTGCCCAGCGTGATGGCGATGATCTCCGCCGAAAGTATCAAGTCGGTACGCACTGCTCCGTTTATCTTCTCTCTCTCCTTAGCCACCACCTGCTGAGGGTCGCCAGAGAGATTCGCCACTGTCTCCGCGTGCTCCTCCTTGTTGTCATGCAAAAACTTGTGCGCCAGCTTCTCAGCCCCCTCGTAGCAGAGAAACGCGCCACCGAGCATCAGTATTGGTGTAATGAGCCAAGGGGCCACGGCGCTGATCAACAACGCCGCGGGCACTAGTATCGCCTTGTTGCGAAAGGAGCCCTTCGCGACGGCCCAGACCACTGACAGCTCTCGATCTGCCTTCACCCCCGATACCTGCTGGGCATTCAGTGCTAGATCATCACCCAGCACTCCAGAGGTCTTCTTGGCCGCTACCTTGGTCATCAAAGAGACGTCATCGAGAATGGCCGCAATATCATCGAGCAGGACAAGTAGACTGGTAGCCAAGAGGGGTTCCTTGTGTAGGGTGACAATCGTTAATGTGCCGCAGTAGTATGCGCATTTTGGGTCAACTGTACACCCTCCCAGCGCCAGCGCCCGGCGACACAACGTGCTAATTATCGTGAATTGCAGCCCAAGCGACTCAATCGCCATTAATCTCCCATACATCTTCCGCGCCGTAATCTGCACCTACTCAAAGTGAAAACAGAGGCAGATATGAATACTTCAAACGTGACTGGCAGTAAGCGCAATCCCATCAGCACCGTAATGCTACGCAGCGCATTGCTATTGAGCCTCTTGCTTGCCGGGGTATCGACCGTGCAGGCGGATGGCGGACGGGATCGCTATAGTGGGGGCCAATGGCGACTCGGCAACCACAACCAGATATTTCTGAGAACCGATCGGGGCTGGCAACGAGTGCAGGGCTCAGCGATCGCGATCGCCGACGGCTGGGTGATCGGCACGGATAGGCGCAACGGGGGCTACGGAATATATCGCTGGAATGGGCGACATTTCGAGCGCATGCCCGGTGCCGCAGTGGATATTGGCGGCAGCTACGAGCGACCCTGGGTCATCAACAATCGCGGCGAGCGCTTCGAGTGGACTGGCCGCGACTGGCGCGAGGTGCGCAGCTATAGATTAAACCGCAACAACGCAGTAGAGGAGCAGCGCTACGATCGCAATGACGAACACCGCAATGAACGCCGCCGCCCCGGCTGGTGATCAAAGGGGTCAGAGTAATTTGATCCGACCAAGTTACTCTCGATCAAAGGGGTCAGAGTAGTTTGATCCGACCAAGTTACTCTGACCCCCTTGGTCGGCACATTTGATCGGCAACAAAAAAGGCCAGCACGTTAGCGTACTGGCCTTTTTTTAGTCGAAGTCTAATCCCTTAGAAGCGGATCGTTACTCCACCGTAGATATGACGCTCTGGCGCCGCCTCGTAGGCGCGCCCTCCGAAGGCGTTCTTACGCACGTTCGAGAAGTACTCCTCGTCGAACAGATTGTTGATCCCGAAGAAGGGAGCCACGATCGTGCCGTTCATATCATAGCTGTTGCCTAAACGTAGAGTAGAGACGATGGATGAGTCGACCTGCTCCGTATTGGCGTTATCCGCGTAGAACTCACCGACGTTCAACGCATCGATCACCGCGTAAGCGCCCGATGCGTGCGTGTACTTTAGCTCTGCGTAGAACTGGTGCTCAGGAATTCCTGGCAGCGTTTCACCCACTGCCGCTGGATTGCCGTCGAAGCTAGTGAACTCGAAATCGGAGTAGGTGTATGCCACCGTCAGGCTTAACTGATCGGACAGTTTCGCCTGAATCTGCGCCTCTAGACCATTGCGGTCGGTGTCGGCGTTCTCGAAGAAAGCACGGCTGCCGATGTTCACAACGTTGGTGATCTCGTTCTCAACATCCATGCTGTAAAGCGCGAGGTCGTAATAGAGGCTGTTGTCGAGCACGCTGCCCTTCGCACCAATCTCTATGCTCTTAGCTTTCTGCGGATTTACATTGTTGAAGCCACCGAGATTGACGTTCAGGTCCTGCGCGGGGCTGCCCAGCTCCGTGAAGGTAGGCGTCTCGAACGATGTCGCGTAGTTGGTGTAAAGATTCAACTCTTGCGATTGATTCCACATCAGGCCGATCGCCGGGCTGAATTCCTCATAGCTTAGGTCGCCGCTTTGGTCGCCATTGGCCATATACAGATCATCAACAGACATATCGAGGTTGTCGAAACGGCCGCCGAAGCTGAGAATCAGATCATCGCGCAATGAGGTCTCATTGCGGAAATAGACCCCGACTGACTCGGCCTCTTCTACTTGATCGAAGGTGATGGCACCTTTTACGCCAGCGTTGTTGATAAAGCGCTGACGATCATCGGTTTGATAATCCATGTCGATGCCAACGCTAAACACGTTGGGCAAGTCCAGCAGCGTGTCTGTGTACGTGTAGAGGCCGCCAACGCCAGAGAACGAACGCTGATAGGCGATGGCGCCGTCATCCGCGACGAAGGGAATGTGCGTGCCGATTGGCAAGAAGCCCGAGAAATCTTTGCGCATCGTGTAGGTGCGCAGCGTTAAGTCGTGCTGGCTACCGATGCTCTTCTTGTATACGAGCCCGAGACGCTGCTGGTCGAATGCTTCGCCAGCATTAGAACTCGTATTGCGTGACCCCGCCGCGGTGGGGTCGGCCGCCACTTCCGCTAGTGTCACGCCACCGGGGTCGTTTGCGACAGGAGAATCGACTGCATTGAGGATTGCGGTGAGGCTGGAGGTGTCATCGATGCTGTAGATGAACTTACTGTTGATCAGGTTGTGCTCAACCTCGGAGAAATCGCGGTATCCGTCCATCTCCAAGCGCGACACGTTAACCAGATACCCCAAACGACCCGACTTGCCGCCAGCTTTTAGCTGCAGCTTCTGATGCCCATACTCACCGGCCATGAGCTTAGTTTCGACAAATGGGACGTCTGTAGGTACTTCTGTCGTTAGGCTGATAACGCCGCCAGATGCAGTGCCATACAAAGAGGCTGAAGGGCCACGAATGACCTCGACACTTTGCGCAGAACCCAAGTCCAGGTCATCGGTGCCACTCTGGCCATCGGGCAATGTCATGGGGATATCATCGGCGAATACTTTGATGCCGCGCATCCCGAAGTTCGCGCGCGAGCCGAAGCCGCGAATCGAGACGCTAAGGTCTTGTGAGAAGTTGTAACGGCTCTGCATGATCAGGCCAGGAATGGCGACCAGAGACTCGTCCAGACCAAGTTCTTGGCGGCCTAGCTGGATGGCATCTTTGTTAACGATACTGATGGCCATTGGCACCGTGCTGAGCGCTTGCTCTGTGCGGGTACCTACAACGACAATCTCATCCAGTGGAGATGTTGTCTGCGCCAGAGCGGATGTCGCTCCTGCTACCATAATTAGGGGAATCAATACTCTTAGTTGTCGACTAGTTGCCACGATAGCTCTCCAGATCACGATTTATTTTGTGAGTGTTTAACGCCTTTTATCTATTATCGACGCTTAATATGCGCCACATACTACATCATTAAGGCATCTAGTTGAATGCATTGTCTTTTAGTTGCATTTTGGCATATTTCGCTCTTTCAACATGCTCTCTTAGGGCTCAAAGCACAGTGATTTGAAGTGGCTCCGAGGTATAGATTATCTCATCGACACTATTCGAGGTGGCGAGCCTATAGCCTACATAGATATAGAAGACGCCTCGGTTCTGCGCAGTTAACTGACCATCGAACACGAGCACCTCATTTCTCGCGGCAAGGCTGCTTATCGTCTTGAAAGCTTGCACATTAGCCTCATCGAAGGGCACGATGATGCCCTGCGCATTTAGGGCCATCAACTGCCCACTATCATTGACATTTAGTGCCACGATGATTTGCCCCGCCAGCCCAATGTGCTCGCTTTGCGGCGCAATTTCTGCCGAAATATTTATAGTGGCGGGGGTTTGCACAGCATTGCTCATGGTGACCCCACCGTCGCTCGACATCCCCGATGCGATGCGTGCCGACACCTCGGCGCCATTAGCGGCCACCGTTAGCCGCGAAGGCAATGCAGCCCTCATCAAGAGATTGCGCATCATCCCCAAATCCTCATGTTCGAGGATATGACAATGATATAAGTATATACCCGAATTTTCTCGATACCTGACCAGCACTCGAACTCTTTCTCCCGGCATAACTTGCACTACATCCTTCAATCCCTCGTCTACAAAACCGGCGCGTATCTGTTGGGCGACTAGTGATTGCGTTGCCGGTGGAATGCGTTCAATTATTTTGAACTGCACATTATGAATATGCATTGGGTGAGCCATCAACATGCCGATACTCGAGTTATTTGCGAACTCCCAGATCTCTGAGGTGCCAATACGCACTTTCTCATCTTCTGCGACTTCATCCATCTCGCCAAAGGCTCGACCATTGAGTAGAGCCTGCCCCTGCAACATCGACAATTGAATCAGACGAGCAGGATTGCCATTAATAGCGTCGTCAACAGAGAGAGAAGGAAATTCGGAGAGTTTGGCAGGCAGCGTTGTCGATGCACTACCTGCCGCCGCCATCTGAAAGCGAGCGATTGGACGGGCACCTTGCACCAGTGCCGCCCCAGACTGGGATTCCGTGGTCTCCGTCAGCGATGGAGTGAACGAGCGCGCCAATAGCTGAACTTCCTGTCCTGCCGCTTTCGCGGCAAAATCGACCCAGATCTCTACACGCTCTGCAGGAGCGAGGCTAATAGATTGGCGCTCTTGCGGCGCTTCCAGAAGGCCACCGTCGGTACCAATCACCTTGAACGTCGCGCCATCGCTCCAGCTGAACAAGTAATTCGAGGCATTGGAGGCATTGAACAAACGCAGACGGTGCGCAGTTCGCTCCACGACCCTAACATAAGACTCAGAGCCATTGACGAGGACACTCTGCCCTGAGAATCCCATCATCCATTCTTGACGGCGCCCACTCAGATAAACCAACTGATTGGCATTGTCGAAAGTGCGATCCTGCACTACCAGCACAATCTCTTTTTCACCCCTCGGCAATCCCAGTGCTAGCTCGTCCTCATCGCTGACAATGAATAGCCCACTTAGGCCAAAATACACCTGATGACCGGTGCGCTCATGAGGGTGAGGGTGAAACCAACAAGTACCCGCACGATTGGCGACGGTGAATTCGTATACGAACTGACTGCCGGTGCCAATCGCATACATAGGGTGCCCATCCATGCGCTGCGGCATCTGCAAGCCATGCCAATGCACGATAGTGGCTTCCGGTAGCTGATTGGTGAAACGCACTCGCACTCGCTGCCCGCGACGAGCACGAATAACGGGAATATGGGACCCGTCAAGGAAGCCGAATGCGTCGCTGGGGCCGATTAATAACTGGCCCTGATAACGCCACAGTGTCGTAGATTGGCCGTCCCGTAGATTAGCGCTGCCTATCTGTGCACTTAGCTCGATTTCGATATCCGCAATAAAATCGGGAGAAGCCTCTGCGCCGACGACCTCATGAGAGGTGCCCGCAGAAAAAGCCACAGGCTTGTTGCCAATAAACAGGCCTGCCGCACCAACCCCCGAGAGAAACTGGCGACGTTTTAGCTGCCACGCTGTAAGAACCCGCGCTAGGTTTTTTTCCATTCCAACTCTCCACCCGACTTCTAGAAAACTCCAGTCGCCTCACTACCCTGACAATTCGCATCACCCCAACTCGAGTTCAGGATTGCACAACTAGACCCCCGCGGTGATTTTATTTATGAGATTAATCTACCCCCTATTGATTTGGATCAAACTACTCTGCCTCGTTTTGCTCTTCTATAGCCAATGAGCCCTAATCATTTGCTTGAGCCCTCTGATGCGATGCAATTTTCTCTTTTCTTACAACCTAAAGACTCCGCAGATTCATCAGTTAAAATTGGAACTCGTGTTACGATAAAAGTGGACACACGGAAATAGGCAATAAACATGAATACGCAAGGCAAGAATAAACCGGGGGCGCAAAGCCGCACAGACGACGGCCATAGCTTGTCGTTATTTACGGTATTTGGCATAGAAGTTCGTCTGGATATCAGCGTCATCATCATCTTCGCCCTGATCGTGTTCAGCCTAGGCAATGGCATCTATGCCAGCTGGCATCCCGAGTGGACGCTCACTATGGTCTGGGGAACAGCGCTGTTCTCTGGTATCGCTTTCTTTGCCTCATTACTGGCCCACGAGCTGTCCCACTCCGTGGTCTCCCAGCACTTCAATATTCCCGTACCTCGTATCACCCTATTCCTGTTCGGCGGGGTCGCCGAGATTAGCCGCGAGCCCGAACGCCCCAAGCATGAGTTCTTAATTGCCATCGCCGGCCCGCTGATGAGCCTGCTAATAGCCTTCGTCTGCACCGAACTGGCCCTGTATATGGCCAGCGATATGGACCTCGCCGGCACGGTTTCCGTCGGCGATCTGAGTGTGTTGAGCGACCTCGGCCCCTTGGCCACATCCCTGTTCTGGCTAGGCTCTATTAACCTATTGTTGGCGCTATTCAACATGATCCCAGGCTTCCCAATGGACGGTGGCAGGGTGTTCCGCGCTATCATCTGGGCGATCACCGGGGACAAGCTCAAGGCCACCCTGTGGGCCTCCAATGTTGGCCGCTACTTCGGTTGGTTTCTGATGGCCTCCGGCGTGATCGGGCTGCTTCAAGGCCAAGGCCTAGGCAGTCTATGGTCGATAATGATCGGCTGGTTCCTGTCCAACCTTGCCACCATGAGCTACAAGCAATTGGTCATGGATCAAGCGCTGGGGGGGTTCAATATTGCGGACGTGATGCGCACTCATTTCGAAACCGTCGATGCCGCCATGCCCCTGACAGAGTTTGTCGACAACTATCTGCTGCGCAGTAGCCAGAGGCTGTGGCCCGTAACCGTCGATAACAGACTAGTAGGCGCCGTCAGCCTCTCTCAGATTAGTCAGCTTCCTGCGAAAAACCGCGCGGTCCTTACGCTTGGCGAGGCGATGAGCCCCCTAGAGTCGATGAACTTTCTGGAGCCGAAGGCGAGCGCCAAGAACGCTATCGATACACTGCTAAAATCATCAGACGAGCCAATGCTGGTGATTCGGGACGGCGAGGTGCTGGGGCTAGTGCAGCATTCCGATATCGTGAAGTGGATGGCCTTGCATCGAATGCCCGCGCCCTAACGTCAGTGGGGCGAATCAAATTACTCTGACCCCTTTGATGCGCTGGCAGATGAAATGACTTTGTCGAGAAGATCAAACACGCCCTCTTCATTCAATACACGCATGCCCATGCGTTGCCGAGAGACGCCTTCTTGCAATAGATAGCTGAATTCGAGCCTACCATCGCTCTCCTTGGCCTGAAAATGACACTTCAGTATATTCGTCGAATCCCCAAAACTGTCCTCCAACTCGATCAAATGCGAGGAGAACAGGAACAGGGAATTGCCGATTATCTCCAGACGCTGCATCACCGCGAGTGAAGCCTCGAGCGCCTCGCTTACGTTCGTCCCCTTGAAGGGCTCATCCATAATCGCCACAACACGCTCCCCCTCCGACAGGGCGTATGCCAGTGCCTTCATGCGCAGCACCTCGGCGAAGAAGTAACTAGTGCCCGTGTGCACGTCATCACTTATAGCAATGGAGCTGAACAGGCGATCGACAGGAGTGAACGAGAAAGTGGCGGCGGGCACCCCCATGCCCAGGTGAGCGAAATAGAGTGCCGTGGCGATAGCCCTTAGGTAGGTTGTCTTCCCCGCCATGTTGGGACCGGTTAGGAAAAGCAGCCTAGTCGACTGGTCTAGCCCTACGGCATTGGCCACCGGATTGCTGACCTGGGGATGAAATAGGCCCTTCGCGAGAACTTTTGTCGGGCCATGTAAGACTTCGGGGATGGTGTAACCGAGCTTGTGGGTAGCATCTGCCATCGACATAAGAGCATCCAACTCATAGGCCAATCTCAACAACTCTTCGAATTTGTCTTTGCCATAAATACGGAATGTTTGATCTAGACGCAATATCTTGAAAAACGTCACACCGCGCAGCTCTTCCTCGGGCACCTCTAAAAAATCTGGCCTTGAGACTATGTCGCCTATCTTCTCCGCTATAAAAGCCAACTCACCCCCTGGCGGATCTACCTCTAATCTGTGCAGGAATTCGCGCATTGTTTGCACAAAGAGGCACGCAAACTGAACGCCTCGCAGAATGCGGATATAGTGGTAACCATCAAACACTCTAAGGACCAGAGCGCCGGTGACAAATCCGAAAGCGCTTCTTTCGATTACGAACATCAAGGGGTCGGTCTGGTAGCGCTCCACTCGCCCCGTTACCCAGAGGCCTAGCTTCTCGAAGATGTCCCTATGCTTAGGAATATACGCGACCGATTGCTGTACTTGAACGATATTGGCGGCGTCGGCAAACGGGTTCTCCATCCGTTGGCGCAGCATCTGAGCGCCCCCTTCCGTCCTAGTGGAATTGCAAAGCGCGAACAGCGTCTTGCCAGCGGCCTCGGATTCGAATATTTCGAGATCTTTGCGCGTATGCGAATCGATCTCTAGCGTGCGCACCTCTGATCGCTCTAGCTGAAGGACACTCGTCTTGTATCGCGATGCGGCGCGTCCTTTGGCGGCACTTGAGCGCCTGAGAACCGACTTAAAATTGCCGAAATAGCTAACTCTCATCGCTCCACCATCACGTCTGGTAATGATTGCTAATAGCCACTAGAACAGGACCAAAGGGGTCAGAGTAACTTGAAGGTCTAAAACTACGCTAAATTTAACGATGATTCTATAAACTAATTGAAATGCTGCTGCTCACCGCTTGCCGCTACCTACCGATGCCGCCACCATTGAACTGGCCGCTCTCATCTAAACAGATAGTTTGACCTGCCCGCGGAAACTCGTGTGAGGAAGAGAAGGACGATCATCATGCGCAGCATCCCAATTGAGCAATAGCCCAGATACTACCGATATTACTTGCACGAGACCCAGTAAAAATGAGAACAATACGGCTTTCTTTGATGTATAAGAAGAGTCGTTCATCGGTGCCACGATAGGCAAACGATGACGCTCGCTACGCTCTCGAGACAAAGGGTCAATTATGAAACTTATCTACACTCATGAAAACGTCATGCTAGTGCATTCCGCCAAGAATATTCTGGAGAGTTATAACATTGAATCCGTCTTCAAAAACGAACACTCCGCGCCTAGCGGCCCTAATCTGGGCATCAACAACATATTCCAAGAACTCTGGCTGGTCCGCGACGAAGACTATCTGCGCGCCCGCGAGATAATCGAGCGAGAGCTTATCAACCCAGAGCCTAAAGCAGCCTGGGTGTGCCCACAGTGCAAGGAAGAGAATGCCGGCAGCTTCGATTTTTGCTGGAGCTGCCAAACCGCCAAGCCCTCGTAACACGATCAAAGGGGTCGATCAAAGGGGTCAGTAGGATCAAAGGGGTCAGAGTAACTTGATCTATCAAGTTACTCTGACCCCTTTGAATCTATCAAGTTACTCTGACCCCTTTGATCGACCCCTTTGATCCTACTGACCCCTTTGATCG
>DIAM01000020.1:378633-379205 GCA_002416505.1 Gammaproteobacteria bacterium UBA5078
GATCCTACTGACCCCTTTGATCGGAACCCGGCGTGAGCCCCGCCTAAAACGAATCGGCAAGCGCCAGTTACCCTAGCACTCCGGTCTCGGGGTTCGGCAGCAGCCCGTCGATTATCTGTGTACTTTTCTCTAAGCGAATGGCATGCCAAAGCACCTCTGCCTCGGGATGAACTTGGCGAAGATAGTTAATCCACTGTTTGATGCGCCCTACGCGATCCTTCGGCGATAGGGTCGTGCTTAGCTCCTGCCAGAAATGCACGAGCAGCGGGGCAAGGCGTGCCCAAGAATCTGTCTGTGTTTGATTCGCCCGAATCTGTGTGGCCAGAAATGGCATTCGCACGGCGCCGCGACCTAACATTACATCGGGGGTGCCAGAGATAGCGACGCAGCGATGATAGTCGTCGACCGTGCAGATATCGCCATTCGCGATCAGAGGGATATTGATGTGCTGCCTGATTCTGCCAAGCTCTTCCCAATGCGCTGGAGGCGCGTAGCCCTGCATGCGGGTGCGGGCATGAACGGTGAGCTCGCCCGCGCCGGCAGACTCTATGGCGGCGGCGTTGTCCAGCATG
>DIAM01000020.1:379322-379888 GCA_002416505.1 Gammaproteobacteria bacterium UBA5078
GAGCGAGGTGTCGTCGAAACCGAGCCGCATCTTGGCGGACACCATGACTGACTTGGGCAATGCGGCGCGTATGGCGCTAACCACGCGATAGAGACTCTCGGGCTCCTTGAGCATCACCGCCCCGCCTGCGCGACGATTGACGGTCTTACTGGGGCAACCGAAATTGATGTCCACCCCGTAGGAGCCCAACTCGACGACTCGCACCGCATTGGCTGCCATCGCCTCAGGGTCGCTACCGAGCAGCTGCACCCGCAGCGGGGTACCCGAGTCGGTTCGTCCGCCGTTTGCCAGCTCCGGGCAATCGCCGTACAACACCTTGTCGGGATAAAGCCTGTCGACCACACGTACGAACTCGGACACCACCCAGTCATAGCCTCCCTGCGCCGTGATGAGACGGCGTAGATGGGCGTCGGCGAGACCTTCCATGGGGGCGAGAACTATGCGCATTGGGATTCAGTAATGAGGGATTGGCCGCCGATTATACAGCTTAAAGTGAACAAAAAGATCAAAGGGGTTGTTTAAAGGGGTCGATCAAAGGGGTTGGATCAAAGGGGTCAGAGTGAACC
>DIAM01000003.1 GCA_002416505.1 Gammaproteobacteria bacterium UBA5078
CTCTACTTTTTAAAGAACTTTTTTCCTGAACCTTCGTGGTTAGGAGGTGGCGTATTATACGCACCCTGTGTGACTTGGCAAGGCATGATCGCGTTTTTTTGCGAATCATTTGAACTCTCCGGGGATCGTTCGTTGCGAAGCTGGTACATCTCGTCACAAGGGCGCGCATTATGCCATACAGATTTAATCTGGCAACAAGTAATTGCCGAAATTGGCCTCTATTTTGTCATTAAGCCGTAAAGCCTAAGTGGAACAGCTTTTTCCCGCGCTTCAAGACAAAATACTTGCCATACAGAGCTAGGTCTGCGCTTAAAGTTGCCTCGCTAGTTTCCACTCGCTGACCATTAACGCTTACGGCGTTATTCGCAATAAATTCGCGCGCCATTTTATTAGAGGTGGCAAGACCAGTCTCAACTAGCACCTCTACTATACCTTTCGGTAGCACATCCAATTGAGTGGAGGGCAGACCGTCCAGACGCAACTGCTCACAATCCTCAGTACTAAGCGCCCCTAGATCATTAGAGAACAGCGCGGCACTAATACGCTCGGCCGCAAGCAAGCCTTCGTCTCCATGCACTAGCCGGGTTACCTCTTTAGCTAGGATTCCCTGGGCCTCGGGTTTGCCTTGCGCAGTCTTGTCCGCTTCTTCTATATCAATAATCACACTAGGCGATAAGAAGGTGAAGTAACGCAAAAAAGTATAGGCGTCGGCATCGGCTGCATTGAGCCAGAACTGATAGAAGGCATAAGGAGATGTCTTCTTAGCATCTAGCCACACTGTACCTGTCTCGGTTTTGCCAAACTTCTGCCCATCCGCCTTCGTTACAAGAGGAATCGTCAAACCATAAACTTGCGCACGATGCATCCTGCGCGTCAGATCGATGCCGCCGGTAATATTGCCCCACTGATCGCTGCCACCGATCTGCAAACTGCAGCCATGACGCTTGTATAGTTCCGCGAAGTCGTAAGACTGCAGAATCATATAAGTAAACTCAGTGAAGGAGATGCCTGACCCTTCGCGCTCGATGCGCTGTTTGACCGAGTCCTTTTGAATCATAGTGTTCACTGAGAAGTGCTTGCCTACGTCGCGAAGAAAGTCCAAGACGCTTACATCTTTAGTCCAATCTAGGTTGTTCACCAACATCGCCGCATTACTTCCTGAATCGAAATCCAGGAATTGTTCTAGCTGCCCTTTGATCCGACTAACCCAAAGCTCCACGATATCGTTTGAGTTGAGTTGGCGCTCAGATGCTTTGAAACTCGGATCACCGATTAGCCCAGTCGCCCCGCCAACCAGCGCAATAGGTCGATGGCCTGCTTGCTGAAAACGGCGCAGTGCGAGCAGGGGCACCAAATTCCCTATATGAAGACTCTCCGCTGTCGGGTCAAAGCCACTATATAAGGTCGTGCTTTGCTTCAACACGGACTTCAACTCATCCCCAGAAGTCATCTGCGAAACTAAGCCCCTACTCTCGAGGTCCCTTATAATGTCTATAGATGTAGCACTCATAACGAATTCCTAAACCAAATTTAATGCTTACAGTGTTGCCCGATCAGCCTCTAGAGGGCGAGGGTACTATATATAGGAGCAACGCAGTCTCGCGAAGCGGCCGCAGATTTTACACTACTAATCTGAATAAGACTTGACCTGCCTCCTAAAAGTCATAAGAATCGCCCTTTTGGGCCGCTCTCTGTCGGCCGTCAATATATTCAAAAGATGAGATTTAACATTAGAATTTTCATGAGCTTTTGGGATTCTGCAAAACACACTCTAAGCAAGCACTACCCGCGTAATCACCTTATGTTGGCTAGCGTTTTGAGCTTAGGGCTTACTGTTACTATGGTGTTTGCACCCGACGAATCCGCACACGGCGCGCGTATCGGTGCCACTCCAACGCTGCCATTCCCTCAGGATTTAGGCGCAAACTCTGCAAAGGCCTTAGCTGAGGCGGAGAACATGCTACCCGTTCTCGTAATCCCCAATAGTGAACCGTCACAGCACAATTCAGAATGGACGGACTTAGAGGTGCAGTCAGGGGACAATCTCTCCGCGATATTCACGAAAGTAGGTCTTAGCGCACAAGAAATGTACAAAGTGCTCAATAGCACCGAAGACGCAAAAGTCCTTAACCGCCTGTATCCAGGCTACCAACTTAGTTTCCACATCCCAGAGGCTGGCAAGCTCGCGCAATTGAAAGTGCTGAAATCGCCACTAGAAGGCTATCTTTTCACGCTGAATGACAGCGGCTACCAAGTAGAACCGATCCTGCGTACCGCTGAGGTTCGCCCAGTATTCAAAGAAGGTGTCATCAACGACAGCCTCTTCATGGCGGCAAAGCGCGCTGATATTCCCGCAGTTTCGATTATGGAGATGGCAGACATCTTCGGCGGCGTAATCGATTTTATTCTCGATCCACGCGATGGCGACGACTTCAGCCTCTTTTACGAACAGAAATTCCTTGATGGTCAGTTTATTGGCAATGGCGACATCATTGCGGCGCAGTTTACTAACCAGGGCAAACAGTTCATCGCCGTGCGCTATATAAACGAAGACGGCGAAGTAGGCTACTACAGCCCAGAAGGCGAGAGCATGCGTAAGGCATTCCTCCGCACACCACTCGACGTATTCCGTATTAGCTCCAATTTTAGCCTTAGCCGCAAGCACCCTATCCTTAACACCATTCGCGCCCACAAGGGAACGGATTATGCCGCGCCAAAAGGCACGCCCGTGCGTGCGACTAGTGACGGCGTTGTCACTTGGGCAGCGCGTAATGGCTCATTCGGCAAATTGATTGTGTTGCAGCATCGCGGTCAGTTCGAGACTAAATACGCCCACCTGAACGACTACGCTTCCGGTATCAAGAAAGGCTCACGCGTAAGGCAGGGAGATATCATCGGCTATGTAGGCCAGACCGGCGGCGCAACAGGCCCCCACTTGCATTACGAGTTCCTGATTGGCGGCGTCCACAAAGACCCACGCACGATCGTAGCTCAGCTTCCTCAGGCAATATCACTCGAACCAGAGGAATTACCGCGTTTCAAAGCACAAACCCAAGATTTACTTCAACGTTTCCAGAAGGAAAGTATTGACGCGCGCCTTCTTAGCGCCAATATTAGCTCGGAAACGCAGACGCGTTGAACTAAGCTCAAAACTCGCCCTCTTGATGCAGGATGCCCAAAAAATGTCTGCACACGAATACTTTATAGGCGTACTCTCTGGCACCAGTATTGACGGTGTCGATTGCGCGCTGGTTGACTTCGCACAGTCTCCGCCCACACTTGTGGCCACGCATTCCCTTGCGATCCCTGCCCCTCTGCGAGAATCCATACTTACGTTATCTACAGACGAGAAAATTTCGCTGATAGAGCTAGGGGAGACAGATATCGCGCTAGGTCGCCTATTTGCCAACGCAGTCAACCAACTACTCGCGAAATGCAACGTGTCCAATCAAGAAATCTTAGCCATTGGCAGTCATGGCCAGACCATTAAGCATTACCCATTTGGCGAAAATCGCTTCACTCAACAGATTGGCGACCCCAATACCATCGCGCTGCTCACAGGCATTTGCACGATTACGGACTTCCGCCGAAAAGACATGGCGGCAGGTGGCCAAGGTGCCCCCCTCGCCCCTCTGTTCCATCAGAGTTTCTTCGCTGATCTCGATGGCCGAAGGGCTATATTGAATCTAGGGGGTATCGCGAATATCTCTTTACTAAGCCATGGCGAGTTGCCACTGGTAGGCTTCGACACAGGTCCTAGCAATGTCTTGATGGACTCATGGATCGATGCAAAGCAAGACCTACCCTTCGATAGCGACGGTGAATGGGCTAGGTCCGGTACGGTTAACGAAGACTTACTTACACTGCTATTGACGGAACCTTACTTGCACCAAGCCTCCCCAAAGAGCACCGGGCGCGAGTTATTTAACGCTCACTGGTTAGGCGAGAAACTCTCCCACTTTGATTTATTAGCCGATGCAGACGTACAAGCAACACTATTGGAGTTCACCGCCCGCAGCATCGCCGAAAGTGTCGATTGGCAGGGCGAGCAGGTAGTAGCACTGTACGCCTGTGGCGGCGGTGCCAATAACGTCTATCTCATGGAAAGACTGCAGAGTCTAATTGCGCCAGTGCCGGTGGCCAGCAGTTCAGAGGCGAAACTCGACCCGCAGTGGGTAGAGAGCATGACTTTCGCTTGGTTCGCCCGCAACGCATGGTATGGCGACCCAGTCGACACAAGGTCGGTTACTGGCGCGCAACAAATCTGCATACACGGTGCTATATACGAGGCTTTATCTGACTAAGTGTCAGATTGAGAAAGAAGAGCCGCAACCGCAAGTGGTGCTAGCTAAAGGATTGTTGACGACAAACTTAGCACCCTGCAAACCTTCCACATAGTCCACCTTTGCGCCCGTCAGGTACTGATAGCTTAACGGGTCTACAACCAGCGCAGCGCCGTGATTCTGCACAATAGTGTCGTCATCGCTGAGCTCTGGGTCGAAGCTAAAACCATACTGAAACCCAGAACAACCCCCACCGGTTACGAACACCCGCAATTTAAGCGCAGGATTGCCCTCTTCGCTGATCAGGCTTTTAACCTTCTCGGCGGCGTTCTCGGTCATTGAAATGATCGTTGGATCATGAGATTGCACTGCAGACATTGGAATACCATCGCTTTATTGGCTGCGCGAAGAATGAATCGTGATACGCGGCGCAGCAGCGCGATTATGGCTAAGTCCGACTAATTCAGTCAACTATTGTTTCGTCATCCGCTTCTCGCGAACGTCGCTCAGACTCTCCACCAAAGCCCGATGCCTCGTAGGCGAGGGACTTGGCTTGCGAACCAGACAGCCGCTTCGCGTCTTGTTGGGCACGGGCGATCTGCATGAGGCTGCCATTGACCTCTGAGCCCATTACCATCTCTATCAGGTTATAGAAAACATTCCCCATAACGACAGACTTGGCCGCCAACTCCAAGTGTTTGGAGGAGTGTAGATCCCCTTTCACTAAGCCATTGATCACCGCAGAGGGCACCCAAATCTCACCTTCCACTACACCGGTTTCGGCGATACGAATCAGAGCGCCGGATTCATCGTCGGCGTAGACATTGCCTTTGATCTTGCCCTCAACGATGAGTTCGCCGTTGAAACGTAGATCGCCAATGATCTCCGTCTGGCGCGATATCAGCGTATGCGCAGGGCCTGTTACGGCGTTAGTCTTATTGCTCGATCCAAACATCCTTATACCTCCACTACACTCCAGCTGAATATTTTCTCAACCTTGATTGCTGTTGGCTTACTAGATTCCGCCTTCACCTCAACTTGGTCGGGCACAAAACCCTCGGGCAGTATGAACTCGCCTTCCAAGTTCTGGAAGTATCTGAAATTGAGCGCCGGGTCGAATGTCCTATTTTCAGGAAGGATGTCCGTAAGTGGTAACAACTGACGCTGTTCATCGATTCGACCTGCAATAGCGATCTGCACCTTGCCCTCCAAAACTCGGTCACCGGCGCCAGCCTGCCTGAACACTGCCTTGTAATGGAAACGGCCAACACCCTCTAAAGGCGTAACATCAAACTCGGCGATGATTAGCCCTAACTCGTCGCTATCTGGCGACATTACTTGGCGATAGAAGGATACATCCTGCTCTAACTGAGAAATGCGCAAACGAAGTGCGCTCACAGTACTCTGCACTTCCTCGGTAGCTCGTTGATCCACGAGATTGCTGCGCCCGGCGATAGTCAATTCTGAGCGCAACGTATTGAGCTCGTTCTGCGCCTCCCGCAAAGAGGCGCTTAGCCGCTCATTGTCCGCACTCGTGACGAGGTATTCCCTACCAGCCTCAAACCGTCCGTAGTAATACCCACCTAGCGCGACCACTAGCAAAGCGATGATGATCGAAATCGACACAAAGGTGCGATACCAGCGCCGATATGGCACCACCATCATTGCTTGTTGCTTGCTACCTTTTACGACATTGGGCATAACTCTTGGGTCTCAGCAGCACCTAAGGAAGCATGGCGATATTGCGCAGGCCTTCACTCTCATCCAAACCAAACATGATATTCATGTTCTGAACAGCCTGTCCGGATGCACCTTTGACAAGATTGTCGATCACCGACAACACCACTACCATATTATTGGCAGGCAGATAGCACACGCCGATCTGGCAACGATTACCACCACGCACATTGCGCGTAGCCGGATACTGCCCGTTTGGCAATACGTCGACAAATGGCTCGTCCTTATAGCGGTCCTCGAACAATTGCTGAATGCTAGATGGGTCTTGACCCGCCTGCAATGGCGCATAAAGAGTGGCATGGATGCCGCGAATCATCGGAGTGAGATGGGGAATGAAGGTCAGCTTCACATCCTTGCCCGCATAGGAGTTCAGGCCTTGAGAAATCTCGGGTAGGTGTCGATGTCCCGAGACACCATAGGCGCTAAGAGACTCAGAGGCCTCCGTCAACAGACTGCCCACTGCCGCCTTTCGGCCCGCGCCGCTTACCCCCGATTTCGCATCGGCGATCAACATATTGCTATCGACCATGCCCGCTTCGAGCAGGGGCAAGAAACCAAGCTGAATCGCGGTGGGGTAGCAACCGGGCACGGCGAGAAGCTGAGCATCGACAATCTTGCTGCGGTTTACCTCGGGCAGTCCATAGACAGCCTGCGCTACATACTCAGGGCTCTCGTGCGTCACCTTGTACCACTTCTCCCATAGCGCAATATCGCGCAGTCGGAAGTCGGCGGACAAATCGATCACGCGAACGCCACGCTTAAGTAGAGTAGGCACCGTCTTCATCGCCACAGCATGGGGCGTGGCGTAGAAAACCAGGTCACACTCGTACAGCGCCTCAGAGTCTGGCGCTGTGAACTCGAGGTCCACGAATCCCCGTAGGTTGGGGAATAGATCGGCAACGGGCGTTCCTTGCAGTTCGCGAGACGTAATTACCTCTAGGCTCACATCTTGGCGTGGCGCGAGCAGACGTAATAACTCTACTCCGGTGTAACCTGTTGCTCCGACTATTCCGACCTTGATCACGGGGTCCTCCTTCGCTTAACTATTGGGCTTAAAGCCGTGTTTTTCGAACCCGGCATGATACCCCTGTTTTCCGACTGTATCCATTTTAACAGCTGTGCTAGTGTAGCCGGTCTTGGCATTGCGCCTGTTGATTTACACAGGCACTAAGGGGGAAAAATGCTCTGGGTTAAGGCTTTTCATATCATCGCGGTGATCTGCTGGTTCGCGGCCATCTTTTATCTACCCCGACTGTTTGTCTATCACGCAGCGGCTCAAGATCAGCTCAGCAAGGAACGCTTCGTCATCATGGAGCGCAAACTTTTCAACGGCATCGGCACCCCATCGGCGATCGCCACAATTGTGCTGGGCTTCTGGCTCATCAGCTTCAATGCCTCTTATTATATGAGTTCTCCGTGGATGCACGCCAAGCTCGGCTTGGTGGCGTTACTAATCGTTTATCACATTTTCTGCTGGCGTTTCCTGAAACAGTTTCGCGACGATAAGAACACTAGAAGTCATGTGTTCTATCGCTATTTCAATGAGATCCCGGTATTCATGCTTATCGGCATTGTCATATTAGTGGTCGTTAGACCGTTCTAAACACGATTTCTCGTCAACCTCCACAGGTCACTGCGCGTGAACAGTTCAACCACAAGCAAGCCTAACGTTTTGTGCTTCTCCGGCCTCGACTCTTCTGGAGGCGCCGGCATACAAGCAGACATCGAAGCGCTGTTCAGCGCCGGCTGCCACTGCCTACCCGTCGTTACCTCCCTAACTGTGCAAGACACCCGCAACGTCATGTCTGCGCAGGCTGTATCCCCTGCATTATTGATTCAGCAGGCCAGAGCCGTATTGGAAGATGTACCCGTGCACGCAGTGAAGATTGGCCTACTGGGCAGCATCGGCACTATCGAGGTCATCCACACCATTCTTACGGACTACCCCAAATTACCGGTCGTACTGGACCCAATTCTTTGGGCGGGCGGAGGTTTCGAGTTCTCAGAGGAGGACATCGTCTCAGCCCTGAAGACTCTGTTAATACCAATGAGCACCGTGCTAACCCCGAACACCCACGAGCTACGCGCCCTAACCCGTGGTGCCGACACCCTCGATGCCGGTGCTAGTGCCCTAATGGATATGGGCTGCGATCACGTCTTGCTCACTGGCACACACGCCGAGAGCAGCAATGTGGTGAACACCCTGTATACCTCGCACCAAGACCCGCAATATTTCGAGTGGCCACGTCTGCCAAACGAGTATCACGGCTCCGGTTGCACCCTCGCAGCCAGCCTCGCCGCGTATTTAGCCCATGGTTGCGATATCTCAGAGGCAGCCCGTCATGCTCAGCAATACACTTGGGAATCCCTGAACGCTGGCGAACGCCCGGGTTTTGGACAGTGGCTGCCCAATCGAAGTTATTGGAATAAGTAGCAACGATGCACCCTCCTCTGCGCGGCGTTTACGCCATCACCGACGAAAACCTGCTTGCGGGCCCTACCTTGTTCTCGGCCGTAGAAGAGGCGCTTGGCGCCGGGCTTGCACTGCTGCAATACCGCAATAAGAGCGCAGACTGGCAGAGCAAGTGCGCGGAGGCTACGCAGTTGCTGCACCTGTGCCAACGCTACAACACTCCACTCCTGATCAATGACGACGTAGAACTCTGTCGCGAGATCGGCGCCGCCGGCGTGCATCTTGGGCAGGCGGACACAAAGCTAGTGGCGGCCCGCCAGAGACTGGGAGAGCAAGCTATTATCGGCATCACCTGCCACAGCGACCTAAGCCTCGCTTTGCGTGCCCAAGCCGCCGGTGCCGACTATGTCGCCTTCGGACGCTTCTTCCCCTCACACACTAAACCGAACGCGCCACAGGCCTCTATCCAAGTGCTGCAACAGGCCAAGGCCCAGCTCGCCATCCCGATTGTTGCAATTGGCGGCATCAACGCCGAAAATGGCCAAGCTCTAGTGACGGCGGGCGCGGACATGCTAGCGGTCATTCACACTCTTTTTGCTAGCGCCGATGTCGAAGCCCAGGCTAAGGCATTAAACGCCCTATTTCGCACCACCCCAAACACTCGCTAATCAGTATTAGAGGAATCCAAGTCTGTGACAGTATCCAAGCCAGAGAACAGCACAAGTCGCTCCGCCGCCCTATTCGAAGAAGCCAAGCGCTATATCCCAGGTGGTGTAAACTCGCCCGTCCGCGCCTTCCGTGGCGTCGGTGGTAACCCTTTATTCTTTCAAGGTGGCGAAGGCGCTTGGCTAACAGACGAGGACAGCAACCGTTACATCGACTATGTCGGTGCTTGGGGGCCCCTCATTCTCGGCCATAGACATCCAGACGTAATCGAGGCGCTACAAGCCCAGTTGACCCACGGCCTAGGCTACGGCGCATCTACAGAGGCCGAAGTCACCATCGCCAAGACCATCTGCAAGCTCGTGCCATCTATCGAGCGAGTGCGCCTCGTGACCTCCGGAACCGAGGCAACGATGAGTGCCATTCGCGTCGCACGCGGATACACGCGCCGCGACAAGGTCGTGAAGTTCGAGGGTTGCTACCACGGCCACGTCGATGGTCTGCTTGTAAAGGCTGGTTCCGGAGCACTGACTCTTGGCGAGCCAGACTCCCTGGGCGTGCCGAAGGCCTATACCGACTTAACTTATGTGCTGCCCTATAACGACGCAGCCGCCCTAGAGAAATTATTCGAGACTAATGGCGACGAGATTGCCTGCATCATCGTAGAGCCTGTCGCCGGTAATATGAATCTCGTGCCACCTGTCCCAGGTTATCTCGAGAAGATGCGCGAGCTATGCACCCACTACGGCAGCGTGCTGATCTTCGACGAAGTAATGACCGGTTTCCGCGTCGCTCTTGGCGGTGCTCAGTCTCACTACAACGTAACTCCAGACCTCACTGCGCTAGGCAAGGTAATTGGCGGTGGCCTCCCGGTTGGTGCCTTCGGCGGCAAGCGCGAGATCATGGAGATGATCGCACCCATGGGCCCTGTTTATCAGGCCGGCACCTTGGCCGGCAGCCCCCTAGCGGTGGCCGCGGGAATGGCCATGCTCAACGCCATTCAAAAGCCCGGCTTCCACGACGAATTGAACCGACGCAGCAAGGCCCTGATGGACGGCTTACAGGCGCGCGCAGACGCGGCCAACATCCCCTTCACTACCCATCAACTGGGCGGCATGTTCGGCTGCTTCTTCAGCAAAGAGGAGTCGGTTAGCACCTTCGAACAAGTCATGGCCTGCGACGTCGAGCGCTTCCGTCGCTACTTCCACCTCATGCTCAACAATGGAGTCTATCTGGCGCCTTCCGCGTTCGAGGCAGGCTTCGTGTCTGCCGCCCACGGCGACGAGGAAATCAATAAGACACTAGACGCAGCCGAGATCGCCTTCGCCGCACTCTAAATTACAGAACTTAAAATAGGCCGCGCATCTTAGTACTCGGCCGATAAAGGACTCACGCGCATGAAAAAATACGATGTTTATGGAATTGGCAACGCACTAGTCGATAGCGAGTTCGAGGTAGATGATCGCTTCTTCGTCGACTCCGGTATCGAGAAGGGCTTTATGACCTTGATTGACGAGGACCAACAACAGAAGGTGTTCGATCTTCTAACCGATCGCTACGGTCTGATCAAGCGTGCCGGCGGCGGTTCCGCAGCCAATTCCATCTATGCCATGAGTCAGTTCGGCGCCAAGACCTTCTTCTCCTGCAAGGTTGCCAACGACGAGGGCGGACACTTCTATGTGAATGAGTTGGGCCAGCATAACGTAGAGACCAACCTCTCCGCCGAGCGCGAAGCGGGCACCACCGGCCGCTGCTTGGTTATGGTCACACCCGATGCCGAGCGCACCATGTTGACCTCGTTAGGAATATCTCAATTAGTGTCTACAGACGAGCTTCACTACGACGCAATTAGCGCCTCCACTTATGCCTATACCGAGGGCTATCTGGTGACTTCCCCCAGCGCAAAGACTGCCGTTCTAGAGCTCAAGAAGCACGCCAAGAAAGCGGGCGTTAAGTTCGCGATGACCTTCTCCGACCCAGCGATGGTCGAGTATTTCTCCGAAGGCATTAACGAGTTCATAGGCGACGGCGTCGACCTATTATTCTGCAACGAACAAGAAGCGAAGCTATGGTCAGGTGCAGATAATCTAGACGATGCCTGTACGGCACTAGAGGCCAAGGCGAAGCAATTCGTGGTGACTCTGGGCGCTGCCGGCGCACGCCTTTTCGATGGCCAGCAATACAGCAATGTTGCCGCCCACAAAGTGAAAGCGGTCGACACCAATGGCGCGGGGGATATGTTCTCAGGGGCGTTTATGTATGGTCTATCGAAAGGCTATGACTTCAAGACCGCCGGTGAAATCGCCAGCCTTGCATCGTCAATAGTAGTAGCGCAATTCGGGCCCCGTCTCGCACCAGATCAACACGTTGAAATTCTGGCGCGATTAGGGCTTTAAGCTTTAGGCACGCAGCTCGTCGACGAACTTCTTCACGCCATCGAACCATGAAGTTTTCTTCGGCGACTGCGCCCCTTCGGTTTCCGCGATGTCGTGGAATTCACCGAGCAATTCCTTCTGGCGCTTAGTCAAATTCACCGGCGTCTCCACCACTACTCGGCACAATAGATCGCCAGTGATGCCGCCGCGCACAGGCGTTACACCCTTATTGCGCAGGCGGAACAACTTGCCGGTTTGTGTCTCTGCCGGAATCTTCAGCTTCACGCGTCCATCCAGCGTTGGCACCTCTAGCTCGCCGCCTAGGGCTGCATCCACAAAACTAATCGGAATCTCGCAATGCAGGTCGATGCCATCGCGCTCGAATAGTTTGTGCTCGCGCACGGAGACTTGTACATAGAGGTCGCCATTGGGACCGCCGTGGCTGCCCGCTTGGCCTTCGCCGGTAAGGCGAATGCGATCGCCAGTATCCACGCCTGGTGGCACTTTCACGGAAAGCGTCTTCTGCTCTTCGACGCTACCGCGGCCATGACAGCTACCACATGGGTCTTTGATCTGCTTGCCGGCACCTTGGCAACGCGGACAGGTCTGTTGAACGGAGAAAAAACCCTGCTGCATGCGCACTTGGCCCATGCCATTACAGGTGGTACAAGTTACTGGTGCACTGCCCTTCTTGGCGCCACTACCGTCGCACACCTTGCAGCGTACGGCGCTGGGAATGCGAATCTTAGAGGTTGTGCCGCGCACGGCCTCTTCAAGATCTAGCTCGAGGGTATAACGCAGGTCGCCGCCTTTGCGCACGTGGCTGCGGCCACCGCCGCCACGCTGACCACCGAATATATCGCCGAAGATGTCACCAAAAATATCGCCGAAGTCTGCAGAGCCACCGCCACCACCGCCTTGCTGATTGACACCCGCATGGCCGTATTGGTCGTAACGCGCACGTTTATTCGCGTCGGAAAGTACCTCGAACGCTTCGTTAGCTTCCTTGAATTTATCCTCGGAGGTAGCATCGTCCGGGTTGCGATCGGGATGGTGCTTCATCGCCACGCGACGATAGGCTTTCTTCAATTCTGCTTCGGAGGCATCGCGGGATACTCCCAGCACCTCGTAATAATCTCGTTTGGACATAGTCTTATTCTGTCTCGTTTAGCGAAAAGGGAACCGCTCAATACTCAGGTCGTACAACGCAAAAAAACCAGACGAGGAGCGCTCGTCCGGTTTTGTGCATTGACTCGAACAGCGAGAGGCGCCCGCGCGCTGCGCCTCTTGCAACTTACTTGTCGTCTTTAACTTCTTCGAACTCCGCGTCGACAGCATCATCGTTGTCCGAAGACTGCGCCGCGTCGGGGCCTGCGGCATTCGCCTCAGCCTGCTTCTCTGCATACATCTTCTCGGCAAGACCAGAGGAGACATCAGTCAGCTCTTTCGTCTTCGCTTCGATCTGCTCGATGTCGCCAGACTTGATCGCCTCTTCCACCGCTACTACGGCAGCTTCGATCTTCTCTTTCTCTGCCGCATCTACCTTGTCGCCAGCCTCTTCAAGAGTCTTGCGAGTGGCGTGTACTAGGCCATCGGCAGAGTTACGCACGGTTACCAGTTGCTCGAACTTCTTGTCGTCCGCTGCGTGAGCCTCGGCGTCCTTGACCATCTTCTCGATCTCTTCGTCGGACAAACCGCTAGAGGCCTTAATGATGATCGACTGCTCTTTACCCGTCGCCTTGTCTTTCGCAGACACGTTCAGGATACCGTTGGAGTCTAGGTCAAACGCCACTTCGATTTGCGGCATGCCACGTGGTGATGGTGGGATGTCGGACAGATCGAATCGGCCCAGTGACTTGTTCTGTGCCGCTTGCTTACGCTCGCCCTGCACAACGTGAATAGTCACGGCAGTCTGGTTGTCGTCTGCAGTAGAGAACACCTGCGTCTTCTTGGTTGGGATAGTAGTGTTCTTCTCGATCAGAACACTCGCCACACCGCCCATTGTCTCGATGCCCAAGGAAAGAGGCGTTACGTCTAGCAGCAGTACGTCGTTCACTTCACCGGAGAGTACGGCCGCTTGAATCGCAGCGCCCATTGCAACGGCTTCGTCAGGGTTCACGTCGCGGCGTGCTTCCTTACCGAAGAAATCCGCTACTTTCTTCTGTACCAATGGCATACGGGTTTGACCGCCCACCAGAATTACGTCGTCGATCTTGGACACGTCTAAGCCAGCGTCTTGCAATGCCATCTTCAGCGGCGCCATGGTGCGATCCACTAGGCTCTCAACCAAAGACTCGAACTTCGCACGGGTCAGCTTCTGCACTAAGTGCTTAGGACCGCTCGCATCTGCCGTGATGTAGGGCAGGTTGATCTCGGTTTGTTGAGCGGAAGACAGCTCGATCTTCGCCTTCTCTGCCGCTTCTTTCAGACGCTGCAATGCCAAAGGATCGCTGTGCAGGTCCATGCCTGATTCTTTCTTGAACTCAGCTGCTAAATACTCGATCAGCTTAAGGTCGAAGTCTTCACCACCCAAGAAGGTGTCGCCGTTAGTAGAGAGCACCTCGAAGGTATGCTCGCCATCGGTCTCAGCGATCTCGATGATGGAGATATCGAAGGTACCACCACCGAGGTCGAATACGGCTACCGTGGAATCGCCACTCTTCTTGTCCATTCCGTAGGCAAGGGCCGCCGCTGTTGGCTCGTTGATGATGCGCTTAACTTCTAGGCCTGCAATCTTGCCCGCATCCTTAGTCGCTTGACGCTGTGAGTCGTTGAAGTAAGCAGGCACCGTTACCACCGCTTCGGTAACTGACTCGCCGAGGTAGTCCTCTGCCGTCTTCTTCATCTTCTTCAATACTTGTGCAGAGATTTGTGGAGGCGACATATTCTCGCCATTGACTCTTACCCACGCGTCACCGTTGTCTGCCTTAACGATCTCATAAGGCACCATCTTGATGTCTTTCTGCACGACATCGTCGGCAAACTGGCGGCCGATAAGACGCTTGATTGCGAACAATGTGTTCTTCGGGTTGGTCACCGATTGACGCTTAGCAGGCTGGCCTACTAGCGTTTCGCCGTCCTTTGAGAACGCGATAATCGATGGTGTGGTGCGATCACCCTCTGCGTTCTCAATCACTTTAGCTTTGCCGCCGTCCATGATTGCCACACAAGAGTTCGTGGTCCCTAAGTCTATTCCGATGATTCTACCCATTTCGTTTCTCCACCTTGCTAGTCCAACGCGCGATTTACGCTTGGAAGAGCTGTTTCTCTAAATTCGATTGACTGTGCTTGGTTTTGCCTTCGCGCTTCGCGGCACCGAGGTTTTCTTGCTGATGGCCCTCTATATTGGCCCGAAGCGGGTGATTTCAAGTCCGCGACTTGCTTTCACCTAGACTTTTTCATCTACGCCGCCCTCGGGCGCTTTCGATACCATGACCATGGCGGGTCTAATCACGCGGCCATGCAGGGTATAGCCCTTCTGCATGACGGCTGTGACCGTGTCGGGCTCCACATTAGGGTTCTCCTGCAGCGTCATCGCCTGATGAAGCTGCGGATCGAAGGGCTCGCCCAGAGGGTCGATCTGCTCGATACCGAACTTGCGGAAACAGTCCACGAAGCTCTTTAGCGTTAGTTCAACGCCCTGTAGCAAGGCTTTGACCGACTCGTCTTCGCGGTCCATGTCGACCTGCAAGGCACGCTCTAAGTTGTCCATCACCGCCAGCAACTCATTGCTTAGGCGCTCCTGGCCAAACTTATGAGCCTTCTCGATGTCTTGCTCCGTGCGCCGGCGCAGGTTCTGCATCTCCGCTTGCACGCGCAATACCTCGTCTTTCTGATGAGCAATAACGCTCTCGGCCTGAACCAGTTTCTGCATCGTCTCGATCAGCTGGGATTGCTCGTCCGCTTGCTCTACCTCTTCGGCAGAATCCTGATTGCTCTCCATGTTCTCTTCCATGTCTTGCTCCGCCTCGGGGTCTAGTTTCTTATCTTCACTGCTATCGCTCATCTTTCCACCTGTTCTATGTTGTGCTGCGCTGTGCGCAAGCTTCGCAACTTACAAAGGGACTATTTTCAAAAGGACTAACACAATCCAAGTGAGGGCGAATATTGGGGCAAAGCCGGGCAGTTCAAGGCGAATCCCCTGAAAAGCGCTAAAATTGCTTAACATAGTGGGGACACTGACAAAACCACCGCGGATGCGCTATATTCAGCAGCGCGCCCAGCCGCTAAAGGCCCCGCGTTTGCCCTTATAGATTACAAGAGAATCACCGCCCCACCATGCTGACCCAGCTCTCAATTCGCCACTACGCGATCGTCGACTTCTTAGAGATAGACTTTACGCCCGGCATGACCGTCATTACCGGTGAGACCGGCGCAGGCAAGTCCATCATATTGGGAGCGCTCGGCCTGAGTTTAGGGGACCGCGCCGACAAGGGCGTGATCAGCAACGATGCCACGCGCACCGATATCAGCGCCCACTTCGATACCCGCGACCAAATGCTTGCCAAGCAATGGCTGCAAGAGAATGAACTACTCAGCGAAGACGAGCCCGAGCTCTGTCTACTGCGCCGTGTGGTCTCCGACGACGGGCGCTCCAAGGCCTGGGTCAACGGTTACCCCGTAACCCTGCAGATACTCAAGACCGTGGGTGAGATGCTGATCGATATCCATAGCCAGCACGAGCACCAGTCGCTACTCAATCGCGGCACCCACCTGCGCCTACTCGATGCCTATATCGGCGAGCCGAAATTGGTGGAGCAAGTGCGCCACACGAGCCGCGAGTGGCGTAAGAATTTCGAGGCCATGACACAGCTACGCGAGCAGTCCGAGGCAGCCTCCGCACAGCAGCAACTATTGCGTTATCAACTCACCGAGCTCGACGAACTCGCGCTGCAAGAGGGCGAATTAGAAGCGCTCGACGAGGAATATCGCCAGCTCAATAGCATGGACACTAGCCTCGCCACCGCACAGCAGCTCCTAGCTCTTTGCAGCGAGAACGAGGAGATGACCCTGCAAGAGGGGCTCAACCAGGCCCTGGCGCTACTGCACGAGCTGCAGGTCAAATCCCCCACTCTAGATGCAGTAGGCGAGATGCTCAGCACCGCGGCCATTCAAGTGGAAGAGGCTACGCGAGAGCTGCGCCGCAGCATCGATGACTTCGATGCCAACCCCCAGCGTCTCGAAGAGATCAATCAACGCCTCGCCGATATCCATCAGCTAGCGCGCAAGCACAAGACCAAGCCGGAAGATCTGCTGGCACTACAGGCGAGTATGTTGGGCGAGCTTCAGGCCATGGAGAATAGCAGCGAAGAGCTGGACCAGCGCAGCGCCCAAGACGCCATCCTGCGCGCCGACTATCGCAAGCAGGCAGAACAGCTGAGTAAATGTCGCGCCAAGGGCGCTAAGACTCTAGGCGAACAGATCAACGAACAGATCGCCGAGCTGGGCATGAGCCAGGCCCGTCTTACTGTGGAGCTAAGCCCCCTGAACAAGGACCAGCCCAGCGCAACTGGGCAAGAGAACGTTGAATTCCTCGTCAGCACCAACCCCGGCCAAGCACCGCGGCCACTCATTAAGATCGCCTCAGGCGGCGAACTCTCGCGCATCAGCCTTGCGATTCAGGTGATTACCGCACAGACGTCGAGCACGCCGACACTCGTATTCGACGAGGTGGATGTGGGCATCGGTGGCGGAGTCGCACGCGCGGTTGGCGTGCTGCTAAAACAGCTGGGTGAGCGAGGGCAAGTGCTATGTGTCACCCATCAGGCACAGGTGGCCAGCCAAGGTCATACTCATCTATTCGTGAGCAAATCCACCAACGATGCCACCAATAGCGGCACGCGCATCCGTGCCCTAGAGGGCAAGGAAAAGGTGGAGGAGATTGCGCGGATGCTAGGGGGCGAGTCGACGACTCAGGGCTTTACGCCAGAGTCTCTTGCGCACGCGCAAGAGATGCTCAATGCCTGATTAGGCTGTCTGGCAAGTACTGCAAATACCATATAAGTAGAGGCTGTGATCGGTGATCTCGAAGCCAAACTTCTTGGCGATCTTCTCTTGCTGAGTCTCGATCACTTCGTCGTAGAACTCTTCTACTAAGCCGCACTTACTGCACACAAGGTGGTCGTGGTGCTCCATGGTGCTCAGCTCGAATACCGAGTGGCCACCCTCGAAATGGTGACGCATCACTAGCCCAGCAGTCTCGAATTGAGTCAACACGCGATAAACCGTAGCAAGGCCCACATCTTCATCGGCCTCGATTAAGGCCTTGTACACATCCTCAGCGCTTAGATGGCGTGTCTCGGAGCTCTCCAGCAGCTGTAGAATCTTGACCCGTGGCAGCGTGACTTTGAGGCCAGCTTTGCGTAGTTCTTGGTTTTCAGATGACATGGTTCTCTCTTTTCGCACTGACACTGCGACATTATTCGGTCGACGGAATCCGGAAGGGTTCGCTTTCATGCACGCTAGTGCATTGACCCGTGGAGCAAGTGAGGTATTATGCCCGGTAACGAATGCAGATGAAAGTTGACCTGTTGTGTCGCACTGCACCAGCTAAATATTGAGATCTCTTATGTTTTTGCAGCAAACGAACAACGCCAAAGGCCTACTCATCCGCAAGACCCTACAAAGCCTAATCGTATTGGCAAGCGCCATCAGCATCAGCGCCTGTGCCATTCCTCGCCTGCAGTTTCCTGGGGTGTATAAGGTCGATATTCAGCAGGGCAATATCATTACTCAAGAGATGATTGACCAGTTGCGCCCGGGCATGACCAAGCGCCAAGTCATCTTCGTGATGGGTACACCACTGGTGCGCGACCCCTTCAATCAAGATCGCTGGGATTACATCTATAGCTACCAGCCAGGCGGCGGCATCCGCGGCCAGGAAGGCGTGACGATGTATTTCGAGAACGATTTGTTGACTCACTTCACCGGCGACTTCAAGCCCACCGAAGAGAGCACCGCCGAAGCCACAACAAGCGCCCCGGCAGCCTCTAACTCCTAATCCAAAACGCAGAACCAACTCGAAGAGGTAGGAGCGGGCTTGCCCGCGAAGGACCTGCCTTTATACAAGACCGAGTCAATCGCACCCCATTCGCGAGCTAGCTCGCTCCTCCCTATTTTTTCATACAATGAGCCTGCCTTTAGGCTCCCACCTAAAACTCAAACCGCACCCCCAATACGAGGTTGCGCCCGGCCTCCGGCGCCACATCCTTCAGCACCGACGCGTTATTGCGCACCTCCTCGTCTAGCAAGTTGTTAGCCTTGCCGAACAGCGTGAGTTCTTTGCCTATTAGGTTCGCATGGTAGTCCACCGACGCATTGACCATCGTGTAGCCATTCGTCGGCCCCTCGTTAAGCGCCACATCGGACTGCTTTGCGTTACGCGTTACACGCAGCTTGTACTGCCAGTCTAAATGGCTGTGAGTTAACTGTGCGCCGTAGCGCAGGGGCGGAATGCGCGGCACATTGCCGTTCGACTCCAGCCTTGCTCGCACATAATCTCCGAACACCGACAGCTCAGTAGTATGGCGCTCGCCTTCGCTAATGGGCATAGACAGCTCCGCCTCGACCCCCGTGAACAGGGCATCATCTTGAGTCATTCGCGCTATCTGCACGCCGTCCACATATACCCCGGTATCGCGCATATACAGGTAATCCGCAATATTGTTATAGAACACATTCAGGTCGCCGGTCACGGTGCCCATGTGGCGACGCAGCCCGATCTCGATGTTCGTGGACTGCTCCTTCTTGGCATTCGGGTCTCCCACCTCAAAGCGCTGTGTCGCCGCATGGGCGATGAAGTCCTCGGGGTCTGCCGACTCGGTACAACTGCCGTTGTCGATATTGGAGTAACGCTCCTCCACACTGGCCGCGCGCTGCGAGTGAGCTAGCGCTAACATCAAGTTCGTGTCTTCGCGAAAACGCCACAGCGCCGAGGCACTGCCACTAAGACTATTGCTACTGTCGTCACACGCCGAACCGGCCTGATCCCAGCTCTGCCGTTCTCCACGCAGGCCGAACTCGTAGATGAAGTCCCCCACCTCCAGACTCTGCACGGTAAACAGGCCGAAGGACTCGATGTCCGTCTCCGGGATATAGGCTTCCTCGCCTCTGGCGCTGAAGGTCTTGCTGCCCACCTGAAAGCCCGTAACACCCGTGAGGCTGCCGATGGGACTATGGGTAAGTGTGAAGCGCCCCTCGCTGCCCTCGTTGGAATAGACCGTTCCGACCTCGCCATTGCCTTCTATCTCTGCGTGCTGATAGTCCACTACGCTGAACTTGCCCTGCGCCTGACTGAAGAAACCATCTAGCTCCCGCAGCCCCTCAAAATCGTAGCGATCCTGCTGCATCGCGATGCGGATACCCCCTTCCTCCTCATGCGCTAGCTCGTCCTCGTCATGATCGTCGTGCTCGTCATGATCCTCGCCTTCATGATGCGCATGGGCCGCCGAGGGCAATCCATAATTACTGCGCGAATGCCCAACGGAGGCGCCGATATAACCCCCATCGAAACTCCAGGAGAAGCCGGCGGTATTGGCGTGGGCACGGGCGGAGGAATTGTCGATGCGCCCCTCACTGTCGAGTAGTTGCTCTAGGGCCTCCTCGTCACCGATATCGACAGTGCGCGGGTTGATGGCAAAGCCATTGATGTTGGTATCGTTGCTCTCGCGATACGTGCCATCCAAGTGGAAGGCGAAGTCGCCCGCCCCAGCCTCCAGCTTCAGCACCGTAGTCTGTTGGTCCGAGACGCTGTCATTGCGGGTCTCCATCAGGCCCGTGAACTGTTCGGGCACCGAGGTGGGGATGCGGTTGTCGATCACATTGACCACGCCGCCGATGGCGCCATTGCCATAGAGAAGCGTCGCCGGGCCACGAATGACCTCGATGCGTTCGGCGAGTATGGCCTCGACACTATTGGCATGATCTGGGCTAATGGCGGAGGCATCCATATTGCTCACCCCGCCCTGTAATACCTGCACCCTATTACCGGTTTGGCCGCGGATGATCGGCAGGCCAACCCCGGTGCCGAAGGAGGCGCTATTGACCCCTACTAGCTCCTTTAGGGTCTCCCCGAGTGTGGCGGCCGCCTTCTCCCGTAGCGCCTCGCCGCTGAGCACGTTAACCGGCAACGCCGTTTCGGCGCGCGTGCGTTGCAGACTTGAGGTGACGATGATCTCGTCAACTATTTCATCGGTATGGGCGTCTTGGCCATAGGTGAGCGGTGCACAGGCAGTCGCGATCGCGGCACATAGCACACGTGTTTTGAATAAATTCATTGCATTAAACCTCTATACGCAAATCTTGATAGGCATACAACATGACCCACGCGCCCTAGTCACTAAACTCTAGGGGCAAATGGGTACAAGCCGAGTTAAAACCGCTTGGCGCGGCTTAAAAGATTCAAACGATAGAAGTTGGGGGAGAGCGAGATTTTGCTGGGACCAGCGCCACCACGACGGCGGTTGCACGCACCGGGTCGAAACGATGGCGAAGGGTAGGAATAACGAAATTAACAGTGCTGGAAGGCAGTGCGTCATGGCTTGAGCCAATCTTCAGACACAGCGTACAGTCGATGTGTTTATTGAGATCGCCGCTGTGGGAGTGCAGCAGGGTGCTGCTCTGTATCGCCAAGAAAAACAGGGCGAAGAACAACACAAGGTACTTACTAGCACCTCTTGTTAAGAGTTCTCTTGGCTGTTTGACGCAGCTCATTTTGACTGGGTTCGCTCGATTACACAGAGATTTAGAAATAGTACCGCAAACCATCAATAATAAAACCCCCGTAACATTGCTCTATGCCTAGCACACAGGGCAATGTTGCGGAGGTTATCTTGCGGGTACATAAGATTGACCGTGCGCCTTAGTAAAAGTTTCCAGCCAATTCACAAATAAATGCACTTAGACCAAAGTTTTCGCGAAACGCTCAAGAGCCTCTAGCCCCACCACATCATGTGCCACTAGGGTTAGGTCCTTGCGGGGCAGATGGGGCAAGGCCTCGGCGAGAGTCGCCAAGTGAATCTCCTCTTGTGTGCGTCGCTCCGTAAGGAACTCGCCTAGGCCATCGGGCAGACGCTTGTTCACGATCAACGCCCCAACCTTCACGCCGCTGCGCTGCAGCTGACCATTTAACTGAATCGTCTCCAGCACCGGCAGGCGCTCGGCCGCTAACACGATGACAAAGGAGGTGCGGCCGGCATCGCCAAGGGCCGTGCGCAGATCGCCAAACCTCCGGCGGCGCCGGTTGAGTAATATGCGGATCTTATTCTCGCGACTATCCATGGGATTGTCGTCGTCGCTGCCGCCGAAGATGGCATTGCCGACAGATTTATCGTTACCCAGATTACGCAATACCGCACTGAAACGCTCCGCCTTCTCGCGGCGCTGAATCAAGCCATCGGTCCATGCCGACATCATCTCCGGCAACGCGATCAGGCGCGCCGTGTGCCCGGAAGGGGCCGTGTCGAACACTAACAAGTCATACTCTTTGGCCGCCTGTTCCACTACCTCGGCGATGCGCTCCATGATCGCAGCCTCCTGCATGCCCGGTGCATCTCTGGACAGCTCGATATGTTTGTCGACCTCACCCGCCAGTTGTGGCGCCATGAGCTTGCGCAGCGAGTCGGACACTTCTGCCAAATGCTCGTTAACGGTCTGCTCTGGGTCTAACTCCATGCCGTCCAGGTTGGTGGCCAGCTTCACTGGCTTCGGGCCAATCTCGCGATTGAAGAGGTGACCGAGGTTGTGGGCTGGGTCGGTGGAGACCAGCAACACGCGGCGCCCCTCCTTCGCCATAGCCAAGGCCGTGGCTGCAGACACGGTGGTCTTGCCCACTCCGCCCTTGCCGCCGAAAAATAGAATGCTTTTTGCTCGTGCGAGATCTAACAACATGACACGTGATCCAGTGGCGAGCGCTCCATGCCCATGCGGCGATGCCAGTCATGGAAGCGGTCGTATACGACCGGCAACAGCTCCATCGTGTAATAGGTGGCCGGGTTGGGAATGCCAAGGCTCTCCGAGAACACCAGCATCATGAACAAATCGTCCTCGTCGCGCTGGGCGCGGGCGAACTCCCGGCGATAGGGCGCTACATAGTATTCGCGCAGCCCCGCCTCTAAACGGGCGAAAAAGCTCTTACTCTTATCGCTACCGGGGATGTCTTTGTCTTCCATATCTCACTCCTTACAACTCGTTCTAGGCCTTCTTAGCCTTGGCCGCGCGGCGCAGGCGCGCCTGCATCGGGTCTATCAATAGTGGCCGATAAATCTCTACCCTGTCGCGCGGCTGCAGCACATACTCGGCGGCGGTAGGATTGCCCCTGCCATCGAGTAGCTTCGAGAATATGCCAAAGCTCGCCTTCTCGATGTCGATCTCGGGAAACTCCTCTAAGATGCCGGAGCGCTGCACCGCCTCTAGCGCCGTTGCGCCAAGTGGCACCCTTAGGCTAATCAAGCGCTGCCGATCCGGCGAGGCATACACGACCTCCACCTCCAGCAGCCCATTCTCTGGATTACCTTTGGCCGTCATGTCGAGCCCGCCTGACCATACACCTGGTTGGCGCGGTTTACTAACGCCTCGACCAGATTATTCGCCGAATGATTGAAGAGTTTCTCGAGCGCGAAGCCCATTATGCCCCCCGCGAAATCGAATTCCATCTGCAGAGACACCTTGCAGGCCTCCGGGCTCAGCGCCTTAAAGTGCCATGACGCCCCAAATTCGCGGAAGGGCCCCTCCACCAGATGCATCTGCATCTCCTGCCCCGGCACTAGCGTATTGCGCGTAGTAAAAGTATGGCTAAGTCCGGCGGCCCCGAGGGTGAGCTCCCCCACCACCTCTTCGTCCGTTCTGCTAATGACCCGCGCCTTCTGGCAGCCCTGCATAAACTGCGGATAATCCTCTATATCGTTCACTAGCTCATACATCTGCTGGGCAGAATGCATCACCAGCGCGCTGCGATCTATCCGGGTCATATCAAGCTCAGAAGGTCGAACGCGAAGTACTTCTGTGCAACCGAGTTCAGGAACACGAACAACAACACGACGGGAATAAACGTGCGCAGCGAGAAGTTCACATAGCGCTCCATCCACGTGCCCGAGTAGTGTTCGTCGCCACGGTTGAGCTCCTCCGATAGGCCGCCGTTACGCCAGCGATAGGCACACAGGATACAGGCGAGGAAGCCGACGAAAGGCAGGATCACCTCACTGAAG
This sequence comes from Gammaproteobacteria bacterium UBA5078, assembly GCA_002416505.1. Taxonomy (GTDB): domain Bacteria; phylum Pseudomonadota; class Gammaproteobacteria; order Pseudomonadales; family Pseudohongiellaceae; genus UBA5078. Next base: position 23,675 of record DIAM01000003.1, read on the forward strand.
GTATCCGCTATCAAATCGAAGAAAGACCTATTGCCGCCGCCATAGGGGATGAAGTCTGTCAGGAAATCCGACATACCGAAGGACATCGCCGCGAACAACGCGAAGAAGCTAACCAGTGCCGCCTGAATCAACACCGCCTTCGTGCGCGGGATCTCCCACTCGTCGATCATATAGGAGATCGGAATCTCCAGGATCGACACGAGGGAAGTCACCGCCGCGAAGAACACCAGCGCGAAGAACACACTCGCCACTATACTCGCCCCCACATAGCCCACCGCCCCCTGCATCGACAGGAATATCTGCGGAAGATAGGTAAAGATGAGGCCAACGCTGCTGCTGGAGAGATCGTCTGGGTTGGTAGCAGGATTGAACGCGAAGATGGCCGGCAGAATGAGCAGACCCGCGAAGAAGGCCACCGAGGTATCCGCCAACGCCACTAAGCGCGTGGAGCCCGGAATGCTGTCGGTCTCACTGAAATAGGAGCCATAGGTAATCATGATGCCCATGCCCAGAGACAACGAGAAGAACGCCTGATTGAGCGCCGCGTTGATCACCGTGCTATCGAACTGACTGAAATCCGGCACTAGGTAATAACGCACACCGGCCGAGGCGCCATCGAGCGTCATCACGAAGATAATCAAGCCCATCAACATTATCGCCAGTGTCGGCATCAACACCTTCGCCTGCCGCTCGATGCCCTTCTTAACACCGCTGATCAGCACCGCGAAGACCAGCACCTGCAGGCCAATGAAATAGGTAAAGATGGAGGGCGAGCCGATGATCTCGCCGAAGGTATTGGGCTGTGCTAACAGCTCCAAGTCACCAGTGGCGGCTTGCAGGAAATAGATTATGAGCCACACGGTGACGATGGTATAGAACACCGCAATCATGAACGGCGTGATGATGGCCAACTTGCCCGCCCAACGCCAGGCGCTGCTGCCACCAGATAATAGTGTAAATGCCCCCACCGGATTGCGCTGCGACGCGCGCCCCATCGCGATTTCCGCCATCATCACCGGCAGGCAGATAAGGGCTACAAACAAGACATAGGCAAGCAGAAACACCGCACCGCCGTTTTTAGACGCCATCACTGGGAATGCGACCAGATTACCAAGACCGACTGCGGAGCCCGCTGCCGCCAGAATGAAGCCAAGTTTGGAGCTAAAGTGACCGCGCTCAATCGCCATGGAAAACCCTTTTATGTCAATTGCTTAGATTTGTTATGAGAAAGCATCTGGCGGATTCTAACAGCGCCCGCTAACGCTCGCCAGAACTTTGCAGTAGCGGCAAAGCCCATATCGCACTTGTTCAGGCGATTACGCTTGCACCCTATGCAGGACAGGGATTGCGGTTATAATGCCCGGCTATGGCTAAACACGGCAAAGCAAAAACGACAGACAACACCATCGCCCGCAACAAGAAGGCTATTCATGATTATTTCATGGAAGAGAACTTCGAGGCAGGCATGGTCCTTCTCGGCTGGGAAGTCAAAAGCATGCGCGAGAAGAAAGTGCAGCTGACCGACAGCTATGTGATTATCAAGAACGGCGAGGCCTTCCTACTCGGCTGCAACGTGGTGCCACTGAACACCGCCAGCACCCACGTGATATGCGAGCCCGACCGCACCAAGAAGCTATTGCTGCACCGCAAGGAGCTAGCCCGCATCTTCGCCAGCACCCAGCAGAAGGGCCACACCTGTGTTGCCACCAAGATCTATTGGAAGGGTCACACTATAAAGTGCCAAGTCTCTCTTGCTAAGGGTAAGCAAGAACACGACAAGCGTAATGTGGAGAAAGACCGCGAGTGGGCAATCGAGAAACAGCGCGTAGTGCGCCACTCCAACCGCTAAGACTCCCTAGTACCCTTATTCTGATACTCCGCAATCGCAAGACCCGCCGCCACGCTGGTGAACGGGTCGTGCTCCACCACCTTGCCCGGAAACACCCGATCTAAACTGCGCCGCACCGCCGGAATCAGCGAAGACCCCCCGGTACTCACCACCACGTCGATAGACTCCGCCGGCAAGCCTGCCTGGGTCAACGTATCCGTCACCGCCTGCTCGAACTGCGCCAGCTGCCCCGCGATAATATCCTCGAACTGCCCCCGCGTGACCGTGATCTCCACATCGATCTCCGGAATATCCAGCACCGCCTCCGTCTGCTCCGACAGCTGCGCCTTCATGTCTTTAATGCACTGGAACACCAAGTAGCTCTGGTTCTGCTTGATCAACTCATACAGCCGCTGAAACTTAGGCTGTGCCTCACCGCCCATCTCCAGGCACTGCTGCACCGGCGTGGTGTACTGGTTCTGGTTGAGCAGATAACTCACCGCCCAATTCAAGATTAGGTCTTCGTATAGCTCGAACGGGAACAGCGTTTCTATCTGCCTGTCCTCCCCCTTGCGCCGCCACATCTCACCCTTGCCGAGAAGCGGAAACAACAAGGCCCGGAACAAAGCCTGATCCACATGATCCCCCCCCAGCCCAACTCCGTGGATGGCGATCACATCGAAGCTCAAGCCATCCCGGCGCAACACACATAGGTCCAGCGTGCCCCCACCGAAGTCCACCGCCAATAGATGCTTAGCGTGTGAGTGTGGGTTCGCCTGCATATAGCTAAGCGCCGCCGCCAGAGGCTCTGGATAGAACTGCCGATCGACAAAGCCAGCATGCTGGCAAGCCTCTGACAGCCGCTCTAACGCCACCTCATTATGGTGCGCATCCTTACCCTCGAAATTAACCGGATGCCCGATACACGCATGATCCGTCCCCGCCCCCGGTGACTGAGCACTCACCAACGCCTGCGCCCCCTGCTGAATCCGCACCAGGATAGGCGTGATCAGAGCCACTAGGCGAAACGCCTTCTCGAACACCATCAAGCGCGGCACATCCGCCCGGCCCAGCATCCGCTTAACACCCCTAAACAGACGTCCCTTCTCACCCGAGTCGACAAACGCCTGCCCATAAATAAGATCCGTGTTCGCCGTCTCTGGCAGCCCATCACCCCCAGTCTGCCCCGTACTGGTACGCCCCTCCCCCAGCACCTCCACACCCAGCTCCACCTTGCGGCCCATATTGTTCGTAATATAGGTATCGATTGCCTCCTGCCCCGTACATACCTGAAACTGCCGATCGATATAGGAAGCCGAAGGCATCGTCACGTTATTGCGCTCTAGCTGCACCAACTGAATACGCTCCCCGTCGAACACCGCCACCGCACTATTACTGGTGCCAAAATCCACTCCGATACCCAGCCGCTTGGGCCCAGTTGCGGGAGCCGCATCGGGAGCTGAAGAAAATAAATCGCGCTGAGAATTCGGGTTGGGCATAGGAGAGAGGAACCGTGCTTTTAAAAGTGGGCAACCGTTATAGCCCCTCTACAGCGCGGTGTCAAAGCCAACCCAAAGCCTCGATTGACCACTGACTGTAGACATGATGGATTGACCTACCCAGCCTCGACGCACGTGGGTTATGTTCGGAGGGGTTGGAAAAACACCTTTAAACACAGAGCCACATCGAGGGGGTAGGTCATGAACGAGTTTAACAATATTTACGTCGGTTTGGATTCCCATAAAGCAACTATTGCTGTGGGTATCGCGCATGACGGTCGTGAGGCACCGCTGTACTATGGCGAGATCGCGTACACAGAGGCGGCGGTCGCCAAGTTGGTTAAACGGTTAAGCAAGGACGGGCAGACACTGCATTTTTGTTACGAAGCAGGCCCTTGTGGCTACGAGCTACAGCGGCAGATTCAACTTCTGGGGCATGTGTGCGAGGTCATAGCGCCGGCACTGATTCCGCGTAAAGCGGGCCAGCGGATGAAGACAGATCGTAGAGACGCACTCAGCTTAAGCGGCCTGTATCGTGCCGGTGAACTGACGCCGGTGTGGATACCGGATCGGGCTCAGGAATCGATTCGGGACTTGACCCGCACTCGAGAGGACATGAAGGAGAATGAGCTGCGTGCCCGCCAACAACTGGGAGCGTTTTTACTGCGGCACAGAAGGATTTATTCTGGCAAGAGTCGTTGGACGCAGGCGCATTTTCGTTGGCTGGAGCAACAGGTGTTCAGTGAACCGGCTCAGCAGTTAGTGCTGCAAGAGTACATTGATCAGGTCAGTGCAATGAGCAGGCGCGTGGCGGCGCTCGAGCAGGCGATGAGACAGGCTTTAGAGCATTGGCATTGGAAGCCGGTAGTTCAAGGGTTGATGGCTCTGCGCGGAGTGAGCCTGATCACCGCTATGACCACAGTGGCCGAGTTGGGCGATCTGACCCGGTTCGATTCGCCGCGCCAACTGATGGGGTATCTAGGCTTAGTTCCTAGCGAACACTCCAGCGGATTGACGCGTCGACAAGGTGGTATCACGCGCACCGGCAATGGCCATGTACGACGGGTATTGGTGGAGGCGGCCTGGGCCTATCAGTTCCAGGCTCGTAAGACTCGCACAATCGAGCGGCGAGCCGAGCAGACCTCACCCCAGGTGCAAGCGATCGCGTGGGAGGCGCAGAAACGGCTATGTGGCCGCTATCGTAATCTGCTCAGTGTGGGTAAACGCAAACAGCAGGCAGTGACGGCGGTGGCTCGAGAGCTGGCTGGATTTATCTGGGCGATTGCTTGTGAAGTTCAGGGCAAACCTCATGCAAGTAAAGTCATTGGATGAGCGCAGTATAAATCAGTGGTCTGGGTTCAGAGTACAAGCAGCCGGTGCGGAGAACCCCAGAAGCTCCTATTTGGCACTCATCTAACAATGAGTGACCCTCGCTTGTAGAGAAGGGCAGCTCCACGACGCAGTGAAGTCAGGTCGGTAACCAACCCACGAATATCAGAGTGATCACCGTCGAAGAACTGCTGCTTGTATTCTGAACCTAGGCCATTGATTGGCTAAAGCAGGACAAGATAATGTAAAAACCAACGCAAGTAGTTGACAGGTTAATCCATATCAGGAGCCTGCCCTGCAGGCGATTGGGGGGGAAAAAAATTTTAAAAGATCACCTCTCCCCACACCCATTGAAAAATGAGCACAAGCCCCCACATAAGCTAATGTGTTAGAATGCACGAACACAATAAGGGGGCGCTTTGGATTCGACGCCGGTATCAAACCCTAAGGTGCATGTCGAGAGAGTATAGGCTCTCGTAAATCAATCTATGCAACTTTATAGTTGCCAACGACGATAGCTACGCTCTAGCAGCTTAGTGCTGCTAGCGATCGCCCCGGGATGCCTGTAAACCGGTGTTTTGCGATTGTCATATAGAACAGGATCGCCAGCCTAGCGCGCCCAGCGCGAAGCAGCTAAAAGTACTGGGCTCGCCCGAACTACCCTGCCCGTCGGGCCGGTAAGGGTTAACTTAATAGACGACGCTAAACATGTAGATCCGAAGGCAGCGGACTGACGGACGGGGGTTCAAATCCCCCCGCCTCCACCAATCACTCATCCAGGACTGTCCAGCGAAGTCCTGAGAGCCGCGAAAACACTACGATACAGCCTGATTTAGGGTCCTGTAGCGTCCAGTGAGATATTGCAACATCCACATTCTCATGTAACACTCGTTGTAACACTAGAGACGATTGTAACACTGAGAATGTTTTCTATGGCCAGAACTACCAAACCACTCACCGACACTGAAATCAGATTGGCCAAGCCGCAAGAGAAAGAATACAACCTGGCAGATGGCCAAGGTCTCTATCTCAGGGTTAAGCCAAATGGCAGCAAGCTATGGCTTTTCAATTACTCCCGGCCTTACTCGAAGAAGCGAGCCAATATCGGTCTAGGCCAATACCCAACAATCTCACTCGCCAAAGCTCGGGAAGCACGCAGAACTAACTTGATGTTACTAAGTGAGAGCATTGATCCTGCTACCCACAGGGCTGAAGAAAGAAAGCTAAAAAGTGAGGCTATAGAAAACACTCTTGAAAAGGTCACTGATGCTTGGTTTCAGGTCAAAAAAAGCAAAGTCACGAACGCCTATGGCGAAGACATTTATAGATCACTGACCCTCCATGTGTTCCCAGCATTAGGCCAGGTACCAATCCACGCAATAAAAGCTAAAAGTACTATTGATGCACTAAGGCCGATTGCCGCCAAGGGAACATTAGAAACCCTTAAACGCGTATGCCAGCGGCTCAACGAGATCATGGTATTTGCAGTTAACACTGGCATTATCGATGCCAACCCCCTATCAGGAATCAGCAAAGCGTTTGAATCACCCCCTAAAAGGAACATGCCAACATTGCGGCCTGAGCAGCTACCCGAGCTGATGATCACTATTGCTAACGCCAGCATAAAGAGAACCACAAGATGCTTAATCGAGTGGCAGCTCCACACAATGACGAGACCAAGCGAGGCCGCCGGGACCCGCTGGGAAGAGATAGACCTCACCAAAAACATCTGGACCATACCTGCGGAAAGAATGAAAAAGAGGCGTCAACATGTCATTCCACTCACGCCTCAAGCAATATCTCTACTTGAGGTAATGCGCCCCATAAGCCAAAACCGAGAACATGTGTTTCCAGCAGACAGAAATCCCAGACAACATACAAACGAGCAAACGGCCAACATGGCTCTGAAACGCATGGGGTTTGAAGGTTTATTGGTAGCACACGGTATGAGAGCCCTAGCCAGCACAATACTAAACGAGCAGGACTTCTCCCCTGATGTGATTGAATCTGCACTTGCGCATACCGACAAGAATGACGTGCGCGCAGCCTATAACAGAGCTGAGTACTTAGAGCGCCGTAGAAAAATGATGGATTGGTGGTCTGGGCATATTGAGCAGTGTGCGACGGGTAAGATGCCTGAGAAATCCCGGAAGAAACACTTAAACCTGGTGAGTTGATAAAGGAACTTAGCCATAAACGCGAGGCATCTTAGTCATTGAGCCAGCATCTCTTGGTATAATTTAGAAGCCTCCTCGGCCGACATGCAGGCGGTGATCACGGTTGATGGTCTGCCGCCAGCACCTGAGTGTTCCACCTTGTCAGTAAACATCTTTAGATGCCTACCCAACAGCTCGGCACCTCTGAGTACAGAAGAGGCGTCATAGGCGTATGCATGAGCCAACGAGCCGTTCTCGGTTTCAATCAACACTGGATCACCGTTCTTGTAAATCATCGGGCGAACTCGCTGCCGGCACCTTTCAATCGTATCAACGATGGTTGCCAGCACATAATCGGCATTGACGTCGAGCCGGGTAGAACGCTCTTCCATCAGCAGTTCAACATAAGCCGCAACCTTGACATTTGCTAACAAACGACTGCCTTGTTCATTGGCACTTTTAACGCTGTAGCCTGCGCGGATGGCTGCCTGCGTGGCATTCAGGTCAACAAGATATTCCCGGCAGAACACCTGCTGTTTCGGGGTCAGCATCTGAGCTGTTTCAACCGTTTTCATAGCTCATCTCCTTTTTGCTTCTCTACTGCATCGCAGTCTGCATTCGAGGTAATAATTGTGCTTGTGGTAAGCGTCACAGTTTTCTCAAGCGGCGGAGTGAAATGCGGTAAAGGCGGTAAAGGCGATGATTTCACTGCCACGACACGCCAGGCAGTGCGTCCGGCCGCTTCCGCTCGTTGAAACTGGATTCCGTCGACAATCCGATTGGCATTTTTCTTCAGCAGCCATCCGAACTTTGAGGCATTGATTTCACCGCGCTCCTCTACCGGAAAATCGCATATAGCATTGCGTAGATCCCGATTACGATACGCCTGATCGAGCGCTACGCGAACTGGAGTTGCGACCGACCCGAAAGCCTTTTGCCATTCAGACATTAAAGCACCAAGAGACTCTGCATCAGGGTCATGACGCACCTGCTCCAACAGGGCGGTAGCGGGATCAGGGTGCCCCATCCACATCAGTGGGAATCGACAGTAATCCGACCATGCGCCGCCGAAGGTTACAATAGAATCCGCCTGGGCGCGCGGCATCCCCATCTTGCGCCAGGCCTGGATGATGGTCAGTACCGCTGAGACGTACTTACCGCGATTTTGGCGCACCTTATCGACGGGCGAGCCCTTGTAGGTCATTGTGGCCGGTGTTGCCGTGCGTGGATCAATGTGAATGGTGAGCACACGGCGCAGCAGATCTCGAACCGGGCCAACATTATTACCCGATCCTAGAAACAAGGTACGTGTGCTCACCGTCGCGGTCTTGCTAACACCCAGAATCCGGTCCGTGATCTGATCCGCAGTCAGCATCCGTTTAATAGTGCCATGGGGTATCCAGTCGCTGTCCATGTCATCAAACTCAATCACCGCAGGGCTTGTCAGCAGCAAAGACAAAATCACCTTTGTGGCCTCTTCTGTGGTGGATGGGTAACTGGTCTTGGCGTTACCACCTGGCCCGGCGAAAGCCCCAATCAGTTCGCAAAGATAAGTCTTGCCGCTTCCAAACACCGGGGCACGGACATGAAATGCAGGCGCGTGTGGCAGCGATGGACGCACTACGGCGGTGAAGATTGCTGACAGTGCCGCGGCTTTATCGTGATCGGCAACAAAATGAAACTCCGTGAGTAGATCTTCCAACAGAATTAGCGCTTCTCTGGCTGCCTCTGGAGTCGGGTCGCCGACAACAAACTGCCGAGCATCAAATACGCCAAAGCGTTGTGAGGTAGGGTCATAACCGGCGCGCGTGACAAGCTCACCATCGAGCTCGCGAAAATACGGTTGCCGTACTACACCTACCAAGGGTGGCAGGTAACGAAAGTTTTGTGAGTCAAACAAAATCGCCGCATGGCGAGTCGGTGGATCACACCGCACCCAGTCTTTCGCGCGCGCATCGAATTTTTCCCAGGACGCCGCGATCGACAGCTCTCGCGTAAGGGCAGGCGCAGTTATGGGGACAATCGACGGATCACCCGTACTCGGGTTAGTCGTAATGCTCACGATCAATCCGCCTGCCTGATAGTGCCGACCGCGCTTTGCCAGCTCTTGCTCAGCCGCATCTACTACGCGATGCAGGTCACCGGCCAACGCACGAATAATCGGTTTATGACGCGCATCGGCGTTGCTCAAGCTTAGAAATTCAAGCAGGGCACGGATGTGATATTTATCGCGATGCGAGTGCTGGCAACAAAAGCCACCCAGCGTGTAGCGGTCATCCGGCTCAAAATACGCAGCGCCGGTATCCAAACCGTCGGTATGCTCTTGAATCCACGGGCATGTCATATCGTGCTTGCCCGAGCCCAGAGGGGTCTTATATAGCCCGCGCGCCTTAAGCTCGGCGACCACAGGATTCTCTGTTGCTTTCGGTGTTAGTACATCGCCGTCACAACTGCTCTGGAGGGGATCATCAGCGCGTGCGGAGGATCTCGCAGCTCTTATGGGGCGTCCTGTTGGTGCAAGTTCCAACTGAAAGCCATTTACGATTTGCTCTACCGTATATCGGGCGCTGGGCTGCCATTCAATTAAGCGGCACTGAAACGACTCTCCATCTACCACATATTTCCGCTTGCCATTGATGGCGACAGGTAGCCTCGCCCAGCGGCTCAAAGGACCGGACGCCCCAGCATCGCATAACCCAGCACTTATCAGCGCATTAAGGAGACGCTCGGCCTGCGCACCGTCGGTGAGTGGCTCTGCGAGAATGATTCCTCCCTGATAATTACCCGGACTAGTTTCAATCAGCCAGGATAATTTGAAGTCCGCTAAGCGTTCCATCGGCACTTTTGTGCCCAGATCATCAAGCATCAAAAAATGACAGGCTGCAAATTTCGCCTTACGCGCCTTGAATGAGCCGTCATCATCTGGGTAGAAGCTCGCGCAGTTGACGTAGTTGTTATCTCCTGCGCAAAGGGCCACTGCTTGATCTGCACGGCGGGCTGCCCATCCTCCCGAGCCAGGATCGCCGCTCTTGGTGCACATTGCAGTGAAAGCGCCCTCAGGCAAGATTGGAAATACGGCTGCAATGAACTCTGCATTGGAGATCATAAAACACCTCCTTTACCGGCTTTACCGATTTCCAGTGAGTCGTTTGAGAAAACTGTCAGCATATTAGAAGTCATGGTCGCTGCTCCTCAAAATGCTGATTTTCGGGCGGCTTCAAGATCCGCCACTAGTGCGCAGATTTCTTCGTCACTTTTACCGGCGATGCGGGCGGCATTGAGTGTTTCGATCTCCATTTCTGGCCAGCCGACAGCCCTGCCTCCTAAAGATATCGGACGTGGAAAACTCTTCTGTGAGATGCGCAGATATATTGAGCTGCGTGAGAGAGCTGAGCGTTTTTTAACTTCTGGAAGTCTGAGTATAATCATAACCATGATGGAACCTCTTGATAATTTACAGGACTAGACAGCCCATAGTCGCGATGCAGCTCTCTGGGCGCATCGCAATTAATCAGAGGTTTTTGAGGAAATATTGCGACAGGTTATTTTGGGGGACGAGAGGCCTTGTATCGGGCCAGTACGTTCAGGCGTTTGTATTCCAGGGCCCCGCTCTGAAGTAGTGATTTACTCTTTAGAATTTTCGACTTGTGTTTGCCGTAGTCGTCCTGCAAGGAACGAACGCTCCGACGAGTTAACTTGGACATCATAACGGCAGCAGACTCTTTTTCCACGGTGCCGGCTTCATTCAAAGGATGGCCTTGCGACATAAGATAAGCGATTGCCAGAGCATATCTTTCAGACTTCTTCTCTCCAAAAAAAACTTTCCCCGTTCTAAAACCTACTGCATTTAAGATTGACTCATCATCAATAGATGGTCTGCCCCTTTTTTTATCAGGCTTAAATGCCAAAATACGACGGAGCCTTTCAGGATCTTTAAGCAGGCGAACAAGAAATTTCGTTAACCCTGGTGGCGGTAGCTTTTGATCATCCAAAAAAGCGGCTGCCAACTCGGTGAGCGCCAGAGTGCTATGCAGATCGCCGTTGAGGGCGGCACGGTATGTTTTAAAAAAGAAATTATATCCGCGTTTGTTTCTCATATTGATGTATTTCGCGCTTGACAGCCTTCTGGCAACTATGCGGCAGGCCTAAAACCCAATAGAATTGCCCGCACTCTTAAGCGAAAGATATTGAGCTGCCTCGGAAATTCGAATCCACTTCCTAGACTCCAACAACTTCATAACGCCTCCCGACCTTTACTTTCCAATCACCTCAAATCCATTCCGAATCCCTGCGACAACATCTTCAAGATCAATACCGGTTAGGTACTCCCTACTCCGAACATCCTTGTTCTTTGGCTTAATGGGCATCTTTCCCGAAAATGGTGCTTGGGAGAATGGAATCACTACGCTGCTATCCTGCATATTTACTACCCACTCCAATTGAAACTTTCCCGTAATGGGTTATTTTCCGGAAAGATTTGATCTATTGATTTGCAATACATATGCGTTAGAATGTATTGCAATCCAATTCAATGAATCAAGCTATGTCTTCAAAGAAAACTACAACGCTAAACTTACGAGTGGATCCTGGGATCAAGGAAGCACTTCGCACAGCATCTATACGTGAGCATCGAAGCATAGCGAACATGGTTGAAGTACTAATTATTCAACACTGCAAGGAAGTAGGTATTTCTATACCTGAGCAACAAGCTCTATTTGAAGATATTAGCGAACATGAATGATCACACTTTAACAGCCGTGCTTGTTGCTTGAGGCGTTAATGCCATATTGGTGTCGTCAGTCTGGAGGCCTTTGAACGTGCCTCAATTTAAGGAGAGTTTTATCAATAGTATCGGGGGCAGTCCACGTTGGCTCACCCGCTTTATTAACGAGCTTTGATAGGTTTCTGTTGCCGGGAGGGTACGTATCTCCTAATTCTTGCAAGCATGCCAAGGAATGATGCCGGAAATATCATGATTGCTGAAACCAGTTTTCTCTTCGAGAGCACCAACCTGATGTCCCTTTACAATGCCGAAATTTCGACCGGATCATTTATGATTCCGGAAAGTCGCCAAATAGCTAAATTGCTCCTCACGCATCCAACCATAGAGCAGTGGTTTGACGCGCTCCATCTCGATAATGTTCTTCAAAAGAAATCTCCTGCCTCTGCAAAGCGTCAGGCCCGACTGATCCGCAACCGCTTAGATACACACAATGGAAAGGCATGGGAGTAAATTGCAAGCGGGCCACCGCAAGTCACGACTTCAATTACTGATGGCCTGCATCAAGCACAGCCCTATCCTTGAAGAATTCATGCTATGTCGAAAAATGCTAATTTGATCGAACGGGCGAAGTTTCTCGCCTTAATTATCAAGGACAAACTCGCTTCCATTTCGCTACCACTGGACGCAAAGCACTAAGCATCGGCACTCTGCCACTTGTATCACACACACCGTCAACGCCTGCTAGCCGCAAATCCAGAAAACCGCAAAGGCCGTAAGAGTTCTATGCGCGAATGCACGAGCACTTTCTGCGCAGCGCAAACCGAATGGTGCTTGCCGGGACTGAGGCAAATTCATAAGCGTTGATGGATTGTTAAATTTTTTTCATAAAGAGGGAGCCGATGGACGCAGCGCAACCTAAGGCCGTAATAAATATCCAAACGAATTTAAACATTTTTAACATTTTTAAACATTTTTAAAACGAGCTTAACAAGCACCTATGGTAAGATATTGACATATTAGCAAATCAGTGATTCTTGATATCCAGCGATTGATTATAGTGCAAAGCAACCTAGATAGTTGCTATGCAAAATGACTTTTCCTCAAATAAATCTCGTTGAAAAATATATTCATGACTGACTCAATCATACCTTCATTAGGTCAATTACAATACCCATGGAATTAAATCTAAGTAAATCAAATTCAGTACCGTGTATTAGAGCCAGCATCAGTTGGCTACTTGTAATCGTGCTGACAGCTTGTTCGACTGTGAGTCCATCGCCAGTCGGACCCGAAGAACTGGAGGCTGGGAGTAAGCGGCTGTCAGAGCTGGCTTACTCTGAGCTTCCGAGCATGGACGCTGTGCTTACCCTACCTCTGGCGCAGGCGCGGGCCCTGAAATACAATCTTGAGCTGAGAACTCGGATGATGGAGGAGTCACTGAGCCTTGGTCAGCTTGAGGTATCCCGCTTCGACATGCTGCCGTCGCTGCTCGCCCAGGCAGGTTACAACACCCGCAACAACGAAAGAGTCAATCGGAGTAGAGACATCGACACTGGTGAGCTGGTCAATTCAAGATTCATTTCTCAACAGCGTAGTAACGTGATGTCACAACTGGGGCTGAGTTGGAATCTGATCGATTTCGGTGTCAGTTACTTTGATGCCCATCAGCAGGCAGAACGTCTAAATATCGCCTCTGAGCGCCGCCGTAAAATGCTGCATCAGATCATGCAGGATGTTCATATTGCCTATTGGCGAGTTGCAGCGGCTCAGCGCCTGCGCGGTGATTTGCAGGCCGCCATCCGTGATGCCGAGTCGGCGCTCACAGATGCTAGCTCTGTGCAGCGCGAACTAGTGGACAACCTCGGTGAGAACCTGCGCTATCAGCGTGAGTTGCTGGAAAATCTACGCTTGCTTGAGGCAATGAACAGCGCATTGTCCCTCGCCCAGGTGGAGCTAGCGCTGCTTGTGAATGTGCCGGCAGGCTTCCCCATTGTAGTGCAAGAGCCAGAATCAATGACTGCGCAGTATCTTCTGGATATTCCGGTCGAAGAGGTTGAAGAGCTGGCACTAGCTCGCAATCCAGATGTTCTCGAGCGGCACTACGACTCGCGCATCGCTCGGCTTGAGTCGCGCAAAGTGCTAGCGCAGATGTTCCCCAATTTGCGGCTCGATTATGGCGTGAGCTACGACGACGATCTTTACCAGGTCAACAATGACTGGGTGCAGGCGAGTGCACAGTTGACTTACAACCTGCTCGACATTTTTTCTGTGCCGGCGCGCCGCAGACTGGCGGAAGCCGGTGTTAGTCTCTCAGACCAGCGACTGATGATGGTTCAGGTTGCAACTTTAAGCCAGGTGCATCTCGGGAGGCTTGATCTCGCGTCGTCCATCAACCAACTAGCGCGCTCATCTCAATTGATGGAAATAGATCGCAGTTACCAGCACCTGCAGGTCAATGCGACCGGCGTGGGGACGCAGAGCCGGCTCGATATGGTTGTCGGCCAAACCTCTCTGCTGCTCAGCACGCTGAGGTTTTATCAGGCACAGGCTGCTCTGGAGTCCTCACGTGCACGATTCCTGTTCACTTTGGGTGTGGAGGCAGAGATAGGCAATGTTCAGGACACATCACTTGATGAGCTGGCCGCAACAATTGCGCAATTTGACAATGAGCGGGCGAAATTGGATGCCCGCTAATTGATTCGTTCAGTAATCGATAGAGAATCGGGGAGTGATGCTGAGATTACTTTATCAATTTCAAAAAACCCAACAAAGGTGGTGGCGATTGCTATAATTTTGGTCGCCACGTTGGTGTCGTCCAGAGCCGCCGCTCAGAAAACCTCTTCAGGCTATAGCGTCCCTCTGCAGGAAATCAGAGCTCAGCTTTCAGCGGTCAGACAAACAATCTTGTCCTCTGAAATCCCTGGGGTAATCACAGCAATTCATGTCAGAGAAGCCGATCGTTATGTCGCTGGTCAGGTGCTTGTCGAACTGGATTGCGACATGCAGCAGGCACAGCTGGAGCGAGCTGTGGCTGAGCAGTCTTCGGCAGACTCGTTGCTCAAAGCCAACAACCGTCTGAACGAGCTCAACTCTATCGGGCGCCTGGAGGTGGAGCTGGCCGAGAGCGCAAAAATGCGCGCAGATGCCGATGTTCGCATTCAAGAAGTATTGTTGAAAAAGTGCCGTATCATTGCGCCTTTTTCAGGAGTAGTAGCTGCCGTGCTGATCAACCTGCGAGAGTATGTGCAACCAGGGCAGCCTATGATTGATGTGTTTGACGATAGCGAGTTGGAGCTGGAGTTCATCGTACCATCGGTTTGGCTGATGAATCTAAAAAACGGCTCGCAATTCGAGGTTCGTATTGATGAAACTGCTAAGCGTTACCATGCACGATTTAAACGTATTGGCGTCCGTGCGGATGCGGTCAGTCAGACTATCAGTGTTGCCGCAGAAATTATCGACGCCGATCCGGATCTTGTAGCTGGAATGAGTGGTACGGTTTATTTAAGTCCGAATTAATTAAATTTTTCATCAAGGTTGTTTTATGAAGAAGGGTCTAAAAGTTGTTGGGCAATCAACGCTGCTAGAGAATGCTGACACACCACCATTCGCCCGCAAAAAATCTTCTTTGATAGTAAAATCGGCCCCTGATTTGATGGCGCTTGAGCAGCGATTCATGTTCGATGGAGCTGCGATCGGCGAAGCTGCGGCCACTTTTGACATGGCGCATAGCCTTGCAGATCCTATGGAGCCCCAAGCCACCGCACATGCGTTGGAGCGGTATTTCTCTTGGTCAGACCAATCAGCTGCAGCACAGGATCGCTTGCTGGTAGCCCCTGCTGTTGTGGATAAGCAGGAGTCTGGCACTGAGTACGCCGGCAGCACCGGACATTTGACTGTTCAGGGTGAGCAGCCTCTGATCGCGCAGGCCAGCGAACTTGGGGAATCCGCGCTTGCAAGCGTTGAGGAAGTTAGGCATCTATCCGTCGAAGGCATTGGAACGCTGACCGACTATGCAGCCCAAGAAAGTTGGAGTGCAGCGCTCGATCAGGTCAACACTTTGCTAAGGGAACTTCCCAGCCATTCAGACTACCTGCAATTGCTGCAGGATGTGTTTGGTCGTGCCGAAACTGATACGGCTCTCTTTGCCGAAAACGTTTCTGCATTGTCCAATGTTCTTACGAGGGACGGCCTCGGTATAGCGCTGGAACTGCGCAGCAATGCTGAACTGCGTGGCGCGTTAGCCGCCTACGCCGTTGTTGGTCACACCGGAACTGAAAGAATTTATGTTAATGCCGATTGGGTTAACATGGGGTTCAGTAGCGAATTCATTTCCAGGGTATTGTTGGAAGAAGTTGGTCATGCCCTAGATCAGCGTCTGAATAACGGAATGGACAGCTCTGGTGACGAAGGCCAATTATTTTCTGCCAAACTGACGGGTGGCGATGTTTCGAAAGTAGGTTTTGCTACTGACGATGACCACGCCGCCCTCGATATTGAGGGGCAGTTGATTGGAGTGGAGAGAGCGTCTTTTGAATTCTCCAATGCTTACAGGGTCAACACAGCTTCAACCCCCGCGGGCGTAGAATCCTCAAGCCATGACTACATCAACACCAGTTTGAGCATCGAGTTTATCAGCGCGTTTACCAGCGATGTAAACAATGCCAACTTGTTCAGCGGAAACGACGTATTAGTAAATTTGAAAATCGATAACGTACTGTATTATGGCTGGATCAGCCGTCCAATCAAGGTTGGGGGTGTCGTCAAGGGTTTTTACTTCTGGACAGACAATGAATTTAGTAGCCTGGAATTAGCGAGTGCGAACGGCAATAAGGATGCTGACGCCAGCGTTGCTGATAACAACGGGTTTATCCTTGTGGTGGACACTGCTTTTTTTGCAGGGCTTGGCGCCGCTGGTGCTATTCTCAACATCGGTTCATCGTCCGATCGTGTTGACTCCCAGTTGAATGCGATTATCACCGCTGCGCCCACCCTGCTCGCAGACACAGCGATAGCAGTTGAGGCTGGTGGAGTCAGCAATATAGCCTCGGGCACGAATCCTTCAGGCAATGTGCTGACCAATGATACGGCTACTGGTGGCGGCAAAATTGTGGCCAAGATCGGCACTACTGCTGCCGACCTCTCTGTTATTGCATCCACTACATCTGCCAATGGCACTGAAGTAGTTGGTCAGTACGGCACGCTCAAGATCGGTGCCGATGGCAGCTACAACTATGTGGTCAATAACAGCAGTGCGGCGGTGCAGGCTTTGCGCTCTGCCAGCAACACCCTGACTGATACCTTTACGTATCAGATGACTGCCAATGGTGGTGTCGGCGGCACCAGCACATTGACTGTAACGATTCAGGGCGCAAATGATAATCCTGTTGCCAGCAATGATTACGGCGAGGCTAAAGAGTCGCTGCGCACTGACGCAACAGCTTATGCAAGCGACGATCCTCTTGGGTCGACGGCCAAGGGCAATGTGGTGACTAATGATGCTGATGTTGACGCGTTTGCTGAGACCAAAGCAGTTCAACTGCTAGGCAGTACTATCTCGGCAACCGGCACTACCAATGGTGCCACAATATTTACTTTTACCGGAAATCTTACATCGGGAAGTGAAAAGTTTAGCCTAAAAGATGTCGCGTGGTGGGAGGGGCCGGCTGGCATAGATGATGGGACTTATACTGCAGGTGGCCCAATAGTTGGCAGCGGTAGCGTTCAATTGACTGTGGCTGGATTGGTGTATGACTCTCCCAGCAACACAACTACCGTCACACTTTCCAATAAAGCAATAACAAGTTTCACTGGCGTTACCATTGTAGGGTTCTCAAGATCTGGTACCTCTGGCTACCAAGACAAGCCTTTTTCTACTAGATCTAACGCCGCAAGTACTACAGTCACCCTTGCACCAACCGCAGGTGTCCTCGCAGGCATGACAGTCACCGGCACAGGTGTTCCTGCAAATACCACAGTGGTGTCTGCACTCTATGACAGCACGGGCAAAGCGACGTCTGTCACATTGAGTGCTGCTGTCGATTTGACCAGCGCATCTTTGACCTTCAGCAGCAGTGCTTATGATATTAGAGCCGGCACTTATGGCACTCTTCAAATATTCAGTAATGGTGATTACACATATACTCCGTTTGCCAATAATGCCAATCTTGGTGCTGGCCAGACTGGTTCAGATTCATTTTCGTACAGCGTGCAGGATGCCGGTGGAGCATCGAGTACAGCAAACTTAGTTATCACTGTTTCTGGGTCCAGTGCCAGCGACCCTAATGCCTTGGCTGATACAGCGACGGCGGTGGAAGCTGGTGGTGCCAATAATGGGACAGCCGGTACCAATCCGACTGGCAATTTATTGTCTAACGATACTACGCCAGCCGGGAGTAACACCGTTACGTTTGCGAGATCGTCTGGTGTTGTAAGTGATACCGCTATCGTGAGTAACACTCCCATTGTTGGAAATTATGGGACATTGACGCTCAGCTCTACTGGCGCTTACACGTACACGGTCGATAATAGTAATGCAACGGTACAGGCTCTTCGAAGTAGTAGTGTGTCGTTAACGGAAAACTTTGTCTATTCGATCAAGAACACGGCTAACCTAGTTGACTCTTCCACCCTAACTGTGACAATTCAGGGGGCTAATGATACTCCTGTTGCAACCAACGACTCCGCCACCGCGATTGAAACTAGTGGTAATTTCAACGCGATAGCTGGATTTAACCCCAGTGGTAACGTATTGAGAAATGATCCAGATGTGGATGATGCCGCCTCGGAGTTGGTAGTAGCTTCAGTTCGAACAGGGAGCGTTGAAGGATCAGGCACAATTGGCACGTTGGGTGCGTCATTATCTGGTGCTTATGGATCCTTGACCCTTAACGCCAACGGTGGCTGGACATATACTCTAGATAACAGCAACGCTTCGGTCGAGGCGCTAGCTAGTGGTGGGTCGCTGACTGATAGCTTTAATTACACGCTAGGAGATCGCTCAGGTGCAGGTCTGACTGATATTGGCGTATTGAATGTCACCATTCAAGGCGAAGATGACACGGCAATTCCATCCGTTAATTCTGTGTTTATCAATGAGGCATCGCCCTATGCGGTATTCACGGTTTCCGGTATCGCCGGTGTTACGGTCAATCTTGCCATCAGCTCCACGGAAGGCTTGACCAGTTCTGACGTCGCCGCGACCCTGGGTGCTGATCTGAGTAACCAGATTGAATATTTTAATGGTACCACCTGGACAAACTACACTGGGGCGGCCGTCGCAATTCCATCAGGCGATAAGTTATTAGTGCGTATGGTTGTCACTCAGGACAATGTGCACGAAGGCAATGAATCATTCTCACTGACAGCGAGCATAGGCAGCGGTTCCAGCGCTGGCGTAGCCTCCATTAACGATGAAGGGGCAGGCGATGTCTTCCTGGCGAGCAACAATACAGGTACTGCCAATCAGTCTGGTGACAGTGGTTATCCAACGCTGGATGACGACAGGCTTACGATCAGTGTTAGCAGTCCAACGGTATCCGAAAGTGCAATTGCTCAGTTCACTGTAAGTATCAACAAAACTTCCACCACAAATATCAGCTTTACGCCTGTATTAAGCAATGGCTCGGCCACGCTTGGAACCGACACAGCAGCAGCTAGCACCTTGGAAGTTTCCACAAATGGTGGAAGCTCATGGAGTACTGTTAGCGGAGCAGCTGTGACCATTGCGGCTGGCCAGTCCTCTATATTGCTGCGTCTCGCCACGGTGTCCGATTCAACAGCAGAGCTTGATGAAACATTTTCGCTCTCAACAGGGTACATTGTTGGAACGGTGACTAATCAAACTGGAGCAAGTGGCACTGCAACGATTATTAATAATGCTTCTCCCACTTTCAGTGGTAATGACAGCGGCAGTGGTATTGAGGATGGCGGCGCCATCACCGGCACACTCAGTGCTACCGATGCCGATGGTCTGAGCGATGGCACCTACTTCACGGTCACGG